>NZ_BCTM01000014.1 GCF_001571285.1 Kluyvera cryocrescens NBRC 102467 | reverse complement strand
GTAAAAAGGCGCCCTAAAGGCGTCTTTTTGCTATGCGTGATATTTGACGATTCGAACCTGCCGCAGGTTCGGGTCGAACGTCGTGAGACAACGGCGTCGTTTACGACAACGGCCCGAAGGGCGAGCGTAGCGAGTCATCCTGCACGCCCCACCAGTGTAAAATACGCCCTAACCGTTAGTTTAAGATTGAGATACCCGGGGCGACCGCCGGGTTTGGCGTCCCTCCGGGCACCAAATCCCGATGTTTCCCCTAATCGCTTTGCTTAAGTGAACGGTGTTACCCTGAAGGCACCTTTTTGCTATCTGCGATTTGTCCTTTTGCTCACCTTCGCTAGCCCTCAAGTCCCGCTTCATCCTGCCGATATTGTTTATATTTCCCTTTAGAAGGCAGATATCATGAGCACAATCAGCGCAACGGCTGTTGCGACGTTACAAAACTCCGGCAGTTCCAGCATCTCAAGCAGTAACGATGCCGCATCCCAGATGGCACGCATTACCCAGCAGATCGTCAAACTCACCCAGCAGCTCAAAGAAATTGCCGACGGTAGCGGCAGTGCAGAAGAGAAACAAAAACAGGCGGAGATGATTCAGGAGCAAATTGCCATGCTGGAAGCACAGTTGGCTCAGCTTCAGAATCAGCAGGCGGAAAAAGCGCAGGAGAAACAGGAGAGCGCCGCGGCTGCCATCACCGGGGTTAATAACCCCAGCGACGCCCATAAGATTGATGTTTATATTTGATACAGCGGATCCTGCAAACGCTCGTCCATCAGACATTGTCCCTGCTCGCGCACCACGTCCCACAGCGCCTGCGCTGCCGTTGAAAGCGAGCGTTTTTTGCGTCTCGCCAACATCAGTTGGCGTTCTACGCCTGGGGCCAGACGTTTTACCACCAACGGACTTCCCTCCGGCAGCGGTAGCGCCAAGGCCGGGATAATGCTGATACCAATCCCCGCCGTCACCATCGGGAACAACGTCGCCGGATGGCCAATTTCCTGCACGATATTGGCCTCAATGTCGTGCAAACGCAGCGCCGCATCAATCAACATACGGCTCCCGGAGGCATAATCCTGTAACACCAGCTTTGCCCCTTGCAGCGCCTGCCAGCTCACGCTGGGTAAATTCGCAAAGGGGTGATCATTGCGGCAAAGCAAAAAGAATGGTTCCGACAGCACGGTTTCGCACTGCAAATCGCTCACTGCACCAGGATCGATAACAATGCCAAAATCGACATCGCCCTGGCGGATACTCTCCAGCACCCACTGCTGAGGCCTGTCGTGTAACACAAAACGAATATCCGGATAACGTTGGTTGCTCTGGGCAATGCACTGCGGAATAAGGTGCGCTGAAATCGTCTGACTTGCTGCCACGCGCACCGTACCGCTGAGCTGCTGCCCGATACGCCCTGCCTCGCGCAACGTACTGTGGAGTTCATCGAGCTGACGCTCAAGCCGCTGCGCCAACTGCTGTCCAGCTTCTGTCAATACCACTTCACGGGTCGTACGATCCAATAACCGCACTCCGGTTTGGTTTTCCAGCTCCTTCACGCTGTGGCTCACCGCCGACTGACTTAAGCCGATGATCTCCCCTGCCCGGCTAAAGCTTTTTGCTTGAGCCACCGTCACAAACACCTTCAACTGCCGTAGCGAATAATTCATCTGTTTTATTCATGAATGGATGCAATAAATCAATTTTATTTCTCAAAAATAAAAAAGCAAAATGTCTGCATCGATCTTCAGGAGTTTTTATGAAACTTTTCCGCATTCTGGATCCTTTTACGCTGACCCTTATCGCCGTCGTCCTGCTCGCCACCTTCTTCCCAGCGCGCGGCGACTTCGTTCCTTTTTTTGAAAACCTGACTACCGCCGCCATCGCGCTGTTGTTCTTTATGCACGGTGCCAAGCTGTCGCGTGAATCAATCATCGCCGGCGGTAGCCACTGGCGACTGCATCTGTGGGTGATGTGCAGCACCTTTGTGGTCTTCCCGGTACTGGGGGTGTTGTTCGCCTGGTGGGCACCGATTAACGTCGATCCGCAGCTATACGCAGGCTTCCTGTATCTGTGTATTTTACCCGCAACGGTACAGTCGGCCATTGCCTTCACTTCACTGGCCGGAGGCAACGTTGCCGCCGCCGTCTGCTCAGCCTCCGCCTCCAGCCTGCTAGGTATTTTCCTCTCGCCGCTGCTGGTTGGCCTTGTGATGAACGTCCACGGCGCAGGTGGCAGCCTTGAGCAGGTGGGCAAAATTATGCTTCAGCTGTTGCTGCCGTTTGTACTTGGTCATCTTTCCCGTCCATGGACGGCAGCATTCGTGACTAAACATAAGAAGTGGATTGCTAAAACTGACCAGACGTCAATTCTATTGGTCGTTTACTCGGCCTTTAGCGAGGCGGTAGTGAACGGTATCTGGCACAAAGTTGGCGTCGGCTCGCTGCTGTTTATCGTAGTAGTCAGCATCGTGCTGTTAGCGCTTGTGATTCTGATCAATACCGTCGTCGCTCGGCGACTGGGCTTCAATAAAGCGGATGAAATCACGATTGTCTTCTGCGGGTCGAAAAAGAGTCTGGCCAACGGTATTCCAATGGCCAATATCCTCTTCCCGACATCGGTACTGGGCATGATAGTGCTGCCGCTGATGATCTTCCACCAGATCCAGCTCATGACCTGTGCAGTGCTGGCGCGGCGTTACAAAGCTCAGACGGAGAAACTGCAGGCCAAAGAACAGGCCCGCGTTGGAAGCTAACGCTTCAGGGGCTGTACCAGCTGGCTCAGCCCTTCAGTTTTAATCAGTAACGTTAGCTGCATCAGCTCGCCAAGATGCCCGGCAGGAAATTCATCCTTCCGGGCAAACCACAGCAGATACTCTTCAGGCACATCAATCAAACGCCGCCCCTTATACTTGCCAAATGGCATTTCAGTGTTGGCGATCTCAATGAGCTGTTCTTTATCCACGTTAGACTCCTAACAGACGCAGCATTTCAGCCTCGTCAATCACCTCAATGCCCAATTCCTGTGCTTTCGCGAGCTTCGAACCCGCAGCTTCACCGGCAATCACCAGGTCAGTCTTCTTCGACACGCTGCCAGCAACTTTCGCTCCCAGCTCAACCAAACGCGTCTTCGCATCATCACGGGACATCTGGCTCAGGCTTCCGGTCAGCACCACGGTTTTTCCCGCGAACGGGCTGTCAATCTCATCGGCATTGATGACGACCGGCGCCGGCCAGTTAACACCTTCTTTAAGCAACTGCTGGATAACCTCGCGATTGCTCTCTTCAGCAAAGAAGTTAAACACATGGTTTGCCACGACAACGCCGACGTCAGGCACTTTTTGCAGCTCATCTACCGACGCCGCTTCCAGCGCTTCCAGCGTACCGAAGAAAGCAGCCAGCCCAGCGGCCGTCGCCTCCCCGACTTCACGGATGCCTAAAGCGTAGAGGAAACGGGCAAAGGTGGTCTGTTTGGCTTTTTCCAGCGCACTCACCACATTCTGCGCCGATTTAGGCCCCATACGGTCAAGCCCGGTGAGTTTGCCCGCGGTCAGAGTGAACAGGTCGGCAGGGGTATGGACGTACTCTTTTTCCACCAACTGATCGATAATTTTGTCGCCCATGCCGTCAACATCAAGCGCACGGCGGGAAACAAAGTGTTTGAGCGCTTCTTTACGCTGTGCGCCGCAGATCAAGCCGCCGGTACAGCGCGCGACGGCCTCACCTTCAACGCGTTCAACATCAGAGTTACACACCGGACAGTGCGTCGGGAAGACGACTTCCTGAGTGTCATTCGGGCGCTCTGAAAGCACCACGTTCACCACCTGAGGAATCACGTCGCCGGCACGGCGGATCACTACCTTATCGCCAATACGCAGCCCCAGGCGTTCAATTTCATCCGCGTTATGCAGCGTGGCGTTACTGACCAGTACACCGGCGACCTGAACCGGTTCAAGGCGTGCCACCGGCGTAATGGCACCGGTACGACCAACCTGAAACTCCACGTCGCGGACAAAGGTCATTTGCTCCTGCGCCGGGAATTTGAACGCTACGGCCCAGCGCGGCGCGCGCGCTACAAAACCAAGCTGCTCTTGCAGCGCCAGCGAATTGACCTTAATCACTACGCCGTCGATGTCAAAGCCCAGCGTTGGTCGGTCTTCTTCAACCTTGTGGTAGTAAGCAAGCACTTCGTCCGGTGAATCACACAGCTTCACGCGGTCGCTGACCGGCAGGCCCCATTCCTTAAACTGCTGCAGGCGACCCAGATGGGTCCCGGGCAATTCACCGCCTTCCAGCACACCCCAGCCATAACAGAAGAAAGTAAGCGGTCGCTTCGCGGTAATACGCGGGTCAAGCTGGCGCAACGAACCGGCGGCGGCATTACGCGGGTTAGCAAATACTTTGTTTCCCGTCCGGCGCGCTTCTTCGTTAATTTTTTCAAAACCGGGCTGCGGCATAAACACTTCACCGCGCACTTCCAGACGAGCCGGGATGTTGTCACCCCGCAGTTTCAGCGGGATCGCACGGATGGTACGCACATTGGAGGTAATGTCCTCACCGGTCGTGCCGTCACCGCGCGTTGCCGCACTCACCAGCACGCCGTTTTCGTACAGGATACTGACGGCCAGCCCATCAAGCTTGAGTTCACAGCACCAGGTCAGTTTATCGGTGCTTTTCAGACGGTCCTGAACGCGTTTGTTAAAAGCGAGAAAACTGTCTTCATCAAACACGTTGTCCAGGGACAGCATCGGTACTTCATGGCGGATCTGGCTAAATGCAGCCAGCGGCTGGGCACCCACGCGTTGGGTCGGTGAATCAGAAGTGATGAGTTCCGGGTGCTGGGCTTCCAGCTCGCGCAGCTCGCGCATCAGACGGTCATACTCCGCGTCCGGCAGCTCCGGTGTATCTAAAACATGATAAAGATATTCATGATGGCGAAGCGTCGCTCGCAGTTCGGTCAGTTGTTGTTCTATTGGTTGCATATCACACCATCAATGATAAAAAACCCCCGACAGGCGGGGGTTCAGGAAAGAGTGGAAAAGTGCAGACCTATCAGGCGTTAGCGTCGATAACTTCGCGGATACGATCCTGATATTCACGCATTTTTTGCGGGGTCATCATGCGGCGCTGATCGTCTAGCACCACACCACCCACTTCATCAGCAATAAACTGGGCCGACTGAAGCATCAATTTGAAGTTTTGCAGCTCATCACCGTACGCCGGCACCTGCATGAAGATGGTCACGCCAGGCGTCTGCATCTCACCCATGTTTTCCGGATCAAACGTACCCGGTTTCAGCATGTTAGCAAGACTAAATAGCGCCGGGCCACTGCCGTCCGGGCTGAGATGGCGATGGAAAATATTCATGTCGCCAAATTTAAACCCAGCCTGCTGAATGCTGTTCAGTAGCACTTCGCCGTTAATAGACGAACCCTGATGCGCGGAAACGTTCATCACGATGACGGTCTCTTTACGCTCCTTCGCCGGCGGTACTGGCTCTGGCGCAGGTTGTTCAACCGGCGCTGGCTGAGGCGCTGGCTGCACCACTGGTGCTTCGACCGGCTGAGCAGGCGGTGCCGCTACGGGCTGCGGAGCCACTGGCGCGTGCTGCACCGGCTGTGGTTCAACGACCGGCTGGCGTACAGGTTGCTGTACCGGCTGCGGCGGTTGAACCGGCGCAGGCTGCACAGGCTGATACGGCTGTTGCACAGGCGGCGGCTGTACCGGCTCTTGCGGACGCGCAGGCTGAGGCGCCTGACGCTCGTAAGGCGGCTGGTACTGGTGTTGAGGCGGACGAGGCGCATCTTGCTCCCCAGCAACCCCAGGGGCGTGATTGACCTTGTGGACACGAACTTCACCCACGCCTTCAACATTGTCATCAAAGTCATCTTCCGACTCGTCGTCGGCGTCACGAGACTTCATTCGTTTTATTGGACGATCGCGAAACATCGATGAACGTTCTTTACGGCTCGTCCAGAAACCATGAACCAGTAAAGCGAGTATGGCGATCGCGCCAACAATGATTAATATCAGACGCAAATCCTGCATCATTATATTCTCTGTTGTTCTAACACCTTGCCACCACGGCAAACATTTACTCACTAAGAGTATTTGCCCATCACGTCAAGTGCAAGTGTACTTGAGACATTCACTGCATAAAGATGGACTAAATCGTGCTTTTTGCTGGTTTTTCGAACATTTCCTAACTGGTCATTGTCCAACAAGTCGATAAAATATAGCCGTCTTTTAATGCAGTCAGACAAAGGAGCTCCACCTGACCATGGTTTCATCGTCCGCCCCTGCCGCACGTAGCGGCGTTTACTATTTCTCTCAGGGCTGGAAATTGATCGGCTTGCCGGGCATCCGCCGTTTCGTCATTTTACCGCTGTTAGTCAACATTATTTTGATGGGCGGCGCCTTTTGGTGGCTGTTCAGCAAGCTAGGAAGCTGGATCCCTTCATTAATGAGCCGTATCCCGGACTGGTTACAGTGGCTGAGCTACCTGCTGTGGCCGGTCATCGTGCTCTCTATTTTACTGGTCTTCGGCTACTTCTTTTCCACTATTGCCAACTGGATAGCCGCACCGTTTAACGGTCTGCTGGCCGAACAGCTTGAGGCACGATTAACCGGCGCGACGCCACCCGATACCGGTATTGTCGGCATAATGAAAGATCTGCCGCGTATCATGAAGCGCGAATGGCAAAAACTGGCCTGGTACCTTCCGCGCGCCATCGTCCTGCTGCTGCTGTACTTTATCCCCGGCATTGGTCAGACGGTGGCTCCGGTGCTGTGGTTCTTGTTCAGCGCCTGGATGCTGGCCATTCAGTACTGCGACTACCCATTCGATAACCATAAAGTGCCCTTCAAAACCATGCGTGAGGCCCTGCGCACTCGTAAGGTCAGCAATATGCAGTTTGGTGCGCTGGCCAGCCTGTTTACGCTGATCCCCGTGCTCAATCTGGTCATTATCCCGGTCGCTATCTGCGGCGCGACGGCGATGTGGGTTGACTGCTATCGCGATAAACACGCAATGTGGAAGTAACCTGGCAGCGTTGCGACATACGCTCCGCCAGCCAATAAGCCCCATTCAGAACAAATGGGGCTTATACCTTGCCTTATTCCATCCGGCTTACCATTATTTCCCTTCAGTATATAGATATGCGAAATCCTTACTTCCGCAGAATCTTTAAGCAGGTATGCTGGTCCAGTACCCCAAATTTCATACAGTTAAGGACAGGCCATGAGTAAGATTTTTGAAGATAACTCCCTGACTATCGGTCATACGCCGCTGGTACGACTGAACCGCATCGGTAACGGGCGCATCCTGGCGAAGGTTGAATCACGTAACCCAAGCTTCAGCGTCAAATGCCGTATCGGTGCCAATATGATTTGGGATGCCGAAAAACGTGGCGTACTGAAACCTGGCGTTGAACTGGTTGAACCGACCAGCGGCAACACCGGTATCGCTCTGGCCTACGTTGCCGCCGCTCGTGGCTACAAACTGACGCTGACCATGCCAGAAACCATGAGTATTGAACGCCGCAAGCTGCTGAAAGCGCTGGGCGCGAATCTGGTGCTGACCGAAGGCGCGAAAGGCATGAAAGGTGCCATTCAGAAAGCGGAAGAGATTGTCGCTAGCAATCCAGAAAAATTCCTGTTGCTGCAGCAGTTCAGCAACCCGGCCAACCCGGAAATTCACGAAAAAACCACCGGCCCGGAAATCTGGGAAGATACCGACGGCCAGGTTGACGTGTTCATTGCTGGCGTAGGCACCGGCGGTACGCTGACCGGCGTTACCCGCTATATTAAAGGCACTAAAGGCAAAACCGACCTGATCGCCGTTGCCGTTGAACCAACCGACTCCCCGGTTATCGCGCAGGCGCTGGCGGGTGAAGAAATCAAACCAGGTCCGCACAAGATCCAAGGGATCGGCGCAGGTTTCATCCCAGGCAACCTCGATCTGAAACTGATTGATAAAGTTGTCGCCATTACCAATGAAGAAGCGATTTCCACCGCACGTCGTCTGATGGAAGAAGAAGGGATTCTGGCCGGTATCTCTTCCGGTGCAGCCGTTGCCGCGGCGCTGAAACTTCAGGAAGATGAAACCTTTACCAATAAGAATATTGTGGTTATCCTACCGTCTTCGGGTGAACGCTATTTGAGCACGGCATTATTCGCAGATCTCTTCACTGAGAAAGAACTGCAACAGTAATGCCATCACGTTAAAATCGTGTAAAAAAGCACCCTCCCGGGTGCTTTTTTGTGGCGTACATCAAACTTTTACCCCCCCTGGCATTGCTTCACCTCCGTAGGTCTGGTATTTAACCATCATATTTATTTTGAGCCGCGAAATTATTCGTGACAGGTTTTCCAGTGCTGAATCGATTTTATGATTTGGTTCAAATCCTGCTTTCGCGGCATAATGTTTAATGATAAGCGAAACGTCAAAGGCCAGAAGCGTCTGCGTCGGATGTTTGTCTCCGATGATAGTGCTGATTAGTGGGCGTCGCTTAATGAGTAATACAGGCTAAAGTGTGGCCACCAGGCTAGACTTTAGTTCCACAACACTAAACCTATAAGTTGGGGAAATATAATGTTCCAGCAAGAAGTTACTATTACCGCTCCGAACGGTCTGCATACCCGCCCTGCTGCTCAGTTTGTTAAAGAAGCTAAAGGCTTCACTTCAGAGATCACTGTGACTTCCAACGGCAAAAGCGCTAGCGCGAAAAGCCTGTTCAAACTGCAAACTCTGGGCCTGACTCAGGGTACCGTTGTCACCCTGTCCGCTGAAGGTGAAGACGAGCAGAAAGCAGTTGAACATCTGGTTAAACTGATGGCTGAACTCGAGTAAGTTCAAAGAGTTCTTTTCAATATCAGTCACAAGTAAGGTAGGGTTATGATTTCAGGCATTTTAGCATCCCCGGGTATCGCTTTCGGCAAAGCACTGCTGCTGAAAGAAGATGAGATTGTCATCGACCGGAAGAAAATTTCTGCCGATAACGTTGAGCAGGAAGTTGAGCGTTTTCTGAGCGGTCGTTCTAAAGCGTCCGCACAGTTGGAAGCTATCAAGACTAAAGCTGGCGAAACTTTCGGTGAAGAAAAAGAAGCCATCTTCGAAGGGCATATCATGCTGCTCGAAGATGAGGAGCTGGAGCAGGAAATCATAGCCCTGATTAAAGATAAACACATGACGGCTGACGCAGCTGCGCATGAAATTATCGAAGGTCAGGCGACTGCCCTGGAAGAACTGGATGATGAATACCTGAAAGAACGTGCGGCTGACGTACGTGATATCGGTAAGCGTCTGCTGCGCAACATCCTGGGTCTGGCAATCATCGATCTTAGCGCCATTCAGGATGAAGTTATCCTGGTTGCCGCTGACCTGACGCCATCCGAAACGGCACAGTTGAACCTGAAGAAGGTACTGGGCTTTATCACTGACGTTGGTGGCCGTACCTCCCACACCTCCATCATGGCGCGTTCCCTGGAACTGCCAGCGATCGTGGGCACCGGTAGCGTCACCTCTCAGGTGAAAAATGGCGACTATCTAATTCTGGATGCCGTAAACAATCTGGTTTACGTCAACCCAAACAACGAACAAATCGAAGAGCTGCGTGCCGTACAAGAGCAGGTTGCCTCTGAGAAAGCTGAACTGGCAAAACTGAAAGATCTGCCGGCAATCACCCTTGATGGCCACCAGGTTGAAGTTTGTGCCAACATCGGTACCGTGCGTGATATCGACGGTGCTGAGCGTAACGGTGCGGAAGGCGTTGGTCTGTACCGTACAGAATTCCTGTTCATGGACCGCGATGCGCTGCCAACTGAAGAAGAACAGTTTGCTGCGTATAAAGCCGTTGCTGAAGCCTGTGGCTCGCAAGCGGTTATCGTCCGTACCATGGACATCGGTGGCGACAAAGAGCTGCCGTACATGAACTTCCCGAAAGAAGAGAACCCGTTCCTGGGCTGGCGCGCCGTGCGTATCGCCATGGATCGCAAAGAGATCCTGCGTGACCAGGTTCGCGCCATTCTGCGTGCGTCCGCTTTCGGTAAACTGCGCATCATGTTCCCGATGATCATCTCTGTTGAAGAAGTTCGCGCGCTGCGCAAAGAGATTGAGATCTACAAACAGGAACTGCGTGACGAAGGTAAAGCCTTTGACGAAGCCATTGAGATTGGCGTGATGGTGGAAACACCAGCGGCGGCAACCATTGCGCGTCA
Source organism: Kluyvera cryocrescens NBRC 102467 (assembly GCF_001571285.1). Classification (GTDB taxonomy): domain Bacteria; phylum Pseudomonadota; class Gammaproteobacteria; order Enterobacterales; family Enterobacteriaceae; genus Kluyvera; species Kluyvera cryocrescens. The sequence goes on along the minus strand of NZ_BCTM01000014.1, from coordinate 162,901 downwards.
TCTGGCCAAAGAAGTTGATTTCTTTAGTATCGGTACCAATGATTTAACGCAGTATACTCTGGCAGTTGACCGTGGTAATGATATGATCTCGCATCTTTACCAACCAATGTCACCTTCTGTTCTGACGCTGATTAAGCAAGTTATTGATGCTTCTCATGCTGAAGGCAAATGGACTGGCATGTGTGGTGAGCTTGCAGGCGACGAACGTGCTACACTTCTGTTGCTGGGGATGGGTCTGGACGAGTTCTCTATGAGCGCCATTTCTATCCCGCGCATTAAGAAGATTATCCGTAACACGAACTTCGAAGATGCGAAGGTATTAGCAGAGCAAGCTCTTGCTCAACCAACAACGGACGAGTTAATGGCGCTGGTTAACAAGTTCATTGAAGAAAAAACAATCTGCTAATCCACGAGATGCGGCCCAAATTACTGCTTAGGAGAAGATCATGGGTTTGTTCGATAAACTGAAATCTCTGGTTTCTGATGACAAGAAAGACACAGGAACAATTGAGATTATTGCACCGCTCTCTGGCGAGATCGTCAACATCGAAGACGTGCCGGATGTAGTGTTTGCTGAGAAAATCGTTGGTGATGGCATTGCTATCAAACCGACTGGCAACAAAATGGTTGCGCCGGTTGACGGCACCATCGGTAAAATCTTTGAAACCAACCATGCTTTCTCTATCGAATCCGATAGCGGCATCGAGCTGTTCGTTCACTTCGGTATCGATACCGTTGAACTGAAAGGCGAAGGTTTTAAACGTATCGCGGAAGAAGGCCAGCGCGTTAAAGTTGGCGATACCGTGATTGAGTTCGATCTGGCCCTGCTGGAAGAGAAAGCCAAGTCTACCCTGACTCCGGTTGTTATCTCCAACATGGATGAGATCAAAGAGCTGACCAAGCTTTCCGGTAGCGTAACTGTGGGTGAAACCCCGGTTATCCGCATCAAGAAGTAATTCTTGCTGCATAGAGAAATGGCGCCACTTGGCGCCATTTTTTTTACCCTATGGCCTTAAATTGCCGACGTCACCGGACGAAAATACGGTTCACGCATCAGGACTTTCATTCCATCAGGGCCGCTTTCCAGCATCCTTCGCTCGCTGTCAGAAACCTGTAGCTCGCACTGATAACCGCCGGTAACGCCAAAAATGGCGCGCGCCACGCAGGCATCCTCCAGCGCATCCTGACCGCTGGTATCAAAATGACCAACCAAACGCCCATTATGGCGCACAACCAGGCGATAGCTCTTCATCGCACCTCCCCTGCCGGCGGCAGTATCAACTCATCACAACCGCATTTCTGCGTCCAGCTCATCACCTCAAGTACGCGCTCGGCGGCATCCCGCGCGGCATCTGACAGCGTTTTTTGCTGCACAATGCCACTGATCAGCTCAGCGCAGAACAGATCGCCCGTACCTTTGAGGTCCGTTTCCAGACGCGAATGTTCAATCACATCCACGGCATCAGCAGTCACAACAGCAACCGTAATATTATCTGCATTACGCGCCGGGGCGCTGGTGATAATGACCCACTTCAAGGTCTCAGTGAGCAGCGATTGCGCCGCCGTTACCGCTTCATTCAGCGTCCTGCAGGGTTTACCGCTCAACATCTCGAGTTCAAACACGTTCGGCGTCAACCCCTGCGCCAGCGGCAGCAGATGGGTACGATAGGCCTGCGGAATTTCGGCCTGCACGTAGATTCCGCTGTCCACATCACCAATCACCGGATCGACCAGAATCGGGATCTGCGGGTGCGACTGCTGGACCGTTTTAAGCCATTCGGCGAGTAGCGCAATCTGCTCCGCGCTACCCATATAGCCCGTGGTGACCGCTTTCAGCTCGCGCAGCGCGTCGCGTTCATTGAGCGCCCGAAGATAACCGCCAAACCACTCGCCGGGAATAATGCCGCCATAATAGGTCTCATAGTGCGGCGTATTGCTAAACAACACCGTTGGCACCGCAGTCACCCGCAGGCCGTGCGCCTTAATCGCCGGGACGGCAATACTGTTGCCGACGCTGCCGTAAACCACCAGCGACTGAACGGCAACGATATCCGTTTGCTGCGCCCGGTGCTTATCGTTAAAGAGCACCGACTGTATTTCACTCTCCTGCCCCATCACCTTCTCCTCTGACTCTGGACAGCGGGCTCACGCCTCACTATTATCGTCACATGCTAAAATTCATTTTGTCATAGGTCAATAATGATCGACGGAAAAAGCGCCAACGAAATCTTTGACAGTATTCGTCAGCATATCACCAGCGGCAAACTGGCCAAGGGTGAAACGCTGCCGCCGGTTCGCGAGCTGGCAGCTCAGCTTGACGTTAACCGTAATACCGTCGCATCAGCCTATAAGCGGCTGGTCACGTCCGGGCTAGCGCTGAGCCTTGGGCGTAACGGGACGGTGGTGAAAGAGACGCTGCAGCCGGTCGCACTGGAAGGCGGCGATCCGCACACACCGTTGACCGATCTCTCCAGCGGCAATCCTGCTCCCGACCGACTTCCTGACCTCAATCGCTGTTTATCGCATATCAGCCGCACGCCGCGTCTGTACGGAGATGCGCCGGTCACACCGCAGCTTCAGCGCTGGGCGAGCGACTGGATGCAAGAGGCCCTGCCCGCTCCGGGTGAAATCGATCTGACCAGCGGGGCAATAGACGCCATTGAACGCTTGTTGTGCGCCCATTTGCTGCCCGGTGACAGCGTGGCGGTGGAAGACCCATGCTTCCTGAGCAGCATCAGCATGCTGCGCTACAGCGGATTCACCGCCAGCCCTGTGAGCATCGATAGTGAAGGGATGCTGCCTGACATGCTGGAACACGCGCTCAGCAAAGGTGCCCGCGCGGTGATTTTAACGCCACGCGCCCATAACCCAACCGGCTACAGCCTGAGTAAGACGCGTGCTGCCGCGCTACAGGCAATAATCAGCCGCTATCCGCAGGTATTGGTGATTGTCGACGACCACTTCGCCCTGCTGTCCTCCGCTGACTGGCACCCGGTGATCGCGGCACAAACGCTGCATTGGGCGGTGGTGCGCTCGATGTCTAAAACGCTGGGGCCCGACCTACGGCTGGCGTTTGTCGCCAGTGACTCAGCGACATCGGCGAAGCTGCGTCTGCGCCTTAACTCTGGAAGTCAGTGGGTTAGCCATCTGCTCCAGGATGTGGCCTTTGCCTGCTTAACCGACGAACGCTACCAGCAAGAGCTCAAGCAAACCCGGCAATTCTACGCCAGCCGGCAGCAGAGTCTGGCTCAGGCGTTGCGTGCTCAAGGCATCGAGGACGTCATTCCCGGCGACGGCCTGAACCTATGGCTACCACTGGCAGCGGCCAGCCAGCCAACCGCCTTCGCACTCGCTAAGTCCGGTTGGCTGGTACGCGAAGGTGAAGCATTCGGCGTCAACGCCGCCGCACACGGATTACGCATCACCCTTTCGACGCTAGACGATAGCAACATTACCCGGCTGGCCGCTGACATTCAGCGGGCGCTTAACCCATAACAGGAGAACCTGCGTGCGAGTCCATTTTGTTATTCATGAATCATTCGAATCAGCCGGCGCTTACCAACCCTGGGCGCAAACGCGCGGTCACGATATTAGCTGGACTCACGTCTACAATCGCGAGCCCGTTCCAGCTAACGCCGACGGTTTTGATATGCTGGTCGTGTTTGGCGGCCCCCAGTCTCCGCGCACCACGCTTGCCGAATGTCCCTACTTTGACTCTCAGGCAGAACAGCGCCTGATAAAGCAGGCCATTGACGCAGGGCGTGTTGTGGTCGGCATTTGCCTTGGTTCACAGTTGATTGGTGAAGCGCTGGGCGCTGAAGTATGTCAAAGCCCGAACAAGGAGATTGGCCACTACCCGATAACGCTGACAGAAGCCGGCACACAGCATCCACTGCTCAGCGATTTTGGTTCATCGTTAACCGTCGGCCACTGGCATAACGATATGCCGGGGCTGACCGCTGAGACGGTCATCCTCGCGGAAAGCGCCGGCTGCCCACGCCAAATTGTGCAGTTTAGCGATAGAGTCTATGGTTTTCAGTGCCATATGGAATTTACCGCTGAGGCAATCGAAGGGCTTATCCAGCATTCAGAGCAAGAACTGGCAGAGGCGAAAGGCAAACCGTTTATTCGTTCCGTTGAAGAGATGCGCAACCACGATTACCGTGAAATGAACCACAAACTGTGGTCGTTCCTCGATAAGCTGACCGAGTCCCGCTAGCCCGCACAATGAGGGGTGCCTATGCCAGAATCATCGTTAAAAGCCGTTATTGAAGCCTGCGATCGCGCTATATCGCAAGAGGACTACGAGGCGCTGATGGAATACTACGCCGAGGACGCCGCCCTGGTGGTCAAACCGGGGATGGTGGTTCGCGGGAAAGAGAACATTCGCAAAGCCTTTATCGCCATTGCGGATTACTTCCAGCATCGGCTCGTCGTCACGCAGGGGCGAATGGAGATTATCGAAGGGGGCGATAACGCGCTGGTGATTATGGAAACCCGCCTCGATATTCCGCTGGCCGAAGGGGAAACCACGCAGGTTACGCGTCGCGCAACCTACGTCTTTCGCCAGCAAGCGGGCCGTTGGTTATGTACCGTCGATAACTCCTACGGCACCGACCTGCTGGATAGCCCGGACGTTTAAATCCCTGCGCCCTGGCTAAAGTGTTCTTCACCAAACACACCGGTGGAGAGGTAGCGATCGCCGCGATCGCAGATGATCGCTACCACCACGGCGCCAGGGTTTTGTTCCGCAATCCGTCGAGCGCCGGCAACCGCACCGCCAGAACTGACGCCGCAGAAAATCCCCTCCCGAACCGCCAACGCGCGCATGGTATTCTCCGCATCGTTCTGGTGAATATCCAACACGCTATCAACCAGTTGAGCGTTAAAAATTCCCGGCATATATTCTGCAGGCCAGCGACGGATCCCTGGAATGCTGCTGCCCTCTTCCGGCTGTAAACCGACGATCGTGACCGTTTTGTCCTGCTCGCGCAGAAAACGTGAAACGCCGGTAATGGTGCCGGTCGTCCCCATACTGGAGACAAAATGGGTAATCCGACCGCCCGTCTGTTGCCAGATTTCAGGGCCAGTAGTGGTGTAGTGAGCGTAGGGGTTGTCCGGGTTATTGAACTGATCCAGCAACGTACCTTCGCCGCGCTGCGCCATCTCCAGCGCTAAATCACGCGCCCCTTCCATTCCCTGCTCTTTGGTTACCAGAATCAAATCCGCGCCATAGGCACGCATCGCGGCGCGACGTTCCTGGCTCATGTTGTCCGGCATCAGTAGCTTCATCCGATAGCCTTTAAGTGCAGCAATCATCGCCAGCGCAATTCCGGTATTGCCGCTGGTCGCCTCGATAAGCACGTCGCCCGGCTTAATTTCACCGCGTTTTTCCGCCTCAACAATCATCGACAGCGCGGCGCGATCTTTCACCGACCCCGCCGGGTTGTTGCCTTCGAGCTTCACCCAGATTTCGCTGCCGTTATCCGGCCCCAGACGTTGTAATTTAACCAGCGGCGTATTGCCAATGGTTTGTTCTAATGTGTTCACGTTTTTTGCTCGAAAAAAAGCCGGGTCGCGTAATGCTTACCCGGCGATAAACATAAGAATTAAGCTATCAGGCTGTTTCAGCCAGAGCAAGCGTCTCATGGGATTCAATACGTACGTCACCGTGATACAGCCGTGCGTTCTGCAAACCAACAAACAGGCGATCGCCGCGCAGAGGCGTATCGTCGCCGCGCATGACTACCGTTAATGGATCGTTGTACCACCCCAGTGGCTGTACAACTAATTGGGTGTAGTGACCTTTAGGGCTCGCTTCTAAAACCTGTACAGGCAGCGGAGAATCGAGGCTAGTACGGCGGCTAACGTCAACTTCCCATGGGCGTAAGAACAGATCTACCGGGCCCTGATAAGACGGCGTATAGCCTAACGGCCAGCGGTGTGCGCCCACGTGGAACTGTCCGCCGCGAATGGTGCCCTGTAGACGGTTGACTTCGCCCATAAACTCCAGCACAAAACGGGTTGCAGGTTCACGCCATACCTGTTCAGGTTCATCGGCCTGTTCGATATTGCCCTGACTCATCACCACCACGCGGTTGGCCACTTCCATTGCCTCTTCCTGATCGTGGGTAACGAAGACGCTGGTAAATTTCAGCTCTTCATGCAGCTGACGCAGCCAGCGGCGAAGTTCTTTACGTACCTGGGCATCCAGTGCGCCAAACGGCTCATCAAGCAGCAGAATCTGCGGCTCTACCGCCAGCGCACGAGCCAGCGCAACGCGCTGTTTCTGCCCACCGGAAAGCTGGGCCGGGTAGCGATCGGCTAAATGGGCCAATTGCACCATCTCCAGCAGCTTGGTGACTTTGGCCTTAATGGTCGCCGCATTCGGGCGCTCACGACGCGGCAGCACGGTCAGACCAAACGCGATGTTGTCGAAGACTGTCATATGACGGAACAGCGCATAGTGCTGGAACACAAAGCCGACTTTACGATCGCGCGCGTGCAGACGACTGACGTCGGTGCCCTGGAAGCGAATATGCCCGCTGGTCTGATGTTCCAGCCCGGCGATAATCCGCAGCAACGTGGTTTTACCGGAACCGGATGGCCCAAGCAGCGCCACCATCTGGCCAGAAGGGATATCCAGAGAGATATCATTCAGCACCTGGGTGCGACCAAAAGACTTCTTAATATTGGCAATCTCAATGCTCATGATTTCCCTCCTGTTGCGCGCGTTTTTCCTGATTATGCAAACGCCACTGCAACGCACTCTTTAAAAATAAGGTCAGAATTGCCATCAACGTCAGCAACGCCGCCGCGGTGAAGGAGCCGACGGTGTTGTAATCCTGTTCCAGCAGTTCAATCTGTAAAGGTAACGATAAGGTTTCACCGCGAATCGAACCGGATACCACCGATACCGCGCCAAACTCGCCAATCGCACGGGCGTTGGTCAGTACCACGCCGTACAGCAGCGCCCAGCGAATATTCGGCAGGGTCACGCGTTTAAACATCTGCCAGCCGGATGCGCCGAGCAAAATCGCCGCTTCGTCTTCCTGGCTACCCTGGCTTAGCATCACCGGCACCAGCTCACGTACTACAAATGGACAGGTCACGAAGATGGTGACCAGAATCATGCCCGGCCAGGCAAACATAATTTGCAGGTTATTGGCTTCCAGCCAGCCGCCCAGCGGACCGTTGGAGCCATAAAACAGCAGATACACCAGACCGGCCACAACCGGTGAAACCGCAAACGGGATATCCAACAGCGTCAGCAGCAACTGGCGCCCCGGGAAGTTAAAGCGCGTCACCAGCCAGGCCAGCAGCACGCCAAACACCAGGTTCACCGGTACGGTGATCAAGGCAATCATCACCGTCAGCCAAATGGCGTGCAGCATGTCCGGATCGGCCAGGTTTTGCAGTACGGGCATCAGCCCCTTGCTAAACGCCTGAACGAAGATGTAAATCATCGGCACCAGCAGGATAAAGGCTGAAACCAGCATCCCGGTGCCAATCAGAAACCATTTACCCCAGTTAAAACGGGGTGCGTCATAACGCTTCAATTGAGTCACTTCCGCCATTAATGACCTACCACGCGCCGACCAAAGCGACTTTGCAAGGTATTGATAGAAAACAGCAGCAGCAGAGATGCCGCGAGGATCACCGAAGCAATCGCGCTCGCCGCGGGATAATCAAACTCCTGCAAGCGGACAAAAATCATCAGTGAGGTGACTTCCGTTTTCCACGCGATGTTACCGGCGATGAAGATCACCGCACCAAATTCACCAAGGCTGCGGGTAAACGACAGCGCCACGCCCGCCAGCAGCGCCGGGGACAGCTCCGGCAGCACCACTTTGCGGAAGCTCTGCAAACGCGTCGCCCCCAGCGTTTCCGCCGCTTCTTCGTACTCCGGGCCCAGCTCTTCCAGAACCGGTTGTACGGTACGAACCACAAACGGAATGCTGGTGAAGGCCATCGCCACCGCAATACCCAGCCAGGTGTAGGTCACCTTAATATCAAACTTCGCCAGCCACTCGCCGTAAAAACCGTTCACCGAGAACAGCGACGCCAGCGTCAGGCCTGCCACCGCCGTCGGCAGGGCAAACGGCAAGTCCATCAGCGCATCCAGCAGCGTACGACCCGGGAAGCGATAACGGGTCAGGATCCACGCCATCAGTAGGCCAAATACGCCATTAAAGATAGAAGCCACAAACGCCGACAGCAGCGTCACCTTATAGGCGGCAACCACCTGCGGGTTGGTAATGACTTCCCAGTACTGCGCCCAGCTCATTTCAGACAACTGCATAACCAGCGCGCTTAGCGGCAGCAGTAGAATCAAACAGACAAACAGCAGACTGGTGCCGAGGCTCAGGGTAAAGCCCGGCAGCACGCGTCTGGAAGAAACTGCAAACATTACTTACGCCCCGCCGCTAACAGCTTGTCTAATTCACCACCGCTGGCGAAATGGGTTTTCATGACCTCAGGCCATGAACCAAACTTGTCTTCCACGCGGAACAGATCGGTTTGCGGGAATTTATCCTTCAGCTTATCCATCACCTGTGGGTTGTTCACACGGTAGTAGTAGTCGGTAATGATGGTCTGCGCCTGCGGGCTGTAGAGATAGTTCAGATAGGCTTTCGCCGCCTTCTCCGTGCCGTTGGCCTTAACATTTTTATCCACCCATGCCACCGGGAACTCCGCCAGAATGTTGGTTTTTGGGATCACAACTTCAAAGCCCTGAGCTTCATATTGCTTGCGGATGTTATTCACTTCCGATTCAAAGCTAATCAGCACATCACCCAAACCACGCTCGGCAAAGGTGGTGGTCGCTCCACGGCCGCCGGTGTCAAAGACTTCAACGTTTTTCAGGAACTGGGTCATAAACTGCTGAGTTTTCGCCTTATCGCCGCCATCGGCTTTATCCGCCGCGCCCCACGCCGCCAGATAGGTATAACGCGCGTTGCCCGAGGTTTTCGGGTTTGGGAAAATCAGCTTCACGTCCGGACGTACGAGGTCGCTCCAGTCGTGGATATTTTTCGGGTTACCTTTACGCACCAGGAACCCCATGGTGGAGTAAAACGGCGAACTGTTATTGGGCAAACGTGACTGCCAATCGGCAGGAATCAGGTTGCCTTTATCGTGCAGGATCTGCACATCGGTCACCTGGTTATAAGTTACAACGTCTGCTTTTAAGCCCTGCAAAATCGCCAGCGCTTGCTTCGATGAACCAGCGTGAGACTGTTTGATGGTCAGCTTGTCGCCACCGTTGTCTTTCGCCCATTGTTGTTCAAACGCCGGATTCAGGGCGGCAAATAGCTCGCGGGAAACGTCATAAGAGCTGTTCAGCAGCTCAGTCGCCTGCGCCTGTGCTACCAACAGCACGGAAGCTGCGAGCGTCAGGTATCCTTTTTTCAGTAAGTTCATCGCCATTGCGCACCCTATAGTATGAGGACTTTCTAAGCCTCAGTGTATTTATAACGGGTACTAAAGGAGTAACGGTTTTATATACCGTTTGGTGATTTGGAAGTTGAAAAGAGAATAAGGGAATTAATGCTAACACCGTGAGTTCAAGATTGAGATACCCGGGGCGCCCACCGGGTTTGGCGTCCCTGGAACCAAATCCCGGCGTTTCCCCTAATCGCTTTGCTTAAGTGAACAGTTTTAGGGTTAATGCGGTTTTCTGAAGCCTGATTCCATGACGTTAACGCGCTTAAGACAACCGGTACTATCGATGGCAACGTGCCGAAATGGAAAGCAAATTTAACTTCGCCCGGCAGCTAAGACGCCAGCTCACACCGCAGGAGCGCCGGTTATGGTACTTACTTCGTGACCGGCGATTTGCACGCTTTAAGTTTCGCCGCCAGCTCCCGGTAGGGCCTTATATTCTGGATTTTGTCTGCTGTCGCGTTCGTCTCGCAATTGAGCTCGACGGCGGGCAGCATGATGCAAGGGCTGGATATGATGCCCGAAGAACGGCGTGGCTGGCATTGCAAGGATGGCGGGGTCTGCGATTCTGGAATAATGAGCTTATGGAGAATGAGGACGCGGTGTTGGGGACGATTCTGGAGGCATTGGTGTTGTCTGTACCCTCACCCCGGCCCTCTCCCTGGAAGGGAGAGGGGGAGTAGCTCATTTCATCTAGTCTCGTTATGACAGACAAGGTAAAACGGTCCCCTCTCCCCTGAGGGGAGAGGGTTAGGGTGAGGGGGAAAGCTCAGCCTTACAGCGCGACAAGCTTATCCAGCGAAGGCGCGAAGTAATAGCCACCGGTCACCGGTTTGGTAAAGCGCAGCATCGCATCACGTTTACCGTCAGTATCACCAAACATGCTCAGCAACTGCTGTTCAATATTGTGCAGACGCGCGCAGTAGGCGCAGAAGTACAGGCCGTGCGTGCCACTTGCGGTACCGTATGGCAGGCTCTGGCGAACAATCTTCAGCCCTTTGCCGTCTTCTTTCAGATCCACGCGGGTCAGGTGCGAGGTTTCCGGACGATCGTCGCCGTCAATCTCTTCGTTGGCTTCTTTGGTACGGCCAATCATCATTTCCTGATCCGGTACGCTCATGCGGTTCAACTGCTTAAGGTTATGCTCCCAGCGCTGCACGAAAACATAGCTGCCGCCCGCGTCCACGCCGTCTTTGATCACCGCGACTTCACGACGCGTTTCTTCACCCGCCGGGTTTTCGGTGCCGTCCACGAAGCCGCTCAGATCGCGTTCTTCTACCCAACGGAAACCGTGTACTTCTTCCTTCACGTCCAGCGCATCGCCAAAGGCGGCCAGCGCGGCCTGAGCCACGGAGAAGTTAACGTCATGACGCAAAGAGAGAATGTGGATCAGCACATCAAACTGCGTGGATGGCGCCAGTCCTTTGCCATACGGAGGAAAATCTTTCAGCTCTTGCGCGCCAACGCCGCCGCTCAGCTCACGCCAGGTATTGTGGCCAAACGCAACAACCGCGCCTAAATGCGCATCCGGAAATTGATCCTGAAACGCCGCCAGCTTTTCGGCAAAAACTTTGCTGCCAGCACGCAGGGCGTTCACGTCCCCTTTGACATTGGCTTCAATCCAAATCGCCGCGCGGCAATGTTCCGGCAAAATGCCGCTCTGAACCTGAGACATCGCTCCTCCTGAAATAAAATGCCACGACATCGTGGCATATAAAAACCTCACATATTGTACCCGCTTTTCAGCAAGCCAGGGTAACCGCGGTCAAATTTAGCGTTGCCAGATGATTTTCGACAGCGTCCAGTTTTTCAGCGTGTCATCCGGCGGCATCAGGCCCTGCGGCCCCTGCCAGTTTCCGGAGAACTGGTAGCTAATGTGGGTGCTTTCTTTGGCCTTGCACTCCACGACGTTGCTTTCATCGGCGACAGCAGCCTGGCAATTGCCGAAGGCTTTGTCGTAGACATCGCTAAATTTCGTGCCCACTTTTACGCCACCGGCCGCCGCCACATCATCCTCGAGCACATCAATACGGTTCACCGTGCCGCCATCTCCGTTGATGACCATCGCCAGCTTGTCACCGCGCAGTGCTTCAAAATAGTGAACCACGCCGCCACTCTGGGCCTTCATGCCGCTGCGCAGTCGATAATCACCGCCCAACGCATCACTGATGGCTTGCTCATTCAAAGGGGTTGATCCGGTTAGCTCGCCTACGCCCTGCTCGCTTACGGCCGCAGAAGAACCAAACCAGTTCCACGGATAGGCCGCGGACCAGTTGACCGCAGAGAGCGTTGAACAGCCGGTCAGAGCCAGCGGGAGAGCACACACGAGTAAACGCAGCGATTTCATTGATACTTCCTTTTATGTCAGTCAGGCCTATTGGAGTGCAATAAATCCAATAAGTGCCGTTTATTCTGCGACTTCATTGAAACAAGCGCGCAGCCGCGGGTTGGTCAGCAGCCACCACAGCGCAAAAATATCCAGTAAAAAGAGACTCAAACCAATACCAGAAAGCGGCTCTTCGCTAAACCAAAGCCAGGGCTGCCAGCACAGCAAAATCACTTGCGCGACAATCAGTACCGGCCGTAGCACACGCCAGACGCGGGGATAGACATGGCGTCTCCCGCTCAATAAGAAAGCGAAAACCGCCGGAACGCCGGGCAGTAATCCTATCCAGAACAGGCTATGGTCGGGGTAAAACAGGTTCAGCAGCACATCCCCTTGATCCCGTGAGGCTCCGGCCAGCAAAAACAGCACCCATGTTCGCGCCTGTAACAGCAGCAGACACCAGAACAAGAAAGGCAAACGCAGACGGCCATGTGCATCAAAATCAACGGGCGAGAAATCAGTACTCTTCATCTTCGATCAGACGCTTACCCAAACTTTGCACATCGGCGTGTTCGTAACCCAGGCGCTCATACATACCCAGTACCACGTCGTTTTCTTCCCGCACCATAATCTGGATTTTAGGGCAGCCGCGGGCGATGAGTTTTTTCTCCAGGCGATTGAGCAACGCGTTTGCAATACCGCGTCCCCGGTACTCCGGATGTACGCCAAGGTAATAAGCCGATCCGCGGTGACCATCGTAGCCACCCATAATCGTGCCAACCACTTCACCGTTGACCTCAGCCACCAGGAATAGGCTAACGTCGTGATTGACCTTACGTTCGATATCCATTTCCGGATCATTCCATGGGCGCAGCAGATCGCATCGCTCCCACAGAGTGATGACCTCTTCAAAATCTGCCTGGCGAAAAACGCGTATCTCCATGGTATTAACCACCTTTTCAGGTTTAAAAACAGTGATTATGGCGCGAACGGTCGAATTAGCCAATATCTGACGCGGCGCAGTGAAAAAAATGGCATAATAAGGTACAGACACGTATTGAAATGAAAAGTAAAACAATTCTCATCACGAGCAGTCGTAAGGGAATACGCGATACGATATAACATATAGATTCTTGTTTTTACAACTCAGGCCGGAATGAGCACTTTTAAACCTTTAAAAACACTGACTTCGCGCCGTCAGGTGCTAAAAGCTGGATTGGCTGCGTTAACATTGTCCGGGATTGCCGCTCAGGCAGCCGCAAAGGACGCTCCATTAAAAACCAGCAACAGCCACAGTAAACCGGCGAAAAAGTCGTCGAGCCGACGCCTGGTGATGCTCGATCCAGGCCATGGCGGCATTGATACCGGTGCGATTGGGCACAGTGGCTCCAAAGAAAAGCACGTGGTGCTGGCGATTGCCAAAAACGTCCGCGCGATTTTGCAAAAAAACGGCATAGACGCCAAGCTGACGCGCACCGGTGACACCTTTATTCCGCTGTACGACCGGGTAGAAATCGCCCATAAGCACGGTGCCGATCTGTTTATGTCGATTCACGCCGATGGCTTTACCAACCCTTCCGCGGCGGGCGCTTCCGTTTTTGCTCTCTCCAACCGTGGTGCCAGTAGCGCCATGGCAAAGTACCTGTCGGATAAAGAGAACGCCGTTGATGAACTGGCGGGTAAAAAGGCAAAAGACAAAGATCACCTGTTACAGCAGGTTTTGTTCGACCTGGTGCAAACCGATACGATTAAAAACAGCCTGACGCTGGGTTCACACGTCCTGAAAAATATTAAACCGGTGCATAAGTTACACAGTAAAGGCACGGAACAGGCGGCGTTTGTGGTGCTGAAGTCGCCATCCATCCCATCGGTTCTGGTAGAAACCTCGTTTATTACCAACCCTGCCGAAGAGCGCCTGTTAGGTACCGCTGCGTTTCGCCAGAAAATTGCCAACGCAATCGCCTCTGGCATCATCAGCTACTTCCACTGGTTTGATAACCAGAAAGCCCACGCCAGGAAACGTTAATGGCCATTGATGTTCAGCAAATAAAAGCGTTCCTGCTGAAGCTACAGGACGATATTTGTCAGCAGCTTGCCGAAGTCGATGGCGGCGCCTTTATTGAGGATAACTGGCAGCGTGAAGCGGGCGGCGGCGGACGCAGCCGCGTACTCCGCGACGGTAAGCTTTTTGAACAGGCAGGGGTCAACTTCTCCCACGTCCATGGCGACGCGATGCCCGCATCAGCTACGGCACACCGCCCGGAGCTAGCGGGGCGCAGCTTTGAGGCGATGGGCGTCTCGCTGGTCGTTCATCCGCGTAATCCCTACGTGCCCACCAGCCACGCCAACGTGCGCTTTTTCATTGCTGAAAAGCCAGGAGCTGAGCCCGTGTGGTGGTTTGGCGGCGGCTTTGACCTGACCCCTTACTACGGTTTTAACGAAGACGCGATTCATTGGCATACGACCGCCCGCGACCTGTGCCAGCCTTTCGGCGCTGAGGTTTATCCACGTTATAAAAAGTGGTGCGACGACTATTTCCATCTCAAGCATCGCAATGAACAGCGCGGTATTGGCGGTCTGTTCTTTGACGATCTCAATACGCCGGACTTCGCCCACTGTTTTGACTTTATGCAGGCCGTGGGGAAAGGATTTATCGACGCCTATCTGCCTATCGTTAATCGTCGCAAGACCATGGCATACGGCGAGCGCGAGCGTGAATTCCAGCTCTATCGCCGCGGGCGCTACGTCGAGTTCAATCTGGTGTGGGATCGCGGAACGCTGTTCGGTCTTCAGACCGGGGGACGCACGGAGTCGATATTGATGTCGATGCCGCCGCTGGTGCGCTGGGAATATAACTACCAACCGGAAGACGGTAGCCCGGAAGCGGCGCTGAGCGAGTTTATAAAAGTCAAAGAGTGGGTTTAACCGAAGCCGCTCACGGCGATCTAAAGAAAAAAAGCCCCGGAGACCCGGGGCTTTTTGTTTTACAGCGGCTGAGTCTGCGCTTCAACCACCGCCAGCGCCACCATATTGACGATACGGCGAACGGAGGCAATTGGCGTCAGCACGTGCACCGGTTTTGCCACGCCCATCAGCACCGGCCCAACGGTCACGCCTTCGGCGCTCGAAACGCGCAGCAGGTTGTAGCTGATACGCGCCGCTTCCATATTCGGCATCACCAGGATATTGGCGGAGCCTTTCAGCGGGCTATCCGGCATACGATCGTTGCGAATGCTCTCAACCAGCGCAGCATCACCGTGCATTTCGCCATCAATCATCAGCTCAGGCGCACGCGCTTTCACCAGCTCTAATGCATCGCGCATTTTGCTGGCCGACGGGCAGTCGGAAGAGCCGAAGTTGGAGTGTGACAGCAGCGCGACGCGCGGCTCGATACCGAAGCGGCGTACGGTTTCTGCCGCCATCAGGGTAATTTCAGCAATCTCATCCGGCGTTGGATCGTTGTTGACGTAGGTATCGGCAATGAAGGTGTTGCCGCTTGGCAGCAGCAGCGCGTTCATGGCCCCGGCGGTATGAACGCCGTCACGATAGCCAAACAGCGGTTTAATCACCTTGAAGTGCTCATGGTAGTCACCGATGGTGCCGCAGATCATCCCGTCCGCTTCGCCGCGCTGAACCATAATGGCACCGATGGCGGTGGTATTGCTGATCATCTCACGCTGCGCCTGCTCTTGCGTAATGCCGCGACGCTTCATCAGACTGTAGTATTCCTGCCAGTACTCTTTAAAGCGCGGGTCAGACTCGTTGTTAACGATTTCAAAGTCGACGCCCGGCTTAATCTGCAGGCCCAGCTTCTGAATACGCATTTCGATGACGCTCGGACGACCAATCAGAATCGGTTTCGCCAGGCCCAGCGTCACCAGCTCCTGCGTCGCATGCAGCACGCGGTTATCTTCGCCTTCCGCCAGCACGATACGTTTTGGCTCTTTACGTGCCTGGGAGAAAATCGGTTTCATGAACAGGTTCGTTTTGTAGACGAACTCGCTCAGCTTCTCGATGTAGGCATCAAAATCGGCAATTGGACGATTGGCTACGCCGGAGTCCATCGCCGCTTTTGCGACCGCCGGGGCGATCTTCACGATCAGGCGCGGATCGAACGGTTTTGGAATAATGTATTCCGGGCCAAAGCTCAGATCCTGGTCACCGTATGCTGAGGCAACCACTTCGCTCTGCTCCGCGTGCGCCAGTTCAGCAATAGCGTGGACAGCCGCCAGCTTCATCTCTTCGTTGATCGCGGTTGCGCCAACGTCCAGCGCGCCGCGGAAGATGAACGGGAAGCACAGCACGTTGTTCACCTGGTTTGGATAGTCAGAGCGACCGGTACAAATGATGGCGTCCGGGCGTACTTCTTTCGCCAGCGGCGGCAGAATTTCCGGCTCTGGATTGGCCAGCGCCAGGATCATCGGCGCACGTGCCATCTTCTTGACCATCTCCTGGGTCAGTACTTTCGGGCCAGAGCAGCCAAGGAAGATATCCGCATCCGCAATCACATCGTCCAGCGTACGTTTACCGTCATCCCGCACGGCGTAGGCGGCTTTGGTTTCCGCCATATTCGGCTCGCGGCCTTCGTAAATAACGCCTTTAGAGTCGCAGACCACAATATTGTGTTTCTGCATTCCCAGCGCCACCAGCAGGTTCATACAGGCAATTGCTGCCGCACCCGCGCCGGACACCACCATCCGAACGTCAGAGATGTTTTTCTCGACCACGCGCAGACCGTTAAGAATTGCGGCGGTGCTGATGATCGCGGTACCGTGCTGATCGTCGTGGAATACCGGAATATTCATGCGTTCGCGCAGCTTCTGCTCAATGTAGAAGCATTCCGGCGCTTTAATATCTTCGAGGTTGATACCGCCAAAGGTCGGTTCCAGCGCCGCCACAACATCAATGAATTTATCGGGATTGAGCTCGTCCACTTCGATATCGAAAACGTCGATACCGGCAAATTTCTTGAACAAAACGCCCTTACCTTCCATGACAGGTTTACCGGCCAGCGCGCCGATATTCCCTAAACCCAGTACGGCAGTGCCGTTTGATACCACTGCGACCAGGTTACCCCGCGCCGTATACTTGTACGCCGCCAGCGGATCTTTTTCGATTTCCAGACACGGTGCCGCAACGCCCGGCGAATAGGCCAGAGCCAGATCGCGCTGGGTTGCTAACGGTTTGGTTGGGACTACCTGAATTTTTCCTGGAATGGGGAATTCATGAAAATCGAGGGCACTTTGTTTTAATTGGTCGTCCATTTAGGGTTCCTTTCACGTATCGAACTAAAAGGGTGAAGCGCAATGACGTTCCTGATGCACTCCCGAAAGAAGCGCCTAGTATCGCCTTTGACCGCCCGGTAAACTTTGAAGGCTGCCATACTCTTGCGAACACACCATGTTTTGTTATTTATTTATTATTCGTATGTTATCAACTATCGGTAGCAAGATCATGATTTCCGGCTATGCTTTTTCGTTATGCCGTCCATAACCAAACTGACATGACGTTAGTCCAGACGGCCTTCCCCCGCGACGCGGATCAGCTCATCAATGACGTAACGGACTTTCGGTAGCGGCTGACGATTCTGCGGCCAGATAACGCTGATCGGCATTTCCCCTCCGGCATTTTCCGTTAACACTTCGACTAATTCGCCACGCTGAAGGTATTCTCTCACCAGCCAACGCGGTAACTGCGACAGACCGCATCCCGCCAACGTCGCCGCGAGCATGGCGTCACCGTCAGCGAATTCAAACGTAGCAGGCGGTGCCAAACGGACGGTCTGCCCACTGCTCTCTTTAAACAACCAATAAATTGGCTGATGGCGGCGAAAGCCAATTACGCAATGGTGTTCAGAGATATCATCGGGAATGTTCGGCTCACCGTGCCGCTGGAGATAGTCCGGCGCCGCGCAGACAACCAATTTTTGCGTCGTTAAACGCCGGGCCACCAGGCCACTGCTATCCGCCAGTTCGCCAATGCGCACCACCAGATCGATGCCCTCTTCAATCAGATCCACAAAACGTTCGCTGAAGGTGACGGTGAGCGTGAGCGCCGGATACTGGCTAACAATGGATAACAGCACCGGCAGGATACGCTGTCGTCCGAAGGCCGAGGGGAGATCAACCCGCAGACGCCCTGAGGGCTCCACGACGTGTGACGTCAGCTCCGCTTCGGCCTGCGCAAGAATATCGATAGCCTGCTGGCAACGTGCCAAAAACGTTTCGCCATCCGGCGTCAGACTTAGCCGCCGCGTGGAGCGGTGAAGCAGCTTGAGTCCCAGGCGCGCCTCAAGCCGGCCGACGCTTTTTCCCACCGCGGATTTGGTCAACCCCAGCCGCTCCGCCGCCGCGGTGAAGCTCCCCAGTTGTGCCGTCGTCACAAAGGCGGTGATCCCGCCAAGATTATCGGTTGTACGCATCGCTCAAGGCCTGATGAATGAAGAATGCCTATGCTGTAACGCATTGGAGAATTTATGTCTACAAAAAGGCGACAAAACCCCTATTTATCGTTCTAACTAAATCAATCATAGTACACCTCGTGATGGCTAACGCCCATCATGTGGCAAAGCGGGCCCGTTAAGCCATCATCTTAAATCGTTAAATTAATCATGATGTTAATACATCATTATCAACAGTGGAGTGAATGATGACGACGGTAAATGGTTTTAAACATGTCGGCCTGCTGACGAAAAAAGAGGGGCAAAGCTTTGAGGAATTTATTGCGCATTGGCAGGAGGTGCACAGCAAAATCGCCCTGAAGCTACCGGGGCTGCGTAGCTATGTGCTGAATCCCATCGATCGCCGGGTCTATCCAGACTCTCCTATCGACGGGTTCTCGGAGCTCTGGTTCGATTCAATGGAAGAGGCGATGGCAGCCTTTAGCTCACCGGTTGGCCAGCAGGCCTTCGACGATGTGCCCAATTTTGCCGCCCATGTTGCCGTGACCTACATTACGGAAATTAGAAAACGCTAACCGGAGACCCACTGAGTGGCCCAGGCGTCTGCGCCCTGCCAGTTGTCGCACTGCGGCTGCGCGGCATAGCGCACCAGCCGGAAACGCTGGCCGTCAAACCGCCAGCGCGTCTGGACGCCGCAATCCCCTAGCCCACGCCCTTTCTCCAGCGTGATCAGTTCACGGCTTTTTTCGTTGAAAGTCAGATTCACCAGTTCAATATCGCGCCCTTCGCGGCCGCTGGGCAGGAAAGGCAGGCGTAGTCGAATGGGGGTGGTGATAAACGGCTTTTTCCGCGACACCAGCCACGCGCGGTAAATGGTGTTATAGGCACCGGACTCGCAGCTGGTCATCATTAAGGCTTTATCGTCGGTCAGAGCGGTTATCCACACTTCCCGGCGTAAAGGCTCCAGCGAGCATTGGTTGTTGTTCATCCGCCAGGTCCCGAAATCGAGCAGATCGTTGTACTCATCGTGGCCTAAAGGCGTCGGAACCGGATTCACCTTCGCCACCGACTTTAACGGCGGTGCGGGCGGCACGCTTAACGGCGGCTCGTCGCCTTTGCGGATCCACGCGGTTTCATTGCCTACGCGCTTTTGCTGGGCATCAATAAACAACAGTGCGGCTTTCAGCCCCTGAAGCGACATCACCTGGACCCCTTTCACCAGCGTGATCGCACTCGCGTCCTGAATTTGCTGTAAAAAAGCATCAATGGTCGCGCTATCGCCGGTGGTCACCAGCTTCGGCTGAATCTTCCAGTGTTCGCCGTCCAGCTTCAAGGGATTACCATCGAGTAGCAGACGTGGCTCAATGGCTGGCACCGCCGCCACCGGATTCACCAGCCCACCCAGCTCAATGCGCAGCTGCGCATCAGTATGCGCGCCGGCGCTACGACTGAGCGTCATCACCAAACCGTGATGAAGTCCGACGTTTCGGGTCACGCAGAAATTCTGGTTATTGCAGGTAACTAACCAGTCAGAAAAAAGCTGCTGCGCCGGGGCCGCCCACGTCAACGACGTCGGGAGCAACCCGATGCAGAAGAAAAAAAGGAAAATGCGATAACGCATGGACGGTACGACCCCAGAAGAAAAAAGCATCAACTTACTGGGGGTATATTCGCCAGCGGAGCGGCAATGCTCAATCGGATTTGTCGGATTGAGCAGCGCCAAAAATTACGCCATAAGGCCCGAATTTTGCAGATATTGAAGCAAAATCACCGTCTTACCGTCGCAAATTTGGCCCTGGCGAATCATCGTTAGCGCCTGGCTAAACGGCAGTTCCAGCACGTCGATTGCTTCATCTTCAACCCCGCCGCCCTCATTTTCACGCAGGCTATCGTCATATTCGGCGATAAAGAAGTGCACAATTTCCGTTACGCCGCCCGGCGACATATACAGCTGAAAAACTTTACGCACGTTTTTCACCTGGTAGCCGGTCTCTTCTATCGCCTCTTTGCGGATGCAATCCTCTGGCTCGTCGTCGTCCAACAGTCCAGCGCAGGTTTCAATCAGCATCCCATCGGCGTTGCCGTTAACCCAGGTCGCAACCCGAAACTGGCGAACCAGTACTACGCTCTGTTTTTGACTGTTGTACAGCAGGACGGTGGCGCCATTGCCGCGGTCGTAAACCTCACGTTTGTGCTGAACAACCTGCCCATCCCGCTGGGTTAAATCGTAGGTAATATTGCGCAGAACGAAGTAGTTCTCAGAGAGGATTTTATCTTTGATAACGTTGATGTGAATCGACATTCAGGCCCCACGGCGATAATACGAATGCACCATATTACGCCGCGAGGCTGGGGTAGCGTCAATGTGCGCGGGTGATTTTCACCTCCAGCCACTCGAGGATCCCCTGCGCCGCGTGGCGACCTTCTGCCATCGCGGTAACCACTAAATCCGCGCCGCGTACCGCATCGCCACCGGCGAAAATTTTCGGGTTGCTGGTCTGATAACGGAAGCGAGAATTGACATTCGCCCGGATGCGCCCCCAGTCGTCCACCTCAACGCCTTGTGCATTCAACCACGGCATTCCGTGCGGATGAAAACCAAAGGCCATGATCACCGCATCAGCAGGCATCACAAACTCGCTGCCCGCGATGGGCATAGGACGACGGCGCCCGTTGCTGTCCGGCTCACCTAGCTGAGTGCGCAGGAATCGGATACCGCTCACGCGTCCTTTGTCATCCAGCTCCAGCGTGACCGGCTGGACGTTAAATTCAAACTCCGCGCCCTCTTCCTTCGCGTTTTTGACCTCTTTTTTCGAGCCCGGCATATTGGCTTCATCGCGGCGATAGGCGCAGGTGACCTTCTGCGCACCGTGGCGCAGCGCGGTACGCACGCAGTCCATCGCCGTATCGCCGCCGCCAAGCACCACCACGTTTAACCCTTGGGTATTGATATACGGCTCGTCGTCCAACTCGGGCAGGCCCATCACATTTTTGGTATTGGCAATCAGGAACGGCAGGGCATCGTAGACGCCGGGGGCGTCTTCGTTGGGCAGATCCGCTTTCATCGAACGGTAGGTTCCCACGCCAACAAAGACGGCATCGAACTCATCAAGCAGCGTGCTCAGCATAACGTCTTTACCAACCTCACAGTTCAGCTCAAATCGAATCCCCATCTCGCTGAAAATTTCACGACGACGGGCCATCAGCGATTTATCCAGCTTGAAGGACGGAATTCCGAAAGTCAGCAGGCCGCCAATTTCCGGATGACGGTCAAACACCACCGCTTCAACACCCTGTCGCACCAGAATATCCGCACAGGCCAAGCCCGCCGGGCCGGCGCCAATAATTGCCACCCGCTTACCGCTGCTCGCGATATGCCCCATCGTCGGACGCCAACCTTTGGCCAGCGCGCGATCGGAGATATAGCGTTCAATATTGCCAATGGTCACCGCGCCGTGCTCATCACGAATAGTACAGGCTCCTTCACAAAGCCGGTCCTGCGGGCAGACACGCCCGGTGATTTCCGGAAGCGGGTTGGTCTGATGCGATAGCTCAACCGCCGCCTCAATATTCCCGGCCTTAACGTGTTCAATCCACTGCGGTATATGGTTATGCAGCGGGCAGGTCCATTCGCAAATGCTATGTTCGCCGCAGGTCAGACAACGTGATGACGCCTGCAGCGCCTGTTCTTCACGCAGCGGCAGATAAATTTCAGCAAAACCGGTTTTGCGCGCGGCCAAATTCAGCTTGTCGGCTTCACCGCGCGGAAGAGTTGCCGCCATCTGCTCTATTTTGCTGCGTACCGGCTGCGAGGCCGTGCCCCGAGTATCGCTGTGCCACGGCTGCGCCTCACGGCAAGCGGTTTGCAGGCGACGCGCGCTGGCGATATTGGCCAGCTGTTGGCTCGTCATTAGCTGCAGCGCGTCAGCCGGACAGTTTTCCACACACGCCGGGCCCGCCGGGCGATCGTGGCAAAGATCGCATTTATGGGCGCTGGCTTTTACCCGCCCATCTTTCGCCGGGGTCAGGACAATTTGCATCGTGCCAAATGGGCAAGCAACCGCGCAGGATTTACAGCCAATACACTTCGCCTGATCGACCAGAATCGCGTCATCCGCCTGGCGTATTGCACCATTTGGGCAGCTCCGGGCGCAGGGCGCGTCTTCGCAATGGTGACACGTTGCGGCACCGCGCTGGTTGTTCATTTTGACAACCGTAATCCGCGGAACAAACTGTGATACGTTAAGGACGTGCTGTTCTTCGTTATGCGACATTACGCAGGCAACTTCGCATGCCTTACATCCAATACATTTTTGGCTATCCACCCGAATAAAACGGTTCATACATTCTCAGCCTATGGTTATAAAACCTTATATTTATAGGTTCTATTTATTAGCCGAGGAATCCCCGTACAGGCAATGTCCAATTGCCCAGAAAAGGGGACTATTTACCGGTATGATGTGGCAGATCAATAAATTTCAGCTTAAATGAAATTACGTTTCATGCAGCCGCCGTCGGGCTGCGTAAGGATGCGCAAATCGTTACGGTAAAGCGGCACGATAATTTACATTATCTCCTTTTTTTCTCCACGTTTGCTGACAGCCATACGGCTACAGTGTTTGACGCAAATCAGTACGTATAAAAACGAATAACATGAGGTCCGGATCCTGATGGCGAATTTCTTTATCGATCGCCCCATTTTTGCCTGGGTGCTGGCAATCTTATTGTGCCTGACCGGTGCGCTGGCTATTTTTTCATTACCCGTTGAGCAATATCCCGACCTCGCACCACCCAACGTGCGCGTGACCGCCAACTATCCAGGGGCCTCCGCGCAGACGCTGGAAAATACCGTCACGCAGGTTATCGAGCAGAACATGACCGGTATCGATAACCTGATGTACATGTCGTCGCAGAGCAGTGCCACCGGCCAGGCCAGCATTACGCTGAGCTTTGTCGCAGGCACCGATCCGGACGAAGCCGTACAGCAGGTGCAAAACCAGCTGCAAACCGCCATGAATAAATTGCCACAGGCGGTACAAACCCAGGGCGTCACGGTGCGTAAAACCGGTGATACCAACATTCTGACCATCGCTTTTGTCTCCACCGATGGCAGCATGGATAAGCAAGATATCTCCGATTATGTCGCCAGTAACATTCAGGATCCGATAAGCCGCGTGGACGGCGTGGGTGATATCGATGCCTACGGCTCTCAGTACTCGATGCGAATCTGGCTCGATCCGGCCAAACTCAATAGTTTCCAGCTCACCGCCGACGATATCACCAGCGCCATAAAATCGCAGAACGCGCAGATTGCGGTCGGCCAGCTCGGCGGTACACCGTCGATTGATAATCAGGCGCTCAACGCCACCATCAACGCCCAGTCTTTGCTGCAAACGCCAGAAGAGTTTCGCAATATCACCCTGCGCGTCAACCAGGACGGTTCGCAGGTCACGCTCGGCGATGTCGCCACCGTGGAGATGGGGGCGGAAAAATACGATTATCTCAGCCGCTATAACCGTAACCCGGCCTCCGGTCTGGGTATCAAGCTAGCTTCCGGCGCCAACGAAATGGCCACCGCCGAGCGCGTTATCCAGCGACTGGATGAACTCAAACAGTATTTCCCTCACGGGCTGGAATACAAAGTCGCCTACGAGACCACCTCGTTCGTCAAGGCCTCGATTAAAGATGTTGTAAAGACCCTGCTGGAAGCCGTACTGCTGGTATTCCTGGTGATGTACCTGTTCCTGCAAAACTTCCGCGCCACGCTGATTCCGACGATCGCCGTTCCGGTGGTGCTGATGGGGACATTCTCCGTCCTCTACGCCTTTGGCTACAGTATTAACACCCTGACGATGTTCGCGATGGTCCTTGCTATCGGGCTGTTGGTGGATGATGCCATCGTGGTAGTCGAAAACGTCGAACGTATCATGAGTACTGAAGGGCTTACGCCAAGGCAGGCTACGCGGAAATCGATGGGGCAGATTCAAGGCGCACTGGTGGGGATCGCCATGGTGCTGTCGGCGGTATTCATCCCAATGGCCTTCTTTGGCGGTACCACCGGGGCAATCTACCGTCAGTTCTCGATTACTATCGTATCGGCCATGGTGCTCTCGGTGCTGGTGGCAATGATTCTGACCCCCGCGCTGTGCGCCACAATCCTCAAACCTATCCATAAAGGCGAAGCGCACGGTACCAAAGGCTTCTTCGGTTGGTTTAACAGAAAATTTGATGCCAGCTCGCGCCGTTATGAGTCCCGCGTGGCGAAAATCCTTCAGCGTAGCGTGCGCTGGATGCTGATTTATGTGCTGCTTTTAGGCGGCATGGTGTTCCTGTTCCTGCGCCTGCCCTCTTCTTTCCTGCCGCTGGAAGACCGCGGTATGTTCACCACCTCCGTGCAGTTACCAAGCGGCTCGACTCAGCAGCAGACGCTTAAGGTAGTCGCGCAGGTTGAAGACTATTTCTTCAACAATGAAAAAGACAATATTACCTCTATTTTCGCCACCATCGGCTCTGGCCCCGGCGGTAACGGTCAGAACGTTGCCCGCATGTTCGTGCGCCTAAAGGACTGGGATGAACGAAACAGCACGACCGGGACCTCGTTCGCCATCATTGAGCGAGCCACCAAAGCGCTGAATAAGATTAAAGAAGCCCGCGTTTTCGCGAGTAGCCCACCGGCTATTAGCGGCCTCGGCAGCTCAGCCGGTTTTGATATGGAATTACAGGATCACGCCGGCGCCGGGCACGATGCGCTAATGGCAGCCCGCGATCGGCTGTTAGAGCTGGCGGGCAAAGACCCACAGTTGACCCGCGTGCGCCACAACGGGCTGGACGATAGCCCGCAGCTGCAGGTGGACATCGATCAGCGCAAAGCGCAGGCGCTGGGCGTTTCTATTGATGATATTAACGACACGCTGCAAACGGCCTGGGGCTCAAGCTACGTTAACGACTTTATGGATCGCGGCCGCGTGAAGAAAGTGTACGTTCAGGCGGCCGCGAAATATCGCATGCTGCCGGATGATATCAACCTGTGGTACGTCCGTAATAACGCCGGTCAGATGGTGCCTTTCTCGGCCTTTGCGACCTCGCGCTGGGAAACCGGCTCACCGCGCCTGGAGCGCTATAACGGTTATTCCGCCGTCGAGATCATTGGTGAAGCTGCGCCAGGCGTAAGTACCGGTACGGCAATGGACGTGATGCAGAATCTGGTGAAACAGTTGCCAAGCGGATTCGGCCTCGAGTGGACAGCGATGTCCTATCAGGAACGACTCTCCGGCGCGCAGGCTCCGGCGCTGTACGCCATTTCACTGCTGGTCGTGTTCCTGTGTCTGGCTGCGCTGTATGAAAGCTGGTCCGTGCCATTCTCCGTGATGCTGGTGGTTCCTCTCGGGGTCATTGGCGCGCTGCTAGCGACCTGGATGCGCGGGCTGGAGAATGACGTCTATTTCCAGGTTGGGCTGCTTACAGTCATCGGGCTATCGGCGAAGAACGCCATTCTGATCGTTGAGTTTGCTAACGAAAGGAATCAACAGGGCGAGGATTTAATGTCGGCAACTCTGGAAGCCTGTCGCCAGCGTCTGCGACCGATTCTGATGACTTCACTGGCCTTTATTTTCGGCGTTCTACCGATGGCGCTCACCACCGGTGCAGGATCCGGAGGCCAACATGCGGTAGGTACCGGCGTGGTTGGCGGGATGGTCTCAGCGACTATACTGGCGATTTTCTTCGTTCCGTTATTCTTCGTGCTGGTGCGCAGACGCTTCCCGCTGAAAGAGAAACCGGAATAAGAAACAAAAAAGGCGACATCACGATGTCGCCTTTTTATGTTGAAATGTGACCCAACTACTCTGTACGACAACACACCATCATGGTGATTGAAAGAACACAGCGCGTAATTCACATTGCTGAAATTATTTACGAAGCATTACTTCAATAAAGTCTTTCCAGTTCCCTAGTTCACGTTCGATCATAACTACCTCTCTTATTATTATGCGTATTTTACGTACTAATGTATGACCTGTGAATACGGTTTATCCGATTACTTTGATTGCCTCTGCCAACATATGTTTACTGCATGAAATCACTATGGGCCGGAATCTGGACATTTAATGTGACGGACAGCAACATTCTGAAATAGTTATCAGAATGTAAATTACATGATGCCGATTTTAAGTAAGTCAATACGAAACCACTACAACTAAAGTTGTAGGCAGCATGATAAACTGTTCGCTTTTCAACCGCTTGCTGCGGCGGAAATTAAACCGAGCGACGCTCGGAATAACGTGTATATTCGAATCCCCTAAAACCTGCTGATATAAAGGTGGAACATGACCATCCTCTATGGAATAAAGAACTGCGACACAATTAAAAAGGCCCGCCGCTGGCTCGATGACCATCAGGTTGAATATCGCTTTCATGACTATCGCGTTGACGGGTTATCGCCCGAACTGCTGGCGACCTTTATTGCTGAGCTGGGCTGGGAAGCGCTGCTCAATACGCGTGGCACCACCTGGCGTAAGCTGGATGAAAGCGTTCGCGCCTGCGTTAACAACGCCGAGGCCGCCGCAGCGCTGATGCTCGAAATGCCGGCTATCATCAAACGCCCATTGCTCTGCGCGCCCGCACAGCCTATGCTGCTTGGTTTTAGCGACGCCTGTTACGGCCAATGGCTCGCGCAGACGCGCTAACGCCGTTGCCCTGTTTTTCTTTTTTGCAGATAACGAAAATAACGAGGTCTAGTTTATGTCTTGCCCAGTCATTGAGCTGGCTCAGCAGCTTATTCGCCGCCCTTCTCTTAGCCCGGATGACGCGGGCTGTCAGGCATTAATGATCGAGCGCCTGCGCGCGGCGGGGTTCACCGTAGAACCGATGGATTTTGGGGATACCCAAAACTTTTGGGCCTGGCGTGGCAAAGGGGAAACCCTGGCGTTTGCAGGTCACACCGATGTCGTGCCCGCAGGTGACGCTGACCGCTGGATCAATCCGCCGTTTGAACCCACTATTCGTGACGGTATGCTGTTTGGCCGCGGCGCCGCCGACATGAAAGGCTCGCTTGCCGCCATGGTCATCGCTGCCGAACGCTTTGTCGCCCAGCATCCAAACCATAAAGGCCGCCTGGCGTTCCTGATCACCTCCGATGAAGAGGCCAGCGCCACCAACGGTACGGTGAAAGTGGTGGAAGCGCTGATGGCGCGCAACGAACGTCTGGACTACTGTCTGGTGGGCGAACCGTCCAGTACCGAAGTGGTCGG
This sequence comes from Kluyvera cryocrescens NBRC 102467, assembly GCF_001571285.1. Taxonomy (GTDB): domain Bacteria; phylum Pseudomonadota; class Gammaproteobacteria; order Enterobacterales; family Enterobacteriaceae; genus Kluyvera; species Kluyvera cryocrescens. Next base: position 135,486 of record NZ_BCTM01000014.1, on the reverse strand, counting down.
TGACGTGGTGAAAAATGGTCGTCGTGGCTCCATGACCTGTAACCTGACCATTCATGGCGTTCAGGGGCATGTCGCTTATCCACATCTGGCCGATAACCCGGTGCACCGCGCTGCGCCATGGATGAACGAGCTGGTCTCGATCGAGTGGGATCAGGGTAATGAATTCTTCCCGCCAACCAGCATGCAGATCGCCAACATCAAAGCCGGCACCGGCAGCAACAACGTGATCCCAGGCGATCTCTTTGTCCAGTTCAACTTCCGTTTTAGCACCGAGCTGACGGATGAGATGATCAAAGCGCGCGTCGTTGCGCTGCTGGAGAAATACCAACTGCGCTACACCCTCGACTGGTGGATCTCCGGGCAGCCGTTCCTGACGTCGCGCGGTAAGCTGGTGGATGCAGTGGTAAACGCCATCGCACACTATAATGAAATAGAACCGCAGCTGCTGACCACCGGCGGCACCTCCGATGGGCGTTTTATTGCCCAGATGGGTGCACAAGTGGTGGAACTGGGTCCGGTGAACGCCACCATTCATAAAATTAATGAGTGCGTTAACGCCGCCGATCTGCAGATGCTGGCACGGATGTATCAACGGATAATGGAACAACTCGTCGCCTAAGGGCGTAACGATAAGTAAGGGGTATACGCATGGACTGGCTGACAAAATACTGGTGGATTCTGGTACTGGTGTTTCTGGTGGGGGTCATCATCAACGTGATTAAAGACCTTAACCGCGTCGATCATAAGAAGTTTCTCGCCAACAAGCCGGAGCTGCCGCCACATCGCGACTGCAACGACAAGTGGGACGATGACGACGACTGGCCGAAAAAGGATCAGCCGAAGAAATAGTTCGCGGCCGATTCTGACGCCCCGCGAAAAAACGGGCTACCATACGGTAGCCCGTTTTTTTATAGGCATACGGAGCCCTTACATCATTTCAATCAGATCGTCATCTTTCGGCGTACTGCCGCTCAACGCTTCATCAAAATAGTGCTTCGGCACGGTATAACGCAGATGATCCAGCGCGAACTGCATGCTGCGATCGTCAATCGCGTGACCTAAATCATCCACTATATCCAGCGTCACATCGCCGCCTGCCGCCAGAATCGCTTCCTGACCTTTCACCGCCCAGGCCAGATCGATAACCCGATCGTCACCGCCGTGAATCAAGTGCACGGTCGTTGACGCGCTGGCGTTTTCCGGCAGCGTGGCGTAGCGGCCGTTAAAGGCAATCACCCGCGACGCCAGGTGAGGCTCAGCCTTAACCCCTTCAAGCGACATAATCGCCCCCTGCGAGAAGCCGATAAGCGCGGTAGCCTGCGGACCAACGCCGCTTTGTTTCTGCCAATAGCGCACCGTTTCCACGAAGGTCGGCATGATGGCATCAACGCGCGCCTGACGGTTTTCTTCCGTCACGCCCTGTACGGAGAACCACTGGCGGCCCGGAGCCGGCCCGCAAGGTTCTACGCCGCCCACGCTAACGATGAGCGCGTCCGGGAACAGCGGAGCAAACCAGCTGCCGATTTGTCCCATTGCCACCGGATTATCGCCCACGCCATGAAACAACAGCAGCAGCTGTTGAGCGGGCTTCGCGGGGCTTTGAACAACAAAATGATCGTGTGTCATGGCTGTCTCCTTGGTTTTGTCGGTCAGTTTACGCCGCACCAGAATAATGACCATGCCATTTAACTGAATGAGTCAGTTAAAAAAATTGCAGTTGTCGAATCTGTTCCATGAGCTGATTTGTCCGTTCGCTATCCACTGCCCGCATCGCCTGTCCCGCTTCATCACGAAGCCGTAGCAACAGCGCTTTACGTCCATGAATAGCCAGCCGAGCACAAAGTTCGGCCTCTTCCTCTCCGTTCAAACGGCCCCGTAGCGCCGGCAGCGGCTGCGTCACCTGTCCGACAAGCCTATTCAGGTTCCCCAGGACCGCCAGCAGCGGACGATGCGCAAAGGCAAAACCGGCCAGATCCCACCAGTCATCATCAGTAAGAATAGCGTCCGCCATCGCCGGGATCGGGACTTTTTCATCGATCCAATGCTGAAGCCAGCGCCATTCCCGGCACAGACGGGCATATTCACGCTGCATCAGCGCCGCGCCAGCCTCCGTCAGCGGCCGAAGCGCCATCGCCGCATAGCAACCGCTGCTGGCCTCACGTTGCGTTCCAATACGCACCAGCGTGAAGCCACAGCGCTGCCAGAAGCGCCAGAGTTCCTCAGTGTAGCCAAAGCTGACCGAAAGATAGTCGCAGCCCGTGGCGCTGTCCCACGCTTGTGCCACAAGGCGCTGGCCGATCCCTTCACGCTGGCGAAGCGGATGCACCGCAATTCGGCTAATGCGCCGCCCGACAAGCGTGGCAGCCAGCGGGCTACCGCCATGCGCCGCCAGCGACTGCGCCACCAGATTGCCTCGCGGACGCCGAAATCCGGCCCAAACGGCCTGGCTCAGCGCAGGGGTTAAGCCCCCCTCATCCACCATCCACAGGGCTCCTGCCGGACCGCTGGCACTTAGCGCCGCGAGAAAATGTTGCCCTGGCGCATCCATCATACGGCGAAGATCGAGTGGTGAAGTTCGGTAGTGTGCTCCGGAAAGAAGCTGATAGAGCGCAGACGGCAGCGCCGGCTGACTCTGCCAGGCAGCCTGTTCTACCGGCAGCAGCGTCAATTCGCCTTCTGGCCGCTGGGTAAACGCTTCATCGTGAAAAATCAGCGCATCGTTAACCACCGACTCGAGCGGGCATCCAGCGGCCCAGCGAATCGGTTGTGCCAGCGTGAACGCCTGACGCTGCGGAAAGTCGGCACAAAATTTCAGTAAAAAACCTCTGCCAGTGCCTTCGTAGCCCTGCACCGTGGTGGTCAGTAGCGTATGGGGAAAGCGAGCCATCAGTTTTTTCAGCAGCGGGGATGGGATTGCCGCCGCTTCATCGACGACCAGCCACTCCGCTGCAACGTCGGACGCCAGCAGCGCATCGGGCGCCATAAAGCGAAAACGCTCACCAGCAAAAGTCGCCATCACCTCAGCCGACGCACGCGAAGGCGCGGTGACGATAGCATCACCCGCCAGGCGCTGAATATGCATACCTGCCAGCGCTGATTTCCCTCGCCCCCGCTCGGCTGTCACCACGCACACCTTCGCCGTAGTATTCGCTAGAGCCTGTAGGATAGCCTGCTGCTCGCGCTCCGGCTGACCGTTGGCGCGCCGCCATTCCTGGCGCGGAATCGTCGGTTGCTGTGCTAAAGGTTGCCCCTGACGCCAGACAAGCGTCTGTGGGCTGGCGCTTAGCGTCCGGCACAAGTGATCAACAAAGTGAGGCGTCCTAATTGCTTCCGCGGTGTCGCTCCAGCGCACGGAGTCAGCATCGGTTTGCTGGCGCCAGTGCCGCCACTCCGGTACCAGGAGAAGCAGCCAACTACCGGCGCACAGCGTACCGGCCAGCGCCGCGAAAGCGGAAGCATCAAAACCGTCACGAGCATCGAAAATGGCATGCTGGAACTCGCGTCCCAGCAGCGTGGTGAGTTTGGCGGGGAAACAAAAAGGGGGAGCCACGGTGCGTGGACCAACCCACAGTATTTCAGTATCTGCAGCATGGCGGAACGCCATCGCCTGCGCTTCGCACCAGGCCGCCTCGCCGCTGATGACCAGCAGGCGGCGGATGCCCACCTGCGCCATTCGCGCGGCCTGCGCGAGCAGTTCGTCCATGATGAGGGGCATAACGTTAGAGCGATTTACTGAAGGTGTTGCACTGAGCCGGATCGCCACTATCAAAGCCGCGTTTCAGCCAGGTGTAGCGCTGCTGGGAAGTGCCGTGGGTAAAGCTATCGGGAACCACGCGGCCCTGACTCTGCTGCTGCAAACGATCATCGCCAATCGCTTCAGCGGCGTTCAGGGCCTCTTCGAGGTCACCGGCTTCCAGGATGCCCTGCTTTTGCATATTGTGACCCCAGACGCCAGCAAAGCAGTCGGCCTGGAGTTCCATGCGTACAGAGAGACGGTTCACTTCAGCTTCAGAGGCATTTTGCTGCATCTGGCGTACTTTAGGCTCGATGCCGAGCAGCTTTTGCACGTGGTGGCCAACTTCATGGGCAATCACGTAACCCTGCGCGAAATCACCGCCTGCGCCAAGTTTGCTTTTCATGTCGTCGTAGAAGGAGAGGTCGATATAGACCGTGGTATCGGCTGGGCAGTAGAACGGCCCCATCACGGATTGCCCGGTGCCGCATCCGGTACGGGTGGCGCCACGGTACATCACCAGACGCGGAGGCTGATAGGTTTTCCCCATCTCTTTGAATTGCTGCGCCCAGGTGTCTTCGGTAGTAGCAAGGATCACCGAGGTAAATTTCGCGGCTTCGTCATCTTTTGGCTGACTCACGCGCTGGGAGGACTGCTGCTGACCAATCGGCTCGCCGGTCATCAGGCCGGTTAAATCCACGCCGTAATAACCCGCAACCACCACGACAATCAGCAAAATAATGCCGCCCTTGCCGCTAGGAATACGAAAACCGGGGCCGCGCCCCATTCCCTGAGAGTCGGAACTGTTCCGCCGGTCTTCCACATTGTCGCTTTCGCGACGACCTTGCCAACGCATAACTACCTCGATCTTATCTTATCAATATACTGGTAGATCGTAGGCGGTTACGGACGGGATTACCACTGGAAATGTAGGATGCGTCATGCCGGCATCGCGTCGCCTCCGCAGGCCCCACGATGCCGGAGAGAGGGAGTAAAACTTAGTCCAGCTTGACGCCTAAACGGTGCGCCACTTCTTCGTAAGCTTCAATCAGGCCGCCCAGGCTCTGGCGGAAGCGATCTTTGTCCATTTTATCCATGGTCTTTTTATCCCACAGACGGCTTCCGTCTGGCGAGAATTCATCGCCCAGCACAACTTCACCTTTGAACAGACCGAACTCCAGCTTGAAGTCGACCAGGATAAGCCCGGCGTCGTCGAACAGTTTTTTCAGCACGTCGTTAGCCTTGAAGGTCAGCTCCTGCATACGCGCCAGATTCTCTTTGCTCACCCAGCCAAAGGTTTCGCAGTAGGATTCGTTAACCATCGGGTCGTGCATGGCGTCGTTTTTCAGGAACAGATCGAACAGCGGTGGGTTCAGCTCGATACCTTCTTCAATCCCTAAACGTTTCACCAGTGAACCGGCCGCGCGGTTACGCACCACGCACTCTACCGGCACCATATCCAGTTTTTTAACCAGACACTCGGTATCGGACAACAGCGCTTCCATTTGAGTCGGGATACCTGCTTCCGCCAGCTTGCTCATAATGAAATGGTTGAACTTGTTGTTCACCATGCCTTTACGATCGAACTGTTCAATGCGGGCACCATCTCCTGCTGACGTATCGTTACGGAATTCGAGTACCAACAGATCCGGGTTTTCGGTGCTGTATACGGTTTTCGCTTTACCACGATACAACTCAGCTAGCTTTTGCATCTTTGTCACTCCAGTGATGATTAACGATACTCGTCGTCATTCAGGTTAAAGGCCGCGTTGGATTCGTTCCTGCAACTTGAATGATATAGAGCCTAAAAATTTGTGCTTTTCTGCTGACGCACACGTTTGCGTCACTATACAGAAAAAAGGGCTGGATTGCTCCAGCCCTTTTAAATTACTTCGTAAATGCGGCCTGGAATGCGGCTACCAGGGCGTCATTTTGCGACTGCGTCAGCGTGTGACCTTTCGGATCGATGAACTGCAGGCTACTACGGTTATCAAGGTCACCGACCTGAAGTTTGTAGTCGCCGGACACCAGACCCGGGTCGCTTGCGCCGAGATCGCGCCAGCGGCTGTCAGACAGCGGCTTATAGGTTACCGCAATGCTGCCCTGAGAGCGGGTGCTGTCGGTTACTTTCATGCCCACTTTTTCCAGGGTAGCTGGCAGACGCTGCCATACCTGGTTAAACGGTGCACGCACCACTAGCATTGGCAGACCGGTATCATCTGAAGCGCTCTGGACGTCAAAGGTTGCACCTGCGGTACCACGGGAAGCATTGGCCGCATCGGTAGCGTTCTTGTCCAGACCCGCCGAGATAACGTTCAGCATTTCAGCGCTATAGCGCTGCAGCGAAGCGCGATCGGCAACGGCTTTACCTGCTTGTTCGAGGTTAACCAGTTTAACCATTACCGCCTGCTGGTAGCCCTGAGGCTGCACGGAGATTTGATAACGACCGCGATACTGCTGGTCTTCATCAAGGCGGTTCCAGTCGACCCAGTCTGTGTTCAGCGTTTGGCTAGCATCATCACGTTTGGTAATGGTGTAGTTTTTCCCCTGAACGATGCTGACAACCTGTGGCCACAGGGAGCCGCTGCGGCTGTTTTCAACCAGCAGCGTGGCCGTGTCGCCGGTAAACTGGGTGCGCGCACCGGAGACCAGCGCCAGCGCCTGAGCCGGCGGACGGATATCCAGCGCCTTGCCTACGGCACCGCTGCCGTTAGCGACCGGGATGTTGTAGTCGCCATTTTCAATCGGCAGGATCATCCCCGCAGGGGCGTGAAGTTCACCTAACGGTGCGGCGTCCAGGTAGGATTCATCACCGCTCACCTGGCGCTTATAGCGCGAGTCGGAACTACAGGCTGCAAGCAGTAGAACCAACGAAACACCCGCGACCTTCGCCAGGCGCGACTTCTGTACTGAGTAAGCCATCAAATCTCCCTAAACTTTACAGCAAACCGGCATGCTTCAATGCGGATGCCACCACATCACGACCGTGGTCGGTGATCGGTGTCATCGGCAAGCGCATGGTATCGGTCGCCACAAGTCCCAACTCCTTACATGCCCATTTCACTGGGATAGGATTGGGTTCGACAAATAATTTATTGTGTAGCGGCATCAAACGCTGGTTGATGATACGCGCCTGCTCAAACTGACCGGCTGCAGCCAGTTTGCACATTTCCGCCATATCACGCGCAGCAACGTTCGCCGTTACCGAAATGACGCCATGACCGCCCAGCTGCATGAAGTCCAGCCCGGAAGCATCATCACCGCTAAGCAGGATGAAATCGTCTGAAACCAGCTCTTTGATCTGGTGAACACGACTTAAGTTCCCCGTGGCTTCCTTAATCGCGATAATATTTTTTACTTTCGCAAGGCGACCTACGGTTTCCGGCAGCATATCGCAACCGGTACGCGACGGCACATTATACAGGATTTGCGGCAGGTCAGTATGTTCAGCAATCGCTTTGAAGTGCTGGAACAGTCCTTCCTGGGTCGGACGGTTGTAGTACGGGGTTACCGTCAGGCAACCGACAACGCCGGTATTGTTAAAACGCTGGGTCAGGCTAATCGCCTCTGCGGTTGCATTTGCCCCCGTTCCGGCAATAACTGGAATACGGCCATCGGCCAGCTCCAGCGTGGTCATCACCACGTCGCCATGCTCTTCGTGGCTGAGCGTTGCGGACTCGCCGGTAGTCCCTACCGACACAATCGCCGAGGTTCCGTTGGCGACATGGTAATCAATCAGTTTTTTCAGGCTTGAACGGTCGACATTACCTTTTTCATCCATCGGCGTGACAAGCGCTACAATACTTCCCGTGAACATGGGCCATCCTCTGTGCTGACGTGCGGACATGAGTCTCAATGGTACGTTTGGTCTTGTAATAAAAGCAAGAGACTGAAGCCCTTCAGAATGTTGTATGCCGGTTTTTTTTATGCTTTCCTAGGGTATACCGCACCTTTTTAAAGGAAGAACAGGTTTGACAGCCTCATTACAACACTATCTGGTTATTACAGCCCTGGGCGCGGATCGCCCTGGCATCGTCAATACGATCACTCGTCACGTCAGCAGCTGCGGCTGCAATATCGAAGACAGTCGTTTGGCCATGCTGGGAGATGAGTTCACTTTTATTATGCTGCTTTCCGGCACCTGGAATGCGATTACCCTCATTGAATCGACTCTGCCGCTAAAAGGGGCGGAACTGGACCTGCTGATTGTGATGAAGCGCACTACCGCTCGCCCACGTCCGGCGATGCCCGCCACCGTGTGGGTTCAGGTGGAGGTTCCGGACTCCCCGCACATCATCGAGCGTTTTACCGCCCTGTTTGATAGCTGGGAGATGAATATCGCCGAGCTGGTTTCACGTACCCAACCGGGGAGCGATGAAGGCACAGCGCAGCTATTTATCCAGATAACTGCCCATAGTCCCGCTACGCAAAATGCATCAAATATTGAGCAAGCGTTCAAAGCCCTATGTACAGAATTGAAAGCGCAAGGCAGTATAAACGTGATTAATTATTCACAGCATGATGAACAGGATGGAGATGAGTAATGAACCCACTGAAAGCCGGTGATATCGCACCGAAATTTAGTTTGCCCGATCAAGACGGCGAGCAAGTAAATTTGACCGACTTCCAGGGACAACGAGTTCTGGTCTATTTCTACCCGAAAGCGATGACTCCTGGCTGCACCGTGCAGGCTTGCGGCCTTCGCGATAATATGGACGAACTGAAAAAAGCGGGCGTAGAGGTTCTGGGTATCAGCACCGATAAACCAGAAAAGCTCTCCCGTTTCGCTGAAAAAGAGCTGCTGAACTTCACGCTGCTCTCCGATGAAGATCACCAGGTCTGCGAGCAGTTTGGTATTTGGGGCGAAAAAACCTTCATGGGTAAAACCTATGACGGTATTCACCGTATCAGCTTCCTGGTGGACGCTGACGGCAAAGTTGAACACGTATTTGATGACTTCAAAACCAGCAACCACCACGACATCGTGCTGGGCTGGCTGCAAGCGAACGCGTGAGAAACGAATGAATCAAAAAAGCCGACGTTATGTCGGCTTTTTTATTATCAGGACTCGTCGTCCACCACCAGACCATCCGGCCAGGCATGCACTACCGCCTTAATCAGCGTAGCGAGCGGAATCGCAAAGAAGACGCCCCAGAAGCCCCACAGCCCGCCGAAAATCACCACCGACAGAATAATCACCAGCGGATGCAGGTTTACCGCTTCAGAGAACAACACCGGTACCAGCAGGTTGCCGTCCAGCCCCTGAATAATCAGGTACACCGCAAACAGGCTCCAGAACTCGGTGCCAAGGCCGAACTGAAACAGCGCCACGCAGACCACCGGTATCGTCACCACGAAGGCACCGATGTACGGGATCAGTACGGAGAGCCCGACCAGCACCGCCAGAAGCAGCGAATAGTTCAGGCCAAACATCAGGAAACCGAGCCAGGTGGCAATCCCCACCACCACCATTTCCAGCACTTTGCCGCGAATATAGTTGGTGATCTGCTGGTTCATCTCTTTCCACACCTGGCCTGCCAGCCCGCGGTTACGCGGCAGCACGCGACGCACGGCATTGAGCATCTGCTCTTTGTCTTTGACCAGGAAAAAGACCATTAGCGGTACCAGCACCAGATAGACCGCCAGCGTCAGCAGCCCCACCAGCGAAGCGACTGAATATTTCACCACCGAATCGCCCATGGTCAGCATGCGGCTGCGCATGTTTTCCGCCATCGCATCAATAATGCCTGCATCCATCAGCGCGGGGTACCGGCGCGGCAGCGTCGCGGCGAAATCCGACAGCTTATTGAGCATGCCGGGCATATCGTGAATGAGGTTAATCCCCTGCTGCCAGGCAATCGGCATCACCACAAATGACATGAGCAGCAGAATACCGACGAACAGCACCAGCACCACGCTGGTCGCCCAACTGCGTGACCAGCCCAAACGCTCCAGTCGAACGGTAGGCCACTCCAGCAGATACGCCAAAACGAGTGCTACCAGTAAGGGGGCCAGCAGACCGCTGAAGAAAAAAAGAATGCAAAAACCGGCCACCAGAATAACTAGCAACGCTATCGCTTCGGGGTCGCTAAATCGGCGACGGTACCACTGCATCAACATCTCGAGCATAAATCTATTCCCTGAGGCCTGTGTTTTCATACAGAAGATGAATTGTATCTAAGTGTCACAAAAAAGACTCCGCTTTTTATAATTATCCCACAATCATGCAATTATCATTTTCAACGAGGAAGCAGATAGATACACTCGCAGAGCGGCTTTTTACGGAACGTAACGGTACGCTATAGGTCAAAACAGGCACATCCCACATTACAGGATAGAGGTTATGTTCAGGCAGTTGAAAAAAACGCTGTTGGCATCCCTTATTGCGACACTTGCGCTCGGCCAAATCACCCCCGCGTTTGCGGATTCTGCGGACGATTTGCCGGATATAGGCACGTCCGCAGGAAGCACGCTCTCCATCGGTCAGGAGATGCAGATGGGGGATTACTATGTTCGACAACTGCGCGGAAGCGCACCGCTGATTAACGACCCGCTGCTGGTTCAATACATTAATTCATTGGGTATGCGACTGGTCTCGCACGCCTATTCCGTCCGTACGCCATTTCATTTCTATCTGATCAATAACGACGATATTAACGCCTTCGCCTTCTTCGGTGGGAACGTGGTGCTTCACTCTGCGCTGTTCCGCTACTCGGATACTGAGAGCCAGTTGGCGTCGGTCATGGCGCACGAAATCTCCCACGTGACTCAGCGCCACCTGGCGCGTGCGATGGAAGATCAGAAGCGTAATGCCCCACTAACGTGGGTCGGCGCATTAGGCTCTATTCTGCTGGCGATGGCCAGCCCGCAGGCCGGTATGGCGGCGCTGAGCGGTACTCTTGCGGGTACCCAGCAGGGCATCATCAGCTTTACCCGTCAGAACGAAGAAGAAGCCGACCGCATTGGTATTCAGGTATTGCAGCGGTCGGGCTTTGATCCGCAGGCCATGCCGGCCTTTATGGAAAAACTGCTCGATCAGTCTCGCTACTCATCGCGCCCGCCGGAAATGCTGCTCACTCACCCCCTGCCGGAAAGCCGTCTGTCAGATGCGCGCAACCGTGCTAACCAGATGCGTCCGGTAGTGGCACAGTCCTCAGCCGATTTCTATTTCGCCAAAGCACGTACGCTCGGCATGTACAATTCTGGAAAAAATCAACTGGGTACCGACCTTCTCGACAGTTGGTCAAAAGGGAATGTCCGCGAGCAGCACGCTGCTCAGTACGGCCGGGCGCTGCTGGCTATGGAAGCAAAAAACTACGCTGAAGCCAGTAAACAGCTGCAGCCGCTGCTGAGCGCCGAGCCGCAAAATGCCTGGTATCTCGATCTGGCCACCGATATCGATCTTGGACAGAACAAAACGGCGGAAGCCGTCAATCGTCTGAAGAATGCCCGCGAACTGCGTACCAACCCGGTGCTGCAGCTAAACCTTGCCAACGCCTTGCTTGAAGCAGGCCAGGCTGGTGAAGCCGCGACCATTCTGAACCGCTACACCTTCAGCAATAAAGAAGATACCAACGGCTGGGATCTGTTGGCTCAGGCGGAAAATAAGCTGGGTAACCGCGATCAGGAGTTAGCAGCCCGCGCTGAAAACATGGCGCTGGTAGGCCGGCTGGATCAGGCGATCTCACTGCTGAGCGCCGCCAGCGCGCAGGTGAAATTACGCAGCCTACAGCAGGCTCGCTACGACGCCCGCATCGACCAGCTACGCCAACTGCAAGAACGCTTCCGCCCCTATCAGAAAATGTAACAGGAGAGACTATGACGGAGTCGGTCACTATCTACCATAACCCGCGCTGCTCAAAAAGCCGCGAGACCTTAAGCCTGCTAAAGGATAACGGCGTCGAACCGAACGTTGTGCTCTATCTTGAGACACCGCCGGATACCGCAACGCTGCATAAGCTGCTGAAGATGCTGGGTATGACCAGCGCCCGCGAACTGATGCGCCAGAAAGAAGATCTCTATAAATCGCTGAACCTTGGCGACAGTCAGCTTAGCGAAGAAGCATTAATTCAGGCGATGGTAGAAAATCCGAAGCTAATTGAGCGCCCGATTGTCGTGAACAACGGCCAGGCCCGCATCGGCCGCCCGCCGGAGCAGGTGCTGGAAATCATCGGCTAAATACGGCTACCGCCGCAGCGCTTCTAAGAAAGCCTGCGGCGTCATATTTCCGAGCTTTTTCTGCTCTTTCCCGCCATTAAAAATCGAACACAGCCTGGCGACCAGCTCGTCTGGCGTACAGACGCGTGCAGCAGGAATAATCTCTGCCAGCGGCAGCGTCACCGCCACGGCTAATCGCTTATTCACCGCCGGCGTCGTGCGCGCTGAAATCCCCTGCTCCGCTAACCGCCTTTCGAGTGCATTCACCCAACCTTCGTTCAGCCACTCATCGCCCTGTATCTCAACAGATTGGATATCACCGGGAAACTGTTTCAGCACGTCATCCAGCCAATTGACCACCAGTGACGCCGACATCCCGGAGTATATGCGCGCATAGCACCAGCCGCTCACCGGCTCCTGCGCCCACAGTAAATGATGGTCGCCATCATCATCCATATGCAACGATAAAAAGCGGTAATGCAGCGTTAACGACTGCGCTTTAATACCGGCCTTTAGCGCTTTTTTACCGCTTAGCGTCTCACGGACTCCGCGATGATATGACGGCTTCAGATAGCGGTTTAGCGTCGCGCGGGAGAGTGGGATCTCCAGCCCTTGCACCACCATAAACAGCAGATCGTCCAGTGGCGCCTTGAGAATGTCCCGCAGGGCATTAATCAATACGATCTGCTCTTGTCTCATCGCTTTGTGTACAACTGTTGGCGTGGTACTACGATCTGCCGTCTGCTGCCGATTTCGCCAGCGGCGTACCGTCGTCACTGAAATCCCCAGCTCCAGCGCCAATTCACGGTCACTTTTATTCGATTCCTGAAGATATTTCCGGACCCTTGGCGTCGTTGTTGCGTTCGCGTGCAGCTTTATTTCCATAAAAAACCCATCAATAATGATAACTAATCATATGAGATTTATATTAATTAAGTCGATACGATGTGACCCGTTTCACCTTTCCGCCATCAGCTTTCTTCGATAATCCTTTCGTCGTTTTCTATTACATAACACACACAATGTCCGTTAATCTTATACGGAGTTCACAATGAACAATGTTCTGGGATTTTTAGAAGAGAAATTGATGCCGATTGCTGCGAAAACCGCCCAGCAACGTCATCTCGGCGCCATCCGTGGTGCATATGTCTCCTTTATGCCTTTCATCATCGTTGGATCTATTCTGCTGGTCATTTCGTCGTTCCCGAATCAGAGCTACCAGCAATTTATGTCTCACAGCTTTGGTAATAACTGGAGCGCCATCATTGAGATCCCGTTTAACGCGGTGTTCTCCACCATGTCGCTGTTCATCAGCTTTCTCGTGGCCTATCGGCTGGCCGAGCATTATGGTAGCGACCGTATCTCATGCGGCATTCTGGCGCTCGTCAGCTTCCTGATTTTGACACCGTTTATCAAAGTGGCCGATAACGGCGGCATTACGGTAATGCCGGTTGAATGGATTGGCACCAAAGGGCTGTTTGTCGCCATGATTGGCTCGCTGCTGTGGACCGAGTTGTTCTGCTGGCTCAAGCGCAAAAAGCTGGTCATCAAGATGCCGGAAGGCGTACCGCCTGCCGTGCAGGAATCATTCGCTGCACTCATTCCTGCGCTGGTCGTAATGATTCTGGTGCTAGCGATTCGTATCGGTTTTGAAAACACCCACTATCAAACCATCCATCAGTTTATCTATGAGGTGGTGGCAACGCCGGTACGCCATTTCGGTACCTCCTATTTTGGCGCACTGATGACCGTCTTTAGCATCACCATATTGTGGTCAGTCGGGATTAACTCCGGCTCAATGGTCAACGGCATCATTCGTCCACTGTGGATGGAAAACCAAACTGACAATATCGCCGCCATCCAGGCCGGCGTCACCCCGCCGCATATCATCACCGAGCAATTCTTTGACATGATCTGGATGGGCGGCGCCGGCGCGACGCTGTCGCTGGTGATAGCAATGCTTATCTTCGCTCGGAGTAAAAGCATGCGTGAAGTGGCGCGGCTTGGGGCTGGGGCATCGGTCTTTAACATCAACGAACCGGTACTGTTCGGCCTGCCGGTGATCATGAACCCTATCATGCTGATCCCGTTCAACCTGGTGCCGCTGGTGCTGGTGACGATTCAGTATGTGGCAATGAAAATTGGCATGGTGGCGGTCACCACTGGGGTGTTTATTCCGTGGACGCTACCGCCGGTTATCAGCGGATTTATCGTCACCGGGCATATTTCCGGGAGCGTGATGCAGATACTGAACCTGCTGATTGGCGCAATGCTCTATCTGCCGTTTATGCGCATTCTCGACAAGCAGTACCGCAGTGCAGAAATAAGTGAAGCTCAGGGATCCAATACGCTAGCAAAACAGGAGTAAGAGATGTGGGGAATAATTGCAACCTGGCGTATGGCGCTGGAAGGCGTTAGCGAATCCGCCACCGCGCTGGCTGGCGGGAATAAAGCGACGACATCGGTGGTGGACGCCGTGGTCGCCGTCGAGGATTTTCCATTCTACAAATCGGTGGGCTATGGCGGCCTGCCCACCGAGAACGGCGAAGTCGAACTGGATGCCGCCTGGATGGACGGTGATACGCTGGCCTTTGGCGCGGTGGGCAACCTGATTGATATTGCCAATCCCGTCAAGGTGGCGCATGCGCTGGGCCGCCAGCGTTACAACTCTCTGCTGGTTGGCCAGGGCGCACGCGAATGGGCGCTCAGCCAGGGGTTTAGCGATAAAAAAATGCTCACCGAACGGGCAATGCAGCACTACCGCAAACGCTGCCGCGAAACGCTGGATAAAGGGCTCAGCCCGTACGATGGCCATGACACCGTCGGCGTTATCGCGTTGGATAAGCAAGGCTCGATGAGCGTGGCGACCTCCACCAGCGGCCTGTTTATGAAAAAACGCGGGCGCATTGGCGACTCGCCGATTATCGGCTCAGGTTTCTACTGCGACAGTGAAATCGGTGCCGCCACGGCGACCGGCGTTGGTGAAGACCTGATGAAGGGTTGCACCAGCTATGAGATCGTCCGCCGTATGGAACAGGGAATGACCCCACAGCAGGCGGCCGACTCCGTGGTATACGAGCTCGAAGATAAACTGATGTCACGCTTTGGCCGCGCGGGCGACCTGTCCGTCGTCTGTATGAACCGTAAAGGCGAGTTTGGCGCGGCCACCAATATCAAGACCTTCTCTTTTGTCGTGGCGACCGCAACACAGCCGCTAACGGTCTTCCGCGCGGAGCGCATCAAAGAGAAAACCCACTACTATCCGGTGGACGATGCCTGGATGCAGGCCTATGCCGATCGCATCCGCGCGCCCATCGAGGAGTAAATGATGATTAACTACCGTCTATTTACGGCGCTGACCAGCGAACTGGCGCAGGGCCATCTTATTACCTTCCCTGGCAGCGCTTTGCTTTTGGAAAATCAGCTGCGTGATAATCCGCTGATTGCGGAACTGGTGGCGCAGGCCGAGCAGGGCAAGCTGGCGGATACCCGTTTCGGCTGTGGTCCCTTCTCTCGCATAACCCTTCTTCCGCTCAGCGTTTGGCAAGATAGCCTGACCGACTCACTCCTGACGCACATTCGCCCGCTGTTCGCCGCGCCGGTTTGTGAGGATGTCCTTCTGGACTGTAGCGACATTGATGACACGGTCCTGGCGAAAACGCTGCGCTTTCTCTTCAATCAGGCGCATAAATTAACCGATTTGGGGCTGAAAACTGTCGGTGAACGCGGCGTAACGCTACGCCGCGTCAACGCTTTTTGTGCGGGCACCGACGCATCGCGGCTGGAGAGAGTATTCGCTCAGCAACAGGCCATCGCCAACGGCATGGTCGCTGCGCGTCGGCTGGCGGATATCCCATCGGAACAGTGCACACCGCAGTTTGTTGTGGAAGAGGCTCAGCGACTGTGTGCCACCGTGCCAAACCTGCGCTGCGAAGTGCTCGACGAAAGCGCCATTGTTGAACAAGGTCTTGGCCTACTGCACGCGGTGGGTAAAGGATCCAGTCGCCCTCCTCGCCTGCTGGCCATCCACTACGATGGCGCAAGCAGCGGCCCGGTACGCAGCTATGTCGGTAAAGGTATCACCTTCGATACCGGCGGGTTGTGGCTGAAAGAAGGAGCCGGCATGTACACCATGAAGTACGACATGTGCGGCGCGGCTAACGTGCTGGGGCTGATGCTGAGCATTGCCGAGCTGAAGCTACCGGTGCGCGTCATGGGCGTGCTGGCACTGGCAGAAAACGCCATTGGACCCAACGCTATGCAGCCGGGGAGCGTGGCTCGCGCCTGTAACGGTATGACGGTGGAAATTAACAACACCGACGCCGAGGGCCGGCTGGTACTGTCCGATGCTATCGCCTGGGCCAGTAAACGCCATGAGCAAACGCGTTATATTATCGATTTGGCCACGCTGACCGGAGCCGTCGTCAAGGCATTGGGCTACGAGTTAAGCGGCTTGATGACTCAGGATAACACTCTGCGTAGCGCCCTGACTGTCGCCGGTGAGCAGAGCGGTGATGAAGTGTGGTCACTGCCGCTGGATGCGCGGCTGAAAAAGCAAACCGAAAGCGCCATTGCTGATTTATGCAATACGCCAACCAACAATGCGGCGATCAGCGCCTCTGCCGCATGGCTATTGCACCACTTCTGCCCAGCCTATATTCCGTGGGCACATCTTGACGTCAGCGGTACAGCGCTGTGGCGAGAAGGTGGGAAAAGCGTGGCGTCAGGCAGGCCGATTCCGCTGCTCATGCAGCATCTGTTGAACGACCTGGCGGTTGAAGAATAACGTTTGGTACTATGACAAAAGGCCTGATGGCACTACGTCTATCAGGCCTTTTTGTTGGCTAGAGCTTAAGGATCTCTTTCACAAACGGGATTGTGAGTTTGCGCTGCGCGGTTATCGACGCGTGATCGAGCTGATCGAGCGTTAAGAACAGCGTGCGCATTTCACGATCGAGACGTTTAAGCAGAAAACGGCAGACATCTTCCGGCATCTCAAAACCCCGCAGGCGCGCGCGCAGCTGCAAGGCCTGAAGCTTATCTTCGTCCGAGAGCGGCTGAAGCTTGTAGATTTGTCCCCAGTCGAGACGTGAAGCCAGATCCGGCAGGCCCAGATTAAGCTGACGCGGCGGCCGATCGCCGGTTATCAGCAGGCGCGTATTGCCCGATTCGAGAATGCGGTTATACAGGTTGAAGATCGCCATCTCCCACAGCTCATCCCCGGCGACACATTCAATATTGTCGATGCATACCAGCGAAAGCTGCTCCATCCCATCAAGCACTTCCGGTACAAACCAGGTGCGCTTATCCAGCGGCACATAGCCTACCGCATCGCCACGCTGCGACAGTTCGGCACAGGCAGCATGCAGCAGATGACTACGGCCAGCACCTTCGCGCGACCAGATATAGATGTATCCGCTGTGCTCTTGCCGCAGTACGTTTTGTACGGCAGCAAGTAAAGAGGGGTTATCGCCCGGCCAGAAACTCGCGAAAGTTTCATCATCGGGAAGATAAAGTGGCAAAGAGAGCTGTGCCGGTGCGTTCAGAGAGACCTCAACATGGGCTTACGAAAAAACCCGGTGAGTTTAACACAGAAATTAGCGTGGAGAGAACCGGGCGGCGATCCCGCCCGGCTTTAGGATCAATGGGTAGTTTGATCGCTATCTTCAGCGTCCAGGACCACTTCTTCCGGACGCAGTACGCTAATCAGTTTGAAGACCAGGCTCAGGCAGATCCCAACGATAGTCGCCAGCGCCATCCCTTTCAGCTCCGCAGCACCGATATGCACCTTCGCGCCGCTCACGCCAATAATCAGAATGACGGAGGTCAGGATCAGATTCTGCGCTTTGCTGTAGTCGACTTTCGATTCAATCAGCACGCGGATACCGGACGCACCAATGACGCCGTACAGCAGCAGAGAAACGCCGCCCATCACCGGCAGTGGGATAATCTGAATCGCTGCCGCCAGTTTACCGACGCAGGAAAGCAGAATCGCGATGATCGCCGCGCCGCCGATAACCCAGGTACTGTAAACACGGGTGATCGCCATGACGCCGATGTTTTCACCGTAGGTGGTGTTCGGCGTGGAGCCAAAGAAGCCGGAGATGACGGTAGACAGGCCGTTCGCAAACATCGAGCGATGCAGGCCAGGGTCACGAATCAGATCTTTCTTCACGATATTCGCCGTGACCACCAGGTGCCCGACGTGTTCCGCAATCACCACCAGTGCAGCAGGCAGAATGGTGAAGATAGCAAACCATTCAAAGCGCGGGGTGTAGAACGTTGGCAGCGCGAACCAGTGTGCTTCGGCAATCGGCGTAGTATCAACAACACCCATCACGAAGGAGAGCGCGTAGCCAACCAGAACCCCGATAAGAATCGGGATAATCGCCAGGAAGCCGCGGAACAAAACGGAACCAAAGACGGTGACGCCCAGCGTGACCAGCGAAATGATGATGGTTTTGGAATCTGCGGATTGCCCATCCGGTGGCAGCAGACCGGCCATATTTGCCGCGACGCCCGCCAGCTCCAGACCGATAACGGCAACGATTGCGCCCATAGCCGCCGGAGGGAACATCACGTCCAGCCAGCCGGTACCGGCTTTCTTCACGATAAAAGAGACGAGACAGAACAGCACGCCGCACATAATAAAGCCGCCCAGCGCGACTTCGTAGCCTAACGGCAGCAGCAGCAGAACCGGAGAAATAAAGGCAAAGCTCGACCCCAGGTAAGCCGGGATTTTTCCCTTACAGATAAAGAGATACAGCAGCGTACCGAGACCGTTAAACAGCAGTACGGTAGCTGGGTTAATGTGGAACAGAACCGGCACCAGCACGGTTGCGCCAAACATGGCAAATAAATGCTGCAAGCTAAGCGGGATAGTTTGTAAAAGCGGCGGTCTTTCACTTACCCCAATGGCACGGCGCGTCATGGTGTTTTTCCTCTGTTGTGTTATTAGCCCAGTTGTTTTTATTCAAAAAAAAGCCGACTCTCAAAGTCGGCTCTTTTTAATTTTTCGTTTACTTGGTACCAAAGATCTTATCGCCGGCATCGCCGAGTCCCGGAATAATGTATCCGTGCTCGTTGAGGCCCTGGTCAATTGACGCAGTGTACAGCTCGATATCCGGATGCGCTTTTTCCAGCGCTGCGATACCTTCCGGTGCGGCGACCAGTACCAGAACCTTGATGCTGGAGCAGCCCGCTTTTTTCAGCAGGTCGATGGTGGCGATAACGGAACCGCCGGTGGCCAGCATTGGGTCAACGATCAGCGCCATGCGCTCATCAATGTTGGAAACCAATTTCTGGAAGTAAGGTACCGGCTCCAGCGTCTCTTCGTCACGATACATGCCGACAACGCTGATGCGCGCGCTTGGCACGTTTTCCAGCACGCCGTCCATCATGCCCAGGCCTGCGCGCAGGATTGGCACAACGGTAATTTTCTTGCCCTTGATCTGGTCGATTTCTACCGGGCCATTCCAGCCTTCGATAGTCACTTTTTCGGTTTCCAGACCGGCGGTGGCTTCATAAGTCAGCAGGCTACCGACTTCGGAGGCGAGTTCACGGAAGCGTTTGGTGCTGATGTCGTTCTCGCGCATCAGGCCCAGCTTGTGTTTGACGAGTGGGTGTTTAACTTCCACAATCTTCATTCTCTTTCTCCTTTGAATGGGTCAGCCACAAAAAAAATCGCCGGATTATACCGCTTTTTTTTGATTGCGCCATACCCATGTTGATTGACCAGGATCAAGCAAAGCGGTGAATGGAACTGCTGACAGTATAAGTCAGGATAAAAATAAACCCCGACAAGCGGGGTTTTATTTTGCATATTCAGCGAGTTAAAGCTCGCTGCCGTTGGTCGCAATAACCTGTTGATACCAGGCAAAAGATTTTTTACGACTGCGGGCCAGCGTGCCGTTCCCTTCGTTATCTTTATCCACATAGATAAAGCCGTAACGCTTTTTCATCTCACCGGTGCCAGCAGAAACCAAGTCAATACAGCCCCACGGAGTGTAGCCCATCAGATCCACGCCATCCTCAACAACCGCTTTCTTCATTTCAGCGATATGCGCCGCTAGATAGTCGATACGATACTGGTCATTTACCGTGCCGTCCTTCTCCAGCACGTCGATGGCGCCAAATCCGTTCTCAACGATAAACAGCGGCAGCTGATAATGGTCGTAGAACCAGTTCAGCGAGTAGCGCAGGCCGACAGGGTCAATCTGCCAGCCCCAATCTGACTTCTGAACGTACGGGTTGGACACCAGACTGGTGGTCTCATCGTAGTCCAACTGCGGGTTATCCGGCGTGGCTTTGGTCGCAAACGACATATAATAGCTAAAGCCGATATAGTCGACGCAGCCTTGGGTCAGCGCCTGGCGATCCTCATCAGTGATATCCAGTTCGAAACCACGACGCTCAAAGTAGTTCAGCAGGTGCTGCGGGTATTTGCCACGCACGTGCACATCGGTGAACCAATAGCGACGGTGCATAGCGTTCATCGCCATCATCATATCGTTTGGCGCACAGGTCAGCGGATAGATTGGGCACATGGCAATCATGCAGCCCACCTGCAGCGAAGGATTTATTTCACGCGCCGCTTTAACCGCCAGCGCGCTCGCCACCAGCTCGTAGTGCGCCGCCTGATACATGACCGGTTCACGATCCTCACCCGGCTGATACTTGAGACCGGAGTTGGTGAACGGCGCAAAATCTTCGTGGAAGTTAGCCTGGTTGTTGATTTCGTTAAACGTCATCCAGTACTTCACTTTGTGCTGATAGCGGGTAAACACCACTTTCGCAAAGCGGACGAAAAACTCAATCAGCTTACGGTTGCGCCAGCCGCCGTACTCGGTGACCAGGTGATACGGCATTTCAAAGTGCGACAGGGTAATGACCGGCTCGATGCCTAATTTCCGACACTCGTCGAACATATCATCATAAAACTGCAGACCAGCTTCGTTCGGCGTCAGCTCGTCGCCGTTAGGGAAAATACGCGTCCAGGCAATAGAAGTACGGAAGCATTTATAGCCCATTTCAGCGAACAGCTTCAGGTCGTCTTTATAGCGATGATAGAAATCAATGGCTTCATGGTTTGGATAGTTTTTCCCCGGCAGCACGCCGTCGGTAATCTCGCGCGGAACGCCGTGTGCGCCGGCGGTCATCACATCCGCGACGCTGATGCCCTTGCCGCCTTCTTTCCAGCCACCTTCCAGTTGATGTGCAGCTACCGCGCCGCCCCAGAGAAACCCAGCTTTAAATCCAGACATATCTTTCCCTCGTTAATCAGTAAGTTATCGCTGCGAGTATTGCTGATTGAAATGATAAACCGCGCCAATCAGCCCGGCGTCATTGCCGTGGCTGACCGTATCGATGTAGTCGGCGATGCCGAACCAGGCCAAATGCTTACGCATCAGCGCCAGAAAACCGGGGCGCTCCACGATGCCGCCGCCGATAAGAATAGTTTGTGGGTCAAACAGATTGACCAGGTTATAGAGCCCGGAGCCAAGACCATTAAAGAATTCCGCCACCAGACGCTGGCAAACAGCATCACCCGCATCAAAGCCATCGAAGATCTCTTCACCGGTGACAGCATCCAACGGTATACCTATATGTTGTGCATAGCGATGGCGCAGAACGCGCAGCGTGCAGTTTTCATTCATGGTGTAGCGGCGTACATCACGGCCGCCGGGGCGTGAGGTTTGCATATAGCCGAATTCACCGGCGCGAAAACGCGCACCGTGGACCAGTTGGTTATTGCAGAAAATCGCGCCGCCGATGCCAGTGCCGATGGTCAGAACCAGGAAGTTTGCCATCTCCGTCGCCTTCCCCTGCCAGCGTTCGGCCAGCAGGACGCAGTTGGCGTCGTTTTCAATGGCAACGGGTAAACCACAGCGCTCTTCGAGCCATGCCTTAATGGCGAAGTTATCAAACCGGCGGATAGCACCGCCCATTTCGATAAAACCGGTATGCGGGTTGACGTAGCCCGGCGCGCTAATCGCAACACCGGTACACTCAGGATGAGCGGCAATCCAGGCTTCAATGGCTGAAAGAATTTGCTCACCGTCGCTATTGCTGATGGGCTGCTTTCCTTTTTCCAGCAATTCACCATTTGCATCGACTACGCCCATTTTTAACGCTGTACCACCAATATCAAAGGCAGCGATTTTCATTCCATTCATCCCTTCTGGCCGCATTTAAATCGATTAGTCTGGTATCTGTAACAAAAACAGAAACCGGTTTCAGTCATATGATGTGGATTCTGTTCAGTGGATGCAAGGACAAGGATGTACCCGGTTTCATTTTCGTGAGCAGTATCATATTTGACCGATTTAATGTCTGAAAAGGCGGAAAAATCAGGTGTTAAAAATTGGGTGCAGAATAGGCTCGCAAACGTTTGCCTGGACTGATAGAATTGCGCCGATTTTTCTTGCTAACGCAAACGCGTGGAGACTTAGCAGTGACCGACAAAACCTCTCTCAGCTATAAAGATGCCGGTGTTGATATTGACGCAGGAAACGCTCTGGTTGACCGTATCAAAGGGGTGGTGAAGAAAACTCGCCGTCCGGAAGTGATGGGTGGATTAGGTGGGTTCGGCGCATTGTGTGCGCTGCCGCAAAAATATCGCGAACCGGTGCTGGTTTCAGGCACTGACGGCGTTGGCACAAAGTTACGCTTAGCGATGGATTTAAAACGTCACGATACCATCGGTATCGACCTGGTTGCCATGTGCGTTAACGATCTGGTCGTTCAGGGCGCTGAGCCGCTGTTCTTCCTCGACTACTATGCCACTGGCAAACTGGACGTCGATACCGCCGCTAGCGTGATCAGCGGTATCGCTGAAGGCTGTCTGCAGTCCGGCTGTGCGCTGGTGGGTGGCGAAACCGCCGAAATGCCGGGCATGTATCACGGTGAAGATTATGACGTCGCCGGTTTCTGCGTTGGCGTCGTTGAGAAATCAGAAATCATTGACGGCAGCAAAGTGGCCGACGGCGACGTGCTGATTGCTCTCGGCTCCAGCGGCCCGCACTCCAACGGTTACTCTCTGGTGCGCAAAATCGTAGAAGTCAGCGGTTGCAACCCGGACACCACCCCGCTGGAAGGCAAAACCCTGGCCGACCATCTGCTGGCCCCAACCCGCATTTATGTGAAGTCTATTCTCGAGCTGATTGCCAGCGTTGACGTTCACGCCATCGCCCACCTCACCGGCGGCGGTTTCTGGGAAAACATTCCGCGCGTTCTGCCGGATAACACCCAGGCGGTGATCGACGAATCCTCCTGGCAGTGGCCAGCCGTATTCAACTGGCTGCAGGATGCCGGTAACGTGAGCCGTCACGAAATGTACCGCACCTTTAACTGCGGCGTCGGTATGGTGATTGCACTGGCCGCCGATCAGGCGGACAAAGCGATTGCGCTAATGAACGAAAAAGGTGAAAACGCGTGGAAAATCGGCTATATCAAAGCCACTGATTCCGAACAGCGTGTGGTCATCGAATAAATGAAAAACATCGTGGTGCTGATATCCGGCAACGGCAGCAATTTACAGGCAATTATCGACGCCTGTGAGCAAAAAAGGATTAATGGCACCATTCGGGCGGTTTTCAGCAATAAGGACGACGCGTTCGGCCTTGAGCGCGCACGTGAAGCGGGTATCCCCCAGCACGCGCTGGCCGCCAGCCAGTTTGCCAGTCGGGAAGCCTTCGATCGCGAATTGATGCATGAAATCGACGCCTATGCCCCGGATGTTGTCGTTCTGGCAGGCTATATGCGTATCCTCAGCGCCGATTTTGTTCAGCATTATCACGGAAAGCTGCTGAATATCCATCCGTCGCTGTTGCCCAAATATCCGGGTCTGAATACCCATCGTCAGGCGCTGGAAAACGGCGATACGGAGCACGGAACGTCTGTGCATTTCGTCACGGAAGAGCTGGACGGCGGGCCGGTGATTTTACAGGCCAAAGTGCCGGTTTTCGACGGTGACGACGAAGACGAAATCACCTCCCGAGTGCAGGTTCAGGAACATGCTATCTACCCGCTGGTGGTGGGCTGGTTCCTGGATGGTCGCCTGAAAATGCAGGATAACCATGCATGGATTGATGGCGTCAGGCTGCCGCCGGCAGGCTACGCCGCGGACGAATAAAACGTACCGATACCGATTTTCAGGAGGGCCACTACGGCCCTCTTTTTTATGCCTGAAAACTGCCTATTTAGCGTCAGTATAAACAGCAAAAAAGACTTAGATATCAAAAAGAATAATGAATATTTTCTTATGGGAAATAGGATTACTGTCATACTTAGCTGACACAGTTGGACATCGTCCGGCAAAGCTAGCAATATAAACAGTGAGACGACTTTGCCGCGTCCCGTGAACAAACCGGAGTGTGAGTAGTAATGGGTCAGGAAAAACTGTACATCGAAAAAGAACTAAGCTGGTTGTCATTCAACGAGCGCGTCCTCCAGGAAGCGGCAGACAAAAGCAATCCGCTGATTGAGCGTATGCGTTTTCTGGGGATTTACTCCAACAACCTCGACGAGTTCTATAAGGTCCGTTTCGCGGAGCTCAAGCGGCGGATTATCATTAGCGAAGAACAGGGCGTGACCACGCACTCCCGCCACCTGCTGAGCCGGATTCAGGCACGGGTACTGAAAGCCGATCAGGAGTTTGATGGTCTGTACAATGAGTTGCTGCTGGAGATGGCGCGCAACCAAATCTTCCTGATTAACGAACGTCAGCTTTCCGTCAATCAACAAAGCTGGCTGCGTCACTATTTCAAACAGCATTTGCGCCAGCATATCACCCCGATTCTGCTGAACCGGGAAACCGATCTGGTGCAGTTCCTGAAAGACGATTACACCTATCTGGCGGTGGAAATTATTCGCGGTGACGAAATTAACTATGCGCTGCTGGAAATTCCATCGGATAAAGTACCGCGCTTCGTTAACCTGCCGCCTGAAACTCCACGCCGACGTAAGCCAATGATCCTGTTGGATAACATCTTGCGCTACTGCCTTGATGATATCTTCAAAGGCTTCTTCGACTACGATGCGCTGAACGCTTACTCGATGAAGATGACCCGTGACGCCGAGTACGATCTGGTGCACGAAATGGAATCGAGCCTGATGGAGCTGATGTCTTCAAGTCTCAAGCAGCGTCTGACCGCCGAGCCGGTGCGCTTTGTCTATCAGCGCGATATGCCCGATGCCATGGTTGAGATGCTGCGTAAGAAACTCACCATTTCACGCTATGACTCGATCGTTCCCGGCGGGCGCTATCACAACTTCAAAGACTTTATTGGTTTCCCGAACGTCGGCAAAGCCAATCTGGTGAATAAACCGATGCCGAGACTGCGCCACGTTTGGTTTGATAAGTTCCGCAACGGTTTTGATGCCATTCGCGAACGCGATGTGCTGCTCTACTACCCATACCACACTTTTGAGCACGTACTGGAACTGCTGCGTCAGGCCTCGTTCGATCCCAATGTGCTGGCCATCAAGATCAATATTTACCGCGTGGCCAAAGATTCGCGCATTATTGATGCCATGATTCACGCCGCCCATAACGGCAAGAAAGTCACCGTGGTGGTCGAGCTGCAGGCGCGTTTTGATGAAGCGGCAAACATTCATTGGGCGAAGCGTCTTACCGAAGCGGGCGTCCACGTGATCTTCTCCGCCCCGGGCCTGAAAATTCACGCCAAATTGTTCCTGATTTCGCGTAAAGAAGGGGATGACGTGGTGCGTTATGCCCACATCGGTACCGGTAACTTCAACGAAAAAACCGCGCGAATCTACACCGACTATTCGCTGATTACCGCCGACGCGCGTATCACTAACGAAGTGCGCCGGGTGTTTAACTTTATCGAAAACCCCTATCGTCCGGTGAGCTTTGATTACCTGCTGGTATCGCCGCAAAACTCTCGTCGTCTGTTGTACAGCATGATTGACCAGGAAATTGCCAATGCCCAAAACGGCATTCAGGCCGGCATTACCCTCAAACTCAACAACCTGGTGGATAAAGGGCTGGTTGATCGTCTGTATGCGGCCTCAAGTTCCGGCGTACAGGTGAATCTGCTGATCCGCGGAATGTGCTCGCTGATCCCTGAATTAGAAGGGATCAGCGATAATATCCGAGTGATCAGTATCGTTGACCGTTTCCTTGAACACGATCGGATCTATATTTTTGATAACGGCGGCGATAAGCGGGTGTATCTCTCCTCCGCGGACTGGATGACCCGTAATATCGATTACCGTATTGAAGTTGCAACGCCACTACTCGACCCGCGTCTCAAACAACGGATCCTCGATATTATCGATATCCTGTTTAGTGACACGGTGAAAGCCCGTTATGTCGATAAAGAACTGAGTAATCGCTATGTTCCGCGCGGTAACCGACGCAAAGTCCGTGCGCAGCAGGCGATCTACGATTATCTCAAATCACTTGAACAGCCTGACTAACCTATGCCAATAAAAAGCAAAGCACCCCGGCCGCAGGAGTTTGCGGCGGTTGATCTTGGTTCAAACAGTTTTCATATGGTCATCGCGCGCGTTGTGGATGGCGCCATGCAGATTATTGGCCGTCTGAAACAGCGCGTTCATCTGGCCGACGGTCTGGATGAAAACAACATGCTGAGCGAAGACGCTATGGAGCGTGGACTCAGCTGTCTGTCGCTGTTCGCTGAACGACTACAGGGCTTCTCCCCTTCCAGCGTCTGCATCGTCGGCACACACTCGTTACGTCAGGCGGTCAACGCTACCGAGTTTTTGAAGCGCGCAGAAAAAGTGATCCCCTACCCGATTGAAATTATCTCCGGGAATGAGGAAGCGCGTCTGATTTTTATGGGCGTGGAGCATACGCAGCCAGAAAAAGGCCGCAAGCTGGTGATTGATATCGGTGGCGGTTCTACCGAACTGGTCATTGGTGAAGATTTTGAACCGATGCTGGTAGAGAGCCGCCGTATGGGCTGCGTGAGCTTCGGCCAGCAGTTCTTCCTCGCGGGGACTATCAATCGGGAAAACTTCCAGCGCGCGCGCCTGGCCGCAGTACAGAAGCTGGAAACGCTGGCATGGCAGTATCGCATTCAGGGCTGGAACGTGGCGATGGGCGCTTCCGGTACCATTAAAGCCGCTCATGAAGTGCTGTTGGCAATGGGGGAAAAGGACGGCTTTATCACTCCTGAACGTCTCGAGATGCTGGTTGAAGAAGTGCTGAAGAGCAAAAACTTCAATTCGCTCAGCCTGCCAGGGCTTTCAGAAGAGCGCAAATACGTCTTCGTACCGGGTCTGGCCATTCTTTGCGGGGTCTTTGACGCCCTGGGAATCAAAGAGCTGCGCCTTTCTGACGGTGCGCTGCGCGAAGGCGTGCTGTATGAAATGGAGGGCCGATTCCGCCATCAGGACGTGCGTAGCCGCACGGCGCAAAGCCTGGCTAACCAGTACAACATCGATCGCGAACAGGCGCAGCGGGTTCTGGAAACCACCATGCATATCTACGATCAGTGGCTGGAGCAAAATCCTAAGCTTGGCAACCCCCAGCTGACC
Organism: Kluyvera cryocrescens NBRC 102467; assembly: GCF_001571285.1. GTDB lineage: Bacteria > Pseudomonadota > Gammaproteobacteria > Enterobacterales > Enterobacteriaceae > Kluyvera > Kluyvera cryocrescens. The sequence goes on along the minus strand of NZ_BCTM01000014.1, from coordinate 108,068 downwards.
GCGCTGCTGAAGTGGGCATCCATGCTGCATGAAGTAGGGCTGAACATTAACCACAGCGGGATGCACCGCCATTCGGCTTATATTCTGCAAAACAGCGATCTGCCGGGCTTTAATCAGGAACAGCAGTACCTCATGGCAACGCTGGTGCGTTTCCACCGTAAAGCCATTAAGCTTGATGAACTGCCGCGCTTCACGCTGTTTAAGAAAAAGCAGTTCCTGCCGATGATTCAGCTTCTGCGCCTGGGTGTGTTGTTAAACAACCAGCGGCAGGCGACCACCACGCCACCGACGCTGAAGCTCACCACTGAAGCCAACCACTGGACGCTCTGCTTCCCGTACGATTGGTTTTCTCAAAATGCGCTGGTGCTGCTCGATCTGGAAAAAGAGCAGCAGTACTGGGAAAGCGTCACCGGCTGGTTGCTAAAAATCACTGAGGAGAGTGCGCCCGACGAAGTTGTCGCCGCCTGATTCCTTCGCCTCTCCCTTCGGCATTGCCAGCTCCTCCAGAGGAGCTGGTTTGCCAATCGCGTAACCCTGCAAATAATCGATCCCCAGCGCGATCGCCGCAGTACGGATATCCTCATCTTCAACATATTCCGCCACCACCCGCATTTTCTTCATTCGCGCCAGATGACAGATCGATGAAACAATTTGGTAATCAAGGCTGCTGGTCGCGATATTGCGAATAAAGCTGCCGTCAATTTTGAGGATGTCCGCACTAATGTGCTTTAAACGCGCATAGCTGGCATAGCCGGTGCCAAAGTCATCAATCGCCACCCGACACCCCAGCTCCTGCAGTTCACGCAGCGTCTGTCGCGCCTGCTCGACGTTGACCAACGAGTGGCTTTCCGTAATTTCAAACACCAGTTGCCACGCTTCAATACTGTATTCACCAAGCAGCGATTCAACCTTGTGCGCAAAGCCCAGCCCGCTAGCCGTCGACGGTGAGAGATTTACCGCCAGACGCATTCCAGGATGGCTTTCGCGACGGCTAGCCATAAAGCGTAACGTATTCTTGAGTACCCAAAGGTCAATACGGGAGGCCATACCAAATTCGTGAGCTACCGGTAAAAACAGCGCCGGTGAGATCAATTCGTCATCATCCCCCAGCATGCGCAGCAGGACTTCATGGTAGTCATCGCCACGAATGCCAACGATGGGCTGCGCCATCAGGAGAAAGCGATCGGTTTCCAGCGCCTGCTGAACGCGGACCATCATCGCAATTTTCCCCTTCAGCTCTTGCTGTAGATGCTGTGCACCGCGTCGTTGCATGTTTTCCGGGCGATCGGTGACCAGCGACAGCTCCGCGACCGTATTCAGTTCACCTAGCATTAACGGAAGATGAGCGATAGGTGATTGAATATAGCAGTAGCTCAGGCCGATCTGCGGCTGTAGCGGCATCCCATTCCAGCTATAGCGGAACATCTTCAGACGGGCATAGAGTTCATCAATACGCTCTTTATAGGATTCCGTATGCAGCTGTACTGCCAGATCGCTGCCCGTCAGTTGAAACACTCCCTCCCCCGGACGTAAGAAGTCGCGAAGGTATTCCGCCAGATTCTGCTTGTAGTTAATGCGCAGCATAATTCCGTAGTGACGAGCCAGAATTTCGAGATCTGGCATACGCAAAAAACACAGCACCGACCAAGGCGCCTTGTTTATTGCCCGGCTCAGCGCCCGCATGTTCGGCAGGTTTACCACCGGATCGATAAAAGCCATGCGCCTGACCCGCTCGTGTATCGCGCGCTGGCGGCTGGAGAGCATTGCCATGTAGGCAATAATAAACGAGAAAACCAGGAAGCTGGATGACGTAATCGCCAGCTGCGCGCTATAGCCACTGGTATGCGGTACGAAGTGATAATGATAGTGAAGGGCCACAATCAGCATCAGCGTCCAGACAATCGAGATAAACCGATAGCCAAAGCGCATTGAGCCCCACAGCATAACCGGCAACAGTAGGGAAATGGTGTAGTTGGTACTGAAAATCGTACTGGTTTTACTCAAGGGCATCATCAGCATCGAAAAGATCCCCAGCACCACGGTGCCCCACACCAGGATTTCCGGCCATTTGACCTTTGTATCAAAATCAAGCCGCACCTGGGAGATAAAGCTGCGGATGTAGTAGGGATTGCGGATAAGCCGAATCAACAGGTAGCACAACGGTACGCCGGTCAGATAACCCATCAGCAGCGACTGATAGTTAATAAGGTTACGTTCGGTCAACGGCGAAGTCAGCTGCATCTCACTTAGACTCGGGTACACACCGATATACAGCGTGAACTGTATCAGGAACATAAACAGCGAGGCAGGTACGAACATCTGCCAGAATAATCGATGCGCCATCAAGCGCGTATCGCCGTGCGAAATCATTTTTCGCCCGCCGTTAAAATATTGATAGCCGCCCCACGCCACCAGCGTTGGAATAAGAAATTGCAGCGTAAGCCCGACTTCCTCAGCCGTACGCAGATCGCGCGTGAGATAGCAGCAGATGCCCGCAATCAGGCCAGGTAACGCTTTCCAGCCAAAAAACAGCATCATGCACAGCAGAAAAGGTAACGGTAGGTAATAAAGATAGGTCTTGCCGCCGCCAACATAGGTGTATGTATTTGCGCTTTTAATTATTGGCAATACCAAAAGAGGCAGAATCAGGGGTAATCCCCACCAACAATCACGATATTGCTTATACCATTTACAGAGATTCATAGATACTCAACGGATACCCCAAATCCTGCTGGGTATTTTTAGACAGGCATCCTCCCTGGCTTAAAAAGTCCGCGAGATATGATAATACGCGGGTCAGGGAAAATATTTTAGTTAGCAGTTTCGAATGATGCTTGATATGCGTCAAAAAAGATACGTACATCTAAATAATTAATGGTCATTTCGTGGATTAACGCAGGTGTATTTTTACGCTTGTGAATATAAGTAATATCTTACATAACATTAATTAATATTTCTCCTGACGGTTTTTTACATTCAATCCAATTGACCCTTACGCTACTCTGTGCCTTAATGTAGCAATCGCCCGTCTATGGGTATTGCTAAAGGACCCCTTTGTGAGCCAGGTTACCAGCCTACGAAAACGACACCAATTCAACGGTCGCATGATCCGAATCATACTGCTTATCAGTTTTATCTTCTTCTTCGGGCGCTTTGTCTACTCCTCTATCGGTGCGTGGCATCATCACCAGGACAAAAAAGAAACCCAGCAAAACAGCCTGTCCCAGCAGACTCCCCCCACACAGAACGACAATCGCTGATCGCATTAACCCCCTGTAATCTTTCCGCATCAAGATTCCTTACCGGATGGCTAATAGAAGAGCATTTAGTCATCCGGTAAGGGATTTGAGTACTTTACCCTTTTTGTCCAGTGCGCTTTCGCACCTGCCTGCCCCCGTTTTTTCGCACAATAACACAAACTTTTATTCTCGCTTAACCGCACCATTCTGCAGATTTTTTACGTTGCTATTTAACGGACATAAAAACATCCACACGGCACGAATAGCCGCTAACCCATAACGACTGAAAATATAAGCGACGTATATATTGCTATTTTTTGCGCACGTCACTTAATTTTCAATTGAATATTTATATATATTTTTTAAATATAGCAAGGTAACACCATGAGCGGTTTTGCATTATTCCCGAAAATAAGAAGCAGTATTGAGTGGGTTTTTGAACACGGGGACGCGGTCATCCAGTTCGGCTGGAGCATTGTTGCCGCGATCATTTTATTGTTTGTCGGTAAGTTTATTTCTCGCCTGCTCGCTCATGGTCTGGAGACACTGCTGATAAAACGAAACGTCGATATCACGATCGTGCAGTTTTTTACCGCTCTGGTCCGCTATATCACGCTCGCATTTTTCACCGTTGCCGCGCTTGGCCGTGTTGGCATTGAAACATCCTCAATCATTGCAGTGATTGGCGCCGCAGGTCTGGCTATTGGCCTGGCATTACAAAGCTCGTTGTCTAACTTCGCAGCGGGCGTCATGCTGGTCTCCTTACGTCCCTTCCGCGCAGGTGAAATCATACAGATTGGTGCCATCATCGGGACGGTTGAAAAGGTGCATATTTTTTCAACCACTTTGCTGACCGGTGACAGTAAATCGGTAGTGATCCCAAACGGCAAAATAATCGCTGACAATATCATCAACTATTCTCGCCACCCATTTCGTCGTATCGATCTGGTAATCGGCGTCGGCTACCACAGTTGCATTGCCGACGTAAAAAGAGTCATTACGATGATTATTGAGCAGGACAAGCGTATCGACCGCAACCGCGGTTTCGTTGTACGCCTGGGAGAGCTTGCACCTTCCTCGCTCAATTTCTACGTGCGCGTATGGGTCGCCAACGCTGAGTACTGGAATACCTATTACGACATGCTGGAAAAAATCAAAGAGGCGCTGGACGCTAACCATATTGATTTGCCCTACCCGCATATGGATGTTCGCGTCGAAAACATTACCGCTAAAGCGCCAGCGTTGCTGCAGAGAGTGGATTAGAGCACGCTGTCTTGCGCTTATTGGGCTTCCTGCAATAAGCGCACAATCTCAGCAATCCCTTTACTGAGGGCTCTGTCCTTGCGCATGACCAAGGCCAGTTGACGATATAACGGTGGCGTCAGTGAACAAACGTATAGACCTTCGCTATCGCGAGGCGTTTCTACTGCCATTCTGGGAATAATGCTGTAGCCCAATCTGGCGCCCACCATACGTTTAATGGCCTCAATGCTCCCCAGTTGCATCACTGGCCTCGCCTGAAAGCCGGCCTGCTGAAACCAACTATCAATCAAATCTCGAGTGCCACTCCCCTGCTCAAAGGCTACCAGCGGCAACGCTTCCAGCTCAGTAGGTGTAGCCTGCATAACCTGAGATTTGTGCTGCTCGGCGATAACCAGCACAAACTCCTCCCGCTGGACGGGCATCACCTCCAGATTTCGCCCGCTCACCGGCAGCGTCACTAACCCAAGGTCGAGGCGATTTTCTTCTATCGCTCGGGCGATCTCCGGCGTATTCCCCGTCGTCACGCCGACAGCCAGCAGCGGATGACGTTCACGAAGTCGTTGTAATAACGGCGGGAGCAGGTGAATGCAGGCCGTCGCTCCGGTGCCAAGCGACACCGAACCGCTGACGCTCTCGCGACAGGCATCGACAGACTGGACGGCGTCATTGACGGCCTGTTCAATACGTTCACCGTGAAGCAACAGCGCCATGCCAGCCGCTGTCGCCTTGGTTCCTCGGCCCGTGCGCTCAATCAGCCGGGCCTGAAGAAATTGCTCTAACTGGCGCACCTGTAGGCTGACGGCTGGCTGCGAAATCCCTAGCACATCAGCCGCCGCTGAAAAGCTGCCGCGCTGTATCACCAGACGAAAGGTCGCGAGATTTCCCAGATTCAGCGTTGTCATTCAAAGTTTCTCTTATCAAGGTCATAAACGGAGGGCCCTGCCTGCACAATAACGCGCGCGTTATGCTGCCAGCAACTGTATAACGTGCGAGAATTTCATGAATAAACCTGCCGCTCCGCTTCGCATAACCCTCGCCGCCGGAGGTAATCAACTGATTAACTGGGGGATCTCATTTTACCTGCCGGGCACCTTCGCTCGCGCTATCGCCCAAGATACCGGCTGGCAGCCAACCCATATCTACTTCGGGCTCACGCTGGCGATGCTGATGATGGCCTTAATTTCGCCCTGGGTTGCCCGGCTGCTGGCCCATTTTGGCGGCCAGCGCGTACTGCGTTGTGGAACGCTGTTGATTGCCAGTGGATGTCTGATGATGTCGGTTAGCGATACGCTGGTTGGCTGGTACCTCGCGTGGTTAATTACCGGCGTCGGCATGCGCCTGGCACTATACGATAGCCTGTTCGCCGCACTGGTGAATCTCTACGGCCAACGAGCCAGATTAACTATCTCCCGCGTGACATTAGCGGGAGGGCTCGCCTCTGCGCTGTTCTGGCCGCTCGGTACGACTCTGCTGACGGTCCTCCACTGGCGTCAGGCGCTGCTGGTCTATAGCCTGCTGGGGCTGTGTAGCGCCCTTTTGCTAGCATGGTTACCCAACCAAAAGCTTCCACCTGCTCCTGCGCGCGCTCCGTCCCGAAATTCCCCCCAGGACCGTCGTATTGGCTTACTCTATGCCGCGCTCATCGCGCTGGCGACGTTTATATCTAACGGCACCTCAACGCATCTACCGGAATTTATCGCCGCCCACGGCCTGCCCGTCACCATCGGTATACTGTGGGGAGTCGGGCAGACCGGGGCTCGTTTTCTTGAAGTTGCCTCCGGCTCAAGGCTCACGCCGCTAAGGCTCACGCTGTTCACCACATTGCTCATCCCTTTCTGCTTTATGCTCGGCATCTGCAGTACACATCTTGCCTGGGCGGCTGCGGGATTTGTGTTTAGCTACGGGGCGCTAAATGGCCTGACAACAGTGTTTAAAGCCACGTTGCCTCTACAATTGTTCAGCGCTGAGGAGTATGCCCGACGCACCGGCTCCCTGCTGATCCCCGCCCAACTGCTGGCGGCGGTTTCCCCCTTCGCCTATGCATGGCTGAACCAAAATAGAGGGATCCAGGGGGCGCTGACGGTCTCAGCGACGCTAGCGTTGATCGCCGCAGGGCTGGCAGTGTCAGTAGCGATATGCCAGGCTAGTCGCCTAAAAAACGATGCGGAAAACCACGCTTATCGACAAGGATAATCACCATGCACCTGCAATCAGAACGCCTCCTCCTCCGTCCGGCGGCAGCGAGCGATATCGACGCGCTGTTTCGAATTTACGGCGATCCGGCCACTAACATGTTCAACCCCGCCGGCCCACATGCCAACATCGCGCACTCGCGTCGGGTGCTGGACGGATGGCTTGAGCATCTCCAGCATTATGGTTTCGGCAACTGGGCTATTAGTCTGCATAACCATCCCTCACATATTATCGGCTTTGGCGGGCTGCGTATCGTGGAATACCCCGACTGCACGGTCAACAATCTGGGCTATCGTTTCGCCCCGGAAGCATGGGGCAAAGGGCTGGCATCGGAGTTTTCTCTGCTGGCCATTGACTATGCATTCAATACCTTAAAGCTCGAAGAAGTCGTGGGTATCGTGCGCAAGAACCATCATGCCTCGCAGAAAGTACTGCTAAAGTGTGGCCTGACGCTGGTCCGGGAAATTGATGATGTGCCGGGATCCGAACCCAGCCTGATGTTTATGCGCCGCAGGGAATCACAGGCATAAAAAAACCCTCTGCCGGGCAGAGGGTTTTTAACGCTAACGCAGTGGGGAAATTATTCCCACTCGATCGTTGCCGGTGGCTTGCCGCTGATGTCATAAACCACGCGGGAAATGCCGTTCACTTCGTTGATGATGCGGTTGGATACGCGTCCCAGGAAGTCATACGGCAGGTGCGCCCAATGAGCGGTCATAAAGTCGATGGTTTCCACCGCACGCAGGGAAACCACCCAGTCGTACTTACGGCCATCGCCCATCACGCCAACGGAACGAACCGGCAGGAACACGGTGAATGCCTGGCTTACTTTGTTGTACAGGTCGGCTTTGTGCAGTTCTTCGATGAAGATAGCGTCCGCGCGGCGCAGCAGGTCGCAGTACTCTTTCTTCACTTCGCCCAGTACGCGTACGCCCAGACCTGGACCCGGGAACGGGTGACGGTACAGCATGTCGTACGGCAGACCCAGTTCGAGACCGATTTTACGCACTTCATCTTTGAACAGCTCACGCAGCGGTTCAACCAGCCCCATCTTCATCTCTTTCGGCAGGCCGCCCACGTTGTGGTGAGATTTGATGACGTGTGCTTTCCCGGTTGCGGAAGCGGCAGATTCGATAACGTCAGGATAGATAGTCCCCTGCGCCAGCCATTTCACGTCTTCCAGCTTCAGCGCTTCTTCGTCGAATACTTCAACGAATACACGACCGATGATTTTACGCTTAGCTTCCGGATCATTTTCGCCCGCCAGCGCGTCGAGGAAGCGTTTTTCGCCTTCCACGTGAACGATGTTCAGGCCGAAGTGGTCGCCAAACATGTCCATAACCTGCTGGGCTTCATTAAGACGCAGCAGACCGTTATCAACGAAGACGCAGGTCAGATTTTTGCCGATAGCGCGGTGCAGCAGCATTGCGGTTACGGAAGAGTCAACGCCGCCGGACAGGCCAAGGATAACTTTGTCATCGCCAACCTGCTCGCGGATACGGACAATCGCATCTTCGATAATTTTGTCAGCGGTCCACAGCGCTTCGCACTGGCAGATATCGCGAACAAAACGCTCAAGCATGCGCAGGCCCTGGCGAGTGTGGGTCACTTCCGGGTGGAACTGCACGCCATAGAAGCGTTTTTCTTCGTTAGCCATAATGGCGAACGGGCAGGTTTCGGTGCTGGCAACGGTCACGAAGTCATCTGGGATAGCGGTAACTTTATCGCCATGGCTCATCCACACGTCCAGCAGCGGTTTGCCGTCTGCGGTCAGCGCATCTTCGATACCACGGATCAGCGCGCTATCGGTTTTCACTTCAACCTGAGCGTAGCCGAATTCACGCTCGTTGGAGCTTTCTACGTGACCACCCAGCTGCATTGCCATGGTCTGCATGCCGTAGCACACGCCGAAGACCGGTACACCGGCTTCGAAGACGTATTCTGGCGCGCGCGGGCTATTGTCTTCGGTCGTACTTTCCGGGCCACCGGAGAGAATGATACCGCTCGGATTGAACTCACGGATTTGTGCTTCAGTAACATCCCATGCCCACAGTTCACAGTAGACGCCCAGTTCACGTACGCGACGTGCAACCAGCTGCGTGTACTGCGATCCGAAATCAAGGATAAGAATGCGATGTTTATGAATATTATCAGTCATTTGACGTTAATTCCGAGGCAAGTGAAACAATAACAAAACGCCCGGTGAAAACCGGGCGCGGAAACTTATCAGGAGCCCATGCGGTAGTTCGGGGACTCTTTGGTGATGGTCACATCGTGAACGTGGCTTTCCTGGATACCCGCACCGCTGATGCGAACGAATTCAGCTTTCGTACGCAGTTCGTCAATGGTACCACAGCCGGTCAGGCCCATACAGGAGCGCAGGCCACCCATCTGCTGGTGAATGATCTCTTTCAGGCGACCTTTGTACGCGACGCGACCTTCGATACCTTCTGGTACCAGTTTGTCCGCGGCGTTATCGCTCTGGAAGTAACGGTCGGAGGAACCTTTGGACATCGCGCCCAGGGAACCCATACCGCGGTAAGATTTGTAAGAACGGCCCTGGTAGAGTTCGATTTCACCCGGGGATTCTTCGGTACCTGCCAGCATAGAGCCCACCATCACGGCAGCAGCGCCAGCGGCGATAGCTTTCGCGATATCACCAGAGAAGCGGATACCGCCATCAGCGATAACCGGAATACCGGTACCTTCCAGCGCTTCAACCGCGTCGGAAACGGCAGTGATCTGTGGAACGCCTACGCCGGTAACGATACGGGTAGTACAAATGGAGCCAGGACCGATACCCACTTTCACCGCGCTACAGCCAGCTTCTGCCAGGGCACGAGCCCCTGCGCCAGTCGCCACGTTACCGCCGATGATTTGCAGGTCAGGGTATTTCGCACGCGTTTCGCGGATGCGCTGCAGAACGCCTTCAGAGTGACCGTGAGAGGAGTCAATCAGCAATACGTCAACACCTGCGGCAACCAGCGCATCAACGCGCTCTTCGTTGCCAGTGCCTGCGCCTACTGCTGCGCCAACGCGAAGACGACCCTGCTCATCTTTACATGCGTTAGGTTTACGCTCGGCTTTTTTGAAGTCTTTAACGGTGATCATGCCCAGCAGGTGGAAGCTGGAATCAACAACCAGCGCTTTTTCTACGCGGCGCTCGTGCATTTTGGCAAACACGACGTCGCGCGCTTCGCCTTCACGAACGGTGACCAGACGATCTTTCGGCGTCATGTATACGCTCACCGGCTGGTTCAGATCGGTCACGAAGCGAACGTCACGACCGGTAATAATACCGACCAGTTCGTTTTCTTCGGTCACAACCGGATAGCCTGCGAAGCCGTTACGCTCGGTCAGCGCCTTTACTTCGTGCAGAGTGGTGGTTGGCAGAACGGTCTGCGGGTCGGTAACCACGCCAGATTCGTGTTTCTTCACGCGGCGAACTTCTTCCGCCTGGCGCTCAATGGACATGTTTTTGTGGATAAAACCGATGCCGCCTTCCTGTGCCAGTGCGATTGCAAGGCGCGCTTCAGTCACGGTATCCATTGCCGCAGAGAGCATAGGAATGTTCAGACGAATAGTTTTAGTCAGCTGGGTGCCAAGGTCAGCCGTGTTCGGCAGAACGGTAGAATGAGCGGGAACGAGGAGAACGTCGTCAAACGTCAGGGCTTCTTTTGCGATACGTAGCATGGGCAATATCTCACCTGGGAGGTTAATAAATATTGCCGCGGCATTATACAGAGCGTAAGCGATTGCATCTACACTTTTCTGAAAAAAATACTTGCGCTCGTCGATGGGCAGGTTACTATCGACTGAATAACCTGCTGATTTAGAATTTGATCCCGCTCACATGTTATCCTCACAAAGCCCCTCAATTTTTACCGTTAGCCGCCTGAATCAGACGGTTCGTCTGCTGCTCGAGCAAGAGATGGGGCAAGTGTGGATTAGCGGCGAGATTTCCAATTTCTCCCAGCCCTCTTCTGGTCACTGGTACTTCACCTTAAAAGACGATAACGCCCAGGTGCGCTGCGCAATGTTCCGCAACAGCAACCGCCGCGTCACGTTCCGCCCGCAGCATGGGCAACAGGTGCTGGTGCGCGCCAATATCACGCTGTATGAACCGCGCGGCGACTACCAGATTATTGTCGAAAGCATGCAGCCTGCGGGCGAAGGGCTCTTGCAGCAAAAATATGAGCAGTTGAAAGCCAAACTGCAGGCTGAAGGTCTGTTCGACCCACAGTTTAAGCAGCCGCTTCCTGCCCCGGCCCACTGTATTGGCGTGATCACCTCCAAGAGCGGCGCCGCGCTGCACGATATTCTCCATGTCCTCAAACGCCGCGACCCTTCTTTGCCGGTAGTGATTTACCCGACAGCAGTACAGGGTGAAGATGCACCGATGCAAATCGTCCGCGCGATTGAGTTGGCTAACGCCCGCCACGAATGCGATGTGCTCATCGTTGGCCGCGGCGGTGGTTCACTGGAGGATTTGTGGAGCTTTAACGACGAGCGCGTAGCGCGGGCGATTTTTGCCAGCCGCATTCCGGTGGTGAGCGCCGTCGGCCATGAAACTGACGTGACTATCGCCGACTTTGTCGGTGATTTGCGTGCGCCAACTCCATCAGCTGCGGCTGAAATGGTTAGCCGCAATCAGCAGGAGCTGATGCGCCAGATTCAGTCCGTTCAGCAGCGCTTAGGCATGGCGATGGATTATTACCTCGCCAACCGCAGCCGCCGCTTTACGCAGCTATCCCATCGCCTTCAGCAACAGCATCCGCAGCTGCGTCTGGCTCGCCAGCAAACGACGCTGGAGCGGCTACGCCAGCGCATGAGCTTTGCGCTGGAAAACCAAATCAAACAGGCTAATCAGCGCCAGCAGCGCACGCTGCAACGCCTGAATCAGCACAACCCACAGCCGCGCATTCATCGCGCGCAGTCGCACGTTCAGCAGTTGGAATATCGGCTGGCGGAGAATATCCGCGCTCGCCTTAGCGAGCAGCGCGAGCGTTTTGGTAATGCCGTCACGCATCTGGAAGCCGTCAGCCCATTGGCAACGCTGGCGCGCGGCTACAGCGTCACCACCGCCAGCGATGGCAAAGTACTGAAACAGACGAAACAGGCGAAAGCAGGCGATCTGCTAACGACTCGGCTGGCAGATGGCTGGGTTGAAAGTGAAATTAAAACGGTGACAGCGGAAAAGAAAACCCGCACGCGTAAGAAGACGGCCTGATCGGCCAGCATAACCGGGCAACCTGCCCGGTTCGCCTTAATCGTTATTCGCCGACTGGCGCCCACTCCACCCGCTTTTTCGAGACCAGTCCGTGCCCGTGCTGGCACAGAAAATCTACGGCTCCACAGGCTTTTAACACTTCCAGCGGCTGATGACACTCCGGGCAACGCGCCTCAAGGGTATATTCTTTTTCGCAGCGCTGGCAGTGCGCGTGATTTCCCTGCACTTCCAGCGATGCCTGACAGATTGGGCAGATGAATTCCATAGCGATTCCTTCTCTTCTGTTTTGTGCCGCTATTTTACCACGACTCAAGCTTCAGTGTGCGCCGCGCAGCTGTTGCTGTAGCTGTAACAACGCTTCCACTTCGGCTATTCGCCGCTGGGTTAGCCGGGCCACTTCCGCCGGGGCTCGCGCAAAAAGACTATTCGCGCCGAAAATATGTTCGCCGAGGCAATGGGCGTAAACCGCGCCTTCACGCGTCCAGCGCATCGTCCCTTCTCCGCTGATCAATTCAACCCGTTCACCGCCCGGACCTCGGTTTTGGCTAATCATCCGCCCATCGCGTAGATGGAGGCGGATGCCCTTGCGTTCAACGCCGGGGCCGGCATATTTATTGAGCCACAGGTTGACCGGTAGGCCGCCCAGTGTCCCCTGCAAATGCGCCTCACCCTCTGCGGTTTGCGTGTCACCGATGGCGATAGGCCTTCCCAGACGGTCTTTTGCCTGCAGGACTTTCAGCTGTAGTGTATCGTTGCCGCCTAAATAACGAACCGTTTCGCGCATCATCGCCAGCACATGGGTGCCGACGTCCATAATCACCCCATCCGGGTGACGGAACTGCCGGGTATCCGGTTCACCGGTGGCAAAGTTGAGTGCGATCGGCTCTCCAGCGGCATTGAACCCACTCGGCTCTAACAGGAAACCCTCGATACCGACAATATCGTCAAGGGTCGTGACCGGCGGCGCCGTTAGCTCATCCTGACCTTCTGCCAGCCAGCGTTTATCCATTTTGCCCTGTGCCAGACATAATGCGCCGTCTCGCGCCATCCAGTGATCCAGCGCCAGTACGCGCGAGGCCTGTTCAGCCGGCGTGAGCAAGGTACGTAGATACTGAATTTGGCCAAGCGTTGCCACAACCGGTTTTTCGACCACAATCCGCGGGATTGGCGTGGACAGCGCCGCTTCTAATACCGATAAATGCTGTAGCGACGCGGTGGTGATGCACAGCGTATCGATAGGTTTTGCCAGTAGTGCGGCGAGGGAATCACAACGGGTCACGCCGGGTAGCGTACGCTGTGCGTTAAGGTCGTACCCCCATAAGGTTGAAACCGGTAAAGACAGCCGCTGTAGCGCAGGAAGCCAGGCCGTTTCAACAACGGCCCCCAGGCCGACAAAACCAATATTCATAATCTCTGACTCATAAACAGGAAAGTGGTATCACGAATTATTATGCGTGAACGGCCACCGCGAAATATTGCGCGCGATGGCCAATTGCCTCACAACGCCGAACGTAATCGGTCAAACCCTTCCGCCAGATCGTTTTTCAGATCGTCCATATCTTCGAGACCTATTTGCAGACGTAACGTCAAGCCACCCGGCTGCCAGGTCGTGGCCGTACGATAGTCGGCGCAGTTGAACGGAATAATCAGGCTTTCAAAGCCGCCCCACGAATATCCCATGCCAAAAATACCCATGTTATCAAGCATATTTGCAATACATGCTTTAGTGTACTCGGGCTGTAAAACGAGGGAGAACAGCCCCGAGGAGCCGGTGAAATCGCGTTTCCAAATCTCGTGCCCCGGGCACTCTGGCAGCGCAGGATGGAGGACCTTTAAAACCTCTGGACGCGATTTAAGCCAGTGCGCCATTTCAAGGCCGCGTTTTTCTGCCTCTTTGAGGCGAATATGCATAGTCCGCAGGCCGCGCAGCGCCAGGAAACAGTCCTCAGCCCCCGGCAACATCGCCATTAAATCATAGGTTTTCCGCAGCTGCGGCCACCAGGCCTCATTGGCTGACACCAACCCCATCAGCAGGTCGGAGTGGCCGCCAAGGTATTTGGTTCCGGCTTCCAGTGAGAGATCGCAGCCGTGTTCATGGGCGCGGAAGAAAATCGGCGTCGCCCAGGTGTTGTCGATGATGGTGGTTACTCCATGCGCTTTGGCCGCTCGGGTCATTGCCGGGACATCCTGGATCTCAAAGCTTTGCGAGCCCGGTGATTCCAGGAATAGCGTGGTGGTGTTGGGGCGGAATAGCGTCTCAATCGCCGCGCCAATGCATGGATCGTAATAGGTGGTCTCAATGCCCATTTTTGCGAGCATGCCGGCACAGAAATGACGCGTAGGTCTATAAACGCTATCCGGCATGAGCAGATGATCGCCAGACTTAAGCGTTGTCAGCAAAGAGAGCGCGATAGCGCCGAGCCCGGAGGGGGATAAAACCGTTCCGGCAGCCCCCGCCAGCGCACTCCAGGCATTTTCCAGACTGGCGATGGTTGGCGTGCCCATGGTGCCGTAATTGAATTCGGCACGGTTATTCTCAAGGTCGTTGACGGTTGGGAAAACCACGGTCGACCCGCGATATACCGGAGCATTCACAAAGCCAGCCTGTTTCGACACATCGCGGCCAAGCTGGGTGATTTGGGTGCTGATATTAAAATCTGACGTGGAACGGTTACTCATAACTTACCTCATCAATTTCAGTGGCTGCCCTGTCATGACAGCCCTCGACGGTTATTCAAAGAACTTAAAGAAAGGCGATAGACACAGCAAGACCCCAAAGAAAATGATGAACCAGACGCCGGGCCCTTTGAACTGTTGAAGAACACGAACTTTATAGACCAGATAGCAAGGGATCAGGCAGGACACCAGGCCAAACAGCGGGCTGCCAAGCTGCATGAAGAACAGAATCGAGAAACGCGTTGAGATCCAGAACCATAATGCGAGGATAACACCGATACTAATGGCGACATGCAGCACCTTCTGATTAATCTTTTCTTCGGCAATAAAGCGGGTAATAACGTTAGTGACGATGCCTTTAATCGCCTCCTGGAACCCGAGATAAATCCCCAGAAATGCGGTGAGAATGGCAAAAATATTCAGCAATGCGCTCATCACTTTAACGACAGACCCGGGAATAACCTGTGCCGCAATAGCCAATGCAGAGATATTTTGCTCGAATGCCGAGACCGCTTGTTCATGGCTAATCGCGAAAGTAAATGAGAATGCAAAAAACAGTACTGCTACTGCCAGAATAATATAGGCCACGCGGTTGGCACGAATCGCACGATAGGTGGCTATGCGCTTATCCGATTCCACCTTTCGGTACGCAATATTCATCGGACTGAGTATTTGCACAAAAAGAATTGAAAACAATGTAAATGGAAGCGTTAAAAATACATCGCGGAAAAACTCGGCCATCGGAGGGAATGCTGAAATATTATTAAGGTTCCAGTACGGAACCATCACCACGCCAAGCACCACAATAATACCAAACTTTACGCACACCATCGGCCCGGATATTTTAAACAGCAATCGCTCCCCTTGCGCGGCGATACAGACCAGCACGGTCAGTATGATCAGCCCATACCATACCGAATCCGACAGTAACCCCTCTGTTAAGCCGAAAGTTTTGATATAAGAAGCGCTATCAAAGGTGACGGCAAGTGAGTAAGAGAGCATGCCGTGCAGTAGCATCAGGAAATAGGCAATCCCCAACCCTACGCCCCAATTACGCCCCAGATATTGGGTAATTACGCTGGCATAGTCCTGACAATTTTCAGATTCAGAAAGTGTTTTAAGATACAGATTTTGTAGGATATAGATTGCCGGATAAGAAATAGCCACCGAGGCGATAAATACCCAAATGCCTTTTATCCCTACCTGCACTGGCATAAAAACAATGCCCGAGCCAATTGCCATACCAATACAGAGAATAACCCAGCCGATATCATATTTCGTGAACGGCACCGATTTATAAAGGTTCTTCGACTTATTTTCGAGTATCTCAGCCATTTGTGCATTCCTATTATAAGTGTTATTAAGAATAGAAACTCAAAAAACGAAACTACTGCATTTACTGAAATACATGGTAGGGGATACGCTGAGGTTAAAGAAGGGCTCAACGGTGTTAATCACTAACAAGACTTTTGCGTCCCACGCAAAAATTGATGACGGTCTCACTTTACCGTCGCGAAAAAATCAATACTACCGCCATTACATCTAACAATGAGAATTGTCGTGTCCACCAATAAAATCACATCGCAGCTCACCGCAAAAATTGATAACTATTCCATATTCCACCATCTAAAAATTTTCATTAAAGTTGTGGAGTGCCACAGCTTTTCTGCCGCTGCGCAAAAACTCAATCTCACCCCCTCCTCCGTGAGCCGCAGCATTGCGCAGCTTGAGGACCAGCTTGGCGTAGTATTGTTAAAACGCACCACCCGCTCTCTTATCCTCACCGAGCCGGGACAATACCTGTTATTCCGCGCTCAGCGCCTGCTGGAAGAGTTGGATGAATCATTGGCCAATATCGCTAGGTTTAATCACCATCCCCAGGGCAAGCTCCGGGTTACCTGCTCTATCGCCTTTGGCGTCTGCCATTTGATGAAGCTATACAGCGCCTATCGTCAGCATTACCCCGACGTCACGCTGTCTGTCGATCTCAATGACCAGAACGTCAATCTTAACGAGGAAAATTTTGATATTGCGCTACGCATCACCGCTCATCCGCCCACGAATTTTGCGCTGCGTAAAATCTGCACGATTAACTGGGTCTACTGCGCGAGTCGGCAGTATTTTGAACAGCGCGGGATCCCGCAAAAGCTGGAAGATTTGGAACACCACGACTGTCTGATTAATCCTAATGTTTCAGACAACTGGCGTTATCGGGACCACCACGGCAACGTTAGCGCTTTAAAGGTCAATAGTATTATTGAGGTCAACAGCACGCTTGGCTTGCTGCACGCGGCGTTGCAGCATCAGGGGATTGTCAGTCTACCAACCTACATGCTGGACGATTCTGACTTGGTGCCGGTGCTGACGGATTATAGCGTCAGAGATAACGAATACAGTCTGTACGCGCTGTACCATCCCGGGCACTACCAGGATCCGAAAATCAGAACCTTTATCGATTTCCTGGTGGAGAATATTGGCAACAC
The DNA here is from genome assembly GCF_001571285.1 of Kluyvera cryocrescens NBRC 102467. Lineage (GTDB taxonomy): Bacteria > Pseudomonadota > Gammaproteobacteria > Enterobacterales > Enterobacteriaceae > Kluyvera > Kluyvera cryocrescens. The sequence continues at coordinate 90,984 of NZ_BCTM01000014.1, read as the reverse complement.
TCCGGCCTGGGACAGAGGCATGCTGACTCCGCGCACAGAGCCATGAGCAACAGCTTAGGCGTTACCCCATTCATTGAGGAAATTGGCAATTTCATCAATGCGCTGCTCTTCAATTCCCGCTTCGCGCGCCATCTCTTGCTGCGCTTCTTCGCTGATCTCTTCGTTGTTCATCAAACGAGTCAGCAGCAGTTGGAAATAGTGCGCCAGCGCATCACGCTCTGAATCGCTCACCGGTTTTGCACATTCCGTCGCGTACTCATCGGCGATGTCATAATATTTGATGTCTACTTTATGGCTCATAAATTACTCCCCGGATTAACGTCTATGTCAATTGTCGCCTGCGTGCCAGCATCTGCAAACGGGTCGCAGGTTCTTCTGGCACGCAGGTGAGTCCGAATGGTTTCAGACCTTCAGCATTTTTACCGTTTCAGCGATATCGATTTCATCTTCCGAGAAAATGAGCGTTGTTCCCTGGAAGGTCGTAATAGCCAGTTTTTGCAGCGAACGCATGTCGCCCGGCTTCACCGCCGATTTTGGCTTGATGCTGTTCATCAATGCCCCGACCGACAGCACCGCATTTTCTTTATCGATTCGCGTCTCAGCAGGCACTTCTTCACGGTAAACTACGTAAGATTTGATCGCCGTAAGTTTGATCCGTTCGCCTGCGATATAGATATATTTGCTCTCTGGTACCACTTTCACCGCATAAGCCGACAGCCCTTTATTGTTGGTCGTCGGTTCGAATGTCACCGCGGCATCTTTCTTAATCAGTTCAGGGTTGGCAACCTTAATCACATGAAAATAGCGGTTATCACCGTTTTCATCTTTGATAAATCCAAAACCTTTATCTTCAAACCAGGTTGTGATCGTTCCGTTCATCGCCATTACCGCCTACTTAATCGTTTATTTACTCAGTTTTTGCAGCGCGCAGTGTAAAGCACAATGCCTGTACAGACCATGTCTTTGCTATCAGTCTGGACGATAAATTTCAGCTACGCGAGAAGCAGCCTAATGCCAGACCTGAACAGGGGCTGAATCGGCTGTCAAACGCTAACCGATAGCATCCCTCATGGTGAGTACCGCAAAGCGCCTTATTTCGGCTGCGCATTCTGGTAGAGATCCCAACGATTGCCATACAGGTCTTCAAATACCACCACCGTGCCATACTCCTCTTCGCGCGGCTCCTCGCAGAAATGGACACCTTTTGACTTCATAGCGTGGTAATCGCGCCAGAAATCATCCGTCTGGAGGAACAGAAACACCCTACCGCCGCACTGGTTGCCAATGAAACCTTCCTGCGTCTCGTTTGACGCTCGGGCCAGCAGGATATGGCAATCGCTCTCCGGACCGGGGGCGACGACCACCCAGCGTTTTCCCGGCTGCGGCGTATCTTCCACAAGGATAAAACCCAGTTTATCCGTGTAGTACTCAATGGCGCGGTCATAGTCATCGACCACCACCGCGACATGTCCCAGGCACCGTTTCCGTGTTCTCATTTTCTGCTCCGGTCGTTTGCAGGCATTATCGTCTGCCTCGTCTTTTTACCATAAAGGCGCGCAGCTCTGCCCTCTGAAACAGGCGAGATGCGCCAATAAAAAAGCCCGCGATACGCGGGCTTTTTCTTCAGCACTCATAAACCCTGCGGTCTATTACTTGCTTTTCTTGATGTGTTTCATCAAACGCTGACGCTTACGCATCTGGGTTGGGGTCAGCGTATTGCGTTTGTTCGCATACGGGTTTTCCCCTTCCTTGAACTGGATACGGATAGGTGTCCCCATCACGTCCAGCGACTTACGGAAGTAGTTCATCAGATAGCGCTTGTAGGAATCAGGCAGGTCTTTTACCTGGTTACCGTGAATAACCACGATCGGCGGGTTGTAGCCACCGGCGTGAGCATACTTCAGCTTCACGCGACGACCACGTACCAACGGTGGCTGGTGATCTTCTGTCGCCATGCTCATGATGCGAGTCAGCATCGCCGTGCCGACGCGACGGGTAGAGCTGTCATACGCTTCACGAATGGATTCGAACAGATTGCCGACGCCACTGCCGTGCAGTGCGGAGATGAAGTGCACGCGCGCAAAGTCGATAAAGCCCAGACGATAGTCCAGCGTCTCTTTCACCTGCTCTTTCACTTCCATGCTCAGGCCGTCCCACTTATTGACGACGATAACAAGTGAGCGCCCACTATTGAGGATAAAGCCCAGCAGCGACAGGTCCTGGTCGGAGATACCTTCACGGGCATCAATAACCAGCAGACAAACGTTAGCGTCTTCAATCGCCTGAAGCGTTTTGATAACGGAGAATTTCTCAACCGTATCAGTCACTTTACCGCGCTTACGCACACCCGCAGTATCAATGAGCACATATTCACGCTCATCGCGTTCCATTGGGATATAGATACTATCGCGAGTGGTGCCCGGCATGTCGTAAACCACCACGCGGTCTTCACCGAGGATACGGTTAGTTAGCGTTGACTTACCAACGTTTGGACGACCCACGATAGCGATTTTGATCGGCAAATCCTGTGGGTTGAAGTCATCTTCCGGTTCTTCAACTTCACCACCGTTTTGCTCGGCTTCAAACTTAGCCCAGTATTCCGCGTCTTCGTCCACTTCTTCCGGCGGGTTGACGTCGTCAACGAACGGCAGCAGAACGGTTTCCAGCAGCGTGGTGACGCCGCGACCATGGGAGGCGGCAATCGCGTGAATTTCCCCGAGGCCCAGCGACCAGAAGTCAGCCACCGCCTGATCCGGGTCAATCCCGTCGGTTTTGTTCGCCACCAGGAAAGTTGGCTTCTCGCGCGCGCGCAGATGTTTAGCGATACCTTCGTCCGCAGGCATCAGCCCGGCACGCGCATCAACCATAAACAGTACGACGTCAGCTTCTTCAATCGCCAGCAGCGACTGTTCCGCCATGCGTGTTTCCACGCCTTCTTCCGTACCATCGATACCGCCGGTATCGATACAGATAAACTCACGCCCTTCAACTTCAGCACGACCGTACTTACGGTCACGAGTCAGACCCGGGAAATCCGCGACCAGCGCATCACGAGTGCGCGTCAAGCGGTTAAAGAGCGTGGATTTTCCGACATTAGGGCGCCCGACAAGCGCGACCACAGGAACCATGTTAAAGCCTCATATACTCAAAATTTCTGACAATTTGCTTTGCCGGGTGGCGTTTCGCTTATCCGGCCTGCGCAACTGCGGCAGGCTCGATAAGTGAAGCGCCATCGGGCATAAAAATCAGTAACAATAAAAATAGCAAACGGCCCCTGACTAAACAGGAGCCGTCCATCGCTGAAAAACTACAGACGTTAACGCGTAATCGCGTAAACCGTACCGTCTTTCGCCTGAATCAGCAGTTTACCGTCAGCGACAACCGGCTCCGTCAGGAAGCCAGAGCTGTCGACTTTCTGCTGGGCCACGAAGCGCCCATCTTCTGGATTAATCCAGTGCAGGTAGCCTTCGCTATCGCCCACCACCAGGCTGCCATTATACAGCGCAGGAGCGGTCAGCAAACGGTGCAGCAGATCGCTTTGCGTCCACAGCGTTACGCCGCCGTCGGTGGTCAGTGCCAGGATACGGTCATTCTGGTCAGCAATGTAGATACGGTTGCCGTCAACGATGAAATCATTCACCGAGCCCAGCTCACGTTTCCACAGAATCTGACCACTGCGCAGATCCAGCGCCGTCAGGTTACCATTGTAGGCTAATGCGTAAACAACGCCATTCACGATAACCGGCGTGGTATCGACATCGCTCAGGCGGTCGATTTCAGTGGTACCGGTAGCCTGAGAAATACGCTGCTGCCAGATAAGCTGGCCTTGCTGCATCAGCACCGCGCTCACGCGACCGTTGTCGCCGCCAACAATGGCTGCGCCGTAGGCGACGGCCGGGGCAGATTCACCGCGCAGAGAAAGCGCAGGCATATCCAGGTTCACCGTCCATTTCACTACGCCGCTGTTCTGATCCAACGCCTGCAGCTGACCGTTGCTGGTGTGTACCAGAACCAGGCCATCGCTCGCGGTTGGACGAGACAGAACTTCACCTGCCGCCGTTGTCTGCCAGACAATCGCACCGGTGCCAGCATCCAGCGCGTAAACCTGCGCTTTTTCGCTGCCAACGTAAACGTGGCCGTCCGCAATGGTCAAACCACCGGACAGCAGAGCAGGCTTACGACTGAACCAGCCGTCTTTTTCCGCCAGATTCACGGACCAGACTTCTTTACCATCGTCAGCGTTAACCGCTTTCACGGTACCTTTACGGTCAGCGGCGTAGACTACGCTGTCCGCATAGGCCGGATGCAGGTTCGAGTAGAAATCACCAATACCACTGCCGACGGAAACATCCCACGCGGTCGATGGCGTAAACTGGTTTTCTACGGTTGGCAGAGGAGACATTTTAACAACATCTTCTTCGCCGCTGAATAACGAACAACCACTCAACAGAGTGACAGAAAGCAGTCCTGGCAAAAGTACTTTACGCAATTGCATCGGGTCCCTCTCAGACGGACAAATTATTAATTTTCATGCGCATCATTTCACTCAGCGCGGGTGATGCATCGCTCTTCGCGCCGGCTTCCCACGCTGCACGAGCACCCTGTTTGTCACCTTTACTGAGCAGGATTTCCCCACGTAAATCAGCAACAATCGCCGTCCAACCTTCACCTTTCACGCCTTCCAGCGTTTTCAGCGCCGCATCAGCCTGCTTCATCTGCAGCTGAACGCGCGCCAGGCGCAGATTAATCACGGACTTCAGATTCTCATCAGACGCAGCGGCTAAGCCTTGCTGCAGCTGTTTTTCCGCCTGTGCCAGATCGTTTTTATCAACAAAGGCCTGCGCCAGTTCCAGAGAAGCAAACGCCCCGTAGGTGTTTTTCGTCTCCGCCGCAAACTTCTGGGCAGAGGCCAGCGCTTCTGGTTTCCCTGAAGACAGAGAAGAAACGGCATTTTCATAAGCCACGGAAGATTCCCGGGCCGAGTCTACCTGATGAGAATTCCAGTAACGCCAGCCAACCAGCGCCCCGATCCCCAAAATCACCCCAACGGCCAGTGCTTTGCCATTTTCAGCAAAGAAGCGTTTGATCGCATCAACCTGGTCATTTTCGTTATTGTAAATTTCCACGCAGCCCTTCTCCTGATAATAATGTTCTGGAGATCAACCCAGAATAGTGCGCAAATGCGCGGCAACGCCTTCCTGCGTTACGGTTGACTGCTCACCAGAGCGCAAATCCTTCACGACCACGGTAGCCTGCTCAACCTCAGATTCACCCAACACTAGGGCTACGCGAGCGCCCCATTTATCAGCACGTGCAAACTGCTTCTTAAAGTTGCCGCCGCCGTGGTTGGTCATCAGCTTCACGCCCGGTAACGCATCACGAACCTGCTCGGCCAAACGCATAGCGGCTGACTGAGTATCGGTGCCTGAAGCGACCAGGTATATATCGACAACAGGATCGGCTTTAAATTCCGGATTAACTGCCTGAACCAACAAAACAAGTCTTTCGAGGCCCATGGCGAAGCCAACGGCCGGGGTCGCACGACCGCCCAACTGTTCGACCAAACCATCGTAACGGCCGCCCGCACAAACGGTACCCTGCGAGCCGAGGCTATTGGTGACCCATTCAAACACGGTGCGGTTATAGTAATCCAGACCGCGAACCAGGCGCTGGTTAACGGTATACGCGATACCCGCAGCATCAAGCTGTGCGCATAGGCCAGCAAAGTGCTCACGAGAATCTTCATCCAGATAGTCGCCCAGCGCCGGGGCGTCATTCAGCAGCGCCTGAACGTCTGGGTTTTTGGAATCCAGTACGCGCAGTGGGTTGCTATACATGCGACGCTTGCAGTCTTCATCCAGCACTTCAACATGCTGTTCGAGGAAGGCAACCAGCGCATCGCGGTAGTTTGCACGAGCTTCCAGAGAACCGATGGAGTTCAGCTCCAGATTCACGTGTTCGGAAATACCCAGCGCGCGCCACCAGCGGGCGGTCAGCATAATCAGCTCGGCGTCGATATCCGGACCCTGCAGGCCAAAGACTTCGCAACCCAACTGATGGAACTGGCGGTAGCGCCCTTTCTGCGGACGTTCGTGGCGGAACATCGGCCCGATATACCACAGACGCTGCTCCTGATTGTACAGAAGACCATGCTCGATGCCGGCGCGTACGCAGCCCGCAGTACCTTCCGGACGCAGCGTCAGGCTATCGCCATTGCGGTCTTCAAAGGTATACATCTCTTTTTCAACCACGTCGGTGACTTCACCGATAGCGCGTTTGAACAACGGGGTCTGCTCTACAATCGGCAAACGAATTTCGCTATAACCGTAGCTGCCGAGCACCTGCTTAAGTGTGCCTTCAATGCGCTGCCAGATGGCGGTCTCGCCAGGCAGATAATCGTTCATGCCGCGAATGGCTTGAATGTTTTTTGCCACGTTAATTCTCTTTATATATAAAAATGAACCCTCAGCACCAGGGTGCCAGCGGGTTCAATCATACACGGGAAGCAAGCCGCTTCCCATCTCGTTATTTTTCAACCTGCTGAACATCGATACGATTGGCTTCATCCAGAATTGTCGCTTTCGCGCGGATGCGTGCTTCAAGCTGGCTAATCATATCATTGTTGTCCAGACGGTCTTTACGTACGCCATCTTCGTACAGGCCGCTTTTCTTATTGCCGCCGGTAACGCCCAGCGTCGACACCAGCGCTTCGCCAGGACCATTCACCACGCAACCGATAATGGAAACATCCATCGGGGTAATGATGTCTTCCAGGCGCTGTTCTAACGCGTTGACCGTACCGATAACGTCAAATTCCTGACGTGAGCAGGTAGGACAGGCGATGAAGTTGATCCCGCGCGCACGAATACGCAGCGATTTCAAAATATCAAAGCCAACCTTGATCTCTTCAACCGGATCCGCCGCCAATGAAACGCGCAGCGTATCGCCAATCCCTTCGGACAGCAGCAGACCAAGGCCGATCGCCGATTTCACCGAACCGCTGCGAGCGCCGCCCGCTTCGGTGATCCCTAAGTGCAGAGGCTGATCGATGCGCGATGCCAGCAGGCGATAGGATTCAACCGCCAGGAAAACATCAGACGCCTTCACGCTGACTTTGAATTGATCGAAGTTCAGGCGATCGAGGTGATCCACGTGACGCATGGCTGATTCGAGCAGCGCCTGCGGCGTGGGCTCGCCATATTTTTCCTGCAGATCCTTTTCCAGCGACCCGGCGTTAACGCCGATACGAATTGGAATATTTTTATCGCGCGCGCAGTCAACAACCATACGAATGCGCTCTTCGCTACCGATGTTGCCCGGATTGATGCGCAGGCAATCAACGCCGTATTCCGCCACTTTCAGCGCGATACGGTAGTCAAAATGGATATCGGCGACCAGCGGGACGTTAACCTGCTGTTTGATGAGTTTGAAAGCTTCGGCAGCGTCCATCGTTGGCACGGATACACGAACGATATCCGCACCAACGCGTTCTAACGCTTTGATCTGATTGACCGTTGCTTCGACATCCGTCGTACGCGTATTGGTCATCGACTGGACGGCGATAGGAGCCCCATCGCCGATCGGCACGTTCCCAACGTAAATGCGTGTGGATTTTCTACGTTGAATAGGAGCCTGATTGTGCATGAAAAATCTCCCGCATTACGCATCTGTTATTGTGCCGGTGATTGTTCAGCATTCACCGTCAGGCGCGCAACCTGGTTAGTTCTGATAAAACGACTCAGATCGACAGGTTTACCCTGGAATTCGATCTGCACTGCAGCCGGTGCACCAATTTTCAGTTTGTAGGGTGCCTGGCCCGCAAGATTCAGGTTACCACCTTTACGCTGCAGCCCACTGAACAGTTTTTTACCGGTTGCATCGGTCACTTCCAGCCAGCAGTCGGCGGAGAAGTTCATCACCAGCGCGTTAGCGTCAGCAACCGGTGCAGCAGTTTGTGCTGGGTCAGTTGGCAGTGCGCCCGGCGCTGCGGTTTGCGCAGCAGGCGCGGTGGTTTGGGCTGCGGTTGCGTCAACGTTCGCCTGAGACGGTGCCACAACCGCGTTATTCTGGGCGGTATCAGTTGGTGCCGCAGTGGCCGCCGGCGCGGTTTCGACCGGCGTCGCAGCGCTGTTGTCTGCGGTCGTGTCTGTTGCCGCCGGAGCCGACGTCGCGTCAGTCCCGGTATTCAGTGGAATATTCTGTGATTCGCTGCCGCTAGCCTTCAGCTCAACGGAGGATTGATCGGCCATGGTGGTGATCTCTTCCTGCTGCGCTTTATGGTTTTGCCACCACCAGGCTACGGTCAAACCGATAACCACGAACAGCACGAGCCAGGTAAAGCTCATCAGCCAGCCATCGCGTTTTTTACGACGTTTTCCTAAAGAGAAGCTCTGCATCGGCGCCACTTTTGCGGCTCTGACCGGTGCCTGCTTTTCCATCATCGGCAGCAGTTCTTCTTCAGGAATATGCACGAGGCGAGCATAGGAACGGATATAACCACGCAAGAATGTTGAAGCAAGTTCAGCCGGCGCCTTATCTTCTTCAATATCACGAACGGTGGAAACCTTCAGGCACAAGCGTTCTGCAACGGCTTGCTGACTGAGTCCGAGTTGTTCACGGGCATTACGCAAACGGACACCCGTAGTTTGTGCTTCTGGTTGGTCGTGGTTGGTTTCAGTATTCATTCGCTACAGCTGCTGATTCGTGAAATTTAAGATTCTGGTGTAAACCGCGTTCACACCGCGAAACATCCGATCGTGTATAGATAAGGCTGACAGGCTGTCCGCACTTATCCGATGGCAAAGCAGCGTCAAAAGCCCTATTGGCGCTGTTATGACAACGCTACATACTGCCTCAATACTTGAGGAAACGCACCGTAATTATTAACCAGATCAGTACGTTTCGCCTAATCCTTAAGCACTTAACTCTGTGTGCGCCATTTCTGACGCACACGATACAGTATTACAGCTCTTTGACCGAGATAGATTCACCCTGCATACGCTTACGCATTGTACGCTTGGTACGGTCAATCACATCCCCGGCCAGCTGACCGCAGGCGGCATCAATATCATCACCACGGGTTTTACGCACGATGGTCGTAAAGCCGTAGCCCATCAATACTTTACTGAAGCGATCGATGCGGCTGTTCGAGCTACGCCCATAAGGTGCACCTGGGAACGGGTTCCATGGAATCAGGTTAATCTTGCACGGCGTATCTTTCAGCAGCTCGGCCAGCTCATGCGCATGCTCGGTACCGTCGTTGACGTGATCCAGCATAACGTATTCGATAGTCACGCGGCCCTGGTTGGCATTGGACTTCGAAATGTAGCCACGCACGGATTCCAGGAAGGTCGCGATATTGTATTTCTTGTTGATCGGTACGATTTCATCACGAATCGCATCGTTCGGCGCGTGCAAAGAGATCGCCAGCGCAACGTCAATCATATCGCCCAGTTTATCCAGCGCAGGCACAACGCCTGAAGTCGACAGGGTTACACGGCGTTTGGAGAGACCGAAACCGAAGTCATCAAGCATGATTTCCATCGCTGGAACCACGTTTGTCATGTTCAGCAATGGCTCACCCATGCCCATCATGACCACGTTGGTAATAGGACGTACGCCGGTGGCTTTGACCGCGCCGACAATTTTTGCCGCGCGCCACACCTGGCCGATAATTTCCGAGACGCGCAGGTTGCGGTTAAAGCCCTGCTGCGCCGTAGAGCAGAATTTACACTCTAATGCACAACCAACCTGTGAAGACACGCACAGGGTAGCGCGATCGTCTTCCGGGATATACACGGTTTCAACGCGCTGATCGCCTACGGCAATCGCCCATTTGATGGTGCCATCAGAGGAACGCTGTTCTTCCACCACTTCCGGGGCGCGAATCTCTGCAACTTGCTTCAGTTTGTTACGCAGAACCTTGTTGATATCGGTCATATCATCAAAGTCATCGCTGCAATAGTGATACATCCACTTCATCACCTGATCGGCGCGGAAGGGTTTTTCGCCTAAGTCTTTAAAAAACTCGCGCATCTGCTGACGGTTAAGATCCAGCAGGTTAATTTTTCCATCTTTATTGGGAACCGCCGGGATGGCGCTCTCAGGCGTGACAATTTGTTCAGACATTTTCTATTCCGGCCTCGTTGTTACACGTTATGGCCCCTGGAGGGTGAATGATAAAAAGAAGCGCCCCAGGAAAGCGGTCTGCTCGTCCGGGGGCGCTGCATTGTACAAATTCTGGCGCATGGATGCCACGTCTGCACGCGGCAATCGCTAAATAAAGTGTAAACGTGCCCTTAGCGGGTACGTGGGCACACTTCACCTTCTGCGAAGAAGAACGCGATTTCACGCGCGGCAGATTCAACGGAGTCTGAACCGTGGGTACCGTTCTCGGTGAAGCTGTCCGCGTAGTCAGCACGCAGGGTGCCTGCCAGCGCGTTATCTGGGTTGGTCGCACCCAGCAGATCGCGGTGGCGCTGAACGGCGTTTTCGCCTTCCAGTACGGAAACCACGATTGGGCCGGAAGTCATGAACTCAACCAGACCGTCGAAGAATGGACGACCGTCGTGCTCAGCGTAGAAACCGCGAGCCTGTTCAACGGTCAGGTGCAGCATTTTGGTGCCGACGATTTTGAACCCTGCTGCTTCAAAGCGAGCAAAGATGCTACCAATAACGTTTTTTGCCACCGCGTTTGGCTTGATGATGGAAAAAGTACGTTCAATTGCCATGATTACCTCTAATAATAAAATTTGTTCTGTTGTCGTGCATACAGCGGTTGTATGACCTGGCGCGGATTATAATGACCCGTTGCGCCCTTGCCTATGGATGAAGGTAACATTTTTTTAAAATAAAACACTTTTAAGCAACACATTGTGTAACAAATTTGCCTATCCCCTTCGTACTTCGACATGACAAATGGCACGACGTTTGCCGATGAGATTATTTCCCGCAGCGCAGAGCAGGCAGTTGCGCTGTTCTTCGTTACTGCAAGGTAAAATTCACCACTGCCATCTGTCCGGCCTCATCCATCACGACCAGCTGATAGCGCCCCACGGTTTCAAGCCCTAACGTCAGTTGGTTACCAGCACTGCGCTGAGGCTCACCATTCACAAACCACCAGCGCTGCCCTTCGCCTCCGCTTGCCTGTAGCACCACCTTCGCGCTCGCTTCTCCCGGTAAACGACGGATCACCGCATCTTCGCGGATCCCCGTAAGCATCAGCGGAGCAGCATTTTGTAACTGCCGCGGCGGGCATTGCGGCGAAGCGGCCGGCAGCCTTACCGCCCTGCGTTCTCCCGCCGGCAGCCAGGGCTCCAGCGGCAGCGGCCAGACGTCCATACTCACCTCGCGCGCATCCGGACAGTCTGCCGCCACCCGCAGGCCTGATTTATCTAACCAAAGAGGGAAATGTATGCCCTGCACACCTTCTTGTCCTGGCAGCAGTAGCGTCGGCGGCAGGCCGTTGTCCAACACCCAGGTTGACAAGCGACGACGGCAGTTGCTGTCACCCGCCGGCAGCGGTTGACCACCGGGCCAGCAAATCTCGGCGGTACTAACCGATGACGGCCGGGGATCGCGTTCCTCCTGCCGGCGTGCGGCTCCCGAAAGCAGCAGATTACTGACCTGATTGAGCAGCGGTATTGCGCTAGCAAAGCCAAACTGCCCGGCTACCGGCGTGCCGTCCGGTCTCCCGGTCCAGATGCCGATACTGTAGCGGGCATTAACGCCAATCGCCCACGCGTCTCGGTAGCCGTAGCTGGTGCCGGTTTTCCACGCCAGCGGCACCACCTGCGGCAGCGAGTCGTCCGGCAGTGGCTGCGCTTCTCCGGCCAGAATACGCCGGATGATCCACGCGGAGCCGGGCGAAAGCAGCGGGCGTTCCACCAGCGGATCGCGTGCCAGCATCCGCAATTTGCCGACCTTCCCATGGCGGGCGAGCGCGCTATAAGCCGCCGTAATATCCGCCAGTCGAGCCCCGGCACCGCCAAGAATCAACGACAAATTAGGCTCTGCGCCGGCGGGTAAAATCAGCGGCAGCCCCGCATTTCGTAGACGCGCAGCAAACTGTTTCGGGCCGTAGGCATCAAGAATCTGTACCGCGGGCAGGTTAAGTGAACGCACCAGCGCTTCACTCATGCTTACCGGGCCGTGAAAACCACTGTCAAAGTTACCGGGCCGATAGTCGCCGACCTTTCTCGGCACGTCCTGCAGCAGCGACGCCGGATGGATTAGCGCATTATCAAGCGCCATACCGTATAAAAACGGCTTTAGTACGGATCCCGGCGAGCGGATTGCGGTCACCATATCCACGTGACCAAATCGGCTGTCGTCGGCAATGTCGGCCGAGCCAACCCAGCCGCGCACTTTCATGTCACGATTATCCACCACCAGCATGGCCAGCGAACTGCGCGGCGGCAGGCGCGATTTCCAGCTCATCGCTAGCTCTTCCAGCTGACGCTGAAGCCCGGCATCCAGCGTGGTCACCACTTTCTCGTCCCGGCTGCGCGCCAGCATCTGCCGCGAGAACAGCGGTGCCAACTGCGGCATTTGCCGGGGGAATAACCAGACGGCCTCTTCTTTGGCCTCGTTCACGACCTTGGCTGTCCACACCTGCTGGGTAAGCATACGGTCGAGCACTTTATTGCGTGCCGCCTGCGCGCGCTCCGGCCAACGATCCGGTCGCAGGCGGCTGGGCGCCTGCGGCAATACCGCCAATAAGGCGGCATCGGCATAGCTGAGCTGGGCCGGAGGTTTCCCCAGATATGCCCAGCTAGCGGCACCGATGCCCTGCAGCGTGCCGCCATACGGCGCACGATTGAGATAGAGAGTAAGAATATCACGCTTTGAGAGATGCCACTCCAGCTGGAAGGCGCGCCAGAGCTGGCGAACTTTACCACCAAAGGTTCGAGGATGCGGATCGAGCAGTCGCGCCACCTGCATGGTGAGGGTGCTGCCACCAGACACCACCCGGCCGGCCGTCAGATCCTGCCAGGCCGCACGCACAATCGAGAATGGATTCACCCCTGGATGATCCCAGAACCAGCGATCTTCATACTGGATCAGCGCCTCGAGGTAGCGGGGAGAAACCTCCTCGATGGTGACCGGATATCGCCAAATTCCTTCGGCGTCGGCAAAACGCCACAGCGGGCTGCCGTCCTCAGCAACCACCACGCGCGCTGGCGTCACTTCGTGCAGCGGCAGCGGCCAAAGCCTATCCGCCAGCACAATACTGGTGCCCAAAAGCACCACCGCGGCGGCCAGCCAGCGCCAGCCGCGGTGTTTAAAGCAACCAAACCGCATCTTACGGAACGACAATCAGCATATCGTCAGCCGCACCCGTTGCGCGCCAGCCTGGAACATACATTGATTCAACCTGCGACGGCGGTACATGGTAAGCACCCGGCATCACCGCGCGCGCCAGATACACCAGCGTCAGCGGCCGATCGGCGTTAAGCGCAACGGCCGCCACAAAGCGATCGTCACGGAATTCCATATGTTGGATATCCGCCTGCTGCATCTGATTGAGCCACTCCTGTACCGCCGTGCCATTATCCTGCAGATTGGCGCTGCTGTTGGCCAGGTTTTGGTTCTCCAGCTCCAGCCCCGCCGGCAGCATGTCGACGACCAGGGCATCCGGCACGTTCTGGCTGGCTTTCACTTCCAGCTTCACCAGCAGCAAATCACCGCTACGCAGCGAGGAGAGCGATTTGCTTTGCCCATCGGTCCCCAGGAACTGGCGTTCAATATGCAAAACGTTACTTGCCGGCGCAGGGGCGCTGTTTGGATAGCCGCTGCTATCAAGGCGTAGCCACAATGGCTGTTCACCTTTGTTGGTCACCTGCAGTACCGAAAGCTGATCCGCATCCAGATTGCGCGTCAGAGATTTGTCGCCCTGCAGCGGCTGCGTTTCCAGCGACGTCTGCGCCTGCCAGTTACCCGGCAGACTCAGCAACCCTTTGGCCGCCAGGAACAAGGCGTTGTTTTCCTGCGTTGACAGCCAGCGCTCACTAAACGCTTCCTCCGAGAGGGTTTGCAGCAGCGTATTTTGCGCATCCGGCAGCAGTTTGTTCTCCTCAAGCAGAGAGAGCATTAACGCATTGTCGCGCAAGTCGCTACCGTAGTCCGCCAGCCAGCGCGGCTGTTCGGAACGTTTGGTGGTCAGCGCCAGTTGCACAGCCTGCTGGCTACGCGGGGCGTCCCCCATGGCTTTAAGTGCGATACCCAGTTGCATCAACGGCAAACCAGAACGCACCTGTTCACGACGCTCCCACAGCTCGCGCAGTGCACCAAGCGGTGCTTTTTGCTGCCGCGCCAGTACCAGGCCTGCGTATGCCTGAATGGCAAAGCGGCTGGCCGCGGTGTCGTCGGTATAACGAACGCTCATCAGCCCCGGCTCCTGCAGATAGCGCAGCATTCGGTTGTTGCCTTTGTTAATCGCTTCGGCCGGCACGCTGTAACCCTGCTCGCCTGCACGCACCAGGAAGTCCATGACGTAAGCCGTCAACCAGTACTCTTCCGGGCCGTCTTTATCCCACAGGCCAAAGCCACCGTTATCCTTTTGCATTTGCAGCAGACGCGAAATGCCAATATCCACGGCAGCGCGCCGCTTGTCATCGCTATCGCCGACAATACCCAGCGCTTTCAACTGCTCAGCATTGGTATAAAGCTGCGGGAAGAGTCCGCTGGCGGTCTGCTCCAGACAACCGTATGGATAGGCTTTCAGTTCACGAATATAACGAGCGAGATTGAGCGGCGGTTTGCCACTCAGCAGGAGTTGCCCCTGCAGCGTGGCCGGTGAAAATTCCGCAATCTGATTGGCAGGAAGGCTCCAGCGCTCCCCCGGCTGCAGCACCGCACCAAGGCTCACCGTCTGGGCCGGGAAGGCTGGGCGGACGCCAATTTTCCACTGCTTATGCAAATCCGCCAACGTTTCGCCCGGCAGGTTGACACCCGATACGGTCACGCTGACATCCCCCTCGCCATAACCCTCACCCGCGCTAACCGGGACAAACAGCGTACTGCGGACGCCAGGATCCAGTTTCAGCGGCGATGGCTGAGCGCCGTTTAGCTGCATCAGGCCGCTGGCGGCAATTTGCACCGTAAGGGTCTGCGGCTGGTCAGTCAGGTTGGTGACATCAAGCGTCAGGCGGGCGCTGTCGCCGCTGGCCATAAAGCGAGGCGTATTCAGCTCGGCGACAACCGGTGCCGCCACCACCACTTTATCCTCGCTGCTGCCGAAATCCTCCGTCGTCCATGCCTGCGCCATCACCCGCAGTTCGCCGTTAAAATCGCCGATCGGCATCATTATTGTGCCTTCGCCGTTGTCATCAAGGGTCACCGGCTGCGCCTGCTGGGCGATAATGGTGACGTGGTTGACCGGCGGTTTCCCGCCGCGGTTAAGCTCATCGCCATCACCGCCAAAGCGCAGGCTGGCAAGTCGCCCTTCGCCTTCAATCACCTGACCGTAAATATCGTAGATATCCGCGCCATAGCGTTTCTGGCCAAAGAAGGCCTGCCACGGGTCCGGCGTGGTGTAATCGGTAATATTGAGAACCCCGCTGTCAACCGCCGACAGCAGAACGTTAACCTGTTTCGGCGCTGCGCCGTCTTTGCGATTGACCTTCACTTTGACGGTCAGCGGTTGGTTTGGCCGCATTTTCTGCGGCGCATCGAGCGCAACATTCAATCGACGCTGTTCATCGCCCAGCGGTAGGTGAAGGACTCCCACGGCCCGCTTCGGCGTTGCAGAACGCGATTTATCGCCCGGACGGACCACCAGCGTACTCAGATAGAGATCATGGCGGTTCCAGCTTTTATCCACCGGAATAGTCAGATCCAGCCCCTTTTCCGGGACGTCAATTTCCTGCCACCACAGCGGCCCTTCGCTGGATTCCACCATGGCATAACCTTTACCTGCCGCCGGGGCGGCAACGTGCAGCTTGATGGTGTCGCCTGGCTGGTAGTTCGGTTTATCCAGTTTCAGCGTCACGCGATCGGGACGCGCAGCACCGCTGCCATCGCTGTTATCCTGCCAGCTATAACCCGCCCAGAAGCGCACGCTGCTGACCGCATCGTTTGGCGCTTTCACCTCCAGACGATAAGCCCCCCACTCCACCGGGAAGCTGACCTTTCCGGTTTCATCGGTTTTCAGATCCAGCGTTTCTTCGCCTTCCACCAGATCTTTTTGATCAAAGCGAGACTGCCAGCCATCGCCTTCCGACCAGTTCCAGTAATAGTCACGGCGCTCGCGGATCAGCCGTACCTGCAGGCCGGATACCGCTTTTTTATCGCCCTGCGCATTGCTGTAAACGATATCAAATGCGGCCTGTCCATTTTCATCCACAATCGGCTGGTTAACGGTGGTGTCGGTACGGTAGTCATACACCGCTTTGCTGGCAAACTGCGGACGGATCCCCGGCAGTTCGGCGGCAGGCCAAATGGCCTGAGTTGCTCGGCGGGTCACCGGGCGACCGCCCGATTCCAGCAGGCTGGCTTGTAAAATCACCTGCAGCGGTGAGTGGGTTTCCTGCCACTGGCTGGCGGTGGTCACTTCGCCGTGCCCTTTGTCGTCCAGCGTCAGGTTCATTTCATCAAGGCTACGGCTGATATTTTCCTGAGCGATATCACCAAACTGGAAGCCCGGTAGCGCCGCCACGGCATCGCGCAGCGGACGTAAGAACAGTTTGCCCTGTAGGCTGTTGCCGTTGGCCGGAGCGCCGTAGAGGTAATAGCCCACCACGCTGAATTTTACGTCATCATCCGGCGCCAGCGGTGCGGCCTGCGGCGTGATGTTCAGCGCCATCCGTTCCGGCATAAAATCTTCAACGTGGAAATCCCACTCCTGCGGCTGGTTATCGCCGGTATTGGCACGAATGTGCCACATCCCGGTCTCCGCCCCGCTGTCTAGCGCCCAGTTAAGCTGGTACAGGCCGTTGACCGGCTGGCTCACGACGCTGCGGACTACCGTGCCATCGGGTTTCACCACATCGAGCTTCACCGGCTGGTCGGGTAACGGTTTACCGTCGCTGTCGCGCAGCAAGCCGTTCAATATCACCATTTCTCCCGGACGATAGAGATCGCGCGGGCCAAACATGAAGAACTGTTTACGATAGCCCGGCGCACCGGCAATATCGAACTCGGCCAGATCCAGCGCGGGCTGTTTGAGATCGAGAAGCGTAGTTTGTCCCTCTTTACGCGCCAGCAGGAGTGCCGCTTCTTTATCAGTTTTCAGCGCGGCGTGGCCTTTGCCATCGCTGGTTGCCTGCGCCAGCGTTTGCCCTTTGTCGTTCAGCAGCGTTAACTCCACGGCTGACTGCGCAGCGCCGTTTTCCAGGCTCTGGGTGAAGACATCCAACTGGTCGTGATAACGGTGCAGGGAGACACCAACATCGCTGAGGGTGAACAGCGTGGCAGCATTGCTATAGCTGTACTGTCCGGCCGGATTCATGACCGCGATATAGACCCCGGACTGTTGTAAAGGCGTAATGTCCTTCAGCGGGAGCAGCAGTTTTTCCCGCGTATTGCGCACTGGGTTAAGATCGAAGCGGCCGGTATAGACCAGATCGGCCATTTTCAGCAGTTCGTCCGATTCCCAATTGCTTAGCGAGCTGCGGTATTCCCACTGGCTGACAAATGCCGCCAGCGCTTCGGGCTTAACGCGGAAGAAGTTGACGTCAACGTGCGGCACGTTAAGCACCATCACCGGCAGCCCTTCAATGACTTTGCCTGGCAGCAGCGAACCGCGGCTCGCAAAGCCTACGCTCGGCGCAATATCGCGAGTGGTCAGCGTTTTCTCAACGCTGGTGCCAAAGGTGGCTTTGTTCAACGCCACCAGCTGCGGGTCAACCGTCACAATCAGGTCACGTTTCGGTTCAAGATGGCGTAAGCGCAGCTCTTTAAGATTGGGTGACAACTCCCAGGCACCATCGACCTTGCCGCTCTTTTTATCCACCACGTGGACCGTTTTGCTGAAGTCCTGATCGGGATTAAGTGCAATCGAGAAGGTGAGCACCAGCGTCGCCGCACCATCCAGCTGAACTTCAGATGCGTCAAGGAGCGAAAGGGATTTTCCCTGGCTTTGCTGAGCCAGTTTTTCCAGCGTGGCGGCATCCGCTTTCGCTGCGGCATTATGGTTTTTTGCGCCGTCAGTATTGCTCGGCGTAGCGGAAACGGTCGGCTTGTCGTCGTTGTTATTGTCGCAACCCGCCAGCGTGAACGTCATTGCCAGCGCGAGGGCTAGCGTGGCCAAACGAAAGGGTTTCATCCTGTAACCTCTGACTGGTGATGTCTGATTGTGTGGTCAACACAGTATTATGCCTGAGGCCGTAGCCCGCCAGTAGTCGTTAAACTCCCAAAAATCCCTTCCTACTCTCCATCTGCCCGCGATGTTACTGCGATCACAGGTCATAACGTAACATGTGACGTTGAGCGTACTTTGTTTTTAAAACAATAAGATAGCTAGATTAACTTAGCGGAGTGCTGCTACCGTCAGCGGGTCTTATCCTCTTATCGATGCGGTTCAAAATTTGGAGAACAGAATGAAAAGAGCCGTTAATGCCCTACAAAATTTTGGCAAGTCGCTTTACGGACCGGTGCTGATCCTGCCTATTGTCGGCCTGTTTATCGCTTTTGGTAACGTGCTGGGTAACGGCAGCCTAGCCGAATATATTCACGTGCTGGGCTATCCGGCGGTGCAAAACCTCGGGCAGCTGATTGCCAAATCGGCGGTGTCGCTGCTGGTCAACCTGGCGATGATTTTTGCCGTCGGTATCCCTATCGGCCTTGCCGCTCGTGACAAAGGCTACGCCGCCCTGCTGGGGCTGGTGACCTTTATCGTGTTTATCAACGCCATGAACGTTACGCTGCAGCTGCAAGGCGAACTGGCTCCGGCTGACCAGATGCGCACCGCAGGACAAAGCATGGTGCTGGGCGTGCAGGTGCTGGAGATGGGCGTCTTTGCAGGGATCCTGACCGGCGCGCTCACCGGCTATCTGTATAACCGCTACTCCGGCGTGCAGTTCTCCGGCGCGATGGCGATTTACTCCGGCCACTGCTTTGTCACCATAATTATCCTGCCGGTGGCAATTGTGCTCGGCGTAGTCATGAGCGAACTGTGGCCGTGGGCACAGCACGGTATCAGCGCACTGGCGCTGGCGATCAAAGGCTCTGGCCCTTTCGGCGTCGCCATTTACGGTTTCCTGGAACGTATTCTGGTCCCCACCGGTCTGCATCATTTGGTCTATACCCCCTTCCTCTACACCGAGCTCGGAGGTTCACAAGAGGTATGCGGCACGCTGTACCAGGGCGCGCGTAACATCTATTTCGCCGAGATGGCCTGTCCCAGCGTCACGCAGTTAAGTCATACGGTGGTGTGGGACGCACGCGGCATCAGCAAAATGTTCGGCCTGCCGGCCGCCGCGTTGGCGATGTACGTCACCGCCAAACCGGAACGAAAGGCGGCAGCAAAAGCCATTCTGATCCCAGCCGCACTGACCTCTATGCTGGTCGGGGTAACGGAGCCTATTGAGTTCTCTTTCCTGTTCGTCGCCCCGCTGCTGTTTGTGGTGCATGCGGTGCTGACCGGTATTGGCATGATGCTGTTCTCCCTGTTCGGCGTTCACGCTATCGGTGCCAACGGCATTATCGATTTCATCCTCTACAACCTGCCGCTGGGCACCACCAAATCCAACTGGCCAATGTACATCGTGGTGGGGCTAATCATGTTCGCGCTCTACTTCGTCATCTTCCGCTTCCTGATCCTGCGCTTTGACATGAATACGCCGGGCCGCGAAGAGGACGACCAGCAGACGAAGCTCTACAGCAAGCAGGAGTATCAGGCGAAGGGCAATAACGATGGGTTAGGCGCAACCATCATTGAAGGGCTTGGCGGTCGCGACAACATTGAGGTGGTGGATAACTGCTACACCCGACTGCGCGTCACGGTCAAAGACGTAGCGCAGATTAACGAGCCGCAGCTTAAAGCGACCGGTGCCAAAGGCATCATCAAGCAAGGTAATAACGTTCAGGTGGTCTACGGGCTGCATGTCAAAAAAATGCGAGAAGCCGTTGAAGCGGTTCTCTAAAGGAGGCTATACCATGTTGAAATCCCCATTTATTCTCGCTATCGCCGGCGGCGGCAGCACCTACACGCCGGGTATCGTAAAAAGCCTGATGGTACGGCTTGCGGACTTCCCGCTGGCAGAAATCCGTCTCTACGATATTGACGAAGCCCGCCAGAACACCATTGCGCCGGTGGTGGAAAAAGTGATTCGCGACCACAGCCAGAGCATCAAGTTTACCGTCACCACTTGCCCGGAAACGGCATTCAGCGGCGCCCATTTTGTCTTTGCACAAATGCGCGTTGGGCAATACAAAATGCGCGAGCAGGATGAAAAAATTCCGCTGCGTCACGGTGTCGTCGGCCAGGAGACCTGTGGGCCCGGCGGTTTGGCCTACGGTTTACGCACGATCCTGCCAATGGCTGAGTTGATCGATCTGGTAGAGCGCTACGCCGATCCCAAAGCATGGATCGTCAACTACTCCAACCCGGCGGCGATCGTCGCCGAAGGGATCCGTCGCCTGCGCCCGAAAGCGCGGGTGCTGAATATTTGCGATATGCCGGTAGCGGCGATGCGGAATATGGGCGCGATTCTCGGCGTGGACCGCCATAAACTTGACGTTGACTATTTTGGCCTCAACCACTTCGGCTGGTTTACCCAGGTCCGCGTTGACGGCGAAGACAAAATGCCGGAACTGCGCCGCCACGTGGCGAAATTTGGCCTGTTGACGGAAGACGCGGCGCAAACCGATCCGCAGCACGCCGACCCGTCGTGGGTGAAGACCTGGCGCAACATTCAGCCAATAATGGAGTGCTTCCCGGAGTATCTGCCGAACCCGTACTTGCAGTACTACCTGATGCCCAATCAAATTGTTGAGCATCAAAACCCGGACTATACCCGCGCCAACGAAGTGATGGACGGGCGTGAGAAAAAGCTGTTTGCGGCGGCGGTGGAATATAAAAACACCGGCATTCTGCCCGACGCGTTTCACGTTGGCGTACACGGCGCATTTATTGTCGATGTCGCCTGTTCGCTGGCCTTTGATCTGCGTCAGCGTCATCTGGTGATTGTGGAAAACCAAGGGGCTATCGCCAATCTGCCGGATGATGCGATGGTTGAAGTTCCGGCCTATATCACCGCCAATGGCCCAGAACCGGTGCGGATGGGCAATGTGCCGCTGTTCCACCAAACGCTGCTGATGCAGCAGCTCGCCTCTGAACAACTGCTGGTTGAAGCCACGCTTGAGGGAAGCTACGAAAAAGCGCTACAGGCTTTCACCCTCAATCGGACGGTACCGACCATGGCGCACGCTAAAGCCATTCTCGATGAGATGATTACCGCCAACCGGGATTACTGGCCGCATTTGCAGCGCGCCTGGCAAAATGGTGAAGCAACGCGCTAATAAACCGCTGGTCACTTGTCGGTGTGGTGAAAAACACCGACAATCCCTTTGTAATTCATCAATGGAGGGTAATATGACCACTTCGTTTTTCGTTGCCGCCGACTGGCTGGCAGAGCACGTTGATGACCCGGAAGTCCAGATTATCGACGCCCGTATGGCGCCACCGGGCCAGGAACACCGCGATCTCAACGCAGAATTTCGCGCCGGGCACCTGCCGGGCGCCGTTTTTTTTGATATTGAAGCCCTCTCCGATCACACCTCTCCCCTGCCGCATATGATGCCGCGTCCGGAGGCGTTTGCCGTCGCCATGCGCGAGCTGGGCGTCAGCCGCGATAAACATCTGGTGATTGTCGATGAGGGTAACCTGTTCTCCGCGCCGCGCGCGTGGTGGATGCTGCGTACCTTTGGCGCACAGCGGGTGTCGATACTGGCGGGCGGTCTGGCCGGCTGGCAGCGCGACGATCTGCTGCTGGAACACGGTGACGCGACAGCAGCCGAAGGCGAATTTGAAGCAGAATTTGCCCCAGGAGCCGTGAAACGACTTACCGACGTGCTGCTGGCCAGCCACGAAGGCACCGCGCAAATCGTTGATGCCCGTCCGGCGCCGCGTTTTAACGCACAGGTTGATGAACCGCGCCCGGGACTGCGTCGCGGGCATATTCCCGGCGCGCGCAACGTGCCGTGGGGCGATTTGGTTATCAATGGCGAACTGAAAACCACCGATGAGCTGGAAGCCATTTTTGCTCGCCAGGGCGTTGATTTACATAAACCGATCATCGTCAGCTGCGGTTCCGGCGTCACGGCGGCGGTCGTTGCGCTGGCTCTGGCCACTCTGGATGCTCCAGACGTGACGCTGTACGATGGTTCATGGAGTGAATGGGGAGCACGGGACGACCTGCCAATCGAGTCTGCTCAATAAATGGATAATCGCCTGACGACGCTGCTGATGCGCGGGGAATCATTAACTCGCGCCGAATATCGGGTGCTCGCTCACCTGACGGAACATCCGCTACTGGTGGGCAATATCACCGTCCGTCAGCTGGCTCAGGCTACCTTTGTCTCCACGGCAACCATTATGCGGTTATGCCAGAAGCTGGGCTTTAGCGGCTACAGCGAATTTATCTGGCACTGCAAAAATCTGCTGGCGGAGACGCCGCACATTGCCGTGCAGCAACCGGACAACGCCGGTGAAAGCTCGGCGCTGTTCAACCATTTTCTCGCCAATTACCAGCTCACCTTTCAGTGGGCGACGGCGGAAAAACGTCAGTACTTCACCCGCCTGTTACGCGAGCAGGAGCGTTTTTTCCTCTACGGCGCCGGGTTCTCCTACCTCTTCGCGGAGTATCTGACCAAAAAGCTACAGGTGCTGGGCAAAACGGCGTTTATTTCCGGGCCAGGCGATAGCCGCAATATTTTCCTCAGCAACGCCGCGCGCTATCAGGTGTTTATCGCCGTGTCGCGCAGTGGGGAAACCGAGCAGGTACTCGACAAAGCGCGTATCGCTCGTAACGTCGGAATGACGGTGGTCGCGTTTACCCGCGCTTCGGCGAATTCCCTTGCCGGTCTGGCCGACCTTCATTTTGCGCTCTACGACGAGGCGGTGCATTTCGCCGCCGAGGCCGCCGGCGTCACCTCGTTCGAGTCGAATCTGGTTTTATTGATGGATTTACTGCTGCTGGAAGCGACGGGGTAATCTGCCGCTTATTGACCTATTGCGGGTCAATAAGCGACGCGAACCACCGTTTAGATGATGCGGTTTTGTTTGAAATCGCGCAGGAAGCTGCCCCAGCGTTTTTCATAGAATGGCGTAATATGGGCCAGCATAAAGTGGCTGATGCCCTTTTCGCCTTCAACCACCTGGCAGATATCAATCGGTTCATCCCCCGGCAGCGTGTCGGTCGCCACGCTTCCCGCGGCATGGATAATCTCTTCGATATCCCCTTCCGCTTCGATACCGATCAGCAAGTTTGGCTGTTCATCCGCATGCTCTTTAATCGAGCACAGGAATGCGCGCTTCACCGTTTTCAGCGTTTTAAACAGCGTCGTCAGCGACTCCACCATTTGCGCCGGTGGCTCGGCAACTTCAGAAAGCAGCAGCGCGCTGCCGCCTTCCAGCACTTCCTGGGTACTGAGCGGGTTGCCCTCTTCGCCGATCAGATGACTGATTTCGCGCGGGGTGAACTCTTTGCCGGTCGGCAGTTTCGCATTCAGGAACAGCGTCTCACCGAGAGTCATTTCAAACAGCGTGCGCACCGGCATGGCGACAAACGCCTGTTCGGTGGTGACCGCCTGCTGCAAAGCCTCAAGCGAAGTAAAGAAAGGGATAACCGAGGTTCCGTCATCTTTTTCCCAATGCTGTAACTCAAGAGCGCTGTCGTCGACAACCTGCTGGTCATCAGCAGCGGTTCCCGGTACCCAGACGGTAGATTCTAGCAACGTACGGAAAAAAGCCGGGCGATGCGCAGGCTCAGTCGCCGCCTGCTCCAACAGGGTTTCTAATTCGTTTTTCGTTTCGGACATAGTGGTTCCAGATGGCATGATTTCCCCTCACCCCGGCCCTCTCCCCAAAGGGGCGAGGGAGGAAACCGGCACTTCTCTTCAACCCTCAAGTCGAGGCAGAAAACCGGCACCTGACCTCAGCTCATGCATTAAGGGAGAGAGCCGAACGGTTCCCTCTCCCCTATGGGGAGAGGGTTAGGGTGAGGGGCAAAGATTATTCGGCGGTCAACAGATTGGCAATCGTACGTACGCCCAGCCCGGTCGCGCCCGCCGACCACTGCTCAACGGCAGATTTGCGGTAAGTTGCGGAGCAGTCAATATGCAGCCAGCCCGTGTGGTAGTTTTCCACGAAGTGGGACAGGAAGCCCGCCGCAGTGCTAGCACCGGCCGGATAGGCGGCGCTGCCGGTGTTGTTCAGTTCGGCAAAATTGGACGGCAGCTGATGGCGATGGAACTCGGCCAGCGGCAGACGCCAGAAGGCTTCGTTTTCCGCCTGGGCACTTGCCAGCAGACGATTTGCCAACTGATCATCAAAGCTGAACAGCGCGTGGTAGTCGTTCCCCAGCGCGGTTTTTGCCGCCCCGGTCAGCGTGGCGGCATCGATAATCAGCTCAGGTTTCTGTGCGCTCGCATCAATCAGGCCGTCGGCCAACACCAGGCGGCCCTCGGCGTCGGTGTTCATCACTTCAACGTTTTTACCGTTACGATAGTGAATGATGTCGCCAAGCTTAAAGGCATTGCCGCTGATCAGGTTGTCCGCACAAAGCAAGAACAGCTTCACGCGTTTGTTGAGGCCACGAGTAATCGCCAGCGCCAGCGCGCCGGTTACGGTCGCCGCGCCGCCCATATCGGACTTCATGGAATCCATAAAGGCGCTCTGCTTGATGCTGTAACCGCCGGAGTCGAAAGTGATGCCTTTACCCACCAGGCAGGCATAGACCGGCGCGTCTTTATCACCGGTTGGGTTGTAGTCCAGGGTCAGCAGAACCGGCGGGCGATCCGAGCCACGGCCCACGGTGTGCAGGCCCATATAGTTCTGCTCACGCAGATCGTCACCTTTGGTAATACGGTAGGAAACGTGGTCACACGCCACGCCGCACAGCAGATCCACCGCGCGCTGCGCCAGCTGCTCAGGACCCAATTCTTCCGCCGGAGCGTTGATGGTGTCGCGAACCCAGTCGATGTAGGTCAGGCGGTTATCCAGCTCGGCTTTTTGCTCATCATCCAGTTCAGGCCATTCGACCTGACGGCTGCCTTTTGGCCCTTTGTAACCGGCCCAGAACGCCCAGGTGCGCTCAACATCCCAGCCTTCGCCGGTCAGCGCAACGTGCTTGATGCCCATGCCGTCAATTTTACGCGCCGCGCGCTGAATCAGGCCGGTATCATCACGGCCGGTAAGGTGCAGGGAAATACCATCGCCATTAATGCTATAAGTCGCTTTGTCGCCCCAGCGCGCGTCGGCTGGCTGAGTGGACAGGGTAATTTTCATCGCTTCTGTCATTATATTTATCCTTATTAGCAAACGGGCCGCCGAATGGCAGCCCGTTAAGATTTATTCACTCAATGATTCAGCCAGCAGGCCGGCGGTAAGTCCGCACAGGGCAGCATGAATCATGAGGCGAAGTTAGTCTGCTTCATCCAACCAGACTAACAGAATTGCCTCAAGAATTTTTTCATTTGATGCCTGAGGGTCATCATCAAAGTCTTCGAGGTCGCAAATCCATTGGTGCAGGTCGGTGAAACGTACGGTCTTCGGATCGGTGTCCGGGAAAGCATCGTACAGCGCTTCGCCGATTTCGCGGCTGTCAGTCCACTTAAGTCCCATACTATCCCCTGTTAGTGCTCGCGCGCGTGGTTAATTGTGTAACGCGGAATTTCGACCACCAGATCTTCATCGGCAACGCGCGCCTGGCAGCTTAAACGGCTATCCGGCTCCAGACCCCATGCCTTATCCAGCATGTCGTCTTCGTCTTCGGTGCTTTCCGCCAGCGAGTCAAAACCTTCGCGAACGATGCAGTGGCAGGTGGTGCACGCACAGGATTTCTCACAGGCATGTTCAATCTCAATACCGTTACGCAGAGCAACGTTGAGAATAGTTTCACCGCTTTCAGCTTCCAAAACCGCACCATCCGGACACAGGTCCTGATGAGGCAAAATCACAATCTTTGGCATATTAAACCTCGTCCACGGATTGGCCTTTCAGCGCCATACGGACGGATTGGTCCATACGACGAGCGGCAAATTCCTGGGTTTGTTTGTCAACGTTTTTAATGGCTTGTTCTATGGCGTCAGTATCATCACCTTCGGCTGCCGCACTCAGTTCGGCGGCAACGCGGTCAATCTCCTGGCGCTCTGCGGCGCTTAACAGCGCGGCATCAGCAGCGAGCGCACTATGCAGGCTTTCCAGCACGCGCGCCGCTTCCACTTTCTGCTCCGCCAGCATGCGTGCTTTCACGTCCTGCTCGGCGTAGCTCATGGAATCTTTAATCATGGTGGCGATTTCGCCATCGGTCAGACCGTAGGACGGTTTCACCTGGATGGAGGACTCTACGCCGGTCGATTTCTCCATCGCCGTAACGCTCAAGAGACCGTCAGCATCAACCTGGAAGGTGACGCGAATATGCGCACCGCCCGCCGGTAATGCGGGAATACCGCGCAGCGCAAAACGTGCCAGCGAACGGCAATCCTGCACCAGTTCGCGTTCACCCTGCATGACGTGGATAGACATTGCGGTCTGGCCATCTTTAAAGGTGGTGAACTCCTGCGCACGCGCCACCGGAATGGTGGTATTACGCGGGATCACTTTCTCCACCAGGCCGCCCATGGTTTCGAGGCCCAGCGACAGCGGAATAACGTCAAGCAGCAGCATTTCGCTGTCCGGCTTGTTACCGACCAGAATATCGGCCTGAACGGCGGCGCCAATGGCGACGACTTTGTCCGGGTCGATGGAGGTCAGCGGCGTACGGCCGAAGAATTCCCCCACGCGCTCACGCACCAACGGTACGCGGGTTGAACCGCCCACCATCACCACTTCCAGCACCTCTTCGGCTTCCACGCCCGCATCTTTCAGCGCGCGGCGGCAGGCCAGCAGAGTGCGCTTCACCAGCGCGGAAATGAGCTCATTAAACTGCTCGCGGGTCACTTCGCCTTGCCAACCGGCAACGTCAACGGCAACGCGGTCGGCATCGCTCAGTGCGATTTTGGCCGCGATCGCGGCATCAAGCAGTTCGCGCTGTACGCGGTTGTCGCTACGATCGGCAATGCCCGCCAGGTCGCGGATATGGTCAGCCAACAGGTGGTCGAAGTCATCGCCGCCCAATGCGGAATCACCGCCGGTTGCCAGCACTTCAAACACGCCGCGGCTCAGACGCAGAATCGAGATATCAAAGGTGCCACCGCCGAGGTCGTAAACGGCAATCACACCTTCCTGGCCAGAATCGAGGCCGTAGGCAATCGCCGCTGCGGTTGGCTCATTGAGCAGACGCAGAACGTGCAGGCCAGCCAGACGCGCTGCGTCTTTAGTCCCCTGACGCTGAGCATCATCAAAGTAAGCAGGAACGGTGATCACCACGCCATCCAGCTCACCCGCAAGGGATTCCGTGGCGCGTGCGGCCAGCGCTTTAAGGATATCGGCGGAGACGCGAATCGGGTTCAGCACGCCGGCGTCGGTCACCAGCATTGGCAGGCCGTTTTCACTGGCCTGGAACTGGTACGGCAGGTGTGGGTAACGCGCCTGAATGTCGGCCAGCGAGCGGCCCATCATGCGTTTTACGGAGCTGATGGTGTTGGCCGGATCCTGCGCTGCGTTGGCACGCGCGTCATAGCCGACCACGTGGCCCTGCGCCTGGTAATGAACGACGGATGGCAGCAGGTGACGTCCCTGGCTGTCAGCCAGCGTCTCGGCCTGGCCGCTACGTACGGTCGCAACCAGAGAATTGGTGGTGCCTAAGTCGATGCCTACCGCCAGACGACGCTGGTGCGGCGCGGCGCTCAGCCCCGGCTCACTAATTTGTAATAAGGCCATGTTAAGCTTCCAAAATCAGAAATCGAGCAGCTTTTCTTCGAGTAATTCAGCGCTGCTTTGGAGTTTATCGAGAAAACGCAGTTTACGCACGGTATCCGCCGCCGCGTCCCACGTCTTAGCGTCTAATTCCGCCACCATCTGCTGCTGGCGTTGGGTATACATTGTTTTGATGCGCTTTTGCAGATTTTCAAGGCGGTCGGCGTCTTTCGCCTGCTCAATCTCATCCAGCTCTTCGCGTAGCTCCAGCTGTTCCATCAGGAACGCGGTGTCGCGGACGGTGTGCTGTTCGGATGAGAGGTCAAAACCGTGCAGGGAGAGCAGATATTCCGCGCGCATCAGCGGGTGACGCAGCGTTTGCCATGCCTGATTGATGTTGGCAGAGCGCTGAACCGCAGCAAGCTGTTCGGCGTCGCTGGCGCTGGCAAAACGGTCGGGGTGGTTCTGACGCTGCAGGTCCTGAAAACGTGCCGCAAGGGCCTGAGTGTCTACGTGATAACCGGCTGGCAATCCAAAGAGAGTAAAGTAATCCATGACGATCTCAGGGTTAACTATTTAAAACAAACCCCACGCACAGCGATAAAACCATGAGTGGGGTTGGCAGGACTCAACATTAGACGTTAAAGCTTTCGCCGCAGCCGCACTCGTCTTTCACGTTAGGGTTGGTAAATTTAAACCCTTCGTTCAGACCTTCTTTCACGAAGTCTAGCTGCGTACCATCAAGAAATTGCAGGCTTTTACCGTCGATGACAACCTTCACGCCTTTGTCTTCGAATACGGTGTCTTCTGCCGCCGGCTCGTCAACAAATTCCAGTACATAGGCCATACCTGAACAGCCTGACGTCCTGACGCCCAGGCGCAGGCCAAACCCTTTACCACGGTTTGACAAGAAGGTATTGACTCGCTCTGCTGCACTGTCGCTTAAGGAAATCGACATAATAACCTCAACTCTTAATTATTTTGCTTCACGTTTGCTTTTGTAGTCCGCAATCGCGGCTTTAATCGCGTCTTCTGCCAGGATAGAACAGTGAATTTTCACTGGCGGCAGTTCAAGCTCGTCTGCGATATCGGTGTTTTTAATCGCCTGTGCTTCGTCCAGCGATTTCCCTTTCACCCATTCGGTCACCAGGGAGCTGGAGGCAATGGCGGAGCCGCAGCCGTAAGTCTTGAAACGCGCGTCTTCAATGATACCTTCATTGTTGACTTTAATCTGCAACTTCATCACGTCGCCGCAGGCCGGTGCGCCGACCATGCCGCTGCCGACGCTATCGTCGCTGTTGTCGAAAGAACCGACGTTACGTGGGTTCTCGTAGTGATCGATTACTTTTTCGCTGTAAGCCATGATGAATTCTCCTTATCTACCGATTAATGATGTGACCATTCAATGCTGTTCAGATCCACGCCCTGCTTGAACATTTCCCACAGTGGAGAAAGGTCGCGCAGACGGCCAATGGAGTTGCGAACCAGATTGATGGCGTAGTCAATCTCTTCTTCGGTAGTGAAACGACCTAAAGAGAAACGAATAGAGCTATGCGCCAGCTCGTCAGTCATACCCAGCGCGCGCAGCACGTAGGATGGCTCAAGGCTTGCGGAAGTACAGGCAGAACCGGAAGAGACGGCCAGGTCTTTCAGCGCCATAATCAGCGATTCACCTTCAACAAAGTTGAAGCTGACGTTGAGGATGTTTGGTGCGCCCTGCTCGAGGTCACCGTTAAGGTAAACCTCTTCCATATCCTTCACGCCGTTCCACAGACGGTTACGCAGACCACGCAGGCGCGCCATCTCGGTTTCCATCTCTTCTTTGGCGATACGGTAAGCTTCACCCATACCGACGATCTGGTGGACAGGCAGAGTACCGGAACGCATACCGCGCTCGTGACCGCCGCCGTGCATCTGTGCTTCGATACGAATACGCGGTTTACGACGGACGTACAGCGCGCCGATACCTTTTGGACCGTAGATTTTGTGACCGGAGAAGGACATCAGGTCAACTTTCAGTTGGCTCAGGTCGATTGGCAGTTTGCCCACGCTCTGAGTCGCATCAACGTGATAGATGATGCCGCGCGCACGGCACATTTCGCCGATAGTCGCGATATCCTGCACCACGCCGATTTCGTTATTCACGTGCATGATAGAAACGAGGATGGTGTCATCACGCATCGCCGCTTCGAGTTCTTTCAGGTCGATAATCCCGTTGCGCTGTGGCGCCAGGTAGGTAATTTCAAAACCTTCGCGCTCAAGCTGACGACAGGTGTCGAGCACGGCTTTATGTTCGGTTTTGCTGGTGATGATGTGCTTGCCTTTTTTCTGATAAAAGTTGGCTGCACCTTTAATCGCCAGGTTGTCGGATTCAGTCGCACCGGAAGTAAATACGATTTCACGCGGGTCTGCACCAACGAGCTCGGCAATCTGGTTACGGGCGATATCTACCGCCTCTTCAGCATGCCAGCCGAAACGGTGTGAACGGGAAGCGGGGTTACCAAAGTTTCCGTCCAGGGTCAGACACTGCATCATTTTCTCGGCAACACGCGGGTCCACCGGCGTGGTTGCGGAGTAGTCGAGATAGATCGGTAATTTCATTGCTCTTTAACTCCGTACATCACTCAATGCAAGGAATCAGGCAACCGGCTGGATGTACGACCGTGTTGACGGGAGGTGAATCCCGGCCTGACTCTGAAATCTCTTTTTTATTTAGCCTGCCCTGCCAAATGCGCCTTCGCGGCACACCGCAGGGCCGGTAGATTATGCACGTAACTTAACGTCGATTGCGTCTTGTACGCGATTATTGCGGGAGGTGTCATGCGAATGCTGGCGGCCAGACACATCCAGAACTTCCTGGTTATTTACCAGTTCACCTAAGGTGATGTTGTTCAGGAAACCGGTCAGACGGTCGCTCAGATCGCGCCACAGTGCGTGGGTCAAACATTTATCGCCGCCCTGGCAGCCACCTTTACCCTGACAGCGGGTCGCGTCAACGGACTCATCCACTGCGCTAATCACTTCACCCACTGCGATGTGGATAGCTTCTTTCCCCAGCAGATAACCACCGCCTGGTCCGCGAACGCTGGATACTAATCCATTTTTACGCAGACGGGAAAACAGCTGCTCCAGATAGGAGAGTGAGATTCCCTGACGTTCAGAAATATCGGCCAACGGTACCGGGCCCGATTCGGAGTTGAGTGCAACGTCCAGCATCGCGGTCACGGCATAACGCCCTTTAGATGTCAGTCTCATGTCTTACTTAACCTCAAAACTCGCCCCTGCCCGGGGTTTTTAATAATAGTGGGGGTATTGCATAGCAGGGCCAAGTCTGACATTCCCGACTAAAACAGTCAACTATTTACTTGAGTAAATTAGTCAGGTATTTGGCGTTCCGTGCGGTATTCATCTGCCAGAAAGTGCTTCGCTTATTGGGACAACACATTGCACGCCCAGCGGGCCGGATAAGCAGGCGCTATCCGGCCTCAGCGCAGCTACTTGCCTTTATTCTGCTGTTCAATCGACGCCAGAATACCGCGCAGGATGTTCAGCTCCTGGCTTTCCGGACGGGCGCGGGTAAACATGCGACGCAGTTTATTCATCACCTGTCCCGGGTGGTTTTCACGAATAAAGCCGGTAGACAGCAGCGTTTGCTCCAGATGGCCATAGAAACGTTCCAGGTCGTCGACCAGCGGATAAGGCGTCTCATCTTGTTCAACCACCGGCGCATCGCTTTCCTGTGATGCCAGCCAGGCCATACGTACTTCATACGCAATGACCTGTACCGCCATCGCCAGGTTCAGCGAGCTGTACTCAGGGTTTGCAGCAATCGCCACGTGATAGTGACATTTTTGCAATTCGTCGTTGGTCAGGCCAACGCGTTCACGGCCAAACACCAGCGCTACCGGCGCATGCGCGCCTTCTGCGACGCTTTTCAAGCCGCATTCACGTGGGTCAAGCATCGGCCACGGCAGAGTACGGGAACGCGCACTGGTCCCCACCACCAGGCTACACCCGGCCAGCGCTTCGTCCAGCGTATCGACGATCTGCGCGTTACCAATAACGTCGCTGGCGCCTGCCGCGAGGGCGATAGCCTGGGAGTCTGGTTTCACCAGCGGGTTAACCAACCACAGGTTAGTTAAACCCATGGTTTTCATCGCGCGGGCCACGGAGCCCATGTTGCCGGTATGAGAGGTTTCGACCAGTACGATTCGGATATTTTGCAGCATTGTCATTCTTCGTCTAAAGATTATTCGGCCATATTATCATAAAACGAAGACATGTTCCTTTCTCGCTGCTATACTCTGCGCCGTTTTCCCGTTCTTTAACATCCAGTGAGAGAGACCGATGCATCCGATGCTGACCATCGCCGTGCGCGCAGCGCGCAAGGCGGGTAATGTAATTGCCAAACACTATGAAACGCCTGACTCAGTAGAAACGAGCCAGAAAGGCAGTAACGATTTCGTGACTAACGTCGATAAAGCCGCCGAAGCGATTATTATCGAAACAATCCGCAAATCTTACCCGCAACACACCATTATCACCGAAGAAAGCGGTGAACATGTTGGCGAAGATCTGGATGTACAATGGGTTATCGATCCACTGGATGGCACCACCAACTTTATCAAACGTCTGCCGCACTTCGCGGTATCCATCGCAGTACGCATCAAAGGCCGTACTGAAGTCGCCGTTGTTTACGATCCAATGCGTAACGAACTGTTCACCGCTACCCGCGGTCAGGGCGCACAGCTCAACGGCTACCGTCTGCGTGGCAGCATCGCTCGCGACCTGGATGGCACCATCATCGCTACCGGTTTCCCATTCAAAGCGAAGCAGCACGCTCCGGCTTACATGAAAATCCTCGGCAACATGTTCACCGAATGCGCGGACTTCCGTCGCACCGGTTCTGCTGCGCTGGATCTGGCCTACGTGGCTGCGGCGCGCGTTGATGGCTACTTCGAGATTGGCCTGAAGCCTTGGGATTTCGCGGCAGGCGAACTGATCGCTCGTGAAGCTGGTGCACTGGTGTGTGACTTCACCGGCGGCCACAACTACATGATGACCGGCAACATCGTTGCGGGTAACCCACGCGTTGTGAAAGCCATGCTGGCTAACATGCGTGACGAACTGAGCGAAGCGCTGAAGCGCTAAGTGATTACCCGGTAGCGTGATGCTTACCGGGTAACAAGATTGAAGGTCGGATAGGGCGTCAGCCACTATCCGGCCTTTTTTTTAGAATGGACGCAGCCCACGTCCCGCCGGAACCGCACTTCCCCACATCACTACCGCCGCAACGACCAGAATGACGCCGCCGGCTAATGCCAGCGTGCTCCAGCCCACCTGTCGCCACAGCGCCGGCGTTTTATTACCACTCAGTTTGACCGCCAGCATGCGAAACCCATGCACCAGCAGCGCTAACGAGGTGATAGTCAATGATGTACCCGCCGCCATTGCCAGCGCCGAGGCCATTCCCCAGGCAAATACGCCAATCACCTTACTGAACAGCAGCACCATAATCGCCCCTGAACATGGACGCATTCCCATTGAAAGAATAATCATCAACCTGGCGCGCCAGTCGTCGTCACGCGCAAGTTGGTCGGGATTCGGCATATGCTGATGCCCGCAGCCGCAGCCGTCGTGATGGACATGCTGTGGGGTGAACGCGGTGAATTTCAGTTTTCGCAGTAGCACGCGGAGCTTTTTTAGCGCTCGCCAGCACAGCAGTAGCCCCAGTACGCCAACCAGCGCGTAGCTGCCCTTCTCCAGCCAGAAACTGCTTAAATGCAGTTGGCGCGCCGGCAGTTGCAGGACGCTCAGCACCACGACCACCAGCGCAATCGCCACCAGCCCCTGTAATAAAGAAGCCGCCAGCGTCAGGCCAATGCTTGATTTCAGTTTGGATGGATGCGTGGCAAGCCAGGTGGTGATCACCACTTTACCGTGACCCGGCCCTAACGCATGCAGCACGCCATAGGTGAAGCTAAATAGCAGCAGCGTCATCCCCGCCTGTCCCGGATTGGCGGCCACCGCTTTGAGCAGGCTGCTCATCTGCTGGTTAACTTCGCGCTGCCAGATAACGCTCTTGAGCATCACCTGCGGCCAGACCTGCCACAGCCAGAGCAACCCGCCGATGGCCGCGACGGCGAAAATCAACAAGGGCCATAGCTGTAGCCAACGGCGCGCGGGGCGGCGATTAACGGAGATCACGGACATTGTATGGTCACCTTCTGCGCAAACTGCTTACCTAACTCCATGTCCTCTGCCGGTGCATCTTCTTTATCGAGCGACTGGGCGTACAGCAGCATATCTTCATTAGGCTTTGGCGTATGCACGCTCACTTTACACGCGCCTTTATAATCAGGTGCAAAGGCGACATCGCCGTCTTTTTCATAACTCATATCGACGTAATAGGTGGGATCGAAAGTGGAGAAGATATAGGTCTGTCCGGCCAGCGGCTGCGGCTTTGCCAGCGGTAGCGTGAAGGTCAGCACCGCCTGATGCCCCTGCCGCGCCAGGCCATAGGCGGTGGGCAAATTATCAAACTTGACCTTTTTCCCGTCATGCCACAATTCAGAAAAATAGTGCTGCCCCAGCACGTTGGCCATCACCTCAGCCGCCAGTTTTTTCCACACTTCATCCCCCGGCTTGGCATTTCCGGCGTCGTAGAGCAGATCGGCGGATGTCAGTTCGTCCATCGTCCAGCGCATGTTCATGCCGGTGAGCTGGCCGTCACTGACCACCAGCTGATTGGTGATAGTGATAAAACTGTGCGGGTGCGCGCGGGCACTTAACGATAAAACCGCAAGAAACACCATAACCGCGCATTGTTTCACTCTCTTCATCCGTTCCTCAGTGAAAAATTCTGTGACCGCCGCCAGCATTCCTAAGCGAAAGCCCATTAGCTGCCGTTATCTTTTGTCTACGCTTATTCCTAATACCTGCTGCTGGATGCCAACAGATGAT
Source organism: Kluyvera cryocrescens NBRC 102467 (assembly GCF_001571285.1). Lineage (GTDB taxonomy): Bacteria > Pseudomonadota > Gammaproteobacteria > Enterobacterales > Enterobacteriaceae > Kluyvera > Kluyvera cryocrescens. Next base: position 56,060 of record NZ_BCTM01000014.1, on the reverse strand, counting down.
GACCGTACACGAACCGCCATCTGTGCTTTCCAGTCCGCAGCGCCGTTGCCAGGCGCTGCTGATGCTGTATCTCCCTGGACATGTCATTACGCCGGAATATATTGGCAAAGTGAATAATGTCGATGTTTCAACGGCCCGGCAAGATCTCGTTGATGCCGGACAGGAGATCGAGCGTTACCATCGCCTGGCGATCGCCACTTTGGCGGATGGCAGCTATCGGATTGAAGGCACGAACCTCGACCTGCGCCTGTGCTTACTGCACTGGCTTCGCCGTGCTTTGCGCCTGTGTCCGCATTTCATCAGCCACCATTTTACGCCCGCGATTAAAACACAGCTTAAACAGCTAAAAATCGCCCGTAACCTCTATGACGAAACCAATCTGCAGGCGCTGGTCAACCGCTGTGGGCGCAGTTTGCAACGGCAGTTTGAATCCCGCGATGGGCAATTTTTACGCCTCTATTTGCAGTACTGCCTGTTACAGCATCATCAAGGAGAAAGCCCGCAGTTCTCTACACAACAAAGCGCATGGGCCAGCGCAAGCGCCGAATTCCAGACGGCGGCGGAGATCGTGCGCCACTGGCAGCGACGCGTGCGGCAAATTCCCGACCATAACGAACAGCATTTTCTGGCGCTGCTTTTTATGCTGCTAAAAATCCCGGACCCGAATCACGACGAACGCGATCAGGACCAACGGCTACAGCAGGCCGTCACGCAATTAGTCGACCAATTTCAACGCACCGCCGGCTGCCGTTTTACCGATGAAAAAGGCTTAAGTCAGCACCTTTATATTCATCTGGCGCAGGCGCTCAATCGCTGCATTTTTAAGATTGGTATCGACAACCACTTATCCGAGGAAATTCACCGCCTCTACCCTAGGCTCATCCGCACGACTCGCCAGGCGCTGTGCGAGTTTGAGGCACGCTATGGCCTGCGCTTTAGCGATGATGAAGCGGCGTTGATTGCGGTGATTTTTGGCGCAGGACTGATGCAGGAGAGCGAATTGCACGAAAAACAGGTAGTGTTATTAACCGGTGATAATCCGTCGCTGGAACAGGAAATTGAACAGCAGCTGCGTGAGCTGACTCTGCTGCCGCTCAATGTGAAGTATTTGGCGGTCCCCATTTTCCAGAAAGAAGGCGCGCCGAAGGACAGCACGCTGGTGATCTCGCCTTACGCCATCGTCCTGCCGCTGTTCTCACCGCCGCTGATACACGCCGAGCAGTCGCTTAGCGAGCATCAGCAGCAGCACATCTGTAAAATACTGGAGACTTAGCGCGCGACCGTTTTGGGGCGCAGTAGCACGGCCGGCAGCGCGACCAACGCCATCACCCAGAACAGCCCCTGATGCAAATGCTGATACAGGAATCCGGCAAACATCGTCATCACCGCAATACTGCCGCCCATCGCCACCGCAGAATAGACCGCCTGCAGGCGAATCACCTCACCGCCCTGACGCGCCGCAATGTAGCGCATCGCTGCCAGGTGGCAGACGGTAAAGGTACCGCAGTGAAGGATTTGAATCAGAATCAGCCACGGCAGACTGGTCGTCCAGCCCATCAGCCCCCAACGAATTACCCCGCAAATGGCCGACAGCAGCAGCAGATCGCGAGCGCTGAAACGACGGAAGACCTTTTTACTCAGGGCAAAGGTCACTACCTCCGCAACCACACCTAAGGACCACAAATAGCCAATGGCCGACGCCGAATAACCTGCCCCTTCCCAGTAAATGGCGCTAAAGCCGTAATAGGCCGCGTGCGCCCCCTGCAGCAAACTGACGCAGGCAAGAAAGCGCCAGTTTTGGGCCACTAACCTACGCCAGGCCGACCAGCCAACGGATTCCTGATGGCGAGACTCGCCCAGCGGCATCACTGAGGGTTTCAACAGCATCCCCAGCAGCATGGATGCCACGCCCAGGCTCAGCATCAACAAAATGACCTGATAACCGTATAGGCTCACCAGCTTGCCGGTCAGCGCGGAGCCAATCACAAAGGCAATCGACCCCCACAGCCGCACCCGCCCATAATCCATGGTTATCTGTTTTTGCCAGGTGTTTGCCAGCGCGTCGGTTAACGGCACCAGCGGCGAGAAGAACAGGTTAAAGCCGATCATCACCACCATCAGCCAGGCAACGTGGTTACCCGCCCAGAAGGTCAAAGCAAACAGCAGCGTCATCAGCGCGAGAATGCGTAACACGCGAATCAAGCGCGATGGGTCACTGACGCGCGGGGCAATCAGCAGACTTCCGAGAAAACGCGCGACCAGACCCGCGCCAAGTAAAATACCGATGGTTTCGGGCGACAGCCCCACCCCTTTGAGCCAGACGCTCCAGAAAGGCAGAAAAATACCGTAGCTAAAGAAATAGGTGAAGTAACTGAGCGCCAGCCAGCGCGTGGAGTGCAAAACCATGGGTCCTCCCGTTTTGGAGGCCTTAGTCTACTGACTCAACGCGCATTTCGAAGAGTATTACTCATCCTGCTTACCAGAGAACTGTGACAGATATCACCTTTGTCGGTTATTGTTGCCGTTCAGGGCCGAAAACCGCCGCTTCAGCGGGGCAACCTCCTGACGGCGTAGAAAAATCTCACGCTAGAGATTGGCGGGTTCACGCTGGCGCTGCGCCAGTTCGATAAAATCCTGTAAAGCCGGTTTGAGTTCGCCCTTTTTCCAGGCCATCAGCAGCGCCAGGGTCGGCGCCTCGCCGTCAATTGGCCGAAAAACCACCTGACCAGTATTAAAATTATTCATATAACCGGGTATCAAAGTCGCGCCCAGCCCCATTCCAACGAGATTCATGGTGACCAGAATATTGGTCGCCACCTGCACAATATTCGGCTGGCTATGCTCTTTTTCAAACCACGCTTTGACCACCGCCGACAACTCGCCGGAGTAGTCCGGGTCGGTGGTCACAAAGTCAACGCCGTGCAGCTGTTGAGCGGAGATACGGCTTTCGCTCGCCAGCGGATGGTCCGCCGGCAGCACCACCACCAGCGGTTCATGAAACAGCTCCACCACGTTGATATCCTGGCCCACGACGGGATAGCGCATCAGCCCCACGTCCAGCTCGCCGCTGCGCAGCTTTTCTTCCTGCTGGGTGGTTATCAGGCTCACCAGCTCAATATCCGTCTCCGGCTGCCGCATACGCAGCATCGGCAGTACGCGCGGCAGCAGGTTCACTTCGGCTGAAGGGACAAAACCGATCGCCAGATGATCGTTATCGAGCGCGGCCTTGCGGGCGCGCATTTTCGCGTTTTCCGCCTGTTCGAGAATGGCCAGCGCATCGGCCAGAAAACCCTCTCCTGCACTGGTTAACGTCACCTTTCGCTTATCACGCTCTAGCAGCGCCACGCCAACGCACTGCTCCAGATCGCGAATTTGGCTACTGAGGGAAGGCTGTGAGGTATGCAGTTTTTCCGCCGCCCGGGTGAAATTGAGTTCCTGTGCCACTGCGACGAAATAGCGTAAATGCCTCAGCTCCATTCCCATCTCCTTGTTATCGATAAAACGTCTCAGCTGGTAGAAATTATCTATTTCACATGCCCATAACCCACAAGCAACATAAGGATGACACAAAAAATAGAAGGTCAATACCTCTTACCCTGCAGGATTAAAAAATATGACCACAAAAGCCAAACTCGACGTTTACCAACTGGTAGACACCCAACACGGTCGGGTGACCCCACGTATTTATACCGATCCCGAAATCTATCAGCTCGAACAGGAGCGGATCTTTGGTCGCTGCTGGCTATTCCTGGCCCATGAAAGCCAGATCCCCAAAGCGGGCGATTTCTTTAACACCTACATGGGCGAAGACGCCGTAGTAGTGGTGCGCCAAAAGGACGGCAGCATCAAGGCGTTTTTAAACCAGTGCCGCCATCGCGCAATGCGCGTGAGCTATGCCGACTGCGGTAACACCCGCGCTTTCACCTGCCCTTATCACGGCTGGTCCTACGGGATCAACGGCGAGCTTATTGATGTTCCCCTGGAGCCACGAGCCTACCCTCAGGGGCTGTGCAAATCACATTGGGGCCTGAATGAGGTCCCGTGCGTCGAGAGCTACAAGGGACTTATCTTCGGCAACTGGGATACCACCGCGCCAACGCTGCGTGACTATCTGGGCGACATGGCCTGGTACCTGGACGGCGTACTCGACCGTCGCGAAGGCGGCACGGAAATTGTCGGCGGCGTACAGAAATGGGTTATCGACTGTAACTGGAAATTCCCCGCCGAGCAGTTTGCCAGCGACCAATATCATGCGTTATTCAGCCACGCCTCAGCGGTGCAGGTGCTGGGGGCGAAAGATGACGGTAGCGACAAACGCTTGGGCGATGGGCAAACCGCCCGTCCGGTATGGGAAACCGCCAAAGACGCGCTGCAGTTTGGCCAGGATGGACACGGCAGCGGCTTCTTCTTTACCGAACAACCGGACGCCAACGTTTGGGTGGACGGTGAAGTCTCCAGCTATTACCGCGAGACCTATGCGGAAGCCGAACAGCGTCTGGGAAAAGTACGCGCCCTGCGTCTCGCCGGCCATAACAATATTTTCCCCACGCTCTCCTGGCTTAACGGTACCGCCACGCTGCGCGTTTGGCACCCACGCGGCCCGGATCAGGTGGAAGTATGGGCTTTCTGTCTCACCGATAAAGCCGCATCCGATGAAGTCAAAGCAGCCTTTGAAAATAGCGCCACCCGCGCTTTCGGCCCGGCCGGATTCTTAGAGCAAGACGACTCAGAAAACTGGTGTGAAATTCAAAAACTGCTCAAAGGCCACCGGGCGCGCAATACCAGCCTGTGCCTGGAGATGGGGTTAGGCCAGGAAAAACGTCGCGATGATGGTATCCCGGGGATCACCAACTACATCTTCTCAGAAACCGCGGCCCGCGGCATGTACCAGCGCTGGGCCGATCTGCTCAGCAGCGAAAGCTGGCAGGAAATCAACGCGAAAACCGCCGCCTATCAGCAGGAGGTGATGAAATGAATGCCCTCGTCTCTTTGGAGCTACATCATCGCATCAGCCAGTTCTTGTTTGAAGAAGCGCGTCTGTTGGACGACTGGCAGTTCCACGACTGGCTGGCGCAGCTTGATGACGATATCCGCTACACCATGCGCACCACCGTCAACGCCCAAACCCGCGACCGTCGTAAAGGCGTGCAGCCGCCAACCACCTGGATTTTTAACGACAATAAAGATCAGCTTGAGCGGCGTATTGCCCGCCTGGAAACCGGCATGGCATGGGCGGAAGAGCCCCCATCCCGTACCCGACATCTGATAAGCAATCTGCAGATCAGCGAAACCGAGCAGCCGGACGTGTTCGCCGTGCGCCTCAACTATCTGCTGTCACGTGCACAAAAGGAGCGCGACGAGACGTTGTACGTCGGCACGCGCGTGGATAAAGTCCGTCGCCTACCGGGCGACGAGTGGCGCCTGATAGCCCGCGAGATCGTGCTCGATCAAGCGGTGATCGCCTCCCATAACCTGAGCGTACTCTTCTGATGAACCGAATCTTTGCCTGCTCCACTGCGGAGCTGCCGGAGGGGGAAGCCCTTCGCCTCGAAACCACGCCCGTCATCGCCTTATTTCATATCGGCGGGGAGTTTTATGCCATCAATGACCGCTGTAGCCACGGTAACGCCTCAATGTCGGAAGGTTATCTGGAAGACGACGCCACCGTGGAATGCCCGCTGCACGCTGCCAGCTTCTGCCTGAAAACCGGCAAAGCGCTGTGCCTGCCGGCAACCGATGCACTCACCACCTATGCCGTGCACGTCGAAGGTAGCGAAGTGTTTATTGATCTTCCCGAGGAGGCGTGATGAGCGATTTACGTGATGAAGTGGTATTTATCACCGGCGGCGGTTCCGGCCTGGGGCTGGCGCTGGTTGAGCGTTTTATTGAAGAAGGGGCGAAGGTTGCCACGCTGGAGCTATCGGCGGCGAAAGTCGCCAGCCTGCGCCAGCGTTTCGGCGAGCACGTTCTGGCGGTTGAAGGCAACGTGACCTGCTACGCCGACTATCAGCGCGCGGTGGAACAACTCCTTAACGCCTTCGGCAGACTGGACTGTTTCATCGGCAACGCCGGGATTTGGGATCACAACGCCTCGCTGGTCAATACGCCTGCCGACTCGCTGGAGAGCGGCTTCCACGAGCTGTTTAACGTTAACGTGCTGGGCTATTTGCTGGGAGCCAAGGCCTGCGCCCCGGCGCTTATCGCAAGCCAAGGCAGCATGATCTTTACTCTCTCCAACGCGGCCTGGTATCCCGGCGGCGGCGGCCCGCTGTATACCGCCAGCAAGCATGCGGCGACCGGACTTATCCGCCAGTTGGCCTACGAGCTGGCGCCGAAAGTTCGTGTTAACGGTGTCGGTCCCTGCGGCATGGCCACCGACCTGCGAGGGCCGCAGGCTTTGGGGCAAAGCGATACATCCATTATGCAGTCGCTGACGCCGGAAAAAATCGCTGCCATTCTGCCGCTACAGTTTTTCCCAGAACCCGCCGATTTCACCGGCCCGTATCTGATGCTGGCCTCGCGGCGTAATAACCGCGCGCTCAGCGGCGTGATGATTAATGCCGATGCGGGTCTTGGGATCCGAGGGATCCGTCACGTTGCCGCCGGACTGGATCTTTAAGGAGCTGTCATGAGCGAACAGATTATTGCCATTATTGGCGGCGGACAGGCTGCCGCTATGGCCGCCGCCGCGCTTCGCCAGCGGGGCTTTCGCGGTACGCTGCATCTTTTTTCCGATGAAATGCACCTGCCCTACGAGCGGCCGCCGCTGTCGAAAGCCATGCTACTGGACGAAAACCCGCAACTGCAGCCGGTCCTGCCGGCCAACTGGTGGCAGGACAACAACGTGCAGCTGCATCTGGGAGTGACGATTCGCCAGTTGGATCGCGTCTCGCATACTCTGACGCTGACGGACGGTCAAACCTATCGCTGGACGCAGCTGCTGTTTGCCACCGGCGCGGCGGCACGGCCGCTACCGCTGCTTGATGCGCTGGGCGAGCGCTGTTTGACCCTGCGCCACGCCGGTGACGCTGAACGCCTGCGCCAGGTGCTTCAGCCGGGTAAATCGCTGGTGATTGTGGGTGCCGGCACTATCGGCCTCGAACTCGCCGCCAGTGCAATTCAGCGCGGCTGCCAGGTGACGGTTGTCGAACAGGCCGCCACGGTGATGGGCCGCAACGCCCCGCCGCCCGTACGCGACTATCTTTTGGCTCGCCATCAGCAGGCAGGCGTGCGGGTGCTGCTCAACTGCGCGATTGAGCATGCACTGGCGGGTGAACGCCTTCTTCTCACGCCGCAAAATGGCGAAACGCTGAGCGCCGATGCGGTCGTCTACGGTATCGGTATTGTGGCCAATGACGCGCTGGCTCGCGATGTCGGTCTTGAGACGGACAACGGCATTATCGTTGACAGCACCTGCACGACCTCGGACCCGGCCATTTTCGCCGCCGGCGATGTTGCACTCGTGCGTCAACCGGACGGTGCGCTACGCCGGGTCGAAAGTTGGGAAAATGCCAACCTGCAGGCGCAGACGGCCGCCGCATCGATGCTTGGTCAACCGCTGACCGCGGCCGCCGCGGGCTGGTTCTGGACCGATCAATACCGCGATAACCTGCAATTTGTCGGCGATATGCAGGGTGACGCGTGGCAACTGCGCGGCAGCCCGGAACAGGGAAAAGCGATCTGGTTCAACCTGCGCGATGGTGCCCTCGCGGGTGCGGTGACGCTCAATAACGGACGTGAAGTCCGGGTGCTGCGCAAGCTGATTCAGTCCTCTCGCCCGGTGAGTGCAGACGCGCTGTGCGACGAAACCGTGGCATTAAAATCGTTATAATGCGGCATCGCGGAAAACGCCCTCACCTCTGTGAACGAGGGCGTTTATCGCGGCGGTCAACGCCACGGAGCCCGACAACCTATCCGCCGAAATACTGATTTCGCGTTCCTGTGTGGCAGGTCACAAAATTGTGTATTACGTTTAAATCATACGCACTTACACAAAGGAACTGCCATGAACTGTCTTCGCTATCTCGACTTCGGCGCTTCACGCGATCTACTGCTGCTGATTGCCCGTATTGCCATCGTGCTGCTGTTTATTCTTTCCGGCTACCCCAAAATGCTCAACTTTGACGGCACCGTGCAATATATGGCCTCGTCGGGTGCCCCCCTGCCTTCCGTCGCGGCAATCATTGCCATTTTGATGGAAGTCCCTGCGGTTATTCTGGTGATTTTAGGCTTCTTCACCCGCCCTCTGGCGGTGATTTTTGTGTTCTATACGCTGGGCACCGCGGTGATTGGCCACCACTACTGGAACATGACCGGCGATGCGGTGATGCCGAATATGATTAACTTCTACAAAAACATCAGTATTGCTGGTGGATTCCTACTGCTGGCCATCGTCGGGCCGGGGAAACTCTCGCTGGATAGACGTTAAGTCGTCGTCCATTGGGCAAAAAAAAGGCCGCTTTCGCGGCCTTTTTCACATCTCACCCATCACGCTTATGCGTAAACCGGGAAGCGAGCACAGATTTCCAGTACTTTCGCTTTAATGCGTTCGATGGTGGCTTCATCATTGATGTTGTCCAGCACGTCACACATCCAGCCAGCCAGCTCTTTCACTTCGGCTTCTTTGAAGCCACGGCGAGTCACCGCTGGAGAACCGATACGGATACCGGAGGTCACAAACGGGCTCTTCGGATCGTTTGGTACGCTGTTTTTGTTAACGGTGATGTTAGCACGGCCCAGCGCGGCATCAGCTTCTTTACCGGTCAGGTTTTTATCCACCAGATCCAGCAAGAACAGGTGGTTTTCAGTACCGCCAGAAACCACTTTGTAACCACGGTTCAGGAACACTTCCACCATCGCTTTAGCATTTTTCGCAACCTGCTGCTGGTAGATTTTGAACTCAGGCTCCATCGCTTCTTTCAGCGCGACGGCTTTACCGGCGATCACGTGCATCAGCGGGCCGCCCTGGGCGCTTGGGAAGACAGCGGAGTTCAGTTTTTTGTACAGCTCTTCGCTACCGTCTTTCGCCAGGATCAGGCCACCGCGTGGGCCCGCCAGGGTTTTGTGGGTGGTCGTGGTGACTACGTGTGCGTGTGGAACCGGGTTCGGGTAAACGCCCGCAGCAATCAGACCCGCAACGTGTGCCATATCAACGAACAAGTATGCGCCGATGCTGTCTGCGATTTCACGCATTTTGGCCCAGTCAACGATGCCGGAGTAGGCAGAGAAGCCACCGATGATCATCTTCGGTTTGTGTTCCTGAGCCTGCTTCGCCATGTCTTCGTAGTCAATTTTACCGGATTCATCGATACCGTAAGGGATGATGTTGTACAGCTTGCCGGAGAAGTTAACTGGGGAGCCGTGAGTCAGGTGGCCGCCCTGTGCCAGGTTCATACCCAGAACGGTATCGCCCGGCTGCAGCAGTGCGGTGTAGACCGCGAAGTTAGCCTGAGAACCGGAGTGCGGTTGAACGTTAGCGTAGTCTGCGCCAAACAGTTCTTTCGCGCGGTCAATTGCCAGTTGCTCAACAACGTCAACGTATTCACAGCCACCGTAGTAGCGTTTGCCTGGATAACCTTCAGCATATTTGTTGGTCAGCTGAGAACCCTGCGCCTGCATAACGCGAGGGCTGGTGTAGTTTTCGGAGGCGATCAGTTCAATGTGCTCTTCCTGACGTACTTTTTCTTGCTCCATAGCCTGCCACAATTCGGCATCATAATCGGCAATGTTCATTTCACGCTTTAACATCCGCATCTCCTGACTCAGCTAACAATAAAATTTTGACCTGAAAAAGGCAGTCCTGTTGGACAACGGCCAACAGTATAACCGAATCGTTCTGTGATAACAGGTCTTGACAAACGAAATTACGCAAACGTTTACCTTCAAGCCACACAAGGGCTTGAGGAATAAAGGCCTTACGCCATGAAGCGGATTTCTTTTCAGGATTGTGATGCGAATAATTCATCTTGTAACCGAGTTGGTGCAATATGACAAAGAACCATTTACAAAGCAGGGGTATTTTTATAAGATGCATTTAATATGCAACATTAAGTGATAATCAAAGGAAGACCTGCCATGCTTGATGCTCAAACCATCGCCACCGTAAAAGCCACCATTCCCCTGCTGGTCGAGACCGGCCCGAAGCTCACCGCCCACTTTTATGACCGGATGTTCGCCCATAATCCGGAACTGAAAGAGATTTTCAATATGAGCAATCAGCGCAACGGCGACCAGCGCGAAGCGCTGTTCAACGCGATTGCCGCCTACGCCAGCAATATTGAAAACCTGGCGGCCCTGCTGCCCGCGGTCGAGAAAATTGCCCAGAAGCACACCAGCTTCCAGATTAAACCTGAACAGTACGACATCGTCGGCGGCCACCTGCTGGCCACGCTGGATGAGATGTTCAGCCCAGGCCAGGAAGTCCTGGACGCCTGGGGTAAAGCCTACGGCGTATTGGCCGGCGTGTTTATTAACCGCGAAGCCGAAATCTATCGCGAGAGCGCCAGCAAAACCGGCGGCTGGGAAGGCACGCGCGCGTTCCGCATCATCAATAAAACCCCGCGTAGTGCGCTGATCACCAGCTTTGAAATGGAGCCCGTCGATGGTCAGCCGGTGGCAGACTACCAGCCAGGTCAGTATCTGGCGGTATGGTTGAAGCCGGAAGGTTTTGAGTTCCAGGAAATTCGTCAGTACTCCCTGACCCGTAAGCCAGACGGCAAAAGTTATCGTATCGCGGTAAAACGCGAAGACGGCGGCCAGGTATCAAACTGGCTGCACAACGCCGCTAAAGAAGGTGATGTAGTGTATCTGGCCGCGCCGGCCGGGGACTTCTTCCTGCAGGTAACGCCTGAAACGCCGGTGACGCTGATCTCTGGCGGCGTTGGGCAGACGCCGATGCTGGCGATGCTGGATACGCTAGCGAAAAACCGTCATCCAGCGCAGGTAAACTGGTTCCATGCGGCGGAAAACGGCGAGGTGCATGCCTTTGCTGATGAAGTTAACGCGCTGGGCGCGCAACTGCCGCACTTTACCTCTCATCTGTGGTATCGCACCCCCACCGACAGCGACCGTCAGAGTAAGGCGTTTGACAGTGAAGGCCTGATGACGCTGGCGCCACTGGCTGCGAGTCTGCAGGATCCGCAGATGCAGTTCTATCTCTGTGGTCCGGTCGTCTTTATGCAGTACGCCGCGAAACAGCTGGTGGATCTGGGCGTGAACGCCGAGCGTATTCACTACGAATGCTTCGGCCCGCATAAGGTCCTGTAATGAAAAAGGCCCGATACGCATTGCGTTATCGGGCCTTCTGAATCAGGGTAGCGATGCGGATTAAATCGCCGCGTCGTCTTCTTCGCCGGTACGGATACGCACCACGCGCGCCACGTCAAAGACGAAAATTTTACCGTCGCCAATTTTACCGGTCTGCGCAGTACGGATAATGGTATCCACACAGGTATCGACGATATCGTCAGTCACCACGATTTCAATTTTGACCTTCGGCAGGAAGTCCACCATGTATTCCGCACCACGATAGAGTTCGGTATGGCCTTTCTGACGACCAAAGCCTTTCACTTCCGTTACCGTCATCCCGGTGATGCCAACTTCTGCTAGCGCTTCACGTACGTCATCGAGTTTGAAGGGTTTAATAATCGCATCAATTTTTTTCATGGTGTTCCTGTCGTTTTTATCGCGTAACCGGTTGCTCACCGTATCATAAATCAGACGTATGTCGGGTGCTACTCTTTAAAATCGTTCGCATCCAGTTCATGCCGCGAGAGCAGTTTATAAAACTCGGTGCGGTTTCGGCCGGCCATTCTGGCCGCGTGGGTGACGTTGCCTTTGGTAATTTGCAGCAGCTTACGCAGGTAGTTAAGCTCAAACTGATTGCGCGCCTCGACGAAGGTCGGTAGCGCGGTATTCTCGCCCTCAAGGGCCTGCTCCACCAGCGCATCACTGATCACCGGCGAGGAGGTTAACGCTACGCACTGCTCGATTACGTTGACCAACTGACGCACGTTGCCCGGCCAGTTTGCCGCCATCAGCCGCTTCATGGCATCGGTTGAAAAAGCCCTGACAAAAGGTTTATGCCGATCGGCAGCCTGGCGCAGCAGGTAATTGGCAAGCAGCGGAATATCTTCTGTGCGCTCGGCAAGCGTTGGGATCTTCAGGTTGACCACGTTAAGCCGGTAGAAAAGATCCTCACGAAATTCGCCGCGCGCCATCGCCTTCGGCAGATCCCGGTGGGTTGCCGAAAGAATGCGCACGTTGATCTCCAGATCGCGATTACTGCCCAGCGGGCGCACCTTACGTTCCTGCAGCACGCGTAGCAGTTTGACCTGCAGCGGCGCGGGCATATCACCAATTTCATCCAGAAACAGCGTGCCACCCTCGGCCGCCTGGAATAGCCCTTCCCGATTGCTCACCGCGCCGGTAAACGCACCGCGCGCGTGGCCAAACAGTTCAGACTCCAGCAACTGCTCCGGCAGCGCCCCGCAGTTGATGGCCACAAAAGGCTTGGCGTGGCGCGGGCTGGCGTTATGAATCGCCTGCGCCAGAATCTCTTTGCCGGTACCGCTTTGGCCGTTAATCAGCACGCTGACATCGGACTGTGCGACCATCTGCGCCTGCTCCAGCAGCCGCAGCATCAGCGGACTGCGGGTGACGATCGCTTCCCGCCACTGTTCATCCATCGCCGGAGACGAGCGCTCCAGCGCTTCATCAATCGCTTTATATAACGCGTCTTTATCAACCGGCTTGGTTAAGAAGCTGAACACCCCTTGCTGAGTGGCAGCAACCGCATCCGGAATGGAGCCGTGCGCGGTGAGGATAATCACCGGCATCCCGGGCTGGACTTTCTGAATTTCACTAAACAACTGTAGCCCGTCCATCTCATCCATCCGCAAATCGCTGATGACCAGATCGATACGCTCTTTTGCCAGCACCCGTAATCCTTGCTGACCGCTTTCGGCGGTGACTACGCGATACCCTTCGCTGGTTAAACGCATGCCCAGCAGTTTTAGCAGGCCGGGATCGTCATCCACCAGCAGCAGATGCGCGGGTTTACGGTTAGTCATGTTTATCCTCGTCAGTTGCGCCGCCGTGGGTCATATCAGCCCCCGGTTTACGGCTGGAAAGCTGACGTTCAATATCCGTCAGGTTTTGCAGCTTACGGGTGGTTAAATCCAGCTCCGCCTGTAGCTGCTGCTGTTGCAAACGCAGCGCGTCCAGTTGGGCATCGCTGGTTTCCTGCAGCTTGCTGTAGCGCTGACGCTCATCGGCAAGCGAAAGCTGTAGCGTCTGGTCATTACGCCAGATTTGATAAAGTGGGCGAATCCGCGCCGGGATATTTGAACTGAGGGCATCAATGTTGGCCACCACCTGCCGACGCTCGGTCGGGGTGATTTTCGCATCCGACAGCAAAATGCCGCGTTTGAAAGCCCCCTGCCAGCTTTCCATCGGCAGCGCATTGGCATCGGCGCGAGCGCGCGCCGCCGGAAGACGGTCAGCACAATCCATGCCGCGCAGCCAATAAAGCGGATTATTTTCCGCCGCCTCGCCGCTCAGTGCCCAGATATCATCGCAATCAGTCGACAGGTAATCAGCCACCTGCTGGCGCGGTTCGTTACCGTCGCTGCTGGAGCCAGCGGCATGCGGCGCCAGCGAAGTATGACAGCCGGATAAAACCAGGCAGGCGAGGCCAAATAACCCGCCACGCCACGGCAGTTGTCGCCGGTTTAAACGCGTTAAAAATTGGGGCATAGTCACTCGATATCGATTCATGTGGTTGTTTTTTCGAGCCCGGGAGCCGGGAGTTCAATACGGAAACAGACGCTGCCGTTCTGTGCGTCGATGAGATGGAGCTCGCCGTGCATTTTACGCACCGAGTCACGCGCCAGGCTTAAGCCAAGACCGCTGCCCTTCACCGCACCTTTACGCTGATGGCTACCCTGATAAAAAGGCTCGAAGATCATTAATTTTTCAGCATCCGGGATAGGTGTACCTGTATTGATCACATCAATAATAATCCTCGCCCCTTCCCGGCGGCTTTGCAGATAAATGTTACCGGATTCAGTGCCATAGTGCACCGCATTCGAATAGAGATTATCCAGCGCATTCATCAGTAACGTTGGCTCCGCCAGGCAGGCAGGTGCCTGAAGGTCAACCTGCGTGTGCATCATTTTAGCCCGCGCCGGCAGGCTGTGCGCAGAAACGACCATATCAACCAATGGTGACAGGGTGACCGGCTCCATGCGTATCGCGGTTTCGCTGAGCTTGCGGTTGTAGTCCAGCAGTTGCTCAATCAGCGTTTGCAGATTGCGGCTGCTGCTGTCGAGAATGGCGACCACCTCTTTTTGTTCCGCATTAAGCGGCCCCACCACCTGATCGGCCAACAGTTCGGTACCCTCGCGCATGCTGGCGAGCGGTGTTTTTAATTCATGGGACAGATGGCGTAAAAACTGGTGGCGCTGAGACTCCAGCCATGACAGGCGTTCACTCAGCCAGACGATGCGCCGGCCAACGGAACGTAGCTCGCGCGGCCCACGGAACATCACTTCACCGTCAAGCGACTGCCCTTCCCCCAGGCGGTTAATCATACTCTCAATCCCCTTCACCGGGCCGATAATCATGCGGGTGAATAGCAATACCATCGCCAGGCTGACCAGAAACAGCACCAGCGCCTGCCAGCCAAAGAACTGGCCCCTTTCGGCAATTGCCTGTTGCAGCTGCTGCCCGCGGGAAAAGACCACGGTACGTGTCGCCTGCACCATTTCACCGTTGGCGCTGGAGAAGGCGGCCAAACGTTCAGCCGCCATTTTTTTCGGCCCGCTGTTGGTGCACTCCAACTGCGCCAGATCGTGTAGATTCTGCCGCAACTGCTGATAGAGAGCCATATCAGGCAGTACGCCCGCATGTGCTTCGAGCATATCGCCATAACGCTTACGTTGGTTCTGATACACCTTGGCCAAAGTCGGGTCGTCGAGTACGCAGTACTGACGGTAGCTGCGCTCCATATCCAGCGCAATGTTGGCCATCGCTTCGCTGCGTCTGGCATCAATAAGCGTGGTGCGGTTAGTCTGCTCTGCCTGTGCGCTTAGCATATTCAGACTCTGCCATGCCTGCCATGCCAGTACTAACAGCGGCAACAGGATCAGCAGAAAAGATAACGTCACCAGCTGACGCAGCGAACGTGGAGAAAGTGAGAGGCGTTTCAAGGTGGTGTCTCAATAAAGCAACATACAGGAATGCTAACTGAGGTTACCGGAGAGGGAAAGGTCAGAAAGAACAAAGCCGGGCATAAGCCCGGCTTTGTTCTGGAATAAGGCGGTGCCTAACTCAACGTTTCGCCCGATGATTGATAAAGCAGAGCTATTATCAGTTGCTGGACGGCAGGCACCTTGTTGTGCGTCATTCGAAGTTTATGTAGCACGTCCCGAAGGGGCTGACATAAGAAGGTGAATGAGCCACTGGTTATTATTATGCACGATGCGTGCCACATTACAAAACAATTAATTAACATAATGATAAATATAGAAAATATACCAATAAAGGCCTATCGCTGCGCTGAGCGCTTTTTGACCTTTGTGTCGCCTATTAGCAACACCAGTACAACTAAAGTATAAATTCGTTATATATCAGATAATTAAATGTCTCTTTTTGGCGACAGTACACTACCCGCAATGTCGGGCTTTCCCGACACTGCGAACGGTCAGGGATATCAGCGTTTGCCCACGGCGGCGGCGGGCAAAAAAAAAGCCCCTCAATAAGAGGGGCCTGATGTGATAACCGTTAACTTAACCGAGCTGTTTACGCGCGTTACGGAAAATTCGCATCCACGGGCTGTCCTCGCCCCAGTTTTCTGGGTGCCAGGAGTTGGACACGGAGCGGAATACGCGCTCAGGGTGCGGCATCATAATGGTCACGCGGCCGCTTTCGCTGGTGACTGCCGTAATACCGTTTGGCGAGCCGTTCGGGTTAGCTGGGTAGGTTTCCGTCACCTTGCCGAAGTTGTCGACGAAGCGCAGAGCCACCAGGCCTTTGCTTTCAAGCTGAGCCAGATGCGCACCATCGCGGACTTCCACGTGGCCTTCACCGTGAGAAACGGCGATTGGCATACGCGAACCTTCCATCCCCTGCAGCAGCAGAGACGGGCTGCTGGCGACTTCAACCAGGCTGAAGCGCGCTTCGAAGCGGTCTGAGTGGTTACGCACGAAGCGAGGCCACAGGTCGCTGCCCGGGATCAGTTCGCGCAGATTGGACATCATCTGGCAACCGTTGCACACACCCAGCGCCAGCGTCTGCGGACGGTGGAAGAAAGTGGCGAATTCATCACGAACGCGGTTATTGAACAGAATGGATTTGGCCCAACCTTCGCCAGCACCTAATACGTCACCGTAAGAGAAGCCACCGCAGGCAACCAGCGCATCGAAGGCGTCAAGGCCGAGACGGCCCGCCAGCAGATCGCTCATGTGCACGTCAATGGCATCAAAGCCCGCACGATGGAAGGCAGCAGCCATCTCAACGTGAGAGTTCACGCCCTGCTCACGCAGAACGGCAACTTTCGGGCGCGCACCGGTCGCAATGTACGGCGCAGCCACATCGGCATCGATATCGAAAGTGAGCTTCACGTTGAGGCCCGGGTCGTTATCGTTCGCTTTTGCGTCATGCTCCTGGTCAGCACATTCCGGATTGTCGCGCAGACGCTGCATCTGCCAGGTGGTTTCAGCCCACCACATACGCAGCTGGGTACGGCTCTCGCTGAACACCGGCTGGCCATTCGCGGTCAGGGTGAAGCGGTCACCCGCAACGGCCCGGCCAAGATAATGCACGCAGTCCGCTAAACCGTTGGCGGCCAGAATCGCTTCAACCGCGTCGCGATCGGCGGCACGCACCTGAATCACCGCGCCAAGCTCTTCGGTAAACAGCGCCGCCAGACGATCGTCGCCTAAGGTCGCGATATCAGCTTCAACACCGCAGTGTCCGGCAAACGCCATCTCTGCCAGAGTCACCAGCAGGCCGCCGTCGGAACGGTCGTGATAGGCCAGCAGCTTACGCGCAGCAACCAGCGCCTGAATGGCGTCGTAGAAGCCTTTCAGCTGCGCCACGTCGCGAACGTCGGCTGGCTTGTCGCCCAACTGACGATAAACCTGCGCCAGCGCGGTTGCGCCCAGCGTATTGTGACCTTTACCAAGATCAATCAGCAGCAGGGCGTTATCTTCAGTAACCAACTGCGGTGTAATGGTATGACGCACATCTTCTACACGCGCAAAGGCGGTAATCACCAGCGACAGCGGTGAGGTCATCTCACGCTGCTCGTTGCCTTCCTGCCAGCGGGTTTTCATCGACATGGAGTCTTTACCCACCGGGATGGTCAGGCCTAACGCAGGGCACATCTCTTCGCCAATGGCTTTCACCGCCTCATAAAGGCCAGCATCTTCACCCGGATGACCGGCAGCCGACATCCAGTTCGCGGAGAGTTTAATCTGTTTGATATCGCCAATCTGAGTGGCGGCAATGTTGGTCAGCGCTTCACCCACCGCCAGACGGGCGGAGGCCGCGAAGTCCAGCAGTGCGACCGGCGCACGTTCACCAATCGCCATCGCTTCGCCGTAGTAGCTATCGAGGCTCGCAGTGGTGACGGCGCAGTTCGCTATCGGGATCTGCCATGGGCCAACCATCTGATCGCGCGCCACCATGCCGGTCACCGTACGGTCACCAATGGTGACGAGGAAGGTTTTCTCGGCCACGGTTGGCAGGTGCAGCACGCGGTTTACCGCATCGGCCAGCGAGATATTTTCCCGCGCCAGCGCTTCACCTTTCGCCTTCAGCGTCTGGACGTCACGGGTCATTTTCGGCGTTTTGCCAAGCAGCACGTCAAGCGGCAGATCGATAGGTTGATTGTCGAAATGACGGTCATTCATGGTCAGATGCTGTTCTTCGGTGGCTTCACCGATCACCGCATAAGGCGCGCGCTCGCGTTTACACAGCTCTTCAAACAGCGGCAACTGGTCAGCAGCAACCGCCAGCACGTAGCGCTCCTGGGATTCGTTACACCAGATTTCCAGCGGGCTCATGCCTGGTTCATCGCTAAGAATGTCACGCAGTTCGAATTTACCACCGCGTCCACCATCGCTGACCAGCTCCGGCATGGCGTTAGACAGGCCGCCCGCGCCGACATCATGGATAAACAGAATTGGGTTCGCATCGCCCAACTGCCAGCAGCGATCGATAACTTCCTGGCAACGGCGTTCCATTTCTGGGTTATCGCGCTGTACGGAAGCAAAATCGAGGTCAGCATCAGACTGACCGGAGGCCATTGACGATGCCGCACCGCCGCCCAGACCGATATTCATCGCCGGGCCGCCAAGGACGATCAGTTTCGCCCCAACGACGATCTCGCCTTTCTGCACGTGATCGGCGCGAATGTTGCCGATCCCACCGGCCAGCATAACCGGCTTGTGATAACCGCGCAGCTCTTCACCGTTGTGGCTATTTACCTTCTCTTCATAGGTACGGAAATAGCCGGTCAGCGCCGGGCGTCCAAATTCGTTGTTAAACGCAGCACCACCCAGCGGGCCATCGGTCATGATGTCCAGCGCGGTCACAATGCGGTCTGGTTTACCAAAATCTTCTTCCCACGGCTGTTCAAAGCCTGGGATACGCAGGTTAGAAACGGAGAAGCCCACCAGCCCGGCTTTTGGCTTCGCACCGCGACCGGTTGCGCCTTCATCACGGATTTCACCGCCGGAGCCGGTTGCAGCACCCGGCCATGGAGAAATTGCCGTCGGGTGGTTGTGGGTTTCAACCTTCATCAGGATATGCGCCGGCTCCTGATGGAAATCATAACGGCCGGTCGCGTAGTCGGCGAAGTAGCGGCCAACTTCAGAACCTTCCATGACTGCGGCGTTATCTTTGTATGCCGACAGTACGTGTTCCGGCGTGGTTTCGAAGGTATTTTTAATCATTTTAAACAGCGACTTCGGCTGCTTTTTACCGTCGATAATCCAGTCGGCGTTGAAAATCTTGTGACGACAGTGCTCGGAGTTCGCCTGCGCGAACATATACAGCTCGATGTCGTTCGGGTTACGACCCAGTTTGCTAAACGCATCCTGCAAATAGTCGATTTCATCTTCAGCCAGTGCCAGGCCAAGACGGATGTTGGCATCAATCAGCGCCTGACGGCCCTGCCCGAGCAAATCGACGCTGGCAACCGGAGCCGGCTGGTGATGGGCAAACAGTTTTTCCGCATCCTGCAGCGAGGCAAAAACGCTCTCCATCATGCGATCGTGCAGCTCTGCGGCAACGGCATCCACCTGTTCAGCGGTCAGGTTCGCAGCATCAATATAGTACGCTACGCCGCGTTCCAGACGCAGAACCTGCTGCAGGCCGCAGTTATGTGCGATGTCGGTAGCTTTCGAAGACCAAGGGGAGATAGTGCCAGGGCGGGGGGTGACGAGCAGCAGTTTGCCGGTAGGCGTATGGCTATTAAGACTTGGGCCATACTGCAACAGTCGCTCAAGTCGGGCCCGCTCTTCTTCGGTTAGCGGCGCGTCCAGGTCGGCAAAATGGACATACTCAGCGTATATATTGCTAACCGGGAGGTTGGCCGCCTGAAAACGCGTCAGCAGTTTGTTAATACGAAATGCAGACAGTGCAGGCGAACCACGCAGAATTTCCATCATAAGTCTCTCGTCTTCTCAGCTTTCAGTGTGCGCAATGGGGGAGAACGGGCGCTATTATAGAGAATCCTGCGCCCTGACGAAACCGTTTGCGTCAAAATAAAATCATCGCCGCGCTTTACCAATAGATGTGACTCACCTCTCGAATCAGTTGCCAACTGGCGTAATGTTAAGCAAAATGCCGCTCAATCTGTAGCAAACCTTAGTGTCGTCAGGGATACCCTTTAGCATCTCAGCGAATTAACTATTTGAAAAAACTAAAGATTAACTATCTGCTCATCGGCGTTGTGACGCTGTTGCTGGCAGCGGCCCTGTGGCCGTCAATTCCCTGGTTTGGCAAACCAGAAAACCGAATCGCCGCGATCCAGGAGCGGGGGGAGCTGCGCGTCAGTACTGTCCTCTCACCGCTGACCTATGGCAACTTCAATGATAAAGATATCGGCCTCGACTACGAGCTGGCTCAGCAGTTCGCTGACTATCTCGGCGTGAAGCTAAAGATTACCGTACGTCAAAACATCAGCCAGCTTTTCGATGACCTCGACCACGGTAATGCCGATATGCTGGCCGCAGGCTTGGTCTATAACAGCGAGCGCAGTAAAAACTATCAGCCCGGCCCGACCTATTACTCTGTTTCGCAACAGATGGTCTACCGCGTTGGTAATACCCGCCCGCGTAATCTGAGCAACATCAGCGCAGACCAGCTCACCGTCGCGCCGGGCCAGGTGGTGATAAGCGATCTGCAAAATTTAAAAGAGACGAAGTACCCTGATCTCTCATGGACCGTTGATGAAAAGCGCGGCTCGGTGGATCTGATGCAGGCCGTGATTGACGGCAAGCTGGACTACACCATTGCCGACTCGGTCGCCATCGGCCTGTTCCAGCGCGTCCATCCGGAACTGGCGGTGGCGCTGGATATCACCGACGAGCAGCCGGTCACCTGGTTTAGCCTTCAGGACGATGACAATACGCTCTCTGCGGCGATGCTCGACTTCTTCAACAATATAAATGAAGACGGTACCCTCGCTCGTCTGGAGGAGAAGTATCTCGGCCATGGCGACGATTTCGATTATGTCGATACCCGCTCCTTCCTGCGCGCGGTAGATAACGTGCTGCCTGACCTGCAGCCGCTATTTGAAAAGTACGCCAGTGAAATCGACTGGAAGCTGCTGGCCGCTATTTCGTATCAGGAGTCACACTGGGATCCGCAGGCCACCTCGCCAACCGGGGTTCGTGGCCTGATGATGCTGACCAAAAATACCGCCCAAAGCCTGGGATTGACCGACCGTACCGATGCAGAGCAGAGCATTAGCGGTGGCATGCGTTATATCCAGGACATGATGACCAAAGTCCCGGAGAGCGTTCCGCAGGAAGAACGGATTTGGTTTGCACTGGCGGCCTATAACATGGGCTACGCCCATATGCTTGACGCGCGAGCGCTCACCGCGAAGCAAAAAGGCAATCCGGACAGTTGGGCTGACGTCAAACAGCGACTGCCGCTGCTGAGCCAGAAACCGTGGTACAGCAAGTTAACCTATGGCTACGCACGTGGGCATGAGGCCTATACTTACGTCGAAAACATCCGTAAGTATCAGATAAGCCTAGTCGGTTATTTGCAGGAAAAAGAGAAAAAGGCCACGGATGAGATGGCGATAGCGCAAGCCTACCCGGCAGTATCGTCAGATGAATTGAACCAGAATCACTACAGCTTGTTCTCATTTATGCCGTCACCAAATCAAAACGACGCGGTGTCGTTTTTAATGTCACGGCAAAAATAAGTTATAGGGTCGCGGGAGGATTGGCTTTCGCGGCCTGCTTCAGCGCCTTTTGCTGCTGACGTCGATGGCGGAAAAAGTCGCTCAGCATGCCAGAACACTCGTCGGCCAGCACCCCTTCGGTAAATTCAATCCGGTGATTCATTCCAGGGTGATGCAGCACGTCGATTAATGACCCCGCCGCACCGGTTTTGGCATCACGGGCGCCAAACACCAAGTGCCCAATCCGGCTATGGACCATCGCCCCGGCGCACATCACGCAGGGTTCCAGCGTCACATACAGCGTGGTATCAATCAGACGATAGTTTTGCAACACCAAACCGCCCTGACGCAGTGCCATGATTTCCGCATGCGCGGTTGGGTCATGGCGGCCAATCGGACGATTCCAGCCCTCGCCAATCACCTGGTTGTTATGCACTAATACCGCGCCCACCGGCACTTCGCCCTCTTCCCAGGCGCGTTTGGCGAGCATCAGCGCATGCCGCATCCAGTATTCATGGTTCAGTTCAATGTCGGACAACGTGAGGACTCCAGATAATCAACGCCGCGCATTATACACAATATCCATCAAAGCGCAGCGCCCGCTTATTCCAGCTGTTCAAGCTCCCCGTGCGGCGTCACCCGCCAGCGATGCTCACAGAAAAAGAGTAGCGGGTTATCCTGTTTGCTGTCGCTATAGCCGCTGTATAAACGCAGCGGTGCGCCCAGACGCTGCTCCAGTTGCGCCACCTTTTCGCGCCCCAGACAGCGCACCGATAGCACCCGACCGCCGAATCCTCGGTGCATTTGGCTGCCAATCAGATTGACTCGCGGCATCCACGGCGCATCAGCGTAAGCGCGCTCGACCAGCGTCTGCGGCGAACCGGTAATCAGCCAGACGTCGGCATCCTGGCGGCTCAGGTAGCTGTCCAGGCGTTGCTGAACCACGGGAAACGGCGTTACCGTCGCCCGGAACCAGATGATAAAGCTGGCCTCCAGTGCGTTCAACGTCGCCTCGCGGCGGGCAAAGGTGCAGCCCCATAGCAACACGCTCATCGGCCAGCGCGCTGCACGCCCTTTCATTAGCATTGCCGCGCCGATAACGGGCAATAACGGCAGTACCAATAGCGCATTCAGCGGCAAACGGCGCAGCAAATAGCGGATAAACGCGCCAAACAGATCCTGCTGATGCAGCGTGCCATCGAGATCAAAAAATACCACGCGGCGGGAATGGTTGGTCAAATGCGGCTCCTGTAGTGACATATCAGTTCAGGAAATAGATTAACAGATACACCGCTCGCTTTCGCCAAACGAGTCTTCAACAAATGTCCGTTGAAAAGAATGCCGTTTTGCTGGCGACAGGAATATTTAATTCGCTATATCCGGTTATAATAGAATACATAATTCTTTCAAACGAGCAGAATGGTGTTTCGGTACAGAGTGGTCATTGTGCCCGTGAGGTTCTTATGAATTGTTTAATCAGTATTCGTCAGCGCTATCTTCAGCTGGCGCAAAGCGATAGAAAACTGGCGGATTTTATTCTGGCGCAGCCCGATCAGGCGCGTCACTTAAGCTCACAGCAGCTGGCAAGCCAGGCCGGCGTCAGCCAGTCCAGCGTGGTTAAATTTGCCCAAAAGCTCGGATTTAAAGGCTTTCCGGCGCTAAAGCTCGCCCTCAGTGAAGCGATGGCCAGTAGCGTCAACCCGCACTCGGTGCCGGTGCATAACCAAATTTGCGGCGACGATCCGCTGCGTCTGGTTGGTGAAAAGCTCATAAAGGATAACGTGGCCGCCATGCACGCCTCTCTTGACGTCAACAGCGAGGATAAGCTGGCGGAAACCGTCACGCTGCTGCGCGGCGCGCGGCGCATTATCCTCACCGGGATTGGTGCATCGGGGCTGGTCGCGCGTAATTTTAGCTGGAAACTGATGAAAATTGGCGTCAACGCCGTTTCTGAGCTGGATATGCACGCCCTGCTGGCAACCGTGCAGGCGATGACCCAGGACGATTTACTGCTGGCAATCTCCTATTCCGGCGCGCGGCGGGAAATTAATCTGGCCGCTGACGAAACGCTGCGGGTCGGCGGTAAAGTGCTGGCAATTACCGGTTTTTCGCCAAACGCTCTCCAGCAGCGTGCGACGCACTGCCTGTATACCATCGCCGAAGAGCAGGCCACGCGCAGTGCTGCCATTTCCTCAACCAGCGCTCAGATGATGCTAACGGATCTGCTGTTTATGGGTCTGGTACAGCAGGATCTGGAAAACGCACCGGAACGTATTCGCCACAGTGAAGCGCTGGTGAAAAAGCTGGTTTGAACGGGCCGAGTTCGACCCGTTCGGGATTATTCCTCTTTCCAGGGAATAGCCGGCACGTCTTCTTCACCGGTAATCACGCGGTCCGGATGTGCAGCCTGTTCGCCTTTCACAAACCTCGCGCTGACGGCACCAAATAAGGTGAACCCCAGAATGGTTGCCACGCCGCCATACATCAACGCCTTATCACCAGAGTTCATGAGCGCGAAGTAGCTGTAAGCCGCCCCTACGCCCGCGATGGCGTTATTAATAAGTGCCCGATGTTTCGGTACTTTATTGATCGCCTGGATGGTTACCAGTGCCGCCATCGACAAAATATAAGGGATAAGATTGGTCACCACCGATAAATCCACCACCGCCGAGAACTGATCGGAAACACCAACGTTGCTGGATATCAGGTGGTGAGCCCAGCCATAGCGCGTGCCATCCGGACTTGCGGGAATAGAAAACCAACTCAGAACCGTCTGTATCGCCAGCAAAATAAGCATCCCCGCGATGGGCGTGCCATGCTTATTGCACTTCGCAAATATCTTCACAAAGTAACCAACATCGGCGGAACTCTTAAAGACCTGCGCTGTAGTGAACTGCCAACCCAACAGGGAGCCGATGCAGGCGATAATCATCAAGCCCGTCACGATATTCCCCACAATCGGGGTAAACATGGTGGCGAATGCGAGGCCAAAAGGCGCGCTGGAGTGAGCAAGTTCCAGGTTAGGAATAATGCCGCCAATGACGTTGGTTGAGACAATGTAGATAATTGCCGAGCCGAGAGTGCCGAACAGTACCGCAATTGGAACGTTCTTCTGAGGGTTATCCACCGCATCGCTATTGGCACAGGCGGACTCCAGCCCTAAAAACGCCCACAGAGTAACCGCAACCGAAGAGCCTGCGGCACCAAACAGTGAACTGTTATGCGGATTCCAGCCGGCTGCATCGATTTCGGGTTTAAACCAGAACCAGCCAACGGTACACACCACTACCACGGGTGCAATCACGCCCCACACCGTAATTCCACCAATTTTACCGGTGATACTTGCCCCACCGAAATTGGCGAATGTCGTTATCCACAATAACACTATCGTCATCAGACCAATCTGTAACGGATTGGGATTAATATGAAACAGGCCGATAATATAGCCTACAGCCGTAATGGCGATAGCCACATTGCCTATCACAATTGCTACACCATAGGTGTAATTGGCAATATAATTTCCGGCTTTCCCGAAAGCATATTCTGCATAACCGCCCATCCCCCCGGGTTTATTACTCATGGTCCCGCAGCAAGCAAAGGCCCAAGCCAACGCCATTGACCCGGTGGCAGTCACCAGCCACGATACAATGGAAATATTGCCTACCTGCGCGAGCTTAGCTGGCAGTAAAATAATTCCCGAGCCCAGCATATTTATCGCAGTCAGCATTGTTAACTGCGTAACGCTCATTTTTTTAATTGCCATAATATTTTCCCATAAAAAGGATTAACATGCGTTACTTGCTGGTTTTCAGGCACTGGACGTAATAAATGCCATTTTCATTTTCTACGCCATGAATATCATGAGCAAAGCCAGGGAAACGCTGATCCCACTGCTGCAGAATTTTTAAATAACGTATGTAAGGGCTACCTTTCCCACCGGCGCTCTCCCCAGGCATCAGCATCGGTATTCCAGGCGGATAAGGCACAACGCCGGTCGCGAGAATACAGTTGTACAGGTTATCTACACTTACGGTTTGAATGTCGTTATGCACTAATTTGACGTAAGCATCCGCGGGGGTCATTACCGGTTCAGGAAGTGTGGTAAATGCCTCTGCCTGGACGTGAGTTAACCCAGTATCTTTAAAGAAGGTAAACATTTCGTCCGCCAGGGTTTTCAGCCCCTTGCCTTTGTAAGCTGCCGGGCAATCACTCTCCTGGGTATACAGCAACTGTTCGACAGGGACGTTGGCATCATAAGCATCTTTAAACTTCAGCAAGGCGTTTAGCAGCGTGCCATATTTACCTTTGGTAATTCCAAGTGAGAAGAGGAACAAGATTGTGAAATCGGTGGTTTTCTCTACCTGGATACCGCGCTGACTAAGAAACGCGGTCACCAGCACCGCGGGTATCCCCATTGCCTCTAGCGACCCATCGATCGCCATGCCGGGCATCACGACCGACACTTTTATCGGGTCGAGCATGCAGTAACCGTCTTCAATCCCCTGAAAACCGTGCCATTTATCATCTGCCCGCAGCTCCCAGCAACGCGGATCGTTTACCAGCAGACTAAGCGGCGCATCTTCAAAGGAAACTGTTTTTCCTGAATCAGGATCGGTAACAAAATCCGCGTTCCAGGTGGAGAAAAACCAGTCCTGGTTATCCTGCAATTCACGGCGAATACGTCTAACGGCTTTACGAAAACGTACCGCTTCAGTAATCGACTCTGTCGTCAGGTACTTTCCGCTCTGCCCGCGCATCATTTCCGCAGAAACTTCGTTTGCCATGATGATTGGATAGAGCGGCGAGGTCGATGCATGCATCATGTAAGATTCGTTGAAGCGGGAGTGCGGCACAGGATTACGCCCATCCCTAACGCCGATAAGTGAGGCCTGAGAAAGTGCAGCCAGCAGTTTGTGCGTAGAGGTCGTTGTGAAAATGGTCGGTAGGTTTTTCGGATAATCCTCCGCTTCGCCATACATGCCAAAACGTTCGGCATACAGCGGATTGAACCGTGCGTAACCGTACCATGCCTCGTCAAAATGGATACGATCTACGCTAGCATCAAGCTGTTTGACTACCGTCGGCACATGATAGGTCAGGCCATCATAGGTCGAGTTGGTGATTATCGCGTGTAGTGGTTTCTGTTTTTTATCCGTCGCGAGTGGGTTGCAGGCAATGGCTTTTTTGACTTCAGATGCGCTCAGCGTCCTGGCATAAACCGGACCAATAATGCCGAGGTAATTACGTGACGGCATTAAATAGGTTGGCACCACGCCGGTCATTGTCAGCGCCTGCTCCGTTGACTTGTGCGCATTACGGTCACATAAAGCATAATCACCACGTGCTACCGAGGACATCATGATGACGCGGTTGGACATCGACGAACCATTCGTGACCGTATAGGCTCTATCCGCGCCGAAAACTTTGGCGCAGAATTTTTCACTCTCGCCGATCGGCCCGCTGTGATCCAGCAACGACCCCAGTTCACCCACCGAAATAGAAAGGTCCGAACGCAACAAATTTTCGCCGAAATAATCATGGAAGGCTCGCCCAACGGCAGATTTCATAAAGGCAGTTCCTCCGGCATGACCAGGTGTATGCCACGAATATTCGTATTTTTGAGCAAACTCAAAAATAGCGCGCGTTAATGGGGGCACTGTTTTTTGTCGATAAGATAAAATTGCGGAATGCGCTCGCCCGGCGAGAAAAAAAGGCGTATCTTCCTGAATCCATATTAATTCATCTGTCTCCCGCATAATCTCATGCGTAAGATTTTCGCCCTGTCGATTATCAAGTAATAAAAATAATGGCACCATCTGACTTTTACTGCGTAAGGATTCAATCACCTTTTTGGCAGATTCATTATGCTGCTCATCTTCATTTATTACCCAATCAAGTATAACCAATTCAATTGTTGCGTCATTATGTATCACCGCTGTAGCGCCATCCGCAGAATCTGCAAGTACGGTAGTGATACCTTTACTATTCATCTCGTTAATTAGTGTCGTTATCGAGTCGTTAACGACGCTGACATGACTAGTACTATTATGAACAATTAATGCTTTTAACGTAATAAGTCTTTCACCGTGAACTTCCATGATTACCTCCATTTTAGAATCCTTCCCAGGAAAATATTTCTTCAGGTATCGATAAAGAATACAGCTGTAATAAAACATGAAAAACAATACCAAGCATTTAACGGAAATGAGGTTCTATTAGACGGATAAATAACTCTAATTACATTTATAAGCCAGGGAAATACAATTATCTTTATTAAGGTTATTATCGCGCTACAACTTAATAAGTACATTTAAATGTTAATACAAAGCGATTGGAAAGTGTAACGGCGTAATAATATCGTTAAATTTCATTAAATTGAAATTTAAATCGGTTGCAAAACATACATAAAACCAATAAAAACGTGGCCCAGAAGGAGAATGAGCGTATAATACCGCCCTGTTTATTATGTTTCTGAGAATTTCCTGATGGCGCTGTTAATCACCAAAAAATGTATCAATTGCGATATGTGTGAACCGGAATGTCCAAACGAGGCCATTTCGATGGGTGATAATATCTATGAGATCAACAGCGATCGTTGCACCGAATGCATCGGCCATTACGACACGCCAACCTGTCAGAAAGTGTGCCCGATCCCGAATACTATTTTAAAGGATCCGGCACATCTGGAAAGCGAAGAGCAGCTGTGGGACAAGTTTGTCCAGATGCATCACGCGGACAAAATTTAGCTTTCTACAATCACCGTCGCGCAAGCATAGTGGCGTTCATCGGCGAGCGTCACGTGAATATGCACAATCCCCATCTGCTCTGCCAGGCGTTGTGCTTCCCCCCATAGCCGCAGCTTCGGTTTGCCCAACTCGTCGTTGTATATTTCAAACTGATTGAACGCCAGGCCGTTGCGAATACCGGTGCCCATCGCTTTTGACGCGGCCTCTTTAACCGCAAAGCGTTTCGCCAGAAAACGTACCGGCTGCTGATGCGTTTCCCAGATAGCCCACTCATTCTCGCTGAGCACGCGACGAGCGAGGCGATCGCCGCTACGGGCGATCACCCCTTCAATGCGGGCGATTTCGACGATGTCGGTACCTAACCCTAGAATTGCCATTAGCCGCGCGCTTCCAGCATCAGGCGTTTCATTTCGGCGACCGCTTCTTTCAGGCCCGTCATCACTGCGCGTCCGATAATGGCGTGGCCAATGTTCAGTTCGTGCATTTCTGGCAGAGCGGCAACGGCTTTCACATTGTGGTAAGTCAGGCCATGCCCGGCATTGACCTTCAGACCGAGGCTTGCCGCGTAGGTGGCGGCTTTTGCGATGCGTTCCAGCTCTTTTGCCTGTTCAGCATCGGTGGTGGCATCAGCGTAGCAGCCGGTATGAATTTCGATATACGGCGCGCCCACGTCAGCCGCAGCTTTAATCTGCGCGTTGTCAGCATCAATAAACAGCGAGACCAGGATACCCGCATCCGCCAGGCGCTTGCAGGCATCTCGCATTTTGTCGAGCTGGCCGGCAACGTCCAGACCGCCTTCGGTGGTGACTTCCTGACGCTTCTCTGGCACCAGGCAGCAGAAATGCGGCTTGGTTTCGCAGGCGATAGCCAGCATCTCTTCGGTCACCGCCATTTCCAGGTTCATGCGGGTGTCGAGCGTTTGACGCAAAATACGCACATCGCGGTCGGTGATATGACGACGGTCTTCACGTAAATGCACGGTGATGCCATCAGCACCGGCCTGCTCGGCGATAAACGCAGCCTGCACTGGGTCCGGGTATGCGGTGCCGCGTGCGTTACGCAGGGTGGCAATGTGATCAATATTGACGCCTAACAGTAATTCAGCCATGACAATCCTCGTGTCTTTATTTTTAACGTTCTTTTTCTCTCACCCCGTCCTTCTACGCAAAATACGCGAGCGGGTAAAGCGGAGCGAGTGTAATACGGGTTATCGCTTTGGCACAAACTGACGAAACAGCTCGCGGCTCTTTAGCGGTTTGCCACCAAGATACGGCTTTAGCGCCATACGGGTAAAGCGCTTAGCGGCGCGCAGGACATCGGTATCAGGAAATTCCCGGCTCGCCAGCGCTTTTAAGTGCCGCCCGGTAAAGGTGTTGTTATCCATCACGATACTGGCAATAAAGCCCTTCTCTTCACGATAGCGATAGGTCATGGTGTCATCAACCTCATCACCGCTCCCCGCACAGTGCAGGAAATCGACGCCATACCCAAGATGCCCCAGCAGCGCCAGCTCGAAACGACGCAGCGCCGGTTCCGGCGAGCCTGTTGCGCCAGCGAGCGCCTGGATGCAGTGCAAATAATCAAAGAAGAGTTCAGAGAAGCGGGTTTCGTGCTCAAGCACGCGAGAAATGAGCTCGTTGACGTACAGGCCGCTGTAAAGCGTGATGCCGCTTAGCGGTAGCGCCAGGGAGACGGCTTCTGCGCTACGCAGCGTTTTGACTTCGCCGCGTCCGCCAAAGCGAACTAACAAGGGGGTAAAGGGCTGAAGCGCACCTTTGAGATTAGAGCGTTTGGAACGTGCGCCTTTAGCCACAAGGCGCACGCGACCCGACTCTTCCGTGAAGACGTCCAGCATCAGGCTGGTTTCGCTCCAGGGACGACTATGCAGGACGAAAGCGCGCTGCCAGCCCTCCATCGGGGTTATCCTCAGAGATCGTCGGTGTAACCGAGACTGCGCAGCGCGCGTTCATCATCGGCCCAGCCGGATTTCACTTTCACCCAAAGTTCCAGGTGAACAGGCGCTTCGAACATCTCCTGCATATCCTTACGGGCTTCAATACCGATGGTTTTGATCTTGGAACCTTTGTTACCAATGACCATCTTCTTCTGCCCTTCACGCTCAACCAGGATCAAGCCGTTGATGTCGTAGCCACCGCGTTCGTTAGACTGGAAGCGTTCGATTTCCACCGTCACGGAATACGGCAGTTCGGCACCGAGGAAACGCATCAGCTTTTCACGGATGATTTCAGACGCCATAAAGCGCTGTGAACGGTCGGTAATGTAATCTTCCGGGAAGTGGTGGGTCGCTTCCGGCAGATGCTTACGGACGATCCCGGCAACGGTATCCACGTTCAGCCCGGTTTCTGCTGAAATAGGAACGATATCGAGGAAGTCCATCTGGCTACCAAGGAACTGCAGGTGCGGTAAGAGATCCGCTTTTTCCTGCACGTTGTCCACTTTATTGACCGCGAGGATCACCGGTGCACGACCACCTTTAAGCTTGTTCAGCACCATTTCGTCGTCCGGCGTCCAGCGGGTGCCTTCGACCACGAAAATAATCAGTTCAACATCGCCGATAGAGCTGCTCGCCGCTTTGTTCATCAGGCGGTTGATGGCGCGCTTTTCTTCCATATGCAGGCCAGGGGTATCGACGTAAATCGCCTGATAGCCCCCTTCGGTATGGATACCGACGATACGGTGACGCGTGGTCTGCGCTTTTCGGGACGTGATGGAGATCTTCTGCCCGAGCAGATTGTTCAGTAAGGTGGATTTGCCAACGTTCGGTCGACCGACGATGGCAATAAATCCGCAGTAGTTCTTTTCTTCGCTCATTCCAGCTCCAGCTTTTTCAGCGCCTCTTCGGCGGCAGCCTGTTCCGCCTTACGACGACTGGAACCTGTGCCGACCACCGGTTCACTCAGGCCGCTAACCTGGCAGTGGATAGTAAATTCCTGATCGTGTGCTTCCCCACGCACCTGCACCACCAGATAAGATGGCAGCGGCAGATGGCGGCCTTGCAGATACTCCTGCAAGCGTGTTTTTGGATCTTTTTGCTTATCGCCCGGGCTAATTTCATCCAGACGGGTCTGATACCAGGAGAGGATCAGTCTTTCCACGTTTTGAATATCGCTGTCGAGGAACACCCCGCCAATCAATGCTTCAACCGTATCCGCCAGAATGGATTCCCGACGGAAACCGCCGCTTTTCAATTCACCCGGCCCTAAGCGCAGACATTCGCCCAGTTCAAATTCGCGGGCGATTTCCGCCAGCGTATTTCCACGAACCAGCGTCGCGCGCATCCGGCTCATATCGCCTTCGTCCACGCGAGGAAAACGGTGATAGAGCGCGTTAGCGATCACGTAGCTCAGAATCGAATCACCCAGAAACTCTAAGCGTTCGTTATGTTTGCTGCTCGCGCTACGGTGCGTTAACGCCTGTTGCAACAGCTCCTGATGAATAAAAGTGTAGCCCAGCTTCCGTTGAAGCCGATTAATTACGATGGGGTTCATGCGATACCAAATAAATGAATGCGTCAACAATGCAGCACACGAAACAGACCTGAGGAAAACCAATGCGGTTTCGTGTGCCGTGTCTCCCGGTCAGAGACATCCGAAACTTCGGGGGGATATTCTATACGCAACGACAATGGATGTCGTTAGTTTGAATAGATTTAAACATTAAATAATTCACGCGGCAGCCGCTCGGCCACCGCGTGAAGTCAAACAATCAATTAATGGATCCCACCAATGCGGCTTAAACGCACGCCAGTCGGCCATTGACCCTCTTGTTTTTCAAAGCTCATCCAGATAGCGGTGGCTTTACCCACCAGGTTCGCTTCCGGCACAAATCCCCAGTAACGGCTATCCGCGCTATTGTCGCGGTTATCGCCCATCATGAAGTATTGTCCCGGTGGAACAATCCAGGTCGCCAGCGGCAGACCGGACTGGTGGTAATACATTCCCGCCTGGTCCTGGGCGATAGGCACGGTCAGGATACGGTGATTAACCTCACCCAGCGTCTCCTGACGCTGCGCCAGACGCACGCCGTTTTCTTTGCTTTCGCCCTGTGGCACTTCAAAGAAGCCGCTGGTCGCCTCACCGCCGTTACTGCGGGAGAAGGTCTGCACGAAATCGCTCGGCTCAACATTAGAATACGTTACCGGCAGCGCATTTCCGCACGCCTGGCCGGAGCTGCAATCAGGTTGAATTGTGACCTGTTTGGCGACAGGATCGTAGGTGACCTTATCACCCGGCAAACCTACGGTGCGCTTGATGTAATCAAGACGCGGATCTTCCGGGTATTTAAATACCACGATATCGCCACGTTTCGGATGGCCAGTCTCAATAATCGTTTTCTGATAGATAGGGTCTTTAATCCCATAGGCGAATTTCTCCACCAGGATGAAATCCCCAATCAGCAGAGTTGGCATCATCGAACCCGATGGGATCTGGAACGGCTCATAGATAAATGAGCGCACAATCAGCACGATAGCCAGCACCGGGAAAACCGATGCGCCCGTTTCCAGCCAGCCCGGTTTCGGGCCAACCTTTTTCAGCGTCTTGTTATCTAACGAGCCATCGGTTGCAGCTTGCGCTGCAGCCTGACGTTCCCGTCGTTTTGGTGCAAAGATGAACTTATCAATGCACCACAGTACGCCCGTGACCAGTGTGGCAATCACCAGAATCAGGGCAAACATGTTCGCCATGCCAACTCCTTAAGATTATTTGCTGTCTTTACCGACATGCAGAATGGCGAGGAAAGCTTCCTGCGGCAGTTCGACGTTACCGATCTGCTTCATGCGCTTCTTACCATCTTTCTGTTTTTGCAGCAGCTTTTTCTTACGGCTGATATCACCACCGTAGCATTTCGCCAGAACGTTTTTACGCAGCTGCTTAACCGTTGAACGCGCAATAATATGCGTGCCGATGGCCGCCTGAATCGCGATATCAAACTGCTGACGAGGGATAAGCTCTTTCATCTTCTCAACCAGATCACGGCCACGGCTCTGCGAGTTATCACGGTGAGTGATAAGCGCCAACGCATCAACGCGATCGTTGTTGATGAGGACGTCAACGCGCACCATGTCAGACGCCTGGAAGCGTTTGAAGTTGTAATCCAGCGACGCATAGCCGCGGGAGGTAGACTTCAGGCGGTCGAAGAAGTCGAGCACCACTTCCGCCATCGGGATTTCGTAGGTCAGCGCAACCTGGTTACCGTGGTAAACCATGTTGGTCTGGACGCCACGTTTCTCGATACACAGCGTAATCACGTTGCCCAGATAGGCCTGCGGCAGCAGCATGTGACACTCAGCAATCGGTTCACGCAGTTCGTAGATATTATTCAGCGGCGGCAGCTTAGACGGGCTATCAACATAGATAGTCTCTTTGCTCGTGGTTTCCACTTCATATACGACGGTCGGTGCGGTGGTGATCAGATCCAGATCGTATTCACGTTCCAGACGTTCCTGAATGATCTCCATGTGCAGCAGACCCAGGAAGCCACAGCGGAAGCCAAAGCCCAGCGCAGAAGAGCTTTCTGGTTCATAGAACAGAGAAGCATCGTTCAGGCTCAGCTTGCCTAACGCATCACGGAAGTTTTCGTAATCATCGGAGCTTACCGGGAACAGACCCGCATAAACCTGCGGTTTAACCTTTTTAAAGCCTGGCAGCGCTTTGTCAGCCGGGTTACGCGCCTGCGTCAGCGTATCGCCGACCGGTGCTCCCAGGATGTCTTTGATTGCACAAACCAGCCAACCTACCTCGCCGCAGTTCAGCTGGGTACGGTCAACCTGTTTTGGCGTGAAAATGCCCAGACGGTCTGCGTTGTAGACCTGACCGGTGCTCATCACTTTGATCTTGTCGCCTTTACGCATGGTGCCGTTTTTAATACGGACCAATGAGACGACGCCCAGGTAGTTATCAAACCAGGAGTCGATGATCAGCGCCTGCAGAGGCCCTTCTGGATCACCTTCCGGCGGCGGAATATCGCGCACCAGACGTTCCAGTACATCAGTCACTCCCAGCCCGGTTTTAGCCGAACAGCGGACCGCATCGGTGGCATCGATGCCAACAATGTCTTCAATCTCTTCCGCTACGCGCTCTGGATCGGCGGCAGGCAGGTCGATTTTGTTCAGAACCGGCACCACTTCCAGATCCATTTCCATCGCGGTGTAGCAGTTCGCCAGGGTCTGCGCTTCTACGCCCTGCCCGGCGTCAACCACCAGCAGTGCGCCTTCACAGGCAGCCAGTGAACGGGAAACTTCATAGGAAAAGTCAACGTGGCCCGGAGTATCGATAAAGTTAAGCTGATAGGTTTCCCCATCAGACGCTTTGAAGTCCAGCGTCACGCTCTGCGCTTTGATGGTGATACCACGTTCGCGTTCCAGATCCATGGAATCCAGAACCTGAGCTTCCATTTCGCGATCGGAAAGGCCGCCGCAAATCTGAATGATACGGTCAGACAGCGTTGATTTACCGTGGTCGATATGTGCAATGATGGAGAAGTTACGTATATTCTTCATATATTAATATATTTATGCCTTACGAATACTTTGAGGCCGCGGTACGGAGCCTGACGTTTGTGTCGTTCGAAAACGCCGCATTCTACACTACAACCGCCTAACCAGGAAATGCTCTTCCCGCCAAGCATAGCGCTTCCTGCGAGGAGTGTTCTAAAAATAATAAAGCCAGTGTAATCACTGGCTCATTTCGGAAGAAGTTGTGGTGCGAATCAGGTCTGGAGGGAGTCCGACGCTGAGGATGACCGGCTGCCAGGTTTCCCTTGCCGCCAGCCGGGGCGACAAGCCTTTAGCAATCAAAAAGCCACCCACGCCACCTAATATCGCCCCGCACAGCGCGGCGATATCGGAACCAAACAGGACCTGGAACAGCGTCGCCACCACAAATAGCCCCAACAGCGGTGACATATACACCAGCATGGCGGAACCGAGCAAACTGCTTTCGGTGATGCCCAGCTCCACTTTTTGTCCGGCCACCAGCGGTTGCTCGCTAGGTACGGAAATCGTGTGGCTGGTCTGCGGCCCCAGCTTGTTCAGGACGCGAGTCCCACAGCCGGCACGTGATGAACAGCTATTGCAGGAAGTTTTAACGTCGCAGCTAACCTGCGCCATACCGTTATCCCAATCGATGACGGTGGCCCACTCTTTAATCATTGCACACCTTTAAAACGAATACCGTCAGCAATGCGTTTGGCCGTTGGCGGCGGTAATTCACCGACAATCGTAATTTCAGCCTGGTTACGCACGGTGGTACTCACCGTACGGCGACCGGTGCGCAGCAACTGCTCGCTGCTATTGGCATTTGCCTGATTGACGTTGATAGAGAAACTGAACAGGCCATCGGAGAACAGACGTGACTCCACGGCAGTGTCAATAGTGGGTAAGTTACGGCGGCTGCTGGAAACCTCGCTAAAGCCCTGCGGCAGCCAGGTCGGAGCCCAGTTAAAGCTCACTTTCGTTCCCGCCGGTACCGAGAGCAGCGGCGGTAGGCTCGCTTTCGCCAGTTTATCCATGCTGCTATCCACGCCATCACCGACATTAAAAGCAATCACCCGGAACTGTTCCAGGGTTTCCCCATCGCGATCGAGCAAATCGACGCGCATAGGCAACTTGCTTTCCGAATCCATCCAGACAATGTAGCTGTAGCGGGTACCATCTCGCGCCACCACGCGGATCACTTCGCATAGGCGATCGGCAATACGCGTGCGTCCAACGGAGATGAAATCGTAATACGGCGCCAGGCGTTTAAAGTCGGTATAAACCAACGAAGGCAGAGAGTCGACGATGTAATCGCCGTTCAAGGTAAACGGATCGAGGCCTGGTTCAAAATAGCTGATTTCGCTGCCACGCTGCACCACTTCACGGCGCGGGCCATCCATCTGCAGCAGTTGTGCCAGCGGTTGTCCGTTAAGACGCGCGTGACGATAGCGTAGCGATTCGACGCCGGTTTTATTGATGCTGACGAACGACAGCTCGTAGTTGAGTGACTGACTGGCCAGATTCATCTGCTGCAACAACGCCCCGGACGATACATCTGCCGAGGCGTTTGCACAGAAGAACAGGCTACCAGCCATAAGTGACATGGCACACCAAAGTTGCTTCATTACTGCGATTGCGTTCCTAGAGTTTGATAGCCCGGCACCTGAACCGCTGCCTGTTGAGTTTGTGCCTGCTCAAACTGAAGCTGTTCCGAATGCAAGCGACGCTGCAATTCATAATCCTGCAGCATAGCATTAATCCGGCGACGCTGTTCCTGAACCTGCTGCTGGCCATTACCTGCGGAAGCATCAGAAGGCACACCCAGACTCACCGGGCTGGCTTTCCCCATCATCGGCAGAGTATTAAACACCGGCGATTCAGGTTGAGATGTATCTGATTGCCCATTGTAGTGTTGAACGCCAACAATAACAGCTAGCGATACGCAGGCTGCCACCCCCATTTGGGTGAGCGAACTGGCCCACGGGCGAACTTTATTCCAGAACGGCATTTTTTGCCATTGGTGCGGCGCTGGCTGGGCTTCAGGAATGAGCGGTGTTGTCGTTTGACGAACAGGCTCATTTTCGATGGCGGCCATGACGCGAGAAGAGATATCAAAATGAAGCACGTCAGCCGTGTCGCCGCGTAGCGAATCACGAATGAGGTGATAGCTCTCCCAGGTTTCTTGCAACTCTGACGAGCGTGACAGTTCAGTCAGCAGCTCGTTATCCAGCGTTTCACCATCCATTAAGGCGGAAAGTTTTTCTTTCTGCATGCCTAATACCTTTTCCAGTATCCCGCTTTCGTCAACGCCTGATAAGCGGTTGAACTTTATTATCAATCGCTTCTCGCGCACGGAAGATACGCGAACGAACCGTACCCACCGGACAATCCATGATAGCCGCTATCTCTTCATAGCTTAGGCCATCGAGCTCCCGCAAGGTAATCGCCATGCGTAAATCTTCCGGAAGCGCATCAATGGTGCGAAAAACAATCTGTCTCAGCTCTTCTGACAACATTAAGTTCTCAGGGTTCGAAATTTCTTTCAAAGCGCCGCCGCTTTCAAAGTTTTCAGCTTCGCTCGCGTCAACATCACTGGACGGCGGGCGACGCCCCTGAGCAACCAGGTAATTTTTGGCCGTATTCACTGCAATACGATACAGCCAGGTATAGAAAGCACTATCTCCCCGGAAAGAATCCAGCGCGCGATAGGCCTTTATAAAAGACTCTTGTACAACATCTGGCACATCGCCAGACGGCACGTAGCGGGAAACCAGGCTCGCAACCTTATGCTGATAGCGTACCACCAGCAGGTTAAAAGCTTTCTGATCTCCTTTTTGGACCCGTTCAACCAGGACCTGGTCCGTTAACTGCTCGCTCATCCGAGGTAATGTCTCCCCAAACCCTATTCCCATGCGTAATCAGAATGCCACTCCACCACTGCATTATGAGCAAGCAGAAACTTAGAGTGTCCGATTTTCGTAAAGTTCCGTTACGCTTTGTTTTTTGTTTAGCAGCAGACGTTTCATTGTCTGTCATTATAAGTCTGCCGGTGCACATCGATACGTAAGTTGCGAAATAAAAACGCAAATCCAGTGAAGAGTAACGTAACCCGGCCTTTATTTCACCATAAATAGCAGCCAGCGCGCGTAGCTTTCCTCTTATTTCAATGCCGTGTCAGCCCGCCGGTATCGCCAAAGATGTTTAGTCATTATAACTCTATCGTAAAAAAATCCTGCACAACTCGCTTTTATAGTGCTACTCTGCCGTTACCGTGTTTAGTAAATTAAACAAAGTTAATGAACTCACTTCCAGAACTTTCTTGTGATGTCCTGATCATCGGTAGCGGTGCTGCCGGTTTATCGCTGGCGCTGCGTCTTGCTGAGCACAGTTCCGTTATTGTGCTCAGTAAAGGCCCGATCAGCGAAGGCTCCACGTTCTATGCGCAGGGCGGGATTGCGGCGGTATTCGATGAGACCGACAGCATTGACTCACATATTGAGGACACGCTCATTGCCGGCGCCGGCATTTGTGACCGTCAGGCCGTTTCATTTGTCGCCAGCAACGCCAAAACCTGCGTGCAGTGGCTTATCGACCAAGGGGTGCTGTTTGACACCCAGGTGCAGGCGAACGGGGAAGAGAGTTATCACTTAACGCGTGAAGGTGGCCACAGCCATCGACGAATTCTGCATGCTGCGGATGCCACCGGGCGCGAAGTCGAAAATACGCTGGTAAGTAAAGCGCTTAACCATCCCAATATCCGCGTCCTTGAGCGCAGTAACGCCGTTGATCTGATCGTTTCCGATAAAATTGGCTTACCGGGCACGCGTCGCGTAGTCGGCGCGTGGATTTGGGATCGTAATAAAGAGAAAGTTGAAACCTGCGCGGCAAAATCAGTGGTGCTGGCGACCGGCGGTGCGTCAAAGGTTTACCAATACACCACGAACCCGGATATCTCCTCAGGGGACGGCATCGCCATGGCATGGCGCGCAGGCTGTCGGGTTGCCAACCTTGAATTCAACCAGTTCCACCCTACCGCTCTTTATCACCCACAGGCGCGAAATTTCCTGCTCACCGAGGCCCTGCGCGGCGAAGGGGCACACCTGAAGCGCCCGGACGGCAGCCGCTTTATGCCCGATTTTGACGAGCGTGGCGAACTGGCACCGCGTGATATTGTGGCTCGGGCAATTGACCATGAGATGAAACGCCTCGGCGTCGACTGCATGTATCTGGATATCAGCCACAAGCCCGAAGCCTTTGTACGTCAGCACTTCCCTATGATTTATGAAAAATTATTAGGTTTAGGAATCGATCTCACCAAAGAGCCGGTGCCGATTGTGCCGGCGGCGCACTACACCTGCGGCGGTGTGATGGTTGACGACTACGGCCGTACCGATGTTGATGGGCTATATGCCATTGGTGAGGTGAGTTATACCGGGCTGCACGGGGCTAACCGGATGGCATCGAACTCACTGCTGGAGTGTCTGGTATACGGTTGGTCAGCGGCAGAAGATATCCAAAAACGGATGCCTTATGCTCGTCAAACGGAAAAACTACCGGCGTGGGATGAAAGTCGGGTCGAAAACTCGGATGAACTGGTGGTGATTCAGCATAACTGGCACGAACTGCGTCTATTTATGTGGGACTATGTCGGCATCGTGCGCACTACCAAACGTCTGGAGCGCGCACTGCGCCGAATCACTATGTTGCAGCAGGAGCTGGACGAGTATTATTCCCGCTTCCGCGTCTCTAACAATCTGCTGGAGCTGCGTAATTTGGTGCAGGTGGCGGAGCTTATCGTCCGCTGTGCCATGATGCGTAAGGAGAGCCGCGGCCTGCATTACACGCTGGATTACCCAGACCTGTTAGCGGAATCCGGCCCCTCGGTGCTCTCCCCACTGACTCACATAAACAAATAAAACGCCTGGGTCAGGGCCGTATAGCCCTCAGAATACTGCTGCTCTGGCCCACGAATGACCAGCCTGTCGCTAAAGCATTCCCCTGCTTTTGGTGAAAACGCCAGTAACACCCGATGCGGCAAGCGCATTTCCGTCTCAGCCACGTCGGTGCGCAGGCGTAGATGCCAGCCCATCGACAGCGCCCGGTCGGTAAAGGTTTGGCCGATATTTTCCGGCAATACCACGCATAAAAAACCGTCTTCGGTGATGGCATCAGCGGCGCAGGCCAGCAACGTCTGATGATCAAGCGTGGTGGTATACCGCGCCTGCTCGCGCTGCGGCGTCGCACACTCCACGCCCTGCTCGTAATACGGCGGATTGCTGACGATAAGGTTATAGCGCGTCGTCAGGCCCGCGATCCACGCCTGGGCATCCGCGGTGTGTATCTGAATTCTGTCCGCCCACGGCGATTCAGCCACGTTTTCTCTGGCCTGCTCCGCCGCCTCTTCGTCTAGCTCAACGGCGTCAATATTGACGCTATCGTCAGTACGCTGCGCCAGCATTAACGCCAGCAAACCACTCCCGGTACCAATATCAAGCACCCGTTTGACGCGGGCAATGGGCGACCATGCACCAAGCAAAATGCCGTCGGTCCCCACTTTCATCGCACAGCGATCGTGAGCCACAAAAAATTTTTTAAAGGTAAATCCGTTGCGACGCAGCACGGATTTAGAATCAGACGTCATATGCGACCTTGCCGATGAAACGAGAGAATATTTCGGTTATGAACAATACCCGAGAACAGATAGCCATACAAACAGATGAAGATTAAAGCCGTAACGTCTATAATCACCGCCTCACACAGAGGTAATCATGACTGTAACGACTTTTTCCGAACTTGAACTTGACGAAAGCCTGCTGGAAGCCCTCCAGAGTAAAGGCTTTACGCGCCCAACTGCCATCCAGGCTGCCGCTATTCCGCCTGCGCTCGAAGGACGTGACGTTCTTGGTTCTGCGCCAACCGGCACCGGTAAAACAGCGGCGTATTTGCTGCCTGCGTTGCAGCACCTGCTCGATTTTCCGCGCAAAAAATCCGGCCCGCCGCGTATTTTGATCCTCACGCCGACGCGTGAACTGGCGATGCAGGTTGCCGATCATGCCCGCGAGCTGGCAAAAAACACTCACCTGGACATTGCAACCATCACCGGCGGTGTGGCGTATATGAACCACGCTGAAGTATTCAGCGAAAACCAGGATATTGTCGTCGCGACTACCGGTCGTTTGATGCAATACATTAAAGAAGAGAACTTCGACTGCCGTTCGGTCGAAACGCTGATCCTTGATGAAGCGGATCGCATGCTGGATCTCGGCTTTGCTCAGGATATCGAGCATATCGCCGGTGAAACCCGCTGGCGTAAACAAACGCTGCTGTTCTCAGCAACGCTGGAAGGCGATGCGATTAAAGACTTCGCAGAGCGTCTGCTGGAAGATCCGGTCGAAGTATCTGCCGATCCTTCTACTCGTGAACGTAAGAAGATCCATCAGTGGTATTACCGCGCCGATGATTTCGACCATAAATTCAAACTGCTTGAGCATCTGCTGAAGCAAGAAGACGCCACCCGTACTATCGTATTTGTGCGTAAGCGCGAGCGTGTTCACGAGCTGGCGGATAAGCTGCGCTCGGTAGGGATTAACAACTGCTATCTTGAAGGTGAGATGGCGCAGGTTAAACGTACCGAGGGCATCAAGCGCCTGACCGAAGGTCGCGTTAACGTACTGGTTGCCACCGACGTGGCGGCCCGTGGTATCGATATTCCTGACGTGAGCCACGTTATCAACTTCGATATGCCACGCAGCGGGGACACCTATCTGCACCGTATCGGCCGTACCGGCCGTGCCGGTCGTAAAGGTACCGCCATTTCGCTGGTTGAGGCCCATGACTACGTGCTGCTGATGAAAATTGGTCGTTACGTTGAAGAGCCGCTGAAAGCCCGCGTCATTGAAGGGCTGCGCCCGGTGACTCGTCCACCTAGTGAGAAGATGACGGGCAAACCATCGAAGAAAGTGCTGGCTAAACGCGCAGAGCAGAAAGAGAAAGACAAAGAAAAACCGCGCGTGAAGAAACGTCACCGCGATACCAAGAATATTGGTAAGCGTCGTAAGCCAAGCGCCACCAGTGCCGCAGAGCAGAGCACCGAAGAGTAAAGCAAACGCCGGGATAACTTCCCGGCGTTTTCGTATTCAGGGATAAGAGCAGACGGCCATGAAGAAAAAAGAGTTTGTGACTCAGGATCTCCTCAGCAAGATATACCAACAGCACAGCGACGGTGCGCGTAAGCTGCCGCCTGAACGCCAACTGGCGCAGGAGTATGGCGTCTCTCGCTTTACCATTCGCCAGGCGCTGGAAAAATTAGCCAGTATTGGTGTCGTCCGCATTGTGCAGGGCTCAGGGATCTGGATTAACGAACAGACGCGCAGCAATCCTCTGGTCTATAACTCAATCACCGAAAAACGCTTCGATCAGATGCGCTACCGCATGATCAGTCTGCATAAAAAACGCCCAGACCGGGAAGACCAACAAATTTTCGGCCTCACCGAGAACGATTTTATCTGGCTGTTCTGCCGCCTGCGTTTTGTCGATGATGTGGCGACGCAAATCGAAGTATCTCGTATGCCCGCCGCGATGTTCACCGACCTCAACCAGCAGGTAATTGAACGCTCGCTGCAGCAGTACGTGCTGGAGAAAGGCTACCCAATATCTCACCTGCTGACCAGCTATCGCGCGGTGAGCGTCAGCCGGGAGCAGGCGACGTTGCTGGGCTGTAAAAAAGGCGCCCCGGCGATGCACATTAATAATCGCGGGATCCTCGACGGCGGACGGGTTTATGAGATAAGCGATATCATTGATATCAACTATACCTGCACCTATGTGATCCCGCACAACCGTGACAACCTCTCCTTCCGCCAGCAGGCGCCAGAATAAACTACGGCGTATGGATTGCGCCGTCCGGTAAACGGCTTTGCGTCCATTCATGCGGGCGATAGACCACCGGGTGCGCTAACGCCAGCGCTTCGTCAAAGCCGACGCCAATGCCCGCAGCCGTCGGCGGGTAGATAAAGCCATTTTGAACTTCCGGCGCGCCCGGGAAAACGGCATCCGTGGTAGCCGAACGCGGAATGTATTCCTGAATAGCGGCGTTATGCAGGTGAATATTCAGATGCGTATTGACCGCCACGCCGATTGGCGTCATATCCCCAGGCCCATGCCACGCCAGACGCACCCCAAAAGCCTGACACAGCACCGCCAGTTTTAACGCCGGGGTAATGCCGCCGATCTGCGACACATGGCAGCGGATAAAATCAATCTGCCGGTTGACGATTAAATCGTGCCATTCCGCTGGATTATTGAAAAGCTCGCCCATGGCCAGCGGTACGCTGCTCTGCTGGCGAATTTGAGCCAGCCACGGACTTTGCTGCGGCGACAAAATATCTTCAATAA
The DNA here is from genome assembly GCF_001571285.1 of Kluyvera cryocrescens NBRC 102467. Taxonomy (GTDB): domain Bacteria; phylum Pseudomonadota; class Gammaproteobacteria; order Enterobacterales; family Enterobacteriaceae; genus Kluyvera; species Kluyvera cryocrescens. Next base: position 12,997 of record NZ_BCTM01000014.1, on the reverse strand, counting down.
ACCACGGCTGGTAGGGCTCGAGCTGTTTTGCGAGTTGCAGAGCCTGCTGGGGGAACAGGCGCTCATGAACATCATGCAAAATATGGAATCGGTGACCATATCGCGCACGCAGCAGACGAAACATTTCGACCGTATTGCGTACATATTCATCCTGATCGAACCACGCCCCCGGAGTGGGATTTTCCGGAGTCTGCATTTCTCGCGGCGTACCGCCGTAAAAACCCAGCTGGCAGCGAATATGGCGATAGCCCTGTTCCAACAGTTTATCAACCGAGACGAACAGTTCTTCCGGCGTTTCACCGCTGGCATGAGTATAGGCCGCAATCGCATCGCGGGATTTTCCCCCCAATAGCTGGTAAAGCGGCATACCGGCTAGCTGTGCTTTGATATCCCACAGCGCCATATCGACGCCAGAGATAGCGTTGTTCATCAGCGGGCCGTTACGCCAGTAGGCGTTGACGTTCATCATCTGCCACAGGTCTTCGATGTTGTTCGCATCACGCCCAATCAACAGCGGCTGGAGGTATTCATCCACCAGCGTTTTTACCGCCAGCGGTCTCTGCTGGAACGTGGCGCAACCAAGCCCCACCGTACCGTTGTCGGTGGTCACCCGAACCGTCACCAGATTATGACGGTCAGGGCGAGTAATAAAGCACTCAATCGCAGTAATTAGCGTAGGTTTCACAGACAGCTCCCTGTGGAAAATAACAATGATAATGGCATTATCTTCACCCTATTTTTATCAGCGGGTAAACCTTTTTATTTTTTAATTTTTTTGGTCTGAAAATAGGTTTATTTCTATTTAAAAAACGGACCAATCATATCGAATAGCACTACCAAAAGCCTTATGAATGGTTAATTGTGATTGTCATCATGTTTTATTGGTTTGTTTTTGTTGATTGGCTTATTTACCATTCAGCGACACAAAGAAAACAACAAACTAATCGCAGGAGCCGTTATGGGGACGCAAGAAGCTATCAGCAGAATTATTCGTCTGGTGGGCGGACCGGAAAATATCAATAAAGTCTGGCACTGTATGACGCGACTACGCTTTGATTTAGTTGATGATAATAAAATTGCCCAGGATGAGATTAAACAACTGCCTGGTGTATTAGGCGCGCAGCTGCAAAGCGACCAGTTTCAGATAATCATCGGCCCGAAGGTCAATAGCTGGTTTGAATTGTTGGAAAATACGCTGGGTTCCGGCAGTCAGACAGCCAGCAGTACGCCAGGCAAAGAGCGCAAAAGCTTGGTATCCCTATTTATGGATACCGTGTCTGGTGTCTTTGGCCCAATTGTTCCGGCCATTGCCGGGGCTGGGATGATCAAAGGCCTGTTGGCCGGCCTTATTGCACTTAAGCTGGTATCCACCAAAAGCGATACGGTGATGATTATCGACCTTATCGCCAGTGGCGTGTTTTACTTCCTGCCGTTTTTCCTCGCCGTGTCGGCTGCGAAGATCTTCAAAACCAATGAATATCTGGCTGTTGCCGTGGCGGCATGCCTGATGTATCCGACGCTTATCGACGCCGCCAAAGCGCTGGCAGCCCATCAGGCGGGCGCGGTCTCAGCAATCTGGTTGCTCAATACCATACCCGTCTCGGTATTTAACTACGCCTCCAGCGTGATCCCGGTGATCTTCTCGATACTGGCACTAAAATATATCCATCAGGCCGTCGATCGGATCATGCCGGAGGTGCTAAAAACCGTCTTTACGCCGACGTTGACGCTATTCCTCGGTGCGCTGGCGGCGCTGGTGATCATTGGCCCTATCGGCATCTGGTTAGGCAAAATGCTGGCATGGTTTATTGAAGGATTATTTGGGGTCTCAGCAAGTTTTGCCGGCCTGGTGGTAGGCGCTATCCGTCCAGTGGCAATCCTCACCGGGATGCATCACGCCATGACGCCGATTGCCCTGCAAAACTTCAGCGACCGCGGCTACGACATGCTGATGCCAATGATGTTTATGGCCAATATGGCTATCGCAGGAGCGACTTTTGCCATCTGGCGTTTGAACAAAGACAACCGCACGGTCACTCTGTCTGCCGCCATTTCTGCACTGCTGGGTATTACCGAACCCGCGCTGTTTGGCGTCCTGACGCGCTACAAAAAAGCGTTCATTGCCGCCACCGTGGCCAGTTCGCTGGCGTCCGCTTTTATCGCTTTCTTTGGCGTGCGGCTGTACGGCTATATTTTATCGAGCATCTTTAGCCTGCCGGCCTATATCGGCCCGTACTTTATCTTCGCGATTTCCGGCGTGGCGATTGCGCTAGTACTCTCCTTCACCCTGACCACTATTCTGGTTGGTCGCGAGCAGGTGAAATAAAAAATCCCCCGCAGGCGCCCTGCGAGGGATTGATATCATAGCCAGCACACCCGGCGCTGGCTTCCTCAACCTGAGAAATTACAGGCTTTCGGTGAAAGTACGAGCAATAACGTCGCGCTGCTGTTCTGGCGTCAGAGAGTTAAAGCGAACGGCATAGCCAGAAACACGAATAGTTAGCTGCGGATATTTTTCTGGGTGTTCAACCGCATCCATCAGGGTTTCGCGACGCAGAACGTTAACGTTCAGGTGCTGACCACCTTCTACACGGACTTCCGGTTTTGCTTCTACCGGGATTTCACGGTATTCGATGTCACCCAGTTCCTTCACGGCAACCACGTCATCTTCTGCATAACCGCCTTTTGCACACAGGCAGCGCGCTTCGCCTTTCTCGCTGTCGAGCAGCCAGAATGAGTTCAGCAGGTCTTTGTTAGCAGTTTTAGTAATCTGGATACCTGTAATCATTTGATGCCTCCCAAGGCTCTTTATATTCGTTTTTTAACCGACCGTCTCGCGGCCAATTGGTAAAACCATTGTTGCTTGAGTGTATATATACCCCTCGAACACCCTTGATTCTTTGATTTAAATCAATAAAAACCACACCGCAAAAGTGGTCATAGGTGAAAATACTTGTTTTGCATCAAGTTACGCGCTTTGTCGGTAGTAAAAATTTTTGTAAAGATTCAACTTTTTTTGTAGTAAACGCAGTGGGTTACACCATCTGATTTTGTGATGCTGAAAGAAGCAGTTAAGCTATGCTCATGAAGAATCGCAGGAGAGCGAGATGACAACCCCTTTGACCTGGCATGACGTACTGGCAACTGAGAAGCAACAGCCCTACTTTGTGAATACCCTGGCCACCGTTGCCAGCGAGCGTCAGTCAGGCGTCACGATTTATCCACCGCAGAAAGATGTGTTTAACGCTTTTCGCTTTACCGAGCTTAATGATGTTAAAGTGGTGATCCTGGGCCAGGATCCGTACCACGGTCCAAACCAGGCACACGGTCTGGCATTCTCTGTACAGCCGGGCATTGCGACGCCGCCGTCGCTACTCAATATGTATAAAGAGCTGGAAGGCACCATTCCCGGCTTTACGCGCCCGAATCACGGTTATCTGGAGAGCTGGGCGCGCCAGGGAGTGCTGCTCCTGAATACGGTATTAACCGTTCGCGCAGGCCAGGCCCACTCGCATGCCAGCCTTGGCTGGGAAACATTTACCGATAAGGTCATTGCGCTCATTAATGAGCATCGGGAAGGGGTGGTGTTTTTACTTTGGGGCGCTCATGCGCAGAAGAAAGGTGCCATTATTGATACCCAACGGCATCACGTACTGAAAGCACCACATCCGTCGCCGCTGTCGGCGCATCGCGGTTTCTTTGGTAGTAATCACTTTGTGCAGGCTAATCAGTGGCTGGAACAGCGCGGCGAAGCGCCTATTGATTGGATGCCGGTGCTACCGGAATAAAAATCGGCTGTTTCCTGCCGCTGCGGAAAAACTGTAGCGATAAAAAAACCGGTAGACGCCTGGCGCTACCGGTTTTTTTTCAGCTCGCAATATTACGCTTTATGCTGACGCCACCATTCGCCCAGCAGTACACCTGTTGCCACGGAGACGTTCAGGCCTTCTACTGCGCGGGTACCATCAATGGATACGCTCATATCGGCAATGGCTGCGGCCGCGTCGGAGACACCATCACGGTCCTGACCCAACGCCAGTACCATTTTCTTCGGCAGCTCAGCGTTAAACAGCGGCATACCTTTGCCGTTGCTGCTGGTCGTAACGATGGCATAGCCCGCTTTGCGGAACTGTTCCAGCGCGTCGATGAAGCTGTCGCCGGTGATCGGCTGCACGTGCTCTGCACCGCCTTCCGCCGTACGAATCGCCGCACCAGATTCCAGCAGCGCTGCATCCTGCAGAACCACGCCTTTCACACCGAAATGTGCACAGCTGCGGATCATCGCGCCAAGGTTATGCGGATTACCCGCATCTTCCAGCGCCAGTACGCAATCCTCTTCGCCGCTCTGCGCAACCCACTGCTGTACAGAGGTACCGTTACGTTTTTTGATCAGGAAGCAGACGCCGCCGTGATGTTCAGTGCCGGATGCTTTCGCCAGCTCTTCTTCATCAACCACGTGATACGCTTTGCGGTTTGCCGCCATCCAACGCAGCGCTTCTTTAAAGCGCGGCGTGACGCTTTGCACGAACCAGGCGCGAACAATCGCATCTGGACGGCTCTGGAACAGCGCCTGACAGGCGTTCTCGCCGTATACTCGGGTCTCTTCTGCGCGCTGACGACGCAGGACTTCAGGATCGATAAAGCTTTTGCCGCTGATACCGCCGTGATCGGCCTTCGGTGCGGTTTCATCGCCCGGCGCGCGCGAAACGGTGCGCCACGGAGAACCTTCACCGCGGTCACGGTCGCGCTCGATATCGCGATCGCGCCCACGTTCACGACCGCGATCGCTGTTAGGCCCCTTTCTCTCATCACGGGCAGGGCGACGACCGCCTTCGGCACGGGAAGTACCAGCGCGGGATGCGCCAGGACGGCCTCCGCCTTTACCAGTACGAGGATTTTGGGTGCGTTTGTCCGAGTCATCGTCACTGCGGACGTACATCACTTTGACCTTGCCGTTTTTGTTCTTCAGTTCGTCGCTCATGTTTTTCTCCACCTGCGCTGCGCGAAGCGCGCAGATTACCTGATGTGGTAGCGCTTAGCCATTACTTCATAAAAAAGACGCTGACTATTGTACCCATTGGATAAAACGCGTTGTCGATTAATACAGTCTCGTTGATAATGTGTAACATTATAGAAACATTCGGCAACGCTGCCGTCCTGCAACACGATGACCCAGAGGTGAGTTATGAATACCGTTTGTGCCCACTGCCAGGCGCTTAATCGCATTCCTGAAGAGCGTCTCAACGACGTCGCAAAATGTGGACGCTGTGGTGAAGATCTGTTTGATGGCGAAGTTATCAATGCCACAGACAGCACGCTGGATAAACTGCTGAAGGACGATCTTCCGGTTGTCGTTGATTTCTGGGCTCCGTGGTGCGGTCCTTGCCGCAATTTTGCCCCTATTTTCGAAGACGTTGCAGAAGAGCGTAGCGGTAAAGTGCGCTTTGTAAAAGTGAATACCGAGGCAGAACGTGAACTCAGCGCCCGTTTTCGCATTCGCAGCATTCCGACGATCATGATTTTCAAAAATGGTGAAGTTATCGACATGCTTAACGGTGCGGTTCCGAAAGCGCCATTTGATAGCTGGTTGAACGAAGCCCTGCAACAGTAGTCCTCACGGGGCGCATCTTGTGCCCCGTATTCTCCTCTGCGACAATAGCGTTTTTGCCACGCGACTCCCATGATTGAAAATGCCGTTCTACGGTTGCGCGCCGAGCGTTTAGCCCGCGCGACTCGCCCTTTTCTTGCCCGAGGTAACCGGGTTCGCCGCTGTCAGCGCTGCCTGCTGGTTAAAGGCTATTGTCTGTGCGAGACCATTGTTCCGCATCCAGCAAAAAGCCGTTTTTGCCTCGTGATGTTTGATACCGAGCCAATGAAACCAAGCAATACCGGCCGTCTGATTGCCGATATCTTGCCGCAGACTGACGCCTTCCAATGGTCACGTACCGAGCCGCCTGAGGCACTGCTGGAACTGGTGAAAAACCCTGATTATCAGCCGTTGGTGGTGTTCCCTTCATCTTATGCGGGCCCCGAACGTCAGGTATTGAGCGCTCCGCCATCCGGGAAACCGCCGCTGTTTATTATGTTAGACGGGACCTGGCCGGAAGCGCGTAAGATGTTCCGTAAAAGCCCGTGGCTGGATGGCCTACCGCTGATCTCCGTTGACCTTTCGCGCGTCTCGGCATACAGCCTGCGTGAAGTGCACGCTGAAGGGCAGTACTGCACCGCTGAAGTGGCTATTGCGCTGTTGGATCTCGCCAATGACACCGGCGCTGCGACTGCGCTCAGCCAGCATTTCACCCGTTTTCGTGAAAACTATCTGGCAGGAAAATCACATCATCAGGGCAGCATCACAACTGCCAGCCTGGAAAACGGTTAAACTCATACGATTATCGTCGCGTAAGGAAGACCGGTATGAGTCAACGTGGGCTGGAAGCACTTCTGAGGCCAAAATCGATTGCGGTTATTGGTGCCTCAATGAAGCCTCAGCGTGCCGGCTTTTTGATGATGAAAAACCTGTTAGCCGGCGGTTTTGCCGGCCCGGTTTTACCCGTGACCCCAGCGTGGAAAGCGGTGCTGGGCGTTCTAGCCTGGCCGACTGTCGAAAGCCTCCCCTTTTCTCCCGATTTGGCGGTACTGTGTACCCACGCCCGCCGTAACCTTGAGCTATTGGAGTCGTTGGGGGAAAAAGGCTGCAAAACCTGCATTATTCTTTCTTCCACTCCCGACCAGTTTGGCGCGCTTAAACAGTGTGCCGCGCGTTTTCAAATGCGCCTGTTGGGGCCAAACAGCCTGGGGCTGCTGGCGCCGTGGCAAGGGCTCAACGCCAGCTTCTCACCGGTACCGATTCGTAAAGGTAAACTGGCGTTTATTTCGCAGTCTGCTGCCGTCTCGAATACCATTCTGGACTGGGCGCAGCAGCGTGAAATGGGCTTCTCCTACTTTATTGCGTTAGGCGACAGCCTGGATATTGACGTTGACGACCTACTGGATTATCTGGCGCGAGATAGCAAAACCAGCGCCATTTTGCTCTACCTCGAACAGCTCAGCGACGCCCGCCGCTTTGTCTCTGCCGCGCGAAGCGCCTCACGCAACAAGCCGATTCTGGTGATTAAAAGCGGCCGCAGCCCGGCGGCTCAGCGCTTACTGCACGTGAATTCAGGTATGGATCCTGCCTGGGATGCCGCCATTCAGCGCGCGGGTTTACTGCGGGTACAGGATACGCATGAGCTGTTTTCCGCCGTTGAAACGCTCAGCCATATGCGTCCGCTTCGCGGTGAACGATTAATGATTATCAGCAATGGCGCGGCTCCTGCGGCGCTCGCGCTGGATGAGCACTGGGCGCGTCACGGCAAGCTGGCAACATTAAGCGACGAAACCCGTCAGCAGCTTCAGGCGCAGTTGCCGGATACCGTCGATGCAAACAACCCGTTAGATCTGCGCGATGACGCCAGCATTAGCCACTACTCTGCCGCGGTAAATATTTTACTCAATAGCGCGGATCTGGATGCGCTAATGATCATTCACGCCCCTAGCGCCACAGCCACCGGCAGCGAGAGCGCCGCCGCGCTGATCGAAGTGATTAAGCAGCATCCACGGGGTAAATTTATCAGCGTGCTGACCAACTGGTGCGGTGAATACTCTTCGATTGAAGCGCGCCGTATGTTTAGCGACGCGGGAATTCCCACCTACCGGACGCCAGAAGGGACAATTACGGCCTTCATGCATATGGTGGAATACCGACGTAACCAAAAACAGCTGCGGGAAACGCCTGCGCTGCCTCAAAGCCTGGCCGCTAATACTGCCCAAGCGCATGAACTTTTACAGCAGGCGATTGATAACGGGATAGGTGCGCTGGATACCCATGAGGTGCGCCCAATCCTAAACGTCTATGGTCTGAATACGCTACCCACCTGGATCGCCTCTGACAGCGCTGAGGCGGTGCATATTGCTGAGCAAATTGGCTACCCGGTGGCGTTGAAGCTGCGTTCACCTGATATTCCGCATAAGTCAGAAGTCCAGGGCGTCATGCTCTATCTGCGCACCGCCGCCGAGGTACAGCAGGCGGCGGACGCCATCCTCGACCGTGTAAAAATGGCCTGGCCGCAGGCGCGGATTCATGGCCTGCTGGTACAAAGCATGGCTAACCGAGCCGGTGCCCAGGAACTGCGCGTCGTTGTTGAACACGACCCGGTATTTGGCCCGTTAATTATGCTCGGTGAAGGCGGCGTGGAGTGGCGTGCGGAAGATCAGGCGGCCGTCGCCCTGCCACCGCTGAATATGACGCTGGCGCGTTATCTGGTGATTCAGGCCATTAAGAGTAAGAAAATTCGTGGTCGTAGCGCCCTGCGCCCGTTAGATATTGCCGGTCTCAGTCAGCTACTGGTGCAGGTTTCTAACCTAATTGTCGACTGCCCGGAAATACAGCGGTTGGATATTCATCCCCTTCTCGCTTCCGGCAATGAATTCACCGCGCTGGATGTAAGCCTGGAAATTGCGCCATTTAGTGGTTCAAGTGAGAGTCGCCTGGCGGTTCGTCCCTACCCGCAGCATCTTGAAGAGTGGGTGACCATGAAAAATGGCGATCGCTGCCTTTTCCGTCCTATCCTTCCGGAAGATGAGCCTCTGTTACAGCAATTTATCGCACGGGTGACAAAAGAAGATCTCTATTATCGCTATTTTAGCGAGATCAACGAATTTACCCACGATGATTTAGCCAATATGACGCAGATCGACTACGATCGGGAAATGGCCTTTGTTGCGGTGTATGGTTCCGGCGAACATACTGAGATCCTTGGCGTGACGCGCGCGATCTCCGACCCCGATAATATCGATGCAGAATTCGCCGTACTGGTGCGTTCAGATTTGAAGGGCCTTGGCCTTGGTGGACGTTTGCTGGAGAAACTTATTGCCTATACTCGAACTCACGGCTTAGCCCGGCTGAATGGGATTACCATGCCAAACAATCGCGGAATGATAGCACTCGCGAGGAAGCTCGGATTTGAGGTAGATATTCAGCTGGAAGATGGCATTGTCGGTCTATCATTACGCCTAAGTGATGACTAAGTTGCTGGAAATGCTACCCTTGCCCGATAGAGGTGGTATCATTGACCGCTTACGTCATCTGCCTGGTACAGAAGACCCTTCACTAAATCAGAGAAGAAACGCACTGTGATGTTGTCAAAATTTAAGCGTAATAAACATCAACAACACCTTGCCCAACTACCCAAGCTTTCACAGTCTGTTGATGATGTTGAGTTTTTCTATACTCCAGCAGATTTCCGTGTCGCTTTGCTCGCAAAAATCGCCAGCGCCACGCGCCGAATTTGTATCGTCGCGTTATATCTTGAACAAGATGATGCCGGTAAAGCGGTTCTGCAAGCACTGTATGATGCCAAGCGTCAACGCCCGGAGCTTGATGTACGGGTACTGGTTGACTGGCACCGCGCACAGCGTGGGCGTATTGGTGCCGCTGCGTCTAATACGAACGCAGACTGGTATTGCCGTACAGCCAAAGAAAACCCGGGCGTAGATGTTCCGGTTTATGGCGTTCCTATTAATACCCGTGAAGCGCTCGGCGTGCTTCACTTTAAAGGCTTTATTATCGATGATTGCGTGCTGTATAGCGGCGCCAGCATCAACGATGTTTATCTGCATCAGCACGATAAGTATCGTTATGACCGTTATCAGTGCATTCGTAACCCGCAGATGTCCGACATCATGTTTAACTGGGTCTCGCAAAACCTAGTTGAAGGGCGCGGCGTTAATCGTCTGGATAATACTGAACGCCCTAAAAGCCCAGAGATCAAGAACGATATCCGGCAGTATCGCCAGGAATTGCGCGATACCAGCTACCATTTTGACGGGAATGCCAGCGATGACGAATTGACCGTCACACCGCTGGTTGGGCTCGGCAAATCCAGCGATCTCAATAAAACCATTTTCCACCTTATGCCGTGCACCGAGGAAAAACTCACTATCTGCACACCATACTTCAACCTTCCCGCGCTGCTGGTCCGTAGCATCATTCGCCTGCTGCGAGAAGGCAAGAAGGTGGAAATTATTGTCGGTGATAAAACCGCCAACGATTTTTACATCCCGGAAAACGAGCCGTTTAAAATTATCGGTGCACTGCCTTATCTGTATGAAATTAATCTGCGCCGCTTCCTGAGCCGCTTGCAGTATTACATTAATACCGATCAACTGGTGGTGCGTCTGTGGAAAGATGGAGATAACAGCTACCATCTGAAAGGGATGTGGGTCGATAACGAGTGGATGCTGCTGACCGGTAACAACCTTAACCCGCGCGCCTGGCGATTGGATTTGGAAAATGCAGTCCTGATCCACGATCCGAAAAAGCAACTGGCTTCGATGCGTCAGAAAGAGCTGGATCTCATCCGCAAACATACCACGGTGGTTAATCACTATCGTGAATTACAGAGCATTGCGGAATACCCGGTCAAAGTACGCAAATTGATCCGCCGTCTGCGACGAATCCGTATTGATAGGCTCATCAGTCGTATCCTTTAAAAATATAGCCCCCTTCCAGCGGGGCTTTTTTTCAGGAGTCTCTATGCCACGAACTGCCCTTCTATGCTGTACGCTCATGCTAAGCGGCTGTAGCCATATGGCGAATGATGCCTGGAGTGGCCAGGATAAAGCACAACACTTTATTGCCTCGGCAATGCTTGCCGCGGCGGGAAACGAATATGCTCAGCATCAGGGCATAAGTCGCGATCGCAGTGCGGCAATCGGCTTTATGTTCTCAGTAAGTTTAGGCGCATCGAAAGAGCTCTGGGACAGTCGCCCCGCGGGGAGCGGCTGGAGCTGGAAAGATTTTGCCTGGGACGTTGCCGGTGCCACAACCGGCTATGCGGTGTGGCAACTGGCGCAGCATTAGCGTTACAGACGTAAGCCTTTTCCTTTACGGTGCAGCTTGAGCGATACCAGAAATGCCAGCGCGGCCATGACGGTAACGTACCAGAAGAACGCCGTTTCGATACCCGCAGATTTGAGCGATAGCGCGACGTACTCTGCTGAACCACCAAACAAAGCATTAGCGACAGCATAGGAAAGCCCCACGCCTAATGCACGCACCTGGGCGGGGAACATTTCCGCCTTCAGGATCCCACTGATAGAGGTATAAAAACTGGTGATCAGCAGCGCACACATCACCAGCGCGAACGCCAGGTAGGGAGAGCTGATGCTTTGTAGTGCCGTCAGAATGGGTACTGTGAATAGCGTCGCAAAGGCACCAAAGCACAGCATTGAAGTACGACGCCCGACTTTATCCGACAGCATGCCAAAAAGCGGTTGTACCAGCATATAAACAAACAGCGCCGCGGTCATAATCACGCTCGCGAGGTTAGCGCTCATACCGGCAGTATTGACCAGATATTTTTGCATGTACGTAGTAAACGTATAGAAACTGAGTGAACCGGCAGCGGTAAACCCAAGTACCATCACGAATGCCTTACGATTACGCCACAGCCCCTTGAGCGATCCCGCTTCTTTCAAGGTTCGCGTCTCTTTCTGCGACGTTTCATCCAGTTGGCGACGTAGCCATAGCGCAACAACAGCCAGCACGGCCCCCATCGCAAACGGTATTCGCCATCCCCATGCATGCAGATCTTCGCTACTAAGGATATTCTGCAATATCACCACAACCAGCACCGCCAATAGTTGGCCGCCAATCAGGGTAACGTACTGGAATGAGGCGTAGAATCCTTTGCGCCCTTCCACGGCGATTTCACTCATATAGGTTGCGCTGGTGCCATATTCGCCGCCTACGGACAGGCCCTGGAAAAGGCGTGCTAACAGCAATAATGCTGGCGCCCAGGTCCCAATGACGCTATAGCCGGGTAAGCAGGCGATAACTAACGAACCAAAACACATCATGCAGACGGAAATCAGCATTGATACTTTACGACCGCGGCGGTCGGCAATGCGACCAAACAGCCAGCCCCCAATAGGACGCATGAGGAAACCGGCTGCAAAAACACCTGCGGTTTGCAGCAGCTGGGTAGTTGTATTTCCGGATGGGAAAAAAATATGCGCAAAATACAGAGAACAGAACGAATAGACATAAAAGTCGAACCACTCCACAAGATTCCCTGATGAAGCGCCGACAATCGCCATGACACGACGACGAGTGTCGCTGTCGGTTAGCGTCCTTTCTGTGGTCACACTGGTTACAGCCATGAGTTAACTCCTGCCAAAAGCGATCTCCTGCCTTACCGGTCGTAACACGACACATAGGCAGATATTTTAGTAAACAAAATGTTATACAATTGTTATTGCAGAATTAGTGAGATATGTCACATTTTTCGTTAGCAAGATCACGATTTAGGATTAGCTGTAGCGTTTAAGAGCTGATGAATAAAGGAATTGCTTCTGGGAACAGGTGCATACGGTGCACCGTGTATTGAGAGTACGTTGATGAGTGAGGAGAGCTCGTCATTTGCTGCATTTGCAGTATGCAAGAAGTGCTCAGCGGCCGGCGTAAACACCACTACCATTCGCGGCTTTATCATCGTACAGACGCAAAAAAGCCCATCCGTCAGGATGGGCTTCTTCACTTGTTTGATGCCTGGCAGTTCCCTACTCTCGCATGGGGAGACCCCACACTACCATCGGCGCTACGGCGTTTCACTTCTGAGTTCGGCATGGGGTCAGGTGGGACCACCGCGCTGTTGCCGCCAGGCAAATCCTGTTATTAACCCGCTTTAAGCCGGTCAATATTATCTGTATCAAGCTGATTATCGATGTCTCTTTCACCAAAACATCTTTGGCGTTGTAAGGTTAAGCCTCACGGTTCATTAGTACTGGTTAGCTCAACGTATCGCTACGCTTACACACCCAGCCTATCAACGTCGTCGTCTTCAACGTTCCTTCAGGACTCTCAAGGAGTCAGGGAGAACTCATCTTGGGGCAAGTTTCGTGCTTAGATGCTTTCAGCACTTATCTTTTCCGCATTTAGCTACCGGGCAATGCCATT
>NZ_BCTM01000013.1 GCF_001571285.1 Kluyvera cryocrescens NBRC 102467 | reverse complement strand
CAGACGTCTGTGGCTGTGCGTATTGCGGCTGCTGTTCTAACGGCCCATTATTTGGGGCCTGGACAGTCTGCCATGCCGCATCAGGAGCAGAGGCAGGCTGACCGCCGAGCGGCGTGGGCTGAGAAGGATCCGCCGCCCAGACAGGGGCCGTACCGGTTGCCGCAGTGGCGAGAGTTTCCGTTACCGTGTGGCCGCTCAGCAGCGGGTCAAATTCATCATAATCTGCCGCGCGCGTGGCGCTGGCACCCGAAAACAGGACATCATCAGGATCGGCTTTGGCAATATAGCGCCCGGCTTCTTCCGGATCATCCATGCGACGACCGGAGAACAATGCCTCATCGGTCATGCGGCCCATCGGGTTAGCAAATTTTTCGGCAATACGCTTACGTCGTGCGAGGGCACCACGCAGAATACGGGCACGTCGGGATTCATGCGACGCCTTCGACTTCTGCGCGACATTCCCCTCTTCCTCCTCGTATTCGTCTTCTTCGTAATCGTCTTCTTCAACCCACGAATCATCACGACGCGTACGATTACTGGCAAACGTCAGAATATTGAGGATCCAGCTGCCCATTTTTTCAGCGATCCCAACCCAGGACCAGCCGGTAAACAGGGTTAAGCCGGCAGCCCAGATGCACAAAAGCGCGATGGTGCCGCCGCTGCTGTGCAGCATTGGTTGCAGAGCGGTACTCAACAGGCTGCCAATCACGCCGCCGGAGGCAAAGTACCAAATATCATCGGCGTTGATCGCCGCCAGACCGCAGGAGGTCAGGATGATGGCCAGCACGCCAATTAAACGTAGCGAGACGGCAAAGTAATCGATGTAATCTTCGCTTGCCCGACGTTTCCAGGCAAACCAGCAGGCCCCCACAATAATCACCGGAATGGTGTAAGCCATTACGCCGAAAATGAAAAACAGGGTATCGGCAAGCCATGCGCCAGAAGCGCCACACAAATTGTGGATAGGTTCATGCCAGGCCGTTTGCGACCAGCTGGGATCGGAAGGATTGAAGCTCAGTAGTGCTGCCATTAACCAAACGGCAAAAATGGCGCATAGAAGGAGTAGCGCCTCAAGGAGTCGGCGTCCGCTGCTGAGTTTTGTCAGTTTGACTTCTTTGTCTTCTGTATATTCCTGGCTCAAGAAAGGCTCTCCAGGTGCCAAATGCTAAAAACGGACAACAGTGTCAGATCGCTCCAACACTGTTGCTGTATGGATTAACAGGAGTGTAATCAAACTACGCTGATTTTGCACCTGTTCCGTTTTAGCGGGTCTTAATTACCAGACGATTACTCTGTTTGACCTCTTCCATAACGACATAAGTACGGGTGTCGTTGACGCCAGGCAGGCGCAGCAGAGTCTCGCCGAGAAGCTTACGGTAGGCCGACATATCCGGTACACGGGTTTTCAACAGGTAGTCGAAATCACCGGAAACCAAGTGACACTCTTGAATTTCTTCAAGTTTTTGCACAGCGGTGTTAAATTGCTCAAACACATCCGGCGCACCACGATTCAGAGTAATCTCAACAAATACCAGCAGTGATGCGTCCAGATAATGCGGGTTCAGCAGCGCGGTATAGCCCTGAATAAACCCCTGTCGTTCCAGACGACGTACGCGCTCGAGGCACGGGGTCGGAGAAAGTCCTACTCTTTTGGAAAGCTCGACGTTCGAAATACGCCCATCTTTTTGCAGCTCATTCAGAATGTTGCGGTCGATGCGGTCGAGATCTTTGCCAGGGCGTTTTTTACTATCTACCATTATTATTGTCTCTCTGTATTCCTTCCCTACTCCTGTCTTGACTCTGTGCACTTCACTGTTCAGAGCCTTATCCCTTTTTCAATACGCCGTTGTTGCTGCAACGACGCATATCCCAGGGTATGCGTATGAGAAGCCCCGGCGCCTCGCGGCAAAGCCTCCGACATCACGTATGATATCTGTCCACACCATACGTAGATTTCAGTGAACCGGGTAAAAATGGTATTTGCGTGCATGAAAATTCACCACACGCGAAACACTGCTTTTCTTCTTCCTTGAATGTTGTCGCAAAAGCACAGGGGATTGTCAAAGCAAAACATCTTTTTTTAGTACAACATGCCAGATATTCATTATCACCCGGGCTTGATTGACATGTAATCGTCTTATAATTCCGCAGCGTGCAGTAGAAATAGTTATATTTATTGATGTTAAAATAGGCAATCAATCGGTCTGTTCTATTACACATATCGTTAACAAAATCGCTATGCTCTTTTTTTACGTCTACAAATTCCCTACAATCCAGACCAATGACTGCCAACAATTATGGGGATCTCATGGGCACGGCCAAACACAGTAAGCTGCTAATCCTTGGTTCTGGACCTGCGGGATACACCGCTGCGGTCTATGCTGCACGCGCAAACCTGCAACCGGTACTGATTACCGGGCTGGAAAAAGGCGGTCAGTTGACCACCACGACCGAAGTGGAAAACTGGCCTGGCGATCCAAACGACCTGACCGGTCCGCTGCTGATGGAACGTATGCATGAGCATGCGACCAAATTTGATACCGAAATCATTTTCGATCACATTCACAGCGTTGATCTGCAAAATCGTCCATTCCGCCTGACCGGCGACAGCGGCGAGTACACCTGCGATGCATTAATCATCGCGACCGGCGCTTCAGCCCGCTATTTGGGTCTGCCGTCTGAAGAAGCCTTCAAGGGCCGCGGCGTTTCCGCTTGCGCAACCTGCGATGGTTTCTTCTACCGCAACCAGAAAGTCGCGGTGATCGGCGGCGGTAACACGGCCGTTGAAGAAGCACTGTATCTGTCGAACATCGCCTCAGAAGTGCACCTGATTCACCGCCGTGATTCATTCCGTGCCGAAAAAATTCTGATCAAGCGTCTGATGGATAAAGTCGAAAGCGGCAACATCGTGCTGCACACCAACCGTACGCTGGATGAAGTGACCGGTGACCAGATGGGCGTAAGCGGCCTGCGTCTGCGTGATACCCACAATACCGATACCGTTGAGTCTCTGGACGTAGCGGGTCTGTTCGTGGCGATCGGCCACAGCCCGAACACCGCTATTTTCCAGGGACAACTGGAGCTGGAAAACGGCTACATCAAAGTACAGTCCGGTATTCACGGTAACGCGACGCAGACCAGCATTCCGGGCGTCTTCGCGGCAGGCGATGTAATGGACCACATTTACCGTCAGGCGATTACCTCTGCAGGCACCGGCTGTATGGCTGCGCTGGACGCGGAGCGCTATCTCGACGGTTTGGCTGACGCGTGCAAATAATCTTTACAAGTCAGTAACAAAAGTAAAAAAGGCGACGATAAGTCGCCTTTATTTTTTCTGCGATGTAACATTGCCGCGCCCGTAACTAAAACCATAAGCTACCTGCTAAGCGCCCAATGAATAAAAGTCGCCAACAAGAACTCACCCGCTGGCTCAAACAGCAAAGCGTACTCTCACGCCGCTGGTTGATGATCTCCCGTCTGCTTGGCTTTGTCAGCGGCGTTCTGATTATTGGTCAGGCCTGGTTCCTTGCCCGTATTCTTCATCACATGATCATGGAGAATATTCCACGCGAAGCATTGCTGATGCCCTTTATCCAACTGGTGCTGATTTTTATCCTCCGCGCGTGGGTGGTCTGGTTACGCGAACGCGTGGGTTTTCACGCCGGACAACAGATTCGTTTTGAGATTCGCCGCCAGGTTCTGGACCGTCTTCAGCAGGCAGGTCCGGCCTGGATTCAGGGCAAACCGGCGGGAAGCTGGGCGACGCTCATTCTTGAACAGATTGACGATATGCATGATTACTACGCCCGCTATCTGCCGCAGATGGCGCTGGCCGCATGTGTACCGCTGCTCATTGTGGTCGCCATCTTCCCATCAAACTGGGCTGCAGCGCTGATTTTGCTGGTTACCGCGCCGCTTATTCCACTGTTTATGGCGCTGGTTGGCATGGGTGCCGCCGATGCCAACCGTCGTAACTTCCTGGCATTGGCTCGTTTGAGCGGCCATTTCCTCGATCGTCTGCGCGGAATGGATACCCTGCGTATTTTTGGCCGCGGTGCGGCCGAAACCGAAAGTATTCGCCAGGCGTCCGAGGATTTTCGCCATCGGACCATGGAAGTGCTGCGTCTTGCCTTCCTCTCCTCCGGGGTGCTGGAATTCTTCACCTCGCTCTCCATTGCGCTGGTCGCGGTCTATTTTGGCTTTTCCTATCTGGGCGAACTGAATTTTGGTAGCTACGGTATGGCGGTCACGCTCTCCTCTGGCTTCCTCGCGCTCATTCTGGCACCTGAATTCTTCCAACCGTTGCGTGACTTAGGCACTTTCTACCACGCCAAAGCACAGGCCGTAGGCGCCGCGGATAGTCTGAAAACCTTCCTTGAAGCGCCGCTGGCAAATCCAGAGCAAGGCGAACACATTCTGGATACCAATGAGCCGGTGACGCTGCGCGCAACCGACCTGTTTATCACCTCGCCGGAAGGAAAAATGCTGGTTGGCCCGCTGAATTTTACCCTTAACGCCGGGCAACGCGCGGTGCTGGTTGGGCAAAGTGGCTCCGGCAAAAGTTCGTTGCTCAACGCACTGGCTGGATTCTTGCCGTATACCGGTTCTTTACAGGTCAACGGCGTAGAACTCCGCCACCTTCAGCCAGATAGCTGGCATCGCTTAATGAGCTGGGTGGGGCAAAACCCTCAGCTTCCAGCCGCGACGCTGCGCGAGAACGTGCTGCTCAGAGATCCGGACGCTAGTGAGCACCAACTGCTTAGCGCACTGGAAAAGGCGTGGGTCAATGAATTCCTGCCCCATCTGCCTGATGGTGTCGACACGGTGGTAGGCGAGCAGGCAGCACGTTTATCGGTCGGCCAGGCGCAGCGCGTCGCGGTTGCCCGTGCGCTGATTGCCCCCTGCCGTTTACTGCTGCTGGATGAACCAGCGGCAAGTCTGGATGCCCATAGCGAACAGCGGGTGATGCAGGCGCTGACTGAAGCGTCCACGCAGCAAACCACCCTGATGGTGACGCACCAGTTGGAAGGATTGACGGACTGGGACGCTATCTGGGTCATGGAAAATGGTCAGATCGTTGAGCAGGGAACGTATCAACAGCTGGTTGACGCCAACGGCGTATTCTCCGGCCTGCTGGCCAATCGTCAGGAGGAAATTTAAATGCGCGCACTGTTGCCTTATCTGGCGCTCTATAAACGCCATAAATGGCTGCTAAGCCTTGGTGTCATTCTGGCGATTGTGACCCTGTTAGCTAGTATTGGCTTACTGACGCTCTCCGGCTGGTTCCTCTCCGCGTCAGCGGTTGTTGGGTTTGCGGGCGCTTACAGTTTTAACTACATGCTCCCAGCTGCGGGCGTGCGCGGCGCGGCAATTATTCGTACCGCAGGGCGCTACTTTGAGCGTCTGGTCAGCCACGACGCCACCTTCCGGGTTCTCCAGCACCTGCGCGTATTTACCTTCAGCAAGCTGCTGCCGCTCTCCCCTGCTGGACTGGCCCGTTTCCGCCAGGGCGAGCTGCTCAACCGTATGGTTGCCGACGTTGATACCCTCGATCATCTTTACCTGCGGGTGATTTCACCACTCATTGGTGCGCTGATTGTCATTTTGGTGGTGACCGTTGGTCTGAGCATTTTGGATGTGTCGCTAGCTCTGACGCTTGGCGGCATTATGCTGGCAACGCTGTTGCTTCTGCCGCCGCTCTTTTACCGTGCCGGCAAGCCTACCGGTGAGCAGCTCACTACGCTGCGCGGACAATATCGTCAACAGCTGACCGGCTGGTTACAAGGCCAGGCCGAGCTGACGATTTTTAACGCCAGCGAACGTTACCGTAAACAAATGGAACAGACCGAACTGAGCTGGCATGACGCCCAGCGTCGCCAGTCGGAGCTTACGGCGTTGTCTCAAGCACTGATGCTACTTATCGGTGGGGCCGCGGTCATCGCAATGCTCTGGCTGGCCGCCGGCGGCGTCGGCGATAACCTGCAACCCGGCGCGCTGATTGCGCTGTTCGTCTTCTGTGCGCTGGCCGCCTTTGAAGCGCTCGCCCCGGTGACGGGGGCATTCCAGCATTTAGGCCAGGTCATCGCTTCGGCGCTGCGCGTCAGCCAGATTATCGAACAGCAACCGGAAGTCTCTTTCCCAACGCAAACCGGCAGCGTACCGCCGCAGGTGGCCTTGACGCTTTCGCAGGTGTCGTTCACCTACCCTGGGCAGCCGCAGCCAGCGCTTGAGAATCTCTCGCTGCACATTAACGCCGGTGAACACATTGCCATTCTTGGCCGTACCGGCTGCGGTAAATCGACGTTGTTACAGCTCTTGACCCGGGCGTGGGACCCTCAGCAAGGTACCGTCCAGCTTAACGAAATGGCCTTAAACAGCATCGATGAACCGACCTTACGCCGTACGATGACCCTGGTTCCTCAACGCGTACATCTGTTTAGCGCCACGCTGCGCGATAATCTGCTGCTGGCGAAACCGGATGCCAGCGATGAGGCGTTAAGCGATGTTCTGCGTCGTACAGGTCTGGAAAAGCTCCTCGAAGATTCCGGTTTGAACAGTTGGTTAGGCGAAGGTGGCCGCCAGCTCTCCGGCGGCGAGCTGCGTCGTCTTGGTATCGCCCGTGCGCTACTGCACGATGCGCCGCTGATGATGCTGGATGAACCGACTGAAGGTTTAGACGCCACGACTGAGAGTCAAATCCTTGAATTATTGGCAGACGTGATGCGCGATAAAACGCTGCTGATGGTGACGCATCGCCTGCGCGGGCTGGCGCGATTTAATCAGATAATTGTCATGGACAACGGGCAAATTATTGAGCAAGGTAATCATGCGGAACTGCTGGCAAAACAAGGTCGTTACTACCAGTTTAAACAGCGTCTGTAGACTATGATTAGTTAACTTTGTTTCGTGAGGTCATCGCGGCATGCGCCTTGTCCAGCTTTCCCGACACTCCATAGCTTTTCCCTCTCCGGAGGGCGCATTACGCGAACCAAATGGACTTCTGGCCTTAGGTGGCGATCTCGCCCCTGCGCGCCTGCTGATGGCTTACCAGCGCGGGATCTTTCCCTGGTTCTCGCCGGGCGACCCGATCCTCTGGTGGTCGCCGGATCCTCGCGCCGTGCTATGGCCGGAACAGTTTCATCTCAGCCGCAGCATGAAACGGTTTCATAAAACCTCCCCTTACCGCGTCACGCTTAACTATGCCTTCAGCCAGGTGATCGACGGCTGCGCACAGGATCGCCACGAAGGCACATGGATCACCACCAGCATCAGCCAGGCCTACCATCGTCTGCATGAGCTTGGCCACGCCCACTCGATCGAGGTGTGGCAGGGTGAGACGCTCGTAGGCGGCATGTACGGCGTTGCAATGGGCGAACTGTTTTGCGGTGAGTCTATGTTCAGCCGCGCAGAGAACGCCTCTAAGACTGCGCTGTACGTCTTCTGTGAGGCATTTCGCCTGGCGGGCGGTAAATTAATCGATTGCCAGGTGCTGAATAGCCATACCGCTTCGCTCGGCGCCGTGGAAATTCCCCGCCGCGACTACCTCGAACATCTGGATAATCTGCGTACCGGTTCTCTCCACGATAAATTCTGGGTACCACGCCGCCTGTTTTCAGCTGAAACGTAAATGTTTTCAGCACAATTTCCATCAGGATGATATAATTGCCGACGAGAGTCGCTTCTGCCTTTTGCCCCGCCGCCGTTTGGGAATCATTCGAGTCAGATAACGCCCACGTTTATCCTGCTGTTTCCGGCCTGGTTTGCGCCCATCACATGATACTTTTGTGTGGTGAAAGGGTGATGCGCAAAAACGACTTTCGCCGATTAAGACGGACAATTCTTTACTTACTTGATGAACTTCGGCATTATCTTGCCGGTTCAAATTACGGTAGTGATACCCCAGAGGATTAGATGGCCAAAGAAGACAATATTGAAATGCAGGGTACCGTACTTGATACGTTACCTAATACCATGTTCCGCGTAGAACTGGAAAACGGACACGTGGTGACTGCACATATCTCCGGTAAAATGCGCAAAAACTATATCCGCATCCTGACGGGCGACAAAGTGACTGTTGAGCTGACCCCGTACGACCTGAGCAAAGGCCGCATTGTCTTCCGTAGTCGCTAATAACCGCAGATAATGAGCGTCTGGCGCAACGTTTGCCGAGCGCTTTTTGCTGAATAATGCCTCGCTTATTGCGGGGCATTTTTTTACCTGAATTACAGAATAAAAAACCGGGCAAACAGTTGCCCGGTTTTTATTTACATCACCGATATCGGCCGTTAATGCGCCGCTTCCGGTTTGTGCTTCTGTGCACTTTGGAAGTCGTAGGTCAGCTCGTTTTTCTCTTTATCGAGCGCTACCGTCACCTGACCACCGTCAACCAGCGAGCCGAACAACAGTTCGTTGGCCAGCGGTTTTTTCAGGTTATCCTGAATCACGCGCGCCATTGGACGTGCGCCCATGGCCCGATCGTAACCCTTCTCTGCCAGCCAATTACGTGCTTCCTGGCTAACTTCCAGCGACACACCTTTCTGATCCAACTGAACCTGCAGCTCGACGATAAATTTATCCACCACCTGATGAATAACGTCGGTCGACAGATGATCGAACCAGATAATGTTGTCCAGACGGTTGCGGAATTCCGGCGTAAAGATCTTCTTGATCTCTTCCATCGCGTCAGTGCTGTTGTCCTGATGGATAAGACCAATCGATTTACGCTCGGTTTCACGCACCCCGGCGTTGGTGGTCATCACCAGCACCACGTTACGGAAATCAGCCTTACGGCCGTTGTTATCGGTCAGCGTGCCGTTGTCCATCACCTGCAACAGCAGGTTAAAGACGTCCGGATGCGCTTTTTCAATCTCATCGAGCAGCAGAACCGCATGCGGATGTTTGATAACCGCATCGGTCAGCAGACCGCCCTGATCGAAACCAACGTAACCCGGAGGTGCACCAATCAGACGGCTCACCGTATGACGTTCCATATACTCAGACATATCAAAACGCAGCAGCTCAATGCCCATCGCTTTCGCCAGTTGGACGGTCACTTCCGTTTTACCCACCCCGGTAGGGCCAGCAAACAGGAATGAACCTACCGGACGATGATCGTGGCCGAGGCCGGCGCGGCTCATTTTGATGGCTTCGGTCAGCGCATCAATCGCCTTATCCTGCCCGAAGACCAACATTTTGAGACGATTGCCGAGATTTTTCAGCGTATCGCGATCGCTCTGGGAGACGCTTTTCTCCGGGATACGCGCAATCCGCGCCACCACGGATTCAATGTCCGCCACGTTGATGGTTTTCTTACGTTTACTCACCGGCATCAGACGCGCACGCGCACCCGCTTCATCAATGACGTCAATCGCCTTATCCGGCAGATGACGATCGTTGATGTATTTCACCGCCAGCTCTACCGCCGCACGGACCGCTTTCGCGGTGTAGCGAACGTCGTGGTGCGCTTCGTATTTCGGTTTCAATCCGTTAAGGATCTGTACGGTCTCTTCTACCGACGGTTCAGTTATATCGATTTTCTGGAAACGACGTGCCAGCGCCCTGTCCTTCTCAAAGATATTGCTGAATTCCTGATAAGTGGTGGAGCCCATCACCCGAATCTTACCGCTGGAAAGCAGTGGTTTAATCAGGTTTGCCGCATCCACCTGTCCACCCGACGCCGCACCGGCGCCAATGATGGTATGGATTTCGTCGATAAACAGAATACTGTTGGTATCCTGCTCCAACTGTTTGAGCAGCGCTTTAAAGCGTTTTTCAAAATCACCGCGATATTTGGTTCCCGCCAGCAGCGAGCCAATATCCAGTGAATAGATGGTGCAATCGGCCATGATTTCCGGCACGTCACCGCGAACGATACGCCATGCCAGACCTTCGGCAATCGCCGTTTTACCGACGCCAGACTCGCCGACCAGCAGCGGGTTATTTTTCCGACGACGGCACAGAACCTGAATCGTACGCTCCAGCTCTTTATCGCGACCAATCAGCGGGTCAATGCCCCCGACGCGAGCAAGCTGATTAAGGTTGGTGGTGAAGTTTTCCATACGATCCTCCCCGCCTGCTTGCTCTTCGTTAGACTGCTGGGTTCCGGAATCGGAAGGCTGGCTTGGCTCGTCTTTACGGGTGCCGTGAGAGATGAAGTTCACCACATCAAGGCGGCTCACTTCATGTTTACGCAGAAGATACGCAGCCTGCGACTCCTGCTCGCTGAAAATGGCCACAAGGACGTTAGCACCGGTCACTTCGCTACGCCCGGATGACTGGACGTGGAAAACCGCGCGCTGCAGAACACGCTGGAAGCTGAGCGTTGGCTGTGTTTCACGCTCTTCTTCACTGACCGGCAGAACCGGCGTGGTTTGTTCGATGAAGGCTTCGAGTTCCTGACGCAGCGCCACCAGATCGACCGAGCACGCTTCCAGCGCTTCACGGGCGGATGGGTTGCTCAGCAGAGCCAGCAACAGATGCTCGACGGTCATAAACTCGTGACGGTGCTCGCGCGCTCTGGCGAAAGCCATGTTTAAACTGAGTTCCAGTTCTTGATTGAGCATTGGCACCTCCCCCAATTTTCATGCCTGTATCAGGCTTGTTCCAGCGTACACAACAATGGATGCTCGTTGTCCTTCGCGTACTGATTCACCATAGCCACTTTGGTCTCGGCGACTTCTGCCGTAAATACACCACAAATCGCTTTACCTTGATAGTGAACCGTTAGCATCAGTTGTGTTGCGCGTTCTACATCATAAGAAAAGAATTTTTGTAACACGTCAATAACAAACTCCATCGGAGTGTAATCATCATTGACCAATATCACTTTATACATCGACGGGGGTTTAAGCCCATCCTGAAGTTTGTCTGCCGTAAGCTGGTCGAAATCCAGCCAGTCTCTGGTCTTACTCATTGTCAGTCATCATCGTCGGTGTCATCTATTGCTGCTGACGAGCCTGGTGACACGCTGGCGATGCGGATAATTAGCGGGAGTTCAGAAGCATTCCCTTAAACCATCGCGTCTTCATTCCAGCGTATACAGGTTCTGAATTTACTGTAGATCATAGATAGCTATCACCTATAGTTGTCATTCGCGAACTCTGTCACATTCCCGTCAATAGCGTTAACTGCTTCAAATTTTGATGCATTTTCCGCCTTAAGCCCCCTTCAAACGCTTGACGCACTGCCCGAAATATCTAAATTGTACTGGCGAGAGTTGGTGAGGTTTTGTACAACTCCTGACTCCACCACCGGTTCATTCCATCTACTTATAAACGTATAATAGAATTACGAAGGATGTCGAAGTATGGAAATGGGTACTGTTAAGTGGTTCAACAATGCTAAAGGGTTCGGTTTTATTTGCCCGGAAGGCGGTGGCGAGGACATCTTCGCCCATTACTCCACCATCCAAATGGATGGGTACAGAACATTAAAAGCCGGGCAATCCGTCCACTTTGATGTCCACGAGGGCCCCAAAGGCAACCACGCAAGCGTCATTATTCCCGTGGAAGCACAAGCAGAAACGGCCGCCTAGTTTACTGCCCCATTGTGTACATCTCGCTATCAAAATGCCAGTCCTTCTGACTGGCATTTTTTCATCTCCTGCGGCGCAATTACTCGCGCGCCAGGGCATCCACCGGATCCAGCCGCGCCGCATTTCGCGCCGGCAGCCAGCCAAATAAAACCCCCGTCAGCGTCGAGCAGATAAACGCCGTCAGCAGCGCCAGCGGAGAGAAGCCAATCTCCCAGCCCGGCAGCACCAATTGCAGCAGCAGCGCTATCATCAACGACAGCGTCACGCCCAGCGCACCGCCCACCAGACAAACGAGGATCGCCTCGATCAAGAACTGCTGCAGCACGTTGCTTGCCCGCGCGCCGACCGCCATCCGGATGCCAATTTCTCGCGTCCGCTCGGTAACCGACACCAGCATGATATTCATCACGCCTATTCCACCCACGACCAGCGAAATCACCGCCACCAGCGTCAGGAACAACTGTAATGTATGTGTGGTGCGTTCCGCCGTTTTCAAGACGCTGTCCATGTTCCAGACAAAGAAATCTTTCTTCCCATGGCGCAAACTCAAGAGTCGGGTGAGCTGCTGTTCAGCCACATCGCTGTCGTAGCCCTCTTTAACCCTGACGGTTATCGAATTGAGCCACGACTGCCCCATGACGCGTCCAGACATAGTGGAATAAGGCAACCACACGCGCAGCACTTTGCTGCTGCCAAACATCGATTGCTTTTCATCTGCCACGCCAATCACGGTAGCGGGCGTATTCCCGACGAGAATCACTTCGCCCACTGCGCTGGCCTTATTTGGGAACAGCTGGCGACGCGTGTTGCTATCCAGCACCACCACCTGCGAACGCTCAGCCGCCTGGACTTCATTGAAGGTATTCCCTTCACTGAAAGTCATGCCGTAGACGTTAAAATATTGCTGGCCAATTCCCTGCACGCTGGCGGCAACGTCAATATTCCCCGCGCGTATACGCAGGTTTTTTGATACCGACGGGGTGACCGAGCTGACCCACGCCTGTTTTTCAATTGCCAGTAGATCGTCATACTTCAACGATTGCTGATACTGCGGGTCATCATCGCCAAAATCTTTGCCCGGATAAACATCGATAGTATTGGTGCCAATGGCGCGAATATCCGCTAATACCATTTGTTTGGCCGCGTCACCCACCACCACGATCGATACCACCGATGCGATACCAATAATAATCCCAAGCATGGTCAACAGCGTGCGCATCTTATTCGCCACCATCGCGCGCCATGCCATTGACAGCGCCTCACGGAAGCTATTGCTGAATTGCCGCCAGCCGGAGACATTCTGAGCCACTGCCGCGCGCGCCACCGTGGTGTTTTCACGCGCTGGGGGGTTGCGAATAATTTCACCGTCACGAATTTCAATCACCCGTTCAGCCTGCGCGGCGACCAGCGGATCGTGGGTGACGATAATGATGGTATGGCCCTGCTCTTTAAGCTGATGGAGGATTGCCATTACCTCTTCACCGGAATGGCTGTCCAGTGCTCCGGTGGGCTCATCGGCCAGGATAACCTGCCCGCCGTTCATCAGCGCACGCGCAATACTGACGCGCTGTTGCTGCCCGCCGGAGAGCTGAGACGGTGCGTAATCCACGCGGTCCTGCATCCCCAGACGCTGCAAAAGTTGTTTTGCCCGCTCCAGCCGAGCTTTGCGCTCCATGCCGGCATACACGGCGGGGACTTCAACGTTCTGCGCCGCCGTTAAATGCGATAACAGGTGATAGCGCTGGAAGATAAAACCAAAGTGCTCGCGCCGCAGTTCGGCCAAAGCGTCACCATCCAGCGTTGCGACGTCCGTTCCTGCCACTCGATAGGTGCCACTGGTGGGCTTATCCAGGCAACCCAGGATGTTCATCAGGGTCGATTTGCCCGACCCTGACGCCCCGACAATGGCCACCATCTCCCCGGCGTTAATCTGTAGTGAGATGCCCTTTAGCACCTCCACGCTGCTATCCCCGGAGGGGTAACTCCGTCGAATATCGGTCAGTTCAAGCAGCGCGGTCATTTTCCTGCTCCGGCTTTACCTTCACCGGTAATGACTTCGTCGCCCTCTTCCAGCCCTTTCGCAATTTCCACGTCGGTATCATTACGCGCGCCGATAACCACTTCGCGCGTTTTCACTTCGCCATTTCGCAGCAGGCGCACGTTATAACGATTATCGCCAACGCTATCGCCAAGCGCCGACAGCGGGATAGTCAACACATCACTCACGCCACTCAACTGAATATGCACCTGGGCCGTCATCTCAAGGCGCAGCACGCCTTTAGGGTTAGGAACTTCAAAGCGCGCGTAGTAGAAAATAGCGTCGTTCACCTTTTCCGGCGTCGGCAGAATATCTTTCAGCGTACCTTCATAGCGAGTGAGCGGATCCCCCAAAACGGTAAACCAGGCCTTTTGCCCTGGTTTTAGGAGAATCACGTCGGCTTCTGAGACCTGCGCTTTCACCAGCATGGTGCTGAGATCCGCGAGCGTCAGAATGTTTGGCGCCTGCTGGGCGGCAATGACCGTTTGCCCCTGCAAGGTAGTAATTTGCGTCACTTCGCCACGCATAGGGGCGACGATACGGGTGAAATCGAGGTTAGTTTTTGCCGTATCAAGCGAGGCTTGATTGCGTTTTATCTGCGCATCAATCGTGCCTATTTGCGCTTTTTTGACCGCCATTTCGGTCGCTGCGGTATCCAGATCCTGACGCGAAA
Organism: Kluyvera cryocrescens NBRC 102467; assembly: GCF_001571285.1. GTDB lineage: Bacteria > Pseudomonadota > Gammaproteobacteria > Enterobacterales > Enterobacteriaceae > Kluyvera > Kluyvera cryocrescens. The sequence continues at coordinate 172,181 of NZ_BCTM01000013.1, read as the reverse complement.
CCGCCTGAGTCTTTGCTAACTGCTGCTGGCGGGAATAGGTGACGCTTGCCAGTCGCCATTCGGCCTCAGCCTGCTGACGCTGCGCGTTTAACTCCATCAGCGTGGCTTCCACTTCTTTTATTTGGTTTTCCGCCTGTTCGGGATCGATAACCCCAAGAAGCTGATCTTTCGTTACTTTATCACCGATATTGACTGACAACGTTTTCAGCTGTCCGCTGACCTGCGCACCGACATCAACTTTACGCAGCGCATCCAGCTTACCGGTCGCCAGTACGCTCTGTTCAAGGGAACCCTTACGCACAATTAACGTTTGGTAATTGGGCAACGGCGCATTGAGCGTTCTCCATAGCGCAATCACCACGATCACTAGAATGGCAATGGCGAACACGTAACGCTTTTTAAATTTTCCCTTGATGTTCATAAAAATCCTAAATTCCCGAGTAACTCGACAGAATGTAAATACCAACTTAAACGTGGGCTAAACAAACCGTCAAAAGTGGTAGCCAACGTCGGCGTAGAGTTAATTGATTCATTTCGTCGATGGTAAAATCAACGCCAAAACGTATTTCTGGATAGTAAACCATGTCTCAGCTCAGCGAAAATTCATTCGAATCCTCTCAACCACCTTCTGCCTTTGGCCTCTTTTTTAGCCTGTTTAGTGGCCAATGGCGACCAGGTGAATTCTGGAATCAGCGCAGTTTCCGGCGCAAATTTATGCTGCGCTCACTGCTTATGCCACGTTTAAGCCGTGAATGGATGGGTGAACTATCCCAGTGGTCAAATCTTGATACTCTGCTGACGCGACAGCCGCGTCTTCCGGTCCGTCTGCATCGGCCGTATCTGGCGGTCAATTTCAACCGCCAACAGGTCCTGGAAGCGCTGCGCTATCACTATACGCTGTTGTCTGAGGCCATGTCCCCAGAAGAGTTGTCTACCTACCTGAATACACAGGCTTTACCGCTGGCCAAAATTGAAGGTAAAAATGGCGACATCTTCACCTTCGAATTGACCATGCAGGTTAATCTGGATAAAGAAGGCGATAGTACGATCCTGATGCGTAATAGCGATGGCGATGTGCTGGCTGAAATGACCTTTAGCATTATTTCCTATGAGAATAAGCGCACGCTGTTTATTGGCGGACTACAGGGAGGTAAACGCGACCTGCCGCACGAAGCCATCCAAAACGCAACCAAATCCTGCCACGGCCTCTTCCCAAAACGTTTGGTGATGGAAGCGGTATGCCGTTTTGCAGAACGCCTGCAGGCTGAACAAATTCTTGCCGTCAGTAACGAAGCGCATATTTTCCGCGGCGAACGTTACCAGGATAAGAATAAAAAAATACTGTCTGATTACGATACGTTCTGGGCAGCGGTCGGCGGTGAATGCGACAAGCTGGGCTATTTCCACCTACCGATCCAGATTGCCCGTAAAGATGAGGCCGAAATTGCCAGTAAAAAACGCGCGGAATATCGCCGCCGCTATCAGCTGCTGGACGAGATTCAAACACAGATGTCGACGCTGTTTGCACCACGCTAGCCAACGCCGGGCGCCGAGAGATCGGCGCCCAAAAAATAGACAAAAAAAGTACTGATGAACCCTAAACCATTCATCAACAGAATAAATTCTCCACATTTCCTCCACAATCTTTGCATTTGTTGAAATATCGTTGAAGATCCCGTTGATTAAATAGGCAAAACCTTCATTTAATGAGATTTTTCCTATGTCCAGCGTTGCCGAGCTTCAACTTTCTTCTGCCCCACAGCCTGAATCGAGCTGGCAGCTCTTTAGATTGCTGTCGACCGGTGCCCTGACGCCAGGACGAGCCTGGAAGAATCCCGCCTATCGCCGTAAATTTATGCTGCGCTCGCTCGGCGCGCCGCGTATGACCGGAAAACTGCTGGAAAGTCTGACGAAACAGCCGCAGCTAATGCAAATCCTCAACGTCCAGCCAGGACTGCCGTGCAGATTACACCGCCCATGGCTGTCAACGCATATGAGCCCTCAGCAGACCATTGATGCCCTGTGCTACCACTACCGACTGATGCTCGACAAACTTCCGGATAACATCACGAGCCACTATCTGTCGGCCCATGGCGCACTGTTGACCACGATCGAGGGAAAAGACGAGCAGCGCTACCGCATTTATCTCGGCGCTGACGCGATGCTGGATAAAGAAGGTGAAGCGACGCTGACGTTTCGCGATGAAAACGACACCGTACTGGCTGAGCTGACCTTCACTCTGTGTCAGTACAACGGCGTGGATACGTTCTTTATTGGTGGATTGCAGGGTGCGAAAGCCGATGTTCCTCATCAGCTCATTCAGGTAGCGACAAAAGCGTGCCACGGCCTGTTCCCAAAACGTCTGGTGGTGGATGCCCTGCTGACGCTAGGTGAGCAACTCTCCGTAAAACATGTCCGTGCGGTGAGTAACGAAACCCATATTTACCGCAGCCTGCGCTATCGTCGTAAAAAGCGCGACAAGCTGCACGCCGATTATAACAGTTTCTGGGAGTCATTAAGCGCAACGGTAGATGCCGAAGGCGATTACGTACTGCCCCTGGCGCTACCGCGTAAAACGATGGAAGAGATTGCCAGTAAGAAGCGAGCGGAATACCGTCGTCGCTACGAGCTGCTGGACGCGCTCCAGCAGCAGATTGCTGCGACTATTCAGGGCTAATCGGCCTTCCCGCGCGCCAGCCAGACGACGCGGGAAAACATTTTTTTCAACAGCGGCGGCACGGCGTCAAGCCCACGCCGCCCTGCCTCCATCGCCACCTCAATCGCCAAATCGGGTTTTGACGATCGGTGTATTGCTTTGGTGATCACCCGACGCATATTCATTGGAATATTCTCCGGCAGTTGCGCCACGCGGTGGTAGACGTTAGAAAATCCCTGCTTATACATAAAGTGTTCCATATCCAGCGCCGGCAGCGTGGTCAGGTGATGGCGCTCCAGTTCCCGATCGTTATTGAGCAAGCCTCGGACCGTAGCGGCATATTTTTTGCCCGCTTCGTCGCCATCAACCAGCACGTGCCATTCAATCCCCATCCGCCGGGCAAACTTAATAAGCGGCTTTAGCCCTGATTGGGCAAACTCAATCACCTTAATCCCTTCGGCGTCAAAATGATGTCCGCATTGGCGAGCCAGTTCGTTAATTACCCAGGTTTCCGTCTCGCCCTCCACCAGCAGCCAGCAGCGGGCAAACAGCGAGGAGGCACGATTAAAACGAATATGGAAAGAGATGCGGCGGCTATCTTCCGCGCTGAGCCCTTGAGGTCCCAGCCGCCAGGCGGCAACGCGGGAGGATTCACGCACCAACCGGCAGACGTTTTCCATCGGCGTGAGCGACAGCAGTTCACCGGAATTGGTCGTGGCGATACGCTGTAACGGCATCAGATTTAACAGGCTCCAGGCCACTGACAGCATAATGGGATGGAGCCGGGTTTCCGGGTCTTCGACCAGCAGCAGCGGACGGGCATCCTTATCCAGCCTGACCGTCCCCTTCGCCTGAAGCAGCGTCGAAAACATGCCCAGAAGGATCACCCGGTGATTACGGGCGCCGGGTTTATCAATCATACGGTTGATGAGATCCAGATAGCGCCAGCTTCGCTGTTCGTCATGCGAACGACGGCGCATTAAGCGCTGGATCGCAGGCCCTGAACCCTGCTCAGAGAAGTAATGTTCCAGCAGTTGCCCCATCGCCGCCAGCCCCTGACGGATCTGCCCGTCGCTGAGGTTTTGCGGGCTGGTTACCAGTTCACGGGAGAGAAAATCGAGCTGACGTGCAGTAATTTCAACATCGGGTACAGGAGGGACCGTGCCGTTGCGAATACGCCGCATAAAGCGGGCATCGCGCAGGCGCAGCACCGGCATCAGGCGAATCAACTCCTGCGCTTTTGCATCAATGTCATCAAGCGCCAGCGCCTGGCCATCGCTATCAATAAAGCTGCGCAGCGTCAACACGCTGCCATCGGCGGCCAGCTCACCTTCAAGACGATAGAAAATACGCTGATAGCCGTCGTCACAGAGCGACCAGCAATCGGACAGGCCCCGATAGCGGCGGCCGCGGTATCGCCCCGGCTCATTTTCTCGGAAGGTCAGAATGATATGCAGATGGTGCTCTCGCCCTTCGATGTCGCCCGGCGGGAACCAGAAATCGGAATGCACAAAATGGTACAGCCCCTCGTGCGGAGAAAGCAGCAACGTTAACGCGTCCAGCAGGCTGGATTTACCCCACGCGTTTTCGCCGATCAAGACATTATTCTCTTCCAGCGTGAGCGATAAACGGTTAATGCCGCGAAACCCTGCAATCTCGGTGCGCTCAAGAAGCATAAATCCTCCGTAACACGAATACGACCATCCTGCTTTATCGGCAGTATAGCGGCATGCCGCCCGCTTGACACCCGCCTACCTGCCCGGATCCGGACCGTGTGTTGATTTAATAACCATTAAATGTAATAAAGTGCGCTACTGGTCACCCTAACCCGATTATTCCGAAAATATTGCACTACACTCTAATTCGAAGAATAAATTGATTAAGGAATGACACCACATTGTTTTGCATCAAAGTTCACGTATTTATTTAACTGGTTAAGGGATGACGTTAGTTTTTAAAATAACGCGGACTATGCCTGCCCCCATTTTCGGTAGGTATAAATTCTGTCGTCATCCTTTGTGACGATAATATTTTTGATTCGAGGTGGTTATGTTTAGAAAATTGGCTGCAGAGTGCTTCGGTACCTTCTGGCTGGTATTTGGTGGTTGCGGTAGCGCCGTTCTGGCTGCAGCATTCCCGGAATTAGGGATTGGCTTTGCGGGCGTCGCACTGGCGTTCGGTTTAACCGTTCTCACCATGGCTTATGCGGTGGGACACATTTCTGGCGGTCATTTTAACCCTGCTGTCACTCTGGGCCTGTGGGCCGGCGGTCGTTTCCCGGCTAAAGAAGTCATTGGCTATATTATTGCTCAGGTTGTCGGCGGTATTATTGCCGCGGCTATTCTGTACCTCATCGCCAGCGGTAAAGCCGGCTTTGACGCGGCGGCCAGCGGTTTTGCATCTAACGGTTATGGCGAACATTCACCTGGCGGTTTCTCCATGCTCTCCGCTATCGTCATTGAAATCGTCCTGACCTGCGGCTTCCTGATTGTGATTCACGGTGCGACTGATAAGAATGCACCTGCAGGCTTCGCTCCGATTGCTATCGGTCTGGCGCTGACCCTGATTCACCTGATCAGCATTCCGGTCACTAACACCTCCGTCAACCCGGCGCGTAGTACAGCTGTGGCTATCTTCCAGGGCGGCTGGGCGCTGGATCAGCTGTGGCTGTTCTGGGTTATGCCTATTATCGGCGGTATTCTGGGTGGCCTGATCTATCGCACCCTGCTGGAAAAGAAATAACGTATCCGTGATTCCTCCTATCCGGACAGGCATCAGCGGGTCCGAATAGACGATACCGACATGAAGGGCCCGGGTTTCCCGGGTCTTTCTTTTTTGATGGCTTTACTCAGTATGTGGTTTTCGGTAGTGTCTCTGCGCGATTTAAATACTGCAAGGAACAGTGCCAGCCATGTTATCCGGATTGCTCATTATTTTGGTGCCGCTCATTATCGGCTACCTCATTCCCCTTCGCCATCGCGGCGCACTTCAGCTCATTAATCGGCTACTCAGCTGGATTGTGTATCTTATTCTCTTCTTTATGGGGATAAGCCTGGCATTTCTGGATAATTTAACCGCCAATCTTCTCGCCATTCTCCACTATTCTGCTATCAGTATTGTGGTTATTCTGGCCTGTAATACCGCGGCATTGCTGTGGCTGGAAAAAATCCGCCCATGGGGGCATCCGCACCATCAGGAAAAATTACCTTCCCGCTTAGCCATGGCCCTGGAATCATTAAAACTGTGCTTTGTCGTTATTGCCGGTTTCGTCCTTGGCCTGAGCGGTCTTTCATTTTTACAGCATGCAACTGATGCCAGTGAATATACGCTTATTTTCCTTCTCTTCCTGGTGGGTATTCAGCTACGAAATAGCGGTATGACGCTGCGACAAATACTGCTTAATCGTCGGGGAATGCTCATTGCCCTGGTGGTGGTGGCCAGTTCAATGGTTGCCGGGGTAATTAACGCTTTCCTGCTGGGCCTGCCGATTAAAACCGGGCTGGCGATGGCCTCCGGTTTTGGCTGGTATTCGTTGTCAGGTATTCTGCTGACCGATGCTTACGGCCCGGTTATCGGCAGTGCGACCTTCTTTAATGACCTCGCGCGCGAGCTTATCGCTATCATGCTGATTCCAGGGATGGTGCGGCGCAGCCGTTCTACGGCGCTCGGCCTGTGTGGTGCGACGTCAATGGACTTTACTCTACCCGTCCTGCAACGCTCCGGCGGCGTAGAAATGGTGCCTCCGGCTATCGTTCACGGCTTTATTCTCAGCCTACTGGTTCCCCTGATGATGGCGTTCTTCACCGCCTGATACTCCTAAGGCGGTAGCGTCTGCTGCCGCCAAAATTGCGCTAAATCAACCTCCCATTAAGTTGCACTAAAAAGGCCTTTTCAAGGCTTATCGTCAGGCTTACCCTTAAACATGTATATTAAATATAACTTTAAAAGGTGTGACCATGTTTTGTGTGCAATGTGAACAAACCATCCGTACTCCGGCAGGGAACGGCTGCTCTTACGCGCAGGGTATGTGCGGTAAGACTGCAGAAACGTCCGACCTGCAGGATCTGCTGATTGCCTCCCTGCAAGGTCTGTCCGCATGGGCGGTGAAAGCGCGTGAATACGGCATCATCAGCCACGACGTTGATAACTTCGCCCCGCGCGCGTTCTTCTCCACCCTGACCAACGTTAACTTTGATTCCCCACGTATCGTCGGCTACGCGCGTCAGGCCATTGCTATGCGTGAAGCGCTGAAAGCGCAGTGCCTGGCTGTTGATGCCAACGCCTCCGTCAGCAACCCCATGGCCGATCTGCAGTTGGTGAGCGACGATCTGGGTGCCCTGCAGCAGCAGGCTGCCGAATTTACCCCTAACAAAGACAAAGCCACTATCGGCGAGAACATTCTCGGCCTGCGTCTGCTTTGCCTGTACGGCCTGAAAGGCGCGGCGGCCTATATGGAGCACGCCCACGTTCTGGGTCAGTACGACAACGACATTTACGCTCAATACCACAAAATCATGGCCTGGCTGGGCACCTGGCCTTCCGATATGAACGCTCTGCTGGAGTGTTCAATGGAAATTGGCCAGATGAACTTCAAAGTGATGAGCATTCTGGACGCCGGTGAAACCACGAAGTACGGCCACCCAACCCCGACCCAGGTCAACGTCAAAGCGACCGAAGGCAAATGCATCCTGATTTCCGGCCACGACCTGAAAGATCTGTATAACCTGCTGGAGCAAACCGAAGGCACCGGCGTGAACGTCTACACCCACGGTGAAATGCTGCCTGCTCACGGTTACCCGGAGCTGCGTAAGTTCAAGCATCTGATTGGTAACTACGGTAGCGGCTGGCAGAACCAGCAGGTTGAGTTTGCTCGCTTCCCTGGGCCCATCGTGATGACCTCTAACTGCATCATCGACCCAACCGTAGGCGCTTACGATGACCGTATCTGGACGCGTAGCATCGTGGGTTGGCCAAATGTTAGCCACCTGGAAGGCGACGATTTCACTCCAGTTATCACGCAGGCGCAGCAAATGGCGGGCTTCCCGTACAGCGAGATCCCACATCTGATCACCGTCGGTTTCGGTCGTCAGACGCTGCTGGGTGCCGCAGACTCACTGATCGATCTGGTGAGCCGCGAAAAACTGCGTCACATCTTCCTCGTCGGCGGCTGCGACGGCGCGCGCGGTGAGCGTAACTACTTCACCGACTTCGCCACCAGCGTGCCGGACGACTGCCTGATCCTGACGCTGGCCTGCGGTAAATACCGTTTCAACAAGCTTGAGTTCGGTGATATTGAAGGTCTGCCGCGTCTTATCGATGCTGGTCAATGTAACGATGCTTACTCCGCCATCATTCTGGCCGTCACTTTGGCAGAGAAACTGGGCTGCGGCGTCAACGATCTGCCGCTGTCTCTGGTGCTCTCCTGGTTTGAACAAAAAGCGATTGTGATTCTGCTGACCCTGCTCTCTCTGGGCGTGAAAAATATCGTCACTGGCCCAACCGCACCAGGCTTCTTCACGCCGGATCTGCTGGCCGTTCTCAACGAGAAATTTGGTCTGCGTTCCGTGACCACCGTTGAAGAAGACATGAAGCAGTTGCTGAACGCGTAAGGAGTAAAGAATGACAATGCCAACTCATCAGTGCCCATGGCGGATGCAGGTTCATCACATCCATCAGGAAACGCCGGACGTCTGGACAATTTCGTTGCTGTGTCACGATTATTATCCTTATCGCGCCGGGCAGTATGCACTGGTTAGCGTACGGAATTCGGCGGAGACCCTGCGGGCTTACACCATTTCATCAACCCCGGGCGTCAGCGAATACATCACGCTGACCGTGCGTCGGATTGATGACGGTGCCGGTTCGCAGTGGCTAACCCGTGACGTGAAGCGCGGCGATTACATCTGGCTGTCCGATGCAATGGGTGATTTCACCTGTGAAGATAAAGCAGAAGATAAGTTCCTGATGCTGGCCGCTGGCTGCGGCGTGACGCCTATCATGTCGATGCGTCGCTGGTTGGCAAAATATCGCCCGCAGGCCGATGTGCAGGTTATCTTCAACGTCCGTTCACCGGACGATGTGATTTTTGCCGATGAATGGCGTCAGTATCCGGTGACGCTGGTGGCGGAAAATAATGCGACTCATGGTTTTGTTTCCGGTCGCCTGAGCACCGCGCTGCTGCAAAGCGTGCCGGATCTGGCTTCCCGCACCGTGATGACCTGCGGCCCTGCGCCATATATGGATCTGGTGGAAAAAGAAGTGAAAGCGCTGGGCGTGACTCGCTTCTTCAAAGAGAAGTTCTTCACTCCGGTTGCCGAAGCGGCATCTACTGGCCTGAAATTCACCAAACTTCAGCCGGCGAAAGAGTTCTACGCACCGGTTGGTACCACGCTGCTGGATGCGCTAGAGAGCAATCAGGTTCCGGTTGTCGCGGCCTGCCGCGCTGGCGTATGCGGCTGCTGCAAAACTAAAGTGGTTTCCGGTGAGTATACGGTCGATAGCACCATGACGCTGACCGACGCGGAAATTGCTGAAGGCTATGTGCTGGCGTGTTCCTGCCATCCACAGGGCGATTTAGTGCTGGCGTAACGTTGCGCACAGCGACAAAAGGCCGTCGGGTTATACCCGGCGGCCTTTTTTATTCCCCGCATGCCGAGGGGCGTAAATCGGTTACCGGCCTTGCCGGTAACAACGGCTAGCGCTGCGCTTTTATATATTCGACAAATGCCTGAAAAGCCGCCGAGGCAAATTTGCGGTTGGAGTAGTAGAGATAAAAACCCGGTAATTCCGGCAGCCATTCGTCAAGCAGTGAAATGAGTTTGCCGCTGCGCAGATGAGGTTCCGCCATTTCAGATAGCACATAGCCTATTCCCGCCCCCTGCAGCGCCAGGCTCAGAGCGATATCGAGATCGTTAACTTCAAGCATCCCCTGCACGCTGATAGCCAACTGCTCGTGATCCCGGCCAAACTGCCACTGGTAGCTGCGGCCACCGGGGTAGCGAAACTTGATGCAGGAGTGCTGCAAAAGGTCGTGCGGCCGTTCAGGCGCTGCATGATGTTGAAGATACTCAGGGCTGGCAACCACCGCATAACGAATCGGCTTGCCCAGAGGAATCGAAATCATATCTTTTTCGATAATCTCACTTAGCCTTACCCCGGCGTCGTATTCACTGCTCACAATATCCACCAGATTATCGTCCTGGGCTATTTCAACCCGCACGTCAGGATATTTTTGGGTAAACCCGGCGACGAGCGGTGCAAGCCGATAACGGCCGCCCAGCCTAACGGCATTGATCCGCAGGGTGCCGATAGGCGTTGTGCGGTAATCATTAATCGCTTCAACCGCCTCCCTCGCGCTGCTGAATAACGGTGAAAGCGACTCAAATAGCTGATGCCCGGCATCCGTTAGCGCAACGCTACGGGTCGTGCGATTAAATAAACGGATCTTTAACCGTTCCTCTAGCTGACGAATGGAATGGCTCATGGCAGAAGAAGTGACGCCCGCCGCTTCCGCCGCCAGGCGGAAACTCCGAAAGGTCGCCACCGCGATGAAAGGCTCAAAGTCGGAAATTTTAATGCCCATTACTGAATAAAACTCACCAAGCCATCAAGTTTAATGAGCTTAATTAAAGCGTATTTGTGCTCTAAAGTCTTGCCATCAGCAACGTTTCGATGAGGAAAAATGATGGCTATCAACATGGCAGAACAAATTTTTATCGCCGGCGGCTACGGCATGATTGGCGGTAACCTGGCGGCACAGCTGCGGTCCCGCTTTCCGCAATCACGGTTAATTCTGGCGGGACGCTCGCCGCAAAAAGGCGAAGCATTGGCGGAACAGCTTGGAAATGCTCAGACCGCTTGTCTTGATCTGCTGAGTGGCGACATTCCACCGCTTGCCGCAACCTCTCAACTGATTATCAGCGCAGTCCCCGACCCTAAACATGTGCTCGGCGAATTTGCTATTCGCCATAATATTGCGTTTATCGATATTACCGTCGGGACCGCCGACGGCTACGCCCCGCTGCTCAATATGGCGATGCAATATCAAACCACTGCCCCGGTGGTGCCATTAGGGTATTACGAAGCAGGAATGTTTTTACCGCTGGTTAATAGGCTTAGCCGCCAGTTTAGCGCCATCAATAGCGTGCGCCTAACGGCATTACATGACGCCGAAGACCCGATTGGCGCAACCACCGAACAGGAACTGACCCAGGAACTTGCGCCGGCGTTTGTTCGGGAAGCGGGGATCTGGCGCTATACCTCGGCTCAGGATGAGATTTGCCTCATCAGCGGGGAATGCGTGGAAACGACGCCGTTTGGTATTCTGGATGTCAGCGCCGTCGCCGCCATGACCGGGGCAGAAAATATCAGGCTGGATGTCGCCATGGGTATTTCAGAAGGTCAGCGAAATTCGGCCCAAGCCTCCGTTGAACTGTATGTCGATATGCAGGGAATGAATGAAGCTGGCAAGCCGGATTCAAAACGCATCGTCGCTTCCGACCCTCGGGGACAGGCACATTTTACCGCGTTAGGCATCGTCACCGTGGTTACCGCCATGTTTGAGCGTCCTCTGAGCGGTTTTGTTTTGCCCGAAAATTTGCTCAATCCGCAAGCCGCGCTCATCACAATGCAGGACGCAGGCGTGGTCCTGATTCAGGATTAACTTAATTTTTCCGTTTCCGCAGGGCGCATCGGCGCTCGCGGGATACGCGTAAAAAACGGCGCCCCATGTTATCAGCCGTCCCCGCTGATTGCGCATCGGTAAATGTCCGCTTTAGGTTGCGAGTGTTAAGCGGACATCAGCTAACGGGCCTTTTGCCGCGATAGCGTTTCAATGCCTAATTTCGGTGTTCCCGCTTTATTATTGAATTCGCGTCACATTGGGATGTTTGTCGGTTGCCGCTTCATGATAAATATCATCCAGCCAGCCGGGAATTTCCGCCTCGGTCAGGTCATCCGGAATAATCACGCCATGCAGTCGGGAATATTTCTGCTCCGTGAGATCAACACGAAATACCTGCCAGCGCTCATCTTCGCGCTGAACGCCGATATGTCGGCCAAAAACGTCGTAAATCAACATCACCACCCTCTCTGGACAGGGATAACCTCTTCCCTTTAACTTATCCCAAACATCGCTAAAAAACAGCCCTTAGTTCACCACCACGCGGTGACCACCTTCGGGCGGCGCATATCGCTTACGACGCAGCCACCTTCTCCGTTCTGGCGGCTTTCTTTCCCGAGCACAATGCAATTCCGCAAACAATCAGCAGCGCGCTGACCAAATGGAACGAGTGTAATGGCACGCTCAGAAACAGCACGCTGAACAACCCGCCGCTGAGCGGAATAATATGGGAAAAAATCTCCCCACGCGTCGCGCCAATCGCCTGAATACCTTTGTTCCACAGCAAATAGGAGAGCCAAGAAGGAAAAATAACGAGATACAGCAGGCCGGAAACCACATCGCTACGGCTGAATTCAGCTAGCGCTGGCACGCCATTTTTTGCCATCGAGAAAATCAATACTGGAATCAGGACCACGGCCCCTATCGTCGCGCTGACCGCCACAAACGCGTTCCCCCCTACTTCACGCGGCTTCACGCGCAAAAAGGCGCAGTACACCGCCCAGCTTGCGGCCGATCCCATCGTCCACAGATCGCCACGATTGAGATGTTTTAGGGTATCCAGATGCCATAAATCTCCCTGCATCACCAGCCATATCACGCCAAGCGAGCTGATAATAACCCCGGCAATATTCTGCAGTGATATTTTCTCCTTGAACACAGTTTTATTAATCAATAAAACCAATGCGGGAGTGGTCGATAAATAAATGGCCGCATTCAGTGAAGATGTATATTGCAAGCCAATATATAAAGTGAGCGGAAATAATACCTGGCCAAATAAAGCCAGAAAGCTGATGATGTGGAAAGCACGCCGCATTGCGCTCCACTGCTGCCTGACCTGGCGATGATACAGTGCGACCAACAGCACCGCAGTCGCTACCCAGCGGGCTGAGGATAATAATATCGGGTCAACTAAATTTACCAATAAGTGGCCAACGACATAATTCCCGCCCCAAAAACAAGCGGCTAACGTGAGTAGTAAATAAGGCATTGTGCCCCCGATAAATAACATCATTTTGTTATTTGCCAGATTACTGCGATGACGATAGAGATGCTAATATAAAGTTTTGCTCTGCCGGTATCGTTTAAAACTATGATGTTTACTCTCAGGCAACTTGAATTCTACATAGCATTAGCAGAAACCTTACAAGTTTCTAAAGCCGCCAGCCGCTGCCACGTTTCGCAGTCCTCGATGACCGTTGCGCTGCGTAATCTGGAAGAGGCGCTCAACGCCCAGCTCTTTCTACGCCAGCCAAAAGGGATCCAGCTCACGGTAGCCGGGGAACGCTTTCTCGCTCATGCCCGCACCATCATCAGCAACAGCCACATCGCGCTGGAAGATCTGCATCGTCAGCCCGAAACCACGGCCGGCAAGGTGCGCATCGGCATCGCCCAGACGCTCTCCGCTTACCTGTTACCGGAAATGCTCAGCGATATAGACAACCGTTTTCCGCTGCTGGAGATCGACTATTTCGAGGCGACTGCCCCTGAACTGCTCACTGCGCTGCGCCAACGGCAGGTTGATTTTTGTCTCCTGCTGACTTCCAACATTGAGCATGATGGCGATCTGGAGGTTGAGACCATTATTCGATCGCTACGCCAGCTGTGGATTGCCCCAGGGCACGCGTTGCTCAGCCAATCGGTTATTCGCCTACGGGATATCGAAAAACTGCCCTTTCTCATGCTGGAAACCGACCAATATCCGGCGGTGATAACAGAAGTCTGGCGGCGCGATGGCTATCAGCCCAATATCCACTTTCGCAGTAACTCCTTTGAAGCCGTACGCAGCCTCGTCGCGCAAGGCAACGGGATCACCATTTTAAGCGACCTGGTTTACCGCCCCTGGTCGCTCAACGGCCAGCGCATCATTCGCCGGGCGATTGAGGACTGTATCACTTACATGGACGTTGGCGTGGTCACCTGCGCAGGGCAGCCATTATCGAGTCAGGCCCAGCGGCTGAGGGATTTTCTGCGTTCGCTGATCGTGAGGCGGGAAGGGAAAAACGCGATTATGTAGCGTGAATGGCCACAGGGAATGCGCCCTGTGACCGATAATGTCACGCTATTGCCTTACCACTTCATCTCGCCGGTATTGACCTTCGCGCTTAACTCAAGCGAGCTGTCATCCGCCAGATTCGGATACTCTGCCTTCATCGCGCTTATCACTGCTTTCGACGTTTTATGCTGGCTGAGCGCCTGCTCGAAGGTTTGCAGATAACGATGGGTGAAAGTGATGGCCGCAACGCCTGCCGGTCGCTCGCCCAGGTAATGGCCCGGGATCACCTGCTGCGGTTTGAGTGACTGCATCTCGCTTAACACGTTCATCCAGCCCTGACGGATTGCCGGCGTTTGCGTGTCAGCGGTCCAGACGTGAATACCGGACGCAATACCGGTACCGCCCAGAATGACTTTATTCGCCGGGATCCATACGTATGCGGCATATTCACCTGCGTGCTTCAGCTCAAGCGGCTCACCGTCCACGGTAAAGCGGGTACTGTTGGTGGCCTGCGGCACGATGACTTTGGTCGGCGCGCCCTCTTTCATCTGCGGTCCCCAGAAGGCTAGCTTCGCGTCCTTGGTGGCCTTAATGTGATCCACCACGGCCTGAGATGCCACGACTTTCGCCTGCGGGAATGCCTTCACCAACGGTTCAAGGCCAAAGTAGAAATCCGGATCGCCTGAGGTGATCACAATCTCTTTAAGCGTTTTGCCGCTGGCGTTGATCATTTGCACCAGCTTTTCACCATCTTTCACGCTGAACTGAGCATCAAATAAAATCGCTTCTTTTGGCCCGGAAACCAATGTCGAGGAGACCGGGAAAATCCCCTTGTCCTGCGGGTTGTAGACATCAAGCTGTAACGGCGCGGCAAATGCGGGTGCGGCTGCCAGCGACAATACCAGTGATAGCGTTTTTACGTTCATGGTGATCCTTAGTGATAGAGCCGGGTTTGGCTTTCGATACCCCCCATTTTACGGATTTATACTTCTGCTAGAATTCCTGAAACAATACATGCAGAGTTTCATAAAACGATCAAATGGGAATGTAATGGACAGAATCATGGCCGCAATCACCTACAACCGCATTTGTGAACTTGGGAGCCTCAGCGCCGCCGCCCGTTCGCTGGGCATCTCGCGCCCCATGGTCAGCCGTTACCTCGATGAGATGGAGAAGTGGGCCGGTTCGCGGCTGATTCACCGTTCAACGCGGCGGCTGACCATTACGCCTGCAGGGGAGAAAACGCTGGAGAAGACGCGGCAACTGGTTCTGCTCTCACAGGGCATCGAAGGGGACGCGACCCGCATTACGCCTTCCGGAACGCTGCGTATCGCCTGCGCCCATTTTACCGCCACCCACCTGCTCAGGCCGGTTATCCCCGCCTTTCTCGCCCGCTATCCGGCCTTACGTATCGAGGTCGATATCAATAACCATCCGGTCAGCCTGGTAGGAGAACGCATCGATCTGGCGATTCGCATCACCAATGAGCCGGAGCCTGGGGCTATTGCGCGCACTCTTGGAACATGCCGATCGGTACTGTGTGCCTCACCGGAGTACCTTAACACGGCGGGCACGCCGACAACGCTTGAGGATCTCGCCCAACATAATTGTCTGCATTACAGCCGTTTTTCCGCGCAGTCCTGGTCTTTTCGCGATCGCGATACCGGAGTGATGTCGGTTGCCGTGGGCGGGAATTTCAGCGCCGGCATCTCGTCACTGCTGTGTGATATGGCCGCCGCCGGCGTCGGCCTGGCAATGGTTCCTGAGATTGAGGCGCGCAGCGCTCTGGAAAAGGGGCAGTTGGTGAGGGTATTGCCGCATCTGGAACCGCAGCCGCTGGGCATTTATGGCCTCTATCAATCCCGAGACCACCAGCATGCGGCGCTCAGCCTGTTTCTCGACGCCCTCAAACAGCATTTAACGGACTCGGAATAGAAAAGAGTTTCCTGTTGCATTACCGATTACAGGTGAGCCGCGATACTCTGCATAATAAACATGGCTTGGGTGAGAATATGAAAATCTATATGACGGACCCTGATGGTGACTTAATCTTGCAAAAAGGCCGCAGTATTGTGGTTGAATTTGAGCATGGTCAAACGCTAGAGCTGGCGGGTAGCCAATCGCCATTGCCACCAGAAATCCCCGACGGTTTCGAGCTCTGGGGAGGTAGAATACCGACCGAAACGTCTCGTGATGTCGTCACCTCGCGGCTCAACATCACGCCAGTGGCAGCGAATGGCATCACCGTATCGCCGTATAATGAGGCCACATCCCGCGCCGCTATCACTGTGCTCTCTGTTGCCGATGACGATGGCAACCTGACACCGCTAACTACCTCGACAGCAGTGCTTGAGCTGGCTAACGGTAAAACCGTTGAAGTGATGGAAGATTACGGCCAAAAAGGTCTCCTGATTTGGGGAGGGCGCGAGCCAAATCCCGATCTAGCCGTTGAAGAGATTAAGGCCAGAACCGAATGCCTGGGCCTGTATCCTATTGCCGCTAATGTGGTGCATATCTTTGCCTATAAACTGGCCAGTGATTGAGGCGCACGCATCCGTAATAAAAAACCCAGCCGTTGGCTGGGTTTGGCCTCTGCTTCTACGAGTAAACTAGCGCCAGGCCGAATGACCGCCCAGCGCATACTTCCCGGCGCCCATAAAGGCAATCGCCAGCGCGGCAACGAAGAAATAGACCAGGCTCTCAATCGCCCACGCGCCGGTTTTTTCCAACGCGGCGGTTTCACCCAGCCCAACCATTAGCCATGCCACAATCATGGTAAACGCCAGTACCAGCGCCGCCGGGCGAGTCAGTATGCCGAGGATCAACAGAATGGGCGCCACCACTTCACCCACCAGTACACCGTAGGCGATAAACCCCGGAAGCCCTTTGGCCACCAGCATCGCGCTGATGCCATCTACGCCACCAATCAGCTTATGCAGCCCGTGAAACAACATGAGACCGCCTACCGCAAGACGCAGCAGCAGCTTGCCAAAATCCTCATGCGACAGCATACGGTTTACCGTATTTAACAATGTTGTAATCATTTGAATAATTTCCCTGTTTATCCCTGTAGAGCCCCACGTTACTTGTTCTTTCTGCGTAAATATACCTGCTGAAAATAAGGGGATTCAGCCAGCGAAACGACGAGATTCATCTAAACTTGTAACCGGTATCACATTTAAGGAGATGGAAAACCATGAAACAGACCGTAGCCAACTACATTGCCAAAACTCTTGAACAGGCCGGAGTGAAACGAATCTGGGGAGTGACGGGAGACTCCCTCAACGGGCTCAGCGACAGCCTAAACCGGATGGGCACCATCGCGTGGATGCCCACGCGACACGAAGAGGTCGCCGCCTTCGCCGCCGGTGCAGAAGCGCAGTTAACCGGCGAACTGGCGGTATGCGCCGGCTCCTGCGGGCCTGGAAACCTGCATTTAATTAACGGTCTGTTTGACTGCCACCGTAACCATGTTCCCGTCTTAGCCATCGCCGCGCATATTCCGTCGAGCGAAATCGGTAGCGGTTATTTTCAGGAAACGCACCCGCAGGAGTTGTTCCGCGAATGCAGCCACTACTGTGAACTGGTTTCATCCCCGGAGCAGATCCCGCAGGTGCTGGCAATCGCCATGCGCAAAGCGGTTCTCAACCGTGGCGTTTCGGTAGTGGTGCTACCGGGTGACGTCGCGCTGAAGGCCGCACCGGAAAGCGCCAGTACCCATTGGTATCCCGCGCCACAGCCTGTCGTCACCCCCGCGCATAGCGAGCTGGAAAAACTGGCTGAAAAACTCAAATCATCCAGCAACATCACCTTACTGTGCGGCAGCGGCTGCGCAGGAGCACACGCGGAGCTCACGGCTTTCGCTGAGAAGCTGAAATCCCCTATTGTTCACGCCCTGCGCGGCAAAGAGCACGTCGAGTACGATAACCCTTACGACGTCGGAATGACCGGTCTTATCGGTTTCTCCTCCGGCTTCCACGCGATGATGAACGCCGATACCCTGATTCTGCTCGGCACGCAGTTCCCCTATCGCCCGTTCTATCCAACCGAAAGCACCATCATTCAAATCGACATCAATCCCGCCAGCATTGGGGCGCACAGTAAGGTCGACATGGCGCTGATTGGCGATGTCAAAGCTACGCTTGCCGCTCTCCTGCCGATGCTGGAAGAGAAAAGCGACCGTCGCTTCCTCGATAAAGCGCTGGAGCACTACCGCAGTGCGCGCAAAGGGCTGGATGATTTAGCCACCGCCAGCGACAAAGTGATTCACCCGCAGTATCTGGCGCAGCAAATTAGCCGCTTCGCCGCCGATGACGCGATCTTTACCTGTGATGTCGGCACCCCGACGGTGTGGGCCGCGCGCTATTTGCAGATGAACGGCAAACGCCGCCTGCTCGGCTCGTTCAACCACGGTTCGATGGCCAACGCTATGCCGCAGGCGCTGGGCGCTCAGGCCACTCATCCGGATCGCCAGGTGGTAGCAATGTGTGGGGACGGCGGCTTTAGTATGCTGATGGGCGATTTTTTGTCGGTGGCGCAGATGAAGCTGCCGGTCAAAATCGTGGTCTTTAACAATAGCGTGCTGGGCTTTGTCGCCATGGAGATGAAAGCCGGTGGTTATCTCACCGATGGCACCGAACTGCACGACACCAACTTTGCCCGTATCGCTGAAGCCTGCGGTATTCCCGGTATTCGCGTCGAAAAAGCGGCCGACGTCGATGAGGCGCTGCAGCGTGCTTTTAGTATCGACGGCCCGGTACTGATCGACGTCGTCGTGGCTAAAGAAGAGTTAGCCATGCCGCCGCAGGTGAAGCTGGAGCAGGCGAAGGGCTTTAGTCTGTATATGCTGCGCGCCATCATCAACGGCCGCGGCGATGAAGTTATCGAACTGGCGAAAACCAACTGGCTCAGGTAAAAAGGATGGCATTGTTCTGAGTTTAAAAAGGAAAATGCCATGATTGATTTGCGTAGTGATACCGTCACCCGCCCGACGCGCGCCATGCTTGATGAGATGGTGGCCGCGCCGGTCGGCGATGACGTCTATGGCGATGACCCAACCGTTAACGCCCTGCAACAGTATGCCGCCGAATTGGCAGGTAAAGAGGCGGCGCTGTTCCTGCCAACCGGAACCCAGGCCAACCTGGTGGCGCTGTTAAGCCACTGCGAACGCGGGGAAGAGTACATTGTTGGCCAAGGGGCGCATAACTATCTGTATGAAGCAGGCGGCGCAGCGGTACTGGGTAGCATTCAACCACAGCCGATCGATGCCGCAGCCGATGGTACGCTGCCGCTGGATAAAGTGGCGGCTAAAATCAAAGCTGACGATATCCACTTCGCCCGCACCAAACTGCTGAGCATTGAAAACACCCATAACGGCAAAGTGCTGCCGCAGGCCTACCTGAAAGAGGCGTGGGAATTTACCCGCCAACGCGGTCTGGCGCTGCACGTTGACGGCGCGCGTATTTTTAACGCCCTCGTCACCTACGGCTGCGAGCTAAAAGAGATTGCCCAATACTGCGACTCTTTCACCATCTGTCTCTCCAAAGGCCTTGGCACCCCCGTCGGCTCTCTGCTGGTCGGCAACCGCGATTACATTAAGCGCGCCAACCGCTGGCGTAAAATGACCGGCGGCGGCATGCGTCAGGCCGGATTCCTGGCGGCAGCCGGGCTGTATGCCCTGAAAAATAATGTCGCTCGCCTACAAGACGATCACGACAACGCCGCTTGGCTTGCCGAACAGCTGCGCGAAATTGGTGCCGACGTGATGCGCCATGACACCAACATGCTGTTCGTGCGCGTGGGTGAGGCAAACGCCGCTGCGCTGGGCGAGTTTATGCAGCAGCGCGGGGTGCTGATTAACGCCTCGCCAATCGTCCGCCTGGTGACGCATCTGGACGTCAGCCGTCAGCAGCTTGCTGAGGTTGTCAGCCACTGGAAAGCGTTTTTAGCCCGCTAAGGAGCCCGACGTGTCGCAGTCTATTCTGGTTTTTGGTGCCAGCGGCTATATCGGCCAGCATTTGGTCACTGAACTCAGCCAGCGCGGATACTCCGTGCGGGCGGTAGCGCGTCGTGTTGAACGGCTGCAAAAACTACAGCTGCCTGGGGTGACCTGCCACGCGGTAGATCTGGAAAAAAACAGTGATTTCTCTGCTCTGCTGGAAGGTGTGGAGACGGTCTACTACCTGGTGCACGGCATGGGTGAAGGTTCGGACTTTATCGCCCATGAACGTCGGGTAGCTGAAAACGTGCGCGACGCGCTGCGAAAAACACCGGTGCACCAGCTCATTTTTCTCAGTTCGCTGCAGGCGCCAGCCCATGAGCAGTCTGCGCATTTACGCGCCCGCCAGCTCACTGCCGATATCCTGCGTAATGCCGGTGTGCCGGTAAGCGAACTGCGAGCCGGCATTATCGTCGGCGCCGGTTCCGCTGCATTTGAGGTGATGCGCGACATGGTCTACAACCTGCCGGTGCTGACGCCACCGCGCTGGGTACGTTCACGCACCACGCCCATCGCACTGGAAAACCTGCTGGTTTACCTGGTTGAATTGCTCAATCATCCCACGTCTGAACATCGCGTTTTAGAGGCTGCCGGCCCGGAAGAACTCACCTATCAGCAGCAGTTTGAGCACTTTATGCGGGTCAGCGGTCGCCATCGTCTGCTGATCCCGATCCCTTTCCCTACCAGTTGGATTTCAGTGTGGTTTCTGAATGTCATCACCTCCGTGCCGCCAACGATCGCGAAGGCGTTGATCCAAGGACTAAAGCACGATCTGCTGGCGGACGATCGCACGCTGCGGGCGCTGATCCCGCAAACCCTGATCCCCTTTGACGAAGCAGTGCGCCGCACGCTGGAAGAAGAGAAGAAGCTGGCTAACTCCAGCGACTGGGGGTACGACGCCCAGGCGTTCGCCCGCTGGCGTCCGGAGTACGGTTTTTTTGCCAAACAGGCGGGTTGTACCGTCCAGACCTCCGCCAGCCTGGCATCGCTGTGGGAAGTGGTTAACCAACTCGGCGGCAAAGAGGGCTATTTCTTCGGAAATATTCTGTGGAAAACGCGCGCAGCCATGGATCTGCTAGTTGGCCATCGGCTGGCCAAAGGCCGCCCTGCCAGCGCGATGCTGCAAACCGGCGATAGGGTCGATAGCTGGAAGGTGATCATCGTCGAACCTGAAAAGGCGCTAACCTTACTGTTCGGCATGAAAGCGCCGGGGCTGGGTCGCCTGAGCTTTACGATGGTCGATAAAGGCACACATCGCGAACTTGACGTTCGCGCCTGGTGGCATCCGCACGGTATGCCAGGATTACTCTACTGGCTGTTGATGATTCCAGCGCACCTTTTCATCTTTCGCGGGATGGCGCGGCGAATTGTTCATCTGGCAGAACAAGCAACAGGAAAAAATGCGCAATAACCCTTTTTCGTCTTAGTTTCCCATTGCATACGAGTGAAATAAACGGAAGAATGCGCACGAAACTCTTTTTTAACACTGTGGATGATTATGAAGGTACTGGTCACCGGCGCCACCAGCGGTTTAGGCAGAAATGCAGTTGAATATCTGCGCAGCAGGGGCATTAGCGTCAGAGCGAGCGGTCGCAATGAAGCGATGGGCAAACTGCTGGAGAAAATGGGCGCCGAGTTCGTCCATGCTGACCTAACCGAACTGGTTTCTTCACAAGCCAAGGTCATGCTGGCGGGCGTCGATACCCTTTGGCACTGCTCCAGCTTTACCTCGCCGTGGGGCACGCAAGCCGCGTTTGATTTGGCCAACGTCCGTGCCACCCGTCGTCTTGGCGAATGGGCCGTGGCGTGGGGGGTACGTAATTTCATCCATATTTCTTCGCCTTCTCTGTACTTCGACTATCACCATCATCGCGATATCAAAGAAGACTTCCGCCCGCACCGTTTCGCCAACGAATTCGCTCGCAGCAAAGCTGCCAGCGAAGAAGTGATCCAGCTGCTGGCGCAGGCAAACCCCAACACGCGCTTTACCATTCTGCGTCCGCAGAGCGTTTTTGGTCCGCATGACAAAGTGTTTATCCCACGTCTGGCGCAGATGATGCACCACTACGGCAGCGTGCTGTTGCCGCGCGGCGGCCACGCGATGGTAGACATGACATACTACGAGAATGCCGTACACGCGATGTGGCTTGCCAGCCAGCCGCGCTGCGATGATCTGCCGTCCGGCCGCGCCTATAACATCACCAACGGCGAACCGCGCACCCTGCGCAGCATCGTTGAACGACTGATTGACGAGCTGGATATTGCCTGCCGGATCCGTTCCGTTCCCTACCCGATGCTGGACATGATCGCCCGCAGCATGGAACGCTTTGGCGATAAGAGTGCGAAAGAGCCATCGCTGACCCACTACGGTGTTTCAAAGCTAAATTTCGACTTTACCCTCGATATCAGCCGCGCGCGTGAAGAGTTAGGGTACGAGCCAATCGTCTCGCTCGACGACGGTATCATTCGTACCGCCGCCTGGCTTGAAGATCACGGTAAACTGCCCCGCTAGTCTTATCCTTGACCGTATTTTTCCAGCAGCGCTTCCGCAATGGCCTGACTTTCGGCATCAGCAATGCCATCCCAGCGTGCCGGCCGGAAGTGCATCTGGAAGGCGGCAATCACGCGAATCTGCTGCATCCGAGTCATCCCCGGCTTAATTTCATAGCCGTAGCGCCCCAATAAATCGAGAAGATTGGTCGTCGACACCGGTGCGTTTGGCGCACGGCCATTGAGGTAAAACGCCACCCGATGTGCATCCGGCCATGCGCCTATACCCTGCTGCGCCAGCGACTGCCACGGGAAAAGTGGGCCGGGATCGTCTTTACGCTGCGGCGCAATATCCGCATGCGCCACCACGTTCTGCGGCTCAATGTTGTAGCGTTTGATAATGTCTTTAGCCAGCGGGACCAGCGCCTGAATTTGCGCCGGCTCGAACGGCGTAAAGAAGCGGGTACCTTCCGACTGTTTCCAGCCGGGATTTTCCAGTTCAATGCCAATCGAGGTGTCGTTGATCCGCGTGGCGCCGCGCCAGAAGCTAATCCCTGCATGCCAGGCCAGCTCTGACTCCGGCACCAGCTGCCAGATCTTAGGTTTACCGCGCATCAGCGGGGGGACTGAGGGGATAAGGTAATGAACGCTCACCTGACTCCCGGTGAGGGTGGTAAGAGAACCGTCAAAATCATCCGCCGTATAGTGCAGTACCAGCACTTTGACGCGCGGATAGGCTGCCGGTGCTGAACGACTGCGGTCGAGAACGTAACCAGGCTTCTCGACCACCGCTTTTTTCTCTTCTTTACTGGCACATCCCACCAACACCACGGCCAGCATTAAAACCGCCAGAAAACGTTTCATCTGCGCGTTTTAACCGCCGTTCCGCTTACGCTGACCATCAGCATGCTGCTGTCTTTACCCACGGTTTCGTAGTCAATATCGATACCGACCACCGCGTCAGCGCCCAGCGCTTTGGCCTGTTCGCCCAGCTCTTTAAAGGCGATTTCCCGCGCCTTACGCAGTTCCTTTTCGTAGGCCCCGGAGCGGCCGCCAACGATGTCGCGGATACCGGCAAAAAAGTCACGAAAAATGTTAGCACCCAGAATGGCTTCCCCGGTGACTACGCCGCAGTACTCGACAATCGGCTGCCCTTCAAGGGTGGGGGTCGTTGAAAATTGCATTACCTGCTCCTTCTTTAACGTTCAATGTCTTAGCTCTCAGCGCTAAACGCATTATCGGACCGATACGCTATGCTTGAAAAGGGAATACTCCATAATCGTATACATAAATCGCGCCCGCTGCATGGCGGCGCCGAGGCGATTACTGCCGGGACTGCACACAAGGAATCACTATGCGTTATACCAACCTTGCCTTTATTTTTCCTGCTGCGCTGCTGCTGAGCGCCTGTACGACCGTCACCCCTGCTTATAAAGATATCGGTACCCGCAGCGGACCCTGCGTGGAAGGTGGCCCGGATACCGTGGCACAGCAGTTTTACGATTTCCAAATCCAGCATCGGACGTCAGACTACGCCGTACTGCGCCCATACCTGAGCGATGGACTGGCCAAACTGCTTAATGACAGCAGCCAGGATGCGAGCAAGCGAGCGCTGCTGCAATCCGGGATGTTCTCAAGCAGCACGACGCCACCGAGCAGCGCCAGCGTCGATAGCGCCTCCACCATCCCGAACACGGATGCTCGCAACATCCCGCTGCGCGTAGAGTTAAAACAGGGCAGCCAAAGCTGGAAGGATGAAGTGCTGATGGTGCGTGAAGGGCAGTGCTGGGCGGTTGATGATGTGCGCTATCTGGGCAACAACACCCATTCGCCCGCGGGCACATTACGCCAATCTCTCGAGAAACGTTAATTAGCTGTTAACAAATTCTGCTTAACCGGTTATTCCGGCAAAATGTCTGGCATTCCCTCTGGAATGCCGACATTTATTCCCCGCCCCCACCCCGACCGTTATTTTGTGCTAACTTTATAAGAAAAGTTGGTTTATATTTAAGTTTTAACGCACAAATATTGCATAACTATTCTGTCAAAGGTACTATTTGCGGCCTCAATTGCTGATAATTCCTCTACGGCTGATACCTTCAGCGGGGATGAGTAAAGCGGCAGCGGAGTAAGCACCTGGCGTTTCCAGGGCGAGGACAACATATTCGTGACGGGTATCAATGAGCATTAAATTAGACGGCATTAACTGCTTTTATGGCGCACATCAGGCGCTATTCGACATCACGCTGCAGTGCCCAGAAGGCGAAACGCTGGTGCTGCTTGGCCCAAGCGGCGCGGGTAAAAGCTCACTGCTGCGCGTGCTGAATCTGCTGGAGATGCCAAAATCAGGCACTCTGGCGATTGCGGGTAACCATTTCGATTTTGCTAAAGCCCCGTCAGACAAAGCGATTCGCGAACTGCGTCAAAACGTGGGTATGGTCTTCCAGCAGTACAATCTCTGGCCGCACCTGACGGTGGTACAAAACCTGATTGAAGCGCCCTGCCGCGTGCTGGGTCTGAGCAAAGATCAGGCGATGGCCCGTGCGGAGAAACTGCTTGAGCGTTTACGCCTCAAACCCTTTAGCGACCGCTTCCCTCTGCATCTTTCCGGTGGTCAACAGCAGCGCGTGGCGATTGCCCGTGCGCTGATGATGGAGCCGCAGGTTCTGCTGTTTGATGAGCCAACCGCCGCCCTCGACCCGGAAATCACCGCACAGATCGTCAGCATCATTCACGAACTGGCGGAAACCAACATAACCCAAGTTATCGTCACCCACGAAGTCGAAGTGGCGCGTAAAACGGCCAGCCGCGTGGTGTACATGGAAAACGGTTATATCGTCGAACAAGGCGATGCAAGCTGCTTTAACAGCCCACAGACGGATGCATTTAGAAGTTATCTTTCTCACTGAGATTCAGGACAATGACTATGAAAAAAATACTGATTGCCGCGCTGCTCGCAAGCTTCAGCCTCTCCGCTGCCGCCGCTCAAACCATTCGTTTTGCCACGGAAGCCTCCTACCCTCCATTTGAGTCGATGGATGCCAACAACCAGATCGTCGGCTTTGACGTAGATCTGGCGAACGCCCTGTGTAAAGAGATTGATGCCACCTGTACCTTCAGCAATCAGTCTTTCGATAGCCTGATCCCAAGCCTGAAGTTCCGCCGTATTGACGCGGTCATGGCCGGAATGGATATCACCCCTGAGCGTGAAAAACAGGTTCTGTTCACTACCCCGTACTATGACAACTCCGCGCTGTTTGTCGGCGTGAAGGGCAAATTCACCGGCGTTGACCAGCTGAAAGGCAAAAAAGTCGGCGTGCAGAACGGTACCACGCACCAGAAATTCATCATGGATAAACATCCGGAAATCACTACCGTACCTTACGACAGCTATCAGAATGCGAAGCTGGATCTGCAAAACGGTCGTATTGATGCCGTCTTTGGTGACACTGCAGTGGTTACCGAATGGCTGAAAGCGAACGACAAGCTGGCGGCCGTGGGCGATAAAGTGGCTGACAAAGGCTACTTCGGTACCGGTCTGGGTATCGCTGTCCGCCAGGGCAACACCGAGCTGCAGCAGAAATTCAATGCTGCGCTGGAAAAAGTGAAGAAAGATGGGACGTACGCCACCATCTACGCTAAATGGTTCCAGAAGTAAGACTTGATGAACGAAATGTTTCCTTTAGCAAGCGCCGCCGGCATGACCGTCGGCCTTGCCATTTGTGCACTGGTCATCGGGCTGGCGCTGGCGATGTTCTTTGCGGTATGGGAGTCAGTAAAATGGCGTCCTGTCGCATGGGCAGGCTCGGCGCTGGTTACCGTGCTGCGCGGCCTGCCGGAAATTCTGGTGGTGCTGTTTATCTATTTTGGCTCCTCTCAACTGCTACTGACGCTGTCTGACGGCTTCACGATAAACCTTGGTTTCGTGCAAATTCCGGTACAGATGCAGATCGAAAACTTCGATGTCAGCCCGTTCCTGTGCGGTGTTATCGCCCTCTCTTTGCTCTATGCAGCCTATGCCTCGCAAACGCTGCGCGGTGCGCTGAAAGCGGTCCCGATGGGCCAATGGGAGTCGGGACAGGCGCTGGGGTTGTCGAAAAGCGCCATTTTCTTCCGTCTGGTGATGCCGCAAATGTGGCGCCACGCGCTACCCGGTTTGGGCAACCAGTGGCTGGTGCTGCTGAAGGATACCGCGCTGGTGTCGCTGATTAGCGTGAACGATTTGATGCTGCAAACCAAAAGCATCGCCACGCGGACCCAGGAGCCGTTTACCTGGTACATCGTTGCCGCAGCTATTTACCTGGTGATTACGCTGTTAAGCCAGTACATCCTCAAACGCATTGACCTGCGTACCACTCGCTTTGAACGGAGACCAGGCTGATGCTCGAGTATTTACCGGAGCTGATGAAAGGGCTGCATACCAGCCTGACGCTAACCGTGGCCTCTATCGTCGTGGCGCTGGTGCTGTCGCTGATTTTCACCATCATTTTGACGCTGAAAACGCCGGTGCTGGTCTGGCTGGTTCGCGGCTACATCACCCTATTCACCGGCACCCCGCTGCTGGTGCAGATCTTCCTGATCTACTACGGCCCGGGTCAGTTCCCGTCGCTGCAGAACTATCCGGTGGTGTGGCACCTGCTGTCTGAGCCGTGGCTGTGCGCGCTGATTGCACTGTCGCTCAACAGCGCGGCGTATACCACGCAGCTATTCTACGGTGCCATTCGCGCGATCCCGGAAGGCCAATGGCAGTCCTGTAGTTCGCTGGGGATGAGCAAGAAAGATACGCTGGCGATCCTACTGCCGTACGCGCTCAAACGTGCGCTTTCTTCTTACTCCAACGAAGTGGTGCTGGTGTTCAAGAGTACGTCGCTGGCCTACACCATCACCCTGATGGAAGTCATGGGCCATGGACAATTGCTGTATGGGCGTACCTACGACGTGATGGTCTTTGGTGCCGCCGGGCTGGTTTATCTGGTCGTCAACGGCCTGTTAACGCTGCTCATGCGCTTAATTGAGCGTAAGGCATTAGCCTTCGAGCGCCGCAATTAAGTTTTGCATAAATAGAAAATCAAAAAACGGATAAGTCACTGGCTTGTCCGTTTTTTTTTGCAATGTATAAAATATTTACTCAATTATATTGCATATAAATTCACGCAGTGGCATTGTACCCCCATGCCACACGCAGGGCAGCATCTAACAAGTCAGACAGACAGGAGCACATCCATGAAAAAATTAGTATTGGCCGCCTTACTCGCCACCGTTGCCGCAGGCGCACATGCCGCAGATAAAATCAGCTTTGGCGTTTCCGCGACCTATCCACCATTTGAATCAATGGATGCAAACAACCAGATTGTTGGCTTTGATATCGATCTGGCGAACGCGCTGTGCAAACAAATGCAGGCCGAATGTACCTTCACCAACCATGCGTTCGACAGCCTGATCCCGGCGCTGAAATTCAAAAAATACGACGCGGTGATTTCCGGTATGGATATTACCCCGGAGCGTAGCAAACAGGTCTCCTTTACCGACCCATACTATGCTAACTCCGCATTAGTTATCGCCAAAAAGGGCGAGTTCAAAAGCTTTGAAGATCTGAAAGGCAAACGTATCGGGATGGAAAACGGGACAACCCACCAGAAATACCTGATGGATAAACACCCGGAAGTGAAAACCGTGGCCTATGACAGCTACCAGAACGCGATTATTGACCTGAAAAATGGCCGCATCGATGGCGTATTTGGTGATACCGCCGTGGTGAACGAATGGCTGAAAACCAACCCGCAGCTGGGCGCGGCGACGCCAAAAGTGACCGACGCGCAGTACTTCGGTACCGGCCTTGGCATTGCGGTGCGTCCGGACAACAAAGCCCTGCTGGAGAAACTTAACGGCGCGCTGAAAGCGATTAAAGCCGATGGCACTTATCAGAAAATCAGCGACCAGTGGTTCCCACAGTAAGTGAAAATACCCCGCAGGCATCGCGCCGAGCGGGGTTTCTTTTTACAGCGGGACAAAGAAGCGGAAACAGGCTCCTGTGGACGCTTCCATCAACCGAATCCCCCCACCGTGCAGCTCCAGCATTCTGCGGACAATCAGCAACCCCAGACCACCGCGATTCTCCCGCACGCTCTGCGGATTAAGCACCGATGGCCGCTGGAATAGCTGGTCGCGCAGATCTTGCTCAACGCCCGGCCCGCTATCGGCGACTTCGACCTGTAACTGGGCGCCCTCCTGCCAAACGCGTAGCGCGATGGTTCCGCCAATCGGCGTATGACGCACGGCGTTATCCAGCAGATTAGTGACCACCCGTTCTATCATTGACACATCGGCCAGCACCTGCGGCAGCGCCCGCGGCATATCGACCTGAAGCTTAAGCTGCCGGGTTTCAATCGCCAGATCGAATTTCTGCGCCACGTCCTGAATCAGATCGCCAATGGCGAACCGCTCAAGCTGGGGTTTGATTCCGCCGTGCTCCAGCTTGGCTAGCTCAAACAGCTGCTGGGATAAATGGCGAACCTTATGTCCTTGCCGCAGCGCAATGGCCAGATACTGGCGATTATCGGCGGGTGAGAGCGTATCGGCTTTCATTGACAGAGTTTCCAGATACCCCAACAAAGAGGTCAACGGCGTGCGTAAGTCATGGGAAATATTGGCGATAAATTCGCGGCGCTGCCGGTCGCTATCGGACAGCTGATCCCACTGATTGGCAATTTTGCGCGCCAGCTCGATAAAGGTATTGCGCAAAATCGCCACCTCATTCGCCGGATGGCTTTCCAGCGTCTGCTGCGCCAGTTGCTTAATGGCGCTGATACTGTCCTGGTCCAGCCCGCGGACGTCCGAGGTCAGCTTTTTCACCGGGCGCGTCACCCAATACCAGACGGTCATCCCGGCCAGCAGGCCAAACAGCGCCACCAGCAGCAAAGACCACGAGAGCGTGCTCCACAGCGCATCACGCCATGCGGTATCGGCGAGAGCATTGAGATCCTCACCCTGCAGAATAATGTACAGATAGCAGTGCAGCTCGCCGTTCAGACGCACCGGTGCGACGCTGAATACTTTTTGCTTATCAACGCTGCGCGGGTCATCGCCGTAGACCGGCCAGGCGGCACCTGCGAGAAATGTTTGTAGCGGCGCAACGGCGATGGTCTGCCGCTTCAAATGCCCTGCCGGAGCGGCATCGGCCAGCAGTTGGCCTTCCGGTGAAACCAAATACAGCTCGACGCTGGGATTGAGCGTCATCAGGCGGTCAAACAATGTTTTGAGCGTCTGCCGATTCACATTGCCCTGCGCATCCAGCAGCGGCTCACTTTTGACAATTTGCTGCGCCAGGCCGGCCGACAGCCGCTGCACCATCGCATTCCCGTACTGGCTGCTGCTGTAAAGCTGCACGCTACATACCGCCACGGCGCAGAGCAGCAAAATAGTGGTGAACACCAAGGTTAAACGCTGGCTGAGGCTCAATCGACGGATCATGGCGTAGACTCCGTTTTTTCCGTGGCGAATTTATAGCCTTTTCCCCAGACGGTCAGAATGATTTCCGGCTCGGCGGGATCGCGCTCTATCTTAATCCGTAGGCGGTTAATGTGGGTGTTGACGGTGTGCTCATAGCCTTCATGCTGATAGCCCCACACCCGGTCGAGCAGCGATAAGCGGGAAAAAACCTCACCCGGATGACGCGCAAACCAGTACAGCAGGTCAAATTCGCGCGGCGTCAGTTCGACCGGTTCACCGCGCAGGCGCACTTCCCGCGACAGCGGTTCGATATCGAGGCCGTGACAGGCTATTGAGCCGCTTTCGAGGCGGATATTTTGCCCCATCGCCTCCTGGCGGCGAAACAGTGCCTTGACGCGAGCAATCAGCTCCAGCACGGAAAATGGCTTCGGCAGATAATCGTCAGCCCCCATCTCCAGCCCCAGCACCCGATGGGTTTCGCTGGTACGGGCGCTGATAATAATCACCGGTAGATAACGCGTCATTTGGCGGATACGACGGCAAATCTCCAGCCCGTCAACGCCCGGCAGCATCAAATCGAGGATCACCGCGTCCCAGCTCTGTTTTTCAAGCTGTATCAGCGCCTGATTGCCATCGGCTTCATGCACTATCTGATAGCCCTCATCCTGCAGGTTAAGCCGCAGTAAGGTGGCGATGTCCTGATCGTCTT
Organism: Kluyvera cryocrescens NBRC 102467; assembly: GCF_001571285.1. GTDB lineage: Bacteria > Pseudomonadota > Gammaproteobacteria > Enterobacterales > Enterobacteriaceae > Kluyvera > Kluyvera cryocrescens. Next base: position 141,765 of record NZ_BCTM01000013.1, on the reverse strand, counting down.
CGACCAGCAGTATTTTCTTTGCGCTATTCATAACTCTTCACCGACAGACTTTTCTCAAGCTTAACGCAGGCGGGCGCGGCAAGTTATCACATTTTATTTAAACTTCCGTGAGGATCTGGTGATCAGAAACCGCGCATGCTGTGGACATGTCATTCACGGAGAGCCGGCCATGTCCGCATCGCATCCTGCAAACATTCACCCATTGTGGCTGCGCTGCTGCCACTGGGTAAACGCTATCGCCATTGCCGGCATGCTGTTTAGCGGCTGGCGCATCTACAACGCCTCCCCGCTGTTTGATTTTACCTTTCCGGCCAGCCTCACGCTCGGCGGCTGGCTCGGCGGCGCGTTGCAGTGGCATTTCGCCATGATGTGGGTGCTGGGAATCAATGCGGTGGTGTATTTGACGCTCGGCATCATCACCGGGCGTTTTCGCCACAAATTCTTGCCGCTTTCACCCCGCGAGATTGTCGATGACCTGCGCCAGGCGCTACGCGGCAAGCTCCAGCATGCCGACCTGAGCCACTACAACGCGGTGCAAAAGCTGGCTTATTTAGGCGTGATTTTGCTGGGTATCGGTCTGGTGCTGTCGGGCCTGGTACTGTGGAAATCCGTGCAGTTTCCGCTGCTGCGTGACCTGCTCGGTGGTTATGAGGCCGCCCGCTATATCCATTTCTTCTGTATGAGCGCGATGGGCCTGTTCGTGGTGATTCACCTGCTGATGGTGCTACTGGTGCCGCGAACTTTACTCGCCATGCTGCGTGGACGCTAAGGATAACAAAATGAAAAAACCGACCTTTCTTTCCGCCAGCGATTCACATTATTTGGTTAAGGACGCAGAAAAGTTGCTGAGCCCAGACCGCCGTCGCCTGTTGCGCCAGGGTCTGACGCTCGGCGGCATCATGATGCTCACCGGTTGTGATATCAGCGATAACGAAAGCGTAGAGACGGCGCTGTCCCGCATGTCTCGCTTTAACGATCGCGTGCAGGGATTCCTGTTTAGCGACCGCGATCTGGCACCGGAATACAGTGAGTCACAGATCACGCGCCCCTTCCCGTTTAACGCCTTCTATGGCCCAGAAGATATCCCGAAAGTGGATGGACGTGATTACCAACTGGAGATCCGCGGCCTGGTACAGACAACCAAAAGCTGGAGCTTAACCGAGCTTTATCACATGCAGCAGGTCAGCCAAATCACCCGCCATATCTGCGTCGAGGGCTGGAGCGCTATCGGCAAATGGGGCGGCGTGCCTTTCCGCGAGTTTCTGCAGCTGATTGGCGCTGACCGTCGCGCCAGATACGTCAGCTTCCGCTGCGCGGATGACTACTACACCAGCATCGATATGGCCACCGCGCTCCATCCCCAGACGCTGCTGGCCTTAACCTGGGATAACCGCATTCTGCCCCCTGAGTACGGTTATCCGATGAAAATCCGTATTCCGACCAAGCTCGGATACAAAAACCCGAAGCACGTTTTATCTATCGAAATCACCAATCGTTTCCCAGGCGGTTACTGGGAAGACCAGGGATACAACTGGTTTGGTGGAAGTTAATCCCTAACGCAAAAATGATGAGGAAATACCATGAAAAAGATGATGATTGCCGCTGCTGCTCTGTCCGCCCTGTTTATGGTGAACGTTCAGGCCGCCGACAGCATGAGCAAAGATGCGATGCATAAAGACGGTATGGAAATGTCTCACGACGGCATGGCCAAAGATGGCATGGCGAAACCGCATGACAAAATGTGTAAGGACGGCATGTGTAAAGAGGGAATGGCTAAAGACGGTATGCACAAAGACGGCATGAAAAAGGACAAGATGGGAAAAATGGATAACATGGCGAAAGATGGCATGAAAAAAGAGGCGATGAGTCAGTAAGCCCTACGGTGATAACCCGGCGGCCTGCGGCTTGCCGGGCTGTCATCACCGCGTTAGATACGCACTAACAGCGTCAACACTTCATAATGCGCGGTGTGCGGGAACATATCGAACAACTGTACCCGCTCCACGCGGTAGCCCGTCAAATGGGCAAAATCCTTCGCCATGGTCTGCGCATTACAACTGGAGTAAACAATATACTCCGGCGCCATCTCGCTAAGATAATCACACAGCGCTTTGCCAATCCCGCGACGAGGCGGGTTGACCAGCACCAGTTGCGGCACTTCCCCCTGCGCGGTGGCAAACTGTGTCGAATCCAGCGCCTGGAACTGTAATTTATCCAGCCCCAGCTGCGCCGCCGACTGTTTGGCGCAGGCAATGGCCTCAGGGGCAATTTCAATCCCGGTCAGCATCATCTCCGGCGTGGCGCAGTGCAGGCCAAAGCCGCCCACGCCGCAAAACAGATCCCACATATGATTGACCGGCAGCGCCCTTACCCAATCACGCGCCGTCGCATACAGCGCGCTGGCCACGGTCGGGTTGGTCTGGAAAAAGCTTTGCGGACGGATCCACAGCGGCACGCCGTTAAAGGTTTCCGCCAGCGCCTGCTGCTCGGTGAAGAAGATCTCCTCCTCGCCTTCCATTATCGCCATATGCACCGGCTGAATATTCGCGGTGATCACTTTTAGCTGCGGTAGCTGAGCCTGCAGCCACGGCAGCGCCGCGCGCAGTTGCGCCAGCTTGTCCTGCGAGCGCAGCACGAAGCGCAGCATCATACCGCCGTCCAGTTGGCTTTCGGTTAACAGCAGATACTTCAGTTCGCCGCGCTTGCGCGCCACGTTATACGGCGTCAGCCCGGCGCGGGCGATAAAGGGCTTCAGAACGGCGAATACCGGCGCAAAGCTGTCGGGATAGAGCGGGCAGTCGGTCAGGTCTTCCGGCGTGCCGTCGCGGTGCAGCATGCCGAACAGCGGCTTTTCTACGCTACCGCTAACCACCATTTTAGCTTTATTGCGAAAGCCCTGTTCCGGGCCGCAGACGGGTGCGCACCAGTCGCCAACGGCAAAATCCGCCAGCAGCGTCTGGAGATCGGCCATTTTGGCCGCAAGTTGTTCGCTAATCGGTCGCTCAATCCACTGACATGAACGACAACGATCGGCATCATAAAGTGCGCACTGCATACAAAGACCTTCACAAAAACGGGGGCGTGGATTGTATCACCGTTATTGTAAGCGGAAAAATCGCCGCGAGGCTGAGGGAACAAATAGCAGGAATAAAACCAGCAGATCCGGCATCTTTTGCATGACCAGCGAACGGAAAATCTCCCGTTTTGACTCCCCGGCAATACTGAACAGCTCAGGGTAACCGTAGCCGAGCGAGGCGGCCCACAGGTAGCTGGCGGCAATCACCTGGGTGAGCAAGTAAACCCAGCGCGCCCAGTTTCGCCCTTTCACCAGCGAAAACGCACAGCCAATCTCGACAAAGACCAGCATCAGGCTACTCAGAAAGACCAGCGTCAACGTCCAGGTCTGGACGCTGCGATGGATAAAATCAACCATTCCGGCAAACCCGAGCAGGTTGAATATCATCAACAGATCGAGGCAGCGGATTAAAATAATCGCGAGCGCGGCCACCTGCACAATAGCAGGAACATTCAAACGGGCATGCGACCGACGAGTTCGAGTAAACAGTTCCAATGTGATGCCTTCCATGAAAACGATGCCGCGAACGTTCGCGGCATCGACTGCATATCCGTATCGATTTTAAGTGGATTATCCGCGTCTTGCACGCTGGATATCGCGCACCCGTTGTTTTTCTGCGCGCGCCATCAGATACCAGGCGATTAATCCGACAATTCCGACGACGCCTAAAATCAGCGACGCCAGAGCATTGATCTCTGGATTGACCCCCATCCGCACGCTGGAGAACACCAGCATCGGTAACGTCGTGGCTCCCGGACCGGAGACAAAGCTGGCAATCACCAGATCATCAAGCGACAGCGTAAAGGCCAGCAGCCAGCCGGAGATCACCGCCGGCATAATCATCGGCAGCGTGATGATGAAAAACACCTTCAGCGGCGTCGCGCCCAAATCCATCGCCGCCTCTTCAATCGAGTGATCAATTTCGCGCAGCCGCGAAGAGATAACCACCGCAACATAGGCGGTACAGAAGGTCACGTGCGCCAGCCAGATAGTCAGCATGCCACGATCCGCCGGCCAGCCGATGGCGTGCGCCAGAGCGACGAACAGCAGCAGCAGCGACAGCCCGGTGATCACATCCGGCATAACCAACGGCGCGGTGATCATAAAGGCAAAGCCATTGGACCCGCGGAAGCGGCCAAAGCGCACCATCACCATCGCCGCGATGGTGCCCAGGATCGCCGCCATCGTTGCCGCCGCAGCGGCAATGGTCAGACTCAGCCCCACCGCGCTCATCATCGCGTCATCGCGGAACAGTTCACCGTACCAGCGCGTCGACCAGCCCGCCCACACGGTCACCAGCTTCGAGCTGTTAAATGAATAGATAACCAACATCAGCATTGGGGCGTAGAGGAACGTAAACCCTATCACCAGAATCAGGATGCGCCACGGCGAGCGCACAACCGGTAAGTTATTCATCCGTGATCCCCCATCTGTTTTTGCTGATATTTGTGGAACCACATGATCGGCACGATCAACAGCAATAGCATGACGATCGCCACCGCCGAAGCCACCGGCCAATCGCGGTTGTTGAAGAATTCCTGCCACAGCACGCGGCCAATCATGATGCTATCCGGCCCACCCAGCAGTTCCGGGATCACAAACTCCCCTACCGCCGGGATAAACACCAGCATCGAGCCGGCAATAATGCCGCCTTTGGTGAGCGGCACAATCACGCTGAAGAAGGTTTTCAGCGGGCGCGCGCCAAGATCCAGCGAGGCTTCAACCAGCGAATAATCAATGCGGGTCAGCGCAGTATAGATTGGCAACACCATAAACGGCAGATAGGCGTAAACGATACCGATATACACCGCAAGGTTGGTGTGCAGAATGGTCAGCGGCTGGTCGATAACGCCGAGCCACATCAGGAAATTATTCAGCACGCCGTTGTTTTTCAGAATCCCCATCCAGGCGTAGACGCGAATCAAAAATGAGGTCCACGACGGCAGGATCACCAGCAGCAGCAGGATATTGCGGGTCGACGGTTTACTGTGCGCCACCGCCCAGGCCAGCGGATAGCCAAGCAACAAACAGCAGATCGTTGAGATCCCCGCCACCTGAAGCGACTGGAGATAGGCTTCAAAGTAGAGCGGATCGTCGGTCAGCTGCAGGTAGTTGCCAAAGTTCAGCGTCAGGCTCAGCTGACCATCCGCCCACTCCATCAGATCGGTATACGGTGGAATGGCCCGCGCCATTTCAGCGAGGCTGATTTTAAAGACGATCAGAAACGGCAGCAAAAACAGTAAAATCAGCCAAATATATGGCATCGCAATGACCAGCTTGCGGCCATGTTTCATATTGATGCGCGCCAGCCATAGGGCTATCCCACCCGGCTTATGCGGGCGGGCCGGTGGTTCATAAATACTCATCGCCCCTCCTTAAACCGTCAGTACCACACAGCTATCGGCTTCCCAGCACAGACGCACTTCATCACCCCAGGTCGGCAACCCTTTCTGGTAGCGATGTTCGTTCTGTAGCTGAGCGCTGATCATCTGGCCGCTCTGCAGCCGCACGTGGTAGATAGAGAGATCGCCCAGGTAGGCGATGTGCACCACTTCACCGACGGCAAAGTTATAGCCATCGGCCGGCGGTTCGTCACAGAGCATGATTTTCTCCGGACGCAGCGCCACGTAGACCGGGACGTTGTCGACCACCGAAGCATCAGGATCCACCTTCAGCGGGTGCACCAGCCCCGGCGATTCAATCACCAGGCCATCTTCCTGGCGCTCTTTTAACAGCCCTTCAAAGACGTTGACCGAGCCGATAAATTCGGCGCTGTAGCGGGTGGTTGGGTGCTCATAAATCTCTTCCGGTTCGCCAATCTGCACGAACTTACCGCGGTTCATAATGGCGATACGCCCCGCCATGGTCATGGCCTCTTCCTGGTCATGGGTCACCATCACGCAGGTCACGCCAACGCGCTCCAGAATGTCCACCACTTCCAGCTGCATACGATCGCGCAGCTTTTTATCCAGCGCACCCATCGGTTCATCCAGCAGCAAAAGCTTTGGCCGCTTGGCCAGGCTGCGCGCCAGCGCCACGCGCTGACGCTGGCCGCCGGAGAGCTGATGCGGTTTGCGTTTGGCGAACTCCTGCATATGCACCAGCGCCAGCATTTCATTCACGCGGGCAGTGATTTCGGCTTTTGGCAGTTTGTCCTGCTTGAGGCCAAAGGCAATATTCTGTTCGACGGTCATATGCGGGAAGAGCGCATACGACTGGAACATCATATTAATCGGGCGTAGATACGGTGGCACCTGCGCCAGGTCAACGCCGTCCAGCACAATTTGCCCGGCCGTTGGCTGTTCAAATCCCGCCAGCATACGCAGCAGGGTTGATTTTCCACAGCCGGAAGCGCCCAGCAGGGCAAAGATTTCGCCTTTATAAATGGTGAGGTTAACGTCATCGACCGCGTGCTGACCGTCAAACGATTTGGTCAGATTACGGATTTCCAGCAGCGGGGTGAGCGCTTTGCGAGTTTTCGCCTGTGGGCGGGGAATAGCGTCGTTCAATCTGGTGCTCTCCGGCAAAAAACAAATATCAATATGACCCGGTTGTCATATCAACCCCTGGCTACCGGCCGGGCGGCCGGTGTCCAGATTGGGGCAGTTGCACTGCCCCGGTGCATAATCATCACTTTTCAGGTGATTGAATTACTTCCCACTTTTCACTTTCGTCCATGCACGCGTTCTGACGCGGTCAATTTTTGGATCCTGGACTTTCAGCGTAAACAGTTTGGCGAAGACATCAGCCGGCGGATAAATCGCCGGGTTATCGCGAACTTCGGCGCTCACTAGCGGCGTAGAAGCCTTATTCCCGTTGGCGTAGAACACGTGGTCGCTGATATGCGCGATAACGTCTGGACGCATCAGGTAGTTAAGGAACTGATAGGCCTCATCTTTATTTTTGGCATCTGCCGGCATCGCGAAGACGTCGAAGAAGGCCAGCGCCCCCTCTTTTGGAATGAAGTAAGAAACGTTCACGCCGTTTTTCGCCTCTTTGGCGCGGTTAGCCGCCTGCCAGACGTCACCCGCCCAGCCGATGGCCACGCAGATATCGCCGTTCGCGAGATCGTTAATGTATTGCGAAGAGTGGAAGTAGCGGATATTCGGACGCAGCTTCAGCAGCAGATCGGTCGCCGGACCGCTGTAATCATCAGCCTTGGTGCTGTTCGGATCTTTGCCAAGGTAATTCAGCACGGTGGCAAAAATCTCTTCCGGTGCATCGAGGAATGAGACGCCGCAGCTTTTCAGCTTCTCGAGGTTCTCTGGTTTCATCACCAGATCCCAGCTGTTCAGCGGTACGTCTTTGCCCAACACGGCTTTCACTTTATCGACGTTATAGCCAATGCCGGTGGTCGCCCACAGATAAGGCAGCGCATATTTATTGTCCGGGTCGTGACGAGCCACCAGCTTCAGTACATCCGGATCGAGGTTTTTCCAGTTTGGCAGCTTGCTCTTATCCAGCGGCTGGAACACGCCTGCCGTCAGTTGGCGTTCAAGGAAGCTTGCGGACGGCACCACCAGGTCAAAGCCGGTGCTGCCGGCCATCAGTTTGCCTTCCAGCACCTCGTTGGAGTCGAATACGTCGTACACGACTTTAATCCCGGTCTCTTTTTCAAAGTTCGCCACGGTGTCCGGCGCGATATAGTCAGACCAGTTATAAACATGCAGCGTTTTTTGTTCTGCAGCGAGCACGCTTGCCGAGGCGGCCATCAGCGCACCCGTCACCAGACCTGTTAACCATTTTTTATTCAAGGCGGCCATATCTCTTATCCTTCTCGTCGCCCGTTAACAAACGGACTAAATATACGCAATTTAGAGTATGCAGAAATCATGCATATTATTTCGGACTATATGAAAGAGAAGAGACCGGGCTCCCCTGCAGTCATTGCTCGCAATACCGATGCAAGAATCTCGCCAACAATGATTATTGCTAGCAATACAGAGGGGGGCATCGATATGTCGAAAGAATAACTGTAGCCCGGGTCAGAGGCTATAGGGCAGTGTAAAAAACGCCTTTTATCAATTTTTTATGCAAGATCACTCTATCTGATAAGCCAAAAGCGGCAATCAGGTAGTGAAAGAATCTTTAAAGATAGGTTAAAAGCAGAATAAAAGAATGTGATATGCAGCCACTATGGCAGTGACTGCGCTATTTCGCCGGCTGGCTTAGTGAAGAAAATGGTATTGAATATCTTCCGGCGGCTGCTCGCTCTCTTCAGCCTTATACAGCAGGTCATGCGCCGAGGCCTCAAGAATCACCATGGAAACCTGTTCTTCACTTTGCTGCACAAATGAGGAGAACTGTTCGAAAGTCACCCCCACGGCTGCGGATAAAGACTGGCATACCACCAGTTTTGGCAGATTATCATCCTGCATATCGAGAAACGCTTTTACCGTCAGTGAACTGGCGTTAATCGCTGAGAGATCGGCACCCAGCGCCAGCAGCGCGGAAGGTTTTACCTCAGCCAACGCGGAAAACAGCACGACGTTATCGATGAGATCGATTTTGGCATCAAAAATGCCCTCAAAATTTTGCATGTGCGGCAGGTGCAGCGCCTGACAGGTGTCGCACTCAAAAAAGCTCATGCCCATTTCGTCGAGCCACTGACGTAACGTATCCAGACTCGGGACGACGAGAGAATCCATATTGCCTATGACCTCATGCAGTAAAATAACAACCCAGAAAAACAAACTACCGGGCGTAGGCCCGGTAAAAGTACGATTTTAGCGCACAGTCTACGCAAAAACGCCAGTGCATACCACGATAGACGTACTATCCGCCGATTTTCAGGCAAAAGCCTGGGCGCGCCTGGCGCTCGATCCACTCGATCATTTTGCCCGCAATATCGATTCCGGTGGTGGTTTCCACCCCTTCAAGACCGGGTGAAGCGTTCACTTCCATCACCAGCGGACCGCGGCTGGCACGCAAAATATCGACACCGGCAACATCAAGACCCAGCGTTTGTGCCGCTTTCACCGCAATTTCACGCTCGGCAGCGGTGATATCCGCGACCGTCGCGACACCGCCACGGTGCAGATTCGAGCGAAAATCGCCGTCTTTTGCCCGCCGCTCAATCGCCGCCACCACTTCATTACCCACCACCAGGCAGCGGATATCGCGACCTTTGGCTTCTTTGATGTACTCCTGAACCAGGATATGGGCATTCAGGCCACGAAACGCGTCCACGACGCTCTCCGCCGCCTGCCGGGTTTCCGCCAACACCACGCCGATCCCCTGCGTCCCTTCCACCAGTTTCACCACCAGCGGCGCGCCGCCCACCATATCAATAAGATCGCTGGTATCGTCCGGGGAGTGTGCAATACCGGTGACGGGGAGATCGATGCCCTGACGCGCCAGCAGTTGCAAAGATCGCAGCTTGTCGCGGGCGCGGGTAATGGCCACCGATTCGTTTAGCGGATAGCTTCCCAGCATTTCAAACTGGCGTAGCGCAGCCATGCCATAGTAGGTAATCGCCGATCCAATACGCGGGATCACCGCGTCGTAGTGCGGTAGCTGCTGCCCTTTATAATGAATAGACGACGCGGCAGGATTAATATTCATATAGCAAGAAAGCGGGTCGAGCACTTCAACAATATGCCCCCGACGCCTGGCTGCCTCACGCAGGCGCTTGCACGAATAGAGCGTTCCATCCCGGGACAAAATGGCAATTTTCACCCTTTACCTCTCCTGAAGACCTTAAAAAAGCCGACGTATGATACAGCGCCCACCGGGCCGGGTGCATGCGCCCGCACACAATTTCAGGCTTTAGCCCCGCCAATTATTCGTCATCTATCAGCGCGTTGCCCAACCCTGCTTATGCAGGTAATCGAGAATAAATGGTCGATTCTCTTTGATAAGCGTACGGCGAATATGGTCACTCCAGGTATCGCGACGAGCATTGGTGCTACGCGACAGATAATACTGCGCCAGCAGCTCGTCATAACGATCCAGCTCCGCCTTATCGAGCGGCTGATAGTGGTTTTCATGCACCAGCAGCGAAGCCGGCAGGCGCGGCTTGAGATCCGGCTGACTGGCCGGCCAGCCGAGGCACAGGCCAAACAGCGGCAGCACGTGTTTTGGTAAGCCGAGCAGATCCGTCACCTGCTGGATATTGTTACGCAGACCGCCGATGTACACGCCGCCAAGCCCCAGCGACTCCGCCGCGGTCAGCGCATTCTGCGCCATCAACGACGTATCGACCACGCCCAGTAGCAACTGTTCAGCCAGCCCCAACTGTGCATCCGGACAGATTTCCAGATGACGATGAAAATCGGCACAGAACACCCAAAACTCGGCCGCCTGCGCCACGTGGGCCTGCCCACCAGTCAGCTCAACCAGCTGCGCACGCGTCGATTTATCGGTGATGCGGATAATGGAAGTGCACTGCAAAAAGCTCGAACTGGACGTCGCCTGCGCGCTGGCAATAATCGCCTCGCGCTGCTCGTCGCTAATAGCTTCGTTGGTAAACTGGCGAATGGAGCGATGGTTAAGCAAAACCTCAATGGTCGGTGTCATCTTTTTTTTCCTTTTTGCGCGGCAGGTCAGAATTCATCAGCTGCGGGGCGACCGTACGGGCAATGCTCCAAAAAAGCACCGCTGCGGCGGGCAGCATTAGCGCAATACCCACGAAGATCATCACCACCGCCGCCAACTGGCTGGCAAAGGGGTCGGGCAGCGTGACGTACTGATTCAACGACAACCATGCCGCAGCCAGCACAACCATGCCGATGGCCTCCAGTATTAACACGCTTTTCGGGAGTGCTCCGAGCGAACGCATACGTTTCTCCGGTGAATCTGTACCGCAATTTGTTAGGCTATTGACGACGAGTATAACGGCAAGACCGCAAAAAATAATTAGCCAAACATAGCCTGAATGAATCGTAACAACAGGTAGAACCTTCTTTCCCCTTCTGCCTTAGCGCGGCATGATAAGCGCCATTCGCCGACAGGCACATTGATTAGTCCGCTCGTTTAAGGAGAGACATATGTTTACCGTTATTTTTGGTCGCCCTGGTTGCCCTTACTGTGTTCGTGCAAAAGAGCTGGCGGAAAAACTGACTCAGGAACGTGACGATTTTAACTACCGTTACGTCGATATTCATGCGGAAGGTATTACCAAAGCCGACCTGGAAAAAACGGTGGGTAAACCGGTTGAGACCGTGCCACAGATTTTTGTCGACCAGCAGCACATTGGTGGATGTACCGATTTTGAAGCCTGGGCGAAAGAAAACCTCGGCCTGTTTGCTTAATACTGATTGCAGCGCCCGCCTCTACAGCGGGCGTTTTCCTTCCCGGCGTTTATCGCCCAGCATTGAGCTGACGAATAGATAACACAACGCTCCCAGCGCGCACCAGAAGATAGCGCTGAATAACCACGCCAGTTCCTGCCACATTGAACGATCGCTGATAATGAAAACCCGGGCCAGCAGAAGGCACAGCGGTGCCGCCAGAATAGCACCCAGCAGCGGACGCAGCACCCGACGGCGCGAAGAAATAAAGCTTGAAACGACGCCCGGAATCAGGAAAAACAGCAGACCCAGCTCAGGGGTTCCCGATGTGCGAAAAGCGCCCTTCACTTGCAGAAGAAGTGAACAAAAAACCACAATAAATAATATGAAGCAGCAAATAACACCAGCCCAACCGCGTTCAGTTTTCACACGCATCTCCTGAAAAATCTCTCTATCGAAATCCAGACTTCGTCCTTTCGGACGCCCAGTCAGATAAAGTCATTGGCTTTCCATGCCAAAACACTTCTGTGCTAAAAGCGATTGTTACTGGCAGTAGTAGCCAGGAACGATTAAACTATCGTCCGCTATTTTCTGGTTATTCTGCGGGTACAGGATAGCAGCACACATGCCATAGCCCTTGGTCAACAGTAGACCAAATAGCCATTCCTTTCAACACGTTACTGGTAAACAATAAGTTAGACTCCGTGAATATAAACGTCGCAGATTTGTTAAACGGGAATTACATCCTGTTATTATTCGTGGTATTAGCGCTGGGGCTTTGTCTCGGTAAATTACGCCTGGGCTCAATCCAACTTGGTAATTCCATTGGCGTTTTAGTGGTTTCTCTCTTATTAGGGCAACAACACTTCAGTATTAACACTGAGGCGCTTAACCTGGGCTTTATGCTGTTTATTTTTTGCGTAGGCGTAGAAGCGGGGCCAAACTTTTTTTCTATTTTCTTCCGCGACGGCAAGAATTATCTGATGCTCGGTCTGGTGATGGTCGGCAGCGCTCTGCTGATTGCCCTGGGACTCGGTAAGCTATTCGGCTGGGATATCGGTCTGACTGCGGGTTTGCTGGCAGGTTCGATGACGTCGACCCCGGTGCTGGTGGGTGCAGGCGATACGCTACGACACTCCGGCATGGAGGCCAGCCTGCTGGCGCAGGCGCAGGATCATCTGAGCCTCGGCTACGCCCTGACCTATCTGATTGGTCTGGTGAGCCTGATTGTCGCCGCGCGCTATATGCCTAAGTTCCAGCACCAGGATCTGCAGACCAGCGCCCAGCAAATCGCTCGCGAGCGCGGTCTGGATACCGATACCAATCGTAAAGTCTATCTGCCGGTGATCCGCGCCTACCGCGTGGGCCCGGAATTAGTCGCCTGGGCCGACGGTAAAAATCTGCGCGAGCTGGGCATCTATCGCCAGACAGGCTGCTATATCGAACGTATCCGTCGTAACGGCATTCTCGCTAACCCAGACGGCGATGCGGTGCTGCAAATGGGCGACGAAATTTCACTGGTCGGTTACCCGGACGCCCATGCGCGCCTTGACCCAAGTTTCCGTAACGGTAAAGAAGTCTTCGACCGCGACCTGCTGGATATGCGCATCGTCACCGAGGAGATTGTGGTCAAAAACCACAATGTCGTTGGCCGCCGTCTGGCGCAGCTCAAGCTGACCGACCACGGCTGCTTCCTGAACCGCGTGATCCGCAGCCAGATTGAGATGCCGATTGACGACAACATAGTGCTCAACAAAGGCGACGTACTGCAGGTGAGCGGCGATGCGCGCCGCGTGAAAACCGTCGCCGACCGCATCGGCTTCGTGTCTATTCACAGCCAGGTGACCGACCTGCTGGCCTTCTGCGCCTTCTTTATCGTAGGCCTGATGATCGGCATGATCACCTTCCAGTTCAGCAACTTCAATTTCGGCGTCGGCAACGCGGCCGGTCTGCTGTTTGCCGGTATCATGCTGGGCTTCCTGCGTGCCAACCACCCGACCTTCGGCTACATCCCACAGGGTGCGCTGAACATGGTGAAAGAATTTGGTCTGATGGTATTTATGGCCGGCGTCGGCCTGAGCGCCGGTAGCGGGATTGGCAACGGCCTCGGCGCGGTGGGCGGGCAAATGCTGGTTGCCGGATTGTTCGTCAGCCTGATCCCGGTCGTCATCTGCTTCCTGTTCGGGGCCTACATCCTGAGAATGAACCGCGCGCTGCTGTTCGGGGCGATTATGGGTGCTCGAACCTGTGCGCCGGCAATGGAAATCATCAGCGACACCGCACGCAGCAACATTCCTGCGCTCGGCTACGCGGGCACCTATGCTATTGCTAACGTATTGTTAACATTGGCCGGTACGCTGATTATCATCATCTGGCCAGGGCTCGGCGGCTAGCCCGAGCCAATGGGAAACAAAGAAAAGAAAAATATTTTTGCGCAACGCAGAACTTTTTGACCAAGCGCAAGTCTTAATTAGTGCCACTGCTTTTCTTTGATGTCCCCATTTTGTGGAGCCCATCAACCCCGCCATCTTTGGTTCAAGGTTGATGGGTTTTTTGTTGCCTGACGTTCATGGCGCTTCACATAGGTTCCTTCGGCCAGTCATCAGCCAGCCGTCATAACGCCGCCTCTTCCCGCTCAGTACAGCCCTTGGATCTGTCATTCATAACATCCATTTATTTGTGATCAAGCATTCCCACCTACTATCGAATAAAATCAAATAAAAGAGATAGTAAGGATTGAATATGTTCGCGTTTTACCCTGAAAAAACCTATAGCAGAGCAGAAGTAATGAGTAGGCCAACCCCCGTGCCTGCCACAAACGGTGTCTATTTCTGGTGGTTTAAAGACCTCCCCTCTTGCGTGCCAACCGAAGGCTGTATTGAGAAAGATGGCTACACTCTACTTTATGTCGGTATCTCACCCGATAAAAAGGGCAAACCCAGCAGTAAAGCTAATCTCAAAACACGTATCAAAACTCATTACAGCGGTAATGCTGAGGGTTCAACGCTTAGGCGAACGCTAGGAGTCTTACTTGCTGCGGAAAGCCATTTTCCGCTTCGCCGCGTTGGCTCCGGAACCAGAACCACCTTCACACATTCAGGAGAACAATGGCTGGATAGATGGATGGAACAAAACGCGAAAGTGCATTGGGTTGCACACGATGAACCCTGGGTTCTTGAAGAGAGTCTGATTGGCAGCATAGCATTGCCATTAAACATCCAGGGAAACACCCACGCCTTTAAGCCTTTACTTTCCGCGATGCGGAGTAAAGCCATGGCGGAGGCGAAACGGCTGGAGATTGCTGACGAGTCCGGTTACAGCAGACGATTAAAAAACCCGGTTGCTTAATAGTTTTTCAGCTTTCAGTGATGACTATTTAGCCTTAGATCACGACGCCGGGGTAATAGTCACAATCGTAAACCGTGCCACTATGCCCTCACTCCCCATCCGGCAAAACCTCACGCCACCACTGCGGTTTCATATCCTCGAAGGCATGAAAATCAGGCGCAAACGCGGCGCTCTGGTTTTGGTCAAACACGCCGCTCAGCAGCGCGATCACCGGGCCGTCGTCAATTGCGCCCAGCGAGCTGCCGCAGCGTGGGCAGAATGCGCGGCTGGAAACGTCAGAAGAGCGCCAAGTGGCAGGCCGCCCGCCCTCTCCCGTCCACTGGACATCGTCGGCGGCGAACTCGAGCCACACCACGGTCTGGCCGCCGGTATGTTTTTGGCAGATATCGCAAGAGCAGCTGTGGGCGTTGGTGGGATTCATGGCAGTGAAGGTGATGCGGCCGCACAGGCAGCCGCCGGATAATACTGTCGTCATCGCAAGGCCTCGGCAAAAGAGTTTGCCTAAGCGTATACGCTTTTAGCCATTCTCTCCCGCAATCCGCCCTACCATTTTTCGGATCTCCTCACGCGCGAGCGGCTGGCGGTCGGTTGCAAAGTGCAGCGTCATCCCCTCGATAAACGCATCGAGCGCGCGGGCGGTAGCCGGGTCGAACCACTGCTCCAGCGTTTGCTGGCTGCGGCGCATCCAGTTTTGCATCACCGCTTTTAGCGTTGGCGTACTGCTGGCGAGCGCATAAAGCTGATACATCAGCGTCATATTTTTCGGCGTGGTGACCTGGCTACTGAAAATCAGTTCCGCCACCGCATCGCAGGCGCCATCAACGGTAGTGACGCCGGTGAAGAATGCCGTGTACTCCTCCGACATTCGTGTCGTAAAGGTGGCAAAGGCTTCGCCCAGCAGGGCCTCAATGCCGTCGAAATAGTAGGTCATTGAGCCCAGCGGGACATCGGCACAGCTGGCGATTTTGCGGTGCGTCACCGCGCTAATGCCATGGACGGCGATGGTTTCCAGAGTCGCATCAATAATACGGGCGCGACGCAGCGGGTCATTCGGTCGACGAGCCATAACTCTCCTCTTTCAGGTTATGTACAAATGTACACAACCTTGTTAGTGTTGTCTGCACACTTTCCGACCCGACTCGAATGGATGACAACGTTAACCTCCCGTAAAGCCCTGCAACTGCGGATGTGGGCACTTTTTATGTTCTTCTTTTTACCCGGCTTGTTGATGGCCTCCTGGGCCACGCGTACTCCAGCAATCCGTGACATCCTGTCGGTTTCTACCGCCGAAATGGGCATTGTGCTGTTTGGCCTGTCGATTGGTTCGATGAGCGGCATCCTCTGTTCGGCCTTTTTAGTGAAACGATTCGGTACCCGCACCGTTATCCGCACCACCATGTCTTGCGCTTTAGTTGGCATGATGATCCTAAGCCTGGCGCTGTATCTCAGTTCAGCATGGGTATTCGCCATTGGACTGGCAATCTTTGGCGCGAGCTTCGGCTCGGCGGAAGTCGCCATTAACGTCGAAGGCGCGGCGGTTGAGCGCGAAATGAAAAAAACCGTGCTGCCAATGATGCACGGCTTCTACAGCTTTGGCACCCTGGTCGGTGCGGGCGTCGGCATGGCGGTAACTGCCTTTGGCCTGCCGGCCATGTGGCATATTCTGGTCGCGGCGCTGGTGGGTATCGCCCCCATTGCTATCGCGATCAAAGCCATTCCGGACGGTACCGGGCGCAACGAGGCCGAGAATGCACAGCATCAGGAAAAAGGCGTGCCTTTCTGGCGCGATGGGCAACTGATGCTAATTGGCGTCGTGGTGCTGGCGATGGCCTTTGCCGAAGGCTCCGCTAATGACTGGCTACCGCTGCTGATGGTCGATGGCCACGGCTTTAGCCCCACCTCCGGCTCGCTGATTTATGCTGGCTTTACGCTAGGGATGACGGTCGGCCGCTTTACCGGCGGTTGGTTTATTGATCGCTACAGCCGCGTCACCGTGGTCCGCGCCAGCGCACTGATGGGCGCGTTGGGTATCGCACTGATTATCTTTGTCGACAGTCCCTGGGTTGCCGGGGTGTCGGTTATCCTATGGGGTCTGGGCGCATCGCTCGGTTTCCCACTGACCATTTCCGCTGCCAGCGACACCGGCCCGGATGCCCCTACCCGCGTAAGCGTTGTTGCCACCACCGGGTATCTGGCGTTCCTGGTAGGACCGCCGCTGCTCGGCTTCCTCGGCGAACATTACGGCCTGCGCAGCGCGATGCTGGCCGTACTGGCGCTGGTTCTGATTGCCGCGATAGTCGCAAAAGCGGTGGCTAAACCCGAGCCCCGCGCTGTAATGGAGAGTCACTAATGAGCGTTAAATTGATCGCCGTAGACATGGATGGCACGTTCCTCAACGATAAGAAAACCTACAACCGCGAGCGTTTTCGTCAGCAGTATCAGCAGATGAAAGCGCAGCAGATTCGCTTCGTGGTCGCCAGCGGTAACCAGTATTACCAACTGGCCTCCTTCTTCCCGGAGATTGTTGGGGAAATCGCCTTCGTGGCCGAGAACGGCGGCTGGGTGCGCGATGCGGGCGAAGATGTGTATAACTGCTCAATGCCGCGCGACCACTTCCAGCAGATTGTTGATTTCCTGCTGACCCGCCCGGAAATTGAAATTATCGCCTGTGGTAAAGCCAGCGCCTATACGCTGAAAAGCTATGACCCGCGCTTCCATCAGATTGCCGAACACTACTATCACCGCATCGAACTGGTGGATAACTTCGACAATATCGATGACACCATTTTGAAGTTCGCCCTGAATATTCCTGATGACAAAGTTCCGCAGATGCAGGCGACGCTGGACGCCAAGCTCGGCCATCTGCTGACGGCAGTGACCACCGGACACGGCAGTATTGACCTGATTATCCCCGGTGTGCATAAAGCACACGGTCTGCGTTTACTGCAGGACCGCTGGGGGATTGCCGATGAGGAAGTGGTCGCTTTCGGCGACAGCGGAAATGATATTGAGATGGTGAAACAGGCCGGATACGGCTTTGCAATGGCCAACGCCGCCGAGGCGGTAAAAGCCGTCGCGGGCTATCATGCGCCGCATAACAATGATGAAGGTGTGTTAGCCATCATTGATAAAGCGCTGAAGGGCGAAGCGCCGTTTGCCTGACTGAACACCGGGCTACGGCTGTAGCCCGGTAATGCGCAGCGCCTGCCGGGATTACTCCGGCTGTAAGCCGCTGCCGACGCGCTTATCGCGCAGGAACATCACCACCAGCCCCAGCCACAGCACACCGCCCGCCAGATTGAACAGGCTGAACATACCAATGCCGCCCAGCTGATAGCTGTGCTTGCTCAGCTCAATCCCCACGGTGAAGATAAGCATTTGCAGCATGCCCATCGCCGCTGAGACCGTGCCTTTACTCATGTCGCTGGCAAACAGCGTCAGACGCACTAGCCCCGCGTTCGCAAGACCGATACCAAAGGCGTAGAAGCTCAGCCCAGCCGTCATCCACAGATAGGCGTGAGAAGAGACCACCGTCGCCGCAGCCGCTAGAATCAAGCCGAACATAATGGGATAACCGCCGGCAATAATCAGCTCGCGTACCGTACGCCGTGAGGTCAAACGCGCCAGCACCAGGTTGCCAAGGATCAGGGCGCCGAAGATCGGTACCTGCAGCAGACCATACTCATAGCTGCTGGCCTTCTCGCCGCTGATAATAATCACCGGCGACTGCGCAATCCACGCCAACAGCGGCAGGCTGACAAACCCTGTCGCCAGTGCGCCGGCGACAAAGCGGCCATTTTTCAGCACTTCGCGATAGTCGCGGCCCAGCGCTTTCAACGAAAGTGATTCACCGAGGCGGGTCGCCGTTTCAGGCATCGACTTGAAGAGACCGAGATAAGAGATGGCTGCCAGCACAGCGAACAGCACAAACATGCTCTCCCAGCGCGCAAGATGGATCCACGCGGCCCCCACGAGCGGCCCTAACAGCGGCGCAATCAGCGCAACGTTGGCCATTAACGCCGTTATCTTGATGCAAGTGGCCTCATCGAATGACTCCTGAATCGCCGCATAGCCCACCGCACCGATAAAGCACAGGCTCACCCCCTGCAAAAAGCGCATGAAGGTAAACTGCTCGATGTTTTGTACCAGCAGCGTGGCAAGACAGGTGACGATGAACCAGATAACCCCGGTGAGCATCACCGGACGACGTCCGATGCGATCCGACAGCGGCCCCAGCAGCCACTGCAGGAACATACCGCCCGCCAGATACGCGGTCATGGAGGTTGGAACCCACTCGTCGCCGGCATTAAATTCTTGCACGACTGCCAGCATCCCCGGCTGGATCATATCGTTGGCAATATAGGTGGAAAACTCGTAGAGCACGAGGCAAAGCGGGAACAGAATTGCCTTACGCCCCAAGCGTTTCCGGGAAGAAGTGGAAGTATCCATTTGACTCGCATCCGTCATAAAAACGCGCAAGTTTAATCAATGCACGGTAGTGGTGATAGTTAATTATCACGCAGCTTAACGATTTCGCACAAATTGATGTCGTTAAGATTTGCTTAAGGTTGTGCACGTTATACTCTACGCCACTTGTTGCACCACCTTATTCTCCAGATAGTTGCCTGTTAGTGACAGGATTCAGACAATACTGGTTTACCGTCCTGGCATGGTTTTTTAAGGTGGCCGTCATAAAACCGTCATCTTTTAAGCCGGAACGTTATGCTGGAAAATCTTAATAACACGCTGTTTTTAATGATCAACGCTACCCCTGCCTCAGCGCAGTGGCAGATTTCGTTGGCCACATTTTTAGCCAAGGACCTGATTCTTATCGTTCCCGTGCTGGCTGCCGCCATGTGGCTGTGGGGTGAGCGCCGGCAGGTACATGCGCAACGTCATTTGGTGGTTAAAGTGGCCCTGGCGATGGCGGTCAGCCTGACGATCTCCTGGACGATGGGCCAACTGTTCCCGCATGAGCGGCCGTTTGTTGCCAACGTCGGTTATAACTTCCTGCATCACGCAGCGGACAACTCTTTCCCAAGCGATCATGGCACGGTGATTTTCACCTTCGCGCTGGCGTTCCTGTTCTGGCACCGCCTGTGGTCCGGGCTGGTATTGATGGCTATCGGGGTCGCCATTGCCTGGTCACGCGTTTATCTCGGCGTGCACTGGCCGATGGATATGCTCGGCGGCTTCCTGTGTGGCGTTGTTGGCTGTATTGCGGCACAGATGCTGTGGCACTTTATCGGCGCCAGCGTCTTCCCGCGCTTGCAGCAGGTTTACCGCCTGATTTTCTCACTGCCGATCCGTAAAGGTTGGGTTCGCGGATAAGCGCAGCCATACCGCCCAGCGTCGGGCGGTATTTCCCTTCACACTCTCCCGCCTCCGCTTGAAATTTGTGACCTAAGTCGCAAACACTTCGCCATCAAGCAAAATGATTATCATTTTAAAAACAGTCATATAGATAAGAGTCCCCTATCAGAAAAGTATGACTAACATCACAAATTCACAATCAGGTCACTATTTTCAAGAAAAGGTGACTTTTTTACTATATGAACCCCTGATGGTTCAGTGAAAGATATTGGCCATTACATTGCCCATTTACGCTTTCCGCCGCGTAGTCGCCCGCGCTATCCGCACTACGCTCTCAGGAGTCTCGCATGGCGAAGGAAATCACCTATCATTGCACCTTAAGCGAGGGGATCCACGCCAGACCGGCCGGGCATATCGCACGTCTGTGCAACACCTATCAGGCCGAGATTAACTGGCAAAACCAACGCACCGGAATTGCTGGCAGCGCCAGAAATGCGCTGTCGCTGGTGGCTACCGATACCTTACCGGGCGATAGCTGCCGGATAACGCTTAGCGGCCCGGATAGCGACAGCGCTGCCGTTGCGCTGGAAGCGCTGCTGGCGCATCTTCCTGATTTCAGCGCGATCGCGGAAACGGCACCGGGCCATCTCCCGCGCTGGCTGGAAGAGCTAAAACCCCAGTACCAGACCGGTGCCTGCATCAGCGAGGGGATCGCCATTGCGCCGCCGGTCGTCATCGCCAGCGCCAGTTTTGACGATTTGCTGGCGCAAAGCCCGCAGCAGCATTCAAGCATTGAGCTAGAGCAGCAGACATTTGCCACGGCGTTAGCCACGCTGCGCCAGGAAAAAATCGCCGCCCTGCGACTTACTGAAGGCATTGAACATGATTTGCTGGAGGCGCATCTGGCATTTATTAGCGACGGCGAATTTCAGGACAGCATCGGCGACTATCTCATGCAGGGGCAGAGCTGTTGGCAAGCCGTGCTCCACGCGGCGATGGACTACAGCGCCCTACTGCAACGTTCGTCGAGCCGCTACATTCAGCAGCGCACGCTGGATATTCTCGACATCGCCACGCAAATTCTGCGAACGATTGACCAGACTCACCCCCTGCTACAAGGGGCACCCGCGCTGACCGCTCCTGCCGTAGTATTTGCCAGCGCGCTAACGCCAAGCCAGTTGCTCGCCATTAAACGTGAAAATCTGGCAGGGCTGGTGCTTTCCAATACCGGGAAAAATTCACACACGGCGATTCTCGCCCGGGCGCTGGCGATCCCAACCCTTGCGGATATTGCGCTACCCACCGACTCTTCCGGCCAGAAGCTCGTCGTGCTCGACGCGGGATATGGCATTCTGATAACCGACATCACGGAACGGATCCTGCGCGACTATCGCCACGAAATTGCCGTGCAGCAGCAAAAAATCAGCCAACCACCGGCTCAGTCCGCGGATAAATCGCTGCTGACACCCGAAATGATCCAGTGGGATCTGGCGGCGGAAGATAAAAATGAGGCGATCAAAAAAATGGTCGATCATCTCTGGCTCCTGCAGCGCACTGCATCTCGCGAAAAGCTATGCCAGGATATCTGGGCGCGGGAAATTCCCTTCCCGACCGTGGTTGGCTCGGGCTTTGCCATCCCGCACGCGCGCACATCCGCGATTGAGAATTCAACCGTCAGCATTGCCCGTTTAAAGCAGCCCGTCGCCTGGGGGGGCGTGCAGGTGGATATGGTGTTCATGCTCTCCATCAGCGAGCATGCCGCTGAACATGAACACATGCGCTATTTCTCGACGCTTGCCCGCATGCTGATGAACGATGAGTTCGTCAGCCAAGCCAAAGCGGCCACTTCGCCTATTGCACTTTATGACCTGATTTTCAGCACCCTGGCGCGCTAAGTCGCCCCACCCTGCAACGAGGCCGGTATGTTAAAACTATTAAAAAATACCAAGCGGCATTTTATGACCGGAGTGTCCTACATGGTGCCGTTTGTCGTCGCTGGCGGCGTGCTGCTGGCGCTGGCGGTGATGTTCAACGACCATGCGGCGATTCCGGAAAGTGGCTTTTTAAAGGCGATGTCGCAGATTGGCATGGCCGGTCTGACGCTGTTTATCCCAATTCTGGCCGGTTTTATCGCCTGGTCGATGGTGGATAAACCCGGCATCGCCCCCGGTGCTATCGGCGGCCTCATGGCCTATCAAATGGGGGCCGGTTTCTTAGGCGGTATGCTGGCCGGTATTATTGCCGGATTGGTCGTGTGGCTGCTGCTGGCTATTATTGCGCGCCTGAAAATTCCTGTATTTCTGCGGATGGTGCTGCCGATTTTCATTATCCCGCTGATTGGGACTTTCGTGACCGGCATGGCGGTCTACTACATTATCGGTGACCCGATAGCCGGGATGATGAAATGGCTCAGCGCCTGGCTAGCCAATATGCAGGGCGTTTCGTTTATCATCCTCGGCGGTATTTTAGGCTGCATGATTGCCGTCGATATGGGCGGCCCGATGAACAAAACCGCCTTCTTTTTCGCCGTGGCGCTGATCTCAACGAATCCGCAATTGATGGCCGCCGTTGCCGCCGCCGACTGTACGCCGCCGCTTGGGCTGGCCTTGGCCACATTCATGTTCAAAGGGATTTTTAACGACGTCGAACGGGAGGCCGGTAAACCGGCCATCATCATGGGGTTTATGGGCATAACCGAAGGCGCGATTCCTTTCGCCGCCGCCGATCCGGTGCGCGTGATCCCGGCAATCATGCTCGGCAGCGCGGTGGCGGCGATTTCATCGTTGTGGTTTGGTGCCACCAATGCCGCACCGTGGGGGGGACTGATTGTCCTCCCCGTAGTCAGTAATCATTTCGGCTATATCGTTTCGGTCATTGCCGGCACGCTCACCACCGCCATCGCAGTGAAGGTACTAAAGACCGTGGTAAAACCCCGGGATGAGCAATAAGGACCAGGAAAATGGCCGCATTCATACAGTCAATTTTGAGCGAGTTTAGCGCCCAGTGCGCGACCACCGAAAGCGTGCTGGTGGCAAACGGTGACGCCCAGCCACCGGTGATGGCCTATCATCTGCACGTCCCGCGCATCGAGCTCACGGTGAAAGGCGCGTTGAATATGCTGCTGCCTAAAGGCAGCGACCGGATAATCAAATGCGAGCGCACGGTGGGAACCATTACCTATATTCCCGCCAACAGCTGGAATTCACCGCAGTGGGAAAACCCGGTTATCTGTATGTCGATTGTGTTCTGGAAGCAGGATGTCGGTTTTAGTATCAGCAACTGGGACGGTACGCAGTTTAAAGAGGTCGAGAAATTCAACCTCCAGAACTCGAGCAGCACGGTACGCGATCGCCTGCTGGAGCTCGCAGAGTCACTGGCCTGGGCGCAGGATAAAACCAGCGAAACGTTCGCCCATATCGTCTATGCCCTGTTAAACGACCTGCTTTATCAGGTGGCCGAAGGGATGAACAACCCGCGAGGGCCGTTCTCACTGCTGGATGAAATTAAAAGCCACATCGATAGTCACTATCACCAGGAAATTAGCCGCGAAAGCGTCGCGGAGACGTTTAATATTTCGCCCGGCTATCTGTCTCGTCTGTTTACCCGTGAATCAGACGTGAAGTTTAACGAGTACCTTAAGCTTGCCCGGATCTCGCGGTCAAAAACGCTGCTAACTCACTCCACGATGAAGATCAACGAGGTGGCAGAGAAGTGCGGATTCACCGACACCAACTATTTTTGCAAAGTGTTCCGGGACATTAACGATTGCACGCCGCTTGAATACCGGCGTAAGAACAAGGGAGCAAACTTATCATGACACGCAGCGCTAAAGATGAAGTTCAACCCTTTTCCAGCGACCGCAACCTGCATGTTGTCGCGGTAACCGCCTGCGCCACCGGCGTCGCACATACCTACATGGCCGCCGAACAGCTGGAAAAACTGGCGAAGCGCTATCGGTTCTCCATAAAAATCGAAACCCAAGGCGTGCTGGGGATGAAAAATGATATTACCGATAAGGATCTGCTCGATGCCGAGCTGACCATCATCGCCTCCGATATTACGATTAACAACCCAGCCCGTTTCGAGGGTTGTCGGATCATCAACGTCTGTATTAACTCGCTGCTGTTAAAGCCTGCTGAGGTGATTTCCGCGATCCGCAAGTCGCTGAATCTGCCGCGTGGCAACGTTATCGATCTCTAGCCTATAGTTCGTCAAACTCCACAATTCGCTCGCCGCCGCGCCGCTCCAGAAATTCCAGAACCCGGCGCGGCGAGGCGTTGAGCACACGCGCAGACGGAAATTCGCTCTCCACCAGCAGAGGCAGACAGGCGTTAAAGTCGCCCAGCGAAAACGCGCTGTGGGAATCGGTTCCCAGCGACAAGAGCCCGCCGGCATCTCTTACCGCGGCAACAATCTTACGGCAGTTTCCCTCACTGCCCCGGCGGGAGAGCAGAAAGGAGGCATTGTTCACCTCCAGCGCTACATCGTATTCACGCGCCGCCGCCACCACCGCCGGGATATCAATCGGGTATTCCGGGTTCCCGGGATGGCTAATGATATGTACTTTGCCGCTGGCGATAACCGCAATCATGGCCTCGGTATTGGTCACAACATCGGCCGGGGCAAAAACCTGCTTGTGGAATCCGGCAATAATCAGATCCAGCGCGCCGCGCATTTTGTCACTGCAATCAGTCTCGCCTCCCGTTTTGATGTTGGCTTCAATACCGCGCAAAATCCCTACCCCATCAACCATTCTTGGCAGGATGCGCATATTGTTAAAGTGAAACGCGTGCGGTGCATCGACCATTTCCGGCCCATGATCGGTAATCGCGATCAGGCGAATCTGCTTACGCGCCGCGGCGGCAATATAGTCATGAATCGTACTGTAGGCGTGGGTGCTGGCCACGGTATGCAGATGAAGATCAACGTTAAACATGGCGTATCCTCGTTGGGAGTAGGCCCCGCTAACGGGGCCTGTGTCATTACGCTAGCAGGGCCTTCGCTTCGCGTACCACGCGTTCTGCGGTGATCCCAAAGCTTTCATAGAGCTGTTCCGCAGGAGCGGACTCGCCGAAGCTCTGCATCCCGACGATCGCCCCGTTCAGGCCGGTATATTTAAACCAGTAATCGGTTATGCCCGCCTCGACTGCCACGCGGGCGGTCACCGCTTTCGGCAGCACCGCTTCGCGATAGGCAGCATCCTGCATATCAAAGCGGTCAGTGCACGGCATCGACACCACTCGCACCTTCACGCCTTCAGCGCTGAGCGTTTGCCAGGCCGCTACCGCCAGCTCGACTTCTGAACCGGTGGCAATCAGGATCACCTGCGGCTCACCTTCACACGCCTTCAGCACATAAGCACCGCGCGCAATATCTCGAACCTGCTGCAAAGTACGCTCTGGCTGGGTCAGATTCTGTCGGGATAAGATCAGCGCCGTTGGCCCATCCTCACGTTCCACAGCCTGCTGCCACGCTACGGCAGTTTCAACCTGGCAGCAGGGGCGCCAGACGCTCAGGTTCGGCGTCAAACGAAGAGAGGCCGTTTGTTCAACCGGCTGATGGGTTGGGCCGTCCTCGCCCAGACCAATAGAGTCGTGGGTATAGACCATCACGTGGCGCTGCTTCATCAGTGCCGCCATCCGCACCGCGTTGCGGGCGTATTCAACGAACATCAGAAACGTCGAGGTGTAAGGTAAGAATCCACCGTGCAAAGCCACCCCATTCGCGATAGCCGTCATGCCAAATTCGCGCACCCCGTAATGGATGTAATTACCTGCCGCCTGCTCATTAATGGGTTTCGATCCCGACCACAGCGTCAGATTGCTGGGGGCCAGATCGGCGGAACCGCCGAGAAACTCCGGCAGCAGCGGTCCAAAGGCTTCAAGGGCATTTTGTGAGGCTTTACGGCTGGCGATTTTTGCCGGCTTCGCCTGTAAGCGTTCAACGAACGTCTGAGCTTTGGCACTGAAATCTGTCGGGAGATCGCCGCGAAGTCGCCGCGTAAGTTCCACCGCCTCCTGTGGGAAAGCTTCGGCGTAGCGGGAAAATTGCGCCTGCCATGCCGACTCTTTCGCCTGACCACTCTCTTTTGCGTCCCAATGCGCATAGATCTCCGCCGGAATAACAAACGGCGCATGCGGCCAGTTCAGGGCATCGCGCGTGGCGGTAATTTCGGCGTCACCCAGCGGCGCGCCGTGCACATCGTGGGTGCCCGCTTTGTTAGGTGAGCCGAAACCAATCACCGTTTTACACATCAGCAAAGAGGGCTTATCGGTTACCGCCCGCGCGGCGTTGATCGCGCGCTGAATGGCCTCGGCGTCATGGCCGTCCACATCACGCACCACGTGCCAGCCGTAGGCCTCAAAACGCCTGGCGGTATCGTCGGTAAACCAGCCCTCGACGTGGCCATCAATCGAAATACCGTTATCGTCATAGAACGCCAGCAGCTTACCCAGCTTCAAGGTACCGGCAAGCGAGCAAACTTCATGGGAAATACCCTCCATCATGCAGCCATCACCCATAAATACGTAGGTAAAATGATCGATGATTTCATGATTTAGGCGATTAAACTGCGCCGCCAGCGTTTTCTCGGCAATGGCCATGCCGACCGCATTAGCAATCCCCTGTCCCAACGGGCCGGTCGTGGTTTCGACACCTGCGGTGTAACCCACTTCTGGATGGCCTGGGGTTTTCGAGTGCAGCTGGCGGAAGTTTTGCAGCTCGCTCAGCGGTAAGTCATAACCGGTCAGATGCAGTAGGCTGTAAATCAGCATCGAGCCGTGACCGTTAGAGAGTACAAAGCGGTCGCGGTTAGCCCAATTCGGGTTATGCGGATTGTGGTTAAGAAAATCGCGCCACAGCACTTCGGCAATATCCGCCATCCCCATCGGGGCGCCGGGATGGCCTGATTTTGCCCGCTGCACGGCATCAATACTCAGGAAGCGAATCGCATTCGCTAGGGTCTTTCTTGAGGTCATTACAAACTCCATTTTAAAGCTGAAGGATAAATTCGGCCGCGCCCTTAGGGCTGACGCTGAGATCCTGGTAGTGGGGAATGGTGGCGAAGGTCTCTAAATCATGAACCCCGGCCTGCGGTGTGAGGACTTCGACAACCACGCTTTGCGCCGCCTGGGCCGACAGCAGCCCAGCGTGAGAATCCTCAAATACGACGCACTGGGAGACCGGCACATTCAGGCGTTTCGCCCCCAACAGGAAGGGTTCCGGATGCGGTTTGCCATAGGTAATATCTTCACTGGTTACCAGCACATCCGGGAACGGAAGCCCCGCATGGTGGATACGTGCAGAAGCCACCTTTCGCGATCCTGAGGTCACGATGCCCCACGGCACGTTGAGCGCATTTAGCTGCCGGAGAAATGCCACCGCGCCGGCTACCGCGGTCATCCCCTGCGCATGGCTGGCTTCATATTCTTCAAGCGCCAGAAATTCCTGCGTAATCGCCGCTTCGCTGGCATCGGACATAAAATGACGCAGCGTACTCAGCGCCGGTTTACCGTGCAGATAATGACGTACAGCCTGCGCGCTATAGCCCCTGCGAACCGCCCACGCGCTCCATGACGCCTCCACAAATTCCAATGAATTGACCAGCGTGCCGTCTAGGTCAAATAACAATCCACGAAAATGCATATAGCCCCCACTCTGAATCAATCAATATCCTTTATTTCTAGCTCAGCGGAGGTATCGCAATAAATATAAAAAATGTCCTTTTCATAGTAATTTCGTCACCCAAAGGTGATTCCCCTCCGTTTAAATACATTTTTATGATTACGGTCACAAAATAAATATCAGGCCTTTATTTTCGAGCAAACGTCACTTTTTTTCTATTCAAAGTCAGTGGCTCACGGTCAAGGATATATACATGACACGCAGGCACCATCCTGCAAACAAAATTAGCCCGCAGTCGCATACAGTTTTGGGAGTGGTTATGTCGGAATTAATAACTTATAAGTGTGAGCTTAAGGATGGGATCCACGCCAGACCGGCTGGACATATTGAGCGTCTATGTAATTCTTTTCAGGCCGAAGTGTGCTGGAAAAATATTCGCACGGGGCTAGAAGGACGCGCCAAAAGCGCACTTTCTCTCGTCGCCACCGATACTTTGTTTAATGACGATTGTGAAATCACCATAACGGGTGCCGACGCGGCTCAGGCAGCGTCTAAACTCGCTGCGCTGCTCAACAAACTGCCGCAGTTTGAAGTGACCACAAATGAGGAAACACAGGCCCCAGCGGGTTATCTTCCTCGCTCTCTGCGCGAAACGCAGCCCAATTACATTCAGGGCTCACGCATCAGCGGCGGCGTCGCTATTGCTCGCCCGCTGGTTACTCAGGCCCTGACATTTGATGACATCATGGCGCGTGCGCCGATGCAAACCCACCCGGCGGCGCAGGAAAAGCAGAGCTTAAAAACAGGGATTGGAATATTAAAACAGGCCAAACTTGATGCACTCGAAAGCAAAGTTGGCGTTGAGCACGATATTATCCAGGCACATTTATCAATTATTACCGACACCGCTTTTCAAAGTGCCATTATTCATTTTATCGACAATGGTGAAAATAACTGGCGCGCGGTTGTTCTGGCCGCCATGGATTTTTGCGAAATACTCAACCGCTCGTCCAGTAAGTATATTAAAGAAAGAACGCTGGATGTCTTAGATATTACCGTTCAGCTCCTCACCACTCTCTACGGGGAAAATGCGCTGCCACCAAGCGGGCTGCAATTGACCGCGCCGTCGATTATTTTTGCCGATAGCCTGACGCCAAGCAAATTTCTGAGCATTGATAAACAGCTATTGGCAGGGATGGTGCTTTCCGCCACTGGGCAAACCTCGCACACGGCAATTCTCGCCCGCTCGTTGGGGATCCCCACGTTAACCGATATTCCCTTTACCGCACTCGACCTCGATCCTCAGCAGGAGATGATTATCGACGGTGACCCAGGGATCCTAATTATCGCCCCTAACAATCAGGTGCTGCGCTATTACCGCAATGAGATGGCCGTACAGAAAACCATGCAGCAGCAAATGCTGGCTAATGTCCATCAACCGGCAGCCACTGCCGATGGTCATCCTGTGGAAATCGCCGCCAATATCGCCAGTTTTGAAGAAGCCGACGCCGCGTTCGAAATGGGGGCGGAAGGCATTGGCCTGTTTCGTACCGAAATGTCCTTTATGGACCGGGAAACCCCGCCGGACTACGCCGAACTGAGTGATTTGTATACCCGCGTCGTGCTGCGTGCTGAGGGCAAGCCGGTGATCTTCCGCACCTTTGATATCGGCGGCGATAAGCCGGTCGACTACCTTCAGCTCGGTGAAGAAGAAAACCCATTCCTCGGCTATCGCGCGGTGCGTACCTATCCCCGCTACCGCGATCTTTTCGCCATGCAGATGAAAGCCATCCTCAGCGCCTCTGCCGTTGGCAACGCCAAAATCATGATCCCGATGATTGCCAGCGTTGAGGAAGTTCTCTGGTGCCGTGAGGTGCTGGAATCGGTTAAACAGTCGCTGCGCGATGAGTCCCTGCCCTTCAACGATGCTATTTCGCTAGGCGTGATGTTGGAAGTCCCTTCGGTGATCTTCGCCATTCCTGAGATAGCCGAACATGTCGATTTCTTTAGCGTTGGTAGCAATGATCTGACGCAGTACTTTTTTGCCGCCGATCGCGGCAACACGCAGGTGTCGAGCGTTTACGACAACTTTGCGCCGTCATTTTTACGCGCACTACAGCAGGCAATCGATGAAGTGCATCGCGCGGGTAAATGGATTGGCCTGTGCGGAGAACTGGGAGCCAGCAAAGACTTTCTGCCGCTTCTCGCCGGGATGGGGTTTGATGAACTCAGCATGAGCAGTAGCGCTATCCCGGGCGTTAAGCACGCGCTGCGCGAACTGAATTTCGCCCAGTGTCAGCAACTGGCGCAAAACACGCTTGCCCTCACCCGTTCCAGCAACGTGAAAACGGCGCTAAAAAATCCGTCGGTGAAAGCCACCAGCAAGAAAGCGATCATTGCGCCGGAATTTATTCTCTTCCATCTGGATGTCGCCGACAAAAATGAGGCGATAAAACAGATGACCGATAACCTGTGGCTACACCACCGTACCGATAGCCGGGAGCGTCTATGCGATGATATCTGGACGCGCGAGGACTCCTTTTCCACCGCCGTCGGCTATGGCTTTGCCATCCCACATACCAAGTCGGATCACATTACCGACTCCACCATCAGCATGGCGACGCTGGCGCAGCCCATTACCTGGGGTGATCAGCAGGTAGAAACCGTTTTTATGCTGACGGTCAGTAAATCCGCCGCCCCAAACGAGCATATGAAATATTTCTCTACGCTTGCCCGAAAATTAATGAAAGAGGATTTCCGTCATGAAATAAAAAATGCCGATAGCGTCGACGTACTCTACAACCTGATGACCAGAACCTTAGACGTATAAATTCACGGTCAGATATTAGCCTTAACAAAAACAGCCAAATTATAAGACTCAGGAGTCACTCATGAAAATTGTCGGAGTTGCTGCATGTATTACCGGTGTTGCTCATACCTATATGGCGCAAGAGGCCATTGAACAGGAGTGCAAAAAACGCGGTTACGACGTGAAAGTTGAAACCCAGGGTGGCATGGGCATCGAGAACGAATTAAGCGAAGACGAAATTGCTGAAGCCGACGTAGTTATTCTGGCTATCGCGATTGGTATTGAAGGCGTCGAGCGCTTTGAAGATAAAGAAGATGCCGGATTGGTTATTTCACTCAACCCAGCTGAAGTCGTGCGCGACCCTGCCGCTATTATCGACAGGGCTGAGAAGCTGGCGAGTTAATTAAGCACCCTTCCCGGATTAATTTCGGCATCCGGGTCGGGAAATATACCCTAATTTAATTTCTGCGCCCCGTCATTTCTATCACCAGACAATAGGGTCTGGGGGATCGCTACACCTTTATTAAGGTCAGCACCCGATAAAAATACGCAGGCCAGGAGGAAATAAAATGTCGGATAAAATGAAAGCCGTTAAGGACGACCTGGTCAAAGCATTCAGCACCGGCGTCTCCTATATGATGCCCGTGGTGGTGGTCGGTGGTATCTGTCTGGCACTGTCGCTGGTCGGCGGTGAACCGGTCGCGGGCAAAGGGATGGTGGTCACCAACCCATTCTTATTAAACCTCGGCGCTATCGGTAGCGCCGGGCTGGGGATGATGATCCCGGTCCTTGCCGCCTATATTTCCTATTCTATCGCTGGCAAACCGGGCCTGACGCCGGGGCTGATTACCGGCTTTATGGCCAGTACCCCGCTCGGCGCCGATCACGTGGTAACCGGCTTCCTTGGGGCGATGCTGCTCGGCATTCTCAGCGGCTATGTCGCCAAATGGGTGAAAACCTGGAAGGTTGGCAAAGCGTTAATGCCGGTTATGCCGATTCTGATTATCCCTATCGTGTCGACCTGCCTTGTTGGCATGCTCTATCTGTACGTGCTGATTGGGCCGATTGGTGCCGCCATGAAATGGCTGGTGTCGATGCTCTCCAATATGCAGGGCAGCAGCGGTATTGTGCTGGGCTTAATTCTTGGCGCCATGGCCGCGTTCGATATGGGTGGCCCGGTCAATAAAACGGCCACTGCCTTTACTTTGGCTCTGATGGCTGAAGGGATTTATGGCCCGAACGGCGCTTACCGCATCGCCTGCGCTATTCCACCGCTGGGTATCGCGCTCTCCACCTTTATTTCTCAGCGCAAATGGGCCGAGGATGAACGGCGCATGGGCACTTCCGCCGCCTTTATGGGCTTAATCGGTATTACCGAAGGCGCAATTCCCTTCGCGGTGAAAAACCTTAAAACAGTATTACCGTCAATTATTATCGGCAGCGCCGTAGGAGCGGGCCTGGCAATGGTTCACGGCGTCGAATCCATGGTTCCCCACGGCGGATTAATTGCCATCGCCGGCGTGAATAAAGCACCGCTGTGGTACGTCCTCGATATGCTTATTGGCGTCATCGTGACCGCCATCTGCCTACATATATTACGTCCAAATATTAGCGAGCCGGTTAAAAAATCCGACGCTAAAAAAACTGTCACTTCAGATATGAATAAAGCCTAAGGAGTTATCATGAAAAATACCATGAAGCAGTACGTCGATTATATCGTTAAGGGTGGTAAGTCCACGATGCTGGGTATTGGCCCAATGTCTCCGGCGCTTATTCAGGCGTGTTTTGAATTAGGTAAAGAAAAAGATCTGCCGCTGATGTTCATTGCCAGCCGTAATCAGGTCGATGCCGATGAATTTGGCGCAGGCTATGTCAACAACTGGGATCAGTTCCGTTTTGCCGCCGACCTGAAAGCCATGGCGGACAAAGTCGGCTTTGATGGCGACTACTTCCTTTGTCGCGACCACGGGGGCCCATGGCAGCGCGATAAAGAACGTAAAGACCATATTCCGGAAGCGCAGGCGATGGAACTGGCGCGTCGCTCTTATCAAATTGACATGGACGCAGGCTTCGATCTGTTGCATATCGACCCGACCAAAGACCCGTATGTGATGGGGAAAGTGATTGATATTGAGCTGGTATTAAGCCGCACCGTTGAGCTTATTCGTTTCTGCGAAGAGTATCGTAAGAAAAACAACCTGAAAGAGTTCTTCTACGAAGTGGGGACGGAGGAGACCAACGGCGGTCTGACCGATATCAGCGCCTATGAAGGGTTTATTGTTGAGCTGAACAAGCGCCTGAATGATGAAGGTCTGCCGCAGCCGCTGTTTATCGTCGGCCAGACCGGCACTCTGACGCGCTTGACCAAAAACGTCGGCCACTTCAACGACACCCAGTCGGCGGAGCTGTCAGCTATCAGCACTCGCTACGGCGTGGGCTTGAAAGAACATAACGGTGACTACCTGCCGGATGAAATTCTGCTTAAACACCCAGGGCTTGGGATCACCGCCATGAACGTCGCGCCGGCCTACGGCACCATTGAAACCCGCGCCTATCTGAAGCTGGCTGAAGTGGAAAAAGATCTGGCGGCGAAAGGCTTCATTAAGTCCGCTTCTGATTTGAAAACCGTGCTGACCCGCGAGTGCGTTCTGAGCCACAAGTGGGAAAAATGGATGACCGACGAGCATAAAAATAAGTCTGAAGAGCAAATCTTTAGCGAACCCGCGCTGCTCAAAGAGATCCTCGAACTTAGCGGTCACTACAATTACGAAAAACCGCCGGTCGTCAAAGAGATGCAGACCATGTTCGCCAACCTGAAATCCTTCGGCGTTGAACCTGAGCGTTACGTGATTAATAAGATCAAAGACATGATTCAGAACGAAGCCGAGTGCTTTAACATGCCGGGCCTGACCACCCGCGTCGCTCAGGCAAAATAATGAAAGAGTAATCATAAGGAGGGGCCCCTCCTTATGATTTAAACCGAACACAATTAGGTACAGGTTATGAATCAGCTTGAACAGTTAAAGCAGCACACCATTATTGTTGCCGACAGCGGGGATATCGACAGCATCATGGCTTATCAGCCGGAAGATGCCACCACCAACCCTTCGCTTATTTATAAAGCGGCTCAGCTCCCGCAATATCAAAACCTGATAAAAGAGACCGTCGCCGCCGTGAAATCTCGCGCTCAGGACGCAAAGCTCCTGCCGGCGACAATCGCTGACCATCTGGCCGTCAGCATTGGCGCGCTGATCCTGAAAAGCATACCGGGAAGAATTTCCACCGAAGTGGATGCCCGACTCTCTTATGACACTCACGCCAGCATCCGTAAAGCGCGTGAGTTAATTGCCCTTTACGCGGAACAGGGAGTGGCAAAAGAACGCGTGCTGATTAAACTCGCCGCCACCTGGCAAGGTATTCGCGCCGCCGAAGTGCTGGAAAAAGAAGGGATTCACTGTAACCTGACGCTGCTCTTTTCCTTCGCCCAGGCTCGTGCCTGCGCTGATGCAGGGGTATTTTTGATCTCACCGTTCGTCGGGCGAATTTCCGACTGGTATAAGAAAAACAACCCCGCAACGACCTATACCGTTGAGAACGACCCAGGCGTGGAGTCGGTGCGCGCTATCTACCATTTCTACAAAAAATATGGCTATCAAACCGTCGTGATGGGCGCCAGCTTCCGCACGCCGGAGCAGGTTTTAGCCTTAAACGGCTGCGACCGGCTGACCGTTTCGCCGCAGCTATTAGCTCAGCTACAGCAGCGCGATACGCCAGTAGCGGTGCAGCTTCAGCACGCCGGTGAGGCGCAGGAAAAACCGGCGGCTATCGGCGAAGCGGAGTTTTACTGGGCGCACAACCAGGATGCGATGGCGGTAGAAAAGCTGGCCGAAGGCATCCGCCTGTTTGCCGTCGACCAAAATAGCCTGGAAGCGCTGCTCACTGAATATCTTTGACCGTCGTGAAGCCTTTGCGAAGTTGCCGCTCGCAGGTAAAATAACGCGCTGACCCCGGTATCCTTGCCGGGGCATTTCCGCTAGAGGATCTATGGAAACACGACGCGACGAACGAATTGGCCAACTCATTCAGGCACTGAAACGTAGCGATAAGCTGCATTTAAAAGAAGCGGCCGCGCTGCTTGGCGTTTCCGAAATGACGATTCGTCGCGACCTCAACAGCGAAAGCGGCCCGGTTGTACTGCTGGGTGGCTATGTGGTGCTGGAGCCGCGCAGCGTGCCCCACTACCTGTTAAGCGATCAGAAAACGCGTCTGGTTGATGAAAAAAAGCTGGCGGCCCGCCATGCGGCAAAGCTACTGAAAGCGCATCAGATGGCCTTTTTCGACTGCGGCACCACCACGCCGTGGATCATTGATGCCATCGATAACGACCTGCCGTTTACCGCCGTCTGCTATTCACTCAATACTTTCCTGGCACTACAGGACAAACCCCACTGTCGTCCGATCCTCTGCGGCGGCGAGTTTCACGCCAGCAACGCCATCTTTAAGCCCATTAGCGAGCAGGATACGCTGTCGCATCTGTGTCCGGACATCGCGTTTTATTCCGCGGCGGGCATTGATATTGAGATGGGGGCAACCTGCTTTAATCTGGAGGAGCTGCCGGTGAAGCATTGGGCAATGCGCCAGGCGCGCTATCACGTGCTGGTCGCAGATCACAGTAAGTTTGGAAAGGTACGTCCGGCGCGGATGGGGGATTTAACGCGCTTTGACGTGATTGCCAGCGACACCTGCCCGGACGACGAACTGGTGGCACTGGCAAAACAGCAGCAAATTTCGCTGCTGTATTAAGGCGTTATCAGGAGAACCAGCCGCCGAACCACTCGTGGAACTTCATCAGCACGAAGTCCATCATGCGGCTAAAGAACCCGCCCTCTTCAACGGCTTCCATGACGATAAGCGGACGCTGCTCGATGGTTTTATCATTGAGTTTGAAGTCGATGGTGCCCACCACCTGCCCTTTGGTCAACGGCGCCGTCAACTGCGGCTGCGTTAAGGTGTAGCTGGCTTTCAGATTCTTCAACTGGCCGCGAGGGATCGTCACCGAACCGGCTTCCCCGGCGCCCAGCTTCACTTCACTGGTGTCACCGTACCAAACGCGCTGGCTGATAAAGGTGGCATCCGGTTTAATTGGGGTCACGGTCTCATAGAAACGGAAGCCCCAGGTCAGCAGTTTTTCCGACTCGTTAAAACGCACGCGATCGCTTTTGGTACCCAGCACTACCGCAATCAGACGCATATCACCCTGGGTTGCGGATGACACCAGGTTGTAGCCTGCGCCCGCCGTGGTCCCGGTTTTCACGCCGTCAACGTTCAGATTAGAGCTCCACAGCAGACGGTTGCGGTTAGGCTGGCGAATGTTGTTGAAGGTGAACTCTTTCTCTTTATGTACCGCGTACTCTTCCGGCACATCGTGAATCATCGCGCGGGTCAGCAGCGCCATATCGCGCGCGGTACTGAACTGCCCAGGAGCATCCAGACCATGGACGGTTTTGAAGGTGGTGTTGGTGAGGCCGATTTTTTGCGCATAGCCATTCATTAGGCTCACGAATGAATCCTGGCTGCCGGCTACATAGTCAGCAATCGCGATGCTGGCATCATTGCCCGACTGAATAATCACCCCTTTATTGAGGTTCTCAACCGATACCTGCTCGCCCGGCTTCAGGAACATCACCGAAGAGCCGCGCAGCGCCGGGTTACCGGTGGCCCATGCGTCACGGCCGATGGTGACCATGTCCGGCAGTTTAATTTTTCCCGCTTTAAGCGCCTGACCCACCACGTAGCTGGTCATAATTTTGGTCAAACTCGCCGGATCGAGCTTCTCGTCCGCATTGCCCTCGGTCAGCACTTTGCCGCTGGCATAGTCCATCAAAATAAACGCGCGAGCATCAATCGATGGCGCATCAGGGAGCTGATCCGCCGCCTGCACCGCCGGTGCGACTACAAGTAAAAGCGCTGAGCCTGCCAACAGGCTCCGAAAGGCGTTAGTGTTACACATCATAAAAGCCACCCAAGTATCCATTCCCAAAAACACGCCACAACAGCAACCGTACTGCATCAGGCGGTGAGTAATAACGTAGAAACTCTCTTAAAGAAACAGTGAGTTGGTAAAGTTTTTTAAGTTTACGCAAGATCCCCGGGTTGTGCTTAAAACCTGACATTTTTTTTGATCATGATTGCGTAACCGTTAACTTTAGATCACAGTTAATTTCCGCTAAATAAACTGGAGTGGCTATGGTTACGCTGTGGGGTCGCAATAACTCAACGAACGTGAAGAAAGTACGCTGGACGCTGGCTGAACTGGCAGTGCCGTATGAGCAGATTATGGCGGGTCAGGGGTTTGGGGTGAACCACGATGCGGCCTATCTGGCGCTTAACCCAAACGGTCTGGTACCGATGCTCAAAGACGGCGATGACGTGCTGTGGGAATCAAACTCTATCGTCCGCTATCTGGCGGCGCAGTACGGTGCCGAGACGTTATGGCAGGCCGTCCCTATCCAGCGGGCGAAAAGTGAGAAATGGATGGATTGGGCCAATGAAACGCTCTCGCCTGTGCACCGTAAAATTCTGTTCGGGCTGGTGAGAACGCCGGTGGAAAAACGCAATATGGCAGAAATTGAAGCGGCCATGGTTGCCTGCGAACCGCTGTTCGAAATTCTGGATAATACTCTGGCGACGCAGACATGGCTCTCCGGCGACCACTTCGGCGTCGGCGATATCGCCGTGGCGCCGTTTGTCTACAATCTGCTGGAAACCGTGAAAACCTGGCAGCCGAGACCGCATCTGGCGCGCTGGTATCAGCAGCTTGCCGACCGCCCCGCCTTCCGCGACGTGGTGATGATTCCGGTCTCCTGATCCCCTCAGGTGCGCTGGCTGCTGCCGCGCACCTGCAGTTTCCCCACCAGCCTAATATGCGCTGCGGTATCATCGCCATCGCATAAATAGCTCACCGCCATCCGCCCCAGTTCGTTATAGGCCAGCTGTACGCTGGTTAACGCAGGCGTTAGCTGATGCGCAATACGCTGGTCATCGTAACCGCACACCAGCACATCGTTGGGAACGGAAATGTTCAGCGTGGCCAGCGCCTGATAGCAGCCGAGCGTCATCCAGTCGCTGGCGCAGAAAATGGCCTGCGGCGGCTGCGATAGGCGCATCAGCTCCAGCGTGGCGTTGAAAGTGGCATTCAACGACCAATCGGTCTGCTTAATGAGCGTTTCGTCAATTTCGATCCCGGCCTGCTGGAGCGTTTGTCGATAGCCTTCCAGACGCAGCACGCTGGCGTCCATCCACTCGTCGCCCATGATATGCGCGATACGGGTCACGCCCTGCGCAAGCAGATGACTGACAATCTGGCAGGCGTTAGCGCGATCGTCCGGAAGAAAGGTGGGCAACAGCGGCCTATTGGGGTCGTACTGATTGAGCAGCACCACCGGTTTTTTCAACAAAGATTCAAACGGGGAAAAGTCAAATGCGCGGGTTACCGGGCTTGCCAAAATCACCCCTGCGCAGTTGCGCTGATCCAACTGACGCAGGATCTGTTCAACCATCTGCATATCGTCACCGTAGTCGTAGACGCTGAGCAGCATATCCCGCTGCCAGGCAGTGCTGCTGGCTTCGCTGATGGCATCGATAAACGGGTCATAGTTCGGCATGCCGCACAGTAATAACGCAATCTCTTCCTGCCCGTCCGGGCGGTGAGGCACGATGATTTTCTGATATCCCAGCGCCGAGGCGGCGGCATACACCCGCTCGCGCGTGGCGTCACTCAGGCGAATGGCCCGGCTATTATTGAGCACCAATGAAACCGTGGCCTGAGAAACACCGGCTTCCCTGGCGATATCACTCATGGTTATCTTATTTTTTTTCGGCATGTTTACTCCTTGTCGTCGCCGACTATAGCACAGATATCTTTGGCTTTTTTTGTGAACAACTCAGCATATTGATCGTATGGCGATTGCGTCGCGCCTCCTTGGTAATAAATATTAGCTAATAATTATTAGCGACGGAGACAAAGAATGCACACGCAATGGAGCGAATCCCAGGCACAGGCCTGGTATCAGCAGCACGGTTGGGCCTGCGGATTTAATTATCTTCCGCGCAGTGCGGTGAATTGGACCGAAATGTGGCAGGCCGAGACCTTCGACGCGGCCACTATCGATCAGGAGCTGGCTTGGGCACATAACTACGGCTATAACGCCCTGCGCACCAATCTGCCGTTTATCGTCTGGGAGGCTGACCGCGATGGCTTGCTCAAGCGTATCAACACTTTCCTCACACTGGCGGAAAAGCACCAGATTCAGGTGATGCTGACGCTAATGGACGACTGCGCCTTTTCCGGCGATGAGCCGTATCTTGGGCCACAAAAACCGCCGCGCCACGGCGTCCACAACAGTCAGGCCGCAGCCAGCCCCGGCCGTGCAATCGTGATGGACCCCAGCCAATGGCCACGAATAGAAGCCTACGTCCGCGACGTGCTGACGCAGTTTAAAAACGATTCGCGTATCACTATCTGGGATCTCTATAACGAACCGGGCAATCGCGGGATCAACCTTTCGCCGACCGAGTCGACGGAGTATGACGAGGCACTGGAATCCTTTGCGCTGGATCTGATGGTTGCCACCTTTGGCTGGGCGCGCGACGTTGGCCCAAGCCAGCCGCTGACCGTGGGAGCCTGGCATATTGACTATCAGCACTACGGCACGCTTGAGCACCCCATCGATATTGCCGCCCTCAATCTTTCGGACATTATCAGCTACCACAACTATAACAACGCCGCGCGCCAGCTTGGCGTGCTGGAGAGCCTGGCCCAGCGTCATCGCCCGGTATTGTGCACCGAGTGGCTGGCTCGCCATATGGACTGCGGGTTTAGCGAGCAGCTTCCGTTGTTTTGCGCCTTTGATACCGGCTGCTACCAATGGGGGCTGGTACAGGGCAAAACCCAGACCTGGATCCCGTGGACCAGCGTTAATAAAGATCATCCCGCGCCACGCTCACTCTGGTTCCATGATGTTTTGACTCCGGAAGGCAAGCCGTGGTGCGAGCAGGAAATGCAGTTGGTGAAAGGCTTAACCCACTATCGTCATCATCGCAGCTAGTCGTTATTACACGGAGGATTCATCCATGAAAAAGTCGATTTTGTTCCTGCTGGCCTGCTGCAGTTTCAGCGCCATGCCTCTTGCGCATAGCGCCGATCAGGTGGAACTCCGTTTCGCCTGGTGGGGCGGCAAAGCCCGTAACCAGGCAACCTTAAAGGCGCTGGAAGCCTTTGAAGCCAAATACCCCAACATCAAAGTGAAGGCCGAATACACCGGCTGGGACGGCTTTTACTCGCGCCTGACCACGCAGATCAACAGCAATACCGAAGCCGATGTGATGCAGACCAACTGGAACTGGCTGACGCTGTTGTCAAAAACCGGCGATGGTTTTTACGATCTCAATAAACTCAGCCAGCCCATCGGTCTCGATCAGTTCTCCCCTGAGGCGCTGGCCAGCACCACGATCAATGGTAAGGTTAACGCCATTCCGATTTCCGCCAACGTAATGCTGTTCTATTACAACGCAGCTACGTGGAAAAAAGCAGGTGTGGCGCTACCAAAAACCTGGGATGAACTACTTAACGCTGGGCCCGTGTTTAAAGAGAAGCTCGGCGATAGCGCCTTCCCGCTGATTTTGACCGATCAGGATTCACTGCTGCTGCTTAACTCTTATGTTTATCAAGGCAATCAGAAGCCGATGGTTGATGAGAAAACCCGTAAACTGGGCTGGGATCATGCCGACCTGGTGGAGGCCTTTACCTTCTATCGAAAACTGGTCGATGCCCATACGGTGCCGGACGCCAAAACCATGGCCTCATTTGGCAAAGGCGTGGCATATGAAATGAAGCCGTGGCTCAACGGCGAATGGGGCGGCGTGTATAACTGGAACGTGCTGTACACTGCCGAATCGCAAAATCTTAAGGATCCCTCGGACCTGGTGATGGGCAACTACCCGATGCGCGAAGGGGCCAAAGACGCCGGACAGTTTCATAAAACTGCGCTGATGTTCTCTATCAGCAAAAACACGCGTCATCCGCAGGAAGCCGCCATGCTGATTAACTTCCTAATGAGTGAGAAAGCAGGCGTCGAGCCGGTTGGGCTGGAGCGAGGCGTGCCGCTAAGTCAATCTGGGGAGAAAATATTGCGCGATGCTGGGGAGTTGCAAGATAGCGATCCGGTGCTTGCCGGCCTGCTGCAATCGGCCGAATTGCCGAATCAATCGAAGGCTCTGCCCTATCTGGAAGATCCGCAGTTTATCGCCCTGTTTGTCGCCGCACTACAAAATATCGATTACGGCAAAGAGACGATTGACCAGGCGGCGACCACCTTCGAAGAGCAGGCCAACCGAATTTTGCGCCGCATCATGCGCTAACGGCGTTTTTTTATAACGACCGCTTCCCGGGCGGTGGCTGAACGCCCCCCAGGGAAGCGCTGACAAAAAACCTCGCTTTTACAGCTCCCGCGTCAGTACCTCACAGCCCCACGGAGCCAGTGCGAGCTCGGTTTCGACCTTCTCACCGGAAAGCGCATTGTGGAAAACCGCTGTCAACGCGAGCGTCTGCTCCGCGTCCGTATAGTTCTGCACAAATACCCATTCCCACTCACCGTCGGTACGACGCGTGGCGACCACACCGGTCGGCAATTCCGCCTCCAGCGCGCGCGGCAGCGCTAGCTCTTTCGCCAGCATCGCGGTGAAAGCCGTATGGAAGGCATCATCATTACGCGAGGCCACATAAAACGCTTTTCCTTTACCAACCCGATGCTGGGTCAGCGCCGGATAGCCGGCATAAAAGTCCTCGCTGTAGCAGGCTAACACCTCAGCCCCTTGCGGATGGATGATTTCACACAGCTCGCGAGCGCGCCAACTGCCCTGTAGGCCGCTGTCCGGAAGCGCTTCGACGCCGTTGCTTTGCTCATCGGTGAGGCAATCAATCTCCTCGGCCCACACGCCGAGCAGCGGGCGTAACGGCCCAGGGAAGCCGCCGAGATGGCACAAATCACTCTCGTTGACGATCCCGCTCCAGTAGGTTGCGACAAAGTAGCCGCCATCGCGTACAAACGCTTCCGCCCGTTCGGCAAAACCGTCGCGCACCATATACAGCATCGGCGCAATCACCAGGTCATAGCCGCTCAAATCGCTGTCGGCGTTAATCACATCGACGGCAATGCCCTGCTCCCAGAATGGACGGTAGTGATCAACCACCGTTTGTTCATAGTGAATGCCGCAGTTGCGCGGGCCCGCCGCATCGTTCACCGCCCAGCGGTTTTCCCAGTCAAAGATAATGGCCACCCGGGCCTGAGTTTTCGTGCCGACGACAGAGCTGAGCGCCGCAAGCATTTCCCCCAGTTGCGAAACTTCACGCCCGGTGCGGGTATTGAGGTGACCGACATGATCGATAACCGAGCCGTGGAATTTCTCAATGCCGCCGCGGCTTTTACGCCACTGGAAATACTGGACCGCATCAGCACCGTGGGCGACG
Organism: Kluyvera cryocrescens NBRC 102467; assembly: GCF_001571285.1. Classification (GTDB taxonomy): domain Bacteria; phylum Pseudomonadota; class Gammaproteobacteria; order Enterobacterales; family Enterobacteriaceae; genus Kluyvera; species Kluyvera cryocrescens. The sequence continues at coordinate 99,838 of NZ_BCTM01000013.1, read as the reverse complement.
GCCTGTAAGGATGAGAGAATATGCATTCCCGTTTTTTTCAGCTTGCTGGTCGGCTGCCAGCAGGTTTGTCCCGGGGAAGACTCCATCAGCACAAACGGTTTGTCCTTCAGGGTACGCATTAGGTCGTGGTACATCGCCGTTTTACACGCCACCGCGCGCTCATCTTCCTGCTTATGCCACATCGGGTAGCTGTCCCAACTGACAAAATCGACCACGTCTTTGAGCTGCCAGTAGTCATAATCATTGAAATACCACATGAAATTGGTGGTGGCCGGCAGATCCGGACGTTCGGCTTTCAGCGGCGCGACTTCGGTTTGATAGAACGCTTTCGCCTGGGAAGTCACAAATCGGCGCCAGTCAAGGTTAAGCCCATGAATTGACGTTTCTCCCTGCGGGGCCGGGGATTCTATTTGTGACCAATCGCTGTAGGTGTGGCTCCAGAATCCGGTCCACCAGGCGTGATTTAACGCATCCAGGGTTTGATAGCGCGCCTGTAGCCAGAGACGGAAATCCTGCTGACAGCGGTCACAGTGACACTCGCCGCCGTATTCGTTGCTGATATGCCAGCCCAGCACCGCAGGATGATGAGCGTAGCGCTGCGCCAACTTCTGGTTTATCAACGTCACTTTTTGCTGGTAGACCGGTGACGACAGGCAGTGATTATGCCGCCCACCGTGCAGCGCTTTGACGCGCGCTGCGCTGACGCGCAGGGTTTCCGGATATCGCGCCGCTAGCCACGCGGGTTTACCGCCGCTCGGCGTGGCGAGGAAAACGGATATCCCGCCCGCATGGAGGGTATCCAGCACGTTATCCATCCAGCCAAAGGTAAACTCACCTTCGGCGGGCTCCAGCGCCGACCAGCTAAAAATCCCCACCGACATGATATTACAGCCCGCCTGCTGCATCATGGCGATGTCCTGTTCCAGGATCCCCGGCACGTGTAACCATTGCTCCGGGTTATAGTCCGCGCCGTGCAAAAGCCACGGGGCTGCGGGATTAATTGGCAGATGCTTATCCATGTCGGTTCCCTTATGTCGCATAAAGACAAAAAATGTTATTCGTTCACAATTAGGATTTTCTACGCGTTCCCCCCCGGTTACCGCAACCCATGCCGGCATAAAATGTGATCCATCACGCGTTTTAGGTGATTTATCGCCCAAAACATCCCGCCCCCGCAGTCCTGCCGCTGCTTAGGTGACACGTCCAACAATCGCTCGGGTATACTGTGACAAATCTTTGATGGGGCGAGTATGAAAACCAAAGCAGCAACTCTCGCGGATGTGGCGCGCCACGCCGATGTGTCGTATCAGACGGTCTCCCGCGTGCTCAATAATTCCGCCAACGTATCGGCGAAAACGCGCAAGAAAATTGAACAGGCCATTGCTGAGCTGAAGTACGTTCCTAACCGCGTCGCCCAGCAGCTGGTGGGCAAAGAGAGTAAAACGCTGGGTCTGGTGACCACATCGCTGGCGCTGCACGCGCCGTCGCAAATCGCCGCCGCGGTGAAGAAATACGCCGGTGAACAGGGCTATCAGGTGCTGATTGCAATGATTGATGACGCCAGCGATAGCAGCATTCAGGCCGCCATCAATGAACTCAAATCCCAGCGCGTGGAACGGGTTTTCGTCAACGCCCCGCTCGAAACGCCGGTGGCGGAAAGTCTGGTCGACGAAAACCCGGACGTGCTGTGCCTGTTCCTCGACGTTGACCCCTATAGCTCCGTGTTCAACGTGACCTTCAACCCGGCAGAAGGCGCGCGCGCCAGCGTCAAGCACCTGTACGATCTCGGCCATCGCCAGTTCTGTCTGCTTTCCGGCCCAGAGGATTCGGTCCCTGCCCGCCTGCGTTTAAACACCTGGCGCGACACGTTGGCCTCCTACCAGCTCAACCCGTTGGCGGTACATCATGGCCAGTGGGACGCGCAAAGCGGCTATCTGGCTACGTTGCAAATGCTGCGCGAAACCCCGCAGGCGACGGCGTTGCTGATTGCCAATGACCAGATGGCGCTGGGTGCGCTCAGTGCATTGCATCAGCAAAAACGCAAAATCCCGCAGGACATTTCACTTATTGGTTACGACGATACCTACGAGAGCGCCTTCTTCGAACCGGCATTAACCACCGTCGCTATTGATTTTGATTTGCAAGGAAAAATGGCCGTTCAGCAGTTGCTTCAGTCGGTAGATTCACCGCAGACTTTACGCGCATCGACCATCCTGCCAAGCCGTCTGGTGGTGCGAAATTCGGCGGGGCCGCTGCATAATTCCGAGACCGACCTGTTAAGTATTGCCGATCAACTGCGATCGCTGGCGGATAAACTGACGCCGAAGATTTAGTAAAGTCATACGTTCTCATAAATCAATAAGTGATCGTTATCGCTAATCACAGCTAAATCCCGCATACATTTGTGAAACAAATCACAATTAACCGCCATAGGCATTGCTTGCCTATGGCGTTCAGATGTCAGATTAAAACAGAAATTGTTAACGTATGACATTTTTACAACGAGACATACCAAAACAATATTCAGTGGGCACAGGCAATTGCTATGTGCCAAGGGGATGGCCTGATATTTGATGAGGATGTGGCGATGCTACTACCCGGCAAACGAAATTATATACTGCTCAGCATATTCGATTTTCTCTACCTGTTCGCCTGGTCAGCAACCATGGCGTTCTTTGTTATCTGGACCACGCAGCATCTGGGGATCAGCGCGACGCAAACCGGGCTGCTCTACGCCACTAACGCCTTTATCGCGCTGCTGATGCAGCCATTCTTTGGCTTTATTTCCGATAAGTTTGGCCTGAAAAAACAGCTCATCTGGATTATCCTCGCGCTCCTGCTCCCCGTTGGCCCGTTCTTTATTTACGTCTACGCCCCGCTGCTGGTTCACAGCTTCTGGCTTGGCGCCATTTTCGGCGGGGTCTACCTCGGCATCATCTTTAACTCCGGCTGCGGCGTTATTGACTCGTACATTGATAAAATTTCCCGTCGCTATAGCTTTGAATATGGCCGGGTGCGCATGTGGGGATCGCTGGGTTGGGCAGCGGCCGCGTGGATTGTCGGTAAATATATCGACACCCTGCCTAACCTCTCCTTCTGGCTTGCCAGCTGTGCGATCATTGTGGCAGCGCTGTGCTTTATGATGACCAAAATCGAGCTGACCGATGCGGAAATCCAAAAGACCAACTCGCTGAAAGTGGTCCATGCGCTGGAGCTGGCGAAAAACGGACAGTTCTGGATGCTGCTGATCTTTACTCTGTTCGTCACGCAGATTTACGACACCTATGACCAGCAGTTTGCCCAGTATTTCTCCATGCAGTTCCCGACCAAAGAGGAAGGCAACCACTGGTATGGGATTTTAGCCTCTATTCAGGTATGCGGTGAGACGCTGTTCCTGTGCCTGATGCCGTGGTTTGTTAACCGTACCGGGGCCAAATGGGCGCTGGTGATTGCCGGGACGATAATGTCCGTGCGTATTGCCGGTTCCGCGATGCAACTGGGCCCAGTTTGGATTGCCGCGGTCAAAATGCTGCACGCCATCGAAAAACCGCTGATTCTGGTCTCCGTGTTTAAATTCATCTCTGCCAATTTCGACAACAAGCTACTGTCCACGGTCTACCTGCTGGTGCTGTTCGTCGCCTCTATCGCGACCGCCGTCTATTCACCGATTGCCGGTTACCTGTATGACACGATTGGTTTTGCCGACACCTACCTGATTCTGGGCGCGATTGCCGGGTTCTTTACCCTCGTATCGGTCTTTACGCTGCGGGATTCGCGCGCGGATAAACCCGCCGCGGTGCAGCCGCAGGGTTCCACCCTCGCGGGATAAGATGACAGGGGGACGCATGTCCCCCTGATTTCAGGCGAGCGTCATTGACGACTCAGCGTCCAGCTTCTGAATGCTTTTGGCCAGTGCGGCCAGACAACGATCAAGCGTCACCACATTTACCGCAATGTAAGACGGGCAGTCGTAGCGCCCGCTCATCAGACAAACCGCTGCAGAGGCAATCGCCTCGCCCGCCTGCCGAAAAATATCCAGTTCGGTCGGCGAACTACCGCGTTTAAGCGCTATGACGCTCCTCCGTAATTCACCACACAATTCGAGCAGGTTAGTACGCAAATGATCGTTATCACTGACTGACATATACCCTTTTGCCTTTCGAAGCTGCAAATAGGCATCCAGGTCATTTCGCGCGTTGATGAGCTGCCCCATCAGCCGGCGTTTCAGTTTGCTTTCCGTCATGCATTTACCTCCCTTGCCACCCATTGGCCTTGTCATTATGAGGTTACTTAACGAACAGCATGCTGCGCGATATCAATAAATCATCATTAGCAACAATTTTAACAACACAACAACTTTGCCGGATGCCGCGAAACGCACAACGTAGCAGTAGAGAGTCGACGTAAAGCCGTGTAGAATCGCCCGGTTTTTATTTTCTGTTTACTTTGTGAGCGTACTAGAATGCAACAACCGCGAATTGGATTCGTCTCCCTCGGCTGCCCAAAAAACCTGGTGGATTCCGAGCGTATCCTGACCGAACTGCGCACTGAAGGTTATGACGTAGTGCCAAGTTACGATGATGCCGATATGGTTATCGTCAATACCTGTGGTTTTATCGACAGCGCAGTCCAGGAGTCACTGGAAGCCATCGGTGAAGCGCTGAAAGAAAACGGCAAGGTGATTGTGACCGGTTGCCTGGGTGCCAAAGAAGATCAAATTCGCGAAGTGCACCCAAAGGTTCTGGAAATCACCGGCCCGCACAGCTACGAGCAGGTACTGGAACACGTTCACCACTACGCGCCAAAACCGCAGCACAACCCGTTCCTGAGCCTGGTGCCGGAACAAGGCGTGAAACTGACCCCGCGCCACTACGCCTATCTGAAAATTTCCGAAGGCTGTAACCACCGCTGCGCGTTCTGCATCATTCCATCGATGCGTGGCGATCTGGTTAGCCGTCCGATTGGCGAAGTGCTGGCAGAAGCCAAACGTCTGGTCGATGCGGGGGTAAAAGAGATTCTGGTGATCTCCCAGGACACCTCCGCCTACGGCGTTGACGTCAAGCATCGCACCGGTTTCCACAACGGCGAGCCGGTTAAAACCAGCATGGAAAGCCTGTGCGAGCAGCTGTCTAAACTCGGCGTTTGGGTGCGTCTGCACTACGTTTACCCGTATCCGCACGTGGATAACGTTATCCCGCTGATGGCCGAAGGCAAAATCCTGCCATATCTGGATATTCCGCTGCAGCACGCCAGCCCGCGCATTCTCAAACTGATGAAACGCCCAGGCTCCGTTGACCGCCAGCTGGCCCGTATCAAACAGTGGCGCGAGATCTGCCCTGAACTGACGCTGCGCTCCACCTTTATCGTCGGCTTCCCGGGCGAAACGGAAGAAGACTTCCAGATGCTGCTCGACTTCCTGAAAGAAGCCCGCCTCGACCGCGTAGGCTGCTTCCAGTACAGCCCGGTTGACGGTGCGTCGGCAAACGATCTGCCGGATCAGGTACCAGATGACGTGAAAGAAGATCGCTGGAACCGCTTCATGCAGCTGCAGCAGCAAATTTCCGCCGAGCGCCTGCAGGAAAAGGTCGGCCGCGAAATTCTGGTGATGATCGATGAAGTTGACGAAGAAGGCGCCATTGGCCGCAGTATGGCCGACGCCCCGGAAATCGACGGTGCGGTGTATCTGAATGGTGAAACCGAGGTGAAACCGGGTGATGTGGTCCGCGTGAAGGTTGAAAACGCGGACGAATATGACCTGTGGGGCAGCCGGGTTTAAGACGACGCCTCATCACGGTAGGTCAGCTTCTCTGGCCTACCGCTTTACCCGGTAGCGTTATACGCAACCGGGTATTTTCCTCTCTACCCCTTCAGCTTCGGATCCAGCGCATCGCGCAGACCATCACCCAGCAGATTAAACGCCAGCACCGTCAGGAAAATCGCCAGCGCCGGGAATATCGCGACGTGAGGTGCAATCACCATATCCGCACGCGCTTCGTTAAGCATCGCGCCCCACTCTGGCGTCGGCGGCTGCGCGCCGAGACCGAGGAACGACAGGCTGGCCGCCGAGATTATCGATACCCCAATACGCATGGTGAAATAGACCACAATCGATGACACCGTGCCGGGCAGAATATGCTGGAACAGAATCACGCTATCGCTGGCACCAATGCTGCGCGCCGACTCAATAAAGGTCTGTTGCTTGAGCACCAGGGTGTTGCCACGCACCAGCCGCGCAAACGCCGGAACGGAGAATATCGCTACCGCAATAATCACGTTGGTCATCCCGCTGCCCATAATCGCCACCACCGCAATCGCCAGCAGAATACCAGGGAAGGCAAACAGTACGTCGCAGATACGCATGATGATGCGATCCCACCAGCCTTCGTAATAGCCCGCCAGCAGACCCAGCACCGTGCCGATTACCGAACCAATCAGTACGGCAAACACCCCGGCGGTCAACGAGATTTGCGCCCCCACCAGCACCCGGCTGAAAATGTCACGGCCCAGCGAATCGACGCCAAACCAGTGCATCAGCGACGGCCCTTCGTTCAGGCGGTCGTAGTCAAAATAGTTTTCGGCATCAAATGGCGCTATCCACGGCGCCACCACCGCCACCGCAATCAGCAGCAGCACGAAAATGCCCGAGGCCATCGCTACCGGCTGCTGGCGGAAACGCCGCCAGAACTCGCGCCACGGCGTGCGTTGTTTCCCCGTTTGCATCACCGGCATGGCATTGAGTACCGCCTGCCTGCGCCAATTCAATAATCGCACGTTATTTATACCTGATAGCTGGGTTAATGGCGGCGTAAAGCACATCCACCACTAAGTTGATAAGAATAAACTCCAGTGAAAACAGCAGTACTTCGGCCTGAATGACCGGGTAGTCGCGCATCTCCACCGAATCAACCAGCAGGCGCCCCAGCCCCGGCCAGTTAAACACTTTTTCGACCACAATCGAGCCACCGAGCAGGAAGCCGAACTGTAGGCCCATCATGGTCACCACCGGGATCATCGCGTTGCGCAGGCCGTGCTTAAGCACCACCACCTTTTCGCTCACCCCTTTGGCACGCGCGGTGCGCATGTAGTCTTCATTCAGCACATCAACAAACGAGGCGCGGGTAAAGCGCGCCATCACCGATGCCACGGCCGCACCCAGCGTTATCGACGGTAGAATGTAGTGCTGCCAGCTGTCGGCACCGACGGTGGGCAGCCATCCCAGCTCGACGGAGAAGATCTGCATCAGCAGCATCCCAAGGGCAAACGCCGGGAAGGAAATACCGGTGACCGCCAGCGCCATCCCTAAGCGATCCGGCCAGCGATTACGCCAGACGGCGGCCGCAATACCCGCCGCCATCCCGAACACCACGGCCCAGGCCATACTGGCCAGAGTTAACCACAGCGTCGGCAGAAAACGGCTGGCAATCTCTTCTGAAACCGGCCGGCGCGAAACCATCGAGGTACCAAAATCGCCCTGCACGGCGTGGCTGATATAGTGCCAGAACTGCACGTACAGCGGCTGATCCAACCCCAGCTGCTGGCGCACCATCGCAATCACCTGTGCGTCGGCCTCTGGCCCGGCAATCAAACGCGCCGGGTCACCCGGTAGCATGTGGACAAATAAAAATACCAGCACAGCCACGATAAACAGCGTGGGGATCAGGCCGAGCAGGCGTTTAATTACATAGTTGAGCATGACTCTCCTTGCCGCAGGGCCCCTGCTTACAGGTGAAGCAGGGGCACCTCTCTTACTTCAGATCCGCATCATCAAAGCTAAAACCGGTGTCCGGCATAATGTAGAACCCGGACAAAGACTTGCTGTGCGCTGAAACCAGTTTTTCCACCACCAGCGGCACCCACGGCGACTCTTTCCAGATAGTATCCTGGGCCTCTTTGTACAGCCGCGCTTTTTCCTTCGCGTCGGTGGTTTGCAGCGCCGCCGTCAGATCTTTATCAACCTGTGGATTGCCGTAGAACGCGGTATTGAACTGAGTTGGCGGCCAGTTAGACGAGGCGAACAGCGGCGACAGCGCCCAGTCAGCTTCGCCGGTCGATGCCGACCAGCCGGTGTAGAACATCCGCACACCGCTCTCTTTCTGCCCTTTGCCTTCCACTTCTGCCGCGCGCTGACCGGCATCCATCGCCGTGACCTGCGCCTTAATGCCAATCTGCGCCAACTGCTGCTGGGTAAACTGCAGAACCTTTTGCGCGGTACTGTGGTTATGCGATGACCACAGCGTGGTGCTAAATCCGTTCGGATAGCCCGCTTCTTTTAACAGCTCGCGCGCTTTAGCCGGATCATACGGCCACGGCTGGTACTGCTGTGCGTAGGCGATAGACGGTGGCACCACCCCGGTTGCCGGCGTCGCGTAACCGGCAAAGGCCACCTTCACCAGCGCCTGGCGGTTAATCGCGTAGTTGATGGCCTCGCGGACTTTAGGATTATCAAACGGTTTTTGCGTCACGTTCATGCTGATGTAGCGCTGCATGATGGACGGGCTCGCCACCAGTTCAAGCTGGCTGTTTTTCGCCAGCAGCGCGGCCTGCTCGTAAGGGATCGGGAAAGCGAACTGCGCTTCACCGGTTTGCAGCATCGCCGCGCGGGTGTTGTTATCAACCACCGGGCGCCAGGTAATGGAGTCCAGCTTCGGCAGCCCTTTTTGCCAGTAGTTGGCAAATTTGCTCACCTTCACAAAGTCAGTTTGGTTCCAGGTATCCAACTGATACGGCCCGGTTCCTACCGGATGGAAGCCAATCTCGTTACCGTATTTTTTCAGCGCCGCGGGCGAAATCATTGCCGTTGCCGGGTGAGCAAGAATATTGATAAACGCCGAGAACGGCTGTTTTAACGTGATTTTCACCGTACTGGCGTCCACCGCTTCGGTCTTATCGATATTTTTGTACAGGTTGTAGCGCTTAAGGTGGCTTTCCGGGTTGCTGGCGCGGTCGAGGTTAATCTTCACCGCTTCGGCATTGAAATCAGTGCCGTCCTGGAATTTCACTCCCTGACGCAGCTTAACGGTATAGACCTTACCATCGTCAGAGACGGTGTAGCTTTCCGCGAGGACGTTTTGCAGCTTCATCTCTTTATCCAGGCCAAACAGCCCCTGATAGAAGGATTTGGCTACCGCCTGCGACAGCGTGTCGTTGGCGTCATACGGATCCAACGTGGTGAAGTTGGACCCCACCGCTACCACTACATCTTTTGCCGCGAACGCGGGAGAGGCGGCAAGCGCGGACGCTACCCCCAGTGCAACCAGCCATTTACGTGAAATGCGTTGTGTCATGTTGTCCCCTGCCTGTCGTTTTATTATCGATTTCTGCCCGTTATCTATCACGTGAGCGGCGTAAGGCCGCCGTTCCATGATGTCACACGAATTATTTCGGCTCTCTTAGCGCACTGCTTATTGGTTCGCGGGCCACATAGTGCCCCGGCGAGATCTGCTGCAAATGAACGGGTTCGATCGCCTCGCCCCGTCGATAGATATTCCCCGGTAGCTCATCCGACAGCAGCACGCGCTGCGGGCGACGATGCGCGGGATCGGCCACCGGCACGGCGGCCAGTAGCTTACGCGTATAGGGATGCTGCGGATTTTCAAAGATAGCCCGACGCGGGCCGATTTCCACAATGCGCCCGCGGTACATCACCGCCACGCGGTGGCTAATACGTTCTACCACCGCCATATCATGGGAAATAAACAGAAATGCAATGCCCATTTCCCGCTGCAAGGAGAGCAGCAGATTGATGATCTGCGCGCGAATAGAGACATCCAGCGCCGACACGGATTCATCGGCAATCACCACCTTCGGCTCCAGCGCGAGGGCGCGAGCGATGCAAATGCGTTGGCGCTGCCCGCCGGAGAACTCATGCGGATAGCGCCACGCATGTTCCGGCAGCAGGCCCACGCGCTGCAACAGCCACTCGACGCGCTGCTGAAGCGCCTCGCCTTCCAGCACGCCGTGAATACGCAGGGGTTCCATAATCGAGAAACCGACCGTGTGCCGCGGGTCGAGAGAGGCGAAAGGATCCTGGAAGATAAACTGGATGTCGCGACGCAGCGGTTGAAGCTGGTTTGCTGAAAGCGTATCAATCCGCTCGCCGTTAAAAGTGATTGTCCCGCTTTGCGATTCCACCAACCGCAGCAGCGCGCGCCCGGTGGTTGATTTCCCGCAGCCTGACTCGCCGACCAGCGACAACGTTTCTCCCGGCCAGAGGTCAAAACTGACGTTTTCCACCGCATGGACCTCCCGGGTCACGCGGTTTAATAATCCACCGCGCAGCGGGAAGCGGGTCACCAGGTCCCGAACCTGGAGAATCGGTTTGCCTTCCACCACCGTATTTTGCCGCTGCGGCGCAATGTGCGGCGCGTTGAGTTCGGGAAAACTCTGCGGAAAATCGCTGCCGCGCATCGCGCCCAGCCGGGGCACCGCCGCCAGCAGGCGTTGGGTATAGGCGTGCTGAGGAGCGTTGAAAATCGCCTCGACGCTGCCGGTCTCCACCGCGTTACCCTGGTGCATTACCAGCACCCGATCGGCTATTTCCGCCACGACGCCCATATCATGGGTGATAAAAATAACGCCCATCGACATCTCTTTTTGCAGCACGTCGATAAGCTGGAGGATTTGCGCCTGGATAGTGACATCCAGCGCGGTGGTCGGCTCATCGGCGATCAGCACCGCTGGGCGGCACGACAGCGCCATGGCGATCATCACCCGCTGGCGCATCCCGCCGGAGAGCTGATGCGGATAGCGTGAGAGCATGGTTTGCGCTTCTGGAATGCGCACTTTATCGAGCATTCGCTTGGCTTCAGCCAGCGCCTCTTCCCGTCCGAGCCCCTGGTGCAGGCGAATCGACTCGGCAATCTGCTCGCCGATGGTGAACACCGGATTCAGTGAGGTCATCGGCTCCTGGAAAATCATCGCCACATCCGCTCCGCGGATGCCACGCATCTGCGCTGGGGTCTGCTCCAGCAGATCAACCACCTCACGATTGCGCCGACGCAGCAGCATCTGCTCACAGGAGACCTGCCCGCTTCCCTGCTCCAGTAGACGCATCAGCGCCAGCGCGGTGACCGATTTCCCCGAACCTGATTCGCCGACAATCGCCAGGGTCTCGCCCCGATTAAGATGAAACGAGAGCTGGTGTACGACGCCAACGGACTGTTTATCCTGACGAAAGGCGACATTCAGGTTCTGAACGCTCAGCACCTGAGAAACAGCAAGCTCATCGGAATGCGGCACGGTAGCTCCTTCTATTCCTTGTAAATACCAATGGTCGGCGTATCGCCGGCATAGGCCCAGGCGCGATACATACCTTCGCTGTTAAACGGCAGCACGACGTTGCCTTCACGATCAATGGCAATCAATCCACCGCTGCCGCCGAGCGCCGGGAGTTTCTCCATCACCACGCGCTCACAGGCCTCGAGCAGGCTGAGATTGCCATACTCCATTAAGGCCGCGATGTCATAGGCCGCCAGCGTGCGAATAAACACTTCGCCAGTGCCGGTACAGGAGACGGCAACGCTGGCGTTATTGGCATAGCATCCCGCCCCCACCAGCGGACTATCGCCGACCCGGCCCGGTAGTTTGTTGGTCATCCCACCGGTGGATGTGGCGGCCGCCAGGTTGCCGTTAACGTCCAGCGCCACGGCCCCTACGGTGCCCATTTTCTGCCGCTCATCAAGCGGTGCATCATGGTCGAGAATAAATTGGCCATGGCTGCGCGCCTCCAACAGCTGTTGAAAACGCATATCGGTGGAAAACAGCGCGTTGTCCACCCGCGCCATGCCTTCTGCTTCAGCAAAGGCTTCAGCGCCTTCGCCAATCATCATCACATGCGGGCTTTTTTCCAGCACCAGCCGGGCTGCCAGCACCGGATTACGCAGGTGTTTCACTCCGGCAACGGCTCCCGCCTGCAGCGAATGACCATCCATCACGCAGGCGTCGAGCTCATGGGTTTCCGCCGCAGTAAAAACTGAACCGATGCCCGCGTTAAACAGTGGACACTCTTCCAGAAGGCGCACCGCTTCGGTCACCGCATCCAGCGCGCTGGCTCCGGACTCCAGCATTTTCTGCGCGCTTTCGACGATATCGGACAGCGCCGTCACGTACTCGTGCTCTTTTTGCGCCGACATCTGTTGGCGGCTGATGGCCCCCGCCCCGCCGTGAATCGCAATGACTGCCTTGCCCATTCGCTATCCCTTAGGTCATTTTATTTATAAATATCATTATAGTGGCTCTGCTCCTATATCAATTTTGAATATAGAAAGAGCATCCGGAAATCATCAACTCAATACTTCAGGCCGTACAAGGTACACCACAGGTGGCATACAGTCTGCGGGGCTTTTCTGCCATAATGTGCGCATTCGAACGTTTCCCGCAGGAGTTTACCCATGGATTTTACCGCCGGATTGATACCGCTTGATACCGCGCTAACGCAAATGCTTAACCAGATAACCCCGCTACACGACAGCGAGTCGGTGCCTCTGCTGCAGGCGTTTGGCCGCATTACCGCCAGCGATATCACCTCTCCACTGGACGTACCGGGTTTTGATAACTCGGCAATGGATGGCTATGCGGTGCGTCTGGCTGATATCGCCGCGCAAACGCCGCTGGCGGTCGCGGGGAAAGCCTTCGCCGGGCAGCCGTTCCACGGTGAATGGCCTGCGGGCACCTGCATTCGTATTATGACCGGCGCACCGGTTCCGGCTGGCTGCGACGCGGTGGTGATGCAGGAAGAGACCGAGCAAACCGACGCCGGCATCCGTTTTATTGCCAACGTGAAGCCCGGGCAAAATATTCGCCGTCGCGGTGAGGATATTGCCGATGGCGCGGTGGTCTTCCCTGCCGGGACGCGCCTGACGGTGGCCGAATTACCGGTGCTGGCTTCGCTGGGCATCGCGGAAGTTAGCGTGGTGCGCAAAATCCGCGTCGCGCTGTTCTCCACCGGCGACGAACTCCAGCTCCCAGGCCAACCGCTGGGCGATGGACAAATCTACGATACCAACCGTCTGGCGGTGCATCTGATGCTCGAGCAGCTCGGTTGCGAAGTTATTAACCTCGGCATTATTCGCGATGACCCGGAACAGCTGCGACAGACCTTTATCGAAGCCGACAAGCTGGCAGATGTAGTGATTAGCTCCGGCGGCGTTTCCGTTGGTGAAGCGGACTACACCAAAACCATCCTCGATGAGCTGGGCGAAATCAGCTTCTGGAAGCTGGCGATTAAACCGGGTAAACCGTTCGCCTTCGGCAAGCTCAGCCATAGCTGGTTCTGCGGCCTGCCGGGCAACCCGGTCTCTGCCGCATTAACCTTCTATCAACTGGTGCAGCCGCTGCTGGCAAAATTGAGCGCCGGTAGCGCCGCCACTCAGGCTCCGCGCCTGCGCGTGCGTACCACGGACGTGCTGAAAAAGTCTCCAGGTCGTCTCGACTTCCAGCGCGGTCTGCTGACCCGCAATGAAAACGGTGAACTCACCGTCGCCACCACCGGCCATCAGGGCTCGCACATTTTCAGCTCCTTTAGCCAGGGCAACTGCTTTATCGTACTGGAGCGCGAACGCGGTCGCGTGGAAGCGGGTGAATGGGTTGAAGTTGAGCCGTTCAACCATCTGCTGGGTGGCCTGTAATGGCCGTAGAGCTTAGCGACAGCGAGATGCTGCGCTACAACCGGCAAATCATCCTGCGCGACTTTGATTTCGACGGCCAGGAAGCGCTGAAGGCCTCGCGCGTACTGGTTGTCGGACTGGGCGGGCTGGGCTGCGCCGCCGCGCAATATCTGGCGGCGGCAGGCGTGGGGAAGATGACGCTGCTGGATTTTGACACCGTCGCGCTTTCCAATCTGCAACGCCAGACGCTGCACAGCGATGCCACCATCGGTCAGCCGAAAGTAGACTCCGCGCGCGAGGCGCTGGCGCGGATTAACCCGCACGTTGAGTTGGTAACCCTCAATGCGCTGCTCGAGGAAGAGGCGCTGTCGGCGCTGATTGGCGAACAGGATTTAGTGCTCGACTGCACCGACAACGTAACTATCCGCAACCAGCTTAATCGCGGCTGCTTCCAGCATAAGAAACCGCTGGTCTCAGGGGCGGCGATTCGCATGGAAGGCCAGATTTCGGTCTTTACCTATCAGGAAGGCGAGCCGTGTTACCGCTGTCTGAGCCGTCTGTTCGGGGAGAATGCGCTCACCTGCGTCGAAGCAGGCGTCATGTCGCCGCTGGTCGGAGTGATTGGCGCGATGCAGGCGATGGAGGCGATCAAAGTGCTGGCCCATTACGGCACGCCGGCTGCCGGAAAGCTGGTGATGTATGACGCAATGCGCTGCCAGTTCAGAGAAATGAAATTGATGCGTAACCCGACCTGCGAGGTGTGCGGCTAGCCTTCGGCCTAGCCGTCTTTTCCCTCTCCTTGACGGAGAGGGAAAACAAACCCGTTTACAGCGACGTACGACCAAACGCCGTTTGCCAATCCTGCTCAAACTTCGCCACCGCCGCATCGACCGCCGGGCTGCTGATTAACTGCTGCGCGACATCCAGCGGCAGCGTAATCGACTGACAGCCGGCCAGCAGACAATCCAGCGCCTGACGCGGGGTTTTAAAACTCGCCGCCAGCACTTTTGACTGCGGAACATGCAGAGTCAGCAGATCCTGCAATTCGCACACGGTCTGAATACCGTTGCCGCCCTGCGCATCCAGGCGATTGACGTATGGCGCCACATACTCGGCCCCCGCCAGCGCGGAGAGCAGCCCCTGCGACGCGCCGTACACCGCAGTGCCCAGGGTCGGAATGCCTTCGGCAGTCAGCAATTTAATCGCCGCCAACCCTTCTGCCGTGACCGGAATCTTCACCACCAGATCGGGAATAATCGCCCGCAGCTTATGCGCATCGGCCACCATGCCGTCGGCGGTGGTCGCCATCACCTGGGCAAATAAACGCCCTTTGCCGCCCATGGCATCAAGTAACTCAGGCAGCAGCGCATCCAGCGGTTTCTTGCCTGCCGCCACAATGCTGGGATTGGTCGTGACGCCCGCCAGCGGAAAGATTCGCGCCAGCTTCTTTACCGCTGCGACGTCTGAAGTGTCGAGATAGAGTTCCATGATGTGTCCTTAAACCGTGATATTGAGCATGGATTAACACTACCACAGCAAAACCTCTGCTTAAGTTGACGCACGTCAAAATAACTTTCATTCGAAAGTATTTAAATCTTTATACGAAAGTAGAGGGCTTATTATGATTTTCAACATTCAGCGCTATTCCACCCATGATGGTCCAGGCATCCGCACCGTTGTCTTCCTGAAAGGCTGCTCGCTTGGCTGCCGCTGGTGTCAGAATCCAGAAAGCCGCGCCCGGCAACAAGATCTTCTGTTTGATCCCCGCCTGTGTCTTGACGGCTGCGATCTGTGCCAGAAAGCCGCGCCAGAGGTCATCGAACGGATGATAAACGGTCTGGTTATCCATCGGGAAAGGCTGAATGACGATTCGCTCCGAGCTCTCAACGAGTGTTGCCCAACCCAGGCGTTGAGCATCTGCGGTGAGGAAAAGTCGGCCAACGAGATCATGGCGACCGTGCTGCGCGACAAGCCATTCTACGAACGCAGCGGCGGCGGCATGACGCTGTCCGGCGGTGAGCCGTTTATGAACCCAGAGCTGGCGCTCCAGCTACTGAAAAGTGCGCATGAAAACGGAATCCATACGGCGGTGGAAACCTGCCTGCACGTGCCATGGCGCTACCTGGAGCCGGCACTGCCCTATATCGACCTGTTTCTCGCCGACTTAAAACACGTGGATGACGCGCTCTTTAAAGAGTGGACCGATGGGTCTGCCAAACGGGTGCTCGATAATCTCAAGCGCCTGTCCGCCGCCGGGAAACAGATAACCCTGCGCGTCCCGCTGATTCAGGGCTTTAACGCCGACGAAGCGTCGATTAAAGCGATTACCGATTTTGCCGCCGGGCAGCTTACCGGCGTGCGCGATATTCATTTTCTGCCGTACCACACGCTGGGCATCAATAAGTATGCGCTGCTCGGCCAACCCTACTTTGCACCCGATAAGCCGCTCAACGACCCAGCGCTGTTGGATTTCGCCCAACGGTACGCTCATGAACATGGGTTAACGGCGACACTACGAGGATAAAACTGATGACCACGCTGACTCTCGATAAATTAACCGCCCGCATTCAGGCCCACAAAAACGCGCTGGTGCATATCGTTAAGCCGCCGGTGTGTACCGAACGCGCGCGCCACTATACCGAAGCCTACCAGCAGCACATGGATAAGCCGATTCCGGTGCGCCGTGCGCTAGCGCTGGCCCATCATCTGGCAGAACGCACCATCTGGATAAAACACGACGAGCTGATTATTGGCAACCAGGCCAGCGAAGTTCGCGCCGCGCCGATCTTCCCGGAATATACCGTCAGTTGGATCGAAAAAGAGATTGATGATTTAGCCGATCGCCCGGGAGCCGGGTTTGCCGTCAGCGAAGAGAACAAGCGCGTGCTGCATGAAGTCTGCCCGTGGTGGCGCGGCCAGACCGTGCAGGACCGCTGCTACGGGATGTTTACCGACGAGCAAAAAGCGCTGCTGGCCACCGGTATCATCAAAGCTGAAGGCAATATGACCTCCGGCGACGCCCACCTGGCGGTTAACTTCCCGCTGCTGCTGGAGAAAGGGCTCGACGGCATGCGCGCGAAAGTCGCCGAACGCCGCACCCGCATTAACCTGACGGTGTTGGACGATCTGCACGGCGACCAGTTCCTGAAAGCGATTGATATCGTGCTCGACGCGGTCAGCCTGCATATCGTGCGCTTCGCCGAGCTGGCGCGCCAAATGGCCGCCGAAGAGATCCGTGAAAGCCGCCGTGACGAACTGTTGGCAATGGCGGAAAACTGCAATGTCATTGCCCACCAGCCGCCGAAAACCTTCTGGCAGGCGCTACAGCTGTGCTATTTCATCCAGTTGATTCTGCAAATTGAGTCCAACGGCCACTCGGTATCGTTCGCCCGTATGGACCAGTATCTGTACCCGTTCTACCGCCGCGACGTTGAGCTGGAGCAGTCGCTGGGCCGTGAACAGGCCATCGAGCTGCTGCACAGCTGCTGGCTGAAGCTGCTGGAAGTGAACAAAATTCGCTCCGGTTCGCATTCAAAAGCCTCTGCCGGCAGCCCGCTGTACCAAAACGTCACCATCGGCGGACAGAAATTAGTTAACGGCGAAGCGCAGGACGCGGTTAACCCGCTTTCCTACGCCATTCTCGAATCCTGCGGCCGCCTGCGATCCACCCAACCAAACCTGAGCGTGCGCTACCATGCAGGGATGAGCAATGACTTCCTCGACGCCTGCGTGCAGGTGATCCGCTGCGGCTTCGGGATGCCGGCCTTTAACAACGATGAAATTGTGATTCCTGAATTCATCAAACTGGGCGTAGAGCCGGAAGACGCATATGACTACGCGGCGATCGGCTGTATTGAAACCGCCGTCGGCGGCAAGTGGGGCTACCGCTGCACCGGCATGAGCTTTATCAACTTCGCCCGCGTGATGCTGGCGGCGATGGAAGGCGGCCGCGATGCCACCAGCGGCCAGGTGTTCCTGCCGCAGGAGCATGCGCTGTCGAAAGGTAACTTTGCCAACTTCGAACAGATGCTGGCTGATTGGGATCGCCAGATTCGTTACTACACCCGGAAGTCGATTGAGATTGAATACGTGGTCGACACCATGCTCGAAGAGAACGTGCACGATATTCTGTGTTCCGCGCTGGTGGATGACTGCATCGAACGAGCAAAAAGCATCAAGCAAGGCGGCGCGAAGTACGACTGGGTGTCTGGCCTGCAGGTGGGGATTGCCAACCTCGGCAACAGCCTGGCAGCCGTGAAAAAACTGGTCTTCGATCAGGGCATGATTGGCCAACAGGCGCTGGCAAAAGCGCTGGCAGAAGATTACGACGGCCTGACTCACGAGCAGCTGCGTCAGCGCTTGATCAACGGCGCGCCGAAGTACGGTAATGATGATGACAGCGTCGACACCCTGCTGGCACGCGCCTACCAGACCTATATCGACGAGTTGAAGCAGTATCACAACCCGCGCTACGGCCGCGGCCCGATTGGCGGCAACTACTACGCGGGGACGTCGTCCATTTCGGCCAACGTGCCATTCGGCGCCCAGACCATGGCCACGCCGGATGGCCGTAAGGCGAAAACCCCGCTGGCGGAAGGCGCAAGCCCGGCCTCCGGCACCGATCACCTCGGCCCAACGGCGGTGATAAGCTCCGTCGGTAAGCTGCCCACCTCAGCGATTCTCGGCGGCGTGCTGTTAAACCAGAAGCTGAACCCGGCAACGCTGGAAAACGAAAGCGATAAGCAAAAGCTGATGGCGCTGCTGCGTACCTTCTTCGAGGTGCACAAAGGCTGGCACATTCAGTACAACATCGTGTCGCGCGAAACACTGCTTGAGGCGAAGAAACATCCGGACCAGTACCGCGATCTGGTAGTCCGCGTTGCCGGCTACTCCGCCTTCTTTACCGCGCTGTCGCCGGATGCCCAGGACGATATTATCGCCCGTACCGAGCATACGCTGTAACGCAGGACTCGTCCTTTCCCCTCTCCCTCCCCGGGAGAGGGGCTAAATCGCCCCGCTTTTCTTTCGAATGAAATTAAATTTGTGCTTTAGCTCACATTGTAATTAAATTGCTGCTGGCCGGATTTACCCCAGGAGCATCCCGTATGACCGTTAAAGTTATCGTCACAGATATGGACGGAACTTTTCTTAATGACGCCAAAACCTATGACCGTTCGCGGTTTCTGGCGCAGTTTGAACAGCTTCAACAGCGTGGCATTGAATTCGTCGTCGCCAGCGGCAACCAGTACTATCAGCTGATCACCTTCTTCCCTGAGATCCGCGACAGGATTTCCTATGTCGCCGAAAACGGTGCGTTGGTCTACGAGCACGGCCAGGAACTGTTCCACGGTGAACTGACCCGCCACGAGTCGCAAACGGTGTTCACCGAGCTACTGAAAGATCCGCAGCTGAAATTCGTCGCCTGTGGGCTTGAAAGCGCCTATATCAGCGATAGCGCGCCGGACGATCTCGTGGCGCTGATGTCGAAGCACTACTACCGCTTAAAGCGTGTGGCGAACTATCACGATATCGACGACAAGATTTTTAAATTCTCACTGAATCTGCCGGACAGCGAAATCCCAGAGCTGGTCGATAAGCTGCACGTCTCGCTCGACGGTATCATGAAGCCAGTGACCAGCGGCTTTGGCTTTGTAGACCTGATTATCCCCGGCCTGCATAAAGCCAACGGTATCAGCCGTCTGCTCAAACGCTGGCAGGTTTCGCCGCAGGAGTGTGTGGCAATTGGCGACAGCGACAACGATGCGGAAATGCTGAAGCTGGTGAAATATTCCTTCGCCATGGATAACGCCGCCTCCCGCATTAAAGAGATCGCCCACTATCGGACTGATGATAACAACCACCACGGCGCGCTGAACGTGATTCAGGCTGTGCTGGATGGCACAACGCCCTTCTAATTCCCCCCTTTGCCGATTCGATAAATGCAGCGCCACCGGGCACATCGCCGGGTGGTGGCGTTGCTTTATTTGCCCGCCCCTAGCCCCTCTTTCCCGGCCCTCAAGCCGCATAAAATTTAAACTTGCATTAACTTTATTTTAACTTAAAGTATCACCTGTAATTCATTTTACTTTCGAATGAAAGATTTTGAGGTTGATATGCCGATTACCTTTACCCACGAAACGCTGCCCGCCGACCCGAAAGCGGCTATTCGTCAAATGAAGCAGACGCTGCGCGCGCAGATTGGCGATGTCCAGGCGGTTTTCGACCGTCTGAGCGCCATTATCGAAGCGCGAGTGGCGGAAATTAATGCCCTGAAGGCGCAGGGGCAGCCGGTATGGCCGGTGATCCCATTTGCCGATATCGCCGCGGGGAAAGTCAGCGACGCAACGCGCGCCGAAGTGAAGCGCCGGGGCTGCGCGGTCATCAAAGGCCACTTCCCGCGCGAACAGGCGCTGGCGTGGGATCGCGCAATGCTCGACTACCTCGACCTCAACCGTTTCGACGACGTCTATCAAGGCCCCGGCGACAGCTTCTTCGGCTCACTCGACGCCTCGCGCCCGGAGATCTACCCGATCTACTGGTCGCAGGCGCAGATGCAGGCGCGGCAAAGTGAGGAAATGGCGCAGGCGCAATCATTCTTAAACCGCCTGTGGCAGGTGGAAAGCGAAGGCCAGCAATGGTTTAACCCAGACATCAGCGTGATTTACCCGGACCGTATTCGCCGCCGGCCGCCGGGTACAACGTCCAACGGACTTGGCGCGCACACCGACTCCGGCGCGCTGGAACGCTGGCTGCTGCCGGCCTATCAGAAGGTGTTCGCCAGCGTGTTTAGCGGCAACGTCGAGCAGTACGATCCATGGAACGCGGCGCATCGCACCGAAGTGGAAGAATATACGGTGGACAACACCACCAAGTGCTCAGTGTTCCGCACCTTCCAGGGCTGGACGGCGCTGTCCGATATGATCCCGGATCAGGGGCTACTGCACGTCGTGCCAATCCCGGAGGCCATGGCCTACGTGCTACTGCGACCGCTGCTTGATGACGTGCCGGATGACGAACTGTGCGGCGTCGCACCGGGCAAAGTGCTGCCGATTTCCGAGAAGTGGCACCCACTGCTGATAAGCGCGCTGACCTCGATTCCCGCGCTACAGGCCGGTGATTCCGTCTGGTGGCACTGCGATGTGATTCATTCCGTCGCTCCGGTGAATAACCAGCAGGGATGGGGCAACGTGATGTACATTCCCGCCGCCCCGATGTGCGCGAAAAACCTCGCCTATGCACATAAGGTGAAAGCCGCGCTGGAACGCGGTGCGTCGCCCGGGGACTTCCCGCGGGAAGATTATGAAGCCACCTGGCAAGGACGTTTTACCCTTGCCGACCTCAATATTCACGGTAAACGCGCGCTGGGTATCGACGTCTGATTGTCGTACAGTCCTTCGCGTTCCACGGCGGTGTGCCCTTTTCCCGGGCGCACCCGCCTGACCGATTCTCGCACCGCCAGACGACCATGCAGCAGCAGTGACCCCACCGGTGCATCCGGACGAATCAAGCGCTGCTGGAGCATCTGCACCGCTTCAATGCCCAATTCATCACGCGGCACATGGACGGCGGTCAGCGGCACATCTTCAATCGCCGCAAGGTTAAACCCATCGATGCTCATTACCGACACATCCTGCGGCACCCGCAGACCGCGCTGGCTAAGTGCATTGATGGTACCCGCGGCCATAAAATCGCCGCCGACCAGAAACGCCGTCGGCATCGCCCGACCGTTTAACGCATCCAGCCACTGCCCAACTTTTTCCTCTGCGCCTTTGGCGCTGAAGCTACTGATATTGAGCAGATCGCGCTCATGTTCAAACACCAGATTATGCTGCCGCCACGACTCTTTAATCCCCGCAAGCCGCTGCTCCATGGTGTAGCGGCGCAGGCACATGACATTCATCACTTCACGATGCCCCATCTCAAACAGGTAGCGGGCCGCAAAGGCGCCAATCATCCGATGATCCGGGGCGATCGCCGGAAGGCGCATGCGTTCATCACGGCAGTTGATCAACACGCAGGGTTTGCCGAGATCGGCGGCCAGATCGTGAATATGCGGATCGTCAATACCGAGCAGGATCGCCGCCTGAGTCTCCGCTTCATTCATGCGTGACAGGAACAGCGACGGGTCGCTGTCGTTCTCCTCCAACGGACAATAGCGCAAACGCACCTCGTGCGCGGAGAGGGCTTTGGTAATGCTTTGGATCACGCGATAGTAAAAGATATCAGAACGTTCATCAAAGGCCCGGGGTGGCGCAAAGATAATCAGATTATTCAGCAGCATACGACCCGCAGCCAGGCCGTCCATCACCCCTAATTCACGGGCGCAGGCCAATACTTGCTCGCGCGCCCGGGCGCTGGTATTGGCCTTCCCTGCCAGAACCCTGGAAACCGTGCTAGCAGACAGCCCTGTCCGCCCGGCGATTTCAGCGATTTTCAGCTTCTTTTCCATTATGTGATCCGCATCTAATTCAGAAATGAAAGAATTTTCATGACTTAAAAACCCTGTTTTATCTGGCTTTAAGTACGTATGCGTAATGTATATCAGCCCTTCATGAAAAAACGTGCATAAAACCCACTTTCCTCGAATTTTGTTGTCGCCTACTGTGAATTGGTAGAACAACTTCCATACAAGAATGATGGAAGGCCGTAAAAATAAAATAAATAAATATCAAATGATTAGAAAAAGTGGTGTGACAACTCTCCACCGAGTTGCCCCACCGTTCCCTACATCTTTCTGTGGAGATCCCTATGAGTCAGGGTATCAATAACGATATGGCCGTGAGTAAACCGCGCCGAATAGTCAAAAACTTACGCTGGTGGGTACTGGTCCTGTTTTTACTGGGCGTCACCGTCAACTACATCACCCGTAACTCGCTGGGGATCCTCGCCCCGGAACTGAAAACCAGCCTCGGTATCACCACCGAACAATATTCCTGGATCGTCGGCGCCTTCCAGCTGGCCTACACCCTCTTCCAGCCGCTGTGCGGTTGGCTGATTGACGTTATCGGCCTGAAGCTTGGCTTTATGATTTGCGCCGGGCTTTGGGCGCTGACCTGCCTGCTGCACGCCGGTGCCGGAAACTGGCTGCATCTGGCAATTTTGCGCTTCTTTATGGGTGGCGCAGAAGCGGCCGCCACGCCGGCTAACGCCAAAACCATCGGTGAATGGTTCCCGAAATCCGAGCGTCCGGTGGCTGCTGGCTGGGCAGGCGTCGGCTTCTCTATCGGTGCGATGCTGGCACCGCCCATTATCTACTTCGCGCACGCTTCGTTCGGCTGGCAGGGTGCATTTATGTTCACCGGCGTGCTGGCTGCGGCATGGGTGGTGCTGTGGTGGGCGTTCTACCATAACCCGGATAAACACCCGAACCTGAGCAAAGAAGAGCTGGAATTCATTCGCCAGGATAATGAACCACCAGCGGTCAAGTTACCGTTCCTCACCGCGCTGAAAACCGTCGGTAAAAATAAACGCTTCTACGGCATCGCGATTCCAGCCTTTATGGCGGAACCGGCCTGGGCGGTGATGAGTTTCTGGGTGCCGCTGTATCTGTCTAAAGCCTATGGCATGGATCTGAAGCAGATTGCCCTCTTCGCCTGGCTACCGTTCCTCGCCGCCGACCTTGGCAGCGTTGCCAGCGGCTATCTGACCAAACTGTACGTTCGTCTGTTCGGCTGCTCCCGCGTGAACTCCATCGTGGCTTCCTCGGTCAGCGGCGCGTTCCTGATGATCTCGCTGGCAGCCATGGCCTTTACCAATAACCCGTATGTCGCCATTGCGCTGATCTCAATTGGCGGCTTTGGCCACCAGATTATCTCCTGCATGCTCAGCGCCCTGGTGGTGGAGTCCTTTGATAAAGGCCAGATGGCTACCGTCAACGGCATGCGCGGGTCCGCTGCGTGGATCGCCAGCTTCGCTTTCTCCCTGATTATCGGGGTGACCGCCGACAAAATCGGCTTCAACCCATTATTTATCGCCATGGGTTTCTTTGACCTGATTGGCGCTTGCTTCCTGGTCACCTTTATTGCTGAACGTCGCGCAAAACGCGCCTGAGAGTGGATGTAAACATGAAAACGCTGAAAAACTGGACCCTGCAAAAACAGTCAACCCATCACGTCGAACTGTGCGTTGATGGCCAGCACACGCTGTGTCTGTACGTACTGGAAGAAAATCTGTTTCGCGTGCTGCTAAAACGCAAAGGCGAACTGGCGCTGAATCGCACCTGGAGCATCGCGCCACAGCAGGATGTTCCGTGGGAAGGCCGCGACCGCGAAGATCTCAGCGGCTTTACCCTGCCCGGCTGGACGCTCATTCAGCAGGACGACACCCTTGTGGTCGCCACCGAATCCCTGCGCGCCACCGTCCACCAGCCGCTGTGGATTGAGTGGCACTATCGTAATGCCGAAGGTCAATGGCAGCCGCTGGTGAGCGACCGTCCGACCAGCGCCTATTTGGTCAACGCCCACGGAGACGGCGTAGCCCACTACCAAAGCCGTCGTAAGGACGAGCGCTTCTACGGCCTGGGCGATAAAGCGGGCGACCTGCAGCGCGGCGGCAAGCGCTACGAGATGCGCAACCTTGATGCCATGGGCTATAACGCCGTCAGCACCGACCCGCTGTACAAACATATTCCGTTCACCATCACCCGCCGTGACGATGTGAGCTTCGGGCTGTTTTACGATAACCTGAGCAGCTGCTGGCTGGATCTGGGTAACGAAATTGATAATTATCACACCGCCTATCGCCGCTGGCAGGCCGAGGCCGGTGATATCGATTACTACCTGTTTACCGGCGAGCGCGTGCTGGATGTGACCAAAGCGTTCGTCCGTCTGACCGGTAAAACCCTGTTTGGGCCAAAATGGAGCCTCGGCTACAGCGGCTCGACGATGCATTACACCGATGCGCCGGACGCGCAAAACCAGCTGATGAACTTTATTCGCCTGTGCGACGAGCATGCGATCCCGTGCGATTCATTCCAGCTCTCGTCCGGCTACACCTCTATAAACGGCAAGCGCTACGTCTTTAACTGGAACTACGACAAAGTGCCGCAGCCGAAGGTCATGAGCCAGGCATTCCACGATGCGGGGCTGCATCTGGCTGCCAACATCAAGCCGTGTCTGCTGCAGGATCACCCGCGCTACGAGGAAGTGGCCAAGGGCGGGCTCTTTATCCGCGACTCCGAAAGCGACGGTCCGGAACGTTCCAGCTTCTGGGACGATGAGGGTTCGCACCTCGACTTCACCAACCCGAAAACCGTGGCCTGGTGGCAGGAAGGTGTGACCCAGCAGCTGCTGGAGCAAGGTATCGACTCCACCTGGAACGACAATAACGAGTTTGAAGTGTGGGACGGCGAAGCCCGCTGCTATGGCTTTGGCCACGAAATCGCTATCAAACACATTCGTCCGGTGATGCCGCTGTTGATGATTCGCGCCTCGCTGGAAGCGCAGCAGCGTTTTGCTCCACACAAACGCCCGTACCTGATTTCCCGTTCCGGCTGCGCCGGGATGCAGCGTTACGTGCAAACCTGGAGCGGCGATAACCGCACCAACTGGGACACCCTGCGCTACAACATCCGTATGGGGCTGGGTATGAGTCTGTCAGGGCTGTACAACCTGGGTCACGATGTGGGCGGCTTCTCCGGCGATAAGCCGGATCCAGAGCTGTTTGTCCGCTGGGTGCAAAACGGGGTGATGCACCCGCGCTTTACCATTCACTCCTGGAACGATGACCATACGGTCAACGAGCCGTGGATGTATCCAGCCATTACCCCATGCATTCGTGAAGCGATTGAACTGCGCTATCGTCTGATGCCGTACCTCTACTCCTTACTGTGGCAGGCGCACGTCGACGATGAGCCGATGCTGCGCCCAACGTTCCTCGACCACGAGCACGATGAAAAAACCTTCTCCGAGTGCGATGACTTCCTGCTGGGTCGCGATCTGCTGGTCGCCAGCGTAGTGGAACAAGGCCAGCGCCAACGCCCGGTATGGCTGCCCGACAATGAGCACGGCTGGTATGATTTCTATACCGGTGAGTGGTTCTCAGGCGGTCAACATATCGTCATCGACGCGCCGCTGGAGAAACTGCCGCTGCTGGTCCGCGCGGGCGCGGGTCTGCCGCTGAGCGAGCGGATCTCCTTTGTTAACGCTGCTGAAGATACCCAGCGTGAACTGAAGCTGTTCCCGGTAAAAGGTGTCGGCGCAACCACCGGCCAACTGTTTGAAGATGACGGCGAAACCTGGGGCTATCAGCAAGGCAATGCGCTGTGGCTGGATTGGGAGATGGTTTGCACCGGCAGCACTATCGACCTGAAGGTCAACGCACGCGGAGATTACCGCCCGGCGTGGAAAGCACTGAAAGTCACGCTGCCTGCAGGGGAGAAACGTCAGCTACGGATTAACGGCGCTGCCGCCAGCGAGTGGTTGCCAGACTAACGTTTTATCCGCCGCAAGCGGCGTAACGCTGTTTCTTGTCCACCTGTAACAAAGTACGCCATGTGTGTAACAGCACATGGCGTTTTTGATGGCGGACAGATAACGTTAGAGTGACCTCTAACTCGCGGACATTCATCATGAAAGCATTACCCGTTCTTACCGTTGCTCTGATTCTGAGTTCAACGAGCGCGCTGGCTTTTCAGGAGAAACCATCACCAGAGGCCGTGGCGGCTAGCGCAACGGTCAAAACCACTGCGCTCAGCCGTTTTTCAGCGGACGAAAATGACGGTTCGATTACCCAGGTTTATAGCCCAGGCACCTTTAGCAACAATACCTATACCGCAAACGGCTACCCGGTGCCTGTTCCCCATCATCATCATTAATGCCCCGAGTGTGGCTATCCAGCCGTGGGGCTCAGTTTCTTGCCCGCTTCCTAAGCCCCATCGCGCGATTCACAATCCAGCTCACCATGACGAACCGCCAGGATTTTGGCTGACGCGAAGCTCTACGTCGACAATGTGACAAACACTCCTGTAACACCTCATGGCGGGTGATATTCCGCAACTCCTTTTGACCGAGATATTCCATCTCGGTATCGTTTTTCATCTGGCTGATGGTCACATAGAAAACGGAGTCGTACTGCCGAACGTAGTAGCAGTAAAGGGTCCGTTCATCCGCACGGGTATAAAACGTGAATTCCTGCATCGCGCAATCCCCTGATACATCGATAGCAGCCATTCTTCACAAAATTGTGCAGGAAATATGGGGCGAAAAAGGAGTTATTGGCGTGTTGTGGAAAGGTTGAAGAATGCGAAAGGCGATGGATGGGGAGAATAATCTCCCCGGAGCGGCGAACCCGCACCGGGGAGAGAACGGCTTAGTTGTCGATACCTTTACTGCGCAGGTAATCTTCGTAGTTACCGGTGAAGTCGACGACGCGTTCTGGCGTAATTTCAATCACGCGGGTCGCCAGCGAGCTGACGAATTCACGGTCGTGAGATACGAAGATCAGGGTACCCTGATACATTTCCAGCGCCATGTTCAGCGATTCGATAGATTCCATATCCAGGTGGTTGGTTGGTTCATCCATCACCAGAATGTTTGGTTTCTGCATCATCAGCTTACCAAACAGCATACGGCCCTTCTCACCACCGGACAGAACTTTCGCCGGCTTTTTAATATCGTCCTGGCTGAACAGCAGACGGCCGAGGAAGCCACGAACCACCTGCTCGTCGTCGCCTTCTTGTTTCCACTGGCTCATCCAGTCAAACACGGTCAGATCGTTATCGAAATCTTCCGCATGATCCTGCGCGTAGTAACCAATTTGCGCATTCTCGGACCATTTCACCGTGCCGTGATCCGCTTCCAGCTCGCCCACCAGCGTTTTCAGCATAGTGGTTTTACCCACGCCGTTGGCGCCAAGAATCGCAAGCTTTTCACCCACTTCCAGCAGCAGGTTAACGTTCTTAAACAGCGGGCCGTTGTCAAAGCCTTTGGTCAGCTCTTCCACCGCCAGCGCGTTACGGAACAGTTTCTTATCCTGCTCGAAGCGGATGAACGGGTTCTGACGGCTGGAGGCTTTCACTTCGTCCAGCTTGATTTTATCAATCTGACGAGCACGGGAGGTGGCCTGACGTGATTTAGAGGCGTTGGCGCTAAAGCGGCTAACGAAGGATTGCAGGTCAGCAATCTGCGCTTTTTTCTTGGCGTTATCCGCCAGCAGACGTTCGCGCGCCTGGGTGGCCGCCGTCATGTATTCGTCGTAGTTGCCCGGGTAAACGCGCAGTTCACCGTAGTCCAGATCCGCCATGTGGGTACAGACCATGTTCAGGAAGTGACGGTCGTGCGAGATGATGATCATGGTGCTGTCACGCTCGTTGAGCGTCTGCTCCAGCCAGCGAATGGTGTCGATGTCCAGGTTGTTGGTTGGTTCATCGAGCAGCAGAATATCTGGGTTAGAGAACAGCGCCTGCGCCAGCAGTACACGCAGCTTCCAGCCCGGTGCCACTTCGCTCATCAGACCGTAGTGCTGTTCAACGGGAATACCCACGCCCAGCAGCAGTTCGCCCGCACGGGCTTCCGCAGAGTAACCATCCATTTCGCCGTAGAGCACTTCGAGATCAGCCACTTTGTAGCCATCTTCTTCACTCATTTCCGTCAGACCGTAGATGCGGTCGCGCTCTTGCTTCACTTCCCACAACTCGCCGTGGCCCATGATCACCGTATCAAGCACGGTGAACTCTTCGAAGGCGAACTGATCCTGACGCAGCTTACCGATGCGCTCGTTTGGATCGATGGAGACGTTGCCCAGCGTCGGTTCTAAATCGCCGCCGAGGATTTTCATAAAGGTGGATTTGCCGCTCCCGTTGGCGCCAATCAGGCCGTAACGGTTGCCGCCGCCAAATTTGACGGAGATATTTTCGAACAGCGGCTTACTGCCAAACTGCATGGTGACGTTGCTGGTAACTAACACGGGAGTATCCTGAAGAATGTGACAAACCGCCTATTGTGCCACAATTCCGAATAAAAAGCGCCCGCCATCGCAAGACGCTAAACTGTAACTGAAGTGAAAAAAATGTGATTTAGTACACATCCGAATTCCATGCGGCAAGGAATGCACATATAATGCGCTTCTACCAACAGGCTGAATTCCTCAACAACCGCCGTAATGGCACTGATACCTCGCACAACATGAACATGAAATTAAAAATGATTTTCGCTGCAGCGCTTGCTGTCGTGGGCTTCTGTAATTCGGCATCCGCGGTGACGTATCCGCTGCCGACCAACGGTAGCCGCATTGTCGGTCAGAACCAGGTTATCACCATTCCTGAAGACAATAAGCAACCGCTGGAATACTTCGCGGCCCAGTATCAGATGGGTTTGTCTAATATGCTGGAAGCAAACCCAGGCGTAGATACCTACCTGCCAAAAGGCGGCACCGTGCTGAATATTCCTCAGCAGCTGATCCTGCCGGATACGGTGCATGAAGGTATTGTGATTAACAGCGCCGAAATGCGTCTGTACTACTACCCGAAAGGCACCAACACCGTGATCGTGCTGCCAATCGGTATCGGCCAGCTGGGCAAAGATACGCCTATCAACTGGACTACCAAGGTCGAACGTAAGAAAGCCGGTCCAACCTGGACGCCAACGGCGAAAATGCATGCGGAATATATTGCTGCAGGTAACCCACTGCCAGCCGTTGTTCCCGCCGGCCCGGATAACCCGATGGGGCTGTACGCGCTGTACATTGGCCGTCTGTATGCTATCCACGGTACTAACGCCAACTTCGGTATCGGCCTGCGCGTAAGCCACGGCTGCGTACGTCTGCGTAACGAAGACATCAAATTCCTGTTCCAGAACGTGCCAGTGGGCACCCGCGTACAGTTTATTGATGAGCCAGTGAAAGCAACCACCGAGCCAGATGGCAGCCGCTTCATTGAGGTTCACAACCCGCTGTCCACCACCGAAGCGCAGTTCGAAGGTGGCGAGATTGTGCCAATTTCGCTGACTCAGGCGGTGCAGAAAGTGACCAGCCAGTCTGACGTTGACCAGAGCATCGTTGACCAGGCGGTTAAAAACCGTTCCGGTATGCCGGTTCGTCTGAACTAATTCAGGCAACAGATGTGAAAATGGCGGGTTAATCACCCGCCATTTTTTTTTAGCTATTATTCACGATAACAATGCCACCATGATCGTAGCGATAATGGCAGTGCGCGTATTCCAGCGGCGTTCCGTCGTCCAGGTAGATCACCTGTTCCACTTCCAGCACCGGATCGCCTGGCTCACAGCTAAGATGCTGCTGATCGAGCTCACCCGGTTTTATCGCCCGCACCACCCGATAAGACCCCATCATCTTAAGCCCCAGATTATCCTGTACGTAGCGAAACACCGAGCTTTCGAGATGACCTTTGCTGAGCCCCGGCACCAGCGATACCGGCATGACCGTGATGTCCAGCGACAGCGGCTCACCGTTAAGCAGCCGCAGGCGGACAAAATCGTACACCGGTGCGTCAGCATCAACCAGCAATGATGCCTGCTCTTTCTCGGTAGGGAAACGCAGCTCAAAGCGGATAACCTGGCTCTCCACTTTCCCCAAATGCCCCCAGGTTTCCGTGGCGCCTGAATAGTCGCTGCCGGGTACGTCCCACTGCGATAGCTGGAGAAAGTTTTTGCGTACAAACGTCCCCTGCCCCTGGCGGGTATACACCAGCCCTTCGACGATCAGCTGGCGCATGGCCTGTTGGATAGTCATGCGGCTAGTGCCAAACTCCGCCGCCAGCGCAAACTGGTCGGGCAAAGGATCGGAAGCGGGATACTGCCGACTGATGATCCGCTTTTTAATTTCCCGCGCTATCGCGATGTACTTCGCTGCCATGACCCGCCTCTGTTTTTCCGTCATTACATCTCTTCACCGTTGCTATGAATGGCCTTTTTCAGCCAGGCGTAGCTTTTCTTCGGCACGCGACGCAAATCTTTTAAATCGTGGTTTTCACGGTTGACGTACACCACGCCGTAGCGTTTACGCATATCGCCCTGTGAACTCAGAATATCAATGAGCCCCCAGCCCAGGTAGCCAATCACCTGCGCACCATCTTCAAAAATCGCCTCTTTCATGGCGTTGATATGGTCACGATGATAGGCAATGCGGTAATCGTCAGCAATCTGGTTCTCACCATCCCATGACTCAATCACCCCGATGCCATTTTCAATCGGGAAGACCGGCAGACGCCAGTCGTTGTAATAGCGGGTAATAATGCTACGAAAACCGAGCGGGTCGATCTGCCAGTTCCATTCGGTGGCTTTCAGATGCGGATTCGGTTTATCGCCGAACAGCATGTAATTATTGACCGGCGTATCTTTAGGGATCGGATCGCTATCCAGCGTGCGGCTGGCATAGTAGCTAAACGCCATATAGTCGTTCTTCATGGTGGCCAGCACAGCCAGATCCTCATCAAGATAGATATCGCGCAGCCCCGCTTTCTCGACAAAATGCATCACTTCCGGGCTGTAGCCTTCGCCCGCGAAGGCGCGCAGTAGGTTCTGATTGAAAAACTCATCCAACTGCTGAGCGCAGAAAACATCGCGCGGTTTACAGGTTGCCGGATAAACCTGAGCGTGTGCCAGCATGCCGCCCATCAGTTTTCCCGGTTTGGTCTGGTGCAGGTAATTCGTCAGATGCGCATGCGCCATCATCACGTGATGCTGAATCTGGTAGAGCTCGCGCAGGGTTTTATCGCCACGCATATAGCCGGAAATCAGGAAAGCTTCCGGCATGTGGTACAGGTTTTGCTCATTGAAGGTCAGCCACCAGGTGACGCGGTCGCCGAAGCAATCGATCATTTTTTTGCCGTAGCGAATAAAGGCTTCCAGCACGCGGCGATCGGTAAAGCCGTTGTATTTTTCCGCCAGCGCCAGCGGCATGTCGAAGTGGTAGAGGCAGATCATCGGCTCAATGCCGCGCTCAATAAGCCCGGTAATGAAGCGCTCGTAGAAAGCAATCCCCTCTTCATTAAACTCACCGTCACCGGTCGGGCAGACGCGGCTCCAGGCAATCTGAAAGCGGTAGCAGTTCATGCCCAGATCTTTCATTAAATCGAAATCTTCTTCAAAGCGGTGGTAGGAATCCGTTGCCACCTTCCAGTCGGAGGCAAACTCTTTCGGCTCACGAATATCATAAACCGACATCCCTTTTCCGCCCTCATTCCAGGCGCCTTCGGTCTGCATGCTTGACACAGAGTTGCCCCACAGGAAGTTGGCGGGCAGTGATGATTTCATGGTTCGCTCCTATATGACTAGTCATTTAAAGTTAATGACTAGTCATATAGCCAAAAGCCGAATGAAACCGCAACCGCGAGGATCGTTTTTTGTGAGATCGAAGGAAATTTCCCGGGCGAACAACGAGTGCCCGGGAACCGTCAGCGGAGGATCAACAGCAGCCCATATCCGGTTGCCACCGCCCACAGCAGCATCGGGATTGAGTAAAGATGGAAGCGCCACCAGATGCGGCGATCCGCCGCCATCCGCAGGGCGATTAGGTTGGCCAGCGATCCGGGCAGCAAACCAAAGCCGCCGACATTTACCGCCCAGGCCAATAGCAGCGACGGGGGGACGTAGTTCAGCAGTAAAATGGTAGATGGCACGTTGCTAATCACCTGCGACAAGCCAATCGCCGTCAGCCACAGCTGACCGTCAGAAAGTGTCCCGACACCGCTAAGCGCATGATTCAGAGCCGGCAGTTGAGTCAGCAAATGGACATCGATAAACATCGCCATAAACACCAGCAGCAGCGTCCAGTCGACGCTAAACACCACCCGGCGCGCCAGCAGCAAGAAACCGACAGCAACGATCGCCAGCCCCGCCAGCTCCTGCTTCATTTCGAGCGCCGCGAGGAAGACCAGATAGAATGCCAGACAGCTCCACACCAGCAGCGGTTGCCAGCCTGGCGTGCGGTCGCTACTTTGAAATTCGAGCTTTTTCGCCGGGAAACAAAACCAGCACAGCACCAGCAGCGTCACCATCATCGCCAGCGCAAGCGGCAGCATTTGCAGCGTGAAGGCCGGGAATGAAAGGCCGGAGCGCCCCCACAACAGAATATTTTGCGGATTGCCGATAGGCGTTAATAGCGATCCGGCATTGACCGCTAGCGCCTCGAAAATAATCAGCCGGTTAATGGGCAACGCGCACCATTTCTTCAGCGTCAGGGTCAGCGGCACCACGATAAACAGCGCCACGTCGTTAGTCAGAAAGGTCGATAGCAGCGCGGCGGCCAGCACCATAAACAGCGCTAGCTGGCGTTCGGTCACAAAACGACGCGCCATTTTGCGTCCTAGCACATCAAAGTAGCCGCTCTGCTCAACGCCCTTGGTCAGCAGCATCAGGCCGCTTAAGGTAATAATGGTGTGCCAGTCGATAGCCGCGGGCCAACTGGCCGGCTGAAAGGGAACCCAAAAACTCAGCCCAGCGCCAATAATTATCAGCAGATGTAAAAAACGGTCGCGCATTAGCGACCGTATAAAAGGGAGATTCATTCAGCCTGTTGCCCACGCTGTTGGGTAAACTGACGGAACATGTCCAGCGTCTCTTCGCTAACATGATGTTCGATGCCTTCCGCATCACGACGCGCCGTGTCAGCGCTCACGCCGAGCACCAGCAGGAAGTTTTCCACCACCTGATGACGCTCGCGGCTCTCCTGCGCCAGCTTCTCGCCTTCCGGCGTCAAAAATACGCCGCGCCAGGGGATCTGTTCAATCAACCCCACGCCGGCCAACCGCTTAAGCATTTTCGCCACCGTCGGCTGAGAGACTCCCAGACGGGCGGCCATATCAACCTGCCGCGCTTCGCCGACTTCGTTGATTAAATCGGAAATCAGCTCAACGTAGTCATCAATCAGCTCACGACGGTGCGCTTCACGAACCTGACGAAACCCTTCAACGTGCTCTTCGACATTAACCAGCTGCGTCACTTTTTTTGTTGTTGGCGTACCTGCGCGACGACCCATAGAACTTCCTCATCAAGTGTGACGCCAGAACGCGCCATATCAAGTGAGCCCATTGTAATGGATTGTGACCCAAGCACAAAAATTTAACGTTTTAGCCATAGCTATAAAATATAGCCTGTGCTATATCTGTATGTAATACGAACGCTCATCAAGGATTGACGAGCTGAATGGAGGAGGAACCATGAACGAATTCAAGAGGTGTATCAGCGTGTTTAGCCACTCTCCTTTTAAAGTACGCTTAATGTTAATCGGTATGCTGTGTGACCTGATCAACGGCAAACCCCAGAAGGACACTCCGTCCCGCTAAGCGGCGTCGCGACGCCGCTTCATCATCCTGTCACACTTTGCTGGCAAGCTGCCCGTTTGGCCTAAAATCCCCGCCTTTTTTCTGGTTTTGTAATCGCCATCCCAAAACAATTCGTTATCAGCAGTTGACCCAATAATAAGCTGGCTTTATCTTCTTGCAGCCCTGTACTTTGCTTCCCCCTCTTCACGCATCGTCTGGTCAATAAAGAACCCTTGACGCCAGGGGACGCACATGGCGTTTTTATAGTTGCGATCTATGAATCTAACCCTGAAAGACACCCTTGCCGCACGTGGGCTTACCGTTAGCCCGTGGACGGGTTTTTATTTTTTACAATCCATTCTGATAAACCTGGCACTGGGCTATCCGTTTAGTCTGCTGTATGCGGTGGCGTTTACCTGCGTGTTACATCTGCTGTGGCGCACGCTGCCAAAAGTGCAAAAGGTGATCCTGGGGGTTTATTCACTCGTCGCCGCGCTCTATTTCCCGTTCAGCACGGCCTACGGCGCACCAAACTTTAATACCCTGCTGGCGCTGCACTCCACCAACATGGAAGAGTCGACGGAAATCTTCACTATTTTCCCGTGGTACAGCTACCTGGTGGGGATCTTCATTTTTGTGCTCGGCGTGATTGCCGTTCGACGCAAACCGGTCGCCAAAACGCGCTGGAAGCTGATGGATACGCTGTGCCTGCTGTTCAGCATCGGCGTCTTTTTCGTCCAGCCGATTCAAAATCAGCTTTACGGCGGCGTTTTTAAACTCAAAGACAGTGGCTACCCAGCGTTTCGCTTTGTGAAAGACATTATCGTCAACAATAACGAAGTGCTGGACGAGCAAAAGCGCATGGCCGAGCTTTCCGGGGTAAAAGATACCTGGAACGTTATCGCGGTGAAGCCTAAATACCACACCTACGTGGTGGTGATTGGCGAGAGCGCACGCCGCGACGCCCTCGGGGCTTTTGGTGGGCACTGGGACAACACGCCGTTCGCTAGCTCGGTTAACGGTAACCTGTTTACTGACTACGTGGCCGCCAGCGGCTCTACGCAAAAATCACTGGGCCTGACGCTCAATCGGGTGGTCGATGGCAAACCGCTGTACCAGGATAACTTTGTCACGCTGGCCAACCGCGCAGGTTTCCAGACCTGGTGGTTCTCAAATCAGGGCCAGATTGGTGAGTATGACACGGCGATTGCGAGTATTGCTAAACGCGCCGATGAGGTTCATTTCCTGAAAAGCGGAGACTTTGAAGCGGATAAAAACACCCGTGACGAGGCGCTGCTGAAAATGACCGCACAGGTGCTTTCGACCCAACGCAGCCAGCCGCAGCTGATTGTGCTACACCTGATGGGTTCGCACCCGCAGGCCTGCGATCGCACCGAGGGCAAGTATGCGCAATTTGTGCAATCTAAAGAGACCTCCTGCTATCTCTATACCATGACGCAAACCGACAACCTACTGAGTCAGCTGTATAGCCAACTGCGCAGTAACACCGACAGCTTCTCGCTGGTCTATTTTTCCGACCACGGTCTGGCGTTTAAAGAGCGCGGTAAAGCGGTGCAATACCTGGCGCATGACGATAAGTACCAGCAGAATTTCCAGGTACCCTTTATGGTGCTTTCCAGCGACGATAAAACCCATAACGTGATTAAAGCGCGCCGTTCGGCGAATGATTTCCTGAGCTTCTTCTCACAGTGGACCGGTATCCAAACCAAAGAGATCGTGCCGAAATATCGTTTTATCTCGAAGCAAAAAGCCGGAAAAGTCTTCATCACCAACTTCCAGTTACAAAAAGTGGACTACGATACGCTGAAGACCGATCTGTTTGATCCGAAAAGCTAAATCCTGCGACTTTTCTCTCGCTATCCGTTGACCGCCGGTTCAGGTTAACGGATAGCGCATAACCCATACGTTGCATTACTATACTGTCCTCAAGACCTTCTACCGCAGGCCAACCGATGACAGTACAACGCCTCAATATCGACTGGCGCCTTCCCACCGCAGGGCTGACAACGCTTCTGCTGCTTGCCGCCGCGTTCACGCTGCATGCACATTGGGGGGCGTTTATTCAGTGGTGCCTCGCCACGCAAATTACCCTGCATCGTTATCTGGTGATGTATCTGCTGCAGCTGAATAATCAT
Source organism: Kluyvera cryocrescens NBRC 102467 (assembly GCF_001571285.1). Classification (GTDB taxonomy): domain Bacteria; phylum Pseudomonadota; class Gammaproteobacteria; order Enterobacterales; family Enterobacteriaceae; genus Kluyvera; species Kluyvera cryocrescens. The sequence continues at coordinate 63,860 of NZ_BCTM01000013.1, read as the reverse complement.
GAGTACAGCGGCGGATTATGGCTGCTGACCGGCGCTTTTTTCTATGGCGTGCTACACGCTATCGGGCCGGGGCACGGTAAATTCATCGTCACCACCTACCTCAGTACCAATAAAGAGAGTCTGTTTGCCGCCCGCGCGGTGCCGTTTATCGGCAGTCTGATGCAGGGCGTTAGCGCGATTCTATTTGTCTTTATCCTGGTGGTCGGTTTTAACCTCGCCTCAGGGGATCTCAGTACCAGCCGCTGGTATGTAGAGAAAATCAGCGCGGTGATGATTGGTTTATTTGGCGTGTTTGTGATTTACCAGGCGTGCAAACATTTGCGCCCGCGCAGAATGTTCATCTCATCACTTAAACCACTCCATGCGCATGATGAACGTTGCGGCTGTGGGCATCACGGCGTAGGGGCGTCCCTGGCTCAGGCCGACTGGAAAACCCGTCTCGGCGTGGTTTTAGCCATTGGCGCACGGCCGTGCAGCGGAGCGATCATGATTTTAATGTTTGCCAATACGCTCGGTATCGTCAGTTGGGGAATTGCCGCGGTGATGACCATGGCGCTGGGAACCGCGTTATCTATTCTGGGGCTTTCCCTTGCCGTGCGCTACGCGCGTGAACGGACTGTTGCGTTCTTCGGTGACTCAGCGGGAAATGGCTGGATCATGCCAGCGGTCAAAATTGCGGGGGGCGTAATGCTGATTCTCTTCGCCAGCATTCTGTTCCTGACGGTGATCCCCATCAGTGCCAACGGTGATTACATTGCCGCAGGGTGTTGAACCGGGAAGGAAATAGGTTTACAAAGGGCATTAAAAAAGGGGTCATAATGACCCCTTTTATTATCACCGAAGTGATTAGAAGCGGTAACCTGCACCAACAATCCAGGTACCCACGTCAACGCTACGAATGCGAGACTGCTCGTAAGAGAAGTCCAGAGCAACGTTTTCGATTGGGTTGAACTGCAGGCCTGCACCGTAGGAGAAGCCGTAGTCGCTGGTGCTGTCGTTGTTAGGGAACTGGTTGCCCTGTGCTTTACCGTAGCCCAGACCAATTACACCGTAGATGCTTGCCCAGTCGTTCAGACGGTAAGCTGGACCAGCAGTGATGCCGTAGTACTGGCCTTTAGTGTACACGCCGTTCTGGGTGTCGCTTTTTTCGGTGTAGGTGAAGGAGCTGATCACGCCCAGTGGGTTGTTATCAGCTTCGTAGCGATATTTCAGGTTGAAGCCGCCAGCTTTGTTAGCGACGCCCTGCATATCACTCTGAGCGTAACCACCGGTCACGGTGGAAGTTGCAGCTACGGCAGTACCTGCGGAAACAGCCAGAACTGCGGCCAGTGCTGAAAGACATGCAATTTTTTTCATAACCACCTCAAATGTGCTTCTAATAAGTCCGTAAGTTTTAAATATATCAAAAATTGTTAAGAAACTCTTTCGGCCTGATGATGTCTAAGGGCATCTTTGATGTAACAATTCTTTTCCATATTACGATATCCCTTTCATTAGTAACGTGTTTTTTCGTTAAATCTTCTCGCTATTGCGGTAAAAACATCACGCCACTTTCCAGACAATTCCTAATTTGACAGACGAAATAATCATCGACTACGCAAAGTTTACTCGTTCCATGTCGTTTTTTTTTCAACAAATCCTCAACCGTTGCGCACTATTTCAATTACACTGCCGGTTTTACCTCGTTTGACAAAAATTGACAGGAATAAGATGTCCGGCATGTCTCGCAAGCTACCGTCATGGTTACCTATACTCGTCATCTTAATCTCGATGATCTCCATTCAAAGCGGTGCTTCGCTCGCTAAGTCATTGTTTCCAATGATTGGCGCCCCGGGCGTCACGGCGCTGCGACTCGCACTGGGCACGCTGATCCTGGTGATTATCTTTAAACCCTGGCGTCTTCGTTTTGCGAAAGAGCAGCGTCTTCCCCTACTGTTTTACGGTTTGTCCCTCGGGGCAATGAACTATCTGTTCTATCTCTCTTTACAGCGGATCCCATTGGGCATTGCGGTAGCCCTTGAGTTTACCGGGCCACTGGCGGTCGCGCTGTTTTCCTCACGCCGACCGGTCGATTTTATCTGGGTGATTCTGGCAGTCACCGGCTTATGGTTCCTGCTGCCTTTGGGCCAGGACGTGGCGCATGTTGATTTGACCGGTGCACTACTGGCGCTCGGTGCCGGGGCCGGTTGGGCGGTCTATATCCTGGCGGGACGCCGTGCGGGCGAGGAACATGGGCCTGCAACGGTCGCAATGGGATCGCTCATTGCCGCCATCGTGTTTGTCCCGCTCGGTGCGTTTCAGGCCACCGAGGCGCTGTGGCACTGGACGCTGCTGCCGGTCGGTTTGGCTATTGCCATTCTTTCAACCGCTCTGCCCTATACGCTTGAGATGATCGCGTTAACGCGTTTACCTACACGTACATTCGGTACATTGATGAGTATGGAGCCCGCCATCGCGACGCTGTCCGGCCTGATCTTCCTTGGGGAAACCCTCACCTTTAGCCAAACAATGGCATTAGGAGCCATTATTTTGGCATCGATGGGTTCCACGCTGACCATGCGCCAGGAAACAAAAGTCGAAAAAGTCGATATCGGATAATTCTATTTATTATGCATAGTGTGTACCACTATGCATAATATCCAATAGTAACTTAGTGGTTATTTATCAGAGATCAAAAAGCATCGTCATAAAATAGACACAAATTAACAAATTAATATTAAACCACTGTTTATCAATCACTTTTTCACATCAACATGCGCTCACTATCAAACCCATAGGCACAACCGAAAAATACATCGCTGTGACGGTGCTATACTTGTTTTCGTTAATTCATGAGGACGCAGATACACCGAGCTTTATATGTGTATCGGATCAAGAGGATATATGATTATGAGTACTGCAAAACTGGTCAAAACTAAAAACGCCCAACTTCTCTATACGCGTAACGATGTTCCGGAAAGCGAAAAACAGGCTACCGTTGCGTTACTCAACCGTCAGGTTCTTCAGTTTATCGATCTGTCACTGATTACCAAACAGGCGCACTGGAACATGCGTGGCGCAAACTTTATTGCCGTACATGAAATGCTGGATGGCTTCCGTACCGCGCTGACCGACCATTTGGATACCATGGCCGAACGTGCCGTACAGCTTGGCGGTATCGCGCTGGGTACCACCCAGGTGATTAACGCGCAAACCCCGCTGAAAAGCTACCCGTTGGATATCACCAGCGTCCAGGATCACTTAAAAGCACTGGCCGAGCGCTACGCGATTGTCGCCAACGACGTACGTAAAGCCATTAGCGAAGCGAAGGATGAAGACACCGCTGATATCTTCACCGCCGCCTCCCGCGATTTAGATAAGTTCCTGTGGTTTATCGAAGCGAATATTGAATAACCATAAGTAATACTTATCCCCCTCCCGCCCCCGTGGCGGGAGGATTTGCACTATAAAAGTGCACCCCCAGCGCTTTAAACCCCGCAAAAGTAAACAACTTGTAATAGTCACCTCACACAATCGTTAATAAAAGATTGTTTTCCCCCCTGCGTTTGCGCTAAAAAACACCATACTTAACAACGCATTTTTCATGCACCACTTTGGCGCCCCAATATGGTGCACATAGACATTTATTCTGCCGCTATTGTGCGGAGAGAAAAGCATTATCTGTTAAGAAACAACACATTGTGAAGTTGGCACGATTTTTTCATAAGCCGATTGTTCTCGCAGGGGATCGCCCCGTGGATATAAAAGGAAATGCTATGAAGTCAATGTTTAAAGTTTCACTGGCTGCACTCACCCTGGCTTTTGCGGTTTCTTCTCAAGCAGCTGAGAAACAACTGGTTGTCGCAACGGATACTGCTTTCGTTCCGTTTGAATTCAAACAGGGCGACAAATATGTTGGTTTCGATGTGGATCTGTGGGCCGCTATTGCCAAAGAGCTGAAGCTGGATTACACCCTGAAGCCAATGGACTTCAGCGGCATCATCCCTGCACTGCAAACCAAAAACGTCGATCTGGCGCTGGCGGGCATTACTATCACCGAAGAGCGTAAAAAAGCAGTCGACTTCTCCGACGGCTACTACAAAAGCGGCCTGCTGGTAATGGTGAAAGCCAACAATAACGACATCAAGAGCGTAAAAGATCTGGATGGCAAAGTGGTTGCCGTTAAGGGCGGCACCGGGTCTGTTGATTACGCGAAAGCTAACATCAAAACCAAAGACCTGCGCCAGTTCCCGAACATCGATAACGCGTACATGGAATTAGGCACCAACCGTGCTGACGCCGTTCTGCACGACACGCCAAACATCCTGTACTTCATCAAAACTGCCGGTAACGGTCAGTTCAAAGCGGTTGGTGAGTCTCTGGAAGCACAGCAGTACGGTATTGCTTTCTCTAAAGGCAACGACGCACTGCGCGAAAAAGTGAACGGCGCGCTGAAAACGCTGCGCGAGAATGGCACCTACAACGAAATTTACAAAAAATGGTTCGGTACTGAGCCAAAATAATAAGACAGACCTGCCGATTGCCGCCAACGGGCTTTCCATTGGCGGCTAGCTGGCGATTCCCCAGCCCTGGCTGGGGATTTATTTTTTCACCACGGTAACAGGAACGTATTATGCAGTTTGACTGGAGTGCCATCTGGCCCGCCATTCCGCTTTTGATCGAAGGCGCCAAAATGACCTTGTGGATCTCGATCCTTGGTCTTATCGGTGGCTTGTTCATTGGCCTGGTTGCGGGTTTCGCCCGCTCTTTCGGTGGTTGGATTGCCAACCATATCGCGCTGGTCTTTATCGAAGTGATTCGTGGGACGCCCATCGTTGTGCAGGTGATGTTTATTTACTTCGCCCTGCCAATGGCGTTTAACGATCTGCGTATCGACCCGTTCTCCGCTGCCGTGGTCACCATTATGATCAACTCCGGCGCCTACATTGCGGAAATTACCCGCGGCGCGGTGCTGTCGATTCATAAAGGCTTCCGCGAAGCCGGCCTGGCGCTGGGGCTGTCCCGTCGCGAAACCATTCTCCACGTGATCCTGCCGCTGGCGCTGCGTCGTATGCTGCCACCGCTCGGCAACCAGTGGATTATCAGTATTAAAGATACCTCGCTGTTTATTGTTATCGGTGTGGCTGAGCTGACGCGTCAGGGCCAGGAAATTATCGCCGGCAACTTCCGTGCGCTGGAAATCTGGAGCGCCGTCGCCGTCTTCTACCTGATCATTACGCTCGTCCTGAGCTTTATTCTGCGCCGTCTGGAAAGAAGGATGAAAATCCTGTGATTGAATTTAAAAACGTCTCTAAGCACTTTGGCCAAACCCAGGTGCTGCACAACATCGACCTCGACATCAAACAGGGTGAAGTGGTGGTGATTATCGGTCCTTCTGGATCTGGTAAATCGACCCTGCTGCGCTGCATCAACAAGCTGGAAGAGATCACCAGCGGTGACCTGTTCGTTGATGGTCTGAAGGTGAACGATCCGAAAGTAGATGAACGCCTGATCCGCCAGGAAGCCGGGATGGTATTCCAGCAGTTCTACCTGTTCCCACATCTGACTGCGCTGGAAAACGTGATGTTTGGCCCAACCCGTGTTCGTGGTCTGAAAAAAGACGCCGCCGAGAAGCTGGCCAAAGATCTGTTAGCCAAGGTCGGCCTCGCCGAACGCGCGCATCACTACCCTTCAGAGCTGTCCGGTGGCCAGCAGCAGCGCGTGGCCATTGCTCGTGCGCTGGCGGTCAAGCCGAAAATGATGCTGTTTGATGAGCCAACCTCTGCGCTGGATCCGGAGCTGCGTCATGAAGTGCTGAAGGTAATGCAGGATCTGGCGGAAGAAGGGATGACGATGGTTATCGTGACCCACGAAATCGGCTTTGCCGAAAAAGTGGCTTCTCGACTGATCTTTATTGATAAAGGGCGTATTGCCGAAGATGGCAACCCACAGGAGCTGGTGAAGAACCCACCAAGCCAACGTCTGCAGGAATTCCTACAGCACGTGTCCTGATACAACGCCGTTTATCCCATCCGGGGTAAACGGCGTTTTCTCTTAGCGTTTACGCGCCAGGAAACGACGACGCTGATCGTCATCCATAAAGGACCAGGCAATAAAGCGACTCTGCTTCTGCCCCTGCGCCATCTCTTTTTTCACCACCTTCACGGCCCCCACGTCGGTTAACGCGCGGTACAGCGGCGGCAGATTTTCGCCTTTGGACACCAGCGAGGTGAACCACATCACCTGACGGCCAAACTCCTGGCTCTCGGCAATCATCTGTTTGATAAAGGCCACTTCGCCGCCTTCACACCACAGCTCCTGCTGCTGGCCGCCAAAGTTCAGCGCCGCATCACGATCCTGACCAAGGTTACGGCGCTTACGCTCACCGCCTGCGCGCGCAGCGGCGGCAGAATCATGGAACGGTGGGTTACACAGCGTGGCATCAAACTGCTCGTTTTTATGAATAATGCCGCTGAACATAGCGGTGATATCTTTCTGACGACGCAGACGGATCATACGATTCAGCGAAGGGTTCGCGCTGAGGATCGCCTGAGCGCTGGCAAATGCCTGAGGGTGCGTTTCGCTACCGGTAAAGCGCCAACCGTACTCATGCGCGCCAATTAATGGATAAATACAGTTTGCACCAACGCCAATATCCAGAATGCTGGCGCCTTTCACCACTTCGCCACGTTCATCACTGAGCAGATCGCTAAGATGGTGGATATAGTCGGCGCGCCCCGGAACCGGCGGGCAAAGGAATCCTTCCGGGATATCCCACTCTTTCACTGCGTAAAAATGGGCCAGCAGGGCTTTATTCAGCGTTTTTACCGCCTGCGGGTCTGCGAAATTGATGGTTTGCTCCCCAACCGGGTTGAGGGTAATAAAATCGCTCAGCGTCGGGCAGGCTTCACAGAGCGCCGCCAGATCGTAGCGATTATGATGACGGTTGCGTGGATGCAACCCCGGTTTTTGGGTAGTCATGACTTTCTCCTGTCGTATTGCCGCGTAAGATACCCGTTGACGGCGGTGCGGTAAATAAGGGAGTCTGGTTTCCTGCGATTAAATGACAGGTGTGCTATGTATTTTTATCAGCCTTCACAGGGGCACGGTCTGCCGCATGACCCGCTCAACGCGATTGTCGGGCCACGGCCTATCGGCTGGATTGCCTCCGTTGACGCCCAGGGGCGCCCTAACCTTGCCCCCTATAGTTTCTTTAACTGCTTTAACTATCGGCCGCCGATCATCGGTTTTGCCAGCAGCGGCTGGAAAGATAGCGTGCAGAACATCGTCGACACCAAAGAGTTTGTCTGGAATCTAACGACTCGCGATCTGGCCGTCGCGATGAATGAAAGCTCCGCCAGCCTACCGCACGGTGAGAATGAGTTTACCCGCGCAGGGCTGACCCCCGCACCGAGCCTGCTGGTCAAAGCACCGCGCGTGGCTGAAAGCCCGGTTAACTTTGAGTGTCGGCTGTCGCAATGCATTCAGCTTACCGGCGCGGATGGCACGGCTGTCGATACCTGGCTGGTTCTCGGTGAAGTCGTTGGCATCCATATTGCGGAATCGCTGCTGGAAAATGGCATTTACCAAACGGCGCGTGCACAGCCGGTGCTGCGGGCAGGTGGCCCCTCGGCCTATTACACCATCGATGAAAGCCATCGCTTTGACTTGATTCGTCCGGATGCTCGCCAGAGCTGACCCATTCAGCCGTTTCGGCGGCTGATATTTCCCCCTCCTTGCGGCCAACGACCTACACTTATTGTATTCCCTGTTGCTATCAGGAGGGGATGCCATGAACACCCGTCATCTTTTGTCTATCGCCACGATCTTCGCGACGCTCCCTTTTTTGGCCTATGCCACCCCAGCGCCTACCGATACGCCCAGCGGGCCATTTCGCCCCGTCGGCACCGTTACGGCAAGCGGTGCCAGCAATCTGGACGACCTGCAGCGACTGCTAGCCGATAAAGCCCATCGGGCAGGAGCAAAAGCCTATGTGGTGGATGTCGCGAGCGGTAAGAACAAAATGTTTGGATCAGCGACGCTGTACGAATAACGATACTTATCCCTCGTTCCCTCTCGCCCGGAGGCTTTCTCAAGCCATGAAGCTCACCGGGCGAGCAGCCTTGCCCTCAGCGAATCCCCCTGAATTATGTAAGCTTTATGTATATAAAATGAAGAAACTGTAAATCAATGTATTTATTTTTAGTTCAATGAGTGATAAAAAGTTACGCGTTTTGATAATGCTTCTCACAATCATTATCAAATTCATTTAATAAAAATTAAGCAACCTGCAGTGGCAAAGGGGACATGACGTACCCGGTTGTCATTTTTTACATCGTAATTAAAAAATTATAAGACGCTCATTGATATGGAAAAAAATCGCACTACCCCGTTCAGTAGCTTTGGTTCGCTCACCCTTTTCACCGGACTTTGCCTCGGCTTAACGCCAGCCGCTCAGGCCGATGAAGCAAAAGAGAAGAGTTCTGGGGATACGCTGGTGGTTGAAGCCCAGGCCCCTTCCCTGTACGCGCCAACAAAATCCGCCGACCCAAAATTCAGCCGCCCGATTGCCGATACCACTCGTACCGTAACGGTCATTTCCGAGCAGGTGATTAAAGATCAAGGCGCCACCAACCTGACCGATGCGCTGAAAAACGTGCCGGGCGTGGGTGCCTTCTTTGCCGGGGAAAACGGCAGCTCATCGACCGGTGACACCATCTACATGCGCGGCGCAGATACCTCAAACAGTATCTATGTCGACGGTATCCGCGATATCGGCAGCGTCACCCGCGATACTTTCAACACTGAACAGGTAGAAGTGATTAAAGGGCCGTCCGGTTCGGACTACGGCCGCAGCGCGCCAACCGGCTCGATCAACATGATCAGCAAACAACCGCGTCTGGACTCTGGTATTGATGCGTCGGCAAGCATCGGCAGCGCGTGGTATCGCCGCGGTACGCTGGATCTTAACGAAGCGATTGGCGAAACCACCGCCGTGCGTTTAAACCTGATGGGCGAGAAAACCCACGACGCTGGCCGCGATAATGTTAAAAATGAGCGCTACGGCATTGCGCCATCTATCGCCTTTGGTCTGGGTACACAAAACCGCCTGTACCTCAACTATCTGCACGTGAAGCAGAATAATACGCCGGATGGCGGCGTACCGACCGTCGGCCTGCCGGGCTACTCCGCGCCTAACGCCAAAACGTCGGCGCTGAACTCTTCCGGTAAAGTTGATACTCATAACTTCTACGGCACCAACTCGGATTATGACGACTCGACCACCGACACGGCGACGATGCGGTTCGAGCACGATTTCAACGACACCACCACCCTCCGCAACACCACTCGCTGGTCGCAGATCAAGCAAGATTACATGATGACGGCGATGATGGGCGGGGCCAGCAACATCGGTATGCCCGATCCGAATAACGTCAATACCTGGACCTGGACGCGCAACATCAACACCAAAGATGTCAGCAACAAGATCCTGACTAACCAGACCAACCTGACCTCGAAGTTCTATACCGGTTCCGTTGGCCACGACATTAGCACCGGCGTGGAATTTACCCACGAACAGCAAACCAACTACGGCGTGTATCCGTTTACCGCTCCGCCGGTCAATCTCTATAACCCGAACAGCAATATCTCGCTGGGCGGCCTGCAGCGCAGCGGGGCAAACTCTAACGGCCAGACCGATACCTTCGGGATCTACGCCTTCGATACCCTGCAAATTACCCAGGATTTCGAGCTGAACGGCGGTATCCGTCTTGATAGCTACCACACCGAGTACGACAGCGCCTCGCTGTGCGGCGGGACCGGGCGCGGTGCTATCGCCTGTCCGGCTGGCGTCGCTAAAAATTCCCCGGTCACGACGGTTGATGCCACCAAGTCCGGCAATCTGGTTAACTGGAAAGCCGGTGCTCTCTACCACTTAACGCAAAACGGCAACGTGTACGTCAACTACGGCATCTCGCAGCAGCCTCCGGGCGGTAGCAACTTCGCGCTGGCCGCGGGCGGTACCGGCAGCAGCGCCAACCGTACCGACTTCAAGCCGCAGAAAGCCAAAACCAGCGAAGTGGGCACCAAGTGGGAAGTACTGGATAAGCGTCTGCTATTATCTGCCGCGGTCTTCCGTACCGATATTGAGAACGATGTAGAAGCCAACGACGATGGCACCTACTCCCAGTACGGTACCAAACGCGTAGAAGGCTATGAACTGTCGGTTGCCGGCAACATCACGCCGGCCTGGCAGGTGATTGGTGGCTTCACGCAGCAGCGCGCTTCGGTGCGTGAAGGCGCTGAAGTTGCACAGGACGGCACGACTTCTCTGCCATACACCCCTGAGCACGCCTTTACCCTGTGGAGCCAGTACCAGGCAACAGATGCTATCTCCGTGGGCGCCGGCGCGCGTTACATTGGCAGCATGCACCGCGGTAAAGACGGTGCCGTCGGTACACCGTCCTATACCGAAAGCTACTGGGTTGCTGATGCCAAGCTCGGCTACCGCGTCAACAGCACGCTTGACCTGCAGCTGAACGTTTACAACCTGTTTGATACCAACTATGTTGCCTCTATCAACAAAAGTGGCTATCGCTACCACCCAGGCGAACCGAGAACCTTCGCGTTAACGGCCAACGTTCACTTCTAAGTTATACGGTGGGGCGCAAGCCCCACTTTCTTTTTCAGGAGAGACCCCATGATGTACCGTATTCCCGGCGTGCTGAGCGAGCAGGAAGTCCGTTTTCTGGTTGATGAGCTGAATCACGCTGAGTGGGTAGATGGCCGGGCCACCGTCGGCGCACAGGGGGCGCAGGTGAAAAACAATCAGCAGGTCGATACCCGCAGCGAGCGCTATGCGCAGCTACAGGCGAAAGTCCTGGACGCGGTCAACCGCCATTCGCTGTTCTTCGCCGCCGCGCTGCCCAAAACCATCTCCAGCCCGCTGTTTAATCGCTACCAGCAGCACGAGACCTACGGTTTCCACGTTGACGGCGCGGTCCGTCAGCATCCGCACAGCGGCTGGATGCGCACTGACCTGTCCGCCACGCTATTTCTGTCCTCCCCGGAAAGCTACGACGGCGGCGAGCTGACCATCAACGACACCTATGGCCAGCACTCGGTGAAGCTGCCGGCGGGCGATTTAGTGCTCTACCCGTCAAGTAGCCTGCACTGCGTGACGCCGGTGACGCGCGGCGTGCGGGTGGCGTCGTTTATGTGGATCCAGTCAATGATCCGCGACGATAAACGCCGGGCCATGCTGTTTGAACTCGACGGTACGATCCAGTCGCTGAAAAACCAGCACGGAGAATCCGCTGAGGCACTTTCCCTGCTCAACCTGTACCACAATCTGCTGCGCGAATGGTCAGAGATCTAAAAAAGCCAAAAATTTCTCAAAATATATGAAGAAGATGGGCGACAAAAACGAGGCGGCGCGCGAGCCTATGCTCAGTCGCCCGAATTAGAATAAATAGCCAGACAAAAGTTTACTGACAACACACTACTAAGCATATAATGTGGAATCTACTCGGTATAACCAGTTTTGATAACGAATCTATACCGTAATATACAGAGCAATCGATTATCTTTACGAGCACGCTTTTTAGCAAAAAAAGTGGCAAATTGTGCCTTCGATTGACCAACTTTCGTGCGATCCTTGGCAAACACATTCATTCCGTGAATATTTTATTAATAATCAATAAATTAATAATCATTCAATTTTTTTGATTATCGACATCAATTCTCTTCGATTTATTCCGCCAAAGAAAAACGTGATACTTATCACATCGACAGAACATCGTCCCCTGAACGGAATAACCTGCGAGAGATTAATTATGAAAAACATTAAATATGCTGTTGCTGCTATCGCCCTGTCCGCCCTGTCATTTGGTGCTTTCGCTGCACAACCGGTGACCCAGGCTCAGGCTCAGAAAATGAATGAAATGGGTACTGTGTCCGTAGATGGCGCAAGCACTCTGGATGGTATGGAAGCTCAGCTGGCGCAGAAAGCGGCCGCAGCGGGTGCATCCGGCTATGCCATCACTTCTGCTAACACCAACAACAAAGTTAGCGGTACTGCAGTTATCTACAAATAATTGCCAACTCTGTTATACCCCGTGAGTCGACCGCTCGCGGGTGCTCCAACCCTCATTGAACTTGTTGATACCCTTTTTTGCCCGGCTGCCACGCCGGGTTTTTTTTGCCTAAAATTCGCGGCAGAGGTACTGGTCTTCCGGTGTCACTGACCGATGCCCGGAAGACGGAGGGGATTAATAGGCCTGCGCGACGCGCGCTAAACCCTCTTCAAGAGAGTTGACCTCACCGGTGGCCAGCAGGCAGCAGGCTAACTGTATTTTCAGGGAGTGCGGGACCGGCTCCACCCCAGCCACGCAGCGTTCAATCCAGCGAGCGGTGACTTCGGGATCTTTTGCCGACGGCAGCACCACCGCCTCTTCCGCCTGCTCGCTCTGCCGCTCGTTAACTACCCGTGTCCCTTGTCCATCGATGAGAGTTATTTGCGGGCAACGTTGAGGATTAGCATAAACCTCCCCTTCCGTGCCGTGCATCAGCAGACTACGTCCCCCGACATCGCTAAAGAATTTAGCGACTTTGGTAACATATTCCGGATGTGAAACGCTGGATAAACGCAGCGCCGCATCTTCAGCAAACGGCGTTATCAGCTTCGCCAGCGAATGCGCGCTATTACGCACACCCAACTGCCAGCGCATGGACAATTGTTTTTCTATCGGCGGACAAATCGCGCCGACCGGAATATAGACCGGCTGATGACCATCCAGTTTAGCCTGCGCCTGACCGGCATGAAGGGTTGGCTCAATGCCCATCAGCGCAAAAATGGTTTCCGTCAGTACGCGCGTAGGATCTTCGCTAACGCCGTGCACCACCACCGGGAATCCGAGTTTATGCAATAGCATCGCCAGCAGCGGCGTAAGATTCGCCTGCTTACGCGCGCCGTTGTAGCTAGGAATCACGATTGGCATTGGCTTACCGACCGGTGGCGTCAGGCGGATCGTCTGCTGCTGCATGGCCTCGTAAAAGCCCAGCATCTCCGCTTCGCCCTCGCCCTTAATGCGCATCGAGAGCAAAATGGCGCCCATTTCGAGATCCGGCACGTCTCCCTCAAGCATTCGGGCGTATAAGCCACGTGCGGTTTCTCTATCCAGATCGCGCGCGTGATTTTTGCCTCGTCCGATCTCTTTAATGATTTTGCGGTAATCCATTTGCGACTCCTGTTGAATGCTCATACGACGCCCGGCCGGGCTAGCGCTTTTTTCGCCGCGGCGCTTTGGCTTTCGCTTTCGGCTTCAGTTCTGCGACTTCCGGCACTTCCGTTCGCTCAATAGGAAAGACCGGTAACGCATTCAGTAAACGCTGACCGTAGTTTTTGGTCAACAACCGCTTATCGTAGATAATCACTTCCCCCCAACATCCGTGGCTACGGATTAAGCGCCCGACCTGTTGAATCAGGTTAAATGATGCGCTTGGCAGGCTCTGCACCTCAAACGGATAGCGGTTGAGGCTTTTCAGCCATTCGCCTTCGGTAATCACCACCGGGCTGTCGATAGGCGGGAAAGCAATTTTGTGAATATGCACCTGGCTTAGCAGTTCGCCTTTGAGATCAAGCCCCTCCGCGAAAGATTGCAGCCCGACCAGCACGCTGTATTCGCCGCTCTCAACCCGCTTACGGTGCAGTTCTACCAGCCGGTAGCGCGGCTGATCGCCCTGCACCAGCAGCATCAGCCGCAGATCGGTTACATGCTCAAGAAAGCGCTGCATCGCGCGTCCGCTGGCGAAAAGCACCAGCATGCCGTGGTGTTTTTTGCTCTCCACCTGCTGGCGGAAATAGGCCGCCATCTCGGCAATATGCTGCTCTTCCGTATCGATAAGCGGTTCGTACTTCATTTGCGGAATGACGATTTTGCCCTGCTCAACGTGATTGAACGGCGAATCCAGCGCCACAAAACGGTCGCCCGCTTTCTCCTTCAACCCGCTCATCTCCTGCAGGCGCGAGAAGCTATTGAGCGAACGCAGCGTCGCGGAAGTGACCACGATATGCGGTACGCTTCGCCACAGCAGGCGCTCAAGCTGATCGCTCACGCGGATCCCCACGCAGTGGAACCACACGTGCATCTGACCATCGCGTACATCGCGGGTGGCCCACTTGGTTACCGGAGCCCCCGAGGCCTGCGACAGTGACGCCAGACGCCACAGCTTGCTTTGCGATTCGAACATCCCCAGCGCGCGGTTCATCTGCAAAATGACCCGATGCAGCCGGACGATATCGTGGCTGCCGGTTTTTTCACTGAGATCGTTTAGAAACAGCTCCGATAATCCGCGCAGCATTTCGGTTAGCTTCGCCAGACGCTGGCAGATTTCCATCACCTCATCCGGCAGTTCGCCCATCGGGAAACGGTGCTCCGCCTCCTGGGTGGCGGGGAGATAGAGGTTGAGGATGTTGTTCAGCGAGGCGATCAGCTCGTCAAGCTCTTCACAATGCGCAGTCAGGCGCTCAGGAAGCGCCAGCGGCGGCGTGGTTTTGGGACGAAACTGCTCCATGCAGGTCGCCACCAGCTTGCTGAACAGGTCGAGCTGCAGGCGATACCACGGCGCGGTAATTTCAGCGCTCATCTCCAGCGCATCGCGAGCGACGTCCGGCAAATGGTGTCCTTCATCAAGCACCAGCAGCAGATTTTTCGGCTCCGGCAGCACCGCTTCACTCTCCATCGCCGCCATCACCAGCGCATGGTTGGCGACCACCACTTCCGCTTCCTGAATCTCACGGCGGGCGACAAAAAACGGGCATTCCCGATAATAATGGCAATTGCGGTTTAGACAGCTGGCTTTATCAGTACTCAGCCGTCGCCACAGGTCGTCATCGATCGGCACATCGGTGTGATCGCGCAGCCCATCCCACTTGTAGCTATCAAGATCCCCTTTAAGCCTGGCGCAGCGTTTCTGCTCTTCCTGATTGTTTGGCGTCAGTTCATCTTCGAGAAAGGCGAGCAGATCTTGCTGGGTAGGATCGGTGCTGGCAAGCGCCGACAGATTACGGGTACAGACGTAGCGCCCGCGGCCGAAAGCGGCGGTAAAACGCAGATCGGGGATAATTTTGCGCAGCAGCGGCAGATCTTTACTGTAGATCTGATCCTGCAAGGCGACGTTGGCGGTACTCACCACCAGCGTTTTTTGTTCTTCCCGGGCAATCGCGATACCGGGAATCAGATAGGACAAAGTTTTCCCCACGCCGGTCGGCGCTTCAATCGCCAGGTGTCGTCCCTCTTCCCCTGCCAGCGTTTTGGCGACGTCAGCAATCATCTGCCGCTGCGGTGCGCGGGGAATAAAGTCGGGGATCTGTTCCTGGAGCGCCTTGTACCAGGCGGCGATTTGCGCTTTTAGCGCAGCGGTCAAAGCCATGAGAAAACCTGAGATACTGTATAAACAGCCACTATTGTGACATCTTCTGCGCGCTGCGGCAAAAAAGAAAGCCCGGCTTTTAGCCGGGCTCTTATTTTACTGTGCTGCCGCCGGTTTACGCGGGCGGCGCGGTGGGCGTGGCTTATCGCCCGCCGGTTTGCCTTCCGCACTACGCGGCTTAGCCTTTGGCGCACCGCCGTCGGTACGACGCGGCTGCTGCTGACCGCGTCCGCCGCCCTGACTCTGGCCCTGGCGACCACGACCGCCGCCGTTTCCGTTACCACCGCCACGCTGCTGACGACCGTTCTGAATCGGCTCAGCCTTGATAGACGGATCCGGTTCATAACCCGGCAGCGCAATGCGTGGGATCTCTTTCTTCAGCAGACGTTCGATATCGCGCAGCAGTTTAATTTCATCGACGCACACCAGCGACAGCGCTTCGCCGGTTGCCGCCGCACGGCCGGTACGCCCAATGCGGTGTACGTAATCTTCCGGTACGTTTGGCAGCTCAAAGTTCACGACGTGCGGCAGCTCTTCGATATCCAGGCCACGTGCCGCAATGTCGGTCGCCACCAGCACACGAATATCGCCAGATTTAAAATCAGCCAGCGCGCGGGTTCGCGCACCCTGCGATTTGTTGCCATGAATGGCAGCGCTGCGAATGCCGTCTTTATTCAACTGCTCTGCCAGATGGTTAGCCCCGTGTTTAGTACGGGTGAAGACCAACACCTGCTGCCAGTTACCTTCGCCAATCATCTGCGACAACAGTTCGCGTTTACGCTTTTTGTCCACCATGTGAACATGCTGGGTCACCTGCTCAGAGGCAGTGTTACGACGCGCAACTTCAATTTCCAGCGGATTGGTCAGCAGTTTTTCTGCCAGTGCTTTGATGTCGTCAGAGAAAGTGGCGGAGAACAGCAGGTTCTGGCGTTTCGCCGGCAGCTTGGTCAGCACGCGACGAATATCATGGATGAAGCCCATATCCAGCATACGGTCAGCTTCATCAAGCACCAGAATCTCAACCTGATCGAGCTTCACGGCGTTTTGATGTTCCAGATCCAGCAGACGGCCTGGGGTTGCCACCAGTACGTCAACGCCGCTGCGCAGCTTCATCATCTGCGGGTTAATGCTAACGCCGCCGAAAACCACCAGCGAGCGAATGTTCAGGTAGCGGCTGTATTCGCGAACGTTTTCACCAATCTGTGCTGCCAGCTCGCGGGTTGGCGTCAGGATCAGCGCACGTACCGGACGGCGGCCTTTAACGTGTGGATCGCGGGAGACCAGCGTCTGCAGCAGCGGCAGAGTAAAACCTGCGGTTTTACCGGTACCCGTTTGCGCGCTCGCCATCAGATCGCGGCCCTGCAGTACAGCAGGGATCGCCTGCTGCTGAATGGGGGTGGGTTCCTGGTAGCCTTGCTCAGCAACGGCACGCAGAATATCGGGGTTCAATCCGAGGGAATCAAAAGACATAATTACTCCACACCCACCCCGACCGCATGCGGTGTAGTTTTCGAGGGGATAAAAAACGAGGAAATGACAAAAACCACAATGTCATGAAGGGGCGGAGTGTAGCAGTTTTTGTGATACACCGCATAAATTATCCCCTTAACGGTGGAAAACAAGATTATTCACCAGACTGGACAAGATTAAAAACCCGGCATAAAGTTAATCAATCGATTGATTAACTTTGAGTGGCAACGATGAACGTGACGCCAATCACCAGTAAAGGTGAGCAGGCCAAAAGCCAGCTTATCGCCGCCGCCCTCGCCCAATTCGGCGAATACGGCCTACACTCCACGACCCGCGATATTGCCGCCCAGGCTGGGCAGAATATTGCCGCCATTACCTATTATTTTGGCTCAAAAGAAGATTTATACCAGGCTTGTGCGCAGTGGATTGCCGATTTCATCGGCGAAAATTTCCGCGCCCACGCGCAGGCTGCCGAACAGCTTTTTGCCGAGCCGCAGCCCGATCGCGAAGCTATGCGCACGCTGATTTTTCAGGCCTGTCGCAATATGATCTTGCTGCTCACCCAGGACGATACGCTGAGCCTCAGCAAGTTCATCTCTCGCGAACAGCTATCGCCGACCGCCGCCTATCAGCGCATCCACGATCAGGTTATCGCCCCGTTGCATGCCCACCTCACCCGCTTAATTGCCGCCTACACCGGCTGCGACGCCAACAGCACGCAGATGATCCTGCATACCCACGCCCTGCTGGGTGAAGTGCTGGCGTTTCGCCTCGGGCGAGAAACTATTTTGATGCGTACCGGCTGGTCACAGTTTGATACCGACAAGACCGAACAGATCTTCCAGGTCGTGACCTGTCATATCGATCTTATCTTGCAAGGATTAACTCAAAGGAGCCTGAAGTGATGAAAAAACCGGTCGCCATTATCCTGGCCGTTGCCATCATCGTCGCAGCGATAGGCGGCGGGACGTGGTGGTATCAAAGTCTGCAAAATAACGGGCTGACGCTTTACGGCAACGTTGATATTCGTACCGTCAATATGAGCTTCCGCGTCGGCGGACGCCTGCAATCGCTGAACGTTGATGAAGGCGATGCCATTAAGCAAGGCCAGACGCTGGGGCAACTCGACAAAGCGCCGTATGAAAACGCCTTAATGCAGGCTAAAGCTAACGTCGCGACCGCGCAGGCGCAGTACGACCTGATGATGGCCGGCTACCGGGCGGAAGAGATAGCCCAAGCCGCCGCCGCGGTCAAACAGGCCCAGGCGGCTTATGATTATGCGCAAAGCTTCCTGCAGCGCCAACAGGGGCTATGGAATAGCCGCTTGTTATCCGCGAACGACCTGGCAAATGCCCGTTCCTCACGTGACCAGGCGCTGGCATCGCTGAAATCAGCGCAGGATAAGTTAAGCCAGTACCGCGCGGGTAACCGTCCACAGGAAATCGCCCAGGCCAAAGCCAATCTTGAACAGGCTCAGGCACAGCTGGCGCAGTCAACCCTCGATTTACAGGATACCGTACTAACCGCACCGTCTGACGGCACGTTATTAACCCGCGCAGTAGAGCCCGGCAGCATGCTCACCGCCGGCAGCACGGTCCTGACGCTGTCGTTAACCCATCCGGTGTGGGTTCGTGCTTATGTTGACGAGAAAAACCTTAATCAGGCGCAGCCGGGACGGGAAATTCTGCTCTATACCGACGGCCGCCCGGATAAACCTTATCACGGCAAAATTGGCTTCGTTTCACCCACCGCTGAATTTACGCCAAAAACGGTTGAAACGCCGGATCTGCGAACCGATCTGGTCTATCGTCTGCGCATTATCGTTACCGATGCCGACGACAGTCTGCGTCAGGGAATGCCGGTGACGCTGAAGTTTAGCGATGAGCCACGCCATGAGTGAGCATCAGATCCAGCTTCAAGGGCTGGTCAAACAGTTCGCCGACATGAAAAAACCGGCGGTCGCCCGGCTGGACTGTACCATTCAATCGGGCTACGTCACCGGGCTTGTCGGGCCTGACGGCGCGGGAAAAACCACGCTGATGCGGATGCTCGCCGGATTACTCAAACCCGACGAAGGCAGTGCAACGGTGCTGGGGCTCGATCCTATTCGTGACGACAGCGCGCTCCACGCGGTGCTCGGCTATATGCCGCAAAAATTCGGCCTGTATGAAGATCTGACGGTGATGGAGAACCTCAATCTCTACGCCGATCTGCGCAGCGTCACCGGTGAAATCCGCGAGAAGACCTTCGCGCGTCTGCTGGAGTTTACTTCGCTGGGGCCGTTTACTTCACGGCTGGCGGGCAAGCTTTCCGGTGGTATGAAGCAAAAACTGGGGCTCGCCTGTACGTTAGTGGGTGAACCCAAAGTCCTGCTGCTGGATGAACCCGGCGTCGGCGTTGACCCCATTTCCCGTCGCGAGCTGTGGCAAATGGTCCATGAGCTGGCGGGCGACGGCATGCTGATCCTCTGGAGCACCTCGTATCTCGATGAAGCCGAGCAGTGCCAGGACGTGCTGCTGATGAATGAAGGCGAGCTGCTGTATCAGGGCGAACCGACCGCCCTCACCCGCACCATGGCCGGGCGCAGCTTCCTGATGCACAGCCCGGCGGAGAACAACCGCAAGCTGTTACAGCGGGCGCTGAAGCAGGAGATGGTCAGCGACGGCATGATTCAGGGCCGCTCGGTGCGCACGATCCTGAAAAAATCTGCCACCGCGGGTGACCTGAGAAATGCGCCGGGAATGCCGGCACTGGAAATTGAAGAAACCACGCCGCGCTTTGAAGATGCATTTATCGATCTGCTGGGCGGTGCGGGGACATCGGAATCGCCGCTGGGCGCTATTTTGCATACGGTGGAAGGCTCGGCTGAGGAAACGGTTATCGAAGCGAAAGAACTGACCAAAAAATTTGGTGATTTCGCCGCCACCGACCACGTCAACTTTGCCGTTAAACGCGGGGAGATTTTTGGCCTGCTGGGGCCAAACGGCGCGGGCAAGTCCACCACGTTTAAGATGATGTGCGGTTTGTTAGTCCCCACTTCCGGCAACGCGCTGGTGCTGAATATGGACCTCAAAACCGGTTCCGGTAAGGCACGCCAGCATTTAGGTTATATGGCGCAGAAATTTTCCCTCTACGGTAACCTGACCGTGGAACAAAATCTGCGCTTCTTCTCAGGCGTGTATGGCCTGCGCGGAAAAGCGCAAAACGACAAAATCCGCAGCATGAGCGAAGCCTTTGGCCTCGATGAAATTGCTCGTCACACTACCGATGCGCTGCCGTTGGGCTTTAAGCAGCGTCTGGCGCTGGCCTGTTCGCTGATGCACGAGCCGGACATTCTGTTTCTTGATGAACCGACTTCGGGCGTTGACCCGATCACCCGCCGCGAATTCTGGCTGCACATCAACAGCATGGTTGAGAAAGGCGTCACCGTGATGGTGACCACCCACTTTATGGATGAGGCCGAGTACTGCGACCGCATTGGGCTGGTCTATCGCGGGAAGCTGATTGCCAGCGGCACGCCGGACGATTTAAAGGCGCAGGCGGCCGATGAGCAGCAGCCGGACCCGACCATGGAGCAGGCGTTTATCACCCTCATTAATGATTGGGATAAGGAGCATGCCGATGAGCGTTAAAAGCTTGTCGTGGCGGCGCGTCCGCGCGCTGTGCGTGAAAGAGACGCGGCAGATTATCCGCGATCCCAGCAGTTGGCTGATTGCGGTGGTGATCCCGCTGCTGCTGCTGTTTATCTTTGGCTACGGCATTAACCTCGACTCCAGCAAGCTCAGAGTCGGCGTGCTGCTGGAGCAGCAGAGCAAAGAGGCGCTGGATTTTACCCATACGCTTACCGGCTCGCCCTACATTGATGCCACCATCAGCGATAATCGCGGCCAACTGATTGAGATGATGCAGGCCGGGCGCATACGCGGTTTAATTGTCGTCCCGGTGGATTTCGATAAAAAGATGGCCCGCGTCGGCGACGATGCGCCGATTCAGGTCATCACCGACGGCAGCGAACCGAACACCGCGAACTTCGTGCAGGGCTATGTCGAGGGCATCTGGCAAATCTGGCAACAGCAGCGCGCCGAAGATAATGGCCAGCGCTTCGAGCCGCTGATTGATGTGCAGACTCGCTACTGGTTTAACCCGGCGGCCATCAGCCAGCACTTTATTATTCCCGGTGCGATAACCATCATTATGACGGTCATCGGGGCGATTCTGACCTCGCTGGTCATCGCCCGTGAGTGGGAGCGCGGCACTATGGAGGCGCTGCTGTCCACTGAAGTCACCCGCGTCGAACTGCTGTTGTGTAAGCTTATCCCCTACTATTTCCTCGGCATGCTCGCCATGCTGCTGTGTATGCTGGTCTCGGTATTTATTCTCGGCGTGCCGTATCGCGGATCGCTCATTATCCTGTTTTTCATCACCAGCCTGTTTTTACTCAGTACCCTCGGGATGGGGCTGTTGATTTCGACCATTACCCGCAATCAGTTTAACGCCGCGCAGGTTGCGCTAAATGCCGCCTTTTTGCCGTCGATTATGCTATCCGGGTTTATTTTCCAGATAGACAGCATGCCGGCAGCCATTCGCCTCGTGACCTACATCATCCCGGCGCGCTATTTCGTCAGTACCCTGCAAAGCCTGTTTCTGGCGGGCAACATTCCGGTGGTGTTGATTGTTAACACGCTGTTTTTAATCGCCTCAGCGGTGATGTTTATTGGCCTGACGTGGATGAAAACCAAACGTCGGTTGGATTAACTCTGGCGCTCGTTTGCGTCCCGGTGGCATGCTGCCTATCGGGTCGACGAGCCTTGACGGTCGGGAAAGTCACGCGTTACCCGCTATAAGGACGACACTATGTTTTATCGCTTATGGACTCTGATCCGCAAAGAGCTGCAATCATTGCTACGCGAACCGCAGACCCGCGCTATTTTGATAGCGCCGGTGCTGATTCAGGTTCTGTTGTTCCCCTTTGCGGCCACCCTGGAAGTGACCAACGCAACTATCGCCGTCTATAACGAAGACAACGGCAAACACGCCGTTGAGCTGACCCAGCGCTTTGCCCGCGCCAAAGCGTTTACGCATGTGCTGCTGCTGAAAAGCCCGCAGGAGATCCAACCGACTATCGACACGCAAAAAGCGCTGCTGCTGGTGCGCTTCCCGGCCGATTTCTCCCGCGATCTCGATACCTTCCAGACCGCGCCGATGCAGCTTTTACTGGACGGACGCAACTCTAACAGCGCGCAGATTGCCGCTAACTATCTGCAGCAAATCGTCAAAAATTATCAGCAGGAATTGCTGGAGGGGAAAGCGAAACCGAATAACAGCGAGCTGGTGGTGCGTAACTGGTATAACCCGAATCTCGACTACAAATGGTTTGTCGTCCCATCGCTCATCGCCATGATCACCACCATCGGCGTGATGATTGTGACTTCGCTGTCGGTGGCCCGTGAACGTGAACAAGGCACTCTCGATCAGCTGTTAGTCTCGCCGCTCGCCACCTGGCAAATTTTTGTCGGTAAAGCGGTTCCGGCGCTGATCGTCGCCACCGCGCAGGCCAGCATCGTGCTGGCAGTCGGCATTTGGGCGTATCAAATTCCGTTTGCCGGATCGCTGGCGCTGTTCTACTTCACGATGGTGATTTATGGCCTCTCGTTGGTGGGGTTCGGTCTGTTGATTTCATCGCTGTGCTCCACGCAGCAGCAGGCGTTTATCGGCGTCTTTGTCTTTATGATGCCGGCGATTTTACTGTCAGGGTACGTCTCGCCGGTGGAGAACATGCCGGTATGGTTACAGCACCTGACGTGGATAAACCCGATTCGCCACTTCACGGATATCACCAAACAGATCTATCTAAAGGATGCGAGTTTATCGATTATCTGGGGGAGTTTGTGGCCGCTACTGTTCATAGCGGCCACGACGGGCTCAGTGGCGTACGCGATGTTTCGCCGCAAGATCGCCTGAGGATTTATCTTTCACCAGCAGCGAGAACACGGCTGGCCCCGCGAGGATCGCCAGCCCAGCCAGCGCCAGCAGAAAGTGGTTTTGCAGTACGCGCGACAGCAGCCAGACGGCGATCATCGCGGCGCCAAAATACCAGGTGGTCGTCAGTTCTTCGAACACATCGGCGACATCTCGCCAGCGTTTATCGGGGTGGCGCTGTAGCGCCAGCATCAGCAGTACGCTTACGGCATACAGCACGCACAGGCCTAATCCAACGCGCACTAAGGTGCCGCTCATCCAGCCCATAACCAACACGGCGACGACCAGTAAATGCAACATAATCTGCCAGCAACCGAGCCCAGTTGCGACACGAATTCGTTGTTGCCACTTCATGGCTTCTCTCCTGAAGAATTTTATTTGCTTATTCAGAGTACTCAAGTCTACGGAAAATTCCGTAAAGGTGCTTCTTTTTGTGACAGTGGTGTCACATTTTCATCCGTATTGTGTAAAACAGCGTCTAAACATTCACCGAACGGAGGGATTAACGCGGGAAATGCGGCGAGGAAACCCGGTGCTGCCAGACAGCACCGGATGAAACGAACGACTTAACGACGATTGCCGAAGATACGCAGCAGCATCAGGAACAGGTTAATGAAGTCGAGATACAGGGTCAGCGCACCGAGAATGGCGTATTTGCGCAGATTTGATGAATCACGCACGTCAATCTGTTCGCCAATGTTTTTCAATTTCTGGGTGTCATAAGCGGTAAGACCGACAAATACGATCACCCCGATATAGGTCACTGCCCACATCAGCGCTTCGCTTTTCAGCCAGAAGTTCACTAGCGACGCCAGCACGATACCAATCAGCGCCATAAACAGCATATTACCGAAGCCGCTGAGGTCGCGCTTAGTGGTATAGCCGTACAGGCTCATGATGCCAAACATGCCGCCGGTCACGACGAAGGTGCTCGCAATCGACGAATAGGTGTAGACGATAAAAATGCTGGAGAGCGTCAGCCCGGTAAGCGCCGAATAGAGCATAAACAACGTTGTCGCCATCCCGGCGCTCAATCGCTGCACCATGCCGGAGAGGACAAACACCAGCGCCAGCTGGGCGATAATCAGCCCAAAGAAGGTGATTTTACTGGAGAAAACGAACTCCATGACTGCCGGGGTATTTGCCGCATACCACGCAATAAACGCGGTCAGCAGCAGACCGCAGGTCATCCAGCCATACACCTGAGCCATATAGGTTTGCAGGCCGCTACGCGCCTGCACGATAGAATCTGAGCGCGGGAATCGTTCCATGACGTTCTCCTGAAGTTAGTATGAACCTAAAATATTCGCCGTTATTCAGGCTGCCAGCGCATCAGCGACAACCTGAACTCCATGAATTTAAGTGTACTCTACCAGCGCTCGGCTGCCTGTTTATCGCTGTCGCGCGCTTCCACCCAACGCTCCCCTTCCGGAGTCGCTTCACGCTTCCAGAACGGCGCGCGGGTCTTTAGATAGTCCATGATAAACTCGCCTGCGTCAAAGGCGCTGCTGCGATGCGCGCTGGTCACGCCGACAAAAACGATCTCTTCGCCCGGCCATAGCTCGCCAATACGGTGAATCACCGTGACGCGGCCCAGCGGCCAGCGTTCGCGCGCGGCATCAACAATCTCCGCCAGCGCTTTTTCGGTCATACCGGGATAATGCTCAAGACTCAGCGCTTTCACGCTATCACCCAGGTTATGATTGCGGACTTTACCGGTGAAGGTCACGACCGCGCCGTCTTCATCGCGGGCAGCCAGCCACGGATATTCATCGCCTACGCTGAACGGCTCATGGCCGACGCGAATACGGGTTTCACTCATCTCAACCTCCCGTAACCGGTGGGAAAAAGGCCACCTCGTCGCCATCGGCCACCGGGTGGTCGAAGCTCACCAGCGTTTGGTTCACCGCCGCCAGCAGTTTGCCCTCTTCCAGCGCCAGCGCCCAGCGCCCTTCCTGCGCCACCAGATGCTGGCGCACGGCTTCTACCGTCGAAAACTCAGGTGCCAGGGTCAGCGAGTCGGCGCCGACCAGCTCGCGGACCTGAGCAAAAAACAGCACGTTAATCATGCGCGTCCGCCTTAAAATCTCCTGATTTACCACCGCTTTTCGCCAACAGGCGAACCGGGCCAATGACCATGTCTTTTTGTACCGCTTTGCACATATCGTAGATAGTCAGCGCCGCAACCGACGCGGCGGTGAGCGCCTCCATCTCCACGCCAGTTTTCCCGGTCAAACGGCACAGCGACTCTATCCGCACGCGGTGATGTTCCGGCTCGGCCTGCAGGTTGACTTCAACCTTGCTGAGCATCAGCGGATGGCACAGCGGGATCAGATCCCAGGTGCGTTTTGCCGCTTGGATACCGGCGATACGGGCGGTAGCAAAGACGTCGCCCTTGTGATGGCTGCCGTCGATAATCATCGACAATGTTTCCGGCAGCATGGTGACAAACGCTTCAGCACGCGCTTCGCGAACGGTTTCTGCCTTGGCGGAGACATCCACCATGTGGGCTTCACCCGCGGCGTTGATATGGGTCAGTTGCGACATCGTTTTATTTCTTCAGATGAGGGTGGAAGTTGCATGGGCGGGTGCGAGCATCCAGCTGCGGGGCAATGATGTTGTCCCATGCGGTGCGGCACGCTTTGGTGGAACCCGGCATAGCAAAAATCAACGTGCGGTTAGCCATCCCCGCCACGGCGCGTGATTGCAGCGTCGCCGTGCCAATTTCTTCAAACGAGAGCATGCGGAACACTTCGCCGAAGCCTTCAATCTCTCGGTCAAACAGCGGCAGTAGGGCTTCAGGGGCCTGATCGCCGTCGGTCAAACCGGTCCCCCCGGTGATCAACACCACCTGCACGTCATCGCGGGCAATCCACGCGGAAACCTGGGCGCGGATCTGGTAGCGGTTCTCTTTCACGATCGCTTTATCGACGATCTGATGACCCGCTTCCTGCGCCGAGTCGCGCAGGAAATGGCCGGAGGTATCATCCTCTTCGCCACGACGGTTGGAAATAGTAAGAATAGCAACGCGCGTTGGGATAAATTCAGCGCTCACCTGACTCATTTGATAGCTCCTTGATGACGAATCATCCACCAATATAGGATAAATTCTGGGTAATTCCGGTATTGCCCTGATGCAGGAAGTGGGTCTGTTTTTTATGCGTGAGCGCTTCGGCAATGCGCTCTTCCAGCGCCTGCTGCTGGGCGTCATCCGCCAGCAGTTCGCGCAGGTCAACGCCACCGTCGCCAAACAGGCACAGATGCAGTTTCCCAATGGACGATACGCGCAGACGGTTACAGCTGGCGCAGAAGTCTTTTTCATACGGCATAATTAAGCCGATTTCCCCTTCGTAGTCGGGGTGGCAAAAGACCTGCGCCGGGCCGTCGCTGCGCTGACGGATTTGATGGATCCAGCCGCGCTGAAGCAGTTGTTCACGGAGCACCATGCCTGAGATATGGTGTTGGCGAAACAGCTCGCTACCGTCGCCGGTTTCCATCAGTTCAATAAAGCGGAGTTGAATGCGGCGCGGTTTGATCCACGCCAGAAAGGTGTCGAGCTGGTGATGATTCACATCGCGCATCAGCACGGTGTTCACCTTCACTTTATCAAAGCCCGCGGTAAAGGCGGCGTCGATGCCATCCATCACCTGACGGAACTTATCCTGACCGGTAATCGCGTGAAACTGTCGTGCGTCGAGGCTGTCAACGCTGACGTTTAACGCGGTAAGTCCGGCTTCGCGCCAGGCGGCAACATCGCGCGCCATGCGATAACCGTTAGTGGTCACGGCAATCTGGCGAATTGAGGCGTTCTCTTTCACTGCGGCAATCACGTCGGTAAAGTCACGACGTAGCGACGGCTCTCCGCCGGTTAAACGAACTTTTTCCGTACCCAATGCCGAAAAGGCGCGCGTCACCCGGCGAATTTCGTCCAGCGACAGAAATCCTTTGTTGGTGACCCCATTGGGCTGGTAGCCGTTAGGCAGACAGTAGGTGCAGCGAAAGTTGCATACGTCGGTAATCGACAGGCGCAGATAAAAAAACCTGCGCGCAAACGCATCAGTGAGTTGTGAAGCCATAGACACCTTTCCAAATACGGGAGGCGAGATCATTTCTTCCTTCGCCCTGGCGACAGATTATCTGCCGCGGCCAAAGCACCGTATTTTTCAACTTAGGTGCAGAGGCTAGAGTGTGTTGTTCAGACTATTGTAGAAACAGTACTGAACCAGGTTATGCCGAATAGTAGCGCGAGAATAGCAGTTTCGCCATTCCTGCAATCGCTGTATAAAGTCATACATAACGACCTGATCGTGCACTTTCCCTACAGAATACGTAAAAATCACGCTTTTGCATTGATATACGTCATTTTGACCGGTACAGAGCATCGTCTTTTAGAGGTAGTTAGGCTAATGTAAGCACGTTTTTCACTATAAGGAAGTTGTATGCGCAATCGTACTTTTGCCGATCTTGACCGCGTCGTCGCGCTAGGCGGCGGACATGGCCTTGGACGCGTGATGTCATCCCTTTCATCGCTCGGCTCGCGCCTAACCGGCATCGTCACGACCACCGACAACGGCGGCTCTACCGGACGTATTCGCCGTTCCGAAGGCGGTATTGCCTGGGGAGATATGCGCAACTGCCTTAACCAATTAATTACCGAACCCAGCGTCGCCTCGACGATGTTTGAGTACCGTTTTAGCGGTAATGGAGAACTTTCCGGTCATAACCTCGGAAATTTAATGTTAAAGGCGCTGGATAACCTGAGCGTGCGGCCTTTAGAGGCCATCAATTTAATTAAAAACCTGCTAAAAGTTGAAGCATCACTGATTCCAATGTCCGAACAGCCGGTGGATTTAATGGCGATCGACTGCGAGGGCCATGAAATTTACGGTGAGGTGAACATTGACCAACTTAAGCTGCCGCCGCGTGAGCTCATGTTAACCCCGCAGGTATCCGCAACCCGGGAAGCGGTAGAAGCGATCGCTGACGCGGATTTGATTCTGATTGGCCCTGGCAGCTTCTACACCAGTCTGCTGCCGATCCTGCTGCTGCCGGATATCGCCCAGGCGCTGCGCCGTACGCCGGCGCCAATGGTCTATATCGATAACCTGGGCCGCGAACACAGCTCCGCGGGCGACCTCAGCATTGAAGAACGCATTGCACTGCTGGAGCACTATATCGGTAAAGCGGTTATTGATGCCGTTGTGGTGGGGCCGAAGGTCGATGCCAGCCGCGTGCAGTGTAAAGTGGTGATCCAACAACCGCTGGAAGCCGAAGATATTCCTTACCGCCACGACCGCGTGCTGTTACGTGCAGCACTAGAAGAAGCATTACAGGCCTTCGGCTGAGTTTCCTTAATTTCTTAAGGTTGTCTTAAAATAGCTCGGGCAGCATAGCGTACATTATCATTCCTGAGTCCAACGCTATGCTTTGCCTGTTACGTTACCGCCCTACCGTCAGTCGGCTGACCTATATCATTTTGTTTGCGCTCTATATTGCGCTGCCGCTGAATATCGATTTTTATCGTCAGGCATTTACCCTGCTACCCGTTGATGGCCTGCATAACGCGTTGGTCTTTCTGAGTATGCCGGTGGTGGCGTTCTCGGTCATGGCGATATTACTGACGCTCGCCTCCATTATTCGTCTGGAGAAGGTGCTCGCCTCGATCTTTATTCTCCTTAGCGCCAGCGCCCAGTATTTTATGATGAACTTTGGCGTCATTATTGACCGCTCAATGGTGACCAATATTTTCGACACCACGCCTGCCGAAAGCTACGCCCTGCTTTCAGGACAAATGATTGCTGTGCTTGCCGTTTCCGCCCTGCTGTTCATCGCGCTGGCATGGTGGATTAAAATTAAGCCGGCTGCCAGTCGTTGGCGCGGTGCGATTATGCGTGCGGGGTCGTTGGTTATTTCGGTGGCACTGATTCTGCTGGTTGCCGCACTGTTTTATAAAGATTACGCCTCACTGTTTCGGAATAATAAAGAGCTGGTCAAATCACTAAATCCATCTAACAGTATTGTGGCGGTGAACTCCTGGTATTTTCATCATGAAATGGACAATCTGCCGCTGGTAAAAATTGGTGAAGATGCCACGCAAAAAGCGGTCATGAAAAACGGTCCGCGGAAAAATCTGACCATTTTGGTGCTGGGTGAAACCTCACGCGCGGCGGATTTCTCACTGGGCGGTTACGATCGCCAGACCAACCCATTGCTGGCAAAAGATAACGTCGTCTATTTCCCGAAAACGGCCTCCTGCGGAACTGCTACCGCCGTGTCGGTCCCCTGCATGTTCTCAAACATGCCGCGTGATGCGTACAACGAGTCACTGGCCCATCATCAGGAAGGGCTACTGGACATCATCCAACGCGCCGGGATCCAGGTGCTGTGGAACGATAACGACGGCGGCTGCAAAGGCGCCTGCGATCGGGTGCCTCATCAGGATATGACGGCTTTAAATCTGCCGGGCCAGTGTATTAACGGCGAGTGCTACGATGAAGTGCTGTTCCATGATCTGGAAAAAACCATTGATACGATGCAGGGTGACGGCGTGATTGTGCTGCATACCATCGGTAGCCATGGCCCGACTTATTATAACCGCTATCCGCCGGCGTTCCGTCGCTATACGCCAACGTGCGATACCAGCGAAATTCAATCCTGTTCCCAGGAGCAGCTGAAAAATAGCTACGACAATACCATTTTGTACGTCGACTATATCGTCGATAAAGCGATTAAGCTGTTGCAGTCTAAACAGGATAAATTCACCACCAGCCTGGTTTACCTTTCCGACCACGGTGAATCATTAGGTGAAAATGGCGTCTATTTGCACGGCTTGCCCTATTCCATCGCGCCAGAAACCCAAAAACATGTGCCAATGCTGTTATGGTTATCGAATGATTATCAACAACGCTACGGCGTTAATTACGATTGCCTGCAAAAGCACGCCACACAAAATAGCTACTCGCAGGATAATCTGTTCTCTACAATGCTAGGTCTGACCGGCGTAGAGACCCGCGAATATCGGGCAACGGATGATATCTTAGCCACGTGTAAATAGAGGCCAGTAGATGAAAATTTTAGTCGTTGAAGATGATACCTTGCTATTACAAGGACTGATTCTGGCCATGCAGAGTGAAGGGTATGCCTGCGATGGTGTGGCCACCGCACAGCAGGCGGCGCTGAGTCTGGCCAACGGACATTACAGTCTGGTGGTGCTGGATTTAGGTCTGCCGGATGAAGACGGGCTGCATTTTCTCAACCGCATGCGCCAGCAAAAACTCAGCGTCCCGGTACTGATCCTCACCGCCCGCGATACCCTGGAAGATCGCGTTAGCGGTCTTGATACCGGCGCAGATGACTATCTGGTAAAACCCTTCGCGCTGGAAGAGCTCAACGCCCGTATTCGCGCCCTGCTTCGCCGCAACCTGAACCAGGGCGACAACGAAGTCACCGTCGAAAATCTGCGCCTCAACGTCACGCGTCGTCAGGTTTGGCTGGACGGAGAGCTGCTGGAATTGACGCCAAAAGAATACGCCCTGCTTTCGCGCTTGATGCTGAAAGCCGGCAGCCCGGTGCACCGCGAAATCCTCTACAACGATATCTATAACTGGGATAACGAACCGGCAACCAATACGCTGGAAGTGCATATCCATAACCTGCGCGATAAGGTCGGTAAAGCCCGCATCCGCACGGTACGCGGCTTCGGCTATCAGTTAGCAACAACCGCAAAGGCGGAATAAAGCATGGCGCTCTTTTCCGTTCGCAAATGGCCGATGCGTCATCAGCTGCTGCTGGCCATTGGCGTTATTTTGGTGGTGTTCCAGCTTATCAGCGTGTTCTGGCTCTGGCACGAGAGCAAAGAGCAGATTGAGCTGGAAGTGGCAATGCTGATTAACAATCACAACAATGCCAAACACATACGCCACGAAGTGCGAGAGGCGATTGCCAGCCTTTTGGTGCCAAGCCTGGTGATTATCGGTTTGGCGCTGTACTTATGCCTGCAGGCGGTCAAGCGTATTACGCGCCCGCTGGCCGATCTGCAAAAAGAGCTCGATGCCCGTACGCCGGGAAATTTGCAGCCCATCTATTTGCAGCATTCCACGGTTGAAGTCGAAGCAGTCACGACGGCCATCAATCAGTTGGTTGAGAATTTAACCCAAACGCTGGACCGCGAACGCCTGTTTACCGCTGATGTGGCCCACGAACTGCGTACGCCGCTGGCAGGGCTGAAGCTGCATCTGGAGCTACTGGAAAAAACGCAGCATCTGGATCTGTCGGCGCTAGTACAACGGCTCGATCAAATGACCGAGAGCGTTGCGCAGCTGCTACTGTTAGCGCGCGTGGGACAGTCGTTCTCCGCTGGTAGCTATCAGCAGGTTAATCTTTACAGCGATGTGGTTGAGCCGCTAACAGGTGAACTGGAAGCCATGCTGAGTGCGCGTGGGCAAAAGCTGGCTATTCGCGGATCCGCCTCAACCCTGACCGTCTCCGGCGATGCCACTTTGCTGCGACTGTTAGTGCGTAATCTGGTGGAAAACGCCCATCGCTACAGCCCTCAAGCATCAACGATCACACTCTCGCTGGAAACCGCATCACACCCGATGCTGGTTGTCGAAGACGAAGGACCGGGGATTGATGAATCGAAAGTCGGTGAGCTGAGTCAAGCGTTCGTCCGGATGGACAGCCGCTACGGTGGGATTGGCCTCGGGCTCAGCATCGTGACGCGTATAGCCCAGTTGCATGAAGCCGCATTCTTCTTACAAAACCGCGATACCGGAACCGGCACGCGGGCTTGGGTAGAGTTTCTGGCACCCAAGCGCTAAGAGGTGTTAGTAGGTCAACAACCAATGGCAGGCAAATCCAGCGACAATCGCGACTGAAACCAGCATGGTGAACAGCTGTTGGAAACTTAACTGAGACATGATGCTACCCCCTGAAATTTTAGGGATAGTATCAGTAGAATTTATTAAGTGAACATTAAGGATTCAGCCCGCAGCGTGATGTTCGCCACAATTCACGCCGATACTGCGCCAGGCTGGCCTCACGCTTGAACTACGGGTGACATCAAAGTCGCCCGACGCGCCGAAAGCGGCCGGGCGAAGGATGCCATCACGACGTTGCAATAAACAGTTCGCGCAGCTTATGCAGCCTGTCGCGAGCCTGTGCCGCCTCTTCGAACTCCAGGTTTTGCGCATGCTTCATCATCTGCGCTTCCAGCGTCTGAATCTGCTGCTGCAACGCTTTCGGCGTCAGTGCCTGTACATCAGGCTCGACGACGGACGATGCGCCGCGCGACTTGCCGCGACCTTTCGCTTTGGTCTTCGCCAGCCCTTCGCCCATCGACAGAATATCGACCACGTCTTTCACCAGCCCCTGCGGCACGATGCCATGCTCTTCGTTGTAGAGCTGCTGTTTCTCACGACGACGCTCGGTCTCGCCAATGGCCTTCGCCATTGAGGCGGTAATTTTATCGCCGTACAGAATCGCCTTACCGTTGATATTACGCGCGGCGCGGCCAATGGTCTGAATCAACGAGCGTTCAGAACGCAGGAAGCCCTCTTTGTCAGCGTCGAGAATTGCCACCAGCGAGACTTCAGGCATATCCAGCCCTTCACGCAGCAGGTTGATGCCCACCAACACATCAAACTCACCGAGGCGCAGGTCGCGAATGATTTCCATACGCTCGACGGTATCGATATCCGAGTGCAGATAGCGAACCCGTTCGCCGTGCTCTTCCAGATAATCGGTCAGGTCTTCCGCCATCCGTTTGGTCAGGGTGGTGACCAGTACGCGTTCGTTAATCACCGAACGTTTACGAATTTCCGACAGCAGATCATCAACCTGAGTCCCCACTGGGCGGACTTCAATAATCGGATCGAGCAGCCCGGTTGGACGCACGACCTGATCGATGACTTCACCGCCGGATTTCTCCAGCTCATAGTTACCCGGTGTCGCCGACACATAAATGGTCTGCGGCGCGAGCGCTTCAAACTCTTCAAATTTTAAAGGACGGTTATCCAACGCCGACGGCAGACGGAAACCGTACTCGACCAGCGTCTCTTTACGCGCCCGGTCTCCGCGATACATGCCGCCAATTTGCGGGATGGTGACGTGCGATTCGTCGATGACCAACAGTCCATCGGCCGGCAGGTAGTCAAACAGCGTCGGCGGCGGTTCGCCCGGGCCTCGGCCGGAAAGAAAGCGCGAATAGTTTTCAATGCCCGAGCAGTAGCCAAGTTCGTTCATCATCTCGAGATCAAACTGGGTGCGCTGGCTGAGGCGCTGTTCTTCCAGCAGCTTGTTGTTGTCCAGCAGCACTTTGCGTCTTTCCGCCAGCTCAACCTTAATCTCTTCCATCGCCTGGACAATACGTTCGCGCGGCGTCACGTAGTGACTTTTTGGGTAGACCGTATAGCGCTGCAGCGTCGATTCGATATGCCCGGTCAGCGGGTCAAACAACGACAGCCGCTCGACCTCTTCGTCAAACAACTCCACGCGCAGCGCAATGTCATCCGATTCCGCCGGGAAGATGTCGATAACCTCGCCGCGCACGCGGAACGTACCACGCTGGAAGGCTTGGTCGTTGCGGGTGTACTGCAAATCCGCCAGACGACGCAAAATGGCGCGCTGGTCGATAATGGTGCCCACCGTCAGATGCAGCATCATTTTCAGGTACAGATCAGGATCACCCAAGCCGTAGATAGCCGAAACCGATGCCACGACGATGACGTCACGCCGTTCAAGCAGCGCCTTGGTCGCCGACAGGCGCATCTGGTCAATGTGTTCGTTCACGGCGGAGTCTTTTTCGATAAAGGTATCGGAACTCGGCACGTAGGCTTCTGGCTGGTAGTAATCGTAGTAAGAGACGAAATACTCGACCGCATTCTCCGGAAAGAACGCTTTCATTTCGCCGTACAGCTGCGCTGCCAGCGTTTTGTTTGGCGCCAGCACCATCGTTGGCCGCTGGAGATCGGCAATCACATTTGCCACGGTGAAGGTTTTACCCGATCCGGTTACGCCCAGTAGCGTCTGGTGCGCCAGGCCGTCTTCCAGCCCCTCTTTCAGACGTGAGATGGCAACAGGCTGATCGCCTGAAGGACTAAACGCGGAATGCAACTTAAAGGGTTTACTCATGGGCAACGCTACCTGATGACTGATGGCCGGGCTGGAGATTAATTCTACTCGTCGCCTACGGATTTGCCAATAAAAAAGACTGGATATAAAAACAGTAGTGCATTATCGTATTTCGTGTACGCGTGGCGATAACAAGCAAGAGCGGCTGAAATTTATCCTCGGACCAGATAAAACACTAGCCGGACATGGTTATCCCCAGAACATTTTCTCTTTTAACATTTGTCAATATAGGTCATGAAAGTTTTATGGCAATTCCCGGCACTTTTTATGACGCCATTGCTTTTATTTATCCTGTTGATAATAAAAAGAAACATGGAAAAGACGCGTTTCGCGCCAATTCAGGCGAAAGCCGCATGTTCTCTCGTTTACCGCTAGTTTTCTAACCCTAATACACAGGGTTATCCACAGGAATAGTGGATAACTACCTCTAGCCCGTATCTCCCGCCACCCGGCGATTTGCGCAACACGAGCCAAAAGCCACGGCAAAAATTTTTTTTCCCGCTGATTTTGATATTTATCAGCGAAAAGGCGTAGCCATTTTAAGGTGATTTTGTTCGATTCTTTTACGTTTTCTGCGGGTTAGAGCTTCCGAATGAAGATAACCCGCAAAAAGGATCAGAGGGCGTTTAGCGAAAGATATTGTCCTAGCGATTGGCTCTCTGCCGCATCGCCCAGCCACGGTATTTCACCTAGCATCGGAGCCGGTAGCATCCGCTGCAGCGTGCTGAGGTATTCAGCGTGCCGGCGGCCCGGTGGCGTTACATCATTGGCAATCCAGCCTGCCAGACGCAGTCCAGCCTGCTGCACCGCCTGAGCAGTTAGCACCGCGTGATTGATGCAGCCCAGCTTCACCCCGACCACCAGAATCACCGGCAGCTGTTCCATCTTCACCCAGTCAGCCAGCGTCAGCGTCGGCGACAGCGGCGTAAACCAGCCACCCGCCCCTTCCACCAGCACCCAATCTGCCTGCGCTTCCAGCCCGCGTAAACCCGCCGAAAGCACGCTGGCTTCAATCGGTCGCTGCTCGTCGGCGCTGACGATATGCGGTGAGGTGGGTTCTGCGAAGGTGTAAGGGTTAACCGCATCGTAGTCGAGTGACACCACGCTGTTGCGTTGCAGCGCCAACGCATCGCTATTGCGCAATCCCTCTGCCGTCATTTCGCTGCCGGAGGCCACCGGCTTATAGCCCGCGGTACGACGCCCCAACAGGCCAGCGGCTTGCAAAAGCGCGGTACTGGCCACGGTTTTTCCTACTTCGGTATCGGTACCGGTTACATAGTAGCGTTCAATCACGCGTGATGACTCCTGTAAAAAGATGGTAAGTCAACGGGCATTCACCCGCCTGCGACGGCCATGCCAACTGGAGCTGCTGGAGCCTACCGCGTGTTAATGGCAGGCTTGCGCGCCCCTCGTGAAGATGGGTCGCACCAATCCCCTTCAGCGAACGCATGGCGCTTAACGCATCGGGAAATGGCAGAGTGATAGAGGTTGACGTCGCCTGATGGCGAAAGCCCGCCAGCGCGTCGCGCAGCGTCTTTTCAGGCAGAAAACGGTTGGCGTGCGGATGGCTGTCAATGCTACGCCAGGCCTGATTAAGTTCAGGCAGTGAACCCGCGGTCAGCGTAGTAAACGCCAGCGTGCCACCGGGACTTAGCTGGCGATAAAGCCCAGCCAGCGCCACGTGGATATCACTGCACCACTGCACCGCCAGATTGCTCCACACCAGTTCAAAGCCCCCTTCCGACAGCGGAATATCCTCGATATCCGCATGAACATAACGGTCCGCAGCCCCCTGGCGTTGCGCCTGCTGCAACATGTCGCCTGAAAGATCCAGCGCGGTGACGTGGCTACCCCGTTCGCGCCAGTAGCGGCTGTAGCTACCCGGCCCGCATCCGGCATCGAGCACTCGTGGGAATGCCTGCGCCGGAAGCTGCGCCAGCAGATGCGTCGCACTCAAACGTTGCAGCGCATCGTGCTGGTGATAGTGAGCCGCCGCACGGCCAAACGCCGCGGCGACCGCCTGTTTATCCACGCTCGCCATGCAGTACCTCCAGCAGATGCGTAATATCCTGCGGTTCATGCGCAGCGGTCAGCGTCAGGCGCAGACGTGCGGTACCGGCGGGAACCGTCGGTGGACGGATTGCCGTCACCCAACAGCCCTGCTCACGCAGCCGTTCTGCCAACGCTAGCGTGTGCTGATTATCCCCCACCACGAGCGGTTGAATGGCACTAAGCGAGTCAGACAAGGGGTAGGACAGCCCGCTGGCGCTGCGGCGAAATTCTGCCACGTGCTGCGCCAGCGTTTCACGACGCTGCTGACCTTCATCGCTACGGATAACCGCCAGCGCCGCCTGCAGCGCCACCGCCTGAGCCGGCGGCATGGCGGTGCTGTAAATCAAATGGCGGGCAAACTGCAGGAAGTAGTCTGCCACCGCGTTGCTGCACAATACCGCTGCGCCACTGAGACCAAAGGCTTTGCCAAAAGTGACAATCAGCAGCTCCGGGTGAATACCCTGCTGCTGACAGCTACCGCGCCCGTTATCACCGTCAACGCCAATACCGTGCGCATCATCAACCATCAGCCAACCGTTGGCCTCTCGCGTGGCGCGGGCAATGTCGGCCAGCGGCGCGCGGTCGCCATCCATACTGAAGACCCCTTCCGTCACCACCAGTTGCTGCCCCTCAACGGGCGCAGCCAGCAAGCGAGCGAGATGCTGGCTGTCGTTGTGCTGAAAGCGCCTGAGCTGTGCGGGGCTCATGGCCGCCGCTTCCAACAGTGAAGCATGGCTGAGGCGATCGGCCACGATACGGTCTTCCCGCCCGGCCAGTGCGGCAATCACCGCCTGATTGGCGGCGAATCCGGAGATAAACAGCAACGCACGGTCATAACCCAGCCAGCCGGCCAACTGTTCTTCCAGCTGCTGGTGAGCCTGATGATAGCCGGTAACGTGACCTGAACCGCCGGAGCCTACGCCGTAGCGCTCGGCGCCCTGCTGCCAGGCCTGAATCACCAGTGGATGCTGGCTTAAGCCCAGATAATCGTTACTGGAAAAATTCAGATAACGGCGATCGCCACGGACCAGCCAGCGTCCCGCACCCTGCGTTAGCGGCTGACGCTGGCGAAATGCCTGGGCCTGGCGGCGCTCGGCGATGGCCTGTTCAATTCGCTGCTGCCAGCTCATACCGCCGCCGCGTTGTAATATTCCTCGGTATCCGGCGTCATCAACGCCTGTTCCAGACGCTGCTGCTGTTCGTTATCGCCGGCAGTGACCATCGTCTGCTGCGGGTTGAGCCCCAGTTTGCGGAACAACTGCAGATCCTTGTCCTCTTCCGGGTTCGGCGTGGTCAGCAGTTTGCAACCGTAGAAAATCGAGTTGGCCCCGGCCATGAAGCACATCGCCTGAGTCTGCTCATTCATCTGCTCACGGCCCGCAGAAAGGCGCACGTGGGACGTTGGCATCATGATGCGCGCTACCGCAATTGTGCGAATAAAATCAAATGCATCGACATCTTCGTTATCCGCAAGTGGAGTGCCTTTCACCTTCACCAGCATGTTAATCGGCACGCTCTCCGGCGGCGTTGGCAAATTAGCCAACTGTAACAACAGACCGGCACGGTCGGTCACCGTTTCGCCCAAGCCGACGATACCGCCAGAGCAAACTTTAATCCCGGCTTCACGCACTTTGTCGAGCGTGTCGAGACGTTCTTGATAGCTGCGGGTGGTGATGATATTGCCGTAAAATTCCGGCGAGGTATCGAGGTTATGGTTGTAGTAATCCAGGCCCGCCGACGCCAGGCGCCCCGCCTGACTATCGGACAATGTACCCAGCGTCATACAGGCTTCCAGCCCCATTTCTTTCACGCCCTGCACCATCTGTTCAAGGTACGGCATATCGCGCTCGTGCGGGTTTTTCCACGCCGCGCCCATGCAAAAACGGGTGGATCCTGCCAACTTCGCTTTGCGAGCCGACTCCAGCACCTGTTCCACTTCCATCAGACGCTCGCTCTCCAGCCCAGTTTTGTAGCGCGAGCTTTGCGGGCAGTATTTGCAATCTTCCGGACAAGCGCCGGTTTTAATCGACAGCAGCGTGCTCACCTGCACCTGCTGAGGATCAAAATGCTGACGGTGAACCTGCTGCGCTTCAAACAGTAAATCCAGCAGTGGTTTATCGAAAAGAGCGGTAACCTGCGACATTGTCCAGCGTAAAGGGTGAGCCATTGGCTTCTCCGGGGGTTTTGTTAATTTTCGGATCGGTTTATACTCGTAAACCTAAAACTTTTCAAAATGGTTTACAAGTCGATTATGACAACGGACGATCTCGCCTTCGATCAACGCCACATCTGGCATCCCTATACTTCAATGACCGCACCGCTGCCGGTTTACCCGATTGTCTCCGCCGCAGGCTGCGAGCTGCAGCTGGCGAGCGGCGAGCGTCTGGTTGACGGAATGTCGTCGTGGTGGGCGACCATTCACGGCTACAATCACCCGCGCCTGAACGCGGCGATGAAAGCGCAGATTGACCAGATGTCGCACGTGATGTTTGGCGGGATAACCCACCCTTCTGCCGTGGCGCTGTGCCGTAAACTTGTTGCCATGACCCCGGAACCGCTGGAGTGCGTTTTCCTCGCCGATTCCGGTTCAGTGGCGGTGGAAGTGGCGATGAAGATGGCCTTACAGTACTGGCAGGCCAAAGGCGAGCCACGTCAGCGTTTTCTCACCTTCCGCAACGGTTACCACGGCGATACCTTCGGTGCGATGTCGGTGTGCGACCCAGATAACTCGATGCACAGCCTATGGAAAGGCTATCTGCCGGAAAACCTGTTTGCCCCGGCGCCGCAAAGCCGCTTTGACGGTGAGTTTGATGAGTACGACATGGTGGCGTTTGCGCGCCTGATGGCGGCGCATCGTTCCGAGATTGCTGCGGTCATACTGGAACCCGTCGTGCAGGGTGCGGGCGGGATGCGTATGTATCATCCCGAATGGTTGAAGCGGATCCGCAAGATGTGCGACCGCGAAGGCATTTTGCTGATTGCCGATGAGATTGCCACCGGCTTTGGCCGCACCGGCAAGCTGTTTGCCTGCGAACACGCGAACATCAGCGCCGATATTCTGTGCTTAGGTAAAGCGCTGACTGGCGGCACCATGACCCTGTCTGCGGCCATCACCACGCGTGACGTCGCAGAGACCATCAGCAATGGCGAAGCGGGTTGCTTCATGCACGGCCCGACGTTTATGGGCAATCCGCTGGCCTGCGCCGTGGCGGCGGAAAGTCTCGCGATCCTTGAGAGCGGTGAATGGCAAGCGCAGGTCGCCGCCATTGAACAGCAGCTCAAGCGCGAACTGGCTCCGGCAGCAGATTCACCGCAGGTCGCCGACGTACGCGTGCTGGGCGCGATTGGCGTCATCGAAACGCGTTATCCGGTGAACATGGCGCTGCTACAGCGTTTCTTCGTCGAACAAGGGGTGTGGATTCGTCCGTTTGGCCGTCTGATTTATCTGATGCCGCCGTATCTGGTGAGCCCGCAGCAGCTTACGCGCCTGACGCGCGCGGTCTGTTTAGCCGTCGAGCAGGAAACATTTTTTATCCTTTAAGCCGCCTCCGCACGCGCGTATGACAAACTGATGCGCGTTGCACTAAGGCGGCAACATCAGTGCATGACAGGGGTGAATCAGCACAGCCCGCGCAGAGTCAACTTGAAGGGTGACGCGTATAGCCGCTACACTCCTTTTTAATCAGTAGATTAACAAAGGAGGCAGTCAATGAAATTAGTCAGCCACGATCTGCGTGACGGTGAGAAACTCCCCCCACGCCAGGTCTTTAACGGGATGGGCTATGATGGCGAAAATATCTCTCCGCATCTGGCCTGGGACGATGTACCGGCCGGAACCAAAAGCTTTGTCGTGACCTGCTATGATCCGGATGCCCCCACGGGATCCGGATGGTGGCATTGGATCGTCGCTAATATTCCGGCGGACACGCGTGAACTGCCAGCCGGTGCCGGCTCAGATTTAGTGGCATTACCCGCGGGCGCCCTGCAAACCCGCACCGATTTTGGCAAAGCAGGCTACGGCGGCGCAGCGCCGCCACAAGGTGAAACCCACCGTTATATCTTTACCGTACATGCGCTCGATGTAGACAAAATCGATGTCGATGAAGGCGCCAGCGGTGCGATGGTCGGGTTTAACGTGCATTTCCATAGTCTGGCGAGTGCCTCGCTAACCGCACTGTTTAGCTAATTCGCCGCCAACCTTCTCAGCCCTGCATGGCAAACCGTGCGGGGCTTTTTTATATCCGTGATCTGAGATTTGTAATTTTATGACGTAAATTGACCGGGCATAGGCGAAAAACCGAGGGAGCGTGCGCTCGCGAAAAACATCTTGTGAATGTTGTCACAATTTAAAAACAAAGACGTTAAAAACAAAGGTGATTCAAATCACAAAAAATCGCTGGAAAAACCTCTTTTTTTAACATTGTAGCGAAATTACAGAAGTTAATGTGATGGCGATCACTTAAAAGGCCGGTATACGGGGGTTTAGTTAGTGATAAGCATCACAAATCCCCCTCGAGTACGCGAGATGGTAACGGCGTGATAGAGTCGATTTTGCATACAGAACGACTGGATGGTTTTTGGCGAAACCACCACAACTATTACGACGCGTAACATCTTTACGCGCACCACGAGGGGTGTTTTATGTTATCACCAGATATCAAGGTCAAGGTACAGAATTTTGGCCGCTTTCTCAGCAATATGGTGATGCCCAATATTGGCGCATTCATTGCCTGGGGTTTGATTACCGCTTTATTTATTCCAACGGGCTGGCTGCCTAACGAAACGTTAGCCAAGCTGGTTGGCCCAATGATCACCTATTTACTGCCGCTGCTTATTGGCTACACCGGTGGTCGCCTTATCGGCGGCGAGCGCGGAGGCGTAGTAGGTGCCATTACCACCATGGGCGTTATTGTGGGCGCCGATATGCCGATGTTCATGGGGGCGATGATTGCGGGCCCGCTCGGTGGCTGGGCCATTAAACGCTTTGACCGTTGGGTTGACGGTAAAATCAAAAGCGGTTTTGAGATGCTGGTGAACAACTTCTCGGCCGGTATTATCGGCATGCTGCTGGCCATGCTTGCCTTTATGGCAATCGGGCCGATGGTTGAAGTGTTGTCAAAAGTACTGGCATCCGGCGTCAACGTCATGGTGCAGAACAACCTGCTGCCGTTGACCTCTGTGTTTGTTGAACCGGCAAAAATCCTGTTCCTCAATAACGCCATTAACCACGGTATCTTCTCTCCGCTGGGCATCCAGCAGGCCACTGAAACCGGCAAATCGATCTTCTTCCTGATTGAGGCAAACCCAGGTCCAGGTCTCGGCGTACTGTTGGCATACATGTTTGTGGGCAAAGGCAGTGCCAAGCAATCTGCCGGCGGTGCGGCAATTATTCACTTCTTCGGCGGTATCCACGAAATCTACTTCCCGTATGTGCTGATGAACCCGCGCCTGATTCTGGCAGTGATCCTCGGCGGGATGACCGGCGTGTTTACCCTGACGCTGTTCAACGCAGGCCTGGTGTCTCCAGCCTCTCCGGGCTCTATCTTTGCAGTGCTGCTGATGACGCCAAAAGCGTCGCTGATTGGCGTGGCGCTGTCGATCATTGCCTCCACGCTGGTGTCATTCCTCACCGCTTCCATGCTGCTCAAACGCGTTCGCGTTGGCGATGAAGAGAGCAACGGTCTGTCTGAAGCGACACGCCGCATGCAGGCGCTGAAGCAGCAGTCCAAATCCGGCGGTAAAACCTCAGGTGAGCAGCCGCAGCCGGCTCCCGCGCTTGATTTGTCGAAAGATTTGCAGCACGTACGTAAAATTATTGTCGCCTGCGATGCCGGGATGGGTTCAAGCGCTCTGGGCGCTGGCGTCCTGCGTAAGAAGGTCAAAGACGCGGGTTTGGCCCACATTTCGGTCACCAACTGCGCCATCAACAGCCTGCCTGACGACGTGGATCTGGTGATTACTCATCAGGATTTAACCGAACGCGCCATGCGTCATGCTCCGCAAGCCATGCATATTTCGCTGAGCAATTTCCTTGATAGCGGGCTGTACACCGATCTCACCACTCGCCTGCTTGCCGCCAAAATGCCACCGGCAGCCAACGATAATCGGCTTATTAATCAGACGATTATTGCAGCAAATGACGAAACCTTCGAAGGCACTGAACGCGATGAGAATCTGTTTAAGCTCAGCGCCGACAATATCTTCCTGAACTTAACGGCCGACAATAAAGCTCAGGCCATCCGTTTCGCCGGTGAAATGCTGGTTTCCGGCGGCTACGTCGAGCCGGACTACATCG
Source organism: Kluyvera cryocrescens NBRC 102467 (assembly GCF_001571285.1). Classification (GTDB taxonomy): domain Bacteria; phylum Pseudomonadota; class Gammaproteobacteria; order Enterobacterales; family Enterobacteriaceae; genus Kluyvera; species Kluyvera cryocrescens. The sequence continues at coordinate 21,523 of NZ_BCTM01000013.1, read as the reverse complement.
ATGCCATGTTGGCACGTGAAGCATTAACCACTACCTATCTGGGAGAGTCTATCGCCGTCCCCCACGGCACCGTAGAAGCCAAAGACCGCGTGCTGCGCACCGGGATCGTCATATGCCAGTACCCACAAGGCGTTCGTTTTGGTGATGAGCCAGACGACGTGGCCCGCCTGGTTATCGGCATTGCCGCCCGTAATAACGAGCACGTGCAGGTTATCGCGCGCTTAGCTAACGCGCTGGATGATAAAGACGTTATCGAACGCCTGACACAAACCAGCAGCGTACAGGAAATCTTGCAGATCCTTTCCGGCGAGCAAGCGGCATAAGGTTTCGGGGGCCATTCGCCCCCTGACACGGATAGACTTTTTCGGAGTAATGTTTATGAAAGCAATTCATTTTGGCGCAGGGAATATTGGCCGCGGCTTTATTGGTAAACTGCTGGCCGATGCACAGGCAGAATTAACGTTTGCCGACGTCAACCAGCCGTTAATCGATCAGTTGGCCCATCAGCAGCACTATCAGGTCAACGTCGTCGGCGAGCAGGCGCGCGTCGAGCAGGTTAGCCATATCCGCGCTATCAACAGCAACAGCCCGGATGCGATTCAACAGATTGCGCAGGCCGATATGATTACCACTGCCGTTGGTCCGCAGGTCCTAAGCAAAATCGCCAGCACCCTGGCACAGGGGCTCATTGCCCGCCATGACAGTGGTAACCAGCAGCCGATGAATATCATCGCCTGCGAAAATATGGTGCGTGGCACCAGCCAGCTCAAAAACCACGTACTGGAAGCAATCCCGGCCGAGCTTCACGCCTGGGTTGAGGAACACGTCGGTTTTGTCGACTCCGCCGTGGACCGCATCGTTCCACCTGCCGCAGCAGCGAACGACGATCCGCTGGATGTGACAGTGGAAACCTTTAGCGAATGGATTGTTGATAGCACCCAGTTTAAAGGGCAATTACCAAATATTGCCGGGATGGAGCCAACAAGCAACCTGATGGCCTACATTGAGCGTAAACTGTTTACCCTCAACACTGGCCATGCGATTACCGCCTATCTCGGTCAGCTGGCGGGGCACCAAACCATCCGCGATGCCATCCTTGATCCGGCAATTCGCCAGGTTGTGCAAAGCGCAATGATGGAGAGCGGTGAAGTGCTGATTAAACGCTACGGTTTCGACCCAGCACAGCATGCGGCCTATATCGACAAGATTTTGACCCGCTTTGAAAACCCTTATCTGCAGGATGATGTGGAGCGCGTCGGCCGCCAACCGCTGCGTAAACTGAGCGAGCACGATCGTCTGATAAAGCCCCTGCGCGGGACGCTGGAGTACGGTCTTCCCCATGCGAATCTGGTGGTTGGCATCGCGGCAGCATTACGCTATCACAGCCACAATGACCCGCAGGCGCAAGAAATGGCGACCTTGCTGCGCGAGAATGGCATTGTTAACACCGTCATTCAGGTTTGCGGCCTTAACGATCAGCCAAAACTTGTCGCCCAGATAGCGAATGTGTATAACGCCATGCAACGCAAGGCATGATGCCACTCTGATGTTGGCGCTGCCGCTCAACGGCAGCGCCAGAAAAGAAGGATAAGATGAAACACAATCGCCTGCGCTTAGCTGCGCAACCAGAAGAAAACGCACATCGTCCGGCGACACCGGCGGCAGAGAAGCCGCGCGTCGCGGAATATGAAACTACGATGATGACTACAATGGACGATTCTGATCTTTATAAAAATCAGGCGGTTGAAAACCGTGTTCTGGAACGGCTTAATGCGCGTCAAACGCTCACCGGATTCATTCAGACTGCGGTTGGGCTTCTTGCAGAAGCGGTCGACCTGCTGATTTTGCAGGCCTTTCGCAAAGATGACTACGCCGTAAAATACGCGGTTGAGCCGTTGCTGGAAGGCAGCGGTCCGCTGGCTAACCTCTCGGTCCGCCTCAAGCTTATCTACGCGCTGGGGGTTATTAGCCGCGATGAATATGAAGACGTTGAGCTGTTGGTCGCGCTAAACAATGAATTGCTGACCGAGAATAAGATTTACAGTTTTACCGATGATGAAATCCTTGGGCCGATCGGAATGCTGCACTGCCTAACGGCGCTGCCACCGCCACCAACGCTGCACATGCCGGAGGATGTGGTTGATGAGTCGCTTATCACCATGCAGGAACAGCGCTATCAGCAAATGGTTCGCTCGACGCTGGTGCTCAGCATCACCGATTTAATCACCAGCTTAACGCATAAAAAAGCCTTTTAGGTGGCCATGGGAAGACGCAAGGCCACCGCTCGACGGAACCATAGTGCCGTTATTTCCTGCGGTTCTATGCCAGAAATACCTCCCTTTGCTTGTACATATCTGCATCACCCCAAAAACAGCTGATATTTTTATCGGTATATCTTCCCGTTTCGCTCAACTTAGTATAAAAAGGCTTTTTTTACAGGATTCACATTCACTTAACTAGCCTGGAGCAACATGAACACTTTATCGGTTTCTCGTCTGGCGCTGGCATTGGCTTTTGGCGTGACACTGACGGCTTGCAGCTCAACGCCTGCGGATCAGCGTCCGTCTGACCAGGCCGCACCTGGAACGTCTTCCCGCCCGGTATTGTCTGCTGAAGAAGCGCAGAACTTTACCGCCGCGCGTTATTTCTCATCGCTCGACCCTAAGGCTGCCGCCTGGTCTCCGTCGTCCGTCGCCCTCCCGGCCAAAGCGGACTTCGTGGTTGGGCCTGCCGGCACGCAGGGCGTCACGCACACGACGATTCAGGCCGCGGTTGATGCCGCCATTACCCGCCACAGCAGCGCGCGTCAGTATATTGCCGTTCTGCCAGGCGAGTATCAGGGCACCGTATATATTCCTGCGGCACCGGGCAGCGTGACGATTTACGGTACCGGCGATAAAGCTATCGACGTTAAAATCGGTCTGGCCATCGACTCTGAAATGAGCCCGGCAGACTGGCGTCGTCAGGTGAATCCAGGCGGGAAATACATGCCAGGTAAACCGGCGTGGTACATGTTTGATAACTGCCAGAGCAAACGTAATGCGACGGTTGGCGTGATGTGTTCTGCCGTAGTCTGGTCGCAAAACAGCGGCCTGCAGCTGCAAAATCTAACCATCGAAAACAATCTGGGCGACAGCGTTGATGCCGGTACACACCAGGCCGTTGCGCTGCGTACCGATGGCGACAAAACCCAGTTGAATAACGTCAACCTGCTGGGTCGTCAGAATACTTTCTTCGTCACCAACAGCGGCGTAGATAACCGTCTGCAGAACAACCGTCAGACCCGCACGCTGGTGAGCAACAGCTATCTTGAAGGTGATGTGGATATCGTCTCCGGGCGTGGCGCCGTGGTCTTTGATAACACCGAATTCCGCGTGGTGAACTCTCGCACCCAGCAGGAAGGCTACGTGTTTGCTCCAGCCACCCAGTCCAATATTTTCTACGGTTTCCTGGCCACCAATAGCCGCTTTACCGCAGCCGGTGACGGCGTGGCGCAGTTGGGCCGTTCTCTGGATGTGGACAGCAATACCAATGGTCAGGTCGTTATCCGCGATAGCGTGATTAACGAAGGCTTCAACGTGGCGAAACCGTGGGCGGATGCCGCGGTATCAAAACGTCCGTTCAGCGGCAATACCGGCGCGCAGGACGAGAAAGGCCAGATGAAACGTGATCTGAACGATCGCAACTTCAACCGCATGTGGGAATACAACAACCGCGGCGTGGGCAGTCACATCGTGGCTGAACCGAAAAAATAATCTCGCTGTAAAGCTAAAAGGCCCATGAAATCATGGGCCTTTTTTATTAGCGCTGTGCAAAACGGGGAAAGCCAATAGGCTTTGTCAGCTCCGTATCAATCGGCAAATCAATGCGCGTTAACCACCACCCACATCGGTCCCTGGCCAACCGCGTAGCGCCCTTTCTCCTGCAATAGCCCCTGCTCGCCGGCAATTTCATATACCGCGATATGGTGAGATTTCTGTCCCGCCGCCACCAGATACTTACCGCTGTGATCGATGTTAAAGCCACGCGGCTGGGTTTCGGTTGGCTGGAAACCTTCCAGCGACAGTACGCTACCGTCTTCGGAGACGCTGAAGATAGTAATAAGGCTGGAGGTACGATCGCAGGCGTACAGATGACGGCCGTCCGGCGTAATGTGAATATCAGCCGCCCAGCGAGTATCCGAGAAGTCGGCAGGCATCATATCCAGCGTCTGCACGCATTCAATTTCGCCGTGTGGGTTTTTAAGCTCCCAAACGTTAACGGTGCCGTTAAGCTCATTCACGCAGTAGGCATACTGTTCATTCGGGTGGAACACCAGATGACGCGGGCCTGCGCCTTCTACGGTCGTCACTTCTGCCGGGCACTGCTCGGCCAGGAAGCCATCATCGCTGAGGGTGAACAGGCAGATGCGATCCTGCTTCAGCGCAGGAACCCACAGCGTACGGTTATCCGGCGTGATATTGGCCGAGTGACACCCCTCAAGCCCTTCAACGACGTTGACGGTATCGCGCGGCAGGCCATCTTCCAGACGGATCACGGCGACGTTAGCCTGATTGTAGGAGGCGCTGAAGACGAAGTTGCCTTTACGATCGGTAGAAATATGGGTTGGGCTGCCCGGCAGCGGCGCTTCAGCGGCAAAGGTCAGTGCACCATCATCCGGCGCGATGCGGTAGGCCAGCACGCGGAATTCCGGGCGTACGCCGACATACAGAAAGCGTTTATCAGGGCTGACGACCATCGGCTGTACCTGGCCTGGGACATCCACCACCTGCACCAGCGTCAGACTGCCGTCTTGGTTCAGCGTCCAGACGTGGATCTGCTGGCTTTCCGGGCTGGCGGTATAAACGGTCTGTTTCATGACTACTCCTTTTACGAAATCGTAGAATTTGCGGCGGGTTATCATCGCCTGCTTCACACCATTTTGCCGCACAGGTATCTCGGTGTACCATCCTGCACAGCGAATTTTCTCTTTTACTTCGGACATGACTATGACTGCACGTGTAATTGCCCTGGATCTGGACGGAACGCTCCTGACGCCAAAGAAAACCCTGCTCCCTTCTTCTCTGGAAGCGCTGAATCGAGCCCGGGCCGCTGGGTATCAATTAATGATCGTGACCGGTCGTCACCACGTTGCCATCCATCCTTTTTATCAGGCACTGGCGTTAGATACACCTGCAATTTGTTGTAATGGCACTTACTTGTATGATTATCAAGCGAAAAAAGTACTGGATGCCGATCCGATGCCGGTAGAAAAAGCCCAGCTGTTGATTAATTTACTTGATGAGCATCGCATTCACGGCCTGATGTACGTCGACGATACCATGATGTACCAGCACCCCACCGGGCACGTCACCCGCACCAGTAACTGGGCATTGACGTTGCCGGAAGACCAGCGCCCATCCTTTACCCAAGTCGACTCCCTGGCGCAGGCCGCACGTGAGGTCAAAAACGTGTGGAAATTTGCCCTAACGGATGAAAATGGCCAGAAACTGCAGGATTTCGCCAAACACGTTGAGCAGACGCTGCAGCTAGAGTGCGAATGGTCATGGCACGATCAGGTCGATATCGCCCGCCAGGGCAACAGCAAAGGTAAGCGTCTGACCCAGTTTGTCACCGCGCAGGGCTGGTCAATGCAGGACGTTATCGCCTTTGGCGATAACTTTAACGATATCAGTATGCTGGAAGCTGCCGGAACCGGCGTGGCGATGGGGAATGCCGATGACGCGGTGAAAGCTCGCGCCAACGTGGTGATCGGCGAAAACACCACGGATGCTATCGCCGATTATATCAACCAACACCTGCTGTAATCAGGCGGTGATGGAGACGCTCTTCACCTGGGCGTAGAGCCACTGGCCTGGTTTCACTGCCAGGTCATCTCTTGCCCACGGGCTGATGCGGGCCCACAGCGTGCGCCCGCTAACGTCGAGCTGAACTTCAACCTGGCCGTTATCGTCGTAGCACTGCAGCACTTTGGCGTGCAGTACGTTACGAATACTGGTGTGCGGAGAAGGCTGAAGTACCAGCGAGACATCGGTGGCCTGAATGCGTATACGCACCGCACTTTGCAGCGGCTTCTCCAGCTTATTCACCCAAATATGTTGGTCGCCTAGCGCCAGTGCGGTCATCGCATAGTGCGGATGATGTTCCAGCACCGTCACGCGCAGAATGCTGCTTTGCTGATCCTGCGGCAGCCACGGGTGCATCACGCTGCTGCCCCATACCTCTTCCAGATTACCGAAAGCTTTGACCTGCCCGCCTTCCAGCACCAGCACTTTATCGGCCAAATGCAGGATCTCATCCAGCGAGTGGCTGACATAAAGCATCGGAATATTAATCTCGCGCGCCAGCCGCTGCAGGTAAGGCAGCAGTTCACGTTTACGTGGAATGTCGAGTGACGCCAGCGGTTCGTCAAGCAGCAACAGTTCTGGCGCGGTGAGCAGCGCACGACCAATGGCGACGCGCTGTTTTTCACCACCGGAGAGACTGCCGGGCAGGCGATCGAGCAGCGCTTCAATACCCAGCAACGCCACCAGCTTATCGAACTGACCAGCCATGCTTTTCGCCATGCCGTAGCGAAGATTGCCACGCACTTTATAGTGCGGGAAGAGTCGAGCATCCTGAAAAACATAGCCAATGCGACGCTTCTCCGGCGCCAGGCTCACGCCCTGCTCCGCATCGTTCAACACCCGGCCATTAAGGACGATACGCCCCTGCTGCGGTTGCGTCAGGCCGCTGATGGCATTGATAAGCGAGGTTTTTCCCGCGCCCGAAACGCCAAATACGGCGGTAATACCGGACGCCGGCAGAGATTCATTAATGTGCAGACAGTGCGTGCCCAGCGTCTGGCTAAAGTTCAGCTCCAGCATCGGTTACGCTCCTATCCGCTGACGGCTAATCCGCGCCAGCCATTCAGAAATCATCAGGGAAATCAGCGCCAGCACGATAGAAATCAGGCACAGCCGTGCCGCCGCGCTTTCGCCGCCCGGGGTTTGAATCAGCGTATACATGGCAGACGGGATCGTGCGGGTTTCGCCGGGAATATTGGAGACAAACGTAATGGTCGCGCCAAATTCACCCAGTGAACGAGCGAACGCCAGCACGGTGCCGACGATAATACCGGGCAACATTAGCGGTAGCGTGATGGTGCAAAACACCCGCCAGCGTCCTGCGCCCAGCGTGCGTGCCGCCTGTTCGAGCTTGATGTCGACGCCTTCCAGCGCCAGGCGAATGGCCCTGACCATCAGCGGGAATGACATTACCGCCGCCGCCAGAACCGCCCCACGCCAGCTAAAGGCAAAGGTCAGGCCGAACCAGTCATACAGCCAACTGCCAATAAAACCGCGACGCCCCATTGATACCAATAACAGGTAACCGACCACCACCGGCGGCAGCACCAGCGGCAGATGGATAAGGCCGTCGAGTAGCGCCTTACCGGGGAAGTTGCGGCGCACCAGCAACCAGGCAAAAAAGATCCCAAACGGCAGGCTAAATACCACGGCCAGGGATGACACTTTCAGGCTCAGCAGAACCGCTTGCCATTCGGGATCGGACAATATCATTAGCGAGTCGTAAATCCGTAACGTTTAAAGATTTCAGACGCCTGCGGCCCTTTCAGGTAGTCATAAAACGCCGAGACGGTTGCATTTTTATGGCCATCGGTGATGGCAATCGGGTATTCGACTTTCTTGTGCGAATCTTCCGGGAAAGTCCCGACAACTTTAACACCTTTGCTGGCAACAGCGTCAGAACCGTAAACAATGCCCAGCGGCGCTTCGTTACGTTCAACCAACGCCAGAGCGCCACGCACGTCTTCCGCAGGTGCCAGTTTTGACGACAGCGTTTCCCACGCACCCAGTTTTTGCAGCGCTTCTTTCGCGTAGATGCCTGCCGGAACGTGCTCTGGATCGCCAACCGCCAGACGGCCGCCTTTCAGCAGGCTGGTCCAGTTAGTTTTCGCATCAATGGTGATATCGCCCTGCGCGCTGGCTTTCGGCGCTACAACCACCAGGCTGTTACCCAACAGCGTTTCGCGCGTGGCGGTGTCGATAGCTTTTTTCTCTACCGCGTAATCCATCCACTTTTGATCCGCCGAGATAAACAGATCCGCCGGTGCACCGGCTTCAATCTGGCGAGCCAGCGTTGAAGAAGAAGCAAAAGAGGAGACAACCTCAACGTTTTTCTCTTTTTTGTACTCTTTCGCAATATCCTGCATCGCGTTGGTCAGCGACGCGGCGGCAAATACGGTAATTTTAGCGTCATCCGCCAGCGCGTGACCCGCGACGGAAAGCGTTAATGTCGCCCCTGCAAATAAACGTAACCATGAACCTGTCATTTAAAACTCCTGTGAGTGCCGTTGTATACAGAAAAATACAGCGCTGAGTATAGGGGTTTTCTGGCATTAATGCATTACAGATACATGAATGATTGTGGGTATTACAGGGAGTTATCGGCAGAAATGTGGAATGCTTAATAGTAAAACGCCCGGCAGAAGCGGGCGTTTTGGGGAAATCAGTGGTTTTGCTGGCTGCGGTCTTTGTGACCGACGCCGGAGAAGATGTTAAACACTTCACCCAGACCGTAAATCAACCCCAGGATGATAGCCATCACTACGGGTACCATGATTACGGCAAATACCAGACTTTTCAACAGCTCTAACATGGTTTACTCCAGACATTGTGATGCGGCTATTGTAACCGTATAGCGCAGAAATACACTCCCTTTTGTGCGGTGCGCTTTGCGTCTGCCTCCATTTGGGTCAAAATACCCTTTTTCTGACCAGGATACTCTTATGCAGGCTGAAATCCTTCTTACCCTCAAGCTTCAGCAGCGCCTGTTTGCCGATCCGCGCCGCATTTCACTCCTCAAACAAATAGCACAGACTGGTTCTATCAGCCAGGGGGCGAAAAACGCCGGCATCAGCTATAAGAGCGCCTGGGACGCCATTAATGAAATGAATCAGCTTAGCGAACAGTCGCTGGTTGACCGCGCGACCGGTGGTAAAGGCGGCGGCGGCGCGGTGCTAACCCGCTATGGCCAGCGACTGATTCAACTCTACGATTTGCTGGCGCAAATTCAGCAAAAGGCTTTTGATGTCCTCAGCGATGACGATGCGCTACCGCTGGACAGCCTGTTGGCCGCCATCTCTCGCTTCTCGCTGCAAACCAGCGCCCGAAACCAGTGGTTTGGTACGGTCACCCAGCGCGACCACCAGCAGGTACAGCAGCACGTCGATATTCTGCTGGCCGACGGTACCACTCGCCTAAAAGTGGCAATTACCGCGCAAAGCGGTGAGCGCCTTGGCCTGGATGAAGGAAAAGAGGTGCTGGTGCTGTTAAAAGCGCCGTGGGTCAACGTCACCCGCGATCCATCCGTCGCCGCCGAAGCCGACAACCAACTCACCTGCCGCATTAGCCATATTCAGCGCGGCAACGAACAGTGCGAAGTGCTAATGGCGTTACCGGATGGCCAAACCCTGTGCGCCACCCTGCCGCTGAGCGATGCCGAAACGCTGGAAGAAGGCGCTGATGTCATCGCATTCTTTAACGCCGACAGAATCATTGTTGCCACCTTGTGCTGATAACATTGACATTCCGCGCCTGAAGACGTATCCCTGATGCATATCGCTGCAAAAAATGGGATACATCATGTCATCATTGCATATTTCGCAAGGCACGTTTCGTCTTAGCGACACAAAAACATTAAAAATTGAGCAATTGACGCTGCGCGCTGGCGAGAGCTGGGCGTTTGTCGGCAGCAACGGTAGCGGGAAATCCTCCCTTGCCCGCGCGCTGGCGGGCGAGCTCACGCTGCTGTCCGGCAGCCGTGAATGCCAGTTCACACGCATTACCCGTCTCTCCTTCGAACAGCTACAAAAGCTGGTCAGCGACGAGTGGCAGCGTAACAATACCGATATGGTAAGCCCTGGTGAGGATGATACTGGGCGCACAGCCGCCGAGATTATCCAGGACGAAGTGAAAGACCCGGCGCTGTGCGCAACGCTGGCTGCGCAGTTTGGCATCAGCCACCTGCTTGAGCGCCGCTTCAAATATCTCTCCACCGGCGAAACCCGCAAAACGTTACTCTGTCAGGCACTGATGGCACAGCCCGATCTGTTGATTCTTGATGAGCCTTTTGACGGCCTCGACGTCGCCTCACGCCGCCAGTTGGCGGATCATCTGGCGACGCTCCATGAAGCGGGCTATACGCTGGTGCTAGTGCTTAACCGCTTTGACGATATTCCTGAATTTGTGCCCTTTGCTGGCGTGTTGGCCGACTGTACGTTAACGGAAACTGGCGCAACCAAAGCACTGCTGGCACAAACGCTGATCGCGCAGCTGGCGCACAGTGAGAAACTTTCCGGCATGACGCTGCCTGAGCCAGATGCACCGTCGGCGCGTCTCTCACTGCCCGATGATCAACCGCGTATTGTGCTCAATGATGGCGTGGTGTCCTATAACGATCGGCCGATAATTAACCACCTTAGTTGGACGGTCGCACCCTATGAACACTGGCAGATTGTCGGCCCAAACGGGGCGGGGAAATCGACGCTGTTAAGCCTTGTCACCAGCGATCACCCGCAGGGCTACAGCAACGACCTAACGCTTTTTGGTCGCCGTCGCGGCAGTGGGGAAACCATTTGGGATATCAAAAAGCATATCGGCTACGTCAGCAGTAGCCTGCATCTTGATTACCGAGTCAGCACTAACCTGCGCAATGTGATCCTCTCTGGCTATTTTGACTCAATTGGAATTTATCAGGCCGTTTCCGATAAGCAACGCAAACTGGTTGACGAATGGCTGCACATTCTCGGCATGGACGCGCGTACCGCAGATGCTCCGTTCCACAGTTTATCGTGGGGCCAGCAGCGTTTGGCGCTGATTGTCCGCGCGCTGGTGAAACACCCTACGCTGCTGATTCTTGACGAACCGTTACAGGGGCTTGATCCGCTTAATCGTCAGGTCGTACGCCGTTTCATCGATGTGTTGATTAGCGAAGGAAAAACACAGCTGCTGTTTGTTTCACACCATGCAGAAGACGCCCCGGAGTGTATTACTCATCGTCTGGAATTTGTCGCCGACGGCGATGGATATCGCTATGAGGTGGGACCACTGTAACTCACCGTCACCGGGGCGTCGCGTTCGCCCCGGCTCTTCATTGCCCAGTTCCGTACGACTCGGCAACGCTGCCATCTTCACTCATTTCCCCTTTGCGCCTCTTTTTCGGATTATGTGCACAATACAGCGGTAGCGCCTTTGATTTACAATGTAAATTCTGCGGTCAATGACCCGTGCTGCGTCAGTGTAAGCGATTCCACTAATATAGCCCATGTCACACTTTTGGCTTCTCTGTTATGCTAAGGTTCTTCCATGCCATAAGCTTAACGGAGCTAAAAATGAAAGTATTGGTTACAGGTGGTAGCGGTTACATAGGAAGCCACACGTGTGTACAACTGCTGCAACAAGGCCACGACGTCATCATCCTCGACAACCTGTGCAACAGTAAGCGCAGCGTCCTGCCGGTTATTGCTCGCTTGGGCGGTAAGCAGGCGACCTTTGTCGAAGGCGATATCCGTAACGAAGCGCTACTCACCGAAATCCTGCACGATCACGCCATTGACGCGGTGATCCATTTCGCGGGTCTGAAAGCCGTTGGCGAGTCGGTGCAAAAACCCCTGGAGTACTATGACAACAACGTCAACGGTACCCTGCGTCTGATTGCCGCGATGCGTGCAGCCAACGTCAAAAACTTCATTTTCAGCTCTTCCGCAACCGTCTATGGCGACCAGCCGAAAATCCCTTACGTCGAAAGCTTCCCAACCGGTACACCGCAGAGCCCTTACGGCAAAAGCAAACTGATGGTGGAGCAAATCCTCACCGACCTGCAAAAAGCACAGCCAGACTGGAGCATCGCGCTGCTGCGCTACTTCAACCCGGTTGGCGCACATCAGTCCGGTGATATGGGCGAAGATCCGCAAGGCATTCCAAATAACCTGATGCCTTATATCGCTCAGGTGGCGGTAGGTCGTCGCGAATCGCTGGCTATTTTCGGCAACGACTACCCAACGCCTGATGGTACCGGGGTGCGCGACTATATCCACGTTATGGATCTGGCCGATGGTCACGTTGCAGCGATGGAAAAACTGGCGAATAAAGCGGGCGTCCACATTTACAACCTCGGCGCTGGCGTTGGCAGCAGCGTGCTTGACGTGGTCAACGCGTTCAGCAAAGCCTGTGGCAAACCGATCAACTATCACTTCGCGCCGCGTCGCGATGGCGATCTCCCGGCCTATTGGGCCGATGCCAGCAAAGCCGATAAAGAGCTGAACTGGCACGTAACTCGTAATCTTGATGAGATGGCGCAGGACACCTGGAACTGGCAGTCCCGTCACCCTCAGGGCTATCCGGACTAAGGATTTTGTGATGACACCATTTAACCCCGTCGACCATCCGCATCGCCGTTTTAATCCATTAACCGGCCAGTGGATCCTCGTTTCACCGCATCGTGCAAAGCGCCCATGGCAAGGGGCGCAAGAGACGCCCGCAAAACAAACGCTGCCCGCGCACGATCCGGATTGCTTTTTATGCCCGGGTAATACTCGGGTGACGGGCGATAAAAATCCCGACTACACCAGCACATACGTCTTTACTAACGATTTTGCCGCGCTGATGACCGACACGCCGGATGCGCCGGAAAGCAACGATCCGCTGATGCGTTGCCAGAGCGCACGCGGCACCAGCCGGGTTATCTGCTTCTCGCCGGATCACAGCAAAACGCTGCCAGAGCTAAGCCTTAGCGCACTGCAATCGGTGGTCAAAACCTGGCAAGAACAGACGGCCGAACTGGGCCAACAATATCCATGGGTGCAGGTCTTTGAAAACAAAGGCGCGGCGATGGGCTGCTCCAACCCACACCCGCATGGCCAGGTGTGGGCTAACAGCTTCCTGCCCAACGAGATTGAGCGTGAAGACCGTTTGATGCGTGAGTATTACGCCGAACACCGTGCACCAATGCTGATGGATTACGTCACCCGCGAGCTTGCCGATGGCAGCCGTACCGTGGTGGAAACCGAACACTGGCTTGCCGTCGTGCCTTACTGGGCGGCCTGGCCATTTGAAACGTTGTTGCTGCCAAAAACCCACGTGCTGCGCATCACCGATTTAACTGACGCTCAGCGCGACGATTTGGCGCTAGCGCTGAAAAAATTGACAAGCCGTTACGACAACCTGTTCCAGTGCTCATTCCCCTACTCCATGGGCTGGCACGGCGCGCCGTTCAACGGTGAAGAGAACGCACACTGGCAACTGCACGCGCACTTCTATCCGCCGCTGCTGCGCTCCGCCACCGTGCGTAAATTTATGGTCGGGTACGAAATGCTGGCAGAGACCCAGCGTGACCTGACGGCAGAACAAGCGGCCGAGCGACTGCGCGCGGTCAGCGACATCCATTTTCGCGAATCCGGAGAATAACCATGAGTCTGAAAGATAAAACACAAACCCTGTTTGCTGAAAAATTTGGCTACCCTGCCACTCACGTGATTCAGGCTCCGGGCCGCGTAAACCTTATCGGCGAGCACACTGACTATAACGATGGCTTTGTGCTGCCGTGCGCTATTGATTATCAAACCGTGATCAGCTGCGCGCCGCGCACCGATCGCCAGGTGCGGGTTATCGCCGCTGACTATGATAACCAGATTGACCAGTTCTCTCTGGATACGTCCATCGTTGCCCATGACACCCAGCAGTGGTCCAACTACGTCCGCGGCGTGGTGAAGCATCTGCAAAAACGCAACAACGCGTTTGGCGGCGCGGATCTGGTGATCAGCGGTAACGTGCCACAGGGCGCGGGATTAAGTTCCTCAGCCTCGCTGGAAGTGGCGGTCGGCACCGTGTTCCAGCAGCTTTATCAGTTGCCGCTCGATGGCGCGCAGATTGCCTTGAATGGCCAGGAAGCTGAAAACCAGTTTGTCGGCTGTAACTGCGGCATCATGGATCAGCTGATTTCAGCACTGGGTAAAAAAGACCACGCGCTGCTGATTGACTGTCGCTCTTTAGACACCAAGGCCGTTTCTATGCCTGATGGTGTCGCGGTAGTCATTATCAACAGTAACTTTAAACGCACCCTGGTCGGCAGCGAGTACAACACCCGTCGCGAACAGTGCGAAACCGGCGCGCGTTTCTTCCAGCAGCCGGCGCTGCGTGATGTCACCCTCGAGCAGTTTAACGCGGTGGCTAACGAGCTGGATCCTATCGTCGCCAAACGCGTCCGCCACGTACTGACGGAAAATGCCCGTACCGTGGAAGCGGCCTCGGCGCTCGAGAAAGGCGACCTGCTGCGCATGGGTCAACTGATGGCAGAATCACACGCTTCGATGCGCGATGACTTCGAAATTACCGTCCCGCAAATCGACACCCTGGTGGAGATTGTCAAAGCGACCATCGGCGATAAAGGCGGCGTACGTATGACCGGCGGCGGCTTTGGCGGCTGTATTGTCGCACTGATGCCAGAAGCGCTGGTTCCTGCGGTGCAGCAAGCCGTGGCCGAGCAGTACGAAGCGAAAACCGGCATCAAAGAGACATTCTACGTGTGCAAAGCGTCACAAGGAGCCGGCCAGTGCTAACTTCATCTTCTGCGCTGGCCGCCGACGGCCAGCCTTACCAGCTAATTACGTTACGCAATGCGCATAACGTTGTCGTAACCTTAATGGACTGGGGGGCTACGCTGCTGTCCGCGCGTATTCCACTGCAGGACGGCAGCGTGCGTGAAGCGCTGCTCGGCTGTGCTGAACCTGAGCAATACGCCAGGCAGTCGGCGTTCCTTGGTGCCTCCATTGGTCGCTACGCTAACCGTATCGCCAACAGCCGTTTTACGTTGGATGGCGCTACGGTCAACGTTGAACCTAGCCAGGGCGAACACCAGCTGCACGGCGGCCCGCAGGGTTTTGACAAACGCCGCTGGGCTATCGCATCTCAGGCTGCTGCTGAAGTGGTGTTTACTCTCTTCTCTGCAGATGGCGATCAGGGTTTCCCCGGCGCGCTGCAGGCAACCGCAACTTATCGTCTGACTGACGATAACCGTATTTCAATTGAATATCGTGCGACGGTAGATAAAGCCTGTCCGGTAAACCTGACCAACCACGTTTACTTCAATCTCGACGGGGCACAAACCGACGTGCGTCACCATACGCTGCAGCTGCTGGCGGATGCTTATCTGCCGGTAGATTCCAGCGGTATTCCGCACGAGGTTTTGAAAGACGTCACCGGAACCAGCTTCGATTTCCGCAAGCCTAAAACCGTGGTCAGGGATTTCTTAAGCGATGCCGATCAGCAAAAGGTGAACGGCTACGATCACGGCTTCCTGCTTCAGGCGAAAGGCGATGCTTCTCAGGCCGTTGCTCACGTCTGGTCTCAGGATAAGAAGCTACAGATGGCGGTCTATACCTCAGCTCCGGCGATCCAGTTTTACTCCGGTAATTTTCTCGAAGGCACCCTCTCCCGTACCGCTCAGCCCTATGCCACCTGGCAGGGCCTGGCGCTGGAGAGCGAATTTCTGCCCGACAGCCCAAATCATCCGGAATGGCCGCAGCCTGATTGCATCCTGCGTCCGGGCACAGAGTACGTCAGCCTGACGGAATATCAGTTTATTGCGCTTTAACCGCTAATGTCTCCCGGCTGAGCGACGCGACGCCGGGAGCCTGACCGCCCGCTTCAAAGGCAATAACACGTTCTGGACTAGCGGCGAGCGCTGCCCCTTCTGCCCATCTCGCCGATCTTTTCGCCATTTCGCTGATTTTAACGTCACCCACAGACAAAATAATAACGCCGAGTTCACATGCGTCTTACACTGGGGCACTATTTTCGCTATGGTTATGCATAAGCGTTGCTGCTGAGGCAATCACGGCAATATAATGAGAATTGTTATCATTCAATAAAGCTTGAGGAGTGAGAGTATGGCTGTAACTAAGCTGGTACTGGTTCGTCACGGTGAAAGTCAGTGGAACAACGAAAACCGTTTCACCGGTTGGTACGACGTTGACCTGTCTGAGAAAGGCGTTAGCGAAGCAAAAGCGGCAGGTAAACTGCTGAAGGCTGAAGGCTTCAGCTTTGATTTTGCTTATACCTCTGTGCTGAAACGTGCCATCCACACGCTGTGGAACGTTCTGGATGAACTGGACCAGGCCTGGCTGCCGGTTGAGAAATCCTGGAAACTGAACGAACGTCACTACGGTGCGCTGCAGGGTCTGAACAAAGCCGAAACCGCTGAAAAATACGGTGACGAGCAGGTTAAACAATGGCGTCGTGGCTTCGCGGTGACTCCACCAGAGCTGACCAAAGACGATGAACGCTTCCCAGGCCACGACCCGCGCTATGCGAAACTGACCGATAAAGAATTGCCTACCACCGAGAGCCTGGCGTTGACCATCGAGCGCGTAGTGCCTTACTGGAATGAAACCATTCTGCCTCGTCTGAAAAGCGGTGAGCGCGTCATCATCGCCGCTCACGGTAACTCCCTGCGTGCGCTGGTGAAATACCTGGACAACATGGGCGAAGATGAAATTCTCGAGCTGAACATTCCTACCGGCGTTCCACTGGTCTACGAGTTCGACGAAAACTTCAAACCGATCAAGCACTACTATCTGGGCAACGCGGACGAAATCGCAGCGAAAGCCGCAGCGGTAGCGAACCAGGGTAAAGCGAAGTAATTCGTTCCCGGTTAAAAATGAAAAAGCGTGGGATATCCCACGCTTTTTTTATCTCTGATGCGCCTGATAACGCCAGCATCAGCGAAACCCGGAGGCGGAGCGCCAAGCCGGGCCACGATGTGAATTAACCGCGACGCGCTTTAACCGCGCCCGCCAGTTGGCGCAGGATCGTATCGGTATCATCCCAGTTAATGCAGGCATCGGTGATACTCTTGCCATAAACCAGCGGCTCGCCGCTGTCTGGGTTCTGGTTCCCTTCCACCAGATGACTTTCGATCATCACGCCCATAATCGCTTTCTCGCCGCCAGCAATCTGCTGACAGACATCGGCACCCACGTCCATCTGCTTTTTGTACTGCTTGCTGGAGTTAGCATGGCTGAAGTCAATCATGATTTGCGCCGGAAGACCTGCTTTCGCCAGCCCTTCTTTCACCGCAGCCACATGGGACGCACTGTAGTTTGGCTCTTTACCGCCGCGCAGAATGATATGGCAATCGCCGTTACCACTGGTGTTCACAATTGCGGAATGACCCCATTTAGTCACCGACAGGAAACAGTGAGCCGCGCCGGCAGCATTGATCGCATCGATAGCGACTTTGATGGTGCCGTCAGTACCATTTTTGAAGCCAACCGGGCAAGAAAGGCCGGAAGCCAGTTCGCGGTGAACCTGTGATTCGGTCGTACGCGCACCAATGGCACCCCAGCTCATCAGATCGGCCAGATACTGCGGGGTGATCATATCGAGGAACTCGCCCGCCGCAGGTAAACCAGTATCGTTGATATCCAGCAGCAGCTTGCGGGCAATACGCAGGCCGTCGTTAATCTGGAAGCTGTTATCCATGTGCGGATCGTTGATAAGCCCCTTCCAACCCACAGTGGTGCGCGGTTTTTCAAAATAGACGCGCATGACGATTTCCAGCTCACCGTTCAACTCTTCACGGATTTTCAGCAGGCGTTGCGCATATTCTTTCGCGGCAACCGGATCGTGAATCGAGCATGGACCAATCACCACCAGCAGGCGATCGTCATCCCCTCTCAGGATCTGGTGGATCGCTTTGCGTGCATGAGAAACGGTGTTGGCAGCGTTTTCTGTCGCGGGAAATTTTTCAAGGAGTGCTACAGGAGGTAATAACTCGTTGATCTCTTTAATGCGTAAATCGTCGTTCTGATAATTCATGACTGTTCCAGTGTTGCCATACTTATACAATTGAGTGCAATCCCTTCAATCTATATCGTCAGCAAAAAAGTGTAAACTGGCTTTTACACTTTAACCGGTTAATGACTAAAAAAACCCTACATTTTAGAATTTAATAGCAAATAAAAGCGATAAAAAGCCTTATGCATGGAATTTAAAACCACAAAATACATCAAAAACAATATATATCAGTCATACATGCCTAAGGACGCGCTATAAATGCCCAGCCATTCATCGCATCTATTTCTGTGCGCAAAAAGCAAAGATCTGCAATGATGTCAGGTAGTCACACTTAATTAACGAAGGACGACGCTCATGCCGCACCAGCATGATTCACATACCCATGCCGCCCCGGATAATGGTAACGGCCGCCGCTTACTGCTGGCTTTTGGCGTAACCGCAGGCTTTATGGTCATCGAGGCCATTGGCGGGGTGATCTCCGGCTCGCTGGCGCTGCTGGCCGATGCCGGGCATATGCTGACCGATTCCGCCGCACTGCTGTTTGCGCTGCTGGCCGTACATTTTGCCCGCCGCCCGCCTAGCGTACGGCACACTTTTGGCTGGCTAAGGCTTACTACCCTGGCCGCCTTCGTTAACGCCATCGCCCTGCTGTTTATTATTGTGTTAATCGTCTGGGAAGCGGTGAAGCGTTTCTATACACCGCAGCCGGTGGCCGGCGTCACCATGATGGTGATTGCCGTTGCCGGACTGCTGGCGAACATTCTGGCCTTTTGGATACTGCATCGCGGCAGCGAAGAAAAGAATCTAAACGTGCGAGCAGCGGCGCTACACGTGATGGGCGATCTCTTAGGATCCGTTGGCGCCATTATTGCGGCGATAGTGATCATGACCACCGGCTGGACGCCAATTGATCCGATATTATCGGTGCTGGTTTCCTGCCTCGTGCTGCGCAGCGCGTGGTCGTTGCTAAAAGAGAGCCTCAATGAACTGCTGGAGGGGGCTCCGCAGGCAATTGATGTTGCCGCATTAAAGCGCAATATGCGCCGTTCTCTGCCAGAAGTCCGCGACGTACACCATGTCCACGTTTGGCTAGTCGGTGAAAAACCGTTAATGACCTTGCACGTCCAGGTGGTGCCGCCGCACGATCATGATGCCCTTCTGGATAGGATCCATCATTTTCTCGAACAGCAGTATCAGATTGACCACGCTACGGTACAAATGGAGTATCAGCCGTGTAGCGGCCCGGAATGCCACCTTAACGAGGCGCACTCCGGAACCGGACATCATCACCATCATTAATGGGATAGCGCGCGAGAGCCGCGCTCACGCGCGCTGTTAATCCACATCCGACTACCGTTAAGGGCAATAAAGGTCAGGATCAAGTATTCCAGCGCCATGGCATAGACACCCTGCAGGGTGAAAATAGCCACGCTTATCACGTTAATCACCACCCAAAGCAGCCAGTTCTCAACGTATTTGCGCGTCATCAGGACCATCGCCGCAATCGACAGCACCATCATGCAGGAATCCCAGAACGGGAACGCATCGGGTTGCAGCTCCGGCATCACCACATTCATTCCCAGCGTCTGCATCACACTCACGGCAACCTGAGTCAACACGGCGAAGACCGGGTCGATATAGACGGTCATCAGGCCAATGGCAATCACGCAGGCAGCAAGCCAGGCGAGCGCTTTCCGCAGCGGCAGCCAGCGAATGTGCAGCTCCGCTTCATGATGGCTGGTTTGCCGCGACCACGCGTACCAGCCATAAATATTGGCGGCGAAGAAAAAGAGCTGCAGCAGCAGGCTGGCGTAGAGTTGGATCTGGAAAAAGATAATGGCGAACAGCGTGACGTTAATCAGCCCAAACAGGTAGTTAACGATCTTCTCAAGGCTCGCCAGCCAGATACACAATAGGCCCGCGATAGTGCCTATCGCTTCAATCCACGACAGGTCATACCCCCCGGCCCCAATGGGAATGTGCACCAGAATATTTTGCGTACTTAAAAAATCCATTTTAACTCCAGCGTGTTAGACGGTTACCCTCGAAGTGTAGCCGCAAAATCCAGCATGCGGTTAAGCGGAATTAACGCGCCTTTTCGCAATGCTTCATCCACGTGAATTTCGTGCGCTGCACCACCGTTTTCGAGGCTGTCAGCGATCGCTTTTAGGCCATTCATGGCCATCCACGGACAGTGCGCGCAGGTGCGACAGGTTGCCCCTTCACCGGCCGTCGGTGCTTCAAACAGCGCTTTATCAGGTACGGCCTGCTGCATTTTGTAGAAAATCCCGCGGTCGGTAGCCACAATTAGCTGCTGATGCGGCAAGGTTTTCGCCGCGTTAATCAACTGGCTGGTTGAACCAACCGCATCGGCCATATCCACAATGGCCTGAGGAGATTCCGGGTGCACCAGTACCGCTGCCTGCGGGTAAAGTGCTTTCATCCGGCTTAACGCCTGAGTTTTAAACTCATCGTGGACGATACACGCCCCCTGCCAACACAAAACATCGGCGCCAGTTTGCTTTTGCACATAGCGGCCCAGGTGACGATCCGGTGCCCAGATAATTTTCTCTCCCAGACTGTCGAGATGCTCAATCAGCTCCACGGCGATGCTCGAGGTCACTACCCAATCTGCACGAGCTTTTACCGCCGCTGACGTATTGGCATAAACCACCACGGTGCGATCGGGATGTGCATCGCAGAAATCGTTAAACGCGTCGATTGGACAGCCAAGATCCAGCGAGCATTCCGCATTGAGCGTCGGCATAAGGATGGTTTTTTCCGGACTCAGAATTTTGGCGGTCTCGCCCATAAAACGCACGCCCGCGACCAGCAGCGTTGAAGCTTCATGCTTTGCGCCAAAACGCGCCATCTCCAGTGAGTCAGAAATACAGCCACCGGTCTCTTCTGCCAGCTGCTGAATCTCCGGGTCGGTATAATAGTGCGCCACCATCACGGCATTGCGCTCTTTGAGTAACCGTTTTATTTTTTCGCGATAAAACTGCTTCTCATCACGACTTAACGGCGTCGGCTTCGGAGGAAACGGGTAAATCGCTGCTTCTGGATCAAACATCACGCTCATCATGCTTCTCGTTTTACTGGCTTAACGAAATAAGCGGCTATAAGGCAATGCATCGCCTTTACCGCGGCAATATGTTTTATATGCTAAACAAGATAGCGGATTGCAGAAAAAAAGTCGTGGTGAATTTTGGGCATTTAAGGGCATTGGCCTAAATGGACGGATAGGATGAGAAATGCGTTTGAGGCTAACCCCGAGTGGGAAAAGAAATGGCTGAATTGCAGATAGCAAAAAGGCGCCTTTAGGGCGCCTTTTTACACTGGTGGGGCGTGCAGGATTCGAACCTGCGACCAATTGATTAAAAGTCAACTGCTCTACCAACTGAGCTAACGCCCCCTTATGGGGTTTACTGCTTTAATCTCTTCAGGATGGTGGGGCGTGCAGGATTCGAACCTGCGACCAATTGATTAAAAGTCAACTGCTCTACCAACTGAGCTAACGCCCCATTCGGGTGTTGCCTGAAAGATTTAACTCGGGACCATCAATAAAGATGGTGGGTCGTGCAGGATGACTCGACTTCGTCTCGCCCTACGGGCCATTGCTAAAGCAATGTTATCCTTCACGGTTAACATCTGAGTGTGATGTTAAT
>NZ_BCTM01000012.1 GCF_001571285.1 Kluyvera cryocrescens NBRC 102467 | reverse complement strand
GTGTAAACAGCAGAATAAACCTAATATTGAAATTAAATAGCATCAGATTTAGCATGTATAGTCTAAATAACTCGAGTTATTGTCAGGTGATTAGTGAGCTAAACCCTCAAAACTTGCATAACTATGTGGTTGAGATGCGTAAAAGCGAATGCATACATCTGCAGTCTGAAGTATGACGAGTATAAACGAATTTCATTGAAAGGTTGCGCGCCGATCGCTGTAGCGCATTCTGACTTTGATTTCAGAGGGAACCAAACAATGCCAGATAATGAACCTGTGACATCCGTAGATTCTCAACTTGGCTACACTTTTCAGAATGATTTTCTCGCACTGAGTCGGGCTTTCTCTCTACCCAATATAGATTACACTGATATTTCCCAGCGTGAAAAATTAGCGGCTGCGTTTAAGCGTTGGCCGCTGCTGGCAGAGTTTGCAGAACAAAAAGCCGAACAAAAATAAGGAAGCCATAATGGCTATTCTGGGATTACAGGGCGTGCGTGGGGGCGTGGGTACGACTTCCATCACGGCGGCATTAGCATGGTCTTTGCAGCTGCTCGGGGAGTCGGTGCTGGTCATCGATGCCAGCCCTGATAATATGCTGCGTCTGTCGTTTAACGATGATATCGCTCGAGAAACCGGCTGGGCGCGCGCTGCGCTGGACGGTCAGGACTGGCGCGATGCCGGTTTGCGTTACACCTCGCTTATCGATGTTCTTCCTTTTGGCAAATTGCAGCCCGGTGAGCAGCAGAATATCGCGACGCTGACGAATCCGCTGATGACGGTGACCGACATTGCCAGAGAGGCTGAACGTCAGGGAAAATACCAGTGGATCCTGCTCGATCTGCCGCACGGTTTCTATCCCTGGACGCCGTCGCTGGTCGAGGCTTGTCATTTTACGCTTACGGTGGTGAAACCGGACGCCAACTGCCATATCCGACTGCATCAGCAGCCGCTACCCGCGAACTCGCATATTCTCCTCAATGGCCTGCGTATGAGCAGCCCGCTGCAGGAAGATCTTTACCAGGTATGGCTGCAAACCCAGCGCCGTTTGCTGCCGGTGGTTATCCACCGTGACGAAGCGATGGCGGAAAGTCTGGCGAGCAAGCAGCC
The DNA here is from genome assembly GCF_001571285.1 of Kluyvera cryocrescens NBRC 102467. Taxonomy (GTDB): domain Bacteria; phylum Pseudomonadota; class Gammaproteobacteria; order Enterobacterales; family Enterobacteriaceae; genus Kluyvera; species Kluyvera cryocrescens. The sequence continues at coordinate 187,030 of NZ_BCTM01000012.1, read as the reverse complement.
GCTGGGTGAATACCGCCATGATTCTCTGGCTGCTGAAGAGTTAATTACGCTCGCCAGCTGGTGCCTGATGCACTACGCCGGACATCACGCGGCGGCGGAGCGCGAAGTATGATCCGCCTCGGCAGCTTAATTTTCGTCCCGCCGGTGTATGCGCGCCTGCGCGCGCGCTACGTGGACTATCGCCGTAGCGGCGCTTCCTGGTTTGCAGCGACGCTGTCTTGCCTTTGGGTCGGACTGGCGTGGATTTTTCTGCCGCTGGAAAATGCGCGCTGGCAGTCGCTGCTGACGCGCCATGATGAGCTTTTCCCCCACATTAATTTTTCCCGCCCGCGGCCGCTGGATCCCCTGCGCTTCTTGCTGCAGGCCGTATGGTTGATTGCCAGCAAACCGCCGGAGAGCCGTAAGCCGACAAAATGGCGACCGCTATCGGGCCTCGATCGTCTGCGCGATCGCTATATTCGCTGGGCAGATGAACTGCCCGTTCGCTTCAATAGCCAAACCCGCCACCTTGACGATAAAAAGGAGCTGGCGCACCTCAGCCCGAAAGTTCGCCGGCTGGTGCTTGGCGTAGCGATAACCCTGTCGCTGGTGCTGGCGCTGGTGTGTATCACCCAGCCGTTTAACCCTCTTTCCCAATTTGTCTTCCTGATGCTGCTGTGGGGCGTTGCCCTGCTGGTACGACGTATTCCGGGGCGCTTCTCGGCGCTGATGCTGATCGTTTTGTCGCTGACGGTCTCCTGCCGGTATATCTGGTGGCGCTACACTTCAACGCTCAACTGGAATGACCCGGTCAGTCTGGTCTGCGGGTTGATCCTGCTGTTTGCCGAAACCTATGCCTGGATAGTGCTGGTGCTCGGCTATTTCCAGGTGGCCTGGCCGCTGAACCGCCAGCCGGTACCGCTGCCGAAAGATATGAATCAATGGCCGACGGTGGATATCTTCGTTCCGACCTATAACGAAGATCTCAACGTGGTAAAAAACACCGTCTACGCCTCGCTGGGTATCGACTGGCCAAAAGACAAAGTGGTTATCTGGATCCTTGATGATGGGGGGCGCGAAGAGTTTCGCCAGTTCGCCAAAGATGTCGGCGTACAGTACATCGCCCGTACCACCCATGAGCATGCGAAAGCCGGGAACATCAACAATGCCCTGAAATATGCCAAGGGCGAGTTTGTGTCTATTTTCGACTGTGACCACGTGCCAACCCGTTCATTCCTGCAAATGACCATGGGCTGGTTCCTGAAGGATAAGAAGCTGGCGATGATGCAGACGCCGCACCACTTCTTCTCGCCGGACCCGTTTGAACGTAACCTTGGCCGATTCCGCAAAACGCCAAACGAAGGCACGCTGTTCTACGGTCTGGTGCAGGATGGTAACGATATGTGGGATGCTACCTTCTTCTGTGGATCCTGTGCCGTTATTCGCCGCGAACCGCTGGATAAGATCGGCGGGATTGCCGTTGAAACCGTCACCGAAGATGCGCACACCTCGCTGCGACTCCATCGCCTGGGCTACACTTCGGCCTACATGCGTCTACCGCAGGCCGCCGGCCTCGCCACGGAAAGTTTGTCGGCGCACATCGGCCAGCGTATTCGTTGGGCGCGCGGGATGGTGCAGATCTTCCGTCTGGATAACCCGCTACTCGGCAAAGGGCTGAAGATGCCGCAGCGACTGTGTTATCTCAACGCCATGTTCCACTTTTTATCCGGTATTCCGCGGCTTATCTTCCTGACCGCACCGCTGGCCTTCCTGCTGCTGCATGCCTATATCATCTACGCGCCCGCGCTGATGATTGCGCTGTTTGTGTTGCCGCACATGATTCACGCTAGCCTGACCAACTCCAAGATCCAGGGTAAGTACCGTCACTCTTTCTGGAGTGAAATCTATGAGACCGTGCTGGCCTGGTACATCGCTCCGCCAACCATGGTGGCGCTGTTTGCTCCACACAAAGGGACTTTCAACGTTACGGCGAAAGGTGGCCTGGTGAAAGAGGAGTATGTCGACTGGGTGATTTCCCGTCCGTATATCTTCCTGGTGCTGCTGAATCTGGTCGGCGTGGCGTTTGGTATCTGGCGCTATATGTACGGCCCGGAAGACGAAGTACTGACGGTTTGGGTCAGTCTGCTGTGGGTGTTCTACAACTTGATTATTCTCGGTGGCGCCGTGGCGGTATCGGTGGAAAGTAAACAGGTACGCCGTTCGCACCGCGTTGAAATCAAGATGCCGGGAGCGATTTCCCGCGAAGACGGTCACCTCTTCTCCTGCACCGTGCATGACTTCTCCGATGGTGGCGTCGGTATTCGCATCAACGGCGATGCCCAGGTGCTGGAAGAGCAGAAAGTGAATCTGCTGCTTAAACGTGGGCAGCAGGAATATGTCTTCCCGACGCAGGTCGTTCGCGTGCTGGGAAGTGAAGTCGGGCTGAAATTACTGCCAATGAGCACTCGCCAGCATATCGACTTTGTACAGTGTACGTTTGCGCGCGCGGATACGTGGGCGCTCTGGCAGGACAGCTTCCCAGAAGATAAACCGCTGGAAAGCCTGATGGATATCCTGAAGCTAGGGTTCCGTGGTTACCGTCACCTGGCCGAGTTCGCGCCGCCGGTGGCCAAAGAAATTTTCCGGTCGCTCACCTTGCTGGTGGCGTGGGTGGCCTCGTTCGTTCCGCGTCGTCCTGAACGCGAGGCGGTTATCGAGCATCCGCTATCGGCTATGGCTCAACAATAATGATGATTACACGATGAAAAGAAACCTTTCCTGGATTTGTGCAGTGGCGGTGGGCGTGGGCAGTTTACTGCCGCTCACGACGTATTCAGAACCGACGACAGAGGTGTCCGTTGCGCCGTCTGTTCAGGAGGACGCAGCAGAGCCGGTTACCGCCGCTGCGACGCCGGTAGTGGTGGAAGACGCGCCGAGCCGCAACGTAAAGCTTTCTTTTGCTCAGATTGCGCCGCCGCCGGGCAGCATGGTGCTGCGTGGCGCTAACCCAAATGGGGGCATTGAGTTCGGTATGCGCAGCGATGAAGTGGTGTCGAAGGCGCTGCTGAATCTGACGTATACCCCGTCGCCGTCGTTGCTGCCTGTGACTTCTCAGCTGAAGGTATATCTCAACGATGAGCTGATGGGTGTTCTGCCGGTCACCAAAGAACAGTTGGGCCAAAAGGTGACGACGCAGATCGCTATCGATCCGCTGTATATCACCGATTTTAACCGGGTGCGCCTCGAATTTATCGGCCACTACCGTGACGTGTGTGAAAACCCGGCAAACTCGACCGTTTGGCTTGATGTTGGCCGTGGCAGTTCGCTGGATTTAACCTATCAATCGTTGAAGGTTCGTAACGATCTCTCGCACTTCCCGGTGCCGTTCTATGACGCGCGTGATAACCGCGCGCTGAACCTGCCGATGGTTTTTGCCGGTTCCCCTGATTTGCAGCAGCAGCAGGCGGCGGCAATTGTGGCTTCGTGGTTTGGTTCGAAAGCCGGCTGGCGCGGCCAGACGTTCCCGGTAATGTATAACACCCTGCCGGATCGCAATGCGATTGTCTTTGCCACCAACGATCATCGCCCGGACTTCCTGCGCGATCATCCCGCAGTGAAGGCACCGACGATCGAAATGATTGATCACCCGAATAACCCGTACATGAAGCTGCTGGTGGTGTTTGGTCGTGATGATAAAGATCTGCTGAAAGCCGCGCAGGGTATTGCGGCGGGGAACATCCTGTTCCGTGGCAACAGCGTAACGGTGAATGAGGTCAAACCGCTGCTGGCGCGCGTGCCGTACGATGCGCCTAACTGGGTACGTACCGATCGCCCGGTGACCTTTGGCGAGCTGAAAACCTATGAACAGCAGCTCCAGTCCACCGGCATGGAGCCTGCGTCGATTAACCTGTCGCTGAACCTGCCGCCGGACCTGTATCTGCTGCGCAGCACCGGTATCGATATGGATTTGAAATATCGCTACACCATGCCGGCAGTCAAAGACAGCTCTCGCATGGACATCAGCCTCAACAACCAATTCTTACAGTCGTTTAGTCTGAATAGCACCCAGGACATCAACAAGCTGATGATGCGTCTGCCGGTGCTGCAAGGCCTGCTGGACGGTAAAAACGATGTCAGCATTCCGGCGCTGCGTCTGGGCGCGATGAACCAGCTGCGCTTTGACTTCCAGTACGCGAACCCAATGCCTGGCGGGAACATCGATAGCTGCGTCACCTTCCAGCCGGTACAGAATCACGTCGTGCTGGGCGATGATTCGACGATCGACTTCTCGCACTACTACCATTTCCTGCCGATGCCGGATCTGCGTACCTTTGCCAATGCGGGCTTCCCGTTCACGCGTATGGCGGATCTCTCCGACACGGCGATTGTCATGCCGAAGAAACCGTCTGAAGAACAGCTGAGCACTCTGCTGAATACCGTGGCGGTGATTGGCGGCCAGACCGGTCTGGCGGGGACCAGCATGACGATTATCGATGACGGTAGTCAGATTAAAGACAAAGATGCCGATCTGCTGTTGATTGGTTCAATCCCGCCATCGCTGAAAGACGATAAGAAAGTGGATCTGCTGGTGGATGCGACCCAGAGCTGGGTGAAAACGCCGATACGTCACAACGACTTGCCGAGCATTTACCTGGATGCTGACGATCGCAGCGCCAGCGTTCAAACCGAGATCTCCTCCTCCGGTCCGATGGCGGCCATCGTGGGCTTTGAATCGCCGTATTATAAACAGCGTAGCGTCGTTGCGCTGCTTGCCGACAGCGATAAGGGTTACGACCTGCTAAATGATGCTCTCAATGACAGCGGTAAACGTGCGGCCATGTTTGGTTCGGTGTCGGTGATTCGTGAATCCGGTGTGAATAGCCTGCGCGTAGGCGATGTGTACTATGTCGGTCATCTGCCGTGGTTCGAACGTATCTGGTTTGCCCTGTCTAACCACCCGGTTCTGCTGGCCATCTTCGCCGCGATCAGCATCGTGCTGCTGGCATGGGTTATGTGGCGTCTGCTGCGCATTATCAGCCGCCGTCGCTTAGATCCGGAAGACGAGTAAGCCGTGATGAGAATATTACGCTGGATTGTCGTGCTGTTCGCCCTTAGCGGCCAGGTTCAGGCCGCTTGCCATTGGCCTGCCTGGGAGCAGTTCAAACGGGAATTTGTCAGCGCTGAAGGGCGCGTTATCGACCCAAGCGATCCGCGTAAGATTACAACCTCGGAAGGGCAAAGCTACGCGCTGTTCTTTGCCCTGGCGGCGAACGATAAACAAACGTTCGCCACGCTGCTCGGCTGGACGCAGAATAACCTTGCCGAAGGTTCTCTGCGTGAGCATCTTCCAGCCTGGTTATGGGGTAAGAAGAACGAGACGGAGTGGAAGGTGCTGGACAGCAATTCCGCTTCTGACTCTGATATCTGGATCGCATGGACCCTGCTGGAAGCGGGGCGGCTATGGAAGAACGATGACTACAGCACCATCGGCAAAGCGCTGCTGGCGAAGATTGCTGAACAGGAAGTGGTGAAGGTGCCGGAGTTGGGGCTGATGCTGCTGCCAGGGCGCGTGGGTTTTGCTGAAGAGACGCACTGGCGCTTCAATCCAAGCTATTTCCCGCCGCAGGTTGCCCAGTATTTCAGCCGCTTTGGCGCGCCGTGGACAACGCTACGTGACACCAACCTGAAGCTACTGATGGACACCGCGCCGAAAGGCTTTTCCCCGGATTGGGTGAGTTACGATAAAGCGCACGGTTGGCAATTGAAGGCGACGGATATTGTCGGCAGCTACGACGCGATTCGCGTCTATCTGTGGGTGGGCATGATGCACGACGCCGACCCGCAAAAAGCGCGTCTGCTAAAACGCTTTAACGCCATGGCGGTACAGACCGCGAAGCAGGGACTGCCACCGGAAAAAGTGGCGATAGCCAGCGGAAAAGTGACCGGCGATGGCCCTGTCGGTTTTTCGGCTTCACTCCTCCCATTCCTACAAGATCGTGACGCCCAGGCCGCTCAGCGGCAGCGCGTTGCAGACAATTTTCCCGGCGCGGATGCGTATTACAATTTTGTTCTGACCCTCTTTGGGCAGGGCTGGGATCAACACCGTTTTCGCTTCAGCGCCCGCGGCGAATTACTACCTGACTGGGGCCAGGAATGCGCAAGTTCACATTAAGTTTAATCACACTCTCTCTCGGCCTGACGCTGGTGCAGCCTGGCTACGCGGACACCTCGGCGGAAGAACAACTGCTTAACCAGGTGCGCCTTGGGGAGGCCAGCAAACGGGATGATTTGGTGCAGCAGTCGCTGTACCGGCTGGAGTTGATTAATCCCAACAACCCGAAAGTTATGGCTGCGCGTCTGCGCTATTTGCTGCGTCAGGGCGATACCGCCGGGGCGAAGAAACAGCTGGATAAACTGGCGCAGGTGGCCCCCAACTCTGCGGAATACAATGCCTCGCGCGTTGAACTTGGGCTGAATACGGACGCGGGTCGCCAGGAGCTACAGCAGGCGCGCCTGCAGGCGACGACCGGACACGTGCCGGAAGCGCTGGCGGCTTACGAAAAAGCATTTAATGGTGCGCCGCCGGACGGCGACTATGCGGTGGAATACTGGAGCACGGTGGCGAAAATTCCCGCGCGCCGCGATGAAGCCTTAAAACACCTGCAATCATTAAACCAACAGAACCCCGGAAACATCGGTTTGCAGACCACGCTGGCGAATATGCTGCTGGCGGATAACCGTCGCGATGAAGCGTTTACGGTGCTGGAGCAAATGGCCAAATCCAACGGTGGACGCGGCCCAGCGGGTGATATCTGGTTTAATACCATAAAAAATCAGCCAGTTAGCCCGAGCAGCGTACAGTCGCTACAGCGCTTCCTGCTGATTTTCAGCAGCGGTGAGGCTGCGGACAGCGCGCGCGCAATGTTAGCCGACCAGCAAAAGCAGATGGCGGATCCGGTTCTACGCGCAAAAGCCGAGCAGCAGGTGAAAGCCGAAGAAGCCGAAGCCAGCAAACCGCAGACCTGGCAGCTTTACTGGCCGCTGATTCGCAAAGGCGATGCCGCGCTGAAGGCCAATAATCTGGCGCAGGCGGAAGGTTTTTATCAGCAAGCGCGTAAGCTCGATGGCACCGACAGCTATGCGGTTCTTGGGCTGGGTGACGTCGCCATGGCGCGGAAAGACAGCGCCGGTGCTGAGCGTTACTACCAGCAAGCGTTACGTCTGGATCGCACGAACAGCAGTGCGATTCGCGGGCTGGCGAATATCTACCGTGCGCAATCACCAGAACGCGCGACCGACTTTATCAATGGCCTTTCTGCCAGCCAGCGCCGCAGTATCGATGATATTGAACGCAGCCTGACAAACGACCGTCTCGCACAACAGGCGGAAGCGCTGGAAAATCAAGGACGCTGGGCGCAGGCCGCGGAACTCCAGCGTCGTCGTCTGGCGCTGTCTCCGGACGACGTCTGGATAACCTATCGGCTTTCACGCGATTTGGTCAGCGCTGGCCAACGGGGTGAAGCCGACAATCTGATGCTTAACCTGGCGCGGAAAAAACCGGCCGATGCCGAGCAGGTTTATGCCTATGGGCTGTATATGTCCGGCAACGGACAGGATCAGGCGGCGCTGACGCATCTGGCCGCGCTACCGGCTTCGCAGTGGACGGATAACATTCGTGAGCTGGATACCCGTCTGCGTAGCGATCAGGTCATCGCTCAGGCAAACCGCCTGCGCGATGGTGGCCAGGAAACGCAGGCTATCGCGTTACTAAAACAGCAGCCAGAATCCGCGCGCATTCACTCGACGCTGGCTGACTGGGCGCAGCAGCGGGGCGATACCGCGGCCGCGTTAGCGGAATACAACGCGGTGCTGGCAAAAGACCCGCATGATGAAGATGCGCATTTGGGGCTGGCCGAAGTCTATGCCGCCGATGGTAATAAGCTGGCCGCCCGCCAACAGCTTGCGGAACTGCCTGCCGAGGGCGAACGTTCGCTCAATACGCAGCGACGTATTGCGCTGGTGAGCGCTCAGCTTGGTGATACCGCCACGGCGCAGAAAATGATGACCGCGCTGATTCCTCAAGCCAAATCTCAGCCACCGTCGATGGAAAGTGCGATGGTGCTGCGCGATGCGGCAAACTATCAGGCGCAGGCGGGCGATCCTAAGCAGGCGCTGGAAACCTACAAAGATGCGATGGTCGCGGCGCAGGTCACCCCAACGCGTCCGCAGGATAACGACAGCTTTACCCGTCTGACCCGCAACGACGAAAAAGATGATTGGCTCAAGCGCGGTGTGCGCAGCGATGCCGCCGATCTTTATCGTCAGCAGGATCTTAACGTCACATTGCAGCATGAATACTGGGGCTCCAGCGGGACCGGCGGCTACTCGGATCTGAAAGCGCACACCACCATGTTCCAGGTGGACGCGCCGCTGTCTGACGGGCGTATGTTCTTCCGCTCAGACCTGGTCAATATGGATGCCGGCAGCTTCTCGGCGGACAAAAATAACGCCTACAAAGAGCAGTGGGGCACCTGTGATTTGTCCACCTGCTACGGTTCGAAGAATCAGTCCGGAAACGGAGCAAGCGTTGCCATCGGCTGGAAAAACGATACCTGGGACGCCGACATCGGGACCACCCCGATGGGCTTCAATGTGGTTGATGTGGTTGGTGGCCTGAGCTATAGCAGCGATATTGGCCCATTGGGTTATACCGTGAATGCGCACCGTCGCCCGATTTCCAGTTCGCTGTTAGCATTTGGCGGGCAGAAAGATAACAGCAGCGGCGCGCATCCGGGCACCACCTGGGGCGGCGTACGCGCTGACGGCGGTGGTATCAGCCTGAGCTATGACAAAGGTGAAGCCAACGGCGTATGGGCGTCACTCGGTGGCGATCAGCTTACCGGCAAGAATGTGGATGATAACTGGCGCGTGCGCTGGATGACCGGCTACTACTACAAGGTTATCAACGAGAACAACCGCCGGGTGACAGTAGGGCTGAACAACATGATTTGGCACTACCAGAAGGACCTTAGCGGCTACACGCTGGGTCAGGGCGGCTACTACAGCCCGCAGGAGTACGTGTCGTTTGCGGTGCCGGTTAACTGGCGTCAGCGCACGGAGAACTGGTCCTGGGAGTTGGGGGGCTCTGTCTCCTGGTCACACTCGCGCAACCGGACCGAACAGCGGTATCCATTGATGGGCCTGATTCCGCAACAGTGGAAGGAAGACGCCAGCGACGACACCAACAGCGGTGGCAGCAGCCAGGGCTTTGGTTATACGGCGCGAGCCATCGTGGAACGTCGCGTGACCTCGAACTGGTTTGTTGGTGCGGGTGTCGATATTCAGCAGGCGAAGGATTACACCCCAAGCCACGCGCTGCTCTATGTGCGCTATTCCGCTGCCGGCTGGCAGGGCGATCTCGATATGCCACCGCAGCCGCTGATTCCTTACGCGGATTGGTAATTCACTCTATCCTGATTTATACCCTAAATCGTTCGGGTTGCCAGAAAGCGGTAAAGGCGTGAAACCTCAGTCACGGACCACGGTGCGTGACTGAGGCCAATGAGCGCCACCGCGCGGCAGTCTACACCTGACGGGATATAGGTATTCGTCTTATATAACCCGTCACGACGGCGGGTTATAATCGTTGCGCAAGAGTCTATTTTGACTTTGCTGCCAGCCTCGTTATTCTCAATTGCCTGTGCAACACGTTCGTATCAGTGGAGAGCTCTTTTGCGCGTCAGCCGTTCACTTACCATAAAACAAATGGCTATGGTTGCAGTTGTCACCATGTTGTTTTTATTTGTTTTTTGCTTCATTTTACTGTTCCACTTCGTGCAGCAGGATCGCTATAACACCGCTACGCAACTTGAAAGCATTGCGCGCTCTGTGCGCCAGCCGCTGTCTGCGGCCATTCTGAAAGCTGATATTCCAGAAGCCGAGTCAATTCTGGAACGTATTCAACCATCGGGGATTGTGAGCCGGGCGGACGTCGTGCTGCCAAACCAATTTCAGGCGTTGCGCATGAGCTTTATCCCGGAGCGTCCAGTGCCGGTGAACATCACCCGTATTTTTGAGCTACCGGTACAAATTTCGCTACCGCTCTATTCGCTGGAGCGTCCGGCCAACCCGCAGCCGTTGGCCTATCTGGTGCTACAGGCTGACTCCTATCGGATGTATAAATTCGTGATGAGCGCACTTGCAACGATAGTGACCGCTTACTTCCTTTTGGTGCTAATCCTGACCGTCGCCTTGACCTGGTGCATCAATCGCCTGATCGTCAGACCGCTACGCAAGATTGCCTATGAAATTCACGATCTGCCGGGGGCCGACCGTATTGGGCATCAGTTGACCCTGCCGCGACTGCATCATGATGATGAGATCGGTACGCTGGTGCGCAGCTATAACCGCAATCAGCAGGCGTTATTGCGTCAGTACGACGAACTGAGCAGTCAATCGACGCGTTTTCCTATTTCTGACCTCCCCAACAAAGCCTTTTTACTGGGACTGCTGGCGCAGAGCCTGGAGCGGCAAACGCCGGTAGCGCTGCTAACAATAGCCTGTGAAACCTTGCAGGATACGGCCGGTGTATTGAAAGAAGAGCAGCGTGAGATCTTGCTGCTGACGCTGGCTGAGAAGGTGAAGCAGGTCATTTCACCGCGGATGGTGCTGGCGCAGGTCAGCGGCTACGATTTTGCGATTCTGGCTTATGGCATCAAAGAACCCTGGCACGCCATCACATTAGGTCAGCAAGTACTCACTATTATCAATGAGCGGCTGCCGCTGCAGGGGATCCAGCTGCGTCCGAGCGCCAGTATTGGCATTGCCATGTACAGCGATGGCCTAACGGCCGAGCAGTTCTACCGCCGCTCGCTGTCCGCCGCCTTTACCGCTCGCCGTAAAGGTAAAAACCAAATTGAGTTCTTCGACCCGGAGCAGATGGTAAAGGCCCAAAAGCGCCTGACCGAGGAGAGCGATATCCTGACGGCGCTGGATAATCAGCAGTTTTCTATCTGGCTACAGCCGCAGGTGGAGACGCTGACCGGGAAAGTTTGTAGTGCGGAAGTGCTTCTGCGTCAGCGTCAGCCTGACGGCCGCTGGGCGCTTCCAAACGATCTCATCGATAACATTGAGTCCTGCGGTCTGATGGTCACCGTCGGTCACTGGGTGCTTGAAGAGTCCTGTCGTCAGCTGTCGGTGTGGCAGTCGCGCGGCATTATGCTGCCGCTGTCGGTGAATATCTCCGCGCTTCAGCTGCTGCATCACGATATGGTCGCTGACATGCTGGCGTTGCTGAACCGCTACCGTATTGCGCCGGGGACACTGGTGCTGGAAGTGACCGAAAGCCGGCGCATTGATGATCCGAAAGCGGCGGTGGCGATTCTGCGTCCGTTACGCAACGCCGGAGTGCGGATTGCGCTGGATGATTTCGGCATGGGCTATGCCGGATTACGTCAGCTGCAACATATGAAATCGGTGCCGGTCGACATCCTCAAGATCGACAAAATCTTTATCGACACCCTGCCGGAAGATGCCAGCATGGTGGCTGCGATTATTCAGCTTGGCCGCAGCCTTAATTTAAAAATGGTGGCTGAAGGCGTTGAAAATAAACAACAATACGACTGGCTGAAGGCGGCAGAGGTCGACATTTTGCAGGGGTTCCTGTTTGCCCGTGCAGTACCGACAGAGACCTTTGAACAGGATTATTTAGGCAAGGAGAAATCACTGCTGCCGGAGTAAAATTGATAGCGATTGTGCGTGTCAGCTCAAGGTTTTAACAATTAAGTATCAAATTCACGTACAAATATTTCGATTATGTTTCTTGGATGTTATTTTGTGCCCACAGGTGAAAATAATCCCTACTTTTCCTGTGGCTATAGCTTAAGGACATCCTATGAAAACCTCTTTCTTTAAAAGCCTCTATTTCCAGGTGCTGTCGGCGATAGTGATCGGTGTGCTCATCGGTCACTATTACCCAGAACTGGGCGCACAAATGAAACCGCTCGGCGATGCCTTCGTCAAACTGATTAAAATGATTATCGCCCCGGTTATCTTTTGTACGGTCGTCACCGGGATCGCCGGTATGGAAAGCATGAAAGCGGTAGGCCGCACCGGGGCCGTCGCGTTGCTGTACTTTGAAGTGGTCAGTACCATCGCTCTGCTGATTGGTCTGGTGATTGTCAACGTGGTTCAGCCGGGTGCCGGTATGAACGTCGATCCGGCAACTCTGGATGCGAAAGCGGTCGCTATCTATGCGGAACAGGCAAAAGATCAGGGGATTGTCGCCTTCCTGATGGATGTCATCCCGTCGAGCGTAATCGGCGCGTTTGCCAGCGGTAATATTTTGCAGGTGCTGCTGTTTGCGGTGATGTTCGGCTTTGCGCTGCATCGTCTGGGTAATAAAGGCCAACTGATTTTCAACGTTATCGAAAGCTTCTCGCAGGTCATCTTCGGCATCATCAATATGATCATGCGACTGGCGCCAATCGGTGCATTCGGGGCGATGGCCTTTACGATTGGTAAGTATGGCGTCGGCACGCTGGTGCAGTTGGGGCAGTTGATTATCTGCTTCTACATCACCTGTATTCTGTTCGTGGTGGTGGTGCTGGGCTCTATTGCTCGTGCGACCGGTTTTAGCATCTTCAAATTCATTCGCTACATCAAAGAAGAGCTGCTGATTGTGCTGGGGACATCGTCTTCCGAGTCCGCACTGCCGCGTATGCTCGATAAAATGGAAAAGCTGGGCTGCCGTAAGTCCGTGGTAGGGCTGGTGATTCCGACCGGCTACTCGTTTAACCTCGATGGTACGTCTATCTATCTGACAATGGCGGCGGTGTTCATCGCTCAGGCCACCAACAGCCACATGGATATCTTCCATCAGATAACGCTGCTGGTGGTGCTGCTGCTCTCCTCGAAAGGGGCTGCTGGGGTTACGGGAAGCGGATTCATCGTACTGGCAGCGACCATTTCGGCAGTCGGCCATTTACCGGTCGCGGGTCTGGCGCTGATTCTGGGTATTGACCGCTTTATGTCGGAAGCCCGTGCCCTGACCAACCTGATTGGTAACGGCGTTGCTACCATTGTGGTGGCCAAGCGAGTGAAACAATTAGATGCAAAACAGCTTGATGACGTGCTCAATAACCGTCCGACCGTGAACAAATCGCACGAATTATCCTCATAATCCCATCACTTAAGCCCGTACTCCCTTGCTGGAGTGCGGGCTCCTGCGCATAATTAGGCGGCGTTATTCGTTAGCCGTGATAGCCTATGGCTATCGTGTATTTTATTTTACTTAGCCATGTGACGTTTTTACGATTACGCGGTCTAACTGACGTATTTACTTCAAGATTTTAGACGATCGCCCGAAGGCGGTGGTCTTTTATACCCGGAATAGCGCGCAGGCGACCTACGCCTCTGCGGTTTTAGCTATGAAGGGAGTCACCAGGAAAGTTCATCAGGGGTTCACATGCAGGGCACAACAATTCGACTTTTAGCCGGTGGTTTGCTGATGATGGCAGCGGCCAGCTGTGTGCAGGCAGAAACGCTCCAGCCGGACCCGGCCTGGCAACAAGGCACGCTGTCAAACGGCTTCCAGTGGCAGGTGCTTGCCACGCCGCAGCGCCCGAGTGACCGTGTAGAGATCCGGCTCTCGATTGATATTGGTTCGCTGAATGAAAGCGCTCAGCAAACCGGCTACAGCCACCTGATTCCGCGTATTGCGCTAACGCAAAGCGGAAATATGCCCGCCGCGCAGGTTCGTTCTATGTGGCAACAGGGTATTGATCCAAAGCGACCGCTGCCGCCCGCGATCGTTTCTTATGATTTCACCCGTTTTAATCTGAGCATGCCTAACAACCGCAGCGATCTGCAAAAAGAGGCACTGACCTGGCTGGCTAACTCGCTGGGCAAACCAGACATCACGGCGGACACCATCAGCTACGCTCTGAGCGTGCAGGATATGGTGGCGACCTGGCCGCAGGATACCAAAGAGGGCTGGTGGCGCTATCGCCTGAAAGGCTCAACCATGCTGGGACACGATCCCGCCGAGCCGCTGAAGCCGCCGGTTGATGCTAAGCAACTGACCGAGTTTTACCATAAATGGTACACCCCGGATGCCATGACGCTTATCGTTGTGGGCAACGTAGACAGCCGGGCGACGATCGAGCAGATCGGCAAGATCTTCGGCGAACTGAAAGGTAAGCGTGAAACGCCGGCCGCTGTGCCGACGCTCTCTCCGCTGCGTCCGGAAGCGGTCAGCATTATGACCAACGCGGTACAGCAGGATCGCCTGTCCATCATGTGGGACGGCGCGTGGCAGCCAATCCGCGAGTCGGCCGCGCTGCTGCGTTACTGGCGGGCAGACCTGGCGCGTGAGGCGCTGTTCTGGCACGTTCAGCAGAAGCTCAGCCGCACTAATATGAAGGATATCGGCCTGGGCTTTGACTGCCGCGTGCTGTATCTGCGTGCGCAGTGCGGTATCAATCTGGATTCTCCGGGCGACAAGCTGGAGGGCAATCTGGGCCTGGTGGCGCGTGAGCTGGCGACCATTCGCGATAATGGTCTGCCGGAGGATGAGTTTAATGCGCTGGTTGCGCAGAAAAAACTTGAGCTGCAAAAGCTGTTTGCGACCTACGCCCGTATGGATACCGACGTGCTGATTAATCAGCGCATCCGCTCGCTGCAAAACCAGGTGGTTGATATTGCTCCTGAACAGTATCAGAAGCTGCGTCAGAGCTTCCTTGAGTCGCTGACGCTGGATATGGTGAATCAGGATCTGCGCCAGCAGCTGTCGCAGGATATGGCGCTGATTCTGCAGCAGCCGACCGGTGAACCTGAGTTCAATATGAAAGATCTGCAGGACACCTGGAGCAAAATTATGCTGACCTCAAAGCCGGAATCGGCGGCGGTCGTGGATGATAGCCACCAGGACGTCACCGATATTCCGCCGGCGCAGTAAGCGCAGCAGCATGGTTTCCCCTCACCCCGACCCTCTCCCCACAGTGGAGAGGGTTAGGGTGAGGGGTATGCTCCAGACGAAAAAAAACCTCTCCCGGTTGGAAGAGGTTTTTTTATGCGTGCAATCTTACGCTGGCATCGCGTCGCGCGGAATAATTGCCCCACGGTGCTGGATCACGGTGCTCGCTGTCTGATGACCACGTTTTGCCGCCGCCTGAGCGTCGCCGCCGGTGAGACGTACGGACAAATAGCCGGCACTAAAGGAGTCGCCCGCCGCGGTGGTATCCACCACTTTCTCTTTTGGCAGCTTAACCGCAGGCACATCAACCAGCGCTTCGCCAACAACGGAAACCAGGCAGGAGTCCGCTCCGCGTTTGACCACCACTTCGCTAACGCCTGCAGCGTGGGTGCGTGCGATAACCTCTTCAACCGGCTTCTCGCCCCACAGCGCGTCTTCGTCGTCCAGCGTCAGGAAGGCGATATCGGTGCATTCCAGCATCTGCTGATACACTTTCTGCGTCTCTTCTTTGCTGGCCCACAGGCGTGGACGGTAGTTGTTATCGAAGATAACTTTCCCCCCGTTGGCGCGACACTGGCTCAGCAGTGCCAGCAGCTTTTCACGGCTGGACGGGCTTAAGATCGCCAGACTAATGCCGCTCAGGTAGAGGTAGTCAAAGTTTGCCAGCTGTTCGCAAATAGCTGCAGACTGCGCGCTCTCCAGCCAGAATTTTGCCGCCGCTTCGTTGCGCCAGTAGTAGAACGTACGCTCGCCGGTGTCATCGGTTTCGATGTAGTACAGGCCCGGCATGCGGTCACTCATACGTTGAATCAGGTCGGTGTTGACGTTCTCCGCCTGCCATGCGTCCATCATTTGCTGGCTGAAGGTATCGGTGCCTAACGCCGTGACGTAATTGACGCTGAGTTCAGCCGGGGAGACCTGACGCGCGATATAGACGGACGTGTTTAAGGTGTCGCCGCCAAAACCGCGGTTAACTTGTGAGCCCTTCTCGGACAGTTCAATCATGCATTCGCCAATCACGGCAATTTTTTTAGACATAGTCATCAACCTGAATCGGTAAATTTTTCGTAGTGTGCGCTGTGGCTAATCGGTGGTCAACTATATTAAAACATCGTTCCATTATTTTTTTTGAGCTAGCGCGTGTTACGGCGTATTAGTCATCCTGGCAGAAAAATAAAATGGCTAAGTCTGGACATAAAGTTATCAAATACCCCGCCGATAACCTTATGACCAGACCCTCTGACCCTCTATTCACAGGAAGCTTAAATGACGTTAAAGCAGGTGAGCCAGCGGGCGAGAGTTCCTGATACGGAGCTGGATAGCCTACAGCAGCTGCGTTATTGGCAAGAGTGTGAGCGCGTCTATACGTATCAGCCTATCTACACCACCCAGGGTCGCCTGATGGCGATAGAGGTGTTAACGGTAGTGACCCATCCCTCTGACCCCCAAAAGCGTATCGCACCGGATCGTTACTTCGCCGCAGTCTCTATCGGTCAGCGAATTCATGTCATCAAAGAACAGGTGGCAATGCTGGCAAAAAAGAAACATTTCTTTGTACAGAATAAGGTGCTGGCCTCGGTTAACGTTGACGCGCCCACGCTGCTGGAAATGCGGCAGGACCGGATCCTGAAAACGATGATTGAAACGCTGCCGTGGCTGCGTTTTGAACTGGTTGAACATATGGCGCTACCGCAGGATTCAACTGTCGCTTCTCTGTGCGAATTCGGCCCGCTGTGGCTGGATGATTTTGGTACCGGGATGGCCAACTTCTCGGCGCTTAATGAAGTCCGCTATGACTACATCAAAGTGGCGCGCGATCTGTTTATCATGCTGCGTAAAACGCCGGAAGGCCGCAAGCTGTTCATTTTGCTGCTACAGCTGATGAATCGCTACTGCGAAGGGGTCATCGTTGAAGGCGTAGAGACGCTGGAAGAGTGGCGTGAAGTGCAGCAGTCGCCGGCGTATGCGGCGCAGGGTTATTTCCTTTCCCGACCGGTACCGATGTCAACCTTAGATAATTTGATGATTCACCTGGTATAACGCTGGCCTACGCGAACGTAGGCCAGAGAGAAGGGCTTACAGCGATTCGTGACGGGTTTCGTGCGTCAGCAGCAGTGCAATCAAGGTTAGGGCCGCCATGGCCGCCAGATAAACACCCACGTAGAACAATCCATAGCTACTCTGCAACCAGGCTGCGATATACGGTGCAACTGAGGCCCCCAGAATCGACGCTACGTTGTAAGAGAAGGACGCGCCGGTATAGCGGACTTCCGTTGGGAACAGCTCCGGCAGCAGCGCCCCCATCGGGCCAAACGTCAGCCCCATCAGGCTTAAACCCACCAACAGATACAGCATAATCAGCGACGTGTCCCCTGAGCCCAGCAGCGGCTGGAAGAAGAACAGCGCGAAAACGATGATCAGACTGGTGATGACGATCATGCTTGGACGACGGCCAAAACGGTCAGCCAGCATGCCGGCGATCGGAACCATCACGCCGAAACCGATAACCGCCAGCATCAACATCCACAGCACTTCATTACGCGGCAGGCCCAGACCATTCGGCGCGGCAGCGGTAGAGTACGTCATCGAGTACACGGTCATGATATAGAACAGCGTGTAGGTCGCCAGCATGATAAAGGTGCCGAGGATCGTGACGCGCACGTGTTTGCTCAGCAGGGTGCCCATGGGCACTTTAACCTGTTTCTTCGCTGCGGCGATTTTGGCGAATACCGGCGTTTCATGCAGCGAAACACGCACATACAGGCCGATCAGCACCAGCACGGCGGAGAAGATAAACGGAATGCGCCAGCCCCAGCTCATGAACTGCTGGTCGGTCAGCAGCCAGGAGAGCAGCAGGAAGGTGCCGTTGGCAAAGAAGAAACCAATCGGTGCGCCCAACTGCGGGAACGAACCGTACAGCGCACGCTTGCGCGGTGGTGCATTCTCGGTGGCCAACAGCGCAGCGCCACCCCATTCACCCCCTAAACCCAGACCCTGGCCAAAACGCGCCAGCGCCAGCAGCATCGGTGCCAGAATGCCAATGGACTCGTAGGTTGGCAGCAGGCCAATCAGCACGGTTGAGATCCCCATGGTCAGCAGCGAAGCCACCAGAGTGACTTTGCGTCCGACACGGTCACCAAAGTGGCCGAATAGCGCGGAACCGATAGGACGCGCGACGAAGGCAATAGCGAAGGTGGCCAGCGATTGCAGCGTCGCCGCCGTCGGATCGCCCTGAGGGAAGAAAATATGCGGGAACACGATCACCGCGGCGGTGGCGTAGATATAGAAGTCGAAGAACTCAATGGCGGTGCCAATGAGCGAAGCCACGACGACTTTATTACGTGAGTTAACCGGAGCGGAAGCCTGTTCGTTATCGAGTGTTGTGCTGGTCATAGTCTTTTCTAATATGTATAGCGAACGAAAGGCCATATTAGACATAGCAAAAGCGACATTTCAATGTGTAACGGGAATGTAAAAACAGGCAAAAATAGCGAAAAAGTGGATAATTTTTATACCCGCAGATTATCAAACATGAAATGCTTCACATTTTTTGTCAATTAGATGATAAAACTGGTTTTTGGTTAAATAAAAGTTACAGGCTGGATTTATATGCTGAAACGATGTGTTGGGCTGAAATTTTTCATTATCTCTCAGCCCAACATCGTGTTTAACGGTGGGTTTTTCCCGGCATTCTTGGGTCGTCTTTGTATTCGGCGGTGGCAATCCACGCCGCACAGAACAGGGTCAGTCTCGCAAAGAAGTAGAAGAATGCCATCAGCCCCAGGACCGAGCCAAACGCCGCGCCGGATGGGGATTTCACCAGTGTCGGCAGTGTCCAGGTCATGATAATTTTAATTACCTCAAAGCCGACGGCTGCGATAAATGTGCCGCGAATCAGGGCTTTTTTACGCGGACGATGGCGCGGTAGCCGCCAGAAAATCCAGAAGAACAGCAGGTAGTTAGCGAAGATGGATATCGCCAGGCCAATCAGCCGCCAGGCCGGTTTAAGCCATTCGATGCTATCGAGATACAGCGAAGAAATAATCAGCTGCTGCGCGGAGCCGGCAACCGAGGTAATCGACAGGGTAACGATCAGCGCGATGAGCAGGCCAATCAGCGAGATAAAGTCACGCAGATATTTCAGCCACAGCGCTTCCTGATCCTGCGGCGTGCGCTCCCAGACGTCGCGCGACTGCGCGCGAATAGCCTCGCGCAGGTTGCCCATCCAGTTGATACCGGAGTAGAGCGCAACCCCCAGACCGACCAGCCCGACGGTGGTACGCTGCTGCACGGCGGTGTTGATGGTGCTCTTCAGCGTCGCGGCGAGCGTGGGGTCGCTGACGTTGACGAGGATTTTATTGAAAATGTCCTGCAAGAGCGTCGGGTGTGAGGCCAGTACAAAACCGGCGGCAGCGAACGACACCATCATAATGGGAATCATGGATAGGAATGAAAAATAGGTAATCGCGGCGCCAAACTGGTTGCCCATGCGATCGTTAAAGCGCTCGGCGGCGCGAATCAGATGGGCGATAACCGGGCGGCGCTGGATCTTCTGCGCCGTGCTGGTGACGGTGTCCAGCGCTTTGCTGGCCTTTTGCTGCGTTCGGGAGAGGTGGCTTGGTTCCGCTTCCTGCAGCGGACGCTTCTCGTCATGTTCCGACGTCATCAGGGATATTTTCCTTTTTATTGCTTTTACTTAAGTATAGATCGTTCACCGGAGTCGGTGCTGGCGCGCCTCGTCCGGGTGATATTACAGCGCACCAGACACTGGGCTGAAATTAATCCACGTAATCCTGTAATGCCGCGGTTAACCACTCCATAAACAGGTGCACCCGGCGCGAGAGGTTACGGCGATGCGGATAAAGTAGCGATACCGGCATTGGCGCTGCCCGATATTGTGGCAGGATTTCCACCAGTTTGCCGCCGTGCAGCGCGTCGCGTACCCCCACGCGCGGAGCCTGAATGATACCCAGCCCTGCCAAACAGGCAGCGTGATAGGTTTCGGTGCTGTTTACCGTCAGGACGCCGCCAGCCTTAACCCACTGTGTCCCATTTTCTTTCGCCACTTCAAAGCCCGGCGGGCGCACGCCGATGTTGGTGGCATAGTGCACCAGCGCATGGGTGCTGAGGTCGTCCAGCGACTCTGGATAGCCAAAGCGCGATAGATAGGCTGGGCTTGCGCAGTTGATGACCGTGAGTTTACCGAGCGGTCTGGCGATAAGGCCAGAATCCTTTAACGTGCCAACGCGCACCACGCAGTCAAAGCCCTCGCGGATCACGTCCACCAGGCGATCGCTGCTGCTGAGCTCCAGTTCGATTCCCGGATACTGCTGCAGAAAATCTGGTAGCTGAGGGATGACAACGTGGCGAGCGACGGCGACCGGCATATCGACACGCAACCGCCCGCTGACGCTGCTGGGGTCGCTTTGGAACATGCTGTCCAGTTCGTCCAGATTGCTCAACAGATCTTTGGCGCGCTCGTAATAAACCATTCCATCCTGGGTTAACAGCACCCGCCGGGTCGTGCGGTGTAGCAGACGGCAGCCTAAGTGGTTCTCCAGCGCCTGGATCTGCCGCGATACGCTACCTTTAGGGAGGCCCAGCGTGTCCGCCGCGCGGGTAAAACTCTCCAGTTCGGCGACGCGTAGAAACAGCTGCATTGCGTGAATTTTATCCATCAAAACGGCCTATTGTTGTCGTAAATGAGACAGTGAAGCGTAACTGGCGATATTTATTGTTCTTTTATCACCTAATAAGCTTGTTCTCAACGTACATACCATCTGAAATGAGGTTCCTATGACCCAACGTATCGCATTAGTCACCGGCGGCAGCCGTGGTTTAGGTAAAAATGCCGTGTTGAAGCTGGCTGCGGCCGGAACAGATATTATTTTTACCTACAATAGCCAGCGTGAAGCAGCTCTGCAGGTTGTTGCTGAAATTGAGCAAATGGGCGCGAAAGCGGTGGCATTGCAGCTGAACGTCAGCGATGTCGCAAGCTTTAGCGAATTTGCTCAGCAGGTAAAAGCGCAGCTGCATCAGGTGTGGGGACGCGAAAGTTTTGATTATTTAGTGAACAACGCTGGTGTTGGCCTCTACGCTGCGTTTGCCGAGACTTCAGAAGCGCTGTTTGATGAGCTCATGAATATCCACTTTAAAGGACCGTTCTTCCTGACCCAACAGCTGTTACCGCTGCTGGCAGACGGTGGCCGCATCCTTAATGTTTCAACGGGATTAGCGCGTTTCGCCCTGCCGGGTTATGCCGCCTACGCTTCGATGAAAGGGGCAATGGAAGTGTTGACGCGCTATCAGGCCAAGGAGCTTGGCGCACGGGGTATTTCCGTGAACAGCATTGCCCCGGGGGCAATTGAGACCGACTTTGGCGGTGGGCATCTGCGGGATAATGCCGATCTCAATCGCTACGTTGCTTCGCAAACTGCGCTGGGCCGCACGGGATTACCGGACGATATCGGTGATGCCATCGCCGCTCTGCTCAGCGATAACCTGCGCTGGATGAACGCCCAGCGTATTGAAGTTTCCGGTGGGATGTTCTTGTAAACGAAGACGTTCTGCCATATTGCCGTGATAAACAAATAATGCTGAAATAAGTTCGGAGGCGGACTTATTTCGTTTTTTATTTCCCATGATAGCGGTAATCCGATATATTTTTATTAATTAATATTATTAACCCTTACTCTATTTTAATCATTTTCTTAATTCATTTGTGATGAGTTATGTGAATGCGTAATTGATGAGAAAGGGTTGTAAGCATTCATAATTATGATGTTTGCATTATTCGGTATCTACGTAGAATGCCCTGGCCAAATGGCGAGCCCTTATTCTATGCCGCGAGAAATAACTTCTCCGGCCATGAAGGGGCTTTTTATTTTTTAATGGGGGGAACCGTTATGCAGGTAATCATGTTTGACAGGCAGTCAATATTTATTCATGGAATGAAAATCAGCTTACAGGAACATATTCCAGGAATTGATATTTCTGCCGTCAGTCAGGCCGATGACCTCTGGCGGCAGCTTTTACGCTATCCGGATGCACTGTTGATCCTCGATGGTGAGATGGATTATGGTTTTTGCCAATGGGTATTACAGGAAAAGTATCAGCAGTTTCCTGATTCGAAGGGCATTATTGTCGCCAATACCCATCACCACGCCTGGCTGCGCGATATGATGGCACTGAACGTGCAGGCCATTGTCTCGCGCACTGCCAGTATTGAGATCTTTGTTAAAACGATCAGAAGCGTGATGTCTGGCTTGATATGCCTGCCGGGAGACTGGCGATTGGAGTATGAACAGGAAAAATGTGGAGTGGATAACCTGAGCCATCGTCAGCGTGAGATATTAACGCTGTTGGCAAATGGTGAATCTAATAAAGAGATTGGCCGAGCATTGAATATCAGTGCCGGTACCGTCAAAGCACACCTGGAATCACTGTACCGCCGTTTGGATGTCAGGAATCGTACCCAGGCGGCTATGCTGCTCAATACCCGCGATGTGTCATCGCATATCTGTCTGGAATAAAGCTGACTCGGCCTGGCGCTGTCTGGCCAGGCTGTTTTGCTGCTGATCTTCGGCCCGCCAGACGGCCAGCGCCTTGCGATATTCTCGCCGATTAACGCTATGGACGACAGAGGACAGTTGTATGGCTTCTGGCCCCAGGCTAAAGGCCAGCGACAGCAGGGCATCGAACTGATTCTGCGTCAGCGGCGTCTGTACACAGCGGTTTAAAACCTGCCGATAGTAGCTCACATCCTGCACAAAGAGACTCTCTGCCTGTAAACGGGTAATGGGCTGAGCAAACGTCTCATGATCGCGAATCAGATGGCCATAGCCAATAATCCACAAACCGTCTTGATCCTGATATTTCTCCAGCGAAAGTCCCTGATAGCGTTTAATAAAATCCAATCCCTGTGGGCTGGGCGTAAGGGAAGAAAGTGACATCTTTTATCCTCAAAAAACGGAGGGCTGAGTGTAAAAGAATCCCTTGATAGCGGCTATCGGCCGGATGGCGATGACTTATCATACTCATGGCTAAGTAAGCCAAAAAGCCAGTCATTGTGCCATTCGCCAGCCAACGAATAGCTTTCGCGCAGCTCGCCTTCCAGGCGGAAGCCGATTTTCTCCAGGGTTCGGCGGGAAGCCACATTGCCCGCCGTAACCGTTGCGGTGAGTCGGCGTATGCCCCCTTCCCGAAACGCATAGTCGCATACCGCTCGCAGCGATTCGCTGCCATAACCCTGGCCCTGGGCTTCAGGCGCAAATAAAAACCCCACTTCGGCGCAGTCAGCTTCCCGGTGAATATATCCGGTGACGCCGAGCGCCATATTTTGCGCATCGCGTACGACCAGACAAAGCCAGTGTGATGCGCCGGGAGACCACGGATGCAGACGCGAATCAAAGGTTTCGCGGATCTCACTTTCGCTACGATTATCCGCGACATAGCGCATCACCTGTGGGTTTTGCTGCAACATGAGAAAAAAAGGCCAGTCGGCGGGCGTGATTAAGCTGCAGGTTAAACGTTTCGTGGTGAGCGCGATCATAAATTCACCTTCTCAAGGTGGGGACAGGACTGTTAATTTGCCTGATTTGCTCTATGGTGTAACGACAAAAATAACAAAAAAATAACACGTTAATCCTAAGGCTGAATAGCCTTGTTGTTGATTAAGGAAATTGAAGATGTCGACCCCATCGCATCAGATTGACCAGCAATTTGAACATTGCCTGAATGTCATTCGTCAGGCCTCTGTCGAGATCCTCACGTTACTGAAAATGCGCGTCACGGAAGGCAAAGATCCGCGCTGGTTTCTCGAACAGTTGGACCAGGCACGTCTGAACTTGGGCGGATGGGGAGCGGTGGCCCAGCGTTTGAAGATTAACGACAGTCAGCTCAGCGAATTTATGCTCCAGCTACGCCATTTGCAGCAGGGAACTGTTTCTTACGAACATGGGCTGCACGCGACGGAGAATCAGCTCATCGCTGCCGAACGTTTTGTGGTCACGCTGGAACAGATAAAACTGCAACAGACGCTGCTGAGATATACCACCGGTTACGAGAGTGACGCCGACCAGCTTCAGGAGCAGGCGGAGCGTCATATTCGGACAATCCATCTGATGCTCAGTGGGTTAGTGACGCAGATATGGCCTGATACGCCGCATCTTCACCATCATCTTAAATCCCTGTTTGGCGAGCAGGAGGTGGCTCGCTGGCACTCGCGTAGCCCGTCAGGTGAAATTCTCAATGGCATGTCTTTTAGTGAACTGGCGCTGCTGGTGGTGGATAAAAAGACTTTTTCCCGCCATTACGCTTCGCTGTTCAACTACGGGAATGCGCTCACCTTTCTGATTGAACAGCGCCTGACGCTGCATGCTTTTCTTGATGATATTCGCCGAATGCGCAATAAGCTGCTGGCGCACCATCCGCTGACCGAGATTGAATGCCTGCTGCTCGACCACTACGCGCAGCAAATTACCGCACCGGTGCAACGCGCCTATGAACAGGGGCGTACGCGGGTCAACCCCGCAAGCCTGATGGTGGCTGACGGCAGTGAAGTTCAGCATTACTGGCAGGACGCTGCCGAATATACCCATGCCTGGGGGGCGGACGCCCACCCCATTGCCGACAGCATTGAGCGCGTTCATCACAAAACGCGCGAACACTCGGACACCCATGAACGGATTATTACCGCCATTTTGTGGGGGGCGGTGGGCGTTGTAGTGCTGGGGATTCTCTTCGGTGGGCTCAGCATTTTTCTGTCGCCGCCTGATGCCGCGCAGCCGATCGTACAGCGCTACGCCACTCATGTGATTGATGAAGCGGTCGGAGAGATCCCTTCTCCCCGCGAAATTCTCGCCCGACGAGGGATCTTGTGGGATAACAGCGCGCTCCGTTCGGCTATCGATCGAAATGATATTGAGGTGGCCGAGCTATTTTTGCGTGCTGGAATGAACTGGCAGCTGGCGTGGACGGATCTGGCGATGGCATCTCAACATGAGCCGGTACTTAATCTGCTGCTGCGCTACCGTAACCAGATGGATGAATCCAAGCCCTGTCGACGTTTTATCAATACGCTGACCCACGAGCTCGCGCGTGGTAAGCGGCTTGATGCGGTGCGTAAATCCTATCTCCAGACCTTTTGCACGACGCCGGCGGTTGTCACCCGGCAGCGGCTGGCGGTAGATAGCGCGCAAAAGCGCAGTAAAGCGACAGGAGACGCGCAAAGCAAGAAATGGCTGCTGATTCAAAAGTCGGTGTACGACGTCATTAAATAAGTCAGGCGCGCTACGTAAAACTTGCTGAGTACACCCCCGTACCCCAGCGCCTTTCACGTAGCGCAATGCGGGCTACAGCAGACGGTAATGGGCGTCTGGCTTTATTTTTACCGGTACGACGCTCTCTTTCAGCATCTCCCGCAGATCTATCTCTATCGCATTACAGATGGCGTTTAACGGCAGATCGTTGTCTTCTGTGCCGAACGGATCTTCCAGTTCGGTGGCGATGGCATCTAGCGCCAGTAGGGCGTAGGTAGTGAAAATAGAAAACAGCAGCGTGAGAAAGCCAAAGTCGTGGATCAGCAACAGCGGATAAACTGCGCAGAAAATACCCACTGTACGGTGCAACAATAGCGAGTAGGCGTAGGGAATAGGCGTGTTGCTGATACGCTCGCAGCCGCCCTGAATGGCGCTAATTTGGTTGAGATAGGTATTGAAATTCCGATACACAAATTCATTCGGGCGATGCTGATAAAGCCACTGGCTGATGTTTTGCAATAGTGCGTTACAGGGCGTGGTCAGGTGCTGATAGTCCAGCGCTCTGCATACCGGAACCGGCCCGTGGCGTAGTTTAGATTTGAGCGTCTCGCAGTAGGTGACCATCAAATCCAACACCACTTTTTTTTCCTGCTGGGTGGTTTGGGTCGTCGTCATGATTTCCCGCATCAGCGATCGGTTGACGATTAATAAATCCCCCCACAGCTTACGGGCCTCCCAATAGCGTAGCCAGGCGGTATTGTTGCGAAATCCGAGAAATACCGAGATTGAAATAGAGATCCCGATGAAATAGAACGAGCTCTCTTTGACAATAATTCCGTGGAGGTGCAAGAGCGGCAGCATAAAGAGATATGCGATATTGAGCATGATAAAAAAGCACAGCTGCGGCGATATTTTTCTCATGATGGATCCGCGCCATGAGAACAGCTTTCTAAACCAGGTTTGCTCCGGCCTGACAATCATGATGAAGCCTTATCCTGCGACAGCGCCAGAATGGCGTCATAAATGACCTGCAGACGTTGCAGATAGTGAGCAAAGACGCCGGCTTTATCTTGTACCGAAATGATGCCATCGAGATTGCCCTGTGCATCAATGTGCGAAGGCTGAAGCTCCAGGCCGCTCAACTCATCAGACTCTACCTGAAAATCAATACGGACTTCACCAAAGGTATGCGAGCGGATGATATTGATATTGACGCAACCGAACAGGTTAACGCTGAGGCGGCCTTTCTCACTGGGTTGGATCTGATGGTTGTAGAGACGTTCGGTGGCGGTAATCTGGGTTATCAACTCCATGGAGTAGGTGTTCCAGTATTTATCCATTTTGTTTTTATGATTGAAAATTTGGATGGATTTTTCTTCCAGGGAAGTCGCGCTGTTCATCATGGTTTACTTATCAATAAAGAGTTTGAAAATATCTGATGTAATGGAAGTAACGTGATATGGCGTTATTGGCATTGCATCTACCGGGAGCTTAAATGTCCACGTATACAAAATACCATGGTTTATATGATGGCGCGGCAACTACTGACCGTAAATAATAAGGTAGACGCTGGCTGCCTATTATGGGTTATTTTAATAATCAATGATGAGTAAGCTATTAATATTAGCAATGATGTTAGCGGGCTAATGAATAGGCGTCGCGAGGAAAATATTAACAGGATATTTTCGGTGTTTTATTTCCCACTTGAGTGCGATGAAAAACGATGCATCTCGGCTGCGGGTAAAATAGGGTGCCGGAACGAGGCATGCAGTACGTTCCGACACCGCGGTGGATTAACGGCGTAAATTAATCCAGCTTAATACGTGCGATGCTATCGAGGCCTTTGGTCGAGTAGTCTTTGTTGAAGTCAGTTTTGAGCGTGACGAACAGCGTTTTACCATCGTCGGACAGCAGCAGGCTATTTGGGCGGCTGGTGAAGTCCCAGCTTTGCTTCACGGCGTAACTGGTGGCATCCAGGCGCAACACTTTCTTCGACTCGCGCTGGCTAATGAATATCTCATTGCGCTTCGCGTCAAATTTGATGGCTAACGCGTCGCCATCGATGCGCTTAATCACTTTACCGGTGTGCTCATCGAACACCAGCGTCGTTTTCGCTTTTGAATCGTCGGTGACAAACAGACGGCCGGTTTTCGGGTCTTCCGCCATGTTTAGCAGCAGGTACTCTTTGCCGTCGCCTGGCGTCCAGCGCTGCTCAATTTTGTAGCTCTGCGGGTTGATCACCAGCACTTCGCCAGCGCCGTTGGTGGCGTAGATGCGTTTGGTGAGCGGAGAGTAGATAATCCCGGTAACCCATTTCCCTGCGTTATCGATGCGCCCTTTGAGGGTCATGGTGTTGGCATCCACGATGGAGATAAAGCCAGGCTCTGCTACGCGGCCGATAAACAGCAGACCATCGTGGAACAGCACTTCACGTGCGCCCGTCGGATCGCCATCTTTGTCTTTTTTACCGTCCAACACTAAACGCTGTAGCACTTTACCGCTTTTGGCATCGACCTTCGACACCGCGCCATCCAATGAGTTGGTGGTGTAGAACACTTTGCCATTGTCATCGACGGCCATACCGAAGTTTTTCAGATCCGTGTGGGTGGTGCCTTTGGTGGCGAGAGTGGCCGGGTCGAGACGATAAATCACGCCGCCATTTACATCTTTGAAACTCTGCGCGCTGGCGACAAACAGTGCATTTTCTGCTGACAGATAGGCCATTTCATACAGGCCATCGCCCAGTTCGCGCTGGGTTACGGAAGATGCCGTCTTCAGCGCAGCGGCGCTTTCGACAGGCTGCGCA
The DNA here is from genome assembly GCF_001571285.1 of Kluyvera cryocrescens NBRC 102467. Taxonomy (GTDB): domain Bacteria; phylum Pseudomonadota; class Gammaproteobacteria; order Enterobacterales; family Enterobacteriaceae; genus Kluyvera; species Kluyvera cryocrescens. The sequence goes on along the minus strand of NZ_BCTM01000012.1, from coordinate 159,012 downwards.
TTATCAGCAGCAGCAGGCAGTGCGGTCAGGGTTAAAGCGGCAACGAGCGCGGCGGAAAGTGCCGTTTTCCGTGGGCTGAATAACGATACCATTCGAAACTCCATCAGTGGATAAGCCATTCCCGAGTGAGGCGAAGCCGCGGCGGGAGTATTTTAATAAGAATGAGAATAATAATTATTTATGTAGAGTGAGCAAGCCCCCCGATCGCGTAGTGCAGGATGAGATCTCCTCGTCGGCATGCTCTTGATGACAATATTTCCCCCAACCAACAGTGAAAATCTTCAGCAATGCGCTGATATAAAAGGAATATACATTTACTTACATTTAACCAATAAAAGCACCTGCGTTATTTAAAGCGAGTAATTATCATTAGCGTTCTCATTTGTCGCCATGCTCGCTTTTTATGCAGGCCAATTGCTTATGGAAAAGCGGGTCATTCCTTGGTGCTGCGGGCGGAAGGGCTTCACTCACAACAACAAGATTTGATGGGAATACTTATGCATTTTTATGGCAGGGAAATAAGCGGCAAACCGCTTACCGTTTTGCTGCTGGCGCTGGCCATTCACGGCTTCGTCCAGCAGGCGTATGCAGAAGAAAAAAGTCAGGAGATGGTGGTATATGGCAGTACGGAAAGTGCCGCTGATGAACAGCAGGACTATGCCGTCAAAACTACTCGCGCAGGGACCAAAATGAATCTGGCACCGCGCGATATCCCGCAGTCCGTCAGCGTGGTCACGCGCCAGCGCATGCAGGACCAGAACCTGCAAACGGTGGATCAGGTACTGACTAACGCCACTGGGATTTCATCACAGCAAATCGACTCCGAACGCTCCTACTACTACTCGCGCGGTTTTGAAATCACCAACTTTTCCTATGATGATATTCCGACCTCAATTGGCGATGCGTGGAACTACGGCGACGCCGCAGAAGATACCGCGATCTACCATCGTATCGAGGTAGTGCGCGGTGCCAATGGCCTGATGACCGGCGCAGGTGACCCAGGTGCAACGGTCAACATGGTGCGTAAGCGTGCGGACAGTAAAACGGCGACCGGCAATATCAGCGCCAGCTACGGAAGCTGGAATACGCAACGCTATGTGGCCGATATCTCGACGCCGCTCAATAGCGATGGCAGTCTGCGCGGACGCGTTGTCACTGGCTATCAGGACCAGGACAGTTGGCTCGACCGCTACCATAAAACCAAGAAATTCCTTTACGGCGTGGTCGATGCCGATCTGACCGACCACACGACCGTATCGCTGGGCTGGGACTACCAGAAAACCAATACCGGTAACCCAACCTGGGGCGGCCTGCCAAGCCTCTACAGCAACGGCACGCGCACGCATTATGATCGCAGCACCAACTCGGCGGCAGACTGGACGCGCTACCAGATTGAATCACGCAAGGTATTCGTTGACCTGACCCATGACTGGGATAACGGTTGGACCTATCGCTTTAACGGCACCCACGGTGAGCAGACCTTCAATGACACGCTGTTGTACGTGATGGGTAATCCGGATGCCGATACCGGCGACGGTGCTAGCGGCTGGGGCAGTAAAGACAAAGGCAAACGTACCATCGACTCTTTCGATACCTATGCCAGCGGGCCGTTCAATTTACTGGGCCGTCAGCATCAGCTAATGGCTGGGGCCAGCTACAGTCGACAGCATAACGCCACCGAAAGTCAGGATGGGCCGATGGATGCCAGCCAGATTGGCATTTTCGACAACAACTGGAACGGTAGCGTCGCGCAGCCGACGTGGGGGGACTGGTATCAGAACGCCAATGATATTGTGCGACAGAAATCAGCTTACACCGCGGCGCGCCTGTCGCTGGCCGATCCGCTGTCGCTGATAATTGGCGCGCGCTATACCCAATACAGTACCGACGGTAGCAGTGGCGATATGCGTAAATACAACATCACGCCATACGGTGGTCTGGTTTACGATTTGACCGAAAGCCTGTCGGCCTACGCCAGCTACACCTCCATTTTCTCACCGCAGACCAAACGTACCGCCAGCGGCACATGGTTGTCGCCGATAACCGGCAAGAACTATGAAACCGGTCTGAAAGCGGATTGGATAGATGGGCGACTGACCACTAACTTTGCCGTATTCCGCATTGAGCAGGAGAATGTGGCCGAAGAAGTGAGCGGCGAGTTCGTGAATGGCGGCAGCGAGCAGGCGTACCGGGCGACCAGTGGCGCGGTAAGTAAAGGGGCCGAGTTTGAGGTCAACGGCGCGGTGACCGATAACCTGCAGCTGACTTTCAGCGCCACGCGCTATGTCGCGACGGACAGCGATGGCCGCTACAACAGCTTTGCACCGCAGACGCAGCTCAAGCTGTTCACCCGCTACCGCGTGCCGGTGATGCCAGCGCTGACCATTGGCGGTGGTGCCAACTGGCAAAACGGCGTCTACAAAGATGTGACCGGGCCGGATGGTGAAACGCAGCGCCTTCGCCAGGGTAGCTACCCGCTGGTGAGTCTGTTTGCCCAGTATCAGGTCACCAAACAGCTGGCGGTACAGGCGAACGTCAACAACCTGTTTGACCGCGAGTATTACTCTTATCTGGATGATTCCGCGGTGTACGGCGAACCGCGCAATGTCTCGGTGAGCATGAACTACTCATTCTAAAACCATACCCCCGGCCAGGCCGGGGGACGCCGCTAGCTGGGCTGTGCCACCTGGCGGCGAATCTCTTCCAGCACCGCGTCGAGAATGAACTGAACGCGCCATGGCTGATATTCGCGTTTACGGTAAATGGCCACCAGATCGAGCCACCACTCATACTGTTCAGCAAAGCACGGCGCGAGTACGCCGCATTGAATGTCAGCCTGCACGCTACTTTTGGGGGCAAATACAATGCCGAGGCCATTGCGAGCCAGCTCGAGCGCCGATTGGTTATTGTCGCAAATGTAATTGCCGGTGACGCGAAAATCGCGGATATCCTCGTTTCCCGCCAGGCTAAAGCGCCAGATATTGGCGTCATCAATCATCATCGAATCCAGCAGAATGCACGAGTGCTGCGTCAGCTCTTCCGGGGAACCAATGGGATGCTGTGCCAGATATTGCGTGCTGGCGTAGGTGCTGACGGCGTATTTGGTAATGAAGCTGGCAACCAGCGATTCGTTTTTGGGCTGGACGCAGGAAATTAAAATATCGCAATCATCGGGAAATTCTGAGCCATCATAAAATGATTTAGGCTCAAGATTAAATGTTTTTAAATAAAGGCTAATATTACCGATGTCTTTAATGGTGTTAATGACATTGCGCGCTAAATAGGCATTGATCATGGTCGGCGAATAGAGGGTGACGCGCCCACTTTTCTCGTGCTTATAATCATCAATGAAATTATTAAGCTGGTTTTCTTTTTCCAGTAAATCGTTCACATAGGGTAGCAGCGACTCACCAAAGCGCGTCAGCGAGAGTTTTCGCGAACTGCGCTCAAAGATCTTTAAGCCAATTTTTGATTCAACATCAGTGAGATATTTGCTTACATTGGCCTGCGCCATGCCGAGCGCAGTGGCAGCGCGGCTGATGTTTTCACTGTCTGCAATCACCGAAATTACTTTTAATTCCTGCGGCTTAATTTGGCTTTTCTTCATCGTCAGGCTCTATATATAAAACGATATAGTGTTATATAAATATTGAGATTGCAGCAATATAAATACGAACATTATCATATTTGACATCAGGATATGATATTAGGTTGGAACAACAGGAATGTCAATTAAGCGTAATGCTACGCTGCTTATGATGCTATCTTTTATTGGTAGTGCGTCGGCAACGGAATTATCTCTCGGGGTGGCGGTAATATATAATGAATCAGCCTATCGCGGATATAATAAAAATACACATGTGGTGCCTATCGGGCATTATGAAAGCGACGCATTCTATGTTCGACAAACCACATTAGGCTACGCCTTATTTAAAGATAAACGTGATGAATTGAGCCTGACGGCATCGTGGGTACCGCTGAATTTTGACCCGGCGGATAACGACGATCGCGCTATGCGGAGGCTGGATAAACGCGACGGCACGGCGATGGCTGGTGCCGCGTGGTATCACCATGAGCAGTGGGGCAGTCTGAAGCTGTCAGCGGCGGCGGATATTCTGGATAACAGCAATGGCTGGGTAGGGGAGTTGACCTATTTCCGCGTGCTGCCCGTGGGTAAATTGTCGATTACGCCTGCGCTGGGGGTCTATTACTACGACGCAAGCTTTAACCGTTACTACTACGGTGTGTCGGGCGCGGAGTCCCAGCGCAGCGGTTTGTCCCCGTGGTCGCCCGAAAGCAGCTGGATGCCGTATGTGGGATTAACGCTGAAATACCCGCTTACCCGCAATCTGGTGCTGCTGGCGAATGCCTCCTACAGCGTGCTGCCAGATGAAGTCAAAAACAGCCCGATGGTTGACCGGGATGACAGTTTTACCCTGCTGACCGGCGTGAGCTGGCGCTTTTGATGGCAATTGCCAACAGAATACCGACATAAAAAAGCCAGACCGCGGTCTGGCTTTTTTGTTTTATCTCGTCGCGCGGGCTTAACGCATGGTCACAAACTCTTCCGCCGCCGTTGGGTGAATCGCCACGGTGTTGTCGAAGTCTTTCTTGGTTGCGCCCATTTTGAGCGCCACGGCGAAGCCTTGCAGCATTTCATCCATCCCGAAGCCGATACCGTGAATGCCGACAATTTTCTCATCCGGACCGACGCAAACCAGCTTCATACGGCACGGCTGGCGGTGTGAGGTCACGGCGGTATACATGGCAGTGAAGGACGATTTATACACCTTCACGGCGTCGTCACCGTACTGCTCACGCGCCTGTGGCTCGGTTAAACCCACGGTGCCAATTGGCGGGTGGCTGAAGACCACGGTCGGAATATTGCTGTAGTCCAGGTGCTCGTCCGGTTTGTTGTTAAACAAGCGCTCGGACAGGCGACGGCCCGCGGCCACTGCGACCGGCGTCAGCTCAACGGCTCCGGTGTTATCGCCCACGGCATAAATTCCTGACACGTTGGTGTTCTGGAACTTATCTACCACGATATAGCCTTTATCGTTGGTTTTTACGCCGGTTACCGCCAGGTTGAAATCATCGGTAGCCGGTTCACGGCCAATCGCCCAGATCAGGCAATCAACGGTCTGGCTGCGGCCATCTTCCAGCTCCAGCGTCAGGCTACCATCGGCATTTTTCACCACGGCTTTTGGAATGGCGTTGGTATGCAGCTGTGGGCCTTCGGCGTTCATCACTTCGACCAACGTCTCAACGATCAGCGGATCAAAGGTACGCAGCGGCGCGTGTTTACGCACGAACAGGTGCGTCTCCGCGCCCAGGCCATTAATCACCCCGGCCAGCTCAACGGCAATATAGCCTGCGCCGACGACCGCAACGCGTTTTGGCAGCGCGGGTAGCTCGAAGAAACCGTTAGAGTCGATACCGAACTCGACGCCAGGAATATTCGGGTGGCTTGGACGGCCACCGGTAGCGATCAGAATGTGATCAGCGGTGATCGTTTCGCCGTTTACTTCGATGGTTTTCGCATCAACGAAGCGGGCAAAACCTTTAATCACGTCGACCTTGTTCTTACCCAGTACGTTGTCGTAGGAGGTATGAATACGGTCGATGTAGGCGGTACGGCTGGCGATAAGACGGTCCCAGTCGAAGTTATTGATGGTGGCGTCGAAACCGTAATCCGGGCCATACAGGTGGATGGCTTCGCGAATTTGCGCGGCATGCCACATCACTTTCTTCGGGACGCAACCGACGTTGACGCAGGTACCGCCAAGGTCTTTGGCTTCAATCAACGCGCACTTCTGGCCGTACATGGCCGCACGGTTAATCGAGGCGATACCGCCGCTGCCGCCGCCGATGGCGATGTAGTCGTAATGTTTGGTCATGGCCGCTCCTCAAACGTTCAATGTCGGACGGGTGAGCGTCATGCCCACCGTCAAAATACTCGCGATTGTATACCTGAAATTAATAGGTTCCACCGATGTCTGCGATTACTCCGGCACAATCCAGTTGACCAGCGTATGGCCGATACCGGTCGGTACCAGTTTGCTGTGCAGCCACGGCAGAACGTTATTCATCTGCGCTTCGAGCTTCCACGGTGGGTTGATCACAATCATCCCGGAAGCGGTCATGCCGCGCTGATCGCTGTCGGGACGAACCGCCAGCTCGATCTGCAGAATTTTGCGAATGCCGGTGGCCTCAAGGTCTTTGATCATGCGCTTGATCTGCGCGCGCAGTACCACGGGATACCACAGCGCGTAGGTGCCGGTAGCAAAACGTTTGTAGCCTTCGTGAATACCGGCAACTACCGCCTGATAGTCGCTTTTAATTTCGTACGGCGGATCGATAAGGATCAGGCCGCGGCGAGAAGCCGGTGGCAGTTTGGATTTAAGCTGCTGGTAGCCATCGGCTTTTTCCACACGCGCACGATTGTCTTTCTGGAACTCAGAGCGCAGCAGCGGGAAATCGCTTGGGTGCAGTTCAGTCATCTGCAGGCTGTCCTGCTCGCGCAGAAGCTGGCGGGCAATCAGCGGTGACCCCGGATAGTAGCGAAGCTGGCCGCTGCGGTTGAAGTGCTCCAGCACGGAGATGTACGGCTTGAGCTCTTCCGGCAGATCGTCTTGTTGCCAGATACGAGAAATGCCTTCCAGGTATTCACCGGTACGCTCGGCGTGCTCGCCGCTCAGTTGGTAGCGGCCAGCACCGGCGTGGGTGTCCAGATAAAGAAACGGTTTTTCTTTCTCTTTGAGTGATTCAATGATCAGACTCTGAACGGTATGTTTTAGGACGTCGGCGTGGTTGCCAGCGTGAAAGCTGTGGCGATAACTGAGCATGGATGCAGAGATTCCGGGAATTAAACAAGATAACCCACAGTTTACCGCAGATCCGCTCAGATTACCGCTGTACTACGACGTCGTTTCTATTGTGGCAATAATGTTGCAAAACATGACCGTGTCATAAAAACGTCAAGCAGTAGGATTAGCGTCAACGGCAGGCAAGGTAATTGTTTGAATAAAAGGAAAAATAATGAAACTGCAAATCACGCTATTGGCATCGGCGCTGGTGCTGGCGCTGCCGGTACTGGCAAAAGACGTTTCGGTGTCTCAGGCGGGGGCAATCGCCAACAGCGTCACGCCGACGGCGGAGCGCCCGGCATTTGATGCGCTGGAAGGCCAGTCGCTCACCGCGCTGCGTGCGGCGCTAAAAGGCTCTGCTGCCGTGCTCAGCCGCGACCGGTTAGAGAGCGCGAAACAGAGCAAAACGCAGGCCGACAAAGCCTGGCTTAAAGCCAGCGGCTATGATTTCCAGGCCAAAACCAATCAGCAGGCCGGAATCGAACTGCTCTCGGCTTTCAGCACGCTGCCGGAAACGGTGGTAAAGCAGAACCTCGCGACGGTCACCGACATTAACCGCGATGCCAGCCAGAGCGCGCGCCATCAGGCGCTGGCCGATGCCGAAGGCATCAACTATCTCTACTTCCTCAGCGATGCGATGGGGCCGCGGCTGGGCAAAGCGTTTATCGCCGCCTACGACAAAGGGGAATTGAGCAAAGCGGCGGCGCTGATTAAAGCTTCAGAGGTCAGCACCGGGGCGGCAAAAAAACACTTCAACAATCCGCGGCCATTCCTTATCCAGGGCAATACCATTCACCTGGTCCCGGATGACGTGGTGGTGAAAGATAACCACCCTTACAGCGCGGATGCGGGCTCGTTCCCCAGTGGCCACACCAATACCGGCTATACCGACGCGCTGCTGATGGCGCAGATGATCCCAGAGCGCTTCGATGCGCTGGTCACCCGCGGTGCGCGCTATGGCTATTCGCGTATTGTTCTTGGTGTCCACTATCCGTTGGATGTGATGGGCTCTCGCATGGTGGCAGAGCGCAATGTGGCCCACTACCTGAACGATGCAAAATACCGCGCGCTGTTTAATGAAGCGCGCGATCAGCTGCGCACGGCGCTGGAAAAAGAGTGTGGTACAACGCTTGCCGAATGTGCGAAAACGGCGGGCAAAGATGACCCGTATCGCGACCCGGCGATGCGGAATTTCTATCATTTTACAATGACTTATGACTTGCCGCAGCACAAAGGCGAAAAGCAAACGCTGACGGTGCCGGATGGGGCAGAAGTTCTGCTGGAGGCGGCGCTGCCAAACCTTTCAGCGGCCCAGCGCCGCGCGTTGATGGTGAAAACAGCGCTCCCGGCGGGCTACCCGCTCTCCGGGACGACCGCCGATCAGCAGTTCTGGCAGCGCGTGAACCTGCCTGCCGCTTACCAGATGGCGAAAAAAGCGCATTAATCTAGCGTAGATAGTTGAGCGAGGGCGGTACCGGCTGCGGTATCGCCTGTTTTAACCCCTGATACAGCGTATCGATGGCCGGTGCATGGGGTGTCCCCTTCGGCCACACCAGCCAGTAGCCGTCGCCTGTCGCTACTGCCTCGTTAAACGGCAGCGCCAGCAGGCCGCTGGCAATGGCTTCGAGACTTAACAGCAAATCGCCAACCGACACGCCGTGGCCGCCGATGGCCGCCAGATAGCCGTGCTCAAGGGTATCGAACACTTTACCGTGCGCGGTATTGAGAGCGTCGTGCTGCTGCGTCCGCTTGAGCCAGCGCCGCCAGTCCCGCCGGTCGGGGGAGGGATGAATCAACTCACAGCTCGCGATTGCGTTTCGTGCTTTATCGACGAGCGTGGGTGAGCAGATAGGCACCAGCCACTCGTCGAACAGCAGGCGGCCCTCAGTGTCCGGGCCAAAATGCCCATCACCGAGCAAAATCGCACAATCGTATGGTTCACGCTTAAAGTCCACCGTATCGGTATCCATCCAGACGCTGGCCAGCTCGACCGGCGGCGTCGGGTGGTTTTTTAGCGCCGCTAATAGCCAGCGCAGCGTGAGCGTGGAGGGGGCTTTTAGGCGCAGCTCCTGGCGTCGGCGGGCAAATGCCTCGCAGGCGAGCTCCAGGCTATGAAACCCCTCGCCGAGCTGGGCGGCGAGAACGCGACCAGTCGCGGAAATCGCCACGCGCGGCCCGTGGCGGCTGAAAAGTTCGCAATCAAACCACTGCTCCAGCGTGCGGATATGACGGCTGATGGCTCCGGGCGTGACGTTGAGCAATTCGGCGGCTTTGCTGAATGAGCCTAAGCGGGCAGCGGCTTCAAAGGCGCGCAGGGCATACAGAGGGGGTAAGGGCATGGGATTGCCTATGTTGAGTTTTACTCACATTGAAGCGCAGTTTTTTACGTTTTTCAACGCGCGCTTCCCTCCCTAATAATGGCGGCCACTGTTTGTCTTATTGAAGGCTTAACTGGATGAATGTCCCCCTGCTGACGGCCTATATGCTGGCCGTCTTACTGCTGCTCATTACCCCTGGCCCCGTGGTGGCGTTGATTACGGCAACCGCCGCGCGCGATGGCCGACGTCGTGCGTTTGCCACGCTAGTGGGCACCAATTCGGCCTCGCTGGTGCTGATGCTGCTGGCGATGTTGATGCTGTTGGGTGTGGTGGCGCTATCGCCCACTTACCTGTCCCTGCTGGGCATTGTCGGTTCGCTTTATATTGGCTGGAGCGCGCTGGGCGGGCTGATGAACCAGCCCCAGCCTTGCGAGGCGGTGAACCATCGTGGCGGCATCATCAAAGGCTTTCTGACTGGGATTGCCAACCCGAAAGATATCCTGTTCTTCGTGGCCTTTTTCCCACAGTTTATCGCCGTGACCGATGATTTCACCCTCAGTATGGTGACGCTATCGCTGGTGTGGACGGTTTTTGATGTGCTGGTGCTGTCGCTGTACATTCTGGCGGTGACGCAGTGGCTACCAGGACGGTATCATCGCCGTCTGGAATGGCTTTCATCGCTGATTTTGCTGGCTATCGCAGCGGTCGGTCTGTTCTACAACGTGGGCGAAATGAGTACCTACTATCATTGAAATTCCCCCAACTATCCCCCATTCTAGATCTATCGCTAAAGCGCCGCTGAGCGCTTCATTTCTTTCTTAGACCAGGACTGCGCATATGACCAATCCATTACTGACCCCCTTCGAGCTGCCGCCGTTTTCCCAGATTCAGCCAGAACATGTTGTGCCTGCCGTCACTAAGGCGCTGAACGACTGTCGTGAAAATGTGGAACGTGTCGTCGCGCAAGGGGCGCCGTATAGCTGGGAAAACCTCTGCCAGCCGCTGGCGGAAGTGGACGATGTGCTGGGGCGGATCTTCTCGCCGATTAGCCACCTGAACTCGGTCAAAAACAGCCCGGAGCTGCGTGAAGCCTATGAGCAGACGCTGCCGCTGCTGTCTGAGTACAGCACCTGGGTTGGGCAGCATGAAGGTCTGTACAAAGCCTACCGCGACCTACGCGACGGCGATAACTACGCGACGCTGAGCGTGGCGCAGAAGAAAGCGGTGGATAACGCACTGCGTGATTTTGAACTGTCCGGCATTGGTTTGCCGAAAGAGAAACAGCAGCGCTACGGTGAGATCGCCACCCGCCTGTCGGAACTTGGCAACCTCTACAGTAACAACGTGCTCGACGCGACCATGGGCTGGACCAAGCTGGTGACCGATGAGTCAGAACTGTCCGGTATGCCGGAGAGCGCACTGGCTGCGGCCAAGGCACAGGCGGAAGCCAAAGAGCAGGAAGGGTATCTGCTGACGCTGGATATCCCGAGCTACCTGCCGGTCATGACCTACTGCGACAATCAGGGGCTGCGTGAAGAGCTATACCGCGCCTACTCGACTCGTGCTTCCGATCAGGGGCCGAACGCCGGTAAATGGGATAACAGCCCGGTCATGGAAGAGATCCTCGCGCTGCGCCACGAGCTGGCACAGCTGCTGGGCTTCGAAAGCTATGCCTTTAAATCTCTGGCGACCAAAATGGCCGAGAACCCGCAGCAGGTGCTCGACTTCCTGACCGATTTGGCGAAACGCGCTCGTCCGCAGGGTGAAAAAGAGCTGGCCCAGCTACGCGCTTTTGCCAAAGCCGAATTTGGCGTTGATGACCTGCAGCCTTGGGATATCGCTTACTACAGCGAAAAACAGAAACAGCATCTGTACAGCATCAGCGATGAGCAGCTGCGCCCATACTTCCCGGAAAACAAAGCCGTTAACGGCCTGTTTGAAGTGGTAAAACGCATTTACGGTATCACCGCCAAAGAGCGTACCGACGTCGACGTCTGGAATCCGGAAGTGCGCTTCTTCGAGCTGTACGATGAGCAGAATGAACTGCGCGGTAGCTTCTACCTTGACCTGTACGCGCGCGAACACAAACGCGGCGGGGCGTGGATGGATGACTGCGTCGGGCAGATGCGCAAGCTGGATGGCACGCTGCAAAAACCGGTTGCCTATCTGACCTGTAACTTTAACCGTCCGGTTAGCGGCAAACCGGCGCTGTTCACCCACGACGAAGTGATCACTTTATTCCATGAATTTGGCCACGGTCTACACCACATGCTGACCCGCATTGAAACCGCAGGCGTGTCCGGCATTAGTGGGGTACCGTGGGATGCCGTCGAGCTGCCAAGCCAGTTTATGGAGAACTGGTGCTGGGAGCCGGAAGCGCTGGCGTTTATCTCCGGCCACTATGAAACCGGCGAACCGTTGCCAAAAGAGCTGCTGGATAAAATGCTGGCGGCGAAAAACTACCAGGCGGCGCTGTTCATCCTGCGTCAGCTGGAGTTTGGCCTGTTCGATTTCCGTCTGCACGCCGAATTCAGTCCACAGCAGGGGGCAAAAATTCTGGAGACGCTTGCCGAGATTAAAAAGCAGGTTGCCGTGGTACCTGGCCCAAGCTGGGGCCGCTTCCCGCACGCCTTCAGCCACATCTTTGCTGGTGGCTACGCGGCGGGCTACTACAGCTATCTGTGGGCTGATGTGCTGGCGGCCGACGCCTTCTCCCGCTTTGAAGAGGAAGGTATCTTTAACCGCGAAACCGGGCAGTCGTTCCTCGATAACATCCTGACCCGCGGCGGTTCTGAAGAGCCGATGGCGCTGTTCAAACGCTTCCGTGGCCGTGAGCCGCAGTTGGACGCGATGCTGGCGCATTATGGGATTAAAGGCTGATTATTCGCGTGAAAATCTGCTTAATGGATGAAACGGGCGCCGGAGACGGCGCCTTATCTGTTCTTGCCGCTCGCTGGGGGCTGGAGCAGGACGATGACAACCTGATGGCGCTGGTGATGACGCCGGAACATCTTGAGCTGCGTAAACGCGATGAGCCAAAGCTTGGCGGCATATTTGTTGATTTTGTCGGTGGTGCGATGGCGCACCGCCGCAAATTTGGCGGTGGTCGCGGCGAAGCAGTAGCGAAAGCCGTAGGCGTCAAAGGTGACTATCTGCCGGATGTGGTGGATGCGACGGCTGGGCTGGGGCGCGATGCGTTCGTCCTGGCTTCGGTAGGCTGTCACGTGCGGATGCTGGAACGTAACCCGGTGGTGGCGGCACTGCTCGACGATGGTCTGGCGCGCGGTTATGCCGACCCGGAAATCGGCGGCTGGTTGCAGGAACGCCTACAGCTCATTCACGCCTCCAGTCTGACGGCGTTAACCGATATCACGCCGCGGCCGCAGGTGGTCTATCTTGACCCGATGTTCCCGCATAAGCAGAAAAGTGCGCTGGTGAAGAAAGAGATGCGTGTGTTTCAGTCGTTGGTGGGGCCGGATTTGGATGCCGATGGGCTGCTGGCGCCGGCGCGCCAGTTGGCGACCAAACGGGTGGTGGTGAAACGCCCGGATTACGCGCCGCCGTTGGCAGACGTGGCCACGCCGAATGCGGTGGTGACCAAAGGGCATCGCTTTGATATTTATGCCGGGACGGCGGAGTGAATTTCCCCTCACCCTAACCCTCTCCCCACAGGGGAGAGGGGATCGTTCAGAACGGGCTGTGGGCTGGGGTGAGGGCAACAGCAAGCGCCACTGCCCCTTATCGCTTAAACAAACGGCGCGTACGGATCCGCCATGTCAAACGCCGCCTTTCTCTCCGCTTTCGGCGGGTAAATCAGCTCGCTGACAATCGATACCTTCAGTTTTTTCGCCTCTTCGCGGGTCAGTTTCACCTGCTGATCCCAGCCTTCAGAGTACACCGCACCCCATGCGCCCAGATCCAGACAGGTGACGTACATCTCCTGACGATACGGGAGCGGCTCGACGTCCAGCAGGCTTGCCGCCGCATTGCTACCGGCAAATTTACCCAGCAAAATCGCATGTTGGCAGGTCATCAGCGCATGATTGCCTTTGTCATCGGTCGCCGCGTAGGCCACGTCTCCGGTGGCATAGATATCTTCGTGGCCCTGTACCTGGAGATTGCTGTTCACGTGCAGACGGCCCTGACGGTCGCGCGGCGCGTCAATCTGTGCGGTCAGGCCGCTCGCCTGGACACCAACTGTCCAGATGACGGTCTGTGACGTGATGACCTGACCGTCCTTGAGCGTTACGCCAGAGGCATCAACGCTTTCCACTTCGGCATTCACCAGCCACTCAACGCCCAGCTCGGCTGAGGCTTCGATAATCACATCGCGCAGTTCTTTGCTCCAGCGACCGCCTGGTTGCGCACCGCGTTCAACTACGACCACTCTGGTCTTAGCATCGGCACCCAGAATTTCACGTAGACGGCCCGGCAGTTCCAGCGCCATTTCAATCCCGGTAAAGCCACCGCCGCAGACCACGACGGTATTGCGAGCGTCGCTTTCTGGCTGATTGGCTAGATCCAGCAGGTGTTGTTCCAGCACGCTGGCGCTTTCCAGCTGATCGAGATCGAAGGCGTGCTCTGCGGCACCCGCGACCATATCGCGATTGACGTGGCTGCCGCTGGCCAGAACCAGACGGTCGTAGCGACGCAGACGGACTTCACCGCTGTCATCTTTCCAGCTTACCTCTTTGGAGGCGGGAAGAATTTGTTCAACGGTACCGCGCAGGAATTTAACGCCCGTCACATCGAACAGCGGCTGCAGCGGAGCAACCAGCGTCTGCACGGCGCTTTCATAAAAACGTGGACGCACGCGCAGCTCGGGCTGTGGCGCAATCACCGTAATATCAATGGACTGCTGGTTAATTTCCGCCAGGCGCGCGGCGCTCAGGGCTGCCCACATACCGGCAAAGCCAGCACCGACGATCAGAATTTGTTTACGCATTGCTTTTTCTCACTGGTGACTACGATTTGTTGACTCGGATTTTATTTGTCGTAGTTAAGAATTGCAATGCGGATCCACATTTAATGACAAAGTTGTGCGGTGATTTTTGGTTATCTGATTGATATTTAATTAGTTAAAATTTTGATTGAATTGAAGCTATGTTGACCGTATGGCATCTGTTAGCTGAAAAAGATACAATTAACTCAGATTAATTTTGGCTGAGATAAAAGCATGGCATTCTACAGTTCTGGGGTTGAGTACGGCATTCATAGCTTGATGTGTATGGTGGACAGCAAAGGCGACGCCCGCGATATGAGCGTGCGTGAAATCGCTGAGCTGCAAAGCGTGCCTTACGACTACCTGGCCAAAATTTTCACCCGCCTCTCTAAGGCCGGGCTGGTACGCAGTATCGAAGGCAAGGGCGGCGGTTTCCAACTGGCGAAACCTGCCGAGCACATTACGGTGCTGGACGTGGCGAATGCGATTGATGGCGATAAGCGTATTTTTGAGTGCCGCGAGATTCGCCAGCGCTTAGCAGTTTTTGACGAGCAGCCGCCCGAGTGGGCCTGTGAAGGCATATGCGGCGTGCGTTCGGTGATGGATATGGCGCAGCAGCGTATGGAAGAGGCGCTGGGGCAGCATACGATTCTCGATCTGGCGCGCAAAATGTATCGCAAAGCACCGGATGAATTTGTTATTGAAGTGCAGGAGTGGATTGCCGCGCGAAAAGCGTAGCGCTGCCTGACAAAACGCCCGCAAAAGCGGGCGTTAGCATCATGTGCGCAGCGGCTTATTCTTCTTCGTCGTCGCGCAGCGGGACAATCAGCATATCGACGTGGACGGTGTTGATCAGCTGGCGTGCAGAAGACATCAGCTTACTCCAGAAATCCTGGTGGTGACCGCAAACAACCAAGTCCATATCGTATTTCTTAATGGCATCAACCAGTACCTGGCCCAGATCGCCGCTGCCGCTCAGGGTTTCAGTGATTGGATAGCCGGCACCCGTGGAGAGTTCGCTCAGCGCGTGGTGAGTCTCTTCGGAGATGCGTTTTTGCATATCCCCCAGGTTAACGTCGATAAGACCGGTATACAGGTCTGAATAGTTCACATCAACGTGAATCAGGGAGACTTTGGCATTGTAAGGGCGAGCCATAGATACCGCTTTTTCGACCAGTACTTTGCTTTCTGGTGAAAGGTCGACGGCAATGAGTATGTGTTTGTAAGCCATGGTGTTACTCCTTCCATAAAGTTGTCGATGACTGTTGGACCAGACAGCCCATACGCTGTCCCTTGCCCGCGTCCTGCGTGCAACATGCGCGGGGTTTGCCATTAAAGACCTAATTGTAGTAGATATTTCTACCTTATCTTGGCCTTTAGGCGCCGTCAATCCATCCGGTTCGCCAATTAGTTAAACAAATTATTCCATTCTACGTATTGATAACGATTAACCTTGTGGTAAAAAATTTAACTGATCTCCTACACTATTAAATGAGCCGATCGAATATTTAAACGTGATCGGTATCGCACTCTTTTACTGAGCCGTTGGTTGGATATGGGGAAGCGGGATGTTCCTGGAGAGGTCTTTGGGAACTGGTCGCCGGGGAGGCGTTATGATCAGCACGATTGCGCTGTTTTGGGCCCTGTGTATCGTTTGTGTTGTGAATATGGCACGTTATTTTTCATCACTGCGTGCATTATTGGTTGTACTACGTGGTTGCGATCCCTTGCTTTATCAGTACGTTGATGGTGGCGGTTTCTTTACCTCCCACGGCCAGCCTGGCAAGCAGGTGCGCCTGGTCTGGTACATATACGGACAGCGCTACCGCGATCATCATGACGACGAGTTTATCCGTCGCTGCGAGCGGGTGCGTCGGCAGTTTATTTTAACCAGTTCCCTCTGCGGACTGGTGTTGATTAGCTTGATTGGCCTGATGATTTGGCACTGAGCAAAAAAAAACGGGCCAGTTTCCTGACCCGTTTTTTTTGCGCCTGACGCTTAGATAAGCTTCAGGGACAGCCAGTACAGCACGCCGGACAACAGGATTGATGCCGGTAATGTGAATACCCAAGCCATCAGGATGTTGGTCACGGTTTTTCTTTGCAGACCACCGCCGTCAACCACCATGGTACCCGCCACGGAGGACGACAGTACGTGGGTGGTGGATACCGGCATCCCGGTATAGCTCGCCAGGCCGATGGAGACTGCAGAGGTCATCTGTGCCGCCATACCCTGTGCGTAGGTCATGCCTTTCTTACCGATTTTTTCACCGATAGTGGTTGCGACGCGACGCCAGCCGATCATCGTACCCACGCCTAACGCCAATGCTACGGCCATAATAATCCAGATTGGCGCGTACTCGATGGTGCTCAGCATGTCGGTTTTCAGCTTTTTCAGCAGACGCTGGTCGTCAACATTCACTTCCGGCATCTTCGCCACTTTATCAGTGGTATCAGAGATGCAAAGCATAATGCGGCGCAGCTGGCCACGCTGTTCAACGGAGAGCTTATCGTAGCTTTCAATGTTGGCCAGCATCGCTTTAGTGCGGTCGAGCGCGTTGATGGTATTCGCTGGGTGAC
The DNA here is from genome assembly GCF_001571285.1 of Kluyvera cryocrescens NBRC 102467. Lineage (GTDB taxonomy): Bacteria > Pseudomonadota > Gammaproteobacteria > Enterobacterales > Enterobacteriaceae > Kluyvera > Kluyvera cryocrescens. Next base: position 142,306 of record NZ_BCTM01000012.1, on the reverse strand, counting down.
AGTGGAACTCCACCGCCGCCATCGCTTCCGGCGTCAATTTCTCAGCGCTGTCGGCCACTTTTTGCAGCAGCTCAGGGCGTTGCTGGAAGAAGGTTTCAACGTTGTTGACCGCATCGCGGGTACGGGTAATTTCGTAACCGGAAGCGTTCATATTGACCACGAAACCTGCCGGTGCAACTCCAATCAGCACCAGCATAACCAGACCAATGCCTTTCTGACCGTCGTTGGCGCCGTGGGAGAATGCCACGCCAATCGCCGAGAGGATCAGTGCAATACGGGTCCAGAATGGCGGCTTTTTCTTACCGTCTTTCTTTTCACGTTCAGCAGGAGTCAGGTGGATACGGGCGCGTTTTTTGGTACCGCTCCAGTAACGACGCAGCAGGAAAATCAGACCGCCAGCGACGACCAGACCCACGATTGGCGAGATGATCAACGACGCGAAAATGTTAATCACTTTCGGGATGTTGAGTGCATCAACCACTGACGTGCCGGTCATCAGCGCATTGGTTAAACCAATACCGATGATAGCGCCGATCAGCGTGTGGGAACTGGACGCAGGCAGACCGAAATACCAGGTGCCGAGGTTCCAGATAATGGCAGCCAACAGCATGGAAAAGACCATGGCGAGGCCGTGCGCGGAGCCCATATTGAGCAGAAGATCCGTCGGCAACATATGCACAATGGCATAGGCTACACTCAGACCGCCCAACAGAACGCCGAGGAAGTTAAAGATTGCCGCCATAGCAACCGCAAGCTGCGAGCGCATGGCGCGGGTGTAAATTACGGTAGCAACTGCGTTAGCCGTATCATGGAAGCCGTTAATGGCTTCATAGAATAGAACGAACACAAGTGCCAAAACTAACAACAGCCCGGTATGTAAATCCAGGCCAGCGAACAAATGTAACATAGGACGTTACGCCATTTTGAGGACATGAACGCGCGGCATTATCAGGGACTTTGGCAGCGCGGGCAAAGTGAAATCTCTATTTTTTTTGATAATTATCCGCACCTTGTCAGCGAGTGCAAATAATTATTTCCATTGTATCAATCAGATAAGTCGGCTTTGTGGATATTTCACTGGTATGACATCCATGAAAAATTTACACTTCCCGACAATACCTATGTTGAGGATAGTGCGTGGAAAGGTTTGATGCCATTGTAGTGGGTGCCGGAGCGGCGGGAATGTTTTGTGCAGCCATGGCCGGGCAGTCAGGACGTCGTGTTTTGCTGCTGGATAACGGCAAAAAACCGGGGCGTAAAATCCTTATGTCCGGAGGCGGACGCTGCAATTTCACTAACCTTTATGTCGAACCCGCGGCCTATCTCAGCCAAAACCCGCATTTTTGCAAATCTGCGTTAGCGCGATACACCCAGTGGGACTTTATCGACATGGTCGGTAAGCACGGCATTGCCTGGCATGAAAAAACGCTGGGCCAACTGTTCTGCGATGATTCCGCCGAACAGATTGTCACGATGCTGGTGGCCGAGTGCGAAAAAGGGAAGGTGACCACTCGTCTGCGCAGTGAAATCCTCAGCGTGACTCAGGATGATGCGGGCTACACCCTTCAGCTTAACGGTGACGTTGTGGCCGTAGATAAGCTGGTTATTGCCAGCGGAGGCCTGTCGATGCCGGGCCTGGGGGCGACGCCATTCGGTTATAAAATTGCAGAGCAATTCGGGCTGAAGGTGTTGCCAACCCGCGCAGGTCTGGTGCCGTTTACGTTGCATAAACCGATGCTGGAACAATTCCAGGTTTTGTCCGGCGTCTCCGTGCCGTCAACGATAACCGCTGAGGACGGCACGCTTTTCCGCGAAAGCCTGCTTTTCACCCACCGCGGGCTTTCTGGCCCGGCAGTGCTGCAAATTTCCAGCTATTGGCAGGCGGGGGAGTTTGTCAGCATTAACCTGCTGCCCGACGTTGATCTTGCCGACTTCCTCGACGTGCAGCGGGCTGAGCATCCAAATCAAAGCCTGAAAAACACCCTGGCGATGCAACTGCCAAAACGTCTGGTAGAGTGCCTGCAGCAGCTTGGGCAAATCCCAGACGTCATGCTCAAACAGCTCAACGTACGTGAGCAGCAAACGCTGGTCGATACGCTGACGAACTGGCGCGTGCAGCCAAATGGCACCGAAGGCTACCGTACGGCGGAAGTCACCCTCGGCGGCGTTGATACCAATGAGCTTTCCTCGCGCACGATGGAAGCGAAGAAAGCGCGGGGTCTGTATTTTATCGGTGAAGTGATGGACGTGACCGGCTGGCTTGGTGGCTACAACTTCCAGTGGGCGTGGTCGAGCGCCTGGGCCTGCGCGCAGGCGCTGGCCGAGTAAACGCGCTATCTCTCCTGCTGGCTAAACAGCGCCAGCAGCATTTCGACCTGTTCGTCGAGCGGGGCTAAATCCTGTTTGACGATCAGATGCAGCGGGGTGGCGCGCCTGGATCCATGATTTAACGGCAGGGGCTTTAATATCCCCTGCGCCAGCTCCGCCTGAATTCGCTCCTCCGGCAGCCAGCCATAACCTACCTGATACATCACCGCGTCGATCGCAGCATCAATCGTGGAGAAGGTCCATGCATCGCGGCCTGCCTGACGATCGCTGTCGCTTTCGGCAATGCGAATCAGCGGCCACGGGCGCAGCAGCTCATCGTTGAGCGGCCCTGGCTGACTGAATAAAGGGTGGTCGCGATGGGCCACGGCGACAAAATCAATATTCATAAGCCATTCCCCGCGCCCGGTGATGTCCTGACGGCGCGTCAATACCATGACATCGGCTTCGGTCTGGGCGACGTCATTCCCACTGGCATTCTCCAGTACTTCGGTGAGTCGTACCTGAGTCTGCGGGTAGCGTTGCTGAAACTGGCGCAGGATGGCAAACAACCGCTGGCGGGGGAAAATACTGTCGACCACCAGATCTAACCGGGTACGCATCCCCTCACGCAGGGTAGCGGCGCGGGTCTCAACGCGACTAAAGGCTTTGAGCAGCGGCTTCACCTGGCCCAGCAGCAGCTCACCCGCTGGGGTTAATACGGCCCGCCGGCCTTCCGGAACCAGCAGCGCAACGCCCAGCCGTTCTTGCAGCAAGGCGAGGTTATAGCTGACCGACGATTGGCTGCGGTTTGTCTGCTCTGCAGCTTTGGCAAAGCTACCCAGCTCCACCACTTTTTCCAGCAGCGCCCATTGTTCCAGGGTCGTTTTGTGCATGATTGATTCAAAAATTAGATGAATTTCATTAAAACATAGCGTTATTCATTCGCTTTTTAAAGCAATAAGATCTCTGCATCGACACAAGGAGATTTCATTATGAGCAACTTTGATAAACATGATTTGAGCGGTTTTGTGGGTAAACATCTGGTCTATACCTATGACAACGGCTGGAACTACGAAATTTACGTCAAAAACGACAGCACTCTGGACTACCGTATTCACAGCGGCATCGTGGCTAATCGCTGGGTGAAAGATCAGCAGGCGTACATCGTGCGCGTTGGCGAAAGCGTCTACAAAATTTCCTGGACCGAACCGACTGGGACCGACGTGAGCCTGATCGTCAATCTGGGCGACAAACTGTTCCACGGTACGATCTTCTTCCCGCGTTGGGTGATGAATAACCCAGAGAAAACGGTGTGTTTCCAGAATGAGCATATTCCGCTGATGAACGCCTATCGTGATGCGGGGCCTGCCTATCCGACAGAAGTGATTGATGAATTTGCGACAATTACCTTCGTGCGTGACTGCGGTGCCAATAACGATAACGTGATCAACTGTGCCGCCAGTGAATTACCCAAAGATTTTCCCGCTAATTTGCATTAATTGTTAAGTGCGGCTACATGCATTATTTATTACACTAATATGCAACGAAGGTTAATTTACTCATTAAATAAAATATCTGTTTAGACTGCGTTGAATAATGTGATTTTGCGCTCAGTTAGCATGTAAGCTGGGCGCTTTATTTTCATTGCATAAAGAATGTAATTAATTGATAAACAATTAAATTTGTTTATTCCTCATTTATTGTCTCAACCCCTCCACCTTTCTTAATCTTATCCTAAGATAACACTGATACTTTAATCGCCATCGAATGTTGCTGGCTTAAATATCATGTCTATTCACCCCTGATTTTAACAAAACAACTATCGTTAAGTTTATTCACCATTCAGGCGTGCTCATTTGAGTAATAGGGTAAGGAACATTCATGAGTGACTTTCTGCCGTTTTCCCGCCCTTCTATGGGTGAGGCGGAGTTTGCGGCGCTCAAAGAGGTGCTGCAATCCGGTTGGATCACCACCGGGCCGAAGAATCAGGCGCTGGAAGAGGCGTTCTGTGCCTTAACCGGCAACCGTTTTGCTATCGCCGTGAGCTCGGCCACCGGTGGGATGCACGTGACGCTGATGGCGATGGGGATTGGCCCCGGCGATGAAGTGATCACGCCATCCCAAACCTGGGTTTCCACCCTCAATATGATCGTCCTGCTGGGGGCGACGCCGGTGATGATCGACGTGGATCCTGACAACCTGATGATCACCCCTGAGGCCGTTGAAGCGGCGATCACTCCGCGCACGAAAGCGATTATCCCGGTGCACTATGCTGGCGCGCCAGCGGATATCGACGGCATTCGCGCCGTCGCCGAACGCCACGGTATCCCGATGATCGAAGATGCCGCTCACGCTGCCGGCACCTACTACAAGAATCGTCACGTTGGCTGGCAGGGGACGGCGATTTTCTCTTTCCACGCCATCAAAAATATGACCAGCGCCGAAGGCGGACTGATTGTCACCGACGATGAACAGCTAGCGAACCGTATTCGCAGTCTGAAATTCCACGGCCTGGGCGTGGATGCCTATGACCGCCAGACGCACGGGCGCGCCCCACAGGCGGAAGTTATCAGCCCGGGATTCAAGTACAACCTGGCGGATATCAACGCTGCGCTGGCATTGGTACAGCTGGGCAAACTGGGTCAGGCCAACCAGCGCCGCAGCGAAATCGCGACGCGCTATACCCAGGAACTGGCCGATACCCCGTTCCAGCCGCTGGCCGTTCCGGGCTGGGCGCATCTGCACGCCTGGCATCTGTTCATAATCCGCGTTGATGAGCAGCGCTGCGGCATCAGCCGCGATGCGCTGATGGAACAACTGAAGGCGAAAGGGATTGGTACGGGGCTGCATTTTCGCGCCGCACATACGCAAAAGTATTACCGCGAGCGCTTCCCGGAGCTGTCGTTACCCAATACCGAATGGAACAGCGCGCGTATTTGTTCGCTCCCCTTGTTCCCCGATATGACCGATGACGATGTCACCCGCGTGATGACGGCGCTCCATCAATTGGCAGGACGTTGAAATGTTTGAATACCCGAAGGTTAAAAAAGTCTCCGTGGTGATCCCGGTATACAACGAGCAGGAAAGCCTGCCGGAGCTGATCCGCCGCACCGATGCGGCGTGCAGCTTGTTAGACTGTGAATATGAAATTCTGCTGGTCGACGACGGTAGCGCCGATGACTCGGCGCAGATGCTGGTTGCGGCCGCCGAAGCGCCGGATAGCCACGTGGTGGCGGTGCTGCTCAACCGTAACTACGGCCAGCACTCGGCAATTATGGCCGGGTTCAGCCATGTGACCGGCGATCTGATTATCACCCTTGATGCCGATCTGCAAAACCCGCCGGAAGAAATTCCGCGGCTGGTTGAGAAAGCAAACGAAGGCTATGACGTGGTCGGTACTGTACGGCAAAACCGCCAGGACAGCGTGTTCCGTAAGACTGCATCGAAAATGATTAACCGCCTGATCCAGCGGACCACCGGTAAAGCGATGGGCGATTACGGCTGCATGCTGCGCGCCTATCGTCGCCATATTATTGACGCGATGCTCAACTGCCATGAGCGCAGCACCTTTATTCCGATTCTGGCGAATACCTTCGCCCGCCGCGCCGTGGAGATCCCGGTGCATCACGCCGAGCGCGAGTTTGGCGACTCCAAATACAGTTTTATGCGCCTGATTAACCTGATGTACGACCTGGTGACCTGTTTGACCACCACGCCGCTACGTCTGTTGAGCGTGGTCGGCAGTATTATCGCCGCCCTCGGTTTTGCCTTCTCGATCCTGCTGGTGGTGCTGCGTCTGGTACTCGGTGCGGAGTGGGCGGGCGACGGCGTGTTCATGCTCTTTGCCATTTTGTTCATGTTCATCGGCGCCCAGTTCATTGGTATGGGGCTGCTTGGGGAATATATCGGCCGTATCTACAACGATGTGCGTGCCCGTCCCCGTTACTTTATTCAACGTGTTGTACGCCAGGAAAGCCTGGTGTCTGAAGAGGAAAATCAGTAATGAAAGCTGTTGTATTTGCCTATCACGACATGGGTTGCACTGGTATTCAGGCACTGCTGGACGCCGGGTACGACATCGAGGCGATCTTCACTCACCCGGATAACGCGGGTGAAAATAACTTCTTCGGCTCCGTTGCCCGTCTGGCGGCCGAGCAGGGGATTACCGTTTATGCTCCGGAAGATGTTAATCACCCGCTGTGGGTTGACCGTATTCGCGGCATGTCGCCGGACGTGATTTTCTCCTTCTACTATCGCAACCTGCTGTGCGACGAGATTCTACAGCTTGCGCCAAAAGGCGCATTCAACCTGCACGGTTCTCTGCTGCCGAAGTATCGTGGGCGGGCGCCGCTGAATTGGGTACTGGTCAACGGTGAGAGTGAAACGGGTGTGACGCTGCACCGCATGATTTCCCGCGCTGACGCCGGGGATATCGTGGCTCAACAGCCTGTTGCAATTGCTGATTCCGATGTCGCGCTGTCGCTGCACCGTAAGCTGTGTTCTGCCTCCCAGATGCTGCTGGGCGATGCGCTGCCGAAAATCCGCAGCGGCCAAACCGAGGAACGTGCGCAGGATGATGCGCAGGCCACCTATGTGGGCCGTCGCACCCCGGAAGACGGGCGTCTGGAGTGGGAAAAACCCGCGCAGACGCTGCATAATCTGGTTCGTGCGGTTAGCGATCCGTGGCCGGGTGCGTTTGGCTTTGTGGGAACCAGCAAATTCATCGTCTGGAAATCCCGTGTGCGTACCGATCTGCCGGCGGCAAAACCGGGCACCGTGCTTTCCGTCGCGCCGCTGGTTGTCGCCTGTGGCGAAGGGGCGCTGGAAATCGTGACCGGCCAGAGCGCTAACGGCGTGTACATGCAGGGCGCACAGCTGGCACCGGCGATGGGCCTGGTTGCTGGCGCGCTGCTCTCCAGCCGTCCGTTTACCGCCGTGAAACGCCGCACTCGCGTCTTGATCCTCGGGGTTAACGGTTTTATCGGTAATCATCTGACCGAGCGCCTATTGCAGGATGATAGCTACGAGATTTATGGCCTGGATATTGGCTCCGATGCCATTAGCCGTTTCCTTGACTGTCCGCGTTTCCACTTTGTGGAAGGCGATATCAGCATCCACTCCGAGTGGATTGAGTATCACATCAAAAAATGTGACGTGGTGCTGCCACTGGTGGCGATCGCCACGCCGATTGAGTACACCCGTAACCCGCTGCGCGTGTTCGAGCTGGATTTCGAAGAGAACCTGAAGATTATTCGCGACTGCGTGAAGTACAACAAACGCATCATCTTCCCATCGACTTCAGAAGTGTACGGCATGTGTACCGATGCCAACTTTGACGAAGACACCTCCAATCTGGTGGTGGGGCCCATCAACAAACAGCGCTGGATCTACTCGGTGTCCAAGCAGTTGTTGGATCGCGTGATCTGGGCCTACGGTGACAAAACCGGTCTCAAGTTTACGCTGTTCCGTCCGTTTAACTGGATGGGGCCACGCCTTGATAACCTGAACGCTGCGCGTATCGGCAGTTCACGTGCGATTACCCAGCTGATCCTGAATCTGGTTGAAGGTTCGCCGATTAAGCTGATTGAAGGCGGTAAACAGAAACGCTGCTTCACCGATATTAGCGACGGTATTGAAGCGCTGTTCCGCATCATTGAGAACAAAGATGGTCGCTGCGACGGGCAGATTATCAACATCGGTAACCCGGACAACGAAGCGAGCATCAAAGAGCTGGCGGAAATGCTGCTGGACTGCTTCGAGCGTCATCCTCTGCGCGACCGTTTCCCACCGTTTGCCGGCTTCCGCGAAGTGGAAAGCAGCGACTATTATGGTAAGGGTTATCAGGACGTTGAACACCGTAAGCCGAGCATCCGCAACGCGAAACGCTGTCTCGACTGGCAGCCTACCGTTGAGATGCAGCAGACGGTTGAAGAGACGCTGGACTTCTTCCTGCGGACGGTGGAACTGACGGACGAAAAACCATCATGAAAAAAGTAGGTTTGCGCGTTGATGTGGATACTTTTCGCGGTACGCGCGAAGGCGTTCCCCGGCTGATGGCGGTGCTGAAAAAGCACCGTATCCAGGCCAGTTTTTTCTTCAGCGTCGGGCCGGATAACATGGGGCGTCATCTGTGGCGCCTGGTAAAACCGAAGTTCTTGTGGAAGATGCTGCGCTCGCGCGCAGCTTCGCTGTATGGCTGGGATATTCTGCTCGCCGGGACCGCCTGGCCCGGGCGGCGCATTGGCGCAGCGAACGCGGAGATTATCCGCAGCGTGGCGCAGGGACATGAAGTTGGCCTTCACGCCTGGGATCACCATCGCTGGCAGCAGTGGAGCGGCGTATGGAAGGAACAGCAGTTGATCGATGAAATCGGCCGCGGCCTGCACGAGTTGGAAGCCATTCTTGGGCGCCCGGTCTCCTGCTCTGCAGTAGCCGGCTGGCGCGCCGATCAGCGGGTGGTGAAGGCCAAAGAGTCGTTTGATTTTCATTACAATAGCGATTGTCGCGGCACGCAGCCGTTTCGCCCACAGCTGAATAACGGTGATTTTGCCACGGTGCAAATTCCCGTGACGCTGCCGACCTGGGATGAAGCGGTAGGAACGGTAGTGAGCGCAGAAGGCTTTAACCGCTGGCTGCTGGAGAAAATCCGTCTCGATACCGGGACGCCGGTTTATACCATTCATGCTGAGGTGGAAGGCGGCGTTTGCGCCGAGCAATTCGACCATTTGTTGACGCTGGCTAGTCAGCAGGAAATTCATTTTTGCCCACTAAGCCAACTGCTGCCGGATGACTTTAGTCAGCTACCGGTTGGTAAAGTGGTACGTGGAGAGATGGCCGGCCGTGAAGGCTGGCTAGGTTGCCAACAACTTTTGAGCCCCGATGTATGAAATCCCTTCGCTATGGAATTTCGTTAGTTGCATTGTTCGTGCTGTATTACCTGGTTCCGCTCAATTTTCGGCTGCTGTGGCAGCCGGATGAGACTCGCTATGCGGAGATAAGCCGTGAAATGCTGGCAACCGGCGACTGGATCGTGCCTCACTTCCTGGGGCTACGCTATTTTGAAAAGCCGATTGCCGGTTACTGGATCAACAGCATTGGCCAATGGTTATTTGGTCATAACAATTTTGCCGTTCGCTTTGGCGTGGTGTTCTCGATTACCGTTTCTGCGCTGCTGGTGGTCTGGCTGGCGTGGAAAATCTGGCGTGACCGCAAGGTAGCGCTGCTCTCCGGCGTGATTTTTTTAACCGCATTTCTGGTTTATGGGATTGGCACCTACGCGGTACTCGACCCGATGATCACCCTGTGGATGACCATGGCGATGGCCAGCTTCTGGCTGGCGGCGTCGGCTGAAACAACCGGTCAGCGATTCTGGGGCTACGTGCTGCTCGGCGTTGCCTGCGGGATGGGGGTGATGACCAAAGGTTTCCTCGCGCTGGCGGTGCCGGTGATTGGCGTGCTGCCGTGGGTGATTGCGCAAAAACGCTGGCGGGAAGTGCTGGTCTGGGGCTGGCTGTCGGTGCTGGTTTGCGTGCTCACGGTGCTGCCGTGGGGGCTGGCGATTGCTGAACGTGAAGGCGATTTCTGGCGCTATTTCTTTTGGGTGGAACATATCCAACGTTTTGCCCAGAGCGATGCGCAACATAAAGCCCCGTTCTGGTACTACATTCCGTTCCTGATTGCCGGGAGTTTACCGTGGCTGGCGCTGCTGCCGGGCGCCTTGAGGCGCGGCTGGCGTGAGCGTGAAGGACAGGGCGGGGCGTGGTATCTGTTGGGCTGGGTTGTCATGCCGTTCCTGTTCTTTAGTATCGCCAAAGGCAAGCTGCCAACCTACATTCTGCCGTGCTTTGCACCGCTGGCGATGCTGATGGCCCGCTATGCGGTGGAGGCCGCAAAAACGGGCGCGAAAGCGCTGCGGGTAAACGGCCTTATCAACATCGCGTTCGGCGTTGTGGGGCTGGTGGCGGTGTGGGTCGTCTCGCCGTGGGGGCCGATGAAGCACCCGGTGTGGATGAAAATTGAGCTGTATAAATGCGTGCTGGCGGCGGTGGCTTTTTTTGTCTGGGCGCTGATGGGCTGGCTGTCGATAAAACCGGGAACCCAGCGCTGGACGCTGGCCGCGCTCTGTCCGATTGGGTTGGCGCTGCTGGTCGGTTTGGCGATACCTGACCGTGTGACCGACAGTAAGCAACCGCAATTTCTGGTGGATATAGTTAACGAGTCGCTGACGCCAAGTCGCTACGTATTGAGTAACAGCGTCGGCGTTGCGGCAGGGCTTGCCTGGGAGCTTAAACGCAGCGATGTGATGCTGTATGGTCAGCAGGGAGAGCTGAAATACGGGCTCTCGTATCCTGATGCTAAGGGCCGCTTTGTTGACAGTGATGAGTTCCCGCAGTGGCTGGCGGCGCACCGCCAGGAAGGCCCTATCTCGCTAGTGCTGCTGCTGTCGCGCAACGTGAAGTTGGCGGATCTGCCGCTGCCGAAACCTGATGAGGTGTACATGATGGACCGCACCGTCTTTATTCAGTATCGCCCGCAATGATTGTCTGGGGCTGTCTGCTGCTCGCCAGCCTATTGAGCTGCGCGGGGCAGCTATGTCAAAAGCAGGCGACGCGCCCCGCGCCGCAAGGGAAGCGTGGCCGTCACCTGCTCACCTGGCTCGGGTTAGCGCTGGCGCTGCTTGGGCTGGGAATGCTGCTGTGGCTGCTGGTGTTGCAGCAGATCCCGGTCAGCGTGGCCTACCCGATGCTGAGCCTGAACTTTGTTTGGGTCACGCTGGCGGCGCGAATCATTTGGCGTGAACCGGTAAGCCGCCGTCACTGGGCGGGTGTGGCGCTGATTATCATTGGCATCATGCTCGTGGGGAGTAGCGTCTGATGGGACTATTGTGGGCATTAATGAGCGTGGCGCTGGTGAGCGCCGCTCAGTTGACGCTACGAACGGCGATGACCACGCTGCCATCGGCGGATGAGCCGTGGTTATTGCTGCAGCATTTGCTGCACGTTGGCGATGGCACACTCGCGCTGCTGCTGGGGCTTTCCGGCTACGTGGCATCGATGGCCTGCTGGTTCTTTGCCCTTAAGCGCCTGCCGCTGGCGAAGGCCTATGCGTTATTGAGCCTGAGCTATATGGTGGTGTGGCTGGCCGCCATTTGGCTTCCCGGCTGGCATGAACCGTTCTCCTGGCGCGGACTGTTGGGCGTCGTGGTGATTGTGGCAGGGGTGATCACCATTTTCTGGCCGAACAAACCTTCCTCCTCCGCCTAGCGCGGTCTCGACCCGGCGACAAAATATGCAATAATGCCCTTTTGGTTTTGTTTATACACAAAATAATTCGAGTTGCAGGAAGGCGGCAATAGAGAAAATCCCGATGAGCTTACTCGAGTAAGTGATTCGGGTGAACGAACGCGGCCAACGCACATGCAACTTGAAGTATGACGAGTATATAAGGGATTATCTATGCCAGCGGCCGACGCAGAGGTGCAGCTTAGCGGCTTGCGCCTCAATCTGCGTATTGTCTCCGTCGTTATCTTCAACTTCGCCAGCTATCTGACCATTGGCCTGCCGCTGGCGGTGCTGCCAGGCTATGTCCATGATGTTATGGGATTTAGCGCCTTTTGGGCGGGGCTGGTGATTAGCCTACAGTATTTCGCCACTCTGCTCAGCCGCCCGCATGCCGGACGCTACGCCGACCAGCTCGGGCCGAAAAAAATCGTCGTCTTTGGCTTATGCGGCTGCTTTCTCAGCGGGTTGGGGTATTTATTGGCCTCGTTTGGCAGCGGCTGGCCGCTGGTGAGCCTTGTGCTGCTGTGCGTCGGGCGGGTGATCCTGGGGATTGGACAAAGCTTTGCCGGAACCGGCTCGACCCTGTGGGGCGTTGGCGTGGTCGGTGCTCCCCATATTGGCCGGGTGATCTCCTGGAACGGTATCGTCACCTACGGTGCGATGGCGATGGGCGCGCCGCTGGGCGTGCTTTGCTACCGTTACATCGGCTTGCAAGGATTGGCGCTGGCGATTATGGCGGTCGCTGCGGTGGCGATTCTGGCGGCGCTGCCGCGTGCGGAGGTGAAAGCCAGCAAAGGTAAACCGATGTCGTTTCGCGCCGTATTGGGCCGCGTCTGGCCCTACGGAATGGCACTGGCCCTGGCATCGGCCGGGTTTGGCGTTATCGCCACCTTTATCACCCTGTTTTACGATGCCAAGGGCTGGGACGGTGCGGCCTTTGCCCTCACGCTGTTTAGCTGCGCCTTTGTCGGTACCCGACTGCTGTTCCCCAATGGTATTAATCGTCTTGGCGGCCTGAACGTGGCGATGATCTGTTTCGCCGTTGAAGTGTTGGGCCTGCTGCTGGTGGGCATCGCGGCGACTCCGCTGATGGCCAAAGTTGGGACGTTCCTGGCCGGGGCCGGTTTTTCACTGGTCTTCCCGGCGCTGGGCGTGGTGGCGGTAAAAGCGGTGCCACAGCAAAACCAGGGCGCTGCGCTGGCCACCTATACCGTGTTTATGGATTTGTCGCTAGGGATCACTGGGCCGCTGGCTGGGCTGATGATGGCGTGGATGGGGGTATCGACGATTTATCTTGCGGCCGCGGGGCTGGTGACGCTGGCGCTGCTGTTGGGATGGCGGTTAAAAAAACGGCCTCAAGCGTAATCACGCCAGAGGCCGTTGGGTCATCAGGCTAGCTTAGTTGATGACCAGAGTATTAATGATTTTTTCCGCGTCGGTCTGCGCCTGCTGCTGGTTGTCCGCTGGCAGCGTCACCTGCAGAGTCAGCAGTTTGCCGTCGACTTTACCCAGCACCACGGAAGAGTATGCGGTCTGCCCTTTGGCAGAAATGATGCTATCGAGCTGCTGTAGGGAATGACCCTTCACGTCGATGGCTTTGTTGGTCACAACCTGCAGCTGCGGGTCGCGGTTGCGCTGCTGCTCTTCCAGACGCTTGGTCAGCACGGCCAAATCTTCATTGGTGCCGTCGCCCACGATGACGATGATCGCTTTCTGGCCGGTGGCATCGGAATAAACGTGCATGTTGTTGCTTTGCGTGCCGAGCTTACCGCTCTGGTCGGTCATCCCGGCCGGTAACGTGAAGCTGAGTTTACCGTCTAGCAGGCTGATAGCCTGACCGGCGGTGTCACTTGCGGCAGCAGAACCCTGTGCAGGGGTGCTGGTATCGCTGTTGTCACAGGCAGCAAGACCCACAACCAGCAGGCCAATACCAACATATTTCACCAATTTGCGCATTGACTTCTTCCTTTCGATAAACAGCCACTAACGGCTCATTCTGCTATCTTATCACAACCAATGTCATGAACTCTTAACCGGGCTGTGCTGCGGATAAATCGGATTTATCTGCCAGCTTCTTCATCAGTAAGTTCAACAACACGCCATACATCGGCAAGAAGAACACAATGCTAATCAGCACTTTGAAGGTGTAGTCCACCAGAGCGATCTCCACCCAGTGTGCAGCCATGAAAGGATCGGTGCTGCGCCAGAAAGCGATGAAGAAGAATGCCAGCGTGTCGCTGATATTGCCGAACAGCGTGGAAGCCGTCGGTGCCAGCCACCAGTGTCGGCTCTTCCGCAGGCGGTTAAAGACGTGGACGTCGAGGATCTGCCCCAAAGCGTAGGCCATAAAGCTGGCCGCGGCGATACGCGCGACAAACAGGTTGAAGTGCGCCAGCGCGCCGAAGCCCTGCCATTCCCCCATATAAAACAGAGAAGAAATAACGTAGGAGATCATCAGCGCTGGGATCATCACCGCAAAGACGATGCGCCGCGCCAGCGGTGCGCCAAAAATGCGCACGGTGAGGTCAGTAGCCAGGAAGATAAACGGAAAGCTAAACGCGCCCCAGGTGGTGTGGAAGCCGAAAACCGACACCGGCAGCTGCACCAGATAGTTACTGGAGGTGATCACCAACAGGTGAAATAGCGATAGCCAAACCAGCGCATGTTGGCGCTGAATGGAGGTAAAGGGAGTCATATTGTACCTTTTTAGTGGTTGGGGTGAGGGAACCCAATAATCTGCAAACCTATTGCAGGGGCGGAATGATACTGCTTTCGCATTTCATTGCAATGGTTGTTTTTCACGCAATCGTTAACCTTGTTGCGTTGCGAGTGGGTCGGCGTAAACTAATGCCGTTTTTTCACATGACGAGATGATAATGACCGATTTGTTCTCCAGCCCCGACCACACCTTAGATGCGCAGGGCCTCCGCTGCCCGGAGCCGGTAATGATGGTGCGTAAAACCGTGCGTACGATGCCGGTGGGTGAAACGCTGCTGATTATTGCCGACGATCCCGCCACCACGCGCGATATTCCCGGTTTTTGCCGTTTTATGGAACATGAGTTGATTGCCGAGCAGACCGAGTCGCTGCCGTATCAATACCTGTTACGTAAAAGTCACTAATGACGAATGGCGGCTGCGCCTCTATTAATGAGCATGCTTATCATAACGCATTGATTTTATTTGTTTGATAGGCGCGGCCATTCTCAGCTCCCTTCACGAGAGCATTCGTAGGGCTAATCTTGAGCTGCCTCTCAGTTTCAATGTCTATCCTGTAAAGCCGCTAGCCAATTTATTGATGTGAATCGCATAATTTCCCCTTGTTTCCCTTCCGGCACATCAAATAAAAATGAAAAAATCGATTCTTGCGCTTTTACTTGGCTTAAGTACCTCTGCGGCGATGGCTGACCCCGTCAATATCACTATCCTCGGCACCTCCGATCTTCATGGTACTTTTGTGCCGTGGGACTATTCAACGGACACCGAAAATCTGGCGGGTAGCCTGAGCCAGATTGCTACCCAGGTGCGCAAAGTGCGCAGTGAACAGCCTAACGTCATTCTGGTCGACGCAGGCGATACCATTCAGGGCAACTTTGTCGAGACCTTCAAGCACGACAAAACCAGCCCGATGATCCTCGGATTTAACGCGCTGGACTATGACGTTTGGGTGATGGGCAACCACGAATTCGACTTCGGCCTGAAATCACTGTCGACCTCGCTGAACCAGTTTAAGGGCACGGCGCTGGCCGGCAATATTCTATGGGACAGCGGAAAACCGTATCTCCCGGCATCTAAAATCATTGAACGTCAGGGCGTGAAAATTGGCATTATCGGTATGGATACCCCGATGACCGCCGAGTTCGCTAAAGGCACCGACCGGGTGAAAGGGCTGAACTTTACTGACCCGGTTGACGCGGTGAAAAAGACTATCCAGCAGCTCCAGGGGCAGGTCGACGCCATTGTGCTGGTGGCGCATATGGGGATCGATAACGAAAACCAGCGCCCGGGTACAGGCGTAGGCGATATCGCGCGCGCGAATCCTGAACTGGCGGCTATCGTTGCCGGGCACATGCACGTGAAGGTCGACAAAGAGGTGATTAATGGCGTGATTGTCACCGAGCCGGACAAATATGGTCGCGCGCTGTCGCGCATCGATCTGCAGTTCGAACAGCACAACGGTAAGTATGTGCTGATCAATAAAGACAGCTACACCTATACCATCAAGGGCATGGCTTCTGATAAGAAGCTGGAAGAGGTGTATCAGCCGTATCACAAGATTTTGCGCGCCAATGCCAATCGCCCGATTGCCCAGTTGAGTGGTCAGGATCTGGTGCCACCGGATGCGGTGAAGGGCATTCCGCAGGTGCATGTTCAGGATACAGGCATCAGCAAGCTGTATCAGGAAGCCAGCCGCCACTATGCGCCGAAGGCGCAGGTGATTGCGCTGCAAATTGATAACGATCGTCCTAAATTAAACGTCGGCACCATCACGGCGAAAGATATTGCCTTCAACTACCAGTATGCGGGGGGTGAAATCACCGTGTATCAATTGACGGGCAAAGAGCTGAAGAAATACATGGAGTGGTCTGCGGGTTACTTCAATCAGCTCCATGACGGCGACGTGACCTACAGTTTTAATCCGCAGCGTCGGGCCTCAAAATACTCCACCAATGATTTCTTCGACGGGGTGACCTACAAAATCGATCTGCGCCAGCCGGCCGGGCAGCGTATTCAGGATCTGAAAATGGCCGACGGCACGCCGGTAACGGACAGCACGCCGATTCGCCTCGGGATGAATAGCTATCGCATGGGCCATCTGACGCAAAAAGGCGGCGCGCTGGAAGGTATGCAGTTCCCGGTGCTCTCTGACAGCAAAGCAGAGTATGGCGAAGAGGCCGGTACGATACGCAATCTGACGATCCGTTATCTGAGCGAAGTGAAAAAGGGGCAATATCAGGGCGTGACGGAGCAGCGCTGGCAGTTGGTCGGTCTACAGGGTTATGACCGTGAGCGTAAAATCGTCGAAACGCTGCTCAATGAGGGAAAAATTAGCGTCCCAACCAGCGAAGATGGGCGCTACAGCAACGTTGCATCCTTCAATGTGAAGGCATTACTGTTTAGCGATCCGCAGGCAAAGCAGCAGAAACAGGTGGCATTGCAGGCGGAGCTGGCGGCGGCAAGCTCTCCAGCGGCGAAGAAATTCATCAGCGATCAACTGGTGGTGCTTGATGCGATAAATCAGCCTGGATGATATCGACGTGCCGGGCGCTCAGATTGAACGCCCGGCACGGTGTTGGTGTCGACGGGTGTGCTTACCCGGCCTGCACGTTTTACGTCATGTGTAGGCCTGACTCGCTCACCATTAAGCGGTAAATTTCCCTCGCAGCAGACGCAGCGCATTGAGCGTCACCAGCACCGTAGCCCCCGTATCGGCCAGCACGGCCAGCCACAGCCCGGTCATTCCCAGCAGGGTTGTGATAAGGAAAATCCCTTTTAGCCCCAGGGCGATGGTGATGTTTTGCCGCACGTTGGCATGGGTGGTGCGCGCCAGACGAATCATCTGTACCAGCCCGGTTAATCGGTTGTGGGTCAGCGCCGCATCGGCGGTTTCCAGCGCCACGTCGGTGCCGCTGCCCATCGCAATCCCCATCGCAGCCGCTTTCATTGCCGGCGCATCGTTGATGCCGTCGCCGACCATCGCCAGCGGCCCCCTGGCGTTAAGCGCGGTGACCTCTTTGACCTTATCCGCTGGCAGCAGGTTAGCGCGGTACGCCATGCCGAGTTCATCGGCTATCGCTGCCGCGGCGCGCGGGTTATCACCGGTCAGAATCACGCCCTGAATGCCCAATTCGCGCAGGCCTTCAACCGCCTGGCGTGCTTCCTGGCGTACCGTATCGCGCAGCGCCAGAATCCCCAGCAGCGTATCGTCGCGGGTTACCAGCACCACCGTGTTACCCTGGCTTTCTAGCTGCTCAATCTGCGTCTGCTGCGCCTCGGCGGGGAACTTGCCCGCCGCGCAAATAACGATACGTTGGCCGTTAACTTCTGCCTCGATCCCCGAACCGACCAGCGTGCGCTGAGCCAGTGCTGGCGCAATGGTGAGGTTGCGCTGCTGGGCTTCGCGCACCACCGCCTGGGCCAGCGGATGAGTGGAACCCTGCTCGACGGCGGCGGCCATCGCCAGCAGCGTCGCTTCATCAACATCCGCCGTAGGGATAACCGCTGTGACCTGCGGTTTCCCCAGCGTCAGGGTGCCGGTTTTATCAAAGGCCATCTGAGTGATGCGACCTAATTGTTCCAGCGCGGCGCCGCCTTTAATCAGCGCACCGTGGCGCGCGGCGGTCGCCAGGCCGGAAGTAATGGCTGCCGGCGTGGAGATCACTAGCGCACATGGGCAACCAATCAGCAGCAGGGTTAGCCCTTTGTAAATCCACTCTTCCCATGAGGCTGAGAGCAGCAGCGGCGGGACAAGCGCAACCAGCAGCGCAATCGCCATGATGACCGGCGTGTAGATCCGACTGAAACGGTCGATAAAACGTTCGATCGGCGCGCGGCGCTCTTCGGCCTCTTCGATCAGGCGCAGAATACGGTCAATGGCGCTGTCGCCGGGTTTGGAAATCACGCTGAGCTGTACCAGGCGGTCGGCGCTGGTGGCGCCCGCCGGCACGCTTTCACCCGCGCTGCGCTCAACCGGAATCGACTCCCCGGTTAAGGCACTTTCATCAAAGCTGGCAAACGGAGTGATCAGCTTACCGTCGGCCGGGAGACGTCCTCCGGCAGCCACCTCAATGACATCACCGGGCTGTAAATCTTTCTGCGCCACGGTCTCACGCTGGCCATCTCGCACCCGCACGGCGGTATCCGGTTTGAGCGCCATCAGCGCGCTCACGCCCTGACGCGCGCGGTTGGCGGCCCAACCTTCGAGCCGTTCGCCGATTAAAAACAGCAGCAGTACCATCGCCGCTTCTGCCGTTGCACCGATAAACAACGCGCCAATTGCCGCGACGCTCATCAGCGTTTCGATAGCAAACCAGCTACCGCTCTTAATCAGGCGCAGCGACTGGCGAGCAATCGGGAACAACCCGACAAGGGTGGTGGCGATAAAGGCTAAATTGCCGAGCGGATGGTTGAACTGCTCCAGCCCCCAACTGATGGCCATCATGACGATAAGCGCAATCAGCGGCAGGTTTTCCCGCAGGCGGGAGGTTTTTACTGCCGGTGCGGGAGCGTCCTCGCTGCGCAGGGTATAGCCCGCGGCGCTGACCGCTTTTTCGATCTGTGCGCGGACGTCTTCATCGGCATCAACCAGCAGTTTTTCCGTGGCGAACAGCACTTTGGCTTGCTTCACACCCGTGACCTGGCGCGCGGCGGTTTCCACTTTGCGGGCGCACGCGGCGCAGTCCATACCGTTAACCACCCAGCTGTAGCGTGCATCCAGCGCGCTTTCTACCGGCTCCTGCGCGGTGGCACATTGGCTGTCGCAGCAGCAATCGTCCTGCACCTGTGGGACAGGAGCCAGCTTGAATGAGGAGAACTGCGGGGCTTTTTTGTCATGCGTCTCTGGAGTCGACATCGTATCCTCCGGTTAATGATCGTTGTTTCATTAAGCGCAGCATACACTCTGGAGTCGACTCCAGAGTCAAGCGAGAAATTACAAATAAAGTGCGCGAACGATAAAGAAGTGTCCGGCAAAGTAGCAGGCGGCGTAAATGGCGGTATCCGCGCGGAAGCGGCCACGGTACTGGCTCACCAGCCAGACGATATTGCCCAACAGCAGCAGCGCGGCACCGAAGAAGCCAGACAGCGCGGTGTCGGTTGGGCGCAGGAACCACAGCTCGCCCGCCACCCAAACCATCACCAGCGTCATACCGATAAACGCCAGCACCGGCAGGCGCATCTCTTCCAGCCTTGTCCAGATTGTGACTAGCAGCAGCGCACCGATCACCAGTAATATCACCGGCAGTGGCCAGAAGAAGGTGAAGGTCAGCTGGCCGGCAAACCAGATGGTATAAAGCAGGTGCGAGAGGAAAAAGGCCCCCACCGCGTAGAGCATGCGCTGGCGCGGCAGGAGCGTTAGCGCATCGCCGACCAGCGCGGCACACAGACCCGCCAGCACCAGATAGCTGATGGCGTTAAACATTGGCGCCTGCCAGGCGAGAAACAGCAGTAAAATGAGGGTGATAGGTTTGAATGCCCAGCGCTGCCAGGTTGGGCCACGATAGGCAGCATCAACGTAGAGCCACCCGGTAAAGAAAACTGCGATAAACGACCAAAGCATATTAAGTCCCTGTATCTGTTATCTTAATAGGTACGGTATTGCCAGTCCTGAATGTCCAGTGTAGTAGTGGGGATGGTTGGATGACAATGACTGACTGCGTCGTTTACTCTGATTTGCGTAAATTCTTATGAGAACCTGAAATGAGCAAGATGCCTCTGTTTTTTATCGTTGTGGTGGCGGCCATCGTCATTGCCGCTTCGTTCCGCTACGTCCAGCAGCGCCGGGAAAAGATGGATAACGACGCAGCACCGCTGCTGCAAAAGCGAGTGGTGGTCAGCAACAAACGGGAAAAAGTGCTCAACGATCGCCGCTCGCGTCAACAGACCGTGGCACCCGCGGGCAGCGAGATGCGCTATGACGTGAGCTTTAAGCCGGAACAGGGCGGGCTAGAGGTGAGTTTCCGCGTGGAAGCGGCACAGTATCATCAACTGACCGTCGGGGATAAAGGGACGTTGAGCTATAAAGGCTCGCGCTTTGTCGATTTTAAGGCGGAATAGAGAATACCGGCCTGTTGTTGCCACCAGGCCGGAGGGATTATTTCTTCTTTTTCAGGCTGGCAGCCGTTTTCTTTTGCCATACCAGCAGTTCAAACACGCCGAAAAGGAAGATACGCACCTTCTCGCCAAACGTCATTTGCGGCCCATCCTTTGGCATTGTGGATTGCAGCAGCGCCATTTGCATCCCGTGCATTAACACCATAAAAATCAGCGCAACGTTGACGAAAATATTCAGCGGGCGCGGGAACGGCTGAATGACGTTCAGCACCAGAAATGCCCATACGCACAGCATCAACAAACGACCCAGATTAATCAGCATCCTTTTCTCCCTGCACTTCACGATGATAGAGGCGATAAGCAACCTGACCGGCGATTTTCTCCCGGTGTAATTCCCAATCGGCGGGGACCGGCGGCATACCGTTTTCCACTTCGCTTTCGACGTAGATCAGCGCGCTATCCGCCAGCCAGCCGTTCACTTCCAGCAGGTTTAGCGTCTCTTCCAGCAGCCCTTTACGGAATGGCGGATCGACAAACACGACATCGTGCGGCGTGCCGCTTTGGTTAAGGTAGGTCAGGGTGTTGGTGTTCACCACTTTACCGTGTTCGGCTTTTAGCGTGGCGAGGTTTTTTTGCAGCTGTTGAGCAACGTGGCGCTCCATCTCCAGCAGCGTCGTGCTGGCGGCATAGCGGGAGAGTGCTTCCAGTCCTAATGCGCCGCTGCCGGCAAAACAGTCCAGACAGCGGGCGTCTACCATGGACGGCGCCAGCCAGTTAAAAAGGGTTTCACGCACGCGGTCGGTGGTGGGTCTAAGACCTGGGCTGTCGGGGACAGGAAGTTTTCGGCCGCGCCACTGTCCGCCAATAATGCGGATCTGACCACTGCCGCCGGAGGTTGGTTTTTTCATTTGTTCGCTCTGATCGCTCTTTCAGCCTGCTATTCTAGCGATCTGCTCTGCCGGGTGAAAGCGGTGAAGCCAGGGAAGTTAAGTGGTAGACTAAGCGACTAATTTCATCATTATTTCAGCCTTCGCGTCGATTGTGGCGAAGTGGCGCCATCAATTATCAGCGGGGAGTGTGGTTGCAAATGGCAAAAGAAAAAAAACGCGGGTTTTTTTCCTGGCTGGGCTTTGGTCAAAAAGAACAGGATCAGGTTGTTGAATCAGAAGAAAAAATTGAAGAACAGGCGGCGGTAGAAACGTCGGCGGTTGAGCCTGAAACGGTCGCCGAAACGCCTGCTATTGCAGACGTTGCTGCTGAAAAGAATGCTGACGCGCATACGCTTGAAGAAAGTGAAGTTTTCGCCGCTGATGTGGTTGATGTCACTGAGCAGGTAGCGGAAAGCGAAAAATCGCACGCGCTTGCTGAAGACGCTGCACCTGCCGTTGAAGAACCTCTGGTCGCCGAAGAGTCTGCACCGGTGCAGGTGGAAGAGCTGCCGGTGGTTGAGGACAACGCGCCGGCCGCCGTTGCCGAAACGCCGAGCGTCGAAGAGCCTGTCCGGGTAGAAGATCTGCCGGTGGTGGAAGAAAACGCACCTGCCGCGGTAGAAGAAGCGCCGGCTGTCGAAGAGATTGCCCCTGTATTGGTGGAAGAACTGCCGGTCGTTGAAGACAACGCGCCAGCGGCCCCTGAAGAAACGCCGGTTGTCGAAGACACTGTGCCGGAACGCGTTGAAGATCTGCCGGTCGTTGAGGTGATTGCGACTGATGTTGAAACCGTTGCGACCGAAGAAGCCGATGCCGAAGATGCTGAACTGACTGACGAAGAGCTGGAAGCGCTGGCGCTGGCCGCCGATCCACAAGATGAAGCGGCAGTTGAAGAAGCAGAAGAACAGGCGGGGGATGAAGAGCCCGCGGCGGCGCAGGAACAGGAAAAACCGACCAAAGAAGGTTTCTTCGCGCGTCTGAAACGCAGCCTGTTAAAAACCAAAGAAAACCTCGGTTCCGGATTTATCAGTCTGTTCCGCGGCAAGAAAATCGACGATGATCTGTTTGAAGAGCTGGAAGAGCAGCTGCTGATTGCCGACGTCGGCGTGGATACCACCCGTAAGATCATTGCCAGCCTGACCGAAACGGCCAGCCGTAAACAGCTTAAAGATGCGGAAGCGCTGTACGGCCTGCTGAAAGATGAAATGGGCGAAATTCTCGCAAAAGTGGATGAACCGCTTAATATTGAAGGCAAAACCCCGTTCGTGATTCTGATGGTCGGCGTCAACGGTGTGGGGAAAACCACCACCATCGGTAAGCTGGCGCGTCAGTTCGAACAGCAGGGCAAAACGGTGATGCTGGCGGCGGGTGACACCTTCCGTGCGGCGGCGGTTGAACAGCTTCAGGTCTGGGGCGAGCGCAACAATATTCCGGTGATTGCGCAGCATACCGGCGCCGATTCTGCATCGGTGATTTTCGATGCGATTCAAGCCGCTAAGGCGCGTAATGTGGATGTGCTGATTGCCGATACCGCTGGGCGCTTGCAGAACAAGTCGCACCTGATGGAAGAGCTGAAGAAAATTGTCCGCGTGATGAAGAAGCTTGACGTTGATGCACCGCATGAAGTGATGCTGACGATTGACGCCAGTACCGGGCAAAATGCTATCAGCCAGGCCAAACTGTTCCATGAAGCGGTGGGCCTGACCGGCATCACGCTGACTAAACTCGACGGAACTGCGAAAGGCGGGGTGATATTCTCCGTGGCAGATCAGTTCGGCATTCCGATTCGTTACATCGGCGTCGGCGAACGTATTGAGGACTTACGTCCGTTTAAAGCGGGCGATTTTATAGAGGCACTTTTTGCCCGAGAGGATTAATCATGATTCGCTTTGAACACGTCAGCAAAGCCTATCTCGGCGGGAGACAAGCGCTGCAGGGGGTGACTTTTCACCTGCAGCCAGGCGAGATGGCATTCCTGACCGGTCATTCCGGCGCAGGTAAAAGTACTTTGCTGAAGCTTATCTGTGGGATTGAGCGGCCAAGCGCCGGGAAAATTATGTTCAGCGGCCATGACATCAGCCGCCTGAAAAACCGTGAGGTGCCGTTCCTGCGCCGCCAGATCGGCATGATTTTCCAGGATCACCATCTGCTGATGGACCGCACCGTGTTTGATAACGTGGCTATCCCGCTGATTATTGCGGGTGCGAGCTATGATGATATTCGACGCCGCGTTTCGGCGGCGCTGGATAAAGTCGGCCTGCTCGATAAAGCGAAAAATCTCCCGATTCAACTCTCCGGCGGTGAACAGCAGCGCGTCGGGATTGCCCGTGCGGTGGTGAATAAGCCCGCGGTACTGCTGGCGGATGAACCGACCGGTAACCTTGATGATGCGCTGTCGGAAGGCATTCTGCGTCTGTTCGAAGAGTTTAACCGCGTCGGGGTGACGGTGCTGATGGCGACGCACGATATCAATCTGATCTCTCGTCGTTCATACCGTATGTTGACGCTGAGCGACGGTCACTTGCATGGAGGCATGACGGGTGAATAAGCGTGATGCAATGAATCAAATCCGCCAGTTCGGCGGCCGTCTTGATCGTTTTCGTCAGTCGGTCACATCATCTGGCGATGCGGGACGTAACGCGCCGAAGCGCGGTAAGCCGGCGCCGAAACCGAACTCGCGTAAAACCAATGTATTCAATGAACAGGTTCGCTATGCCTGGCAGGGTGCCTTGCAGGATCTGAAAAGCAAACCACTCGCCACTTTTCTGACAGTGATGGTTATCGCAATCTCCCTGACGCTGCCGAGCGTTTGCTACATGGTGTACAAGAACGTCAACACGGCGGCTTCGCAGTACTACCCTTCACCGCAGATTACGGTCTATCTGGAAAAAACGCTGGACGACGATGCGGCGGCGAAAGTGGTTGGGCAGCTGCAGGCCGGACAGGGCGTCGATAAGGTTAACTATCTCTCCCGTGATGAAGCGCTGGGCGAGTTCCGTAACTGGTCGGGCTTTGGCGGCGCGCTGGATATGCTGGAAGAGAACCCGCTGCCCGCTGTGGCGGTCGTGATTCCGAAAATCGACTTCCAGACTACCGATGCATTAAATACCTTACGCGACCGCGTGGCGCAGATTCAGGGCGTTAATGAAGTGCGTATGGATGACAGTTGGTTCTCCCGCCTGGCGTCCATTACCGGACTTGTTGGCCGCGTATCGGCAATGATCGGCGTGCTGATGGTGGCGGCAGTCTTCCTTGTCATTGGTAACAGCGTGCGTCTGAGCATCTTTGCCCGTCGCGACACCATTAACGTACAGAAGCTGATTGGCGCAACGGACGGCTTTATCCTGCGCCCGTTCCTCTACGGCGGCGCGCTGCTCGGTTTCTCCGGCGCGTTCCTGTCGCTGATTCTGTCGGAAATTCTGGTGATGCGCCTGTCATCGGCGGTGACGGATGTGGCGCGGGTGTTTGGTACCCAGTTTGAGCTGAGTGGGCTGTCGTTTGACGAGTGTTTGCTCCTGCTGCTGGTGTGCTCAATGATTGGCTGGGTGGCAGCCTGGCTTGCCACGGTCCAACATTTACGCCACTTTACTCCCGATTAATAAAGTTCTGTTATACTCTTCCCCTGCGACGACTCACGTCCGCAGGGGATGCGTTTTAAACCCCATCTTTCTGCCCTCGCGGCTATCGCGTGTCACATTTTGTGCGTAATTTGTTCACACTGTTGCATTGAACTTGTGGATAAACTCACTGTCTGATACAAGAGCGGATGATATTCTCGTTGCTCATAGAGCCTGGCATGTTTGTTGCGTAGAGCGGCAAGCCACCGCCAGTATGAAGTGAATTGAGAGGATTTGAATGACCAAAGAAATGCAAAATTTAGCGTTAGCCCCTGTCGGTAACCTGGAATCTTATATCCGGGCTGCGAACACATGGCCGATGTTGACGGCTGATGAAGAAAAGGCGCTTGCTGAACGGCTGCATTACCAGGGCGATCTGGAAGCAGCTAAAACGCTGATCCTGTCTCACCTGCGCTTTGTTGTTCATATTGCTCGTAATTACTCGGGCTATGGCCTGCCGCAGGCGGACCTGATTCAGGAAGGCAACATTGGCCTGATGAAAGCGGTGCGTCGCTTTAACCCAGAAGTGGGCGTGCGCCTTGTCTCCTTTGCCGTGCATTGGATCAAAGCGGAAATCCACGAATACGTGCTGCGTAACTGGCGTATCGTTAAAGTCGCAACGACTAAAGCACAGCGTAAGCTGTTCTTTAACCTGCGTAAAAACAAGCAGCGTCTGGGTTGGTTCAACCAGGATGAAGTTGAAATGGTGGCCCGCGAGCTGGGCGTATCCAGCAAAGACGTCCGCGAGATGGAATCCCGCATGGCGGCGCAGGATATGGCGTTTGATATGTCTTCTGATGATGACTCAGAAAGCCATTCCGTTGCACCGGTGCTCTATCTGCAGGATAAATCGTCCAACTTTGCCGATGGCATCGAAGATGATAACTGGGAAGAGCAGGCAGCCAACAAGCTGACCGACGCAATGCAGGGTCTGGACGAGCGTAGTCAGGACATCATTCGCGCCCGCTGGCTGGACGAAGACAACAAGTCCACGCTGCAAGAGTTGGCCGACCGTTACGGCGTTTCCGCCGAGCGCGTTCGCCAGCTTGAAAAGAATGCGATGAAAAAACTGCGTGCGGCGATTGAAGCCTGATAACGCCGGTTAGTTCACCGCCCCGATAACCCCTGGATGCCCATCCGGGGGTTTTGTTTTTTATCCCACCGTCATCACGCTTTCCTCTGTTTATTTCCGTTTTGCTGCTGGCGTTAATGCAAACAATCGCAAAGACTGAATATGCGCTACGTTTTTTTCCGTCTTTTATCGGCAGGGGGTTTACCGTGAGTAACGAGTCACTGAATCATCGGCGTTTACAGGCGACGCCACGCGGCGTTGGCGTGATGTGCGGTTTCTACGCAGAGCGCGCGGAGAACGCCACGCTGTGGGATATTGAGGGCAACGAGTATATTGATTTTGCCGCCGGAATTGCGGTGCTGAACACCGGCCATCGCCACCCGCAGGTGATTGCCGCCGTGGAGAATCAGCTCAAGGCGTTCACCCATACCGCCTATCAAATCGTACCCTATGAAAGCTATGTATCATTAGCAGAACGTATTAATGCCGCGGCGCCAATTGCCGGGAATGCCAAGACCGCATTCTTCAGCACCGGGGCAGAGGCGGTGGAAAACGCGGTGAAGATTGCCCGCGCCTACACCAAACGTCCAGGGCTTATCACGTTTGGCGGTGGCTTTCACGGCCGCACCTTTATGACCATGGCCCTAACCGGCAAAGTCGCGCCGTATAAAATTGGCTTTGGTCCGTTCCCTGGCTCGGTCTATCACGGTATTTATCCGAACGCCGCCCACGGCGTGACCACTGAAATGGCGCTGAAAAGCCTGACCCATATCTTTAAAGCCGATATCGCGCCCGACCAGGTGGCGGCGATTATCCTCGAGCCGGTGCAGGGCGAAGGTGGTTTCAACGTCGCGCCAGCCGACTTTATGCAGGGGCTGCGCGCGCTGTGCGATACCCACGGTATTTTGCTGATCGCTGACGAGGTGCAGACCGGTTTTGCCCGTACCGGCAAGCTGTTCGCCATGGATTACCATAGCGTGAAGCCTGACCTTATCACCATGGCCAAAAGTCTGGCCGGCGGCTTCCCGCTTTCCGGCGTCGTTGGACGCGCCGAAGTGATGGATGCACCGGCGCCAGGCGGTTTGGGCGGTACCTATGCGGGCAACCCGCTGGCGGTGGCCGCCGCGCATGCGGTGCTGGACGTCATTGAAGAAGAAGCGTTGTGCACACGGGCCAATCATCTTGGTCAGCATCTGATTGAAGTGCTGAATAAAGCGCGTGAGTCCTGCCCGGCGATTGCCGACGTGCGTGGCTTAGGGTCAATGGTGGCGGTCGAATTTATCGATCCGCAAACCGGCGAACCGTCGCCGGAGTTCACCAAATTAGTTCAGGAGCGCGCGCTGGCGGAAGGCGTTCTGCTGCTGAGCTGCGGGGTTTACGGCAACGTTATCCGTTTCCTCTATCCGCTCACCATCCCAGAGAAACAGTTCCAGCAGGCGCTGGAGGTGATTCGCCGGGCGCTGACTGAATAGTTCTCTGCTGAACCCTGCCAGCCATAAGCCACTCCGATGAGTGGCTTTTTTTTGTCATTTTTACGTTACAAATCCGTCAAAATTATCGTTTCAATTCCATAAAAATGGGGTATGTTTTAGCAGAGTATGCTGCAAAAGCACAGGCAGTATCCCTTAATATTAATATCTTATACTTGGTGAGAGCCTCATATAAGAATAATGTGCTAAATAACAACATCACAACAAATGCAATAACCATAACAATGGGGAACCTCAGGATGAATATGAAGGGTAAAGCGTTACTGGCAGGATGTATTGCACTGGCATTCAGCAATATGGCATTAGCAGAAAATATTAAAGTTGCTGTCGTGGGTGCGATGTCCGGTCCGGTTGCGCAGTATGGCGATCAGGAATTCAGCGGTGCAGAACAAGCGGTATCGGATATCAACGCCAAAGGCGGCATCAAGGGCAACAAACTGGAAATCGTGAAGTACGATGATGCCTGTGACCCGAAACAGGCGGTTGCGGTCGCTAACAAAGTGGTCAATGACGGCATCAAGTACGTTATCGGCCACCTGTGTTCCTCTTCCACGCAGCCAGCGTCTGATATCTATGAAGACGAAGGCATTCTGATGATTACCCCAGCGGCAACCGCTCCAGAGCTGACTGCACGCGGCTATAAGCTGATTCTGCGTACCACCGGTCTGGACTCCGATCAGGGCCCAACCGCGGCGAAATACATCATCGACAAAGTGAAGCCGCAGCGCATCGCTATCGTGCATGACAAGCAGCAGTACGGTGAAGGTCTGGCGCGTTCTGTACAGGACGGTCTGAAGAAAGGCGGCGCAAACGTGGTCTTCTTTGACGGCATTACCGCGGGTGAAAAAGACTTCTCCACCCTGGTGGCGCGTCTGAAGAAAGAAAACATCGACTTCGTTTACTTCGGTGGCTATCACCCGGAAATGGGGCAGATCCTGCGCCAGGCGCGTGCTGCGGGCCTGAAAACCCAGTTCATGGGCCCAGAAGGGGTCGCTAACGTGTCGCTGTCTAATATCGCGGGTGATTCTGCGGAAGGCCTGCTGGTGACCAAGCCGAAGAACTACGACCAGGTTCCAGCTAACAAACCAATCGTGGATGCGATCAAAGCGAAGAAACAGGATCCAAGCGGCGCGTTCGTGTGGACCACCTACGCTGCGCTGCAATCTTTGCAGGCTGGTCTGAACCACTCCGACGATCCGGCTGAGATCGCCAAATACCTGAAAGCCAGCACCGTCGACACCGTGATGGGCCCTCTGTCATGGGATGAGAAAGGTGATCTGAAAGGCTTCGAGTTCGGCATCTTTAACTGGCACGCTAACGGCACTGCAACCGACGCGAAATAAGACTCGCAAGGCTGCGCACGGCCATTCCTGCGCCACGAGCTCGTCCGATCGACCTCATCGTCGTTCGGACGAGCGTCGCAGCGCGGCCGCCCGCGTTACTCTTTAACCCAGCCGTCAATCTGCACTGCAAAGCCCAAGGCTTTGGCAAACGCTGCCATTTCCAGGCTCTCTTCAGCAGCGAATCTGCTCAGCACCCAGCGGCTGACCTGCGGGTTGTCGTGCATGACCTCTTCAATCAGGTACTGGCCCACGCCGCGGCGGCGGGTGATTTCGCGCACGCATAAATCGTCCAGCACGCCCTGATTGCCGTTGAGGGTGACCCGAACGGCGGCGAGCAGGCGTTCGTTAAAACGTGCAGCGTACAAACGGTGGGTGTCATCAAGAGGAAGGTCGGCGGCGGTCACCCCAGGCCAGATCTTGCTCAGGCAGATACGATCCTGGTCGCTAAGCGTGGTTAAACGAATGATGGTCAGTTTCATAGACGGTTTGCTCAAATCTGAAAAATTGCGGTCAGTTTACTCAATTTATCCTGCTGGGGGCTTTCTCTTTTTACGGCGTCTAACAGGGGATTAGTTTTTCGATGTCCACTAAGGCAGTTTGAAACATTATAGATAGAAAAATAACCAGAATTTTAACCTGAAAACCAGCGTTTTATTCGGCCATATGTGTCGTTATTTTATGCTGAAATCGGACTTGTTTTTGTTTATCTATGGAGAAAATCAGAATATTATCTTTTCTTAATAGACTGAAAAATAGAGAATTTAGTCTGTATTTGGTTAAAAAGCTGCGCTAACTCATTAAAGATAATGGTAAAAGTAGCGTTGTATAATAAAAGTACAGAATGCTTTTTAACCATAAAATTACAAAATATATACACGCCACGACGTGTAAACACGACATCACGAATGGGGATCCCGAAGTATGAAAAGGAATACAAAAACAGTTATCGCAGGGATGGTCGCACTGGCTATGTCACACACGGCACTGGCGGCTGATATTAAAGTCGCGGTGGTAGGGGCCATGTCCGGCCCGGTCGCGCAGTGGGGCGACATGGAGTTCAATGGCGCGCGTCAGGCCATTAAAGACATCAACGCCAAAGGCGGCATCAAGGGCGACAAACTGGTCGGCGTCGAGTACGACGACGCCTGCGATCCAAAACAGGCGGTGGCGGTTGCCAACAAGATCGTCAATGACGGTATTAAATACGTGATTGGCCACCTTTGCTCTTCTTCCACGCAGCCCGCTTCCGACATTTATGAAGATGAAGGCATTTTGATGATCTCTCCGGGGGCGACCAACCCAGAGCTGACTCAGCGTGGCTATCAATACATCATGCGTACTGCGGGCCTCGACTCCTCTCAGGGGCCGACGGCGGCGAAATATATCCTCAATAGCGTTAAACCGCAGCGTATTGCCATCATTCATGACAAACAGCAGTACGGTGAGGGTCTGGCGCGTTCCGTTCAGCAGAGCCTGAAAGCGGCGAAGGCTAATGTGGTCTTCTTTGACGGTATCACCGCCGGTGAAAAAGATTTCTCCGCGCTGCTCGCCCGTCTGCAAAAAGAGAACATCGACTTTGTTTACTACGGTGGCTACTACCCGGAAATGGGCCAGATGCTGCGTCAGGCGCGTGCGGTGGGTCTGAAAACTCAGTTCATGGGGCCGGAAGGCGTCGGTAACGCTTCGTTGTCGAACATTGCCGGCGATGCGGGTGAAGGGATGCTGGTGACCATGCCAAAACGCTATGACCAGGATCCGGCAAACAGCGCTATCGTCGATGCCCTGAAAGCGCAGAAGAAAGATCCAAGCGGTCCTTACGTGTGGATCACTTATGCCGCTGTGCAGTCTTTGGCAACCGCCATGGAACGTACCGGCAGCGACGATCCGCTGGCGCTGATTAAAGATTTAAAAGCTAACGGGGCAAAAACCGTGATTGGGCCGCTTTCCTGGGATGAAAAGGGCGATTTGAAAGGATTCGAGTTTGGCGTCTTCCAGTGGCATGCCGACGGCTCGTCCACGGTCGCGAAGTAACCTTCATTCCCCCCTGGCGGGCGTAGATCCGCAGGGGTAGCAAAAGGCTAATGTATGTCAGAGCAGGTTCTCTACTTTGTGCAGCAGATGTTTAACGGCGTTACGCTGGGAAGCACCTATGCACTGATCGCCATCGGTTACACCATGGTATACGGAATTATCGGCATGATTAACTTCGCCCACGGCGAGGTCTACATGATCGGTAGTTATGTCTCCTTTATGATCATCGCCGCGCTGATGATGATGGGCATCGACACCAGCTGGCTGCTGGTGGCGGCTGGCTTCATCGGGGCGATTGTGATTGCCAGCGCCTATGGCTGGAGTATCGAACGGGTGGCCTACCGCCCGGTGCGTAACTCCAAACGCCTGATTGCGCTGATCTCCGCTATCGGGATGTCTATTTTCCTGCAGAACTACGTCAGCCTGACCGAAGGCTCGCGCGATATCGCACTGCCGAGCCTGTTTAACGGCCAGTGGATTGTCGGTAGCAGCGAAAACTTCTCCGCATCTATCACCACTATGCAGTTGGTTATCTGGGTGGTGACCTTTGTCGCCATGCTGGCGCTGACGTTATTTATCCGTTACTCGCGGATGGGCCGCGCCTGCCGCGCTTGCGCGGAAGACCTGAAAATGGCCAGCCTGCTCGGTATTAATACCGACCGCGTGATTGCCCTGACGTTTGTTATCGGCGCAGCGATGGCGGCGGTAGCGGGCGTGCTGCTGGGTCAGTTCTACGGCGTCATCAACCCATACATCGGCTTTATGGCCGGGATGAAAGCCTTTACCGCAGCGGTGCTTGGCGGTATCGGCAGTATTCCTGGTGCGATGATTGGTGGGCTGATTCTCGGTATCGCGGAAGCGCTGTCGTCGGCGTATTTGAGTACTGAATACAAAGACGTGGTGTCATTCGCGCTGCTGATCGTGGTGCTGCTGGTGATGCCGACCGGCATCCTGGGTCGCCCGGAGGTAGAGAAAGTATGAAACCGATGCAATTTGCGATGGCGCTGCTGTCGGCGGCGATGTTCTTTGTTCTGGCGGGCGTCTTTATGGGCGTGCAGCTGCAGCTTGACGGCACCAAACTGGTGGTCGGCAGCGCGGCGGACATTCGCTGGCAGTGGATCTTTATCGGTACTGCCGTGGTGTTCTTCTTCCAGATGCTGCGTCCGCTGTTCCAGAAAGGGCTGAAAAGCGTCTCCGGGCCGAAGTTTATTCTGCCGGCGATTGATGGCTCGACCGTCAAACAAAAACTGTTCCTGATTGCGCTGCTGGTAATTGCCGTGGCGTGGCCGTTTATGGTGTCGCGCGGCACGGTGGATATCGCCACCCTGACCATGATTTACATCATCCTCGGCCTGGGGCTGAACGTGGTGGTAGGGCTGTCGGGCCTGCTGGTGCTGGGCTACGGTGGCTTCTACGCCATTGGCGCTTATACCTTCGCGCTGTTGAACCACTATTATGGTCTGGGCTTCTGGACCTGCCTGCCGCTGGCTGGCCTGGTGTCGGCGGCGGCAGGCTTCCTGCTGGGCTTCCCGGTACTGCGCCTGCGCGGTGACTATCTGGCGATTGTGACCTTAGGCTTTGGTGAGATCGTCCGTATTCTGTTGCTGAACAACACCGAGGTGACCGGCGGCCCGAACGGTATCAGCCAGATCCCGAAACCGACCTTCTTCGGCCTCGAGTTCAGCCGTAGCGCCCGTGAAGGCGGCTGGGACACTTTCAGCAACTTCTTTGGCGTCAAGTATGACCCTTCTGATCGCGTGATTTTCCTCTACCTGGTGGCGCTGCTGCTGGTGGTGCTGAGCCTGTTCGTGATTAACCGCCTGCTGCGTATGCCGCTGGGCCGCGCGTGGGAAGCGCTGCGTGAAGATGAAATTGCCTGTCGTTCATTGGGGTTAAGCCCAACGCGCATCAAGCTGACCGCCTTTACCATCAGCGCCGCGTTCGCGGGCTTCGCCGGTACGCTGTTCGCCGCGCGTCAGGGCTTCGTCAGCCCGGAATCCTTCACCTTTGCCGAGTCGGCCTTTGTGCTGGCGATTGTGGTACTGGGTGGCATGGGCTCGCAGTTTGCGGTGATCCTCGCGGCGATTCTGCTGGTGGTGTCGCGTGAACTGATGCGTGACTTCAACGAATACAGCATGCTGATGCTCGGTGGCCTGATGGTATTGATGATGATCTGGCGTCCACAGGGACTTCTGCCGATGACCCGTCCACAGTTGAAAATGAAAAACGGGAAAGCGAAAGAAGGAGAGCAGGCATGAGTCAGCCATTATTATCCGTTAACGGTCTGATGATGCGTTTTGGCGGCCTGCTGGCGGTCAACAACGTCAATCTGGAGCTCCGTCCTCAGGAGATCGTATCGCTCATTGGCCCAAACGGGGCCGGTAAAACCACGGTGTTTAACTGCCTGACCGGCTTCTATAAGCCGACGGGTGGGACCATCATGCTGCGCGATCAGCATCTCGAAGGGCTGCCGGGGCAACAGATTGCCCGTATGGGCGTGGTGCGTACTTTCCAGCACGTGCGCCTGTTCCGCGAAATGACGGTGATTGAAAACCTGCTGGTGGCACAGCATCAGCAGCTGAAAACCGGCGTCTTCTCCGGACTGTTAAAAACGCCATCGTTCCGCCGTGCGCAAAGCGAAGCACTGGACCGCGCCGCCACCTGGCTTGAGCGTATTGGTCTTTTGGAGCACGCTAACCGTCAGGCCAGCAACCTGGCCTACGGCGATCAGCGTCGCCTGGAGATAGCCCGCTGCATGGTGACGCAGCCGGAAATTCTGATGCTCGATGAACCCGCCGCTGGCCTCAACCC
Source organism: Kluyvera cryocrescens NBRC 102467 (assembly GCF_001571285.1). Taxonomy (GTDB): domain Bacteria; phylum Pseudomonadota; class Gammaproteobacteria; order Enterobacterales; family Enterobacteriaceae; genus Kluyvera; species Kluyvera cryocrescens. The sequence goes on along the minus strand of NZ_BCTM01000012.1, from coordinate 108,654 downwards.
GAAAGAGACCAAAGAGCTGGACGAGCTGATTGCCGAGCTGCGTAATCATCACAACACCACCATCCTGCTGATTGAACACGATATGAAGCTGGTAATGGGCATTTCTGACCGCATCTACGTGGTGAATCAGGGCACGCCGCTGGCCAACGGGACACCGGAAGAGATCCGCAACAACCCGGACGTGATCCGCGCTTATCTGGGTGAGGCATAAAATGGATAAAGTGATGTTATCGTTTGATAGAGTCAGCGCCCACTACGGGAAGATTCAGGCGCTGCACGAGGTCAGTCTGCATATTAATCAGGGCGAAATCGTGACGCTCATCGGTGCTAACGGCGCGGGCAAAACCACGCTGCTCGGCACGCTGTGCGGCGATCCGCGTGCGACCAGTGGGCGGATTGTCTTTGATGATAAAGACATTACCGACTGGCAGACGGCGAAAATTATGCGCGAAGCGGTGGCGATTGTCCCGGAAGGGCGTCGTGTCTTCTCGCGGATGACCGTGGAGGAGAATCTGGCGATGGGTGGTTTCTTTGCCGAACGCGACCAGTTCCAGGAGCGCATCAAATGGGTGTATGACCTGTTCCCACGTCTGCACGAGCGCCGCATCCAGCGTGCGGGCACGATGTCCGGTGGTGAACAGCAGATGTTGGCCATCGGCCGTGCGCTGATGAGCCAGCCGCGTCTACTGCTGCTGGATGAGCCATCTCTGGGCCTGGCGCCGATCATCATTCAGCAAATCTTCGACACCATCGAGCAGTTACGTGAGCAGGGGATGACGATCTTCCTCGTCGAGCAGAACGCCAACCAGGCGCTGAAGCTCGCTGATCGCGGCTACGTGCTCGAAAACGGTCACGTGGTGCTGGAAGATACCGGTGATGCGCTGCTGGCCAACGAGGCCGTGCGCAGCGCTTATCTCGGCGGCTAACTCCCGGTAAAATAGTCACAACTTTATCCGGTCTACCGATCAGCGTAGGCCGGATAGGGCGCGTTAATTCCCCATTCGGTCTGTCCTTTCCCTGCGAATTTTAGATTGAACGTTTGCGTTCAGCTTTCGTAACTGTTTATTTCCTATACGTGTCTCAGCTCCCACTTTGCCTTCTTCGAAGCGTCACTGCCTTGCCATCCCTTTGTCGCCTTACTATCTTTTTTTTGTAATAAAAAAGTTATTTTTCTGTCATTCGAGCATGTCATGTTACCCCCGCGAACATAAAACGCGTGATATCGCGCATCCCGGCACAAAAAGAGAGATAACCGATGATATCGTTACGACATACAGCTTTAGGGTTGGCAATGAGTCTGGCCTTTGCAGGCCAGGCAATGGCAGTGACCACCATTCCATTCTGGCATTCTATGGAAGGTGAACTGGGTAAAGAGGTGGACTCTTTGGCACAGCGCTTCAATGCGGCCAACCCGGACTACAAAATTCAGCCGGTCTATAAAGGTAACTACGAGCAGAGCCTGAGCGCAGGCATTGCCGCGTTCCGTACCGGTAACGCTCCGGCGATTTTGCAGGTGTATGAAGTGGGTACCGCTACCATGATGGCCTCGAAGGCGATTAAGCCGGTCTATCAGGTGTTCAGCGATGCGGGTATCAAGTTCGATGAATCTCAGTTTGTGCCAACGGTTTCCGGTTACTACACCGACTCCAAAACCGGCCATCTGCTCTCCCAGCCGTTTAACAGCTCCACGCCGGTGCTGTACTACAACAAAGACGCCTTCAAAAAAGCGGGCCTCGATCCCGAGCAGCCACCAAAAACCTGGCAAGACCTGGCGGACTACACTGCGAAGCTGAAAGCGGCGGGGATGAAGTGCGGCTACGCCAGCGGCTGGCAGGGTTGGATCCAGATTGAGAACTTTAGCGCCTGGCATGGCCTGCCGGTGGCGACCAAAAACAACGGCTTCGACGGTACCGATGCGGTGTTGGAGTTCAATAAGCCAGAGCAGGTAAAACACATCGCTCTGCTGGAAGCGTTGAACAAGAAAGGCGACTTCAGCTACTTCGGGCGTAAAGACGAATCCACCGAGAAGTTCTACAACGGCGACTGCGCCATCACCACTGCGTCGTCCGGCTCGCTGGCCGATATTCGCCAGTACGCTAAATTCAACTACGGCGTAGGCATGATGCCTTACGACGCTGACGTGAAGGGCGCGCCGCAGAACGCCATCATCGGCGGGGCAAGCCTGTGGGTGATGCAGGGTAAAGATAAAGAAACCTACACCGGCGTGGCGAAATTCCTCGAGTTCCTGGCGAAGCCGGAAAACGCCGCCGAATGGCACCAGAAAACCGGCTATCTGCCGATTACGACCGCCGCGTATGACCTGACGCGTCAGCAGGGCTTCTACGATAAAAATCCTGGGGCGGACATCGCGACCCGTCAGATGCTGAACAAACCGCCTTTGCCGTTCACCAAAGGGCTGCGTCTGGGCAATATGCCGCAGATCCGCACCATCGTTGATGAAGAGCTGGAAAGCGTATGGACCGGGAAGAAAACGCCTCAGCAGGCGCTCGATTCTGCGGTGGAACGCGGTAATCAGCTGCTGCGTCGCTTTGAGCAGTCAACCAAGTCTTAATTTTTAGCCTGACCCCTCACCCTAACCCTCTCCCCATAGGGGAGAGGGGACCGTTCGGAGCCATCTGGTAAGAAGCGCCTGGTACAACCTTTCGCCTGTACTCATAGAGGTGAAAGGACTGTTCGGAGGCATCTGGTCACTATCGCTCGGTTCGGCCGTTCTCCCTCGCCCCTTTGGGGAGAGGGCCGGGGTGAGGGGAAAACAACTCAGAGTTTAACTATGTCATCATCCCGTCCGGTGTTTAAATCCCGCTGGCTGCCTTACGCATTGGTCGCCCCGCAGTTGATTATCACCGTTATCTTCTTTATCTGGCCCGCGGGCGAAGCGCTGTGGTACTCGTTGCAAAGCGTCGATCCGTTCGGTCTCTCCAGCCAGTTTGTCGGCCTGGATAACTTCGTCGCGTTGTTCCATGACGGCTATTACCTTGACTCGTTCTGGACGACGATTAAGTTCAGCGCGATGGTCACGGTGAGCGGCCTGCTGGTGTCGCTGTTCTTTGCGGCGCTGGTCGATTACGTGGTGCGCGGCAGCCGTCTGTATCAAACGCTGATGCTGCTGCCTTATGCCGTCGCACCGGCCGTTGCGGCCGTACTGTGGATATTCCTCTTCAACCCCGGGCGCGGGCTTATCACCCATTTTCTCGGTGAGTTCGGCTATGACTGGAACCACGCGCAGAACAGCGGTCAGGCGATGTTCCTGGTGGTGTTTGCTTCAGTCTGGAAGCAGATCAGCTACAACTTTCTGTTTTTCTTTGCCGCCCTTCAGTCCATTCCCCGCTCGCTGGTTGAGGCCGCCGCGATTGATGGTGCCGGCCCGATTCGTCGCTTCTTCAAGCTGGCGCTACCGCTGATTGCGCCGGTGAGCTTCTTCCTGCTGGTGGTCAATCTGGTGTACGCCTTCTTCGACACCTTCCCGGTGATCGATGCCGCGACCGCCGGTGGGCCGGTGCAGGCGACCACCACGCTTATCTACAAGATTTACCGCGAAGGCTTTGCCGGGCTCGATCTCTCGGCCTCTGCCGCCCAATCAGTGGTGCTGATGTTCCTCGTCATCATCCTGACCGTGGTGCAGTTCCGCTACGTGGAAAGAAAGGTGCGCTACCAATGATTGAGAACCGTCGCGGGCTGACGATATTCAGCCACACCATGCTGATCCTCGGGATTATCGTGATTCTGTTTCCGCTGTACGTCGCGTTTACGGCGGCGACGCTGGATAACAAAGCGGTGTTTGAAACGCCGATGACCCTGATCCCCGGTGGCCATTTGCTGGAGAACATGAAGGCGATTTGGGTGAATGGCGTCGGCGCCAACAGCGCGCCGTTTTGGCTGATGATGCTCAACAGTTTCATCATGGCCTTTGCCATCACGGTCGGCAAAATTGCGGTTTCCATGCTTTCGGCCTTCGCTATCGTTTGGTTCCGCTTTCCACTACGTAACCTGTTCTTCTGGATGATTTTTATCACCCTGATGTTGCCGGTTGAAGTGCGTATTTTCCCGACGGTGGAAGTGATCGCCAACCTGAAAATGCTCGATAGCTACGCGGGGCTGACGCTGCCGCTAATGGCTTCCGCCACGGCGACCTTTTTGTTCCGCCAGTTCTTTATGACGCTGCCGGATGAGCTTATCGAAGCAGCGCGCATTGATGGCGCTTCGCCGATGCGCTTCTTCCGCGACATTGTGCTGCCGCTGTCGAGAACCAATCTGGCCGCGCTGTTCGTTATCACCTTTATCTACGGCTGGAACCAGTATCTGTGGCCGCTGCTGATTATCACCGACGTGAATCTCGGCACCGCCGTGGCGGGCATCAAAGGGATGATCGCCACCGGTGAAGGCACCACGCAATGGAATCAGGTTATGGCAGCGATGCTGCTGACGCTTATCCCTCCGGTTGTCATCGTTTTAGCCATGCAGCGCGCTTTCGTGCGTGGTCTGGTCGATAGTGAGAAATAAAAATGGCAGGTTTAAAACTACAGGCAGTAACCAAAAGCTGGGATGGCAAAACCCAGGTGATTCAACCGCTGACGCTGGATGTGGCTGACGGGGAATTTATTGTGATGGTCGGCCCTTCGGGCTGCGGCAAATCGACGCTGCTGCGTATGGTGGCCGGGCTTGAGCGAGTCACCAGCGGTGATATCTGGATTGACCGCAAGCGCGTAACGGAGATGGAGCCAAAGGATCGCGGCATCGCGATGGTGTTCCAGAACTACGCGCTCTATCCACATATGAGCGTGGAAGAGAACATGGCCTGGGGCCTGAAGATTCGCGGGATGGGGAAAGCGCACATTGCCGAAAAGGTGCAGGAGGCAGCGCGTATTCTGGAGCTGGATGGCCTGCTTAAACGTCGCCCGCGCGAACTTTCCGGCGGCCAGCGCCAGCGCGTGGCGATGGGGCGCGCTATCGTGCGCGATCCGGCGGTATTCCTGTTTGATGAACCGCTCTCTAATCTTGATGCCAAGCTGCGCGTGCAGATGCGCCTTGAGCTACAGCATCTTCATCGTCGCCTCAAAACCACTTCGCTGTACGTTACACACGATCAGGTCGAGGCGATGACGTTGGCCCAGCGGGTGATGGTGATGAACAAAGGCATCGCCGAGCAGATTGGGACGCCGGTAGAAGTGTACGAGAAGCCTGCCAGCCGCTTTGTGGCGAGCTTTATCGGCAGCCCGGCGATGAACCTGCTGGATGGGCAGATGGATGAGACCGGAACCCGTTTCGTGCTGGCAAACGGCATGCAGCTACCGCTGCCCGGTATGCGCCGTGAGTTTGCCGGGCGTCGCATGACGCTGGGTATCCGCCCGGAACATATTGCGTTAAGCTCGCAGGCGGAAAACGGTGTACCGATGGTGGTCGATACGCTGGAAATTTTAGGGGCAGATAACCTGGCGCACGGACGCTTTGGCGAACAGAAAATGGTGGTTCGTCTGCCGCATCAGTTGCGCCCAAATGCAGGTACTACGCTTTGGCTGCATCTGCCGGATGAACATCTGCACCTCTTTGAAGGTGAAACAGGATTACGCGTATGAGCAACTGGCCTTATCCCCACATCGTCGCCCACCGTGGCGGCGGTAAACTAGCACCGGAAAACACCCTCGCGGCGATTGATGTCGGCGCGCACTACGGTCATACCATGATCGAGTTTGACGCGAAGTTATCGAAAGACGGCGAGATTTTCCTGCTGCACGATGACAACCTCGAGCGCACCAGCAACGGCTGGGGCGTGGCGGGCGAGCTGAGCTGGCAGGATCTGCTGCGGGTGGATGCGGGCAGCTGGTTTAGCAGCAGCTTTAAAGGCGAACCCTTACCGCTGCTGTCTCAGGTGGCGGAGCGCTGCCGCCAGCATGGCATGATGGCGAATATTGAGATTAAACCTACCACCGGTACCGGGCCGCTAACCGGCAAAGTGGTGGCGCTGGCCGCTCGCGAACTGTGGGCGGATATGACACCACCGCTGCTGTCGTCATTTGAAATCGATGCGCTGGAAGCGGCGCAGCAGGCGGTACCTGAGCTACCGCGTGGGTTGCTGCTTGATGAGTGGCGCGACGACTGGCGAGAGCTGACGACGCGTTTAGGATGCGTTTCTATTCACCTCAACCATCGCCTGCTCGACGAAGCGCGGGTGGATGCGCTGCGTGAGGCCGGCCTGAAGATTCTGGTCTATACGGTGAATAACCCCCAGCGCGCGGCTGAATTGCTGCGCTGGGGTGTGAATAGCATCTGTACCGATGCGATCGATGTGATTGGCCCGAACTTCCAGCCTTAATATTGCTTCAGCATGTCGCCGTTTCTTTTCGGAACGGGCTGACTTGGCGGGTTCAGCATGCCTGGTTGCGTTTGCTGAACGCGCTGCTGATTAGCATTCATCTGATTTTGCAGATGCTGCTGCTGTTGCTGCGTCTGCAATTTAAGCTGTTGATTCAACATCCCCTTATTCTGCTGCTGCTGGTTCAGCATCCGCGACTGCATCCGCTGCTGGCTGGGGATCTCATACCCCGGCTGGTTCGGGTTATTGTCGATGTTCAATGGTGCGGCAAGCGCCGTGAACGGCAAGAGCGCCGCCAGAATCAGTAGTCGTTTCATCGTCTTTCCTCCTTTGAGGTATCCTCTAAGTTTACTCCTTTCCCACCAGAACGAGGATTATTTCAGCATTATGAACCAGGCTTAATCCGGGACGTCCCCGTACACTCTGGAGAATTATGCTAATGATAAAACCGTCATTTTTATGCGGAGCCGCGCTTGCTGCTCTGCTGGCAGGAAGCTGTTACAGCGCCGTTGCTGCACCACCGCCGCCGGTTTCCTATGGCGTTGAAGAAGATGTTTTCCACCCTGTTCGTGCGCAGCAGGGGATGGTGGCCTCGGTTGATGCGATGGCCACCAACGTGGGTGTCGAGATCCTTAAACAGGGCGGTAACGCGGTGGATGCTGCGGTGGCCGTGGGCTATGCGCTGGCGGTGACCCATCCGCAGGCCGGGAACCTTGGCGGCGGCGGTTTTATGATGCTGCGCACCAAGGATGGAAAAACCACGGCAATAGACTTCCGAGAAATGGCGCCGGAGCAGGCGTCGCGTGATATGTTCCTCGACTCGCAGGGCAATCCGGACAGTAAAAAATCGCTGATCTCGCATCTCGCCTCCGGCACGCCGGGTACCGTGGCGGGCTTTTCGTTGGCGCTGGAGAAGTACGGCACGCTGCCGCTGAACAAAGTTATCCAGCCGGCCATCAAGCTGGCGCAGGACGGCTTTACCGTGAATAGCGCACTGGCCGACGATCTCAAAACCTATGGCAGCGAAGTGCTGCCGAATCATGCCAACAGTAAAGCAATTTTCTGGAAAGATGGCGAACCGCTGAAGAAGGGCGACAAGCTGGTGCAGACCAATCTGGCAAAAAGCCTGACGCTCATCGCCGAACATGGCCCGGATGCTTTCTATAAAGGCGCTATCGCCGATCAGATTGCCGAAGAGATGCATAATAACGGTGGCCTGATGAGCAAGGCCGATCTGGCCAACTATAAGGCAGTACAGCGTACGCCGATTAGCGGCGAATATCGTGGCTATGAAGTCTTCTCGATGCCTCCACCGTCCTCCGGTGGGATCCACATCGTGCAAATCCTCAATATCCTCGAGAATTTCGACCTGCATAAATACGGCTTCGGCAGCGCCGATGCGATGCAGCTGATGGCGGAAGCGGAAAAACACGCCTATGCCGACCGCTCGGAGTATCTCGGTGACCCGGATTTTGTGAAGGTACCGTGGCAGGCGCTGACCAACAAAGCCTACGCCAAATCCATTGCCGGGGAGATTGACCTCAACAAAGCCAAACCGTCCAGCGAGATTAAACCGGGCAAACTGGCGCCGTACGAGAGCAATCAAACCACCCACTTCTCAGTGGTGGATAAAGACGGAAACGCGGTGGCGGTGACCTATACGCTGAACACCACTTTCGGCACCGGCATTGTGGCGGGGAACACCGGCATTTTAATGAACAACGAGATGGATGATTTCTCCGCCAAACCTGGCGTACCAAACGTCTATGGGCTGGTGGGCGGCGACGCCAACGCCGTGGGGCCGAAGAAACGCCCACTGTCATCGATGTCGCCGACTATCGTAGTCAAAGACGGTAAAACCTGGCTGGTGACCGGTAGCCCTGGCGGCAGCCGAATTATCACCACGGTACTGCAAATGGTGGTGAATACCGTTGACTTCGGCATGAATGTGGCGGAAGCAACCAATGCGCCGCGTTTCCATCATCAATGGCTGCCGGATGAGCTGCGGGTGGAGAAGGGCTTTAGCCCGGATACGCTGAAGCTGCTGGAAGGAAAGGGCCAGAAAGTGGTGGTAAAAGAAGCGATGGGCAGCACTCAGAGCATTATGGTGGGGCCGGATGGTACGCTGTATGGTGCGTCCGACCCGCGTTCGCCGGATGATTTAACGGCGGGGTTCTGATTTACCCTCACCCGGCCCTCTCTTTGTTACGAAGAGGGGGCGGGTGAGTCTCTAAAAGGGTGAGGGTTACCCCTTCAGCCGCGCCATAAAGTAGGCATCCACATACTCGCCGTTGCGCAGGCCATACTTGCGCCCGGTGCCTTCAATCTCAAAGCCATGCTTTTTATACACCGCCACCGCCGGTGCGTTATCCACAAACACCGTCAGCTCGATGCGATCGACGCGCAGCCAGTTGTCACACATGTCTATCATGGTGTGAACCAGCGCGCTGGCGACGCCGCGATTCTGCCAGCGCGAATCCACACAGATGCCAAAATCGGCAACGTGGCTACGGCGTGGGCGCTGGGCCACCTCAATGGCAAGGTGGCCTACCACCTGCCCATCAATGCAGGCGACCAGTTGCTTCACGCCGGGCCGGTCGGCTAGCCGTTCATGCCACATATGGCTGGAAGGATGAGGGACCTGTAGCGTGTTGTGATACACCTCCGGCTGGGCGTGAATTTGACGGATTGCGTCGTCATCGTTGGCTTCGGCGTGGCGAATCACTATGTCACTCATTCTTCATTTCCTTTTGGGGTTAAAAGTCCCTTTTAACATCATTGATTTTTAAATGTGCGTCAATTGGCTTTTTTTGCAAAAAACGATGGACAAGTGCGAATGAGAATGATTATTATTGTCCTGCATTCAGGGCGTCCTTGCGGAGCTTCTGAAAGCACGACATTGCTCACATTGCTTCCAGTATTACTTTAGCCAGCTTAATGCTGGCTTTTTTTTGCCTGTAGTTACGTTATGGTATTCAGCAATTATTTCAAAAGGACTGAATCATGACCCTACACTGCGCCTTCATTGGCTTTGGCAAAAGCACCACCCGCTACCATCTCCCGTACGTCTTACACCGTAAAGCCGACTGGCACGTTGCCCATATTTTTCGCCGCAGCCCGAAGCCGGACGAACAGCAGCCGCAGTACGCGCATATCCACTTCACCAGCGAGTTAAACGACATCCTGCACGATCCGCAGGTCAAACTGGTGGTGGTGTGTACGCATGCGGACAGCCATTTTGAATATGCGAAGAAAGCGCTGGAAGCGGGCAAAAACGTGCTGGTTGAAAAGCCGTTTACCCCCACGGTTGCGGAGGCAAAAGAGCTGTTTGCGCTGGCGAAAAGCAAAGGGCTGACCGTATCGCCGTATCAGAATCGCCGTTTTGACGCCTGCTTCCTGACGGCGAAAAAAGCCATTGAGAGCGGTAAGCTGGGCGATATCGTGGAAGTGGAAAGCCACTTCGACTACTTCCGCCCGGACGCGCCAACTCAGCCGGGACGTCCACAGGACGGCGCGTTTTATGGCCTTGGGGTTCACACCATGGATCAAATCATCTCGCTGTTTGGCCGCCCGGATCATGCCGCGTATGACATCCGTAGCCTGCGTAACCAGGCTAACCCTGACGATACCTTTGAAGCCCAGCTGTTCTACGGCAACCTGAAGGCGATTGTGAAAACCAGCCATCTGGTGAAAATCGACTATCCGAAGTTTATCGTTCACGGCAGCAAAGGGTCGTTTGTGAAATACGGTATTGACCAGCAGGAGACCAGCCTGAAGGCGGGTATTATGCCGGGTGATGCAGGCTTCGCGGCCGATGATTCGCTGGCACGGCTGGAGTACGTCAACGAGGCGGGTGAAACGGTGAAAGAAGAGTGGCGAGCCGAGCAGGGCGATTACGGCCGCGTGTATGACGCGCTGTATCAAACGCTGGTCAATGGGGCACCGAATTTCGTCAAGGAAATTGAGGCTCTCACCAATATGGAACTGTTGGAACGGGCCTTCCAGCAGCCATCACCCGCCACCATAACCCTCTCCAAATAAGCAATATCGGCTCCTCTGTTCTTGTTCATATTTTTTGAACAGAGGAGTCAATTTTCACCCACTATCATCCCAGGCTGTTTACGTCCAAACTTGTTTCATCGAAAACATGAGGGGGTAGCAAATGATTTTCTTACGCAAAGCAAACGAACGTGGTCACGCAAATCATGGTTGGCTGGACTCCTGGCATACCTTCTCTTTTGCTGATTACTACGATCCGAATTTTATGGGCTTCTCCGCGCTGCGCGTCATTAACGATGACGTGATTGATGCCGGTCAGGGGTTCGGTACCCATCCGCATAAAGACATGGAAATCCTGACCTACGTTCTGGAAGGCGCCGTTGAGCACCAGGACAGCATGGGTAACAAAGAGCAGGTTCCGGCGGGCGAGTTCCAGATTATGAGTGCGGGTACCGGCGTGCGTCACTCCGAGTACAACCCGAGCGCCACCGACAAGCTGCACCTGTACCAGATCTGGATCATTCCAGAAAAAACCGGCATCACGCCGCGCTACGAACAGCGCCGTTTCGACGCCGAGCAGGGCAAACAACTGGTGCTGTCGCCGGATGCGCGTGAAGGCTCGCTGAAAGTGTACCAGGACATGGAGCTGTACCGCTGGGCGCTGACGAAAGACGAACAGTCGATTCATCAGATTGCCGCTGACCGCCGCGTGTGGATCCAGGTGGTAAAAGGTGATGTGAGCATCAACGGTACCAAAGCGACAATCAGCGATGGCCTGGCCATTTGGGACGAGCAGGCGATTTCTATCCATGCGGATAGCGACAGCGAAATTTTACTCTTCGATCTGCCGCCAGTTTGATCAGGCTTAAATAAATAACGTAACCTCCCCAATCTAGCGGGGAGGTTGCGTCATCTCCGTGGTAAACTTCAGCAATATTTCACCTTGCTTGCCTCTGGACGATGAAAAAGAAAAGACCCGTACTTCAGGATGTTGCCGATCGCGTTGGCGTAACCAAAATGACGGTTAGCCGTTTTCTCCGTAATCCGGAGCAGGTTTCCGTAGCGTTGCGCGGTAAAATTGCGGCGGCTCTTGATGATTTGGGTTACATCCCCAATCGGGCTCCCGATATTCTTTCTAACTCCACTAGCCGCGCCATCGGCGTACTTTTACCGTCATTAACTAACCAGGTCTTCGCAGAAGTGCTGCGCGGCGTGGAAAGCGTAACCGACGCTTATGGTTACCAGACGATGCTGGCGCACTACGGCTATAAGCCGGAGATGGAGCAGGAACGCCTGGAGTCGATGCTCTCGTGGAATATCGACGGCCTTATCCTCACCGAACGCACCCACACTCCCCGCACCCTGAAGATGATTGAAGTCGCCGGGATCCCCGTGGTGGAGCTGATGGACAGTCAATCGCCATGCCTCGACATCGCCGTCGGCTTCGATAACTTTGAAGCGGCGCGCCAGATGACGGCGGCGATTATTGCCCGCGGTCACCGCCGCATTGCCTATTTAGGCGCGCGTCTGGATGAACGTACGATTATCAAGCAGAAGGGCTATGAGCAGGCGATGCTGGATGCGGGCTTAACGCCGTATAGCGTGATGGTTGAGCAATCGTCGTCGTACACGTCGGGGATTGAGCTGATGCGCCAGGCGCGTCGGGAATTCTCACAGCTTGACGGCATCTTCTGTACCAACGATGACCTTGCGGTCGGGGCCGCATTTGAATGTCAGCGTCTGGGCCTCAAAATTCCTGATGATATTGCTATCGCCGGTTTCCACGGCCACGACATCGGCCAGGTCATGGAACCGCGTCTCGCCAGCGTGCTGACGCCGCGTGAGCGTATGGGCCGCATTGGCGCAGAGCGACTGCTGGCGCGCATCCGTGGTGAAGCAGTTACGCCTAAAATGTTAGATTTAGGTTTCACTTTGTCACCGGGCGGTTCTATTTAGCCCCGACAAATTTGAACTAGATCACACATATTCACTTAGAAATCACTTCCGGCACGAATGGTTATTGCTTATCCATTTGCCCGGCAGGACAATGTTACCGATAACTGTTACCCGTAACAATTCCACAAGTGCCCAACAGGAGGACGCCTTGAGCACGACTAACCACGATCACCACGTCTATGTACTGATGGGCGTATCCGGCAGCGGTAAATCTGCGGTTGCCAGCGAAGTCGCGCATCGCCTGAACGCCGCGTTTCTGGACGGCGACTTCCTGCATCCACGCTGCAATATCGTCAAAATGTCCTCCGGCGAACCGCTGAACGACGACGATCGCAAACCATGGCTGCAGGCGCTGAACGACGCTGCATTCGCGATGCAACGAACCAACAAAGTGTCGCTGATTGTCTGCTCCGCGCTGAAAAAAGCGTACCGCGACATTCTGCGCGAAGGTAATCCAAATCTGTCTTTCATCTATATGAAAGGTGATTTTGAAGTGATTGAAAGCCGCCTGAAGGCGCGTAAAGGCCACTTCTTCAAAACGCAGATGCTGGTGACCCAATTCGAAACCCTGCAAGAGCCGGGCGCTGAAGAACGCGACGTACTGGTGGTTGATATCGATCAGCCGCTGGAAGGCGTTATCGACAGCACAATTGAATTGATTAACAAAGGCAGTATCGCGTGACAACTTTAACGCTCGTTTTAACAGCAGTCGGTTCTGTTTTACTGCTGCTGTTTTTAGTCATGAAGGCGCGTATGCACGCCTTCCTGGCTTTGATGGTGGTTTCTATTGGTGCAGGTCTGTTCTCCGGTATGCCGCTGACCAAAATCGCGGCCACCATGGAGAAAGGCATGGGCGGTACGCTGGGCTTCCTGGCGATTGTGGTCGCGCTCGGCGCGATGTTCGGCAAAATTCTGCATGAAACCGGCGCGGTCGACCAGATTGCCGTCAAGATGCTGAAGTCATTCGGCCATAACCGTGCGCACTTTGCGATTGGCCTGGCTGGCCTTATCTGTGCGCTGCCGCTGTTCTTCGAAGTGGCTATCGTGCTGCTGATTAGCGTCGCGTTCTCGATGGCGCGTCACACCGGCACCAACCTGGTTAAGCTGGTGATCCCACTGTTTGCTGGCGTGGCGGCTGCCGCTGCGTTCCTGGTCCCTGGCCCTGCGCCGATGCTACTGGCCTCCCAGATGCACGCGGACTTTGGCTGGATGATCCTGATTGGCCTGTGCGCTGCGATCCCAGGGATGCTGATTGCCGGCCCGCTGTGGGGCAACTTCATCAGCCGTTACGTTGAACTGAACATTCCAGAAGACGTTACCGAGCCGCACCTGGGTGAAGGCAAAATGCCCTCCTTCGGTTTCAGCCTCGCGCTGATCCTGCTGCCGCTGGTGCTGGTGGGTTTGAAAACCGTTGCTGCACGCTTTGTGCCGGAAGGTTCTGAAGTTTATCAGTGGTTTGAATTTATCGGCCATCCGTTCACGGCTATTCTGGTTGCCTGTCTGGTTGCCATTTATGGCCTGGCATTCCGTCAGGGCATGGCGAAAGATAAAGTGATGGAGATTTGCGGCCACGCGCTGCAGCCTGCGGGGATTATCCTGCTGGTTATCGGTGCCGGTGGTGTGTTCAAACAGGTGCTGGTGGACTCCGGCGTTGGCCCGGCGTTGGGCGAAGCGTTAACCGGGATGGGCCTGCCTATCGCGCTGACCTGCTTCATCCTGGCCGCGGCGGTACGTATTATTCAGGGTTCCGCTACGGTGGCGTGTTTAACCGCGGTTGGCCTGGTGATGCCTGTCATTGAACAGCTGCATTACAACGGCGCGCAGCTGGCAGCATTGTCTATCTGTATCGGCGGGGGCTCTATCGTGGTGAGCCACGTGAATGACGCCGGCTTCTGGCTGTTCGGTAAATTTACCGGTGCAACCGAAGCACAAACGCTGAAAACCTGGACCATGATGGAAACCATCCTCGGTACCGTGGGGGCGATTGTTGGTATGGTGGCCTTTACGCTGCTGAGCTAATGCTTGCACTCAACCCGGCGCCGTGCCGCTGGGTTCGCTAAATCTTCGCCCGGGCTCACGTCAGTGACGCCCGGGCGAATTGTTTCTACGACTACCCTTTCATCCACGCCCGAATACCGTCCAGGAACATCTGGGTGGCCATCATCACCAGAATCAACCCCATCAGACGCTCTAAGGCATTCACGCCTTTCTCGCCCAGCAGGCGCAGGAATAGAGACGATTGCAGCAGAATGACGACCGTACCGCCCCAGGCAATGAGCAGCGCAATCACCAGATGCGACAGGTTATTGGGATACTGATGCGAAAGCAGCATTAGCGTCGCCAACAGCGACGGGCCGGCAACCAGGGGAATTGCCAACGGCACAATAAAAGGTTCTTCGCCGGCCGGTAGACCGTTGCTGCCACCCTCGGCGCTTGGAAATATCATTTTTATGGCAATCAGGAACAAAATAATCCCGCCGGAGATAGAAACGGTCTCTGCGCTTAGGTTCAGGAAGGCGAGAATTTTCTCACCGGCGAACAAGAAAATAAGCATTATCAGCAGTGCGATTAAAAGCTCACGTATCATGATCGCCTTGCGGCGCTTGGGTTCCGTGTGTTTTAGCACCGACATAAAAATGGGCAGGTTTCCCAATGGATCCATAATCAGGATCAATAAAACAGCGGCGGAAAAGATTTCACTCATGACTCAAATTCCCTGATAATCGTTAAGGACTTTCTGCTCTACGCATCACCCTTGCCATGGATTCTGACGAGGGTAAATGTGGCCCCCAGGGTCGGGGGAATAAGTTGCATTTCTGATTGCTGCGCAATCATTGATTAATTTCACTTGCGACTTTAGCTGCTTTTTGTAATGTGATGGGATGGCCAGTGGGACTGGCAAGCATAAACAGCACACATATCTGCAGGAAAATACGCTATGAAAAATGTTGGTTTTATCGGCTGGCGCGGGATGGTCGGCTCTGTACTCATGCAACGCATGGTGGAAGAGCGCGATTTTGACGCCATTCGCCCGGTCTTCTTCTCTACCTCTCAGTTAGGTCAAGCTGCGCCAACGTTTGGCGGCAGCACTGGAGGTACGCTTCAGGATGCTTTCGATCTTGAAGCGCTGAAGGCGCTCGACATTATCGTCACCTGTCAGGGCGGAGATTATACCAACGAAATCTATCCGAAGCTTCGTGAAAGCGGCTGGCAGGGCTACTGGATTGACGCAGCCTCTTCGCTGCGCATGAAAGACGACGCCATCATCATCCTCGACCCGGTCAACCAGCAGGTGATCACCGATGGTCTGAACAACGGCGTGAAAACCTTTGTTGGCGGCAACTGCACCGTCAGCCTGATGCTGATGTCACTGGGCGGCCTGTTCGCCAATGATCTGGTTGAGTGGGCGTCCGTCGCTACTTATCAGGCAGCTTCCGGCGGCGGTGCGCGCCATATGCGTGAACTGCTGACCCAGATGGGGCAACTGCATCACCACGTTGCCAGCGAACTGGCAGACCCGGCATCCGCCATCCTCGAGATCGAACGTAAAGTGACTACCCTGACCCGTAGCGGCGATCTGGCGGTAGATAACTTTGGCGTTCCGCTGGCGGGCAGCCTGATTCCGTGGATCGACAAGCAGCTCGACAACGGCCAGAGCCGTGAAGAGTGGAAAGGTCAGGCTGAGACCAACAAAATTCTCGCTACCTCCTCGGTTATCCCGGTTGATGGCCTGTGCGTGCGCGTTGGCGCACTGCGTTGCCATAGCCAGGCATTCACCCTGAAATTGAAAAAAGATATTTCCATAAATTCTGTGGAGGAATTACTGGCGGCGCATAACCCGTGGGCGAAAGTGATTCCAAACGATCGTGAAATCACCATGCGTGAATTAACGCCTGCAGCGGTGACCGGTACGCTGACCACGCCAGTTGGGCGTCTGCGTAAGCTGAACATGGGGCCGGAGTATCTTTCTGCTTTCACCGTCGGCGACCAGCTTCTGTGGGGCGCCGCCGAGCCGCTGCGCCGCATGCTGCGTCAGTTGGCGTAAACATTTGTTCATTGATGAGGGGTGGTGAATCACCCCTTTTTTTTGCGTAATACAAGGAGTAAACGCAGATATGTTTAATTTTCTATCAGGAGTCAGGTAAAGCGTTGGCTATGCTTTAATCAAGGTCTATCACCTTGACTGAAGGTTGAATGGAGCCGAGAAAGCACTCTTTTTTGTGCTGCACCGTTCGGGTCACAAATGTCGCCATTTACATTGGATTGAGGCGACACAAAAACAAAGGATGATGAAACATGTCCGATCGTATTGATAGAGACGTGATTAACGCGCTGATTGCAGGCCATTTTGCGGATCCATTTTCTGTATTAGGGATGCACCGAACGGAGTCGGGACTGGAAGTCCGGGCACTGTTGCCCGACGCGACCGAAGTTTGGGTTATTGAACCTAAAACCGGGCGTAAAGTTGGCCAACTGGAGTGCGTAGACGCACGCGGTTTCTTTTGCGGTATTCTGCCGCGCCGTAAAAATTTCTTTCGTTATCAGTTGGCTGTCGTTTGGCATGGCCAGCAGAACCTGATTGACGATCCCTATAGCTTTGGTCCGTTGCTCCAGGAAATGGATGCGTGGCTGCTGTCTGAGGGGACCCATTTACGTCCATATGAAACCCTGGGCGCACATGCGGATACCATGGATGGCGTCACCGGAACCCGCTTTGCCGTCTGGGCACCTAATGCGCGCCGCGTTTCCGTGGTCGGGCAGTTTAACTACTGGGATGGGCGTCGCCATCCGATGCGCCTGCGTCGGGAGACGGGGATCTGGGAGTTGTTTATTCCCGGAGCGCACAACGGGCAGTTGTATAAATTCGAGATGATCGACGCCAATGGTACGCTGCGCGTGAAGGCCGACCCGTATGCCTTTGAAGCGCAAATGCGTCCGGACACCGCCTCGCTGATCTGCGGCCTACCGCCGAAAGTTGAACAAAGCGACGCGCGGAAAAAAGCCAATCAGCTTGATGCGGCGATCTCTATCTACGAAGTGCACCTGGGCTCATGGCGTCGCCACACCGACAACAATTTCTGGCTGAGCTATCGCGAACTGGCTGATGAACTGGTTCCGTACGCCAAATGGATGGGCTTTACCCATCTGGAGCTGCTGCCGGTTAACGAACACCCCTTCGATGGTAGCTGGGGCTATCAGCCTACTGGACTGTATGCGCCAACCCGCCGCTTCGGCACCCGCGAAGACTTCCGCTATTTCATTAATGCTGCGCACGCCGCCGGGCTCAGCGTCATTCTTGACTGGGTTCCAGGGCATTTCCCCTCGGATGATTTTGCGCTGGCAGAATTTGACGGCACCAACCTCTATGAGCACAGCGACCCGCGCGAAGGCTACCATCAGGACTGGAATACCCTGATCTATAACTACGGTCGCCGCGAAGTGAGCAATTTCCTGGTCGGTAACGCCCTGTACTGGGTGGAACGTTTTGGCATTGATGCGCTGCGCGTGGATGCAGTGGCATCGATGATTTACCGCGACTACTCTCGTAAGGACGGGGAGTGGATCCCAAATGAATTTGGCGGCCGCGAAAACCTTGAGGCCATCGAATTCCTGCGCAATACCAACCGCGTGCTGGGCGAACAGGTACCCGGTGCGGTGACGATGGCGGAAGAGTCAACGGACTTTGCCGGCGTGTCGCGTCCCGCGGATATGGGCGGCCTGGGCTTTTGGTTTAAATGGAACCTGGGCTGGATGCACGACACCCTCGATTACATGAAGCTCGACCCGGTTCACCGTCAGTACCATCACGACAAAATGACCTTTGGCATGCTGTACAACTACACGGAGAATTTCGTGTTGCCGCTGTCGCATGACGAAGTGGTTCACGGTAAAAAATCGATTTTGGATCGTATGCCGGGCGATGCGTGGCAGAAATTTGCCAACCTGCGCGCCTACTACGGCTGGATGTTCGCTTTCCCGGGCAAGAAGCTGCTGTTTATGGGCGATGAGTTTGCTCAGGGCCGCGAGTGGAACTTTGACGGCAGCCTCGACTGGCATCTGCTGGAGGGCGGTGATAACTGGCATAACGGGGTTCAGCGTCTGGTGCGCGACCTCAACCATACCTATCGCCACCATAAGGCCATGCACGAGCTGGACTTCGACCCGTACGGCTTTGAGTGGCTGGTGGTCGACGATCATGAACGTTCGGTGTTTGCGTTTGTCCGTCGCGACAGAGACGGTAACGAAATCATCGTGGTCAGCAACTTTACGCCGGTTCCACGTTACGGTTATCGCTTTGGTATCAATCAGCCGGGCCGCTGGCGTGAAGTGCTAAACAGCGACTCAGGCCACTATCACGGCAGCAACGCCGGAAACGGCGGTGAAGTGCGCAGCGATATGATCGAAAGCCACGGGCGCGCGCAGTCGCTGAGTTTGACGCTGCCGCCGCTGTCGACTCTCTGGTTGGTGCGGGAAGGGGATTGATCATGGGCCAGCTCGCAGCAGGGCAACCCGCGCCGCTAGGCGCCAGTTTTGATGGCGAGGGCGTGAACTTCACGCTCTTTTCAGCCCATGCGCAGCGGGTGGAACTCTGCGTATTTGACGCGCAGGGCAATGAATCGCGCTATGACCTGCCCGCGCGCAGCGGCGATGTCTGGCACGGCTATTTAGCGCAAGCGCGTCCTGGTTTGCGCTACGGTTATCGGGTACATGGCCCGTGGGATCCGCAGCAGGGTTACCGCTTCAACCCGGCAAAGCTGCTGCTCGATCCGTGCTGCTTTCGCGCAGAAGGCGACCCTATCGACGATCCGCGTTTTCATGACGGCTACGATACGCCGGATGAACGGGATACCGCGGAGATTGCGCCGAAATCCGTGGTCGTTGATCTGAACTATGACTGGCAGGACGACGCGGCACCGCGTACGCCGTGGGGCAAAACCGTTATCTACGAAGCGCACGTGAAAGGGCTGACCTATCGCCATCCGGGATTACCGGAAGCGATTCGCGGCACCTATAAGGCGCTGAGTCATCCGCTGATGATTGACTATCTCAAGCGGTTGGGCATTAGCGCGCTCGAACTGCTGCCGGTGGCGCATTTTGCCAACGAGCCGCGCCTGCAGCAGATGGGGCTAAAAAACTACTGGGGCTACAACCCGCTGGCCATGTTTGCGCTAGCGCCGCGTTACGCCTGCCAGCCAGAACGGGCGCTGGATGAGTTTCGCGACGCGGTGAAAGCGCTGCATAAGGCCGGAATCGAGGTGATCCTCGACGTGGTGTTAAACCACAGCGCTGAGCTGGATCTTCACTGTCAGACGTTCTCGCTGCGGGGGATCGATAACCGTAGCTATTATTGGTTAAGAGAGGATGGCGATTATCACAACTGGACCGGCTGCGGCAACACGCTGAACCTCAGCCACCCGGGCGTTGTGGAGTATGCCCGTCAGTGCCTGCGGTTTTGGGTAGACGTGTGCCATGTTGATGGTTTTCGCTTTGATTTAGCGTCGGTGATGGGCCGGACGCCGGGCTATCGCCAGGATGCGCCGTTGTTTAACGCGATTCATGACGATCCGGTGCTCTCGCAGGTAAAGCTGATTGCGGAGCCGTGGGATATTGGTGACGGCGGCTATCAGGTGGGGAATTTCCCTCCGCCGTTTAGCGAGTGGAATGATCATTTTCGCGATGCGGTGCGCCGATTCTGGCTTGAGGAGTCGCTTTCACTGGGCGATTTTGCCCAACGCTTTGCTGCCTCAAGCGATGTTTTTCAGCGCCAGGAGCGACGCCCGAGTGCAGCTATCAATCTGCTGACTGCGCATGATGGTTTTACGCTGCGTGATTGCGTCAGTTTCAACCACAAGCACAATGACGCGAATGGTGAAGAAAACCGCGACGGGACGAGCAATAACCATAGCAATAATCATGGTATAGAAGGATTAGATGCGTCTCCTGAGGTGCTGGCACGTCGGCAGGCAAGCGTTCAGGCGCTGCTGGCCACGATGCTGCTATCGCAGGGAACGCCAATGCTGTTGGCCGGTGATGAGCATGGCCACAGCCAGCAGGGGAATAACAATGCCTACTGCCAGGACAATGCCTTGACCTGGCTTGATTGGGAAAATGCGGATGATGTGCTGACGGACTTTACCGCAGCCTTAATTCACCTGCGACAGCAGATCCCGGCTTTAACCGACGACTGTTGGTGGCAGGATGGCGACGGCAACGTTCAGTGGCTCAACCGGGATGGACAGCCGCTCAGTGCAGATGAGTGGCAGCATGGTGTGCATCAGATGCAGGTTCTGCTTTCTCATCAATGGCTGATGACGATAAATGCAACACAAGACGTGGCAAGTCTAACGTTACCCGTGGGGGAATGGCGCGCCGTTTCCCCCTTCGCCGGGGATGCTAACCCGGCGATCATGGATGTCTGGCATGGGCCCGCGCACGGAGTGTGCGTATTTCAAAGGTCATAGTCTCTGAATTACCCGGAACCCGGCGGTAGCGCTGGGAAACCTTATTACCCGGAAGGACGAGCAACAAAAGGAGTTAATCATGGTTAGGCTAGAAAAAAACGATCCCTTAATGCTGGCTCGCCAGTTGCCTATCAAATCCGTCGCCCTGATTCTGGCAGGCGGACGCGGCACACGACTGAAGGATCTCACCAATAAACGGGCAAAACCGGCGGTCCACTTTGGCGGCAAATTCCGCATTATCGATTTTGCGCTATCAAACTGTCTGAATTCCGGGATCCGTCGTATCGGCGTTATTACCCAATATCAATCACATACGCTCGTACAGCACATCCAGCGCGGCTGGTCTTTGTTCAGCGAAGAGATGAATGAATTCGTCGATCTGCTGCCGGCTCAGCAGCGAATGCATGGCGAAAACTGGTATCGCGGCACTGCCGATGCGGTGACGCAGAACCTCGATATTATCCGCCGCTATAAAGCGGAATATGTGGTTATCCTGGCCGGTGACCATATCTACAAACAAGATTACTCGCGCATGCTTATCGACCATGTCGAAAAAGGCGCGCGCTGCACCGTGGCGTGCATTCCCGTGCCCATTGAAGAGGCACCGGCGTTTGGCGTGATGGCGGTCGATGAGAACGAAAAGATTATCGACTTCGTGGAAAAACCGGCAAATCCTCCGGCGATGCCGGGTGACCCGACCAAGTCCCTCGCCAGTATGGGGATCTATGTCTTTGATGCTGATTATCTTTATGAGCTGCTGGAGCAGGATGACAGCGATGAAAATTCCAGCCACGATTTCGGCAAAGATTTAATTCCTAAAATTACCAAAGCTGGCGCGGCTTATGCACATCCTTTCCCGCTGTCCTGCGTGCAGTCCGATCCCCATGCCGAACCTTACTGGCGTGATGTGGGGACGCTGGAAGCCTACTGGAAAGCGAACCTCGATCTCGCGTCCGTCACGCCTGAGCTGGATATGTACGACCAGCACTGGCCTATCCGTACGCATATGGAGTCTTTGCCTCCGGCGAAATTTGTTCAGGACCGTTCCGGCAGCCATGGGATGACGCTGAACTCGCTGGTATCCGGCGGCTGTATTATTTCAGGCTCGGTGGTGGTGCAGTCAGTGCTGTTCCCCCACGTGCGCGTGAATTCATTTTGTAATATTGATTCGGCAGTCTTATTGCCAGACGTCTGGGTTGGACGTTCCTCGCGCCTGCGCCGCTGCGTAATCGACAGGGCCTGCGTGATCCCGGAAGGTATGGTGATCGGTGAAGATGCGGAAGAAGATGCGCGTCGCTTCCACCGTTCAGAAGAAGGGATCGTGCTGGTCACGCGCGAGATGCTGCGGCAGCTGGGGTACAAACAGGAGCGATGATGCAGGTTTTACACGTTTGTTCTGAGATGTTCCCGTTATTGAAAACGGGTGGACTTGCGGATGTGATTGGCGCGCTGCCGGCGGCACAAATTGCTGATGGCACCGATGCTCGCGTACTGCTACCGGCGTTCCCCGATATTCGTCGCGGGATCCCGGATGCCAAAGTGGTCGCTCGCCGTGAAACCTTCGCCGGGCGCATTACGCTGTTGTTCGGCCATTACAACGGGGTCGGCATTTATCTGATTGATGCGCCGCATCTCTACGATCGCCCAGGGAGCCCGTATCACGACACTAACCAGAATGCTTATCCCGACAACGTGAAGCGTTTTGCGCTGTTGGGCTGGGTGGGCAGCGAAATGGCCTGTGGATTAGATCCGTTCTGGCGTCCGGATGTGGTGCACGCTCATGACTGGCACGCGGGTCTGGCGCCAGCGTACCTGGCGGCCCGCGGCCGCCCGGCGAAGTCGGTCTTTACCGTACATAATCTGGCGTATCAGGGGCTGTTTTACGGCCACCATATGGATGAAATCCAACTCCCGGCCGAGTTTTTCAATATGCACGGGGTGGAATTCCATGGACAAATTTCGTTCCTGAAGGCCGGCCTTTATTACGCTGACCACATTACGGCGGTTAGCCCGACCTATGCCCGTGAAATTACCGAACCGCAGTTTGCCTACGGGATGGAAGGGCTACTGCGCCAGCGCCATCGGGAAGGTCGCCTGTCGGGGATCTTAAACGGCGTGGATGATAATGTCTGGAGTCCGGAAAAGGATCTGCTGCTGCCAGCCAGCTACAGTCGCGATACGCTAGAGAAGAAGGCGGAGAACAAACGCCAACTGCAGGTAGCGATGGGGCTGAAAGTGAGTGACACCGCGCCGCTGTTTGCCGTGGTCAGCCGCCTGACCAGTCAGAAAGGTCTCGATTTGGTGCTGGAAGCGCTGCCTGGGCTGCTTGAGCAGGGGGGCCAGTTGGCGCTGTTAGGGGCCGGCGATCCGGTTTTACAGCAAGGTTTCCTCGCCGCCGCCGCCGAACATCCGGGGCAGGTGGGCGTACAAATTGGTTATCACGAAGCGTTCTCGCACCGCATTATCGGGGGCGCCGACGTTATCCTGGTGCCGAGCCGCTTTGAACCTTGCGGCTTAACGCAGCTGTATGGCTTGAAATACGGCACGCTGCCGCTGGTCCGCCGTACCGGTGGCCTTGCAGATACCGTTGCGGATAGCTCGCTGGAAAACCTCGCCGATGGTATTGCCAGCGGTTTCGTTTTCGAAGACAGCAACGCCTGGTCGCTGCTGCGAGCCATTCGTCGTGCTTTCGTATTATGGTCTCGTCCTTCGCTCTGGCGCTACGTTCAGCGCCAGGCGATGAACATGGATTTTAGCTGGCAGGTTGCTGCGCACTCTTATCGCGAGCTTTATCAACGCCTGATCTAACTACGGGGATCTTAGTTATGAATGCACCTTTTTCGTATGCATCACCGACCCTCAGCGTTGAGGCACTTAAGCATTCTATTGCCTATAAGCTGATGTTTATCATTGGGAAAGACCCGGCGATCGCCAACAAACACGAATGGCTGAACGCCACGCTGTTTGCCGTGCGTGACCGTCTGGTTGAGCGCTGGCTGCGCTCTAACCGCGCCCAGCTTTCTCAGGAAACACGACAGGTCTACTACCTGTCGATGGAGTTTTTGATTGGCCGCACGCTCTCCAATGCGCTGTTATCTTTAGGGCTTTACGAAGATGTTAAAGACGCGCTGGAGGAGATGGGATTAGATCTGGAAGAGCTGATTGATGAAGAGAATGACCCCGGGCTGGGGAATGGCGGCTTAGGGCGTCTGGCGGCCTGCTTCCTTGACTCTCTGGCTACCCTGGCGCTGCCGGGCCGTGGTTACGGTATCCGCTATGACTACGGCATGTTTAAACAGAATATCGTCGATGGGCGACAAAAAGAGTCCCCGGACTACTGGCTGGAGTACGGTAACCCGTGGGAGTTCCCGCGTCACAATACCCGTTACAAAGTGCGTTTTGGCGGACGCGTGCAAATGGAAGGGAAAACCAGCCGCTGGCTGGAGACGGAAGAGATCCTCGCGGTTGCTTACGACCAAATTATCCCTGGATATGATACCGATGCCACCAATACGCTGCGCTTGTGGAATGCCCAAGCCAGTAGCGAAATCAACCTCGGTAAATTTAACCAGGGTGACTACTTCGCCGCGGTAGAAGATAAAAACCACTCGGAAAACGTGTCGCGGGTTCTTTATCCGGATGACTCGACCTATTCCGGGCGCGAACTGCGCCTGCGCCAGGAGTATTTCCTGGTGTCGGCGACGGTACAGGATATTTTAAGTCGCCACTACATGTTGCATAAAACCTATGCCAACCTGGCGGACAAAATTGCCATCCACCTGAATGACACCCATCCGGTGCTGTCCATTCCAGAGCTGATGCGTCTGCTGATCGATGAGCATAAATTCAGCTGGGATGAGGCATTCTCGGTGGCTTGCCAGGTCTTCTCTTATACCAACCACACCTTGATGAGCGAAGCGCTGGAAACCTGGCCGGTGGATATGCTGGGTAAAATTCTGCCGCGCCATCTGCAGATTATCTTCGAGATTAATGACTACTTCCTGAAGACGCTGCAGGAACAGTACCCGAATGACACGGGTCTGCTGAGCCGCACTTCTATCATCGATGAGTCAAACGGCCGTCGCGTGCGTATGGCGTGGCTGGCCGTGGTGGTGAGTAAGAAGGTCAACGGTGTTTCCGAGCTGCACTCGAATCTGATGGTGCAGTCGCTGTTTGCTGATTTTGCCGCTATCTTCCCAATGCGCTTCACCAACGTGACCAACGGCGTGACCCCACGTCGCTGGCTGGCGCTGGCGAATCCTGCGCTCTCCAGCGTGCTGGATGAAAATATTGGCCAGACCTGGCGTTCCGACCTCAGCCAACTCAGCGAGCTGGAACAGCATATTGATTATCCGAAGGTGAACCAGGCGGTGCACCACGCCAAGCTGGAAAACAAAAAGCGCCTTGCCGCCTTTATTGCCCAGAATTTGAATGTCGTGGTGAACCCGACGGCGTTGTTCGATGTGCAAATCAAGCGTATCCACGAGTACAAACGCCAGTTGATGAACGTGCTGCACGTGATTGCGCGCTACAACCGCATCAAGGCCGATCCAAGCGCGGGCTGGGTGCCAAGGGTCAATATCTTCGCCGGGAAGGCCGCTTCGGCCTACTACATGGCGAAGCATATTATCCACCTGATCAACGACGTGGCGGATGTGATCAACAACGATCCGCAGATTGGCGACAAGCTAAAAGTGGTGTTTATCCCGAACTACAGCGTGAGCCTGGCGCAGATGATCATTCCGGCGGCGGATCTGTCTGAGCAGATCTCGCTGGCGGGGACCGAGGCTTCCGGGACCAGTAACATGAAGTTTGCGCTCAATGGGGCGTTAACGATTGGTACGCTGGACGGTGCCAACGTTGAGATGCAAGAACATGTTGGGGCGGATAACTTCTTTATCTTCGGTAATACCGCAGAGGAAGTGGAAGCGCTGCGCAGTAAGGGTTACAGCCCGCGAGATTACTACGAGCAGGATGCTGAACTGCGCCAGGTACTCACGCAGATCGCCACCGGCGTATTTAGCCCGAACGATCCCGGACGCTACCGTGATCTGGTGGATTCGCTGATCAACTTTGGCGACCACTACCAGGTACTGGCCGACTTCCGCAGCTATGTGGACTGTCAGGACAAGGTGGATGAACTGTACCGCGAGCCTGAGCAGTGGACCACCAAAGCGATGCACAACATTGCGAACATGGGTTACTTCTCTTCTGACCGTACGATTCAGGAGTATGCCGAGAACATCTGGCATATTGAGCCGGTTAAGCTGTAAACAGCAACGGGGCCATCAGGCCCCGTTTTTTTATCATTGTCTTACGTCATTAAGACGCCAGCGAGAGCTCAGGCTTTCCCAGCGTTTTCACCAGCCATTCGCTGATACGCGACTGCTGTTCGGCATTCAGCCACATGCCCTGCTTGGTACGACGCCAGATGGCATCGTCCAAACGGCGCACCCATTCGTGTTGTACCAGGTAACGCAGCTCTGCTTCATAAAATTCATGACCAAAATCCTCCCCTAGCCCGCCAATATCACGCGCATCGCCAATAATCAGCTCGCTGTTGTTGCCGTAAGTGCGGGCATAATGACGGGCCAGTGATTCGGTGATAAACGGGTAGCGGCGGCGTAGCTTCGCGGCGTAATCATCGCGATCGCCGCCAATCTCACCGCCGGGAAGGACGGCACCCTTGGTCCACGCAGGTCCGATACCGTGGTAGTACGGTGCCAGTTTTTCCAGCGCGTGTTCTGCCAGCTTACGGTAGGTGGTGAGTTTGCCACCGAATACCGACAGCAGCGGCGCTTTGCCGTGGTCATCATGAATGTCCAGCGTGTAGTCGCGGGTGATGGCCTGTGGTGAGTCGGATTCATCGTCGCACAGCGGTCGCACGCCGGAGTACGTCCAGACGATATCTTCGCGGGCGAGCTGTTTTTTAAAGTGGCCGTTGTAGACCTTCAGCAGGTAGTTAATCTCGCTTTCGTCGATCTCCACGTTCTTCGGATCGCCCTGGTATTCGACGTCGGTGGTGCCGATGATGGAGAACTCGTCCATCCACGGGATCACAAACACGATACGCTTATCTTCGTTTTGCAGAATATAGGCCTGCTTCTGGGTGTGAACCCGAGGCACCACGATATGGCTGCCCTTGATCAGGCGGATACCATACGGTGACGGGAGCTGCATGCCATCATCAAAGAACTGTTTCACCCACGGACCGGTGGCGTTGACCAAACCGCGAGCCTGCCAGCGGAAGCGTTCTCCGCTGTCGATATCTTCCGCCTCCACAATCCACAGGCCATTTTCGCGTTTGGCGGAGATGGCGCGCGTACGGGTACGGACTTCACCGCCTTTCTGTACCACCATTTGCGCATTGGCTAACACCAGACGGGCATCGTCTACCCAGCAGTCGGAATATTCGAAACCGCGCACGATTTCAGGCTTCAGGACCGATTCTGTGCCAAAACGCACACCGGTGGAGGCCGGCAGGCTGGTGCGTTTACCCAGATGATCGTACATAAACAGGCCCGTGCGAATCATCCAGGCTGGACGCAGGTGCGGGCGGTGCGGCAGACGAAAACGCATCGGAATCGCGATGTGTGGGGCCATTTTCAGCAGCACTTCGCGCTCGGCCAGCGCTTCGCTGACCAGGCGGAATTCATAGTGTTCAAGGTAGCGAAGACCGCCGTGGATAAGCTTTGAACTGGCGCTGGATGTAGCGCACGCCAGATCTCTGGCCTCCAGCATCAGTACGGATAAACCACGCCCAGCGGCGTCTGCCGCAATGCCTGCGCCGTTGATGCCGCCGCCTATCACAATCAGATCTTTGGTTTCCATCATTGCTACCTCAAGGACTTTCGTTATAGCTCATTAATGTTCGATATCGCTCATAATAGCAAGTAAACGCGCTTTTGGTAACATAGAAAAAACATTTTAGAGTGATGTGCATAACATATTGGCGTTTACGTGGCGTGACGACGTACACTTGGCGGTAAAATGTCGTCAGCAAGACACCTGCCACAATGATAAGAGAGCACCATGGATCAGTTTGAATGTATTAACGTAGAACAGGCGCACCAGAAGCTGCAGCAGAAAGCGGCTGTGCTGGTGGATATTCGTGACCCACAGAGCTATGCCGTAGGCCATACGCCGGGCGCGTTTCATCTGACGAACGACACGCTGGGCGCGTTTATGCGCGATAACGACTTTGAAACACCGGTCATGGTGATGTGCTATCACGGTAACAGCAGTAAAGGTGCGGCTCAGTATCTGCTTCAGCAGGGTTACGATCAGGTGTACAGCGTGGACGGCGGCTTTGATGCCTGGCATCGCCACTTCCCGGCAGAGGTTGAACACACGGTAATTTAACGCCGTAGCGCCATTTAGCCCTTACACCGCCTGTTAATAGGCGGTGATAGTGTCGCGTTGCAACCTATCCGTCAGGGTTTGGGTATATACTGTCCTCTTTTGTGTGGAATAGAAGCGACCTGCTGTATGTTGATGATCACCTCTTTTACCAACCCTCGCGTGGCTCAGGCCTTTGTAGACTATATGGCGACGCAGGGCGTTATTCTGACTATCCAGCAGCATGAGCGTAGCGATGTCTGGCTTTCCGATGCCTCGCAGGAGGCCCGCGTCCGGGCT
Organism: Kluyvera cryocrescens NBRC 102467; assembly: GCF_001571285.1. GTDB lineage: Bacteria > Pseudomonadota > Gammaproteobacteria > Enterobacterales > Enterobacteriaceae > Kluyvera > Kluyvera cryocrescens. The sequence continues at coordinate 80,268 of NZ_BCTM01000012.1, read as the reverse complement.
GAACTGGAGCAATTTCTCGCCAATCCTGCCGACCCACGCTATCTGGCGGCGAGCTGGCAGTCCGGGCAAACCAACAGTGGATTGCACTACCGCCGTTTCCCCTTCCTGGAGACGCTGAAAGCCGGGGCGGGCCCGGTGACCATGAGCATCATGGTGGCCTGCATACTGGTGTTTATTCTGATGAGCGTGGTGGGCGATCAGCCTGTCATGCTGATGCTGGCGTGGCCGTACGATGATTCGCTGAAATTTGAAGCCTGGCGCTACTTTACCCATGCTTTAATGCATTTCTCCTTCATTCATATCCTCTTTAACCTGCTATGGTGGTGGTACCTTGGCGGTGCGATAGAAAAGCGTATCGGTAGCGGTAAGCTGGTGGTAATTACGCTCATCAGCGCGCTGCTGAGCGGTTTTATGCAGCACCAGTTTAGCGGCCCATGGTTTGGCGGTCTTTCTGGCGTGGTTTATGCCCTGATGGGTTATGCCTGGCTGCGCGGTGAACGTGATCCACAAAGCGGTATTTTCCTGCCGCGTGGGCTGATGATGTTCTCGCTGATTTGGCTGGTGGCCGGATGGTTTAATGTATTTGGGATGTCGATTGCGAACGGCGCGCACATCACCGGGCTGGTGATTGGGCTGGCAATGGCCTTCGTCGATACGCAGAATGTGCGAAAACGAGCATAATTTTCCAGGGATTTATCATGAAACAAACACAACGTCATGACGCGATAATCGAGCTGGTAAAACTACAGGGTTACGTCAGCACGGAAGAGCTGGTGGAGCACTTTTCCGTCAGTCCGCAGACGATTCGCCGTGATTTGAACGATCTTGCTGACCAGAAAAAAATTCTGCGCCACCACGGCGGTGCCGCGCTGCCATCAAGTTCGGTGAATACGCCGTGGCATGACCGTAAAGCGACGCAAACGGCGGAGAAAGAGCGCATTGCGCACAAGGTCGCCAGCCAGATCCCCAACGGCTCCGCGCTGTTTATCGACATTGGCACCACGCCGGAAGCCGTGGCGCATGCCCTGTTGAACCACAGCGATCTGCGGATCGTGACTAACAATCTGAATGTCGCCAACACGTTGATGGTGAAAGAGGATTTTCGCATTATTCTGGCGGGTGGAGAACTTCGCAGCCGGGATGGCGGTATCATTGGCGAGGCGACGCTGGATTTCATTTCTCAGTTCCGTCTCGACTACGGCATCCTGGGGATCAGCGGTATCGATAGCGACGGTTCGCTGCTGGAGTTTGATTACCATGAGGTGCGTACCAAGCGCGCCATTATCGACAACTCCCGCCACGTGATTCTGGTGGTCGACCATTCTAAGTTTGGTCGTAACGCCATGGTGAATATGGGCAGCATCAGCATGGTCGATGCAGTGTATACCGACGTGCTGCCGCCGCCAGGGGTGATGCAGGTGATCGCCGAAAATGAGGTACAGCTGGAGCTGTGCTAAGAAAAGGGCGCTGAATGCAGCGCCCTTTTTATTGCCGTTAGACGCGGCCTCCCGGAGAGGCCGTGCTGGTTTTATGACATCTGCTGCTGGAATTTCCCTTCGCTGAGATCGGAGACGATAGCGTTCATGCGGTCTTCGGTCAGGCGATAGTAGCGGATTGAGATGGCAGTAATCAGGTAGAAGATAGCCGGCAGGACCGTAAACAGGATTAACACCCCGCGAATAGCTTCCGCTGATTGCTGTTCAACGCCGGCCTGATAGCCGTAAAACGCGAGCCCCCAACCGGTCAGCGCGCCACCGATAGCCACGCCCAGTTTGATAATGAAAATGTTGGCCGCCACGTTCATACCGGTTATACGGCGCTGGGTTTTCCACTCGCCATAGTTATTGGCATCGGTGATCATTGACCATTGCAGCGGTGCGTTAATCCCCTGCAGGATATTGAGAATGATGTGAACGATAAATGCGGGGATCCAATAATCTGACGGCAGTATCAGGAATGCTAAGCCAAATAATGCGCTGAGGATATTCACCCACACCGAGGCGCGGATTTTACACATCCATGACCCCACCTGTTTAGCCATCAGGCTCCCCACGACGGCGGCAACGGTGGTCGCCAGCATAAACAGCGAAATAATACTGCTGCCCTGCTGAAGAATATATTGAACAAAATAGACCAACAGGCTGCCGCGCACCACGACGCCGCAGAGCATGGCCAGGTTATATATCGACAGCACGCGCCACTGATCGTTTTTCATCAAGATACGCACATCGCGTAAAATGTTCAGATTCTCTTCTTTTACCGGCGTAATACGTTCGCGGGTGGTCATAAAGCAAATCAAGAACATAATACAGCCGATGGCCCCGAAAATGCCCATGGCCCACTGCATGCCGGTTGCTCTATCACCCGGTGCGATGAGGTCGGCCAATGGCAGAATCAGCGCGGTACCCATCGCTCCGCCAATCGGCGCAACGGCAAAACGCCAGGATTGCAGGGACAGATTTTCTTTCGGGTCAGCGGTAATTGCGGCACCCAACGAGCAGTAAGGAATATTAATTGCCGTATACATTAGGGTCATAAATATATAGGCAACAACAGCGTAAACAATTTTTCCTGTTTGTTCGAAGTTTGGTGTGGAATATACCAGCACACAGCTGACGGCAAACGGAACACAGATAATTAATAACCATGGGCGGAAACGACCCCAGCGGCTTTTGGTCTGATCGGCGATGGCTCCCATAATCGGATCGGTAATAGCATCCAATACCCTGACGACTAAAAATAATGTCCCCATAACCGCCGGGGGTAAGCCATAAATATTCGTATAAAAATAAGCAAGAATAGCAACTGAAGAATCAAATACGATGTGGCTTGCGGCATCGCCCAAACCAAAACCAAACTTCTCTTTATTACTGATTTTTCCGGTTAATGCCGACATAGGGTCACCTTTTTATTATTACGTGCCAACATACGACATCATTTATAAAAGGTGGCGGTGAACCTGAGTATTCTAATTTTTCACTTTGTGGTTATGTTAATTCTCTATTGTGACGCAGCTATCTCTTTGTCATTCATCGGCAGGGGGGGAATAAAAGGGGGGAGGGGCTTATCAGGCCTGTCGCTTAGGGCAAACAGGCCTGATATGAGGACGAACGCTGTGGCGATTAGACCCCGTAACCCATCATCTTCAGCAGGTTCTGCGCATGCAGTACGGCATCCTGACGATGCGCCACTCCGAGTTTCTGATACAGGTTACGAATATGCGTTTTGATGGTGGTTGCCGCCACATCCAGCTCGCCGGCAATTTGCTCATTGCTATAACCGGAATAGATAAGCCCCAGCACCTGCCATTCGCGCTGAGTGAGCGGGCTGGTACGGATAAGCTCTGGCACTTCCGGGTGGTTGAGCAGGCGCTCGACGAAGCTTTCATCAAAGTGGGCAAATTTGTGGCGGTGATGCTGGTTAATCTCACGCAGAATGCGCTGGGCGCGGTGCTGATCCAGCTCCGGCAGCGTATTTAACTGGATGAGCTGACGCAGCTGCTGCGCCATCGCTTCACCTTCAATCACAAAGTGGCTGATAAACCCGGTGCGGTTTGCTAGCTGCAGCGCTTCCAGCAGCACGCGCTGGGCTTCATTCTTGTTACCCGACTGCCAGTGCAGTTGGTTAAGCAGCAGCAGGTTACGGTTGAGATCGCTCATCAGGCGCAGTGAACGGGCGTTTTCGTTCAGCTCTTCGAGCACCATTTCCGCGGAGTCAAATTCACCCAGTAAAATCTGTACGCGGGCGATGTTACGCCACTGGCCCTGCAGGAAGTGGTTGTTGGCAAATTCCGGCTTCGGCGTGTGGCGTAGCCAGTTCGCGGCGGATTTTTTGTCGCCAACCATTTGCCAGTAAATGACCCGGACTTTATCGGCGTTAGAGACCCAGTCGCTGTGATAAGCACCGTTGCCCAGCAAATTCTCCAGACGATTGAGGTGATTACGGGCGTTATCCAGATCGCCACGCGCCAGCGAACACTGAACCTGTAAGGTCAGACACTGAAGCTGCTGCTGTGGCTGGAAACCGCTGAGCACTTCAATACCGGTGCGGGCCGCGGCTTCAGCCTCATCGAGACGCGCCCATGCCCACAGTAGCTGTGAACGAATGCGCAGCAGGAACTCATGCATTGGTAGCTGTTCGAGATGCTGCTCGCGGATAAGCTGGAAACCTTTCTCCTGACACTCCCATGCGGCCTGCAGGAAGCCCTGCGCGAACAGAATTTCGCTCTGCTGGATAAGGCTCCACAGCGCGTAGTGCCAGATATCGTGGCGACGTGCCATCTGTTCCGTTTGCTGCATGACGGCGATAGATTGGCTCAGCAACCCTTTGCAGTGCAGCACTTCGCCATGTACCGACGTGGCGACGATGCGGCTGTAGAAATTGGCCAGCGGTAGCTCTTCCAACGCGACGGTGGAAAGGCGCTCCGCTTCATCCTGATCGCCATCGTTAATCGCAACCTGGGCGCGCAGGGCGTTGAAATCACCGTGCAGCGAGGCATCCATTTCGGAGGTCATCTCCTGCTCGGCGCGGGCCAGCAGGGTATTCACTTCGCTGTAGCGATGCTGGCTTTGCATCAGCCAGGCCTGTAGCAGCACCAGACGCGGATTCTCCAGTAGGCTTTCCCATGGCAGTGCGGAGAGCGACTCTTCGAGCAGCGCCAGTTCGCTATGATGGAACAATCCCCAGGCGTGGTTAAGCAAGATATCGCGCAGCATTTTCGGGTCACCCGCCGCCAGCGCGTGATGAATGGCTTCGCTTGGGAAACCTTGCGCCATCCAGCTTTCGGCAGCTGAGCGGTGAATTTCAGGGAGTTCGGCCGCCAGTTCCCACTGGCAGCGCTGGCGCAGGAAACTGCAAAACAGCGGATGGTAGTTAAACCATTCACCGGAGTTATCCATACGTTGTAAAAATAGCCCCTGACGCTCGATTTCTTCGAGACGCATCTGGCCGTTTTCTTCACCGGTCACGCGGGCGATGAGCGAATCATTCATCGAACGCAGCAGTGAGCTTTTCAACAGGAAGTTACGCGTCTCCCGATCGACATTATCGAGGACTTCATCCACCAGATAATCGGACAGATGGCTGGCGTTAATACCCGCCAGACGGCGAGCAGAGTGTTGAGTGGCGTTGTTGCGTTGACGGGCAGATAGCGCAATCAGCTGCAGCGCGGTCGCCCAGCCGGCGACGTCGTCGCACAGACGGCTGCTCTCCGCCACTTCAATCGGCGAGGCTAAGCGGCAGTCAAAAAATTGTTTGGTTTCGGCATGCGTGAAGGAGAGCTGTTGGCTCCCTACTTCCAGCAATTGATCGCGCACGCGCAGGTTGGCAATGCCCAACTGCGGTAGGTTACGCGACAGGACGACCAATGTGAGGTTTTCCGGCTGATGCCGTAGGAAAAAGCGCATGGCATCGTGGATCACCGGGTTGGTGATCAGGTGGTAGTCATCAATGACCAAATAGAGCGGACGCTGCCATTCGCTGAGTTCAATGAAAAGCTGAGAGAAAAGGGAGCTCAGGCTAGCGTATTGGCGCTTTTGCACCATGTTCTCGCTGGCCTCGCAATGACCCCCTGTCGCCTGCTGAATCGCGGCGATCAGGTAGCTGGCAAATCGCTCCTGCTGGTTATCGCCTTCATCAAGCGAATACCAACCGAGATCGCTCATCCCTGCCGCCCATTGTGACACGAGCGTAGTCTTTCCATAGCCAGCCGGACTGGTTATCAGCGCCAGACGATAATTGTTCGCGCCTGAAAGTTTCGCTAATAACCGCTCACGAATCACCGTGTGTTCGAGACGGACTGGTCGACTTAGTTTTGACGGAATCAACATAGCTAATCACTTCACTGTGAGGATTGGAAAACGAGATTTTTTTTGCGCTTCGTAATTAATCCATACAAAGGTCGGTCAAATAGCTATGTATTGCAAGTTATGTCCTGTTTTGATGCTTGCGAATTTGCTATATGTCACAATTTTTTATATTTAATGCCAACTTCGTATTATGGCTTGCAAGGTGCGAAAATGCTGAGTTCCGTAACTGTTTATAGTTACAAATGAAATAAGTTTTCGGCAATAACCAGAATAAAAGTCCTTTAAGTCTGTTTCATTCCAGTTCATTTTCCGTAGAAACAATACGTATTAAATTGTTGCTTATTTGCATTGAAAAATAGTTTCCTTATTTTCATATTCATTACAAAACGCCATTTCATTTTATGAGCTGGCGCGGAGATCGTGTTGGCGAAATCCCTGACACTTGTCGGGATAAACCGGGCGTGGAGTTGGCTGAAAAGTGTGCGATTTCGCCGCTGGCGGCTAACGTTATAGTGGCGAAGATCACACTTTTCGCTCATCCCTGCGACTCCTCCCCGGCTAATCCAGGACAGGAGGAGGAAGTCGCGCAATCAGCCCGGCACACTAGCGCTAATGTTTATGTAAAAAGGATTCTAATTCGCTATGTCACAGCCTACTTTTAATCACGATTCATTCCAGGCTGCCCTGACGCGTCAGTGGCAGCGCTTTGGCCTACAGGCCGCTTCCGAAATGACGTCTCACCAGTGGTGGCAGGCTGTGAGCGGCGCACTGGCGGAGCAGCTTTCTGCACAGCCGGTCGCAAAGCCGGAAAAGAACCAGCGCCACGTGAACTACATTTCCATGGAGTTCCTGATTGGCCGTCTGACCGGCAACAACTTGCTCAACCTTGGCTGGTACGAAGGGGTTAGCGAGGCGCTGAAAGGCTATAACATCAATCTGACTGACCTGCTGGAAGAAGAGACCGACCCGGCGTTAGGTAACGGTGGTCTGGGGCGTCTGGCGGCATGCTTCCTTGATTCCATGGCGACCGTTGGTCAGTCGGCTACTGGCTACGGTCTTAACTACCAGTACGGCCTGTTCCGTCAGTCCTTCAACGACGGCCATCAGATGGAAGCGCCGGATGACTGGAAGCGCGGTAGCTATCCGTGGTTCCGTCACAATGCCGCGCTGGACGTGCAGGTCGGCATTGGCGGGAAAGTGGTGAAAGGAGAATGGCAGCCAGCATTTACCATTACCGGTGAAGCCTGGGATCTGCCGGTGCTGGGCTATCGTAACGGCGTAGCGCAACCGCTGCGTTTGTGGCAAGCGACCCACGCGCATCCATTTAACCTGACTAAATTCAACGATGGCGATTTCCTGCGCGCAGAGCAGCAGGGCATCGATGCTGAAAAACTGACCAAAGTTCTCTACCCGAACGATAACCATACCGCGGGTAAAAAGCTGCGTCTGATGCAGCAGTACTTCCAGTGCGCCTGTTCGGTTGCGGATATTCTGCGCCGCCACCATCTGGCAGGGCGTAAGCTGCACGAACTGGCCGATTTTGAGGTCATTCAGCTCAACGATACCCACCCAACTATCGCGATTCCAGAACTGCTGCGCGTGCTGATTGATGAGCATCAGCTGAGCTGGGACGACGCCTGGGCCATCACCAGCAAGACCTTCGCCTACACCAACCATACGTTGATGCCGGAAGCGCTGGAATGCTGGGATGAAAAACTGATTAAAGCGCTGCTGCCGCGCCACATGCAGATTATCAATGAAATCAATGCCCGCTTTAAAAAGCTGGTCGACAAAACCTGGCCGGGTGATGACGCGGTCTGGGCGAAGCTGGCCGTGGTGCATAACAAGCAGGTGCGGATGGCGAATATGTGTGTCGTCAGCGGCTTTGCGGTCAACGGCGTCGCGGCGCTGCACTCGGATTTGGTGGTGAAGGATCTGTTCCCGGAATATCACCAGCTGTGGCCGAACAAGTTCCATAACGTGACCAACGGTATTACCCCACGTCGCTGGATCAAACAGTGCAACCCTGCGCTGGCGGCGTTGCTCGATAAATCGCTGAAGAAAGAGTGGGCCAACGACCTCGATCAGCTGATCCATCTGGAAAAATATGCTGACGATGCCAAATTCCGCCAGCAATACCGCGAAATCAAATTGGCGAACAAGCAGCGTCTGGTGAAATTTATCAAAGCGCGTACCGGTATCGAGATCACCACTAACGCCATTTTTGATATTCAGATCAAACGCCTGCACGAATACAAACGTCAGCACCTGAACCTGCTGCATATTCTGGCGCTGTATAAAGAAATTCGTGAGAACCCGCAGGCTGACCGCGTACCGCGCGTGTTCCTGTTTGGCGCGAAAGCGGCTCCGGGCTATTACCTGGCGAAAAACATCATTCTGGCGATCAACAAAGTTGCCGAAGCGGTGAACAACGATCCGAAAGTAGGCGATAAGCTGAAGGTGGTGTTCCTGCCGGATTACTGCGTGTCAGCGGCGGAGATGCTGATCCCGGCGGCAGATGTGTCCGAGCAGATTTCCACCGCGGGCAAAGAGGCCTCCGGTACCGGCAACATGAAGCTGGCGCTGAACGGCGCGCTGACCGTTGGTACGCTGGATGGTGCGAACGTGGAAATCGCCGAGCAGGTGGGTGATGAAAATATCTTTATCTTCGGTCATACCGTTGAGCAGGTGAAAGCACTGAAGGCGAAAGGCTACGATCCGCTGAAATGGCGTAAAGCCGATAAGCAGTTGGATGCGGTGTTGAAAGAACTGGAAAGTGGAAAATATAGCGACGGCGACAAACACGCGTTTGACCAGATGCTGCACAGCATCGGTAAGCAGGGCGGCGATCCGTATCTGGTCATGGCTGACTTTGCCGCCTATGTGGAAGCGCAGAAGCAGGTTGATGTGCTGTACCGTGACCAGGAAGCCTGGACGCGTGCCGCTATCCTGAATACCGCGCGCTGCGGCATGTTCAGCTCCGATCGCTCTATCCGCGATTATCAAAAACGTATCTGGCAGGCAAAACGCTAAGGACAGGCAATGGAAAGCAAACGCCTCGATAATGCCGCGCTGGCGGCGGGGATTAGCCCAAACTACATCAATGCCCATGGCAAACCGCAGTCTATCGGCGCTGACACCAAACGGCGTTTGCTTGACGCGATGCACCGCGACGCCGTTGCCGTGGCAACGCCGGTGCCGAATGTGATGGTCTGGACATACGGCAAGAAAATGGCGCTGCCGGTGGAGGGCTCGGGGGAATTTAACTGGATCCTCACCACTGAAGAGGGCAAACAGTACCAGGGGCAGGTCGCTGGGGGGAAAAACCTCAGCTTACCGACCCGTTTGTCGGAAGGGTATCACTCACTGACGCTGACGCAGAGCGATGAACGCTGGCACTGCCGGGTGATTGTCGCGCCCGAGCGCTGCTATGAGCCGAAGCCGCTCAAAGAGGCGAAAAAGCTGTGGGGAGCCTGCGTGCAGCTTTATACGCTGCGTTCGGAGAAGAACTGGGGGATTGGCGATTTTGGTGACCTGAAGGCGATGCTGCCGGAAGTGGCCAAACGCGGCGGCGCGTTTATTGGTCTCAATCCGATCCACGCGCTCTACCCGGCGAATCCTGAAAGCGCCAGCCCGTACAGCCCTTCATCGCGCCGCTGGATGAACGTTATCTACATCGACGTCAACGCGGTAGAAGACTTTGCTAAAAGTGATGAAGCACAGGCGTGGTGGAAGCTGCCGGCAACGCAGAAGAAGCTGAAAGCAGCGCGTGAAGTGGCGCAGGTGGACTACACGGCGGTTACTGAGCTGAAAATGACCGCGCTGCGCATGGCGTGGAAGAGTTTTGCTAAACGTAATGATGAGCAGATAGCGGCCTTCCGCTATTTTGTCGACAAAGAAGGCGAGAGTCTGTACTGGCAGGCCGCATTCGATGCGCTGCACGCGTATCAGGTGAAAGAGGATCCGATGCGTTGGGGCTGGCCGGTATGGCCGGAAGCCTATCGCACCACCGACAGCCCGGAAGTACACGCATTTTGCAAAAAACACGCGGACGAGGTGGATTTTTACCTGTGGCTGCAATGGCTGGCATACACCCAATTTGCCGACTGCTGGCAGACCAGCCAGCGCGATGAGATGCCGATTGGCCTCTACCGCGATCTGGCGGTGGGCGTAGCCGAAGGCGGTGCGGAAACCTGGTGTGACCGCGAGCTGTATTGTCTGAAGGCATCCGTTGGGGCGCCGCCGGATATCCTCGGGCCGCTGGGGCAAAACTGGGGGCTGCCGCCGATGGATCCACATATCATCGCGGCCCGTGCCTATGAGCCATTTATCGAACTGCTGCGCGCTAACATGAAGAACTGCGGCGCGCTGCGTATCGACCACGTTATGTCGGTGCTGCGCCTGTGGTGGATCCCGTACGGTGAAACCGCCGATCATGGTGCCTACGTGCAGTATCCGGTGGATGCGCTGCTGTCGATTCTGGCGCTGGAAAGTAAGCGTCATCACTGCATGGTGATTGGCGAGGACTTAGGAACCGTACCGGTTGAGATAGTCAGTAAGCTGCGTAAGAGCGGCGTTTACTCGTACAAAGTGCTCTATTTTGAGAATGACCACGAGAAGACCTTCCGCTCACCAAAAGCATATCCGGAGCAGTCGATGGCCGTGGCCACCACCCATGATCTGCCAACGCTGCGTGGCTATTGGGAAAGCGGTGACCTGACGCTGGGTAATGAACTGGGTCTGTATCCTGATGCCGATGTTCTGTGTGGGCTGTATCAGGATCGCGAGTTGGCTAAGCAAGGGCTGCTCGATGCATTGCACAAGTACGGTACGCTGCCGAAACGCGCCGGTCACAAAGCATCGTTGATGTCGATGACCGCCACGTTAAGCCGCGGTATGCAACGCTACATTGCTGACAGCAACAGTGCGCTGTTAGGGCTTCAGCCGGAGGATTGGCTGCAAATGTCCTCGCCGGTGAATATCCCGGGAACCAGCACCGAATACCCGAACTGGCGGCGTAAACTGTCGACCTCACTGGAGGCGATGTTTGCCGATGATGACGTGAATAAGCTGATTAAAGATTTAGACAAGCGCCGGAAATCGGCGAGTAAGAAGAAGTAAAAACTAAAACGCCGGGGCAAGCCCCGGCGTTTTTTTATCGTTCATGCGTGGTGTTAAACCACCATCCCCAGCAGCAGACAACCGACCAGACCGCAAACCGAGATAATGGTTTCCAGCATCGACCAGGACTTGATGGTCTCGCCGATAGTCAGGTTGAAGTACTCTTTGAACAGCCAGAAGCCTGGATCGTTCACGTGAGAGAAGATAACGGAACCGGAACCTACCGCGATAACCATCAGTTCTGGGCTAACGCCGGTGGTGGCAATCAGTGGTGCCGCGATGCCGCCTGCGGTAATGGCTGCTACGGTCGCTGAACCCAGCGCAATACGCAGAACGGCAGCAATGGACCATGCCATAAACAGCGGAGAGACGTTGGATTCGTGCATGATAGAGGCAATGTATTTATCCACGCCGCTGTCGACCAGAACCTGTTTGAACGCACCGCCACCGCCGATGATCAGCAGCATCATGGCGATAATTTTGATGGAGGAGATCAGCGTGTCGTTGATTTCGTCCATAGAACGGCCGCGGTTCAGGCCGAAGGTGAAGATAGCAATCAGCACGGCAATCAGCGTCGCCATCACTGGGTCACCGAAGAACTCGGCGGCAGGCAGCAGGGCGTGACCTTTCGGCAGTACCATTTCAGCGACGGCACGCAGTGCCATCAGAATAACCGGAACCAGAGAAGTCCAGACGCTGACGCCGAAGGATGGCATTTCTGCATCGGTGAAGGTTTTCGGGTTGTGCAGACCTTCCGGAATTGGCTTGTCGATACCTTTCAGGCAACGCGCATAAACCGGGCCCGCCAGAATGACGGTTGGAATCGCCAGCAGAGTACCGTACAGCAGCGTTTTACCCATATCCGCGTGGAAGATGGTTGCGATAGCGGTTGGACCTGGGTGCGGAGGCAGGAAGCCGTGGGTCACGGACAGCGCCGCAGCCATTGGCACACCGACGTACAGCAGAGGAATACGCGCGGAGGCAGCGATGGTGAACACCAGCGGCAGCAGCAGCACGAAGCCGACTTCATAGAACAGCGCAAAGCCTACGGTGAAGCCGGTCAGTACAACGGCCCACTGGATGTGCTTGCGACCAAATTTGTCGATAAGGGTGGTAGCGATACGCTGTGCACCACCGCAGTCGGCCAGCATTTTACCGAGCATGGCGCCGAAGCCCATAATCAGCGCCAGACCACCGAGGGTACCGCCTACGCCATTTTTAATGGAGACGATCACTTTGTCCAGGGGCATGCCCTGCATCAATCCGACGGCGAGGGCCACCAGAACCAGTGCAATGAATCCGTTCATTTTGAAGCGGATCATCAACAGTAATAAGAGGATAACCCCGATTGCTACGATGATTAATGGCATAATTTTTCCAGCCTTTAATTTGTTATGGGTAACGTCATTGTTGCTACGACAACTTCCAATTGTCCCTACAGAGGGAATAGGTACTGACTACTTCACGCCGCCGTAATGTTGTATGACTCAGACAGAGAATAGCTGGCTATTATTTAACACGATGGCGTATGGCGGGATGATACGGGTAACATGGCGTGTTTGAGAATATGCCAGACGGTGGAAATGTGAAATATGAGACTCCAGTCAAACTATTAGCTGGATTTTTGCAGCGTTGCTGATAACAAAATGAGAGAAATGTTGCGCGGTAACATGGGAAACGAGGCGAGATCTTTCAAGGCGCAGACCGCAAGGAGGGGATGAATGCCAACCCGGGGTCAGCGTAACGCGTTACCCGGGTTGTGGGGGACATCACTCGTCTACTTAGTAGTAAGAGTGTTCGCCGCGCTGGTGTTCGGTGAGATCGCGTACGCCTTTGAGCTCAGGGAACTCGACCAGCAACTGCTTCTCAATACCTTCCTTCAGGGTCACATCCACCATGGAACAGCCGTTACAGCCGCCGCCAAACTGCAGGATAGCCAGACCGTCTTCGGTGATTTCCATCAGCGTAACGCGTCCGCCGTGGCCTGCCAGCTGTGGGTTAATCTGTGATTGCAGCATGTATTCAACGCGTTCCATCAGCGGGGCGTCATCGGACACTTTACGCATTTTGGCGTTCGGTGCCTTCAGCGTCAGCTGAGAACCCAACTGATCGGTAACGAAATCGATCTCCGCATCTTCCAGATACGGAGCGCTCAGTTCATCGACATAGGCGGTGAGCTGTTCAAATTTCAGTGCTGTATCACTTGCTTCCACCGCATCCGGCGGGCAATAAGAAACGCCGCATTCTGCGTTAGGCGTACCAGGGTTGATCACGAATACACGGATCTGGGTCCCTTCTTCCTGATTTTGCAGAAGTTTGGCAAAGTGCGCTTGCGCAGTATCGGAAATACGGATCATAGCTTTGACCTAATAGTTGACTACTTTAGTTGGTTATAATACGCCCATCGTTGGGGGTCTACAAGGTGCGACACAGACACCATACCTGAACGCTCGCCGCGCCATTTCGCAAAAGCAGGCGGGAAATCTCGGCCACGGTGCTGCCGGTCGTGACAACATCATCCACAATAACCATATGGCGACCCTGCAGCGGTAATTCAAGCTGAAAGGCATTTTTCAGGTTCTGTCGACGCCGCCTGGCACTGAGCTGATGTTGAGTAGCGGTGGGGCGAATTCGGCAAATCGTGCGCGAATGATATTCGCAGGGTAGCCATGCGGTGAGCGCTTTGCAGAGAAGATCGCTTTGATTAAAGCCGCGCCGCCAGTGGCGTCGTTGCCAAAGCGGCACGCTGATAAGCTGCTCGGGTGGCGGTAGCCCACTTTGCTGACGGACGGCCAACAGCAGCAGGCGCGCTAACGCAGATGCAAGCTCGGCTTTACCGCTGAACTTGAAGCGATGAACCATCTGGCTGAGCGGTGGGAGATAGTCATTCACCGCCACTAACCGCTGCCACGGCGGTGGTTTTTGTAGGCAACGACCGCAGGGAGCATCCGCGCTGGCTGAAGGTAAACCACACTGTGGGCAACCGCACATCTTGCTAAATAACGTTTTGCTGCAACGAGAACAAACGCCCCACGCCGGGAGCGCCAGCGGCATTTGGCATAGCCAGCACAAGCCATGGACTGTTAGCATAATCCCCCCTTGAAGCGAAGAAATGAGAACAATAGCTGATGAACGACATCTGGTGGCAAACCACGGGCGAAGGAAATTGTCATCTTGTGCTGCTGCACGGATGGGGGCTGAATGCACAGGTCTGGGATGGCATTACGCCGGAATTAGGCGCGCACTTTACGTTGCATTTGGTCGATCTGCCGGGATATGGGCGGAGCGTAGGTTTTGGTGCTTTATCGCTGGAAGAGATGGCGCAAAAGGTCCTGGAGAAAGCGCCCAAACAGGCCGTTTGGCTTGGCTGGAGCCTGGGCGGACTGGTCGCAAGCCAGATAGCGTTACGCTACCCTGAACGCGTACAGGCGCTGGTGACCGTCGCATCATCCCCCTATTTTGCCGCGCATGACGAGTGGCCGGGGATCAAACCTGAAGTCCTGAGCGGCTTCCAGCAACAGCTTAGCGATGATTTCCAACGTACCGTGGAGCGTTTTCTGGCGCTACAAACCATGGGAACGGAAAGCGCACGTCAGGATGCCAGAGCGCTGAAGCAAACGGTGCTGTCGCTGCCAATGCCGTCATCTGAGGTGCTTAACGGTGGGCTGGAGATTTTGAAAACCGCCGATTTGCGCCAGCCGCTGACGGAGCTCAACATGCCATTTCTGCGCATGTATGGCCGCTTAGATGGGCTGGTTCCGCGTAAAATTGTCCCGCTTCTGGATACGCTATGGCCGGCGAGTGAATCGGTGGTGTTTGATAAAGCAGCCCACGCGCCGTTTATCTCTCATCCGCAGGCATTCTGCGAACCGCTGGTCGCTTTGAAAAAGCAGTTAACGAATTAATTCCGGCAGGACGTGGTAAAAAAGATATTCATAGCAATACTTAAGCTGTTGCGGCAGGTGATTATTTCATCCGAACGCCGCGGCGCAAAAACAACCCTTATGGAGAGTAGAGGCTATGAAACTTATTACAGGCATTGTTGCATCTCTGGTGATTGGCTCCCTGTCGTTTGGTGCGTTTGCTGCTAAAGAGATCCAGAAAGAAGATGTTGCCAAGATGAAGTTGACCAAAGTCGGCAACATCACCACCTCGAGAACCACGTCGCCAATGGACGCTAAACGCGATCTGTCGAAAAAAGCGGATGAGATGGGCGGTAAGTACTACGTGATCATTGCGGGCGGGAAAAACGAAAAAACGGTTCACGGTAATGCGGACGTTTATAAGTAGCTTCTAACCTTCTGTTCCCGGCGGCAGATTAACGCCGGGAATAGAGGCTTAACGCAGCGCCCACCACTCACGTAAGCAGGCTTTTCCTTCCGGGCAGCTTTTACAGCTGCCGGAAAGACAGCCATCAGGATCCTCGCTAATCTTCACGACTTTCCCCATGGCTTCCAGGCGACTCAGCATGGCATCGACCAGCGCCTGCGGCGTATGCAGCTGAACGCTAAGCTGTGCGGCTTCCATGCGTCCTTGCAGCGCCAACATATCGCGAACTTCGATCAATGATGCCATGATGACTCCTAATGACAATCGCCTGCAGGGCTAGAGCAGCACGATGTTGGCGTTTTGCGGGTTGCCAGCAGCGAAACGTCGACACGACTGCGTGCGCGGCGTAATAAGCCCATCAGCACCACGTTAAACAGAATCACCGCTAGAATGCACACCAGGCTGTAGCGCGGATGCTGGCTGAAGCTGACGGTCTGGTAGTACAGGGTCGAGAGCGAGTAGGCGATGTTCAGGCCCCACAGAATGGAGAAGGTCATCCAGCCGCGGCTCGACTCACGGGCAACCGCACCCATTACCGAGATGCATGGGATATAAAGCAGCACGAAGATCAGGTAGCTGTAGGCTGCTGCTGCGCTGCCAAACTTGGTGCTCATCACGCCCATGGCGCCAGTTTCCATTTCGCCATCGCCCTTACTGGCTTCGATTGGGTTGGCCAGCACGCTCAGGCTAAAGGTGTCTTTCAGGCCCTGCCAGGTCTCGTCTGCCGCTGCCAGCAGTTCATCGCCGAGGTGGAACTCCTGAGGGTTAAACTCTTCGTTCTGAATGTTTTCAGCGGTGTAAAGGGTGTTCAGCGTACCTACGACCACCTCTTTTGCCATCGCCCCGGTAAACAGACCGACGGTGGCCTGCCAGTTATCTTCGTGGACACCGATAGGTTTAAACACCGGCGTAATGGCCCGGCTCACGGACGCCAGCGCGGAGTCGTTGATGTTATCGACAATCTTGCCGCTGAACGAGAAGCTGTTCAGTGCGCTGAGGAAAATACTGACAATCACGATGACTTTACCGGCGCGCAGTACGAAGCCTTTCAGACGCTGCCAGGTCTGGATAACCAGGCTTTTTATGTGTGGGACGTGATAGACAGGCAGCTCCATGACGAACGGTGACGCTTCGCCGCGCATAATGGTGTATTTGAGCATCAGGCCAGTCAGGATGGCGATCGCAATACCCAGTACATACAGCGAGAAGACCACCAGTGCGCCGCCCTGGCCGAAGAAGGCGGCAGCAAAGACGGCAAAAATGGCCAGACGCGCGCCGCAGGACATAAACGGTGCCATCATGATGGTCATCAGACGTTCACGCGGAGCATCGAGCGTACGCGCACCCATGACCGATGGGACGTTGCAGCCGAAGCCAACGATCAGTGGGACGAAGGATTTCCCCGGCAGACCTAACGACTGCATCAAGCGGTCCATGACAAATGCGGCACGCGCCATGTAGCCCGAATCCTCGAGGAACGAGAGGAACAGATACATCATGCCGATTTGTGGGACTAACGGCAGCACGGTATTGATACCGCCGCCGATGCCCTGTGCCAGGAACACGGTGAGCCAGTCAGGGAAGTGCAGCGTGTAGCCGATCCACTGGATGCCGTGGATAAAGATCGCGACCGAACCGCCATCAAAGATCGGCTGCAGTGCGCCGCCGATGTTGATCGCCAGTAAGAACATCAAATACATCACGAACAGGAAGATCGGCAGACCCAGCACGCGGTTAAGGATGATTTTATCCAGCGCGGTGGTGAAGCGGCTAGGTTCGGCGGTTAAGGTGTTGCTGACGGCGTCGCAGATAGCGGCGATGCTTTGATAGCGCGCATCGGCGATATACAGCGCCGGGTCATCCATCTCTTCGCTGAGATTGGCGAGTGAGATATCCAGCTTATGCGCCGCGTCGCCGGCGTAGGCGCGGCTATAAATATCGCCTTCCAGCATTTGCATGCCTAACCACTGGCGCTGACGCTCTGGGATATCCTGCGCCATTTCGCCAGCCAGAACATTGGCTTCGCGCAGCAGCGGTTGCGGGTAGTGCACCAGCTCCAGTGGCGTATTCGTCTGGTGGCGGTCGATAGCCATTTTCAGCGCTTCAATACCGCGGCCGCGGGTGGACACCAGCGGCACAACCGGGCAGCCCAGACGCGCAGCGAGGGCGTCAACATCGATTCGGATTTGTTGCTTTTCAGCAATATCGAGCATGTTCAGCGCGACCACGCAGGGAATACCCAGCTCCAGCAACTGAAGCGTCAGGTAGAGGTTGCGCTCAAGGTTGGAGGCGTCGACGACGTTAATCAGCAGATCGGCATCACCGCTGAGAATATAGTGACAGGCAATTTGCTCATCCAGCGAGGTTTGCGAAGAGATAGTGGTGAGAGAGTAGGTGCCCGGCAGGTCGACCAGCGTAACCTGATGGTCGGTGGTAGCGAATGCCCCTTCTTTACGCTCAACCGTGACCCCAGCCCAGTTGCCCACGCGCTGACGCGCACCGGTTAACTGATTGAATAAGGTCGTTTTACCGGAATTAGGATTGCCAATTAAACCAATGGTTAATTTTTTCATATTTCAGACTCTTAGTACCAGGCTGGAGTTATTGTGCAACGGCTTCTAATTCAATTAGCGCGAGATCTTTTTTACGCAGCACCAGGCTAACGCGGCGAGTTTCAATATGAATAGGATCGCCGAGTGGTGCCACGCGAACTACATTAAATGATGAACCCGGCAGCATCCCCAGAGACAGTAGTTTCTGACGATAAGCGGGGCTAATTTCGCGGGAGAAACCGACAATCTTCCACGCAGTATCAGGTGTAAATTGCATATAACCTACTTGTGTATCAGCTAGCTGAACAGAGGAGATACCGCTGTGCGCTGCGGTAGCGCAGGGATATCGTCGACAGATGAAGAATAAAGATCTACTGGAAATGATGATAATGAGAATGGTTTTTATCATCAATACATAACATGCGATTGAAAGGAATTTCGCCGGGAATTTGCACTTTTTTTGATATGACTCAAGCAACGCATTGTAGCGGTATATGAATTAAATATTATTTACATCACTTAATGTTTAATTAAGGTTTCATTGGTTAATAAAATTAAAACTGCTGAAGCTTAATATTACAAGTAGACAGGAATATAACGACGGCGGGGCGTAGGTGATTATTGTGTTCAGCACCGATGAAGGGGCTGAATGGAGAAAAGGTCTTTTTTGCTCTGTTGGGATATTGCCCGGCGTCGCAGCGCTCGGCCGGGCATTAACCACTATCGATTAGCGTTTTTTACCCATCGCAGCCGCCAGCGCGTCCATCATGGCGCTGTTGCCGGCAGGCTGAGCGTCACGGCCGCGTGGTTTCGCGGCTTTGGCTGCCGGGCGGTTGTTGCCCTGGCTGCGATCGTTGCCCGCGCTACGGCGTGCGTTGGTTTCACCCGGCTGTTCATCCAGGCGCATGGTTAACGCAATACGTTTACGCGGCAGATCGACTTCCATCACCTTCACTTTGACGATATCGCCTGCTTTCACCACGGTGTGCGGATCTTCGACGAACTTATCCGCCAGCGAGGAGATGTGGACCAGACCGTCCTGGTGCACGCCGATATCGACAAAGGCGCCAAAGTTGGTGACGTTGGTCACCGCACCTTCGAGGACCATCCCCGGCAGCAGGTCATTCATGGTTTCCACGCCATCGGCAAACTTCGCGGTTTTAAACTCAGGACGCGGATCGCGGCCCGGTTTTTCCAGCTCTTTGATAATGTCGGTGACGGTTGGCAGGCCAAAGCGCTCATCGGTGAAATCCACCGCTTTGACGTTGCGCAGTTCGCTGCTATTACCCATCAGGTCTTTTAGCGCCTGTTGGGTCGCCGCCAGAATGCGTTCAACGACCGGATACGCTTCCGGGTGAACGGTGGAGGCATCCAGCGGGTTGTCGCCGTGATTGATACGCAGGAAGCCCGCGCACTGTTCGAAGGCTTTTGGTCCGAGGCGGCTCACTTTCAGCAGCTGTTGGCGGTTCTGGAACTGACCGTTCTCATCGCGCCAGGTCACGATATTCTGCGCCATCATCCGCGTTAAACCCGCGACGCGGGTTAGCAGTGGAACGGAAGCGGTATTCAGGTCCACGCCGACGGCGTTTACGCAGTCCTCAACGACCGCATCCAGCTTACGTGCGAGCTGAGTCTGGCTGACGTCATGCTGGTACTGGCCAACCCCAATGGATTTCGGGTCGATTTTCACCAGCTCGGCTAGAGGATCCTGTAAACGACGGGCGATAGAGACCGCGCCGCGCAGGGAGACGTCGAGATCCGGGAATTCCTGTGCTGCCAGTTCGGAGGCGGAGTAGACCGATGCCCCTGCTTCGCTGACGATCACTTTCTGCGCCGTCACTTTCGGGAACTGCTGTTGCACGTCGAGGAAGAAACGTTCGGTTTCGCGCGAAGCGGTACCATTACCGATGGCCACCAGCTCAACGTTATGTTTTTCACACAGCGCCGCAACGGCAACGGCGGCTTTTGCTGCCTGGCCGGTGTGGGGATAGATGGTATCGGTGGCAACCAGCTTACCGGTGCCATCCACGACCGCGACTTTAACGCCAGTGCGCAGACCGGGATCGAGGCCCATGGTCGCGCGCAGGCCAGCTGGCGCGGCCATCAGCAAATCGTGCAGGTTACGGGCGAAGACGTTGATCGCTTCGTCCTCCGCGCGTTCACGCACGGTACCCATCAGCTCGGTTTCAAGGTGCATCAGCACTTTGATACGCCACGTCCAACTGATCACCGCTTTACGCCAATTGTCCGCCGGCGCGTTGTTCAGGCGCAGCCCGAGGTGGTCAATAATAATTTGTTCGCAGTAGCTCTCTTTTGGTGGCTCATCGAACTGTGGATCGGCATTCAAAGAGAGTTGCAGCACGCCTTCATTACGCCCGCGGAACATGGCCAGCGCGCGATGAGAAGGGGTGGTGGAAATGGGTTCGTGGTGATCGAAGTAGTCGCGGAATTTGGCGCCTTCCTCTTCCTTACCGCTGACCACGGTGGCGACCAGATGGGCATTCTTCCACAGATAGTCACGTACCTTCGCCAGCAGCGCGGCATCTTCGGCAAAACGCTCCATCAGAATATAGCGGGCACCATCCAGCGCGGCTTTGCTATCGGCGATGCCTTTATCGGCATCGACAAATTTCGCCGCTTCCGTTTCTGGATCGTGGGATGGATCGGTCCACAGCAGATCCGCCAGCGGTTCCAGACCGGCTTCAATGGCGATCTGCCCGCGCGTACGGCGTTTTTGCTTATAAGGCAGGTAAAGGTCTTCGAGCTCGGTTTTATTCAGCGTGCCGTTGATGGCTTTCGCCAACTCATCGGTCAATTTGCCCTGCTCGGAAATGGATTTCAGGATGGTCTGACGACGGTCTTCCAGCTCACGCAAATACCCCAGTCGGGTTTCCAGATTACGCAGTTGCGTATCATCCAGACCGCCTGTGACTTCCTTACGATAACGTGCGATAAACGGCACGGTGTTCCCTTCATCAAGCAGGCGAACGGCGGATTCCACCTGTTCTGCTCTGGCCTGAAGTTCACCCGCAATAATGCGGCAGAGCGAATCATTCAACATGGCTTGGTTTCACTGTTAGGTCATAAAATCAGGGGACAGTTATACGGATTGACCGGCAAAAATACCAGTCATCAGCGGGGTCTTCGGATTGTTCCTGCTCATTTTACGTATTCGATCTCGTTCACGTACCAGCTGGCTTCACCGGCCGGCGTATTAACCACGGCAAGGTCGCCCACCTCTTTTTTCAGCAGTGCGCGCGCCATCGGTGAGTCAATAGAGATGTAGTCGTTGCGGCCAAAGATTTCATCATAGCCGACAATGCGAAAGCGCTTCGTCACGCCGTCATCGTTTTCAATTTCCACCCACGCGCCGAAGAAAACCTTCCCTTCCTGCTGCGGCGAGTAATCCACAATTTTCAGTTGTTCGAGGCATTTCGTTAAATAACGTACGCGTCGGTCGATCTCTCTTAGCCGCTTTTTATTATATTGGTAGTCGGCATTTTCACTGCGATCGCCAAGGCTTGCGGCCCAGGTCACTTTTTTGGTGACTTCCGGGCGCTCTTCGCGCCAGAGATAATCCATCTCTTTTTTGAGCTTTTCGTACCCTTCACGGGTGATCAACGGTGTTTTCATGTTTAAGTGCTTACCTGTCCGCCGGGTTATCATTGCGCACAATACGTAGTACGCCAGCATACCGACAGAATAAATAATGTGTACTAAGATCCATTGTATACTTAACTCGCTGTTAAATATGCTTTGTAACAATTTAGCCTGGAATATATACCAGATTTAGCTGGTCGTTCGTGCGGGCTTTTTTGAGAATACGTACTGAATAATTGTTGCGAACCTTTGGGAGTAAAAACAATGCAAGAGAATTATAAGATTCTGGTTGTGGATGACGATATGCGCCTGCGCGCGCTGCTTGAACGTTATCTGACCGAGCAGGGTTTCCAGGTTCGAAGCGTCGCTAACGCCGAACAGATGGACAGATTGCTGACTCGCGAATCTTTCCATCTGATGGTGCTCGATTTAATGCTGCCTGGCGAAGACGGCCTGTCTATTTGTCGCCGCCTGCGTAGCCAGAGCAACCCGATGCCGATAATCATGGTAACGGCAAAAGGGGAAGAAGTTGACCGTATCGTTGGGCTGGAAATCGGCGCTGACGATTACATTCCAAAACCGTTCAACCCGCGTGAACTGCTGGCCCGTATCCGTGCGGTGCTGCGTCGTCAGGCGAACGAACTGCCGGGGGCTCCGTCCCAGGAAGAGGCGGTGATCGCCTTTGGGAAGTTTAAGCTGAACCTCGGCACCCGCGAAATGTTCCGTGAAGACGAGCCTATGCCGCTGACTAGCGGTGAATTTGCGGTGCTGAAAGCGCTGGTCAGCCACCCGCGTGAGCCGCTGTCTCGCGATAAGCTGATGAACCTGGCCCGCGGCCGTGAATACTCCGCGATGGAACGCTCTATCGACGTACAGATTTCTCGTCTGCGCCGCATGGTTGAAGAAGATCCCGCTCATCCGCGCTACATTCAGACCGTTTGGGGTCTGGGCTATGTCTTTGTTCCGGACGGTTCTAAAGCATGAGGCGATTGCGCTTCTCGCCACGAAGTTCGTTTGCCCGCACGCTGTTGCTGATTGTCACCCTGCTGTTTGTCAGCCTGGTGACAACTTACCTTGTGGTGCTGAACTTCGCGATTTTGCCAAGCCTGCAGCAGTTTAATAAAGTCTTAGCCTATGAAGTTCGTATGCTGATGACCGATAAACTGCAGTTGGAAGACGGGACGCAGCTTGTCGTGCCGCCGGCATTTCGCCGCGAGATATACCGTGAGCTTGGTATCTCACTCTATTCCGATGAGGCCGCAGAGGGAGCGGGGCTTCGTTGGGCGCAACACTATGAGTTCTTAAGCCAACAGATGGCCCAGCAGCTTGGTGGGCCGACTGAAGTTCGCGTTGAAGTGAACAAAAGCTCTCCGGTGGTCTGGCTGAAAACCTGGCTGTCGCCCAATATCTGGGTGCGGGTACCGCTGACTGAAATCCATCAGGGAGACTTCTCTCCGCTCTTCCGCTATACCCTCGCGATAATGCTGCTGGCGATAGGCGGCGCGTGGCTGTTTATTCGAATTCAGAACCGACCCTTAGTCGATCTGGAGCATGCGGCGCTGCAGGTGGGTAAGGGCATCATTCCGCCGCCGCTGCGTGAGTATGGTGCATCGGAGGTGCGTTCGGTAACCCGGGCCTTTAACCATATGGCCGCGGGGGTGAAGCAGCTTTCTGACGACCGCACGCTGTTGATGGCCGGTGTCAGCCATGACCTGCGCACACCGCTGACGCGCATTCGTCTTGCCACGGAAATGATGGGTGAACAGGACGGTTATCTTGCTGAGTCGATCAACAAAGATATCGAAGAGTGCAACGCCATCATTGAACAGTTCATTGACTATCTGCGAACCGGCCAGGAGATGCCGCTGGAGTTTATCGATCTCAACGCCGTGCTCGGCGAGGTGATTGCGGCAGAAAGTGGCTATGAGCGTGAGATTGAGACGGATCTGCTGGCCGAGGATATCCCGGTTCGCGTGCATCCGCTGTCCATCAAGCGCGCGTTGGCCAATATGGTGGTGAATGCCGCGCGCTACGGTAACGGTTGGATTAAAGTGAGCAGCGGGCGTGAGGCTCACCGCGCCTGGTTCCAGGTTGAAGATAACGGTCCTGGTATCAAGCCCGAGCAGCGCAAACATCTGTTCCAGCCGTTTGTGCGCGGTGATAGCGCGCGAACCATCAGTGGAACAGGCCTGGGGCTGGCGATAGTCCAGCGCATCATCGATAACCATAACGGGCTGCTGGAGCTGGATACGAGCGAACGCGGCGGGTTGTTGATTCGCGCCTGGCTACCGATACCGGCAAGCCGCGTACAGGGGCCAACGAAAGAGAGCTAAAAAAAAACCGCTGGGGATAACCCGGCGGTTTTTTATTGATGCCGACGCAACCTTTTTTAGTTGCCTGCGGGAATGAAACCCCGCCGCTGTTTTGGTAGCCCAGGATCTTCTCGTTTACAGCTTTGGACCTGCGCTGACCAGCGCGGCGCCTGCTGGTGTATCGGTGTACTTCTCAAAGTTTTCCGTAAACAGCTTCGCCAGCTTCTCCGCTTTTTCCTGCCACTGCTCCGGCGACCCGTAGGTGCTACGCGGATCGAGGATATGGCTATCAACCCCCGGCAGCTCGGTTGGGATCTGCAGGTTAAACATTGGCAGCGTGAAGGTTTCTGCATTGTCCAGGGAACCGTCGAGAATCGCGTCGATGATGGCGCGGGTGTTTTTAATCGAAATACGTTTTCCGGTGCCGTTCCAGCCGGTATTAACCAGATACGCCTGCGCGCCGGCGGCCTGCATGCGTTTTACCAGCACTTCCGCATACTGGGTTGGGTGCAGCGACAGGAATGCGGCGCCAAAACAGGCGGAGAAGGTTGGCGTTGGTTCGGTCACACCGCGCTCAGTCCCCGCCAGTTTAGCGGTAAAGCCAGACAGGAAGTGGTACTGCGTCTGGTCGGCGGTGAGGCGCGAGACCGGAGGCAGAACCCCAAAGGCATCTGCCGTCAGGAAGATCACCTTGGTGGCATGGCCCGCTTTCGACACCGGCTTGACGATATTGTCGATGTGGTAAATCGGGTATGAAACACGGGTATTTTCGGTTTTGGAACCGTCGTCAAAATCAATCGTGCCATCTTCACGCACCACCACGTTTTCCAGCAGCGCATCGCGGCGGATGGCGTGGTAGATATCAGGCTCTGCGGCTTCAGACAGTTTGATGGTCTTGGCGTAGCAACCGCCTTCGAAGTTAAACACGCCGTCATCATCCCAGCCGTGCTCATCATCGCCAATCAGGCGACGTTTCGGGTCGGTAGAAAGCGTGGTTTTTCCGGTACCGGACAGACCAAAGAACACCGCCACATCGCCTTTCTCGCCAACGTTGGCCGAGCAGTGCATGGAGGCAATCCCCTGCAGCGGCAGCAGGTAGTTCATGATAGAGAACATCCCTTTTTTCATCTCGCCGCCGTACCAGGTCCCGCCGATAAGCTGGATACGCTCTGTCAGGTTAAACGCGACAAAGTTCTCAGAGTTCAGACCCTGTTCTTTCCACTGTGGGTTAGTGCATTTCGCGCCGTTCATCACGATAAAGTCAGGCTTGAAGGTTTTCAGCTCTTCATCGGTTGGGCGAATAAACATGTTCTTGACGAAGTGTGCCTGCCAGGCCACTTCGGTGATAAAACGCACGGACAGACGGGTGTCTTCGTTGGCGCCGCAGAAGGCATCAATGATAAACAGACGCTTGCCGGACAGCTGCTGAGAGACCAGGCCTTTAAGATGTTGCCAGATTTCAGGTGACAGAGGTTTATTGTCATTTTTCCCGTTACCCTTATCAGACCACCACACCGTGTCGCGGGTTGTATCATCGCGAACAATATATTTGTCTTTCGGGGAGCGGCCGGTAAAGATCCCGGTGTCGACAGAGATTGCGCCCAGGTTCGTCAGTACACCACGTTCATAACCTTCCAGGTTAGGATCGAGCTCTTCTTGATACAATGTATCGTAGTCGGGGTTGTAGACGATATCCTGTGCGTCATTGATACCATAAGCCTTGAGGTCCTGCGGGGTTATACCGTTGCGCATTTCACTGCTCCTTAGCCAATATGTACTGCTATAAATTCTATGGGTATTTTAGGGGTGTTGACCGCGACCAGGCTCATAGATTTACGTATCCCGACAAACGTCTTACTTACGAAAACATTGTGACTCCTGTCACGAAGCGACTGGGATTATGACAGGAAAACACGCGTATTTGGCACGAATGTTCTTAAATGGTTACAAAATGGTTTAATTGACGACATAAATGTGAAATTAATCGCATTTATGAAAGAAAATTACGTAATGCTTTCATGGAAAAAATCGATTCACCTCGCTGAGTGAAATGTATTTTTTTTGGCGCCATTGGAGTACCAAAATGGCCTTATTGTCTCTTTCAGGAACCGGATTATTGATATGGATGCTGCGACTCCTCTTTCACCGTCAACTCGCTGGGGGATGGTGCTAACAGGCGTAGTACAAGGTCTCTTGTGCTATCTGCTAACGGTATACCTGATCCCGAAACAAAGCGGTTGGATGTATTACGGTCTGCCGGGAAGCCTGGCATTATCCTCTGTGCTGCTGTTTACCGTGGTCTCTTTCCGCCAGCGTGCGCTGTGGGGCTGGCTGGCGCTGATCCTGGTTGTGGTTCTCGGCATGGGCGGGTGGCTGAAGAGCAATTTGGGCGACGAGGATATATGGCGACAGTATGGCGTCATGTGGAACTACGGGTGGTGTCTGCTGCTGATGGCGCTGCTGGCGCTGCCGTGGCTGCAATATCACCTACAGCCTGAACCGACGGTGCCGCGCTATGCGCATTTTTATAACCAGCAGTGGCAAAATACGCTGACCTTATTGCTAATCGCCGTCGCCAACGGGCTGGTATGGCTGGTTTTACTGCTGTGGAGTGGGCTGTTCGAGCTGGCAAATATCACCTTCTTTTCGCAGCTGTTCTTCGAAACCGAATGGTTTGTCTATCTGGTCGTGGGGCTGGTTACCGCACTTACGGTGGTTCTGGCGCGTCAGAACACGCGGCTTATCACCGCCATCCACAAACTGTTGGCACTGATTGCCACCGGCTTGTTGCCGCTGGTATCACTGTTGGCGCTGCTGTTTCTGCTCACGCTGCCGTTCAGTGGGCTGGCGGTGATTTCCCAACGCGTTTCGGCCGCAGGCCTGCTTTCGGCGCTCGCGCTTATTCAACTGCTGTTGACGGCGATGGTCTGGGAGCCGCAGAAAGCGCAGCTTCCCTATCCACAGGCGCTGCGCTACCTCATTCAGGCGGCAATACTACTGACACCGGTCTATGCATTGATTGCGGGTTGGGCGCTGTGGTTACGCATTGGGCAATACGGCTGGACTACAGATCGCCTGTACGGTGCGCTGGTCGTGGTGGTTTTACTGGTCTGGTCGTTAGGCTATTTATTGAGTTTATTACGCAATCGCCACGATCCTTCGGCATTGATGGGTAAGGTTAATTTGGCGGTGTCGCTGCTTGGTTTGGTGCTGCTGGTGTTGCTCTACACCCCGGTGCTCGATAGCTGGCGGATTAGCGTGAATAGCCATATGTCACGCTACCATAGCGGTAAAATCAATGCCGATGAAGTCAGTCTCTATATGCTGTCACACAGCGGTAAACCGGGCCATCAAGCGCTGCTTGAACTGCAAAAAGATCCTGAGTTTATCCGTGACGCCAAGCGTCAGCGTCAGCTAAGCCGGCTGTTAAACGGCGATCGCAGCCCAACTGAAATACTCACGGCCTCGATACTCGCGAAAAACGTGCTGGTGGCGAAGGGGAGTGGGACGCCGGATGAAGCCTTATGGAAGGCGGTAATAGAGCGGCGGTATCTGGTTGAGTCGTGCAGCGATACGGATAGCTGCGTGCTGGTGAGCCAGGATCTTAATGGCGATGGTCAGGATGAGTGGGTGCTGTACGCCTTTGGCGATCGCATGGTGCTGGTCTTTGGCCATGAAGAGAAAGGCTGGGAGTTTAAAGCTAACGCGACGTTACCGGCGAACGTGAACAAAGCAATGCTGCTGGATGCGGTCAGCGCGGGTAAAGTTGGCGCGAAGCCAAAAGCCTGGCGGGACATCACTCTGGGGGATGAGACGGTGCCGCTGGATTATCGACGCTAGTGCGTCATGAAAATGAAAAAGGCGCCAGGGGCGCCTTTTTTATGTCGGTTTCTAACCCGTCATCCCGCGAATTAGTGGACCTGCGGATCGGCTGGAGAGGCGTTGTGGCGGATCTCGGCAATGTTCATGGCGTTGAATACGTAGTGGCTACCGCAGTAATCGCAGTGCATATCGATCTCGCCTTCTTCTTCCAGGATGCTGTTAATTTCTTCATCCGGCAGCGTTCTCAGCGCATCGGCGCAGCGTTCGCGGGAGCAGGTGCATTTGAACTCAACGTCCTGCGGATCGTACAGCGTGACTTCTTCTTCGTGGTAAAGACGCCACAGCACATCGTTTGCCGGCAGCGTGAATAGCTCTTCGGCTTTGATGGTGTCAGTCAGTGCCGCCAGATGCTCGAAATCTTCCGGCTGCGCGTTCTGCGCTGGCATCACCTGCAGCAACATGCCGCCCGCAGCCGGTTTGCCCTCAGATTCACCGGTACGGATGATCAGACGCGTTGGCAGCTGTTCGGAACGCTGGAAGTAGTCTTCCAGGCACGCGGCAATCGTATCGCCTTCCAGACCGACCACGCCCTGATAACGCTCGCCTTCCGCTGGAGAAATGGTGATCACCAGGTAGCCGTTGCCGACCAGCGTTTTCAGATCGGCATCCGCCGGAACATCACCCTGCACGCGCGCAACACCGCGCAACTGCTGGTGGTTGTTGCCGTTAATGACCGCCAGCGTCATTGGGCCATCGCCCTGCAGCTGAACGGTAATATCGCCTTCAAACTTCAGCGTTGCGGTCAGCAGGCTGGTGGCAACCAGCAGCTCAGACAGCACGTTTTTGACCGGCTGCGGATAGTTGTGGCCTGCCAGGATCTGTTCGAGCGTCTCGGATACGGTGACCAGTTCGCCACGCACGGCATAGTTTTCAAACAGATAGCGATGTAATTGATCGTGTTGAGTCATAATTTTCTCTCTTGGGGTGGCAGTTATTCACTGTCGCCGTATTTAAATCTCATCAGGTCGCGCCGCTCTTTTTTATCCGGCCGTCTGTCCGGATGCGGCATCGTCAGCGCATTGAGCTTGCGCGCCAGCGCGACTTTTTCACGCTTTTCGATACTTTCCGCCGTCTCTTCATACAGCGCCACGGCTTCTGTCGCCGGACGCCGTTGTTCCGTGATGGCTTTAATCACCACGGTGCGTTCATCATTGCCTTGACGAAGCGTGAGCTGCGCGTTGAGTTCGACCACTTTGCTGGGCTTGCTGCGCTGCCCGTTATAGTGAACTTTACCGCCTTCAATCATCTCTCGTGCCAGGGCGCGGGTTTTATAAAAACGCGCGGCCCACAGCCACTTATCCAGCCTGACGCCTTCGATGGACTTCTCTTTCACGGTCACTCCTTCACGTTAAGTGAGGGGATCAAACGACGGTAATCGTTAAGCGCGGGATGACGCAGGTACTGCTTTTCCGCCAGACCCGAGTCGGGATTGGTGACGCCGAGGCAATAGCGGATCCCAAAGTGGGCGGCAGCATCCAGAATCGGCTCGCTATCGTCGATAAACAACGTACGTCCAGCTTCCAGACCCGTGTGTTCCGTGACTGCCTGCCATAACCGCTGATCCTCTTTCGGATAACCAAATGTATGGGTAGAAAGTAATAAATCAAGGTGTGCGTCCAGCCCGGTATGCTTGAGCTTCACCGCCAGGTTATGCGGGTGAGCGTTGGTCAGCAGGATACGCCGCTTGCCGCTAGCCTTGAGCGCATCAAGGAACGGAACGGTATCCTCGCGCAGCGCAGCGCGTGGACCTTGCTGGCTGGTCATAGCACAAATATCCAAACCCAACCGTTCGCTCCAGTAATCCAGGCAGTACCAGTTTAGCGTATGTTGCACCGCATGGTATTCCTGGCGGATAGCGTCTTGCGCCGCCTGAGGGCTGATACCCAGCTTTGCGCCGTAGGTTTCCGGTACCAGCTTCTGCCAGAAATAGTTATCGAACGCGAGGTCAAGCAGGGTGCCATCCATGTCCAGAAGAACGGTATCCACCTCTTGCCAGGCGATATCAAAATGCATGGTGAGTCTCCAGACGGAAGAAATGCGCGACAGATTAGCACAACCTGTCGCGCGGTGTGATGGGGCTTAGTTCGTCGGGAAATCCGACTTAAAGCTATCCGGCGCTGGGATCAGAACGGGATTGATGCAGCTTTCGTAGTATTTTTGAATATCGGCCAGGCGT
The DNA here is from genome assembly GCF_001571285.1 of Kluyvera cryocrescens NBRC 102467. Classification (GTDB taxonomy): domain Bacteria; phylum Pseudomonadota; class Gammaproteobacteria; order Enterobacterales; family Enterobacteriaceae; genus Kluyvera; species Kluyvera cryocrescens. The sequence continues at coordinate 50,489 of NZ_BCTM01000012.1, read as the reverse complement.
TCCCGATGGCGCTGGTAGTGGCGTAGCGCCTGCACGCCGTTGTAAATGGCACACACAATCATCGCCAGCATCAGCAGCGTGGTTTCGATATAGTGCCACAGCCCGGTGCTGTCCGGCATTCGATGCAGGTTAATGTGCTGGGTGCCGTTGGCATCGGTAAAGACGTTGGTAACAATCCCTTCCGCACGGAATGGGGTATGCATCAGCATCCCGGCTAGCCGCTGGAATTCATCCCACTGTTCCCGCGCCGGATAGTCATACAGGCTGGTGGTGGGATAGGGTTGACTGACTAAATCGCTGCCTTCATCGCTGGAGATCAGGAATCCTCCGGGGGCTGGGCTATTCAATGACTGCGCCGCACGGGCGGTTTCGCGCAGGATGAATGGGGCTGTAGAGGTATCGACCAGGTTATCCAGTGATTCGGCACTGACCGGACGCAGCAGGACGTTGACGCCATCGAGTTTGCCCGAGTTGGCGCGCTTGACCAGCGCATCCCAGTCGCGGGTATTACCGAGATTCACCAGCGCATTCTTCAGGCGTACGCAGTCGTCAGCGGCGGCACACAGATCTTTCGTTTTCAATACGATATCGGCGAAATCGTCCAGCAGCACCATCCCCGATTTTTGGATAGCGGAGCGCAGCGCCGGGCTGACGCGAGAGTCATCATCCGGCGTCGGATGCAGCTGTCGGCTGACGGCCTGAACCAGGGCGGTGGCTTTATTGACGGTCTCTGATTCCGGTAACGGCAGGCGTGGCGCATCGTTCCAGATTATCTGTGAGCAGTCAAAAGGCAGAAACGGCGAATTTTCCTGCGCCGTCCAGGTGCCCGGCGAGTGGATATTACACATTCCGGTACCGCGAATATGCAACGTATCACCGACGCGAATGCCCGCCTTCGCTAACTGGCGGACGTCGCTGGCCTCAATGGTCTGCGCACCCTTAAGCCACGAGAGCGTAAATTTGAACGGCATGTTCAACGGCACGCTGACCCACAGCATGATGACAACCAGCAGCGCGCCGCAGGCGATAACCATGCTGCGCAACCAGTGCTGAAGCGGGAAATTTTTGACTTCATCGTGCAGGGAGAGAAAACGGCCCTGGCGCACAACGTGGCGATCAAGATAGATATCAATATCGGTTTTCTGCCCTAAATCCTGGGCGACGAAGGCCTGCCAGTGACGTGGGTAGATGAGATCGATGATGCCGAGAGAAATATTGTTAATCTGTTCTTGATCGTTTTCGCCAAACAGTCCCCAGCGTTTCGGCGTGCCGCGTAAACAGTGGATCTCACGTAATGATGATTTCGTGGGTGGCGCAAATAGCCCCCACAGTCCACCGCACAGCAGAAGCACTGCGCCGCATAAAATCCATGGGCTGAATACCGCAGGCGAAATCAAACTACAGTAAAAGAGCAGAAACGCGACCACGATCAGCAGCGCTTCCCGCAGTCCGTCCGGGCGACTGAGTGCGTGCTCTTCGTGTGTCTCCTGACGAATGTTCAGCAGTTCAATTTGTTCACTTTCTTCGCCACGGATGGAAGCCTGAGTCGAAGACGAAGACTCGATGACGAACTGCTTGTTTCCCTGGGAATACGCTTTTAGCGAGTGGCCATTGAGGGCGATAACCAGCGGCATATCGTCGGTGACGATAAGTTCGATGCTGTTTTCGTCCGTAATATGCTGTTCCCAGAACGGCGGGAGATGGACCTCCACAGAATCGAGGAAGTAGCGCCACTTATTGGGGTCATCGGTGGTGATGCCGTAGCGCGTAATCGCCCTGGTTAGCTGGAAAACGGTATGGCTTTGGGCGCTAAGCGCCAGCGCAGCAGGCGCAATGGTTGCGCCAGAAGCCGGAACCTGTCTTTCACGGTTAAGATCGCCCAGATAGTTTTCAACGCCCTGGCGCTCTTCATCGGTCAGCTTACGCGTCGTCGCCCCGGGGAATAAGTGCAGCCACGGGAGTTGCAGACGTTTAGTCCTTTTACGAAACAGCCAACCGACCAGCACGGCGCAGATCAGTATCGCTACGGTAAAGATCATCAATGTGCCCATGCTTTTCCCATCATACTTATATTAGAGGTCTCTTTAGTTGCCTGCTTTAGTTGCCTGCTTTTGTATAAACCATTGGCACGTATTGCAAAAGTCATCAATTGAGGGCCCGTAGGCTCATGTAACATGTAAGCATAACAAACCCGTAGCAAGTCGAGTATCAGTAAATTCCCAATTGTAATTCAACCTCTTGACATTTATCCAGAAATGAGAGATGAAAAGCCAAAGGTTGCAACAATGTAAATTAAACGCTTTATGCATTGCTGGAAGCGCATACCTATCGCACAATGATATAAGTCACAACAGCAAAGACCCCAGCCCAATGAGCAAATCATTACAGAAACCCACCATCCTCCATGTTGAAACCGTCGCGCAGTCTCGCCTGTTTAATGTCGAAAGCGTCGATCTGGAGTTCAGCAATGGCGTCCGCCGCGTTTATGAACGTATGAAACCGTCCTCGCGCGAAGCAGTGATGATCGTGCCGATTGTCGATGATCATATCATCCTGATCCGCGAGTATGCGGTGGGGACTGAATCCTATGAGCTTGGTTTCTCGAAAGGGCTTATCGATCCCGGTGAAACGGTGATGGAAGCGGCAAACCGCGAGCTGAAAGAAGAGGTGGGTTTTGGTGCACATCAGATGGTGTTCCTCAAAAAACTGAGCATGGCGCCGTCCTATTTCTCCAGCAAAATGAATATCGTCGTGGCGGAAGATCTCTATCCGGAATCGCTACCTGGCGATGAGCCTGAGCCATTGCCGCAGGTCCGTTGGCCGCTCGCCAATCTCATGGCGTTGTTGGACGATCCTGATTTTAGCGAGGCGCGTAACGTCAGCGCGTTGTTCCTGCTGCGTGAATGGCTGCAGGCGCAGGGCCGCCTGTAGCGCAATGCCGCGCAATAAAAAAAGGCGCCGAGGGCGCCTTTTTTTATCACCAGATCAACCGCGGCTACCGAGCCAGTCGGCAGCCTTTAGGTTGAACTAGAACAGCTCGTGGGTTTCCCCATTATCAATCAACTCAGTACCCACTTCGTGTACCGCCTGCTGCGTGGGCTGCGTTCCATCGATAAAGTACTCCTGACGGCTACTGCCACCGTTGGCTAGCTGACCGGTGTTGCGGTCAATGTTGACCGTTACGATGCCCGGCGGTGGGGTCAGCGGCTGTTCTGGAACGCCGTCGAGGACCTGCTTCATAAAGGCATCCCAAGCGGGTTGCGCACTTTTAGCCCCGCCTTCATAGCCGGAGATCTGATCTTTAATCGCGCCGGAGGCGGTGGTGCGCCCCAGGTCGCGGCGGTGATCGTCAAAACCAATCCACACGGATGTCACAACGCCTGGGCCATAGCCAGAGAACCATGCATCTTTCGAGCTGTTGGTGGTCCCGGTTTTGCCACCGATATCCTGACGCTTCAGGTCACGGCCAGCGCGCCAGCCGGTACCTTGCCAACCCGGCTCACCAAAAATATTGGTGTTCAGCGCGCTCTTAATCAGGAATGAAAGCGGTGTGTTAATCACATGCGGTGCGTATTCCTGAGCGCTAGCCTGTGCGACCAACTGCTGGTTAGCTTGTTCCAGCGCAGGCATCGGCACGGCTGAATTGCGCGGCTCCTGAGAAACGGCCACATCTTCAACATCGTTGTTTTCCAGCACGTTGGACTTCGGCGTATCACCGTAAATCACCGGCAGATTGCATTCGGCGCAGGCGATCTTTGGCTTCGCCTCAAACAGTACGCCGCCCTGATCGTTTTCGATCTTACTGATGTAGTAAGGGTCAACCAGGAAGCCACCGTTCGCCATTACCGCATAACCGCGCGCCACCTGTAACGGGGTAAACGATGCAGAGCCCAGCGCCAGTGATTCGGTATGGACGATGTTGTTCGCCGGGAAACCGAAGCGCTGCAGATACTCCGCGGCGTAATCGACGCCCATGGCGCGCATGGCACGAACCATCACCACGTTTTTAGATTGCCCCAGACCCTGGCGCAGGCGAATTGGCCCAGCGTATTGCGGCGGGGAGTTCTTCGGCTGCCAGTCGGAACCTGCACCGGCATCCCAGCGGGAAATCGGCACATCGTTCAGCATGCTGGCAAGGGTTAAACCCTTGTCCATGGCGGCCGTGTAAAGGAACGGTTTGATATTGGAACCGACCTGACGCAGCGCCTGGGTGGCACGGTTAAATTTACTTTGGTTGAAGTCGAAACCACCAACTAGCGCAATAATGGCGCCGTTTTGCGGGTTTATCGACACCAGCGCGGAGTTGACGTCAGGGATCTGACCCAACCACCAACTGTCACCGTTTTGGCGTACCCAAATTTGTTGGCCTGCCTGAACCACATCCGTGACTTTGCGCGGGGTTGGCCCCTGGGCAGTATCGGAACGGTAAGGACGTGCCCAACGCATGCCTTCCATGGTTAACGAGACGGACGTGCCATCAGCCAACTGAACGGTGGCCTCCAGCGGAGTCGCTGCCGTTACAACTGCAGGCTGCATCGGGCCATAGGACGGTAGCGGTCTTAACGAGGCACGAATTTTCGCACTATCCCAGGCCGGTTCACCGGCTTTCCACAGCACGTTGGACGGGCCGCGATAGCCGTGACGCATGTCGTAATCCATCACGTTATTGCGTAGCGCCTGTTGAGCCGCCTGCTGATTCTTGCGGGTGATGGTGGTGTAAACGCGATAACCGTCTTCGTAGGCCTGCTCGCCGTACTGTTTAACCATATCCTGGCGCACCATTTCGGTCAGATACGGTGAAGAGAAGGCAATTTCCGGGGCGTGATAGTTGGCATCAATCGCTTCGCTGCGCGCCTGATCGTACTGCTGCTGGCTGATATAGCCTTCGCTCAGCATACGCGACAGCACCACATTACGACGTGCGGTGGCGCGATCCAGCGAGTACAGCGGGTTGAAGGTTGACGGTGCTTTCGGCAAACCGGCAATCACCGCCATCTCGCTTAGGGAGAGCTGATCCGCAGGCTTACCAAAGTACACCTGTGACGCAGCCCCCACGCCGTAAGCGCGATAGCCGAGGTAAATCTTGTTCAAATACAGCTCAAGAATTTCGTCTTTACTCAGCATTTGCTCGATGCGGATCGCAAGGAACGCTTCCTTTATTTTACGCATCAGCGTTTTTTCAGGGCTGAGGAAGAAGTTACGTGCAAGCTGCTGGGTGATGGTACTGGCACCCTGAGAGGCATGACCATTGACCAGCGCCACGCTTGCCGCACGGAAGATGCCAATCGGGTCGATACCGTGGTGCTCATAGAAACGGCTATCTTCGGTCGCAATAAACGCTTTCACCATTACCGGAGGGATCTGGTCAAGGGTCATTGGGATACGACGTTTCTCACCATATTGCGCAATCAGCTCACCGTCCGCGCTATAGACCTGCATCGGCACCTGTAGGCGCACGTCTTTGAGCGTCGCCACGTCTGGCAGCTGCGGCTCAATATATTTGTAGAGGCCGTAGATCGAGCCTGCTCCCAGCAGAATGCAACAGACTGCAAGGATGAATAAATACTTTACGAACTTCACCGGAGATTTCCCATTGAGTGTCATTTGGGCAGTTTATAAACAAACGCGCGGTAGTATAAAGGCAAGCCTGGATCATTGATATAGCCGACATTCTGATGGCGGCGTAAGGATAATCGTGAAATGGCTTTCAAATCCTGGCAGTTAGGTCTTCATCTTCAGCAAGAAAATGTCTTTATCATCGCTCTTCAGCATAGCCGATGTGGATGGTCTCTGAAGCGTTGGTGGCAACTTCCACTACCGGCAACCACCTCTCCGCAGCAGGCCGATGATGCGCTGCTGTCGGTACTCTCGCCCTGGCGACGAGAGTTGCCCCGACAACACGCGGTTAGCATTGCTTTTCCCGCTCATCGAACCTTACAAAAAAGCCTGCCGCGCGCGGCAATGACGCTGCGTGAGAATGAACAATCCGCATGGATTGCCAGCGCGATGGAGCAGCAGTTAGAGATGGCCCCCGCATCGATCAGTTTTGACTATCATCTGGCCGATGATCGGGGGAGCTGGAACGTAACGGCCGCTCAGCGTCAGGATGTTTCTCGTCTTCAGCGTTTGGCACGGTCGCTACGGTTGCAGGTCGCGGCGATCACACCGGATGCCTGCGCGCTGCAGATATTCCTGCCGCACCTGGAAGCGAGCGATGCGGTACTGGTGTGGCGCGATCGCGCGCATTGGCTCTGGGCTTGCCGCGAGGGGTGGGGGTATGAGACGCCGGATGATGCCACCTCAATGCGAGCGTTGAGCGATAAGCTGGGCGTTGAACCCCATCGTATCGTGTGCTGTAGCGGGGGCGCTTCGGACAGTCACCGTTTCGATCCCTGGGAGACTATCGTTCAGAAACAACCGCCACTCCCCGCATGCGGCGATGAATTCACGGTGGCCATTGCGTTGGCGATGAGTACGCCATGGTGATCAGTCCATCCGTGAATTTTCTGCCCTGGCGGCGCATCCAGTTCCACCGTTGCCTTCAGCGCTGGGGGCTGCGGGTCTGTATGAGCTGGCTAATATGCGGTGGCATGGCGTTTTACGCGGCGGGGTACTGGCAGGCCGAAAGGCAGGTGAGCGAAATTCATCGGCTGGCTGAACGGCAGATTCACCAGCAGCTCGTGCGGCGCGATCAACAGCTCAAAGCCAATGCGCAGCAAAGAGCACGGGCTCAAAAGCGGCGGGCGATGAAAGAGGCAACGCAGGCCTGGTCACCGCGGCTATTCGCCTTATCGAAACAGCTTCCGCAGCAGGCATGGCTGAATGCACTGAGCTACCGGCGCGGCACGCTGTCGCTTACCGGAGTCCTGACGCAGTTTTCGGCGCTGTCGGTGCTGGAGCAAGAACTTCAGCGCGTGTCCGGCTTTATGCCCGGTAAGGCGGGAAAAATCCATCGTGGTAGCGATGGGTTTTGGCAGTTCCAGTATCAGCTATCCGAGGCGGTGCACAATGCAGCTCCCTGAACGCTGGCCGCGATGTTCATTGACGACCATGGTAAAAAGCCTGGCAGGTGCGGCTATTTTGCTCGGTCTTTATGCCAGTTTTGAGGTGGGGCACCAGGCGTATTCCCGGGCGTTGGAAAGCCGTACCTCATGGCGGGCAGAGCAGAATATCAACCTCAATAACTGGCGCCGGATCATGCCCAGTCTGGCCACGGAACTGAGCGAGAAAATGCTGAACGATCCGCAGCCGGTCGCATTTTCCCCGGTGGATTTTCAGCGAGAGGGCGTCCGGCTGGTGAGCTGGGTGCCATCTGGCTCGGGGGGCGATATGTCTCTGGAGGGGCCATGGCAGCAGGTGCCCTCTACGTTCTCAATGCTAGCGGAGCGCGATATGCAGGTTTTGGCGTTCTCCCTGAGTGCTGAAAAAGGCGTGTTGAGCCTCACTCTCCAGTTGGTGCGTAATGAAGAATCCTAACTACCGGCTGCTTTTGTACCTCACCCTTCCGCTGATTTGCGGTATGCGGGACCCGTTTGTTCCGGTCATGGATGCGTGCCAGGCCGCCCAGCTTTCGCTATGGCACTTGCGGGGCGTGATGCAATCCGCTGATCGGTGGATTGGCATGCTGGAAAGCAGTGAAAACAAATGGCATCGCATTGAGCAGGGAGAACGGCTGTATACCGGGTGGCAGGTAAGCGACATCAAGCAGGGCAGTGTGACCGTCGATGTCGGACCGGGCTGTGAGCCACGATACTGGCAATGGAAAAGAGAAGGAACGCAAGATGATAAAAAGGATAGGCCTGCTGTTGCTGCTGAGCGCGCCGCTGTTGAGCCCAGCGAAAAACGTCTCGCTGGTGGTCGATGATGTGCCGGTCGCGCAGGTGCTGCAAAGTCTGGCTGATTTGGAACAGAAAAACCTGGTGATTGCGCCGGACGTTCAGGGCGTTGTGTCGTTACAGCTGCATAATCTGGCGTGGAAAAAGGCGCTGCAAACGGTGATTGCCAATGCGGGGCTGGTATTAAGCGAGGAGCATGGCGTGCTCCACGTTCATTCAAAGAGCTGGCATGAAGAGGTTCGTACGCGTGAGGCTGCGGAAAGAGAGCGGCATCAATTGACGTTGCCGCTCGGCGACAGAAGCCTCTCGCTGAATTATGCCGATGCCGAAGAGCTGGCGAAGTCCGGTTCTAAACTCCTCAGTAAAAGGGGGGCGCTGACGGTGGATAAGCGGACAAATCGGCTGCTCGTTCACGATGACCGTGAACACCTTAGCGCTTTTACTGCATGGGTCCATGAGATGGATATTCCCGTCGGCCAGGTTGAACTGGCGGCGCATATCGTGACGATTAATGAGACCAGCCTGCGGGAGCTGGGAGTGAAATGGAATTTGGCTGATGCTGAGGGCAAGACGGGGTCTGGAAAAATAACGACGTTAAACAGCGATCTTTCGGTTGCGGATGCCACCACTCATGCTGGTTTTAATATTGGCCGTATTAACGGGCGTCTGCTAGAGCTCGAACTGTCGGCATTGGAGCAAAAACAGAAGGTGGATATTATCGCCAGCCCCCGACTGCTGGCATCGCATCTGCAGCCGGCCAGTATCAAACAGGGGAGCGAGATTCCCTATCAGGTATCGAGCGGTGAAAGTGGAGCGACCTCGGTGGAGTTTAAGGAGGCGGTGCTCGGTATGGAGGTGACGCCGGCGGTTTTGCCAAACAACCGCGTGCGGCTGAAATTGCGGATCAGCGAAAATATGCCCGGGCAGGTGTTGCAACAAGCCGATGGTGAAGTGATGACCATCGACAAGCAGGAGATTGAAACACAGGTCGAGGTACAAAGCGGTGAGACGCTGGCTCTGGGGGGCGTTTTTTCGCAAAAGCATAAAAATGCTACTGATAGCATTCCATTTCTTGGCGATATTCCGCTGCTAGGCCATCTTTTTCGCCGCGATGGTAAGGATAATGAACGACGTGAATTGGTCGTGTTTATTACGCCACGTATTATTTCTGCGCAATAGCGGCCGGTAAACGGGACTATTTAGGGGGGAAGGCCGTCCTCGGGTTTGACGTGGGCCCCGATTTAGCATACAAGGAGTACCGATTTGAGTGTCACTGACTCCATTTCGTCTCATGCGGTCTGCTGATTTAATCTGTTGCCAAACCAGTCGTAGTATTGAGATAATTTTCAGTCTGACTCTCGCTCTATTGCATAAGAGGTTTCAGTTCATGTCCTGCGACGCGCGATCGACTGCGGCGCGGATTTATCATTAACGAATAGTCTTAGTAGTACCAAAAAAATGGCAGAGAAACGCAATATCTTTCTGGTTGGGCCCATGGGTGCCGGCAAAAGCACTATTGGGCGCCAGCTGGCTCAACAGCTCAATATGGAATTTTACGATTCTGATCAAGAGATTGAGAAACGAACAGGCGCTGACGTGGGCTGGGTCTTTGATGTCGAAGGCGAAGAAGGTTTCCGTGACCGCGAAGAAAAAATCATCAATGAGTTAACGGAAAAACAGGGCATCGTTCTGGCGACAGGCGGCGGTTCTGTAAAATCACGTGAAACGCGCAATCGTCTCTCCGCTCGTGGTGTCGTCGTTTATCTGGAAACGACCATTGAAAAACAGCTAGCACGTACTCAGCGTGATAAAAAGCGCCCGCTGCTGCAGGTTGAAACACCGCCACGTGAGGTGCTTGAAGCGCTGGCTGATGAACGTAATCCGCTGTACGAAGAGATTGCTGACGTCACCATTCGCACCGACGATCAGAGCGCAAAAGTTGTCGCTAACCAGATTATTCACATGCTGGAAAGCAACTAATACTGGCCCGCAAGGTAGAACGCCAGCGAATATAAGTCACTAAGGTGGACGTCGCGTTATGGAGAGGCTTACAGTAACTCTCGGGGAACGTAGTTACCCGATAACCATCGCGGCTGGTTTGTTTAACGATCCAGCTTCCTTCTTACCGCTCAAGTCTGGCGATCAGGTTATGCTGGTCACCAACGAAACGCTGGCACCTCTCTACCTGGATCAGGTCCGCTCTGTGCTCGAGCAGATTGGCGTGAAAGTTGATAGCGTCATTCTGCCGGACGGCGAACAGTATAAAAGCCTGTCGGTAATGGACACCGTTTTTAGTGCGCTTTTGCAAAAACCGCACGGTCGTGACACCACTCTCGTTGCATTGGGTGGCGGCGTGATTGGCGACTTAACCGGTTTTGCGGCGGCGAGCTATCAGCGCGGCGTACGCTTTATCCAGGTACCCACCACCTTGCTGTCGCAGGTGGATTCTTCGGTTGGCGGCAAGACCGCGGTCAACCATCCCCTCGGTAAAAATATGATCGGTGCATTCTGGCAACCCGCGTCCGTCGTGGTTGACCTTGATTGCCTGAAAACGTTGCCGAAACGCGAGTTGTCATCCGGACTTGCTGAAGTCATTAAATACGGCATCATTCTTGATGCGCCGTTCTTTGACTGGCTGGAAGCGAATATCGACGCGCTGATGGCACTCGACGAAAAAGCGATGGCGTACTGTATTCGCCGTTGTTGTGAGCTGAAAGCCGATGTTGTCGCAGCCGACGAGCGCGAAACCGGGTTACGTGCTTTACTCAATCTTGGACATACGTTTGGTCATGCGATCGAAGCCGAGATGGGGTACGGTAACTGGCTGCACGGTGAAGCCGTGGCGGCCGGTATGGTGATGGCGGCGCACGCCTCTGAACGGCTGGGTCAATTTGCCGCAGAGGACACGCAGCGTATTATCGCGCTGCTTAAGCGCGCAGGCCTGCCGATTGCAGGGCCTCAGGAAATGTCAGCTGAAGCCTATCTGCCGCACATGATGCGAGATAAAAAAGTCCTGGCGGGCGAAATGCGGTTAGTGTTACCGCTGGCCATCGGGAAGAGTGAGGTGCGCGGTGGCGTATCGCACGATGTGGTTCTTGGCGCTATCGCTGATACGCAGCGGGCGCAAATATAAGAAAGGTCTAGCCGCGTTCGCGCGGTGTTTTAACTTCAGGTGATGTGCAAAAGTCGTAGCATAAGCCTTTTAGTGGGGTGTTAAATGGATGAATTTAAACCAGAAGACGAGCTGAAACCCGATCCCAGCGATCGTCGTACTGGTCGTTCTCGTCAGTCTTCCGATCGTGACAGCGAGCCACAGATCAATTTTGATGATGTGGAACTCGATGCTGACGAGCGTCGTCCCTCCCGTAGCCGCAAAGCACGTGAAGAAGCTGAGCCGGAAGACGAATACTATGAATCCGATGATGAAGATGCAGAAAGCGCTGACGAAGTTGTAGAGCGCCGTCCGCGGAAACGTAAAAATGCTGCTCCACGTAAACCTGCTTCCCGTCAGTATATTATGATGGGTCTTGGGATCGTGGTGCTGCTGGTGCTGATTGTCGGCATCGGCTCGGCATTGAAAGCGCCTTCATCTTCCAGCGATCAAAGTGCATCAACCGAGAAGAGCATCTCTCTTTCCGGTGATAACGCCGATCAGACCGCAACCACTCAGCCTGCGCAGGGGACTAACCCGCAGCAGGATGTGTCTTTGCCACCGATTTCCTCTACGCCAACTCAGGGTCAGCAAGCCGCTGCGCCGGATGGTCAGCAGCGCGTCGAAGTGCAGGGCGACCTGAACAATGCATTAACGCAGCAGCAGGGCCAGATTGATAATGCGGTGGTGAACTCCACGCTGCCAACTGAACCGGCGACCGTTGCTCCAATTCGTAACGGCGCGCGCCCGGCGGTCACCGCACCGGAAACCCCACGTCAGACTACGGCTGCTACGCCGCGTCCAGAACGTAAACATGCGGTTATCGAAGCGAAGCCTCAGCCTGTTGCCACGGCGAAAACGCCAGCGGCAACGATGCAAAGTAAGCCTGTTACCGAAGCTAAGCCGGTGACTACCGCGCCTAAGGCGACGGCAACAACGACTGCGCCGACGAAAGCGCCGACAACGACGACGGAAACCGCTAAACCAGCAGCGACTACCGCTCCAGCCGCAACGGCGACTGCAGCCACGACGGCACCTGCCGCGGCGGCAACCGGTAAGTCAGCCGGTGACGTCAACTCGCTGAAGTCCGCTTCGGGTTCCCATTACACCCTGCAGCTCAGCTCCTCTTCCAACTACGACAACCTGAACGGTTGGGCGAAGAAAGAGAATCTGAAAAACTACGTGGTGTATGAAACCTCCCGTAACGGTCAGCCATGGTATGTGCTGGTGAGCGGTATTTATGCGTCGAAAGATGATGCAAAAAAAGCCGTCACTACGCTGCCAGCTGACGTTCAGGCGAAGAACCCGTGGGCGAAACCGCTGCGTCAGGTTCAGACCGACCTGAAATAATCGTCGTTTCAATCTCGACACCGTTCCTTCATGCGGCCCTGGTGCCGCATGAAGGAACGAAGAAGCGCAGGATGCTGTCGGAGCCTTTCTCCACAGCCGGAGAAAGTGTAATTAGTCAGGCCGCATGAAAAAAAATCGCGCTTTTCTTAAATGGGCGGGGGGCAAGTACCCTCTACTCGACGATATAAGACATCATCTGCCGGAAGGCGATTGTCTGGTTGAACCCTTCGTTGGTGCTGGATCGGTATTCTTGAATACCGATTTTTCGCGTTATATTCTGGCTGATATCAACAGCGACCTTATCGAGCTCTACAAAATCGTTAAAACGCGCGCCGATGAGTACGTAGAACAGGCGCAGGCTCTGTTCGTGCCTGAAACCAATAACGCGGAATGCTACTACCAGTTGCGCGAAGAGTTTAACCGTAGCACCGACCTGTTCCGGCGTGCGGTGCTGTTTTTATACCTTAATCGTCATGGCTACAACGGTCTGTGCCGTTATAACCTGCGCGGTGAGTTTAACGTTCCCTTTGGGCGTTATAAAAAACCTTACTTCCCGGAAGCCGAACTGCGCCACTTCGCCGAGAAAGCGCAGAATGCGGAGTTTTACTGCGAATCTTACGAAGAGTGCATGAAGCGAGCGGGGAAGAATGCGGTGGTGTATTGCGACCCACCGTATGCACCACTCTCGGCGACGGCGAATTTTACCGCTTACCACACCAACAGCTTCAGCCTTGAACAGCAAGAAATTCTGGCGAAGAAAGCGGAAGAACTGATGGCAAAGCGGATCCCGGTGTTGATTTCAAATCACCGAACGCCGCTAACGCTGGACTGGTACAAAAACGCGACGGATACCCATACCGTAAAAGTTCGACGCAGCATCAGCCGCAACGGCGGCACGCGTAAAAAGGTGGAAGAACTGCTAGCGCTCTATCGGCCACCTGGCAAAAAACAACGTTAATAGCCTAATGGGATAGGCTTTGAGGAGATGCGGATGAAACAGTACCTTATTGCCCCTTCAATTTTGTCGGCTGATTTTGCCCGCCTGGGGGAGGACACTGCCCGTGTGCTGGCCGCCGGGGCAGATGTGGTTCATTTCGATGTTATGGATAACCATTACGTACCGAACCTGACCATCGGCCCGATGGTGCTGAAATCACTGCGTGATTATGGCATTACCGCACCTATTGACGTGCATCTGATGGTGAAGCCCGTTGACCGTATCGTTCCGGATTTTGCGGCCGCAGGAGCCAGCATTATCACGTTCCACCCGGAAGCCTCCGAACACATTGACCGCACGCTGCAGCTTATCAAAGAGCATGGCTGTAAAGCGGGCCTGGTGTTTAACCCCGCGACACCGCTGAGCTATCTTGACTACGTGATGGACAAGCTGGACGTCATTTTGCTGATGTCGGTTAACCCAGGCTTTGGTGGTCAATCCTTTATTCCTCACACGCTGGAAAAGCTGCGTGAAGTGCGCCGTCGTATTGATGAGTCCGGCTACGATATCCGTCTGGAAGTGGACGGCGGGGTGAAGGTGAATAACATTAGCGAAATCGCAGCGGCCGGGGCGGACATGTTTGTCGCCGGTTCTGCTATTTTTGGCCAACCAGACTACAAAAAAGTCGTTGATGAAATGCGTAGTGAACTGGCAAAGGTAAGTCATGGATAAATTAAAGACTATTCGCGGCGTCGCGTTTGACCTCGACGGTACGCTGGTAGACAGCGCGCCAGGTTTAGCGGCTGCGGTAGACAGCGCGCTGTATGCGCTTGAACTGCCGGTGGCGGGTGAAGAACGAGTTATCACCTGGATCGGTAACGGCGCCGATGTGCTGATGGAGCGGGCGCTGAACTGGGCTCGTCAGGAGCGCGCCACGCTGCGTGCCTCGCAGGGCAAACCTTCTGTCGATAGCCACGATATCCCGCAGGATGAACAGCTGCGCGTGCTGCGCCGTCTGTTTGACCGATACTATGCAGAGTTTGCTGAAGAGGGGAGCTTCCTGTTCCCGCACGTTGAGCAAAGCCTAGCGGCGCTACATAACAGTGGCCTGCCGCTGGCGCTGGTGACCAATAAGCCGACGCCGTTTGTGGCCCCGATTCTGCAATCGCTGGGCATCGCTCGTTATTTTACGGTAGTGATTGGCGGTGATGACGTACAGAACAAAAAGCCGCATCCGGAGCCGCTGCTGAAAGTGGCGGAGAAACTGGGGCTGGCGGTCGACACGCTGCTGTTTGTTGGCGATTCGCGTAATGACATCCAGGCTGCCAAAGCGGCGGGTTGCCCATCCGTCGGTTTGACCTACGGCTACAACTACGGCGAAGCCATCGCCCAGAGCGAACCGGACGTCGTCTTCAACCATTTTAATGAACTTTTGCCCGCTCTCGGGCTGCCTAATCTTGAACCTCAGGAATCAGAACATGACTAAGCCCATCGTATTTAGCGGCGCACAGCCGTCAGGTGAACTGACCATCGGTAACTACATGGGTGCGCTGCGTCAGTGGGTTAACATGCAGGATGACTACCACTGCATCTACTGTATCGTTGACCAACACGCTATCACCGTCCGTCAGGATCCTCAGGCGCTGCGTAAAGCGACTCTCGACACCCTGGCGCTGTACCTCGCCTGCGGTATCGATCCGGAAAAAAGCACCATCTTCGTTCAGTCCCACGTGCCTGAGCACGCTCAGTTGGGCTGGGCGCTGAACTGCTACACCTATTTTGGTGAACTGAGCCGTATGACCCAGTTCAAAGATAAATCTGCCCGCTATGCGGAAAACATCAACGCCGGTCTGTTTGACTATCCGGTACTGATGGCTGCCGATATCCTGCTGTATCAGACCAATCAGGTTCCGGTCGGTGAAGATCAGAAACAGCACCTGGAGTTGAGCCGCGATATCGCCCAGCGCTTCAATGCGATTTACGGTGATGTGTTCAAAGTGCCTGAGCCATTCATTCCTAAGTCCGGTGCGCGCGTGATGTCGCTGTTGGAACCGACTAAGAAGATGTCCAAGTCAGACGACAACCGCAATAACGTGATTGGTCTGCTGGAAGATCCGAAATCCGTGGTCAAGAAGATCAAACGCGCCATGACCGATGGCGATGAGCCACCAGTGGTGCGCTACGACGTGCAGAACAAAGCGGGTGTTTCTAACCTGCTGGACATTCTCTCCGGCGTGACCGGCCAGAGCATTTCTGAGCTTGAGCAGCACTTTGAAGGGAAAATGTACGGTCACCTGAAGGGCGAAGTGGCTGAAGCGGTTTCCGGCATGTTGACTGAGCTTCAGGAACGTTATCACCGTTATCGCAACGACGAAGCTTTCCTGCAGAAGGTCATGAAGGACGGGGCAGATAAAGCCAGCGCTCGTGCGGCGCAAACGCTGAAAGCGGTGTACGAAGCGATTGGCTTTGTGGCCAAGCCATAAGCGCTGCAGCAGTGAATAAAAAAACCGGGATAATCCCGGTTTTTTTGTCTTTAGTGGTTTGAGAACCAGTTGAGTCTGTCGCGAAGCCCCACCACGCGGCCGACGATAATCAGCGCCGGGCTGGCCATCTGCTGCGCCAGTTCCCCCAACTGCGTCAATTGACCGTCAATCACCCGCTGGGTAATCGCCGTACCATTCTCGACGATAGCCACCGGCATATCGGCCTGCATACCGTGCTCAATCAGCTTTTGCTGGATGGTGGCCGCCTGATTAAGCCCCATGTAGAACACCAGCGTCTGTTTCTCAGCGGCCAGGTTTTCCCAATCCAGCTCCCCGCCGGTCTTCAGATGCCCGGTAACCAGGCGTACGCTCTGCGCATAGTCGCGATGGGTCAGTGGAATGCCTGAGTAGGCAGAGCAGCCTGAAGCGGCGGTAATGCCCGGCACGACAGAGAAGGGGATACCGGCATCGCACAGCGTTTCCAGCTCTTCACCGCCGCGACCGAAGATGAATGGGTCGCCGCCTTTCAGGCGCACCACGCGTTTACCTTGCTGCGCCTCGCGCAGCAAAATCTGGTTAATTTCATCCTGAGGGACGCAGTGGTAGCCCGCACGTTTGCCCACGAAGATACGGTCGGCATCGCGGCGCACCAGGTCCATTATATCGTCGGAAACCAGTCGGTCGTAGACCACCACGTCCGCCTGTTGAATTTGCTGGAGGCCTTTCAGCGTGAGCAGCCCAGCATCTCCAGGCCCAGCCCCCACGAGCACGACTTCGCCGCGATGATCCAGCGGCGTATTGAGCAGGTGCTCGGTGGTTTCGGCGATAGCCTGCTTATCCTGATTCGCCAGCGATTGCGCCAGGCGGTCATTCATAAACAGTTTTTCCCAGAAACGGCGGCGCTCGCCCATGGTGGCAAACTGTTGCTTCACGCGGGCGCGGAGCTGCCCTGCGTAGAGTGCGACCTGACCCAGATGCTGCGGCAGAACGGCTTCCAGCTTTTCGCGTAGCAGGCGTGCCAGTACCGGCGAGGTACCGCCGGAAGAGACGGCGACCATCAGCGGTGAGCGGTCGATTATTGAGGGCATAATGAAGCTGGCGGCCTTCGGCGCATCCACCACGTTGCAGAAGATACGGCGCGCCTCCGCTTCATCGCTCACCCGTTGATTGACGGCATCGTCGTCGGTGGCAGCAATGGCCAGCCAGCAGGTGTCCAGCAGCGCGGGCTGAAAATCACCGATTGCCAGCGTGAGCATTCCCGCATCGGCCCAGACGTGAAACTGTGGGACGTAATCCCGGGCATTTACCGTCAGACGCGCGCCCGCGTCGAGCAGCAAGCGTGCTTTACGTTCAGCAACATCACCGCCGCCGACCAGCAAGCAGTCGCGATTGCGCAGTTGGCAAAAGATGGGTAAGTGATCCACGGGACAACCTCACGGAATTAGCAAAGGAAATACACGAGATGAATAATGCGGATAAGGATAACAGCAGACATCGTATGGGATACACGATTTTTCCTGCTGCTACCCCTTTAAGGTCATAAGTTTTAGCTATTACTTATGCCCAAACGTTCAGACGTTTATACCTGTCATGCTTCAAGCCGCCGGCGTGCTGGCTGTGTTCACTGACCCCCAGTGACGCGTTTATCGACGCGCCTGGCGATTGGCTATCCTGCCATCTTCCGGCTGCTCGAATTAGTTAAGGCGTAGCTGTACCTGACCGTCTTTGACGCGCGCTTCATAATGGGTGACGGAATGACTTTCGTCTTCCATACACAGCCCGTCACGCAGGCGGAAGCGCTGCTTTTTCAACGGGCTGGCGACCCACAGTTCGCCCTGATGTTCAGCGATCAGACCGCGAGAGAGCACGCTCGACTCGAAAAACGGATCGATGTTGCTGATGGCGAAAACCTGGTCGTCGGCATAAGGACGAAACACGGCGACCTGTTTGTCGCCCAGCAGCGCACAAACGCCCGTTGCTGGTAGGATTGCGTCAATCTTGCAGATATTTACCCACTGGCTCATGCGTTTTCCTCCACCAGAGTGACTGGGATACGTTCATACGGCGTAGCCGGACGATGCTGTGCACGCTCGGCAACCACCTGGACATTCGGGTCACGCTGCTCGCTGTTGATAAAGTGTTTGAAACGAACCTGAGCGGCCGGATCGTTAACCGTTTCAGTCCATTCGCAGGCAAACTCGGCGCGCAGGCGGGCGATCTCTTCTTCCAGATGCTGGTTGAGGCCCAGTTTGTCGTCAATGATCACGGCGCGCAGATAGTCGATACCGCCTTCCATGTTATCCAGCCACGGAGCGGTACGCGTCAGCTTATCGGCGGTACGGATGTAGAACATCATGAAGCGGTCGAGATATTTGACCAGCGTGTCGCGGTCGAGGTCAGCTGCCAGCAGATCCGCATGGCGCGGTTTCATGCCGCCGTTACCGCAGACGTACAGGTTCCAGCCTTTCTCGGTAGCAATAATGCCCACATCTTTGCCCTGCGCTTCCGCACATTCGCGGGTACAGCCGGAGACGCCAAACTTCATCTTATGCGGCGTACGGATGCCCTTGTAGCGGTTTTCCAGCTCGACGCCGAAGCCTACGCTGTCGCCCACGCCGTAACGGCACCAGGTGCTGCCTACGCAGGTTTTGGCCATACGCAGCGCTTTGGCATAGGCATGACCGGTTTCGAAGCCGGCTTCAATCAGCTGACGCCAGATTTCCGGCAGGTCATCTTTCTGCGCCCCGAACAGGCCGATACGCTGAGAACCGGTGATTTTGGTGTACAGATTAAACTCGCGGGCGATACGACCGACAGCTACCAGGCCTTCCGGCGTGATTTCGCCGCCTGCGGAGCGCGGGATCACGGAGTAGGTACCGTCTTTCTGGATGTTAGCCAGGAAGTTGTCGTTGGTGTCCTGCAGCGGCGTGTGCTGCGGCTTCAGGATGAATTCATTCCAGCAGGAAGCCAGCAGGGAACCAACGGTCGGCTTACAGACTTCACAGCCGTAACCTTTGCCGTATTTCGCCAGCAGCTCATCAAAGGACTTGATACCTTCGACGCGAATCAGGTGATACAGCTCCTGACGGGTAAAGGCGAAGTGTTCGCACAGGCTGTGGTTAACTTCGATACCCTGTTTCGCCAGCTCAGCGTTCAGCACCTGAGTCACCAGCGGGATACAGCCACCGCAGCCGGTGCCGGCTTTAGTTTCAGCCTTCAGCGCCGCGACGGTATGGCAACCTTTGTTGATGGCGGCGATCAGTGCGCCTTTAGTCACGTCGAAGCAGGAGCAAATCTGTGCGCTGTCCGGCAGTTTGTCGACGCCGATTGACGGTTTACCGCCGCTGGCATGCGCCGGCAGAATCAGTGAGTCTGGATTTTCCGGCAGTTCAATCGCATTCAGCGCCAGCTGCAGCAGGTTGCCGTAGTCGCTGGTGTCACCCACCAGCACTGCGCCGAGTAGCGTTTTATTGTCTGGGCTAACGATCAGGCGTTTGTAGACCTCTTTGTTTTCATCGAGGTAAACGTAGCTGCGTGCGCCAGGCGTACGGCCATGAGCATCGCCAATACCACCGACGTCTACGCCCAGCAATTTCAGCTTGGCGCTCATATCCGCACCCTGGAAGCTGTTTTCGCTGCCGAGGATATGGTCAACGGCAACCTGCGCCATTTTGTAGCCCGGCGCAACCAGGCCGTACACGCGGTTTTTCCAGCTAGCACATTCGCCGATAGCATAGATATCTGGGTCAGAGGTCTGGCAGCTATCATTAATCATAATGCCGCCGCGCTGGGCGACTTCGAGACCGCACTGGGTAGCCAGTTTATCGCGAGGGCGAATACCGGTGGAGAAGACGATAAAGTCGACTTCAAGCTGGCTGCCGTCGGCAAAGCGCATGGTTTTACGCGCGTTCTCGCCTTCCTGCACGATCTCTTTGGTGTTCTTGTTGGTGTGAACCTTCACACCCATGCTTTCGATTTTGCGCTTCAGCTGCTCGCCGCCCATCTGGTCGAGCTGCTCGGCCATCAGCATAGGGGCAAATTCGATAACGTGAGTTTCGATGCCGAGGTTTTTCAGCGCGCCAGCGGCTTCCAGGCCCAGCAGACCCCCGCCGACCACCGCACCGCGTTTGCTACGGCGCGCGCAGTTCTCAATGGCGTTCAGATCTTCAATCGTACGGTAGACGAAGCAATCCTGAGTTTCAGAACCTTTGATTGGCGGGATCCATGGATAAGAACCGGTGGCCATAATCAGCTTGTCGTAAAAGACGGTACGGCCTGCGCTGGAGTGAATCACCTTCTCTTTGCGGTTGATGGTGATAGCGCGTTCGCCGACCAGAACCTTCACACCGTGCTTCTCATAGAAGCCTTCACGTACCAGGGACAGCTCTTCTGCCGTGTGGTGAGAGAAGTAAGACGAGAGGTGGACACGGTCGTAGGCGATGCGGGGTTCTTCACAGAAGACGGTAATATCGAACTGGCTAGCGTCGGCTTTATCGAGAATATCCTCAATAAAACGGTGGCCGACCATGCCATTACCGATAATTGCGAGTCTGACTTTGCTCATTTTTGCCTCGATTTCTATTCTAATACTGCCTACCTTAACGATTCAGCTATTGCGATTATTGATTCAAATCAATTTAGCCTTTAGCTACCCCTTAATGAGTAGAGTGATGATTTTTAAGTGGTTTTGTAAGTTGCGGAAAATACTCAACTTTATCTTGAGGTGGTTTTTTGTACAAAATGAGCAAATAAACGGCAGGAAGGTGTGCGTGGCAAAGAATGACTCAAAGACGCCCCTTCTCGCTAGAAAAGGGGCGTTGTGGGTTAGTGAGACGCGTTCGCCGCGTGTTGGCGATGACGGCTCACAAAGCCGAGGATAAGACACATCACGAAGACGACGGCGTACAGTGCGTTCGCGGTGGTCAGTGCAGCCAGTGGGCCACTGCTGGCCACAATCGGGCCAGTCACCACGAAGGTCAGCATGGTGCCAATGGTGCCGCAGGTCAGAACAAAGTTAACCAGTTTTGGGGAGGCGACTTTGGTCTGCAAGGAACCCAGCGTAATGATAGAGGTGTAGATCGCGCTGGAGAAGAAGCCCAACGTCAGAATGAACCAGGCCAGATGCTGCGGGTCGCCGTGGTTGAACAAATACATCATGACGGTAGCAATGCCCGCCAGCACCGTCAGGATACGCTGCAGGTCGAAGAAGCGCAGGATGAAACTAAAGGCCCACATGCCGAACATGTAAGACATCCAGAAATCGCTCACCAGTTTGCCGGCGTCATTCAGACTCATGCCGAGGCCTTTAGCGTATTCCGGTACCCAAGAGATAAAGCCCAACTGGCCAAGGATATAGCACAGCGCAGCGATAGACAGGAACAGAACGCCGATACCCCATTTTTCTTTCGCCACCGGCTGGTCTTCCTGCTGCGCTTTTTTGCCCAGTACAGGGAAGTCGCAGCCGAAGGTCAGAATAAAGATCGCCACGTAAACCAGACCAATACAGGCATATACCCAGTACCACTCAATGCTGCGTGCCAGGAGAACAGCGGCGACCATCGGGAAGATCATCCCTGCCATGCTGAAGAAGGAGTCGGTAAACAGCAGGCGTGCACCGCGCTGACGTCCTTCATACATGTGGGTGATAAGGAACGTACCAATCGACATGGTAATCCCGCTGACCAGGCCCAGAACGAACATGGCGGCGGAGAACAGCGCAAGGCTGTGAGTGGTCATCAGACCCGCAACGGCGAGAACCATCAGCACAAAACCAAAACGCAGCTGCGTTTTCAGCGGCACGATTTCCATCAGCCAGGCATTGAGGAAGATGGAGATCAGGATCCCGGCGTTCAGGAAGGTGAAGGTGTTACTCATGCTGGAAACGGGCAGATTAAAGTAATCGGCAATATTTCCCATCACCATCCCGGTGACGATCACCAACGCGCCGGTAAGGGCGTAGGAGAAGAAGCTAATCCATGTGAGCTTGATACGGTTGCTGTTAGTCATGACTGGCCTGTGAATAGTTGTGTAAAGCGCATTGACTCTGCGCTGAGCGTGCAGATTTTATTCACTGCAGTGATGTATTCATAGTTTTATTACGCAAACAATGACGTATTACATTGTTCGATGTGATCAAGATCACAAAAATGAATTCACCATTTCTTACCCTGATCATTATAAGCGTTACATCCACGTAAACTTTAGTAAAGCACTGGCCTGTGGGGCTCAGCCTCTTTAGAATCAAGCCACTTGCTTTCACTACTGCACTCGTTAAAGGAATTCTCATGCTCAAATCAACTCTGGCGGCCGTGGCGGCTGTTTTCGCTCTCTCCACTATGGCGCCTGCGGCGCTCGCGGCGACCAACAACCCGCACGTGCTGCTGACCACTTCGGCCGGTAACATCGAGCTGCAGCTGGATAGCCAGAAAGCGCCAGTATCGGTTGAAAACTTCCTGAAATACGTCAACAGCGGTTTTTACAACAACACCACGTTCCACCGCGTGATCCCGGGCTTTATGGTTCAGGGCGGCGGTTTTAACGAGCAGATGCAGCAGAAGCAGCCAAACCCACCCATTAAAAACGAAGCGGATAACGGCCTGCGTAACACCCGTGGCACTATCGCCATGGCGCGTACTGCTGATAAAGATAGCGCAACCAGCCAGTTCTTCATCAACGTGGCGGATAACGCCTTCCTGGATCACGGCCAGCGTGATTTTGGCTATGCCGTCTTCGGCAAAGTGGTGAAGGGGATGGATGTCGCGGATAAAATTTCCCAGGTGCCGAGCCACAACGTTGGGCCGTATCAGAACGTGCCGTCTAAGCCTATCGTTATCCTGTCAGCAAAAGTTCTGCCATAAACGAGGCGGGGCGGCATCAGCATGAGGCTGCCGCCCGTATCGCTAAAGCAGTAAGCACCCGGTAGAATGGCGGCAGATAAACGACCGGAGCCGCCATGATCCTGCTGATTGATAACTACGATTCTTTTACCTGGAACCTCTACCAGTATTTTTGTGAGCTGGGAGCCAGCGTAATGGTCAGGCGTAATGACGACATTACCCTTGATGAAATCGCTCAATTGGCGCCGGACAAAATCGTTATCTCCCCCGGACCCTGCACGCCGGATGAAGCCGGTATCTCTCTTGATGTCATTCGCCATTATGCGGGTAAAGTGCCGCTGCTCGGCGTCTGCTTAGGCCATCAGGCTATCGCTCAGGCGTTCGGTGCGCGCATTGTTCGCGCGACAAAAGTGATGCATGGCAAAACCTCACCGATTACCCACCAGCAGCAGGGCGTGTTTCGCGGCCTGAATAACCCGCTGACCGTCACTCGCTATCACTCACTGCTCATTGACCCGGATACCCTTGCCGACTGCTTTGAAGTCACCGCGCGCAGCGAAGCGGGTGAAATCATGGGGATCCGCCATCGTGAATGGGATCTGGAAGGCGTGCAGTTCCATCCGGAAAGCATCCTCAGTGAACAGGGGCATGAGCTGCTGGCTAACTTTCTCAATCGATAGTAGTTGCTATGGTGTGATTTTTTATGCATATTTTGTGGATAGAATTTCACAATCATTGCTGCATCGTTTGAAGAAGGGCATGACATGGTAACCAAACAACCTGCAATCACCCGCGCGACCTTCGATCAGGTCATTTTGCCAATTTATGCACCGGCGGAATTTATTCCGGTGAAGGGTAAAGGCAGCCGCGTGTGGGATCAGCAAGGCAAAGAGTACGTCGATTTTGCGGGCGGTATTGCGGTGACGGCGCTGGGCCATTGTCACCCGGCGCTGGTTGAGGCGCTGAAAAGCCAGGGTGAAACGCTGTGGCACACCAGCAACGTGTTTACCAACGAGCCGGCGCTGCGCCTGGGTCAGAAGCTGGTGGATGCCACCTTCGCCGAACGCGTGGTGTTTATGAACTCTGGCACAGAAGCAAACGAAACGGCATTTAAGCTGGCGCGCTATTACGCGTCGACTCGCCACAGTCCGTATAAAACCAAGATCATCGCCTTCCACAACGCGTTCCACGGGCGTTCTCTGTTTACTGTCTCCGTGGGTGGCCAACCTAAATACTCCGACGGCTTTGGCCCCAAGCCGGCCGATATTGTCCACGTCCCGTTTAACGACCTGCATGCGGTTGAAGCGGTGATGGACGATCATACCTGCGCTATCGTGGTGGAGCCTATTCAGGGGGAAGGCGGGGTCCTGGCGGCAACGCCGGAATTTCTCCAGGGCCTGCGCGCGCTGTGCGATAAGCATCAGGCGCTGTTGGTATTTGATGAAGTGCAAAGCGGGATGGGGCGTACGGGTTCACTGTTCGCCTATATGCACTACGGCGTGACGCCGGACATTCTGACCAGCGCCAAAGCGCTGGGCGGCGGTTTCCCGGTGAGCGCGATGTTGACCACCGAAGAGATCGCCAGCGCCTTCCACGTCGGCTCCCACGGTTCAACCTACGGCGGTAACCCGCTGGCCTGTGCCGTTGCTGGCGCCGCCTTCGACATCATTAACACGCCGGAAGTACTGAACGGGGTGAGCGCAAAACGCGAACGCTTTGTGCAGCACCTGCAGCAGATTAACGCGAAGTACGATGTCTTCAGCGATGTACGCGGTATGGGGCTGCTGATTGGTGCCGAGCTTAACGCTAAGTACAAAGGCCGAGCGCGTGATTTCCTCTACGCGGCGGCAGACGTGGGTGTGATGGTGTTGAACGCCGGCCCTGACGTAATGCGTTTTGCACCGTCGCTGGTGGTGGAAGAGGTGGATATTGACGAAGGTATGCAGCGTTTCGCTCAGGCCGTGGCAAAAATCGTCAGTTAGCCCGCCGTTTTAACCAGCCGCCGTGCCGTGGGCGCTGGCGCCAGGCCACTGAAGAGATAGTGTGCATGGTGTTCAGATGCCCCAGAATACGCTGGAGATGCTGTTCCATGGTGCTTAACGGCCCGTGGGACAGCGCGTCCGGTGCTTCCATGATGTTGACCTCACCGCTGCTCCCCGCCTCATCGTACTCCAGACGCTGCTGACAGCGCTGAAGCGCAATTTCACACGACTCCAGATATTGTTGCGCCAGATTGGGTGTCAGCATCTCATGCTCGCGCGCCAGCGTAGTCATGGCGTTGATATGCTCGACGATAAACTGGCTGTGGGTCACCCACAGCTTCATATCTTCCAGATAGCGCGAGTTGAAACCGGGCTCCTGCATGGCCTGATTGAGGGTGTTAAACAGCGTGTTGTGCGCCTGATTAACACGCATACGCAGATACGCCAGTTTGGGAGCCTGCGGGTCGGAGCTGAGAATCAAACGAATGGCTTCCTGGTCGGCCTCCAGCGCAGCCTGGGCGTTTTGCCGTAGCTGGCCGCTTTGCCACTGTGGCCACAGCCAGAGCATACCGCCAAAAGCAATCAGGCAGCCGATGATGGTGTCGATAAAGCGGGCAACGATAAATTGCTCGCCGTTAAGCGTCAGAATTTGCAGCGTATATACCGCAGTAACGGTGAAACCGACCGTCGCCCAGCCGTAGCTGCGGCGGATAATCAAATAGCTGCCGAGAGTAATGATCAGCATTCCGGAGAGCGTTAACCACTGTGGCGTATGGAAGTGCAGGGCGAAAGCGGCAATCACAAGGCCGGCAAGGGTGCCAGCAGCCCGGTGGAAAATGCGTACGCGGGTGGCGCCATAGCCGTTTTGCGTCACCAGCAGCACCGTCATCAGGATCCAGTACGGCTTGGGTAAATGCAGGGCCGTACCCATCAGGCTGGCAATACTCAGCATTACGCTCAACCGTGCGGCGTTACGCAGGGCCGGCGATTTTAGCGACAGATAGCTTTTCAGCGCCGGGAACAGCGGCAGCCGACGCTCTTTGTCAGCCATTAGGTTGCGCGGATACAGCGGGCGCTGGCCGCGTAGCACTTTGGCAATGCGGCTAAAGTGCCATGCGCAGAACTGGCCGACCGGGTTGTCCGGGTGCTGGTTGGCGATTTTTTCCAGCGCACCAATTTGTTTTTCCATCGTGAAGCGGCTGGGGTAGCGATGGTAGAGAATATCGTCGGCCAGCACGCGCAGGCGGGCAGCGACGGTTTGCGCGTTCCAGCGGATCACCGCTTCGGCGTGGCTGCGCTCAACCAGCTTTTGTACTTCTTCTGGCTGGTGCAGGCTAACCGAGATGTGTTCTTGTAAATCCAGAGCCACCTGAAATGCGCGCAGCAATCTCTTGTAATCGTTGTGCTGATTGGCCGCCAGCATGTGCATCTGCTGGTAGCACTGGGAGATCAAATCCACCACCTTCTGCTGACGATTCAACAGCGGAGGCAGGGCCGTGCTGGGGTCGGTGTGCTGAGTCAGCAGGCTGTATTTGGCTTCGCAATAATCGGCGAGCTGGCGATAAAGCAGACTGAGCGATTCCCGCAGCGGCTGCTCGCGCCACATCCAGAACCACCACCAGTTGAATAAACCGTACCACAGCGTACCCAGTGCATAGAGTAGCAATGGCTGCCAGATGGGCATATTGCCGGCGAGGCTGAGGGTGAAAATAGCGGCGATAAGCGAGGCCGGCAGCAGCCGTCCGTGCAGGGCGCTAATCTCCGCCGTGACGCCGAGAATCAGTGCTAGCCCGGTGAGTATCAGCGGCAGCGGGATTTCGTGTTCCAGCAAAAGCTGGACGGCAAGGCTACAGCCGGCAAACAGACAGCCGCCGATGGTCAGACGTTTGAAGAAACGCTTATGCGGAGTGTCAAGACCGGCAATATTGCAGCAGGCGGGCACCAGAGAAAACAGGAGACCTTGCTGAAGATGACCGAAAATCAGGCCGATGGCGACCGGCAAACATAACACCAGCGTTTGCCGCAGTGCATAGTTGACTTCCGGGTGGTAAATCAGCCTGCGCCACATAGGGGGAATAAAGAAAAACGGCATATTGTTGAGACAATATGCCGTTTAGGCTGGATCAGCGAGTACCGTAGACGACAATGGTTTTGCCGTGCGCGGAGATCAGGTTTTGATCTTCCAGCATTTTCAGGATACGGCCCACGGTTTCGCGGGAACAACCGACGATCTGACCGATTTCCTGACGGGTGATTTTGATCTGCATACCGTCTGGGTGGGTCATCGCATCCGGCTGTTTAGCCAGATTCAGCAGAGTCTGGGCGATACGTCCGGTCACGTCCAGGAATGCCAGGTTGCCCACTTTTTCAGATGTGATTTGCAGACGACGTGCCATTTGCGAAGACAGGCGCATCAGGATGTCTGGGTTAACCTGAATCAGCTGACGGAATTTTTTATAAGAGATTTCAGCAACTTCACAAGCGGTTTTTGCTCTTACCCATGCGCTGCGTTCCTGGCCTTCTTCAAACAGGCCTAACTCGCCGATAAAATCGCCCTGGTTGAGGTAAGAGAGGATCATCTCTTTGCCTTCTTCATCCTTGATGAGTACTGCCACTGAGCCTTTCACGATGTAATACAGCGTCTCTGCCTTTTCACCCTGGTGAATCAGCGTGCTCTTCGATGGGTACTTATGAATATGGCAATGAGACAAGAACCATTCGAGAGTCGGGTCTGTTTGCGGTTTGCCAAGCACCATGCGCGGTTATCCTCTGTTATAAGCTCTTTCCAGCGGCAAAACCTTGCAGCCACTGGTTGCAATAGTATCCTTCCCGTTACCTGGGAAGTCGGCTGTCGAATCGTGCCGCAGCCTGTAATGTGATGTCCTCTGCATACATGCAGTACGTTTATGTATTACCGTAGCATCCTGACTGTTTTAGCATAGCTTTAGCCGCGTGTCTCCTGGTGTCTCGCTTCAGCATGACGACGATCGCCTTCCGTTGCGAGAATTGTTATGTGCGCGTAATCTGAGAAGAAAATTGCAACCTGGGAGTTAAAAATTATGCAAGCACGTGTGAAATGGGTTGAAGGGTTAACCTTCCTCGGCGAGTCCGCTTCAGGACATCAGATTTTGATGGACGGCAACTCTGGCGATAAAGCGCCAAGCCCAATGGAAGTGGTGCTGATGGCCGCGGGAGGATGTAGCGCCATTGACGTGGTGTCTATCCTGCAAAAAGGTCGCTACAACGTGACCGACTGCGAAGTGAAGCTGACGTCTGAACGTCGCGAAGAGGCGCCGCGCCTGTTTACCCATATTAACCTGCACTTCATCGTGACCGGCAAAGAGCTCAAGGACGCCGCTGTTTCGCGTGCGGTCGATCTGTCCGCGGAGAAGTACTGCTCCGTAGCGCTGATGCTGGAAAAAGCGGTCAACATTACCCACTCTTACGAAGTGATCGAGGGGTAATCCCCCTCGACGTTAGCGTCGGCCTTCCATCAGACGCTGCACCAGCGGCGTCATGATGAGCTCCATGGCCAGCCCCATTTTCCCGCCCGGCACCACCAGCGTGTTCATATGTGAAATAAACGATCCCTGCAGCATAGCCAGCAGCCACGGGTAGTCGATCCCTTCCAGATTGCGGAAATGAATCACCACAAAGCTTTCATCCAGTGATGGGATGCTTTTCGCTGCGAACGGGTTTGAGGTGTCGACGGTGGGCACGCGCTGGAAGTTGATATGCGTGCGGGAGAACTGCGGCGTAATGAAGTTGATGTAGTCTTCCATGGAGCGCACGACGGAGTCCATGACCGCTTCGCGCGAATGCCCGCGTTCGCCGGTGTCACGGATCATTTTCTGGATCCATTCGAGGTTGACGATTGGCACCACGCCTACCAGCAGATCAACGTGGCGCGCGACGTCGTGCTGTGGCGTAACAACGCCACCGTGCAGCCCTTCATAAAACAGCACATCCGTCGGTTCCGGCAATGGCTGCCAGGGGGTAAATGTTCCCGGCACCTGATTCCACGGCACCGCCTCATCATAAGTGTGCAGGTATTTACGCGATTGCCCTTTGCCGTTAACGCCGTAGTCGCGGAAGGTCTGTTCCAGCAGGCCGAAGTCATTGGCGTCTGGGCCGAAGTAGCTGATATGGCGGCCTAAATCGCGGGCTTTACGAATCGCCATATCCATCTCTGGGCGCGTATAGCGATGGAAGCTGTCGCCTTCGACTTCGGCGGCGCGCAGATTGAGCTGGCCGAAGATCTTACGGAACGCGAGGCTGGTGGTGGTGGTTCCCGCCCCGCTGGAGCCGGTGACGGCAATAACTGGATGTTTGGCAGACATGCGAATAACTCCCTGAACAGGCTACCGGAAGCGGGGTGCGCTTCCGGTAAGTATAGTTAACCGCGAAATTGGTTACGGGGCATGATGTTGACGGTCTCGTGAAGTTCGGACCACACCAGCACCGCTTCGCCTGTTTGTAGCTGCTGTTTTACGTCGGCGACCTTTTGCGCAAGTGAACGTTCATATTCACCATAATCAGTGCCTTCGCGCAAGACAAAGCTTTCAATCAATCGTTCCAGCGTTTCCGGGTCGAGATCCTGCCAGGGAATGATCATGCCTTAGCTCCAAGCCAGGTCATCAGCCAGCTGGGAATGCGTTTTTCCAGCCACATTTCCGGGTGACGAAGGGTGCCGCCGATAAATCCGACGTGGCCACCGTGCTCGGTTAGCTGGTACTCGACGTTATCCGGCAGCTCTTCCTGGGCTGGGATTGAATGGTGATCCATAAACGGATCGTCCTTCGAGTGAATGATGAGCGTCGGCTTGGTAATTTTGCTAAGGGTTGGCATCGCGCTGCATTGGCGATAGTAGTCGATAGCGTCGGCAAAACCGTGGATCTTCGAGGTGATCGAATCATCAAATTCGCGGATCCGGCGCATGCTCTTCAGTTGACGCAGGTCGACCGGCAGAGAACCGGGATAGGCCTTTAGCTTACGCGCGGCGTTGCCTTTGAGCAGGTTCAGCAGATAGCGTTGATAAACCCGCGAGAAGCCTTTATCCATATGATAGCTACAGGCTTCGAGCATAAACGGAGCAGAGACGATTACCGCGGCATCGATCGGCACGTCGTTACCCTCTTTTGCCAGCAGACAGGCCAGCATATTCCCGCCCAGCGAGTAGCCGACAGCCGCCGTTGGCGCGGGGCCAAATTCACGGGCTAACCAGCGTAAGAACCAACTGCCATCCTCCGTTTCACCGGAATGGTAAATACGGTTCAGGCGATTAGGTTCGCCGCTACAGCCGCGGAAATGCATCACAACGCCCAGCCAGCCTTGCTGTTTTGCGGCGTTAATCAGCCCGTGGGCGTAAGGGCTGTAGAGGCTGCCTTCCAGACCATGAAACACCACCAGCCGCGGTTTATGCCGCGCGGCCTCAGGATCTTCACTCCACGCTAAATCGACAAAATCGCCATCCGGCAGTTCAAGGCGTTGCCAGCATGGCGTGAACTGCAGCTTGCGGCGGATAAGACGCGGCAGCATCGTCTGTAGATGACGATTGCTGATACCGCGCATCGGCACAAAGTCCGCGCTGCTTGAGGTGTCGATGTTGAGGTCGTGGTGGGTTGTGTCAGTCATAACTCGCGATGTTCACTTAAAATCTGGCGCCTACTATACCGCCACTTTGCCATTGTGTTTATGAAAATGAGGCATCAGTAGCCTTTTTTGCCCCTGTCGAATCTGATCCTAATCACAAATTGTTACTTCAATTATTACTCTCAAGCTAATGATTCGTGCCTACGCTTAATTGATGACTTTCTCACCAGGGTGCACACTCTTTCCAGTGTTAAGCAATCAAAATGATTAGCTGAATCAGGAGGTTAATAATGTTATCTGGGCAAACACCAGCACGCGTCTGGAACACACGCCGCACGGAAAAACAGCGGCGTCTGGCTTCCATTCCGGTGCAGGGCAAGGTTCTGCCGACCGCAGACCTGACCGCGATGCTGGAAAAACTGATCGCGCCGGGTGACCGCGTGGTATTAGAAGGGAATAACCAAAAGCAGGCAGATTTTCTGTCCCGTATGCTGGCCGAGGTTAACCCGCAGATTGTGCATGACCTGCACATGATCATGCCAAGCGTCGGGCGTAGTGAGCATCTGGATATCTTTGAGAAAGGTATCGCCCGCAAGCTGGATTTTTCCTTCTCCGGCACACAAAGTCTGCGCATCTCGCAGCTGCTGGAAGATGGCCTGCTGGAAATTGGTGCTATTCACACCTACATCGAGCTTTATTCCCGTCTGTATGTCGATCTCTCGCCAAACGTGGCGCTGATTGCCGGCTTCAAAGCTGACCGTAAAGGCAACCTTTATACCGGAGCCAGTACCGAAGATACCCCTGCGCTGGTGGAGGCCGCCGCGTTCCACGACGGTATCGTCATCGCTCAGGTTAACGAGCTGGTGGACGATGAGTGCGATCTGCCGCGCGTGGATATTCCGGGGTCGTGGATTGACTACGTGGTTGTGGCCGACAAACCATTCTTTATCGAACCGCTGTTTACCCGCGATCCGCGCCTGATCAAACAGGAACATATCCTGATGGCGATGATGGCCATTAAAGGGATCTATGCGGAGCACCAGGTACAGTCGCTCAACCACGGTATCGGTTTTAACACCGCGGCGATTGAACTGCTGCTGCCAACCTACGGCGAACAGCTCGGTCTGAAAGGCAAAATCTGTAAACACTGGACTCTGAACCCGCATCCAACGCTGATTCCGGCGATTGAAAGCGGCTGGGTGGAGAGCGTGCATTGTTTCGGCGGTGAGCTGGGGATGGAAGAGTATATCCGCGCCCGTCCAGATATCTTCTTCACCGGTGCCGACGGTTCCATGCGTTCTAACCGCGCGTTCTGCCAACTGGCGGGTCAGTACGCGGTGGATATGTTCATTGGTTCCACCCTGCAGGTTGATGGCTATGCCAACTCGTCTACCGTGACCCGCGGTCGTCTTTCCGGCTTCGGCGGCGCGCCAAACATGGGCCACGATCCGCACGGTCGTCGTCATGCGACGCCAGCCTGGCTGAATATGATCACCGAGCCTGACCCAATGCAGCGCGGTAAAAAACTCGTCGTGCAGATGGTCGAAACCTTCCAGGCCGGCGTGAAACCCACATTCGTCGAAAAACTCGATGCGGTTGAAGTGGCTAAAAGCTCTGGTATGCCATTGGCTCCCGTCATGATCTATGGCGACGACGTGACCCACGTGCTGACCGAAGAGGGGATTGCTTATCTCTATCGTGCGGAAAGCCTGGAAGAACGCCGCGCGATGGTCGCTGCGGTTGCCGGGATTACCGACATTGGTCTGGGCGTTGATGCAAAACGCGTCGCCGCGCTGCGCCAGAGCGGCAAGGTCGTTTATCCAGAAGATATGGGTATCCGTCGTACCGACGCCACCCGTTCTCTGCTGGCGGCCGGTAGCGTGTCTGACCTGGTTGAATGGTCCGGCGGTCTTTACAACCCACCTGCGAAATTCCGGAGCTGGTAATGAAACTTCTGCCCCAGATTCACGTTGAAGGCGGTGCCGAATGGCTGGCGCGAACCGCCACGCAATGTCTGATTGACGAAGCACGATTAAGCCCAAAACCGGGTCTGGTGGACAGTCGGGGGAACGGCGCGCACCACGATCTTACTCTGGCGCTCATGGAGCGCTCGGCGCACAGCCTGACCCCCACGTTTCAGGCGCTGGCGCAGCAAAGCTGGCAGCGTCCAGCGGATATTGCGCTCAGACAAACCGTAGGGCGACTCGGCCGTGAAGGCGAGAAACAGATGATGGCCGCCACCGACGGCGTGAATACCCACCGTGGTGCTATTTGGGCGCTGGGGCTGCTGGTCAGCGCCGTCGCGATGCACGGCGGCACGGGCAGCGCGCAGCAGGTTGCGGCGACCGCCGCAGAGCTGGCGAAGCTGCCGGATGCCGCGGCCCCCAAAGTGTTCAGCAAAGGGCTGCGCGCCACCCACCGTTATCAGGTGCCGGGCGCGCGCGAAGAGGCGCAGCAGGCGTTTCCACACGTGATGCAGCGTGCGCTGCCACAGCTGCGTTTAAGCCGCTTAAACGGCAGCAGCGAAACGCAGGCGAGGCTCGACGCGCTGATGGCGATCATGACCTCGCTGACCGATACCTGCGTGCTGTCGCGCGCAGGGCTGGAAGGGCTTGATGCCATGCAGGACGGCGCACGCGCCGTGCTCCGCGCAGGCGGTAGCGCTCATCCGGCAGGCCAGGCGGCGCTGGCGGCGCTCGACGAGCAAATGCTGGCGTTGAACGCTTCGCCGGGCGGCGCCGCGGATTTACTTGCCGCCACCCTGTTTCTCGATCGCATCGAATCGCCTTATTTCAAGCATTAAGAGGATGTTATGGAACACATTACGTTAACCGTACCGGCGAGCCGCACCTTAAGCGGTAAAGCGCTGGCAGGCGTTGTGGGCTCCGGGGATATGGAGGTGTTATTCACCGCCGACCAGGGCCAGACATTAACTATTGATATCACCACTTCCGTCGATAACAGCCGTAGCCGCTGGGAAGCGCTGCTTAACCGTCTGCAAACGGTCAGCAGCCTGCCTGCCGGGAAACTGACGATCCACGACTTCGGCGCGACGCCCGGCGTGGCACGCATTCGTATCGAACAGGTTTTTGAAGAGGTGAGCTATGCGTGATGACCGCAGTTTTATCGAATTAAAAGCGCGTCAGCGTGCCCATGCGCTGCTTGACGAAGGCAGCTACCGTGAACTGCTCGACCCGTTTGAAGGCGTGATGTCGCCGTGGCTGGGCGCGCAGGGCATCGTGCCGCAGGCCGATGACGGCATGGTTGTCGCGAAAGGCACCATCAACGGCAAACCCGCGGTGGTGGTGGCGATTGAAGGCGCATTCCAGGGCGGCAGTATGGGCGAAGTGTCCGGTGCCAAAATGGCAGCCGCGCTTGAGCTGGCGGCAGAAGATAACCGCAACGGCATTCCCACACAGGCGGTTCTGAGCCTGGAAACCGGCGGCGTGCGCTTACAAGAGGCCAACCTCGGCCTGGCAGCGATTGCCGATATTCACGCGGCGATCGTCGATTTGCGCCGCTATACCCCGGTGGTAGGTATTGTTGCGGGTACCGTCGGCTGCTTTGGTGGGATGTCCATCGCGGCGGCGCTGTGCAGCTATCTGATTGTTACCCGTGAAGCGCGTCTGGGGCTGAACGGCCCGCAGGTTATCGAACAGGAAGCCGGGATTGAAGAGTATGACTCCCGTGACCGTCCGTTTATCTGGAGCATGACCGGCGGTGAAATCCGTTACCAAAGCGGGCTGGTGGAAGCGCTGGTAGGTGACGGCGTGAATGCGGTGAAAGCCGCGATGAATGATGCGCTGGCCAAAGGCGTACCGGCTCAACATCGCACCGATAACTATCAGTGGTATCTCGACCGTCTAAGCAATTTCGATACGCGTAAACAGGCGGATACCGAACAGATTCACGCGCTTTTCGCCCGGGAGGTGAAATGATGAGTAACTCTATTAGCCGCGGCGAGTTATGGCTGGAAAACCTCGCACCGAACGTTAAACGTCTGTCAGGGCTATGCCCGTCTGTACAGGCCGCTGACGGTGAACTCAATGGCGAAGCGGTGCGTTTTATTGCCGTCGTTCCCGATGCCAATAACCATTTCCCGCGCGCAGCCAAAGGTGAAGTCGGTCTGCTGGAAGGCTGGACGCTGGCCAAAGTGGTGAGCGAAACCATCGCCGCCGACGCCGATAAAGCGGTGAAACGTCCAATTGTGGCGGTGATTGATGTGCCAAGCCAGGCATATGGTCGTCGTGAAGAAGGCTTTGGTATTCACCAGGCGCTGGCCGGTGCCGCGGCGGCTTACGCCAATGCGCGACTGGCGGGGCATCCGGTGATTGGCCTGATTGTCGGTAAAGCGATGTCCGGTGCATTTCTGGCGCACGGCTATCAGGCTAACCGTCTGATTGCCTTTAACGACAAAGGTGTGCTGATCCACGCGATGGGGAAAGAGTCTGCGGCGCGTATCACGCTGCGTACCGTCGACGCGCTGGAAAAACTGGCGGCCACCATTCCACCAATGGCTTATGACATCAGTAACTACGCGACTCTGGGCCTGCTGGAAAATCTGCTGGACATCAGCAACCCGGACGCACCGTCTGCCAACGATCTGACGCAGGTGAAAACCACGCTGCAACAGGCCATCAAAGACGCTCGTCAGGACCCAACGCTGAAAAGCCGTTTGGGTGCCGACAATCGCCGCAGTTCCGCTCTCGTACGTGAACGTATGCGAGCAAGCTGGTAAGTAAAAAGAGACCTGCCAGATGTACGACCCCGCGGGCGCGGCTCATGCGCCCGTGAGGCAGTCTGCATCCTGAAAATAATAATCATCGCGTCAGTGCTACTTCTTTTTGAATTACAGGTGAAATATGACTTACGTAATTGTTCATGCTCTTGCTCCGATTTTCGTCATCATGCTGCTGGGATTCTGGGCCGGTAAGGCCAAAATGGTGGACAACAAAAATGTCTCCCTGCTCAACATCTTCGTGATGGACTTTGCCTTACCCGCCGCGCTGTTCAGTGCCACCGTACAGACCCCTTGGGCGGGTATCGTTGCGCAGTCGCCGTTGATTCTGGTGCTGACGCTGGCGATGTG
The DNA here is from genome assembly GCF_001571285.1 of Kluyvera cryocrescens NBRC 102467. Taxonomy (GTDB): domain Bacteria; phylum Pseudomonadota; class Gammaproteobacteria; order Enterobacterales; family Enterobacteriaceae; genus Kluyvera; species Kluyvera cryocrescens. The sequence continues at coordinate 15,234 of NZ_BCTM01000012.1, read as the reverse complement.
GATCACCTACGCCGCTATCTACTTTATGGCGACCAAACTGTTCAACAAATCCCCGCAGGATGCGGCCGTGCTGACGCTGACTGTCGCGCTGCCAAACTACGCGGCACTGGGGCTGCCGATTCTGGGTATCGTACTGATTCTCGGCCTGCATGGTTCCGTGGCCATTACCGCGATTCTGATGATTGCGCTGTCCGCCGGTTTCTTCGGCGTGGTATTCGGTAACCGTTTTGGCGTGCAGTCACCGGATGCTGAAGCCGTGCTGCTGTTGAGCTCGGTCCTGTGTATCCTGTCGTTACCACTGTTTATCTCGCTGACTTCAGGGATCTAAATCATGACCGCAACATTACGCCCACACGACCTTATCTGGCTTAACGCGCGCGATGCGCTGGGAGGGGCTACCGAGTCCTGGGTGGATGGCGTCTGGCATACCGGCCTGCCGGTTGTGGTGCGGCGTGATGTTGATGAAGCAGGGCGCATTCCCGTGGGTGTCCGCGGGATGAAGCGCGACCAGCGGGCGGCCGGTTGGGTGAAACCTATCGCCGTCACCCGTATCTGTACGCCAGAATCGCTGGTTGATCCGCAGGTGCTGCTACGCACCCCGTTTATCTCACAGCCGCCGGTTCAGGTGGCGTTGTTGCTGTCCCAGCAGCAGTGGCCGTGGAGATGGGGAATTACCGGTAGCACCGGCTATGCGCTGGCAACCGGGATCCCGGTGATTCACGCGAGCAGTGATTTGGATCTGACCATTCGCGCGCCGCAGGCATTAGACCGCTCGTCGCTGGAAGAATGGCAACAGCAGCTGACGGATGGGCTGTGCCGCGCGGATACGCAGGTGGAAACGCCGTACGGCGCATTTGCCTTAAATGAGTGGCTGCGTGATGGCAAGGCGTTGCTAAAAACGTCGCGCGGGCCGCGGCTGGTGAGCGACCCGTGGAGCAGGGAGGAATAAATGAAAATTCTGTTTACCTTTCCGGGGCAGGGAACGCAGCATCCCGGTATGCTGCAACAGCTTCCCGGCACCGAGTTGGCGCAAGCGCGGGAAGTGTTGGGCGCTGAAGTCGATACGCTGGATACCCCTGAAGTCCTGAAGCATACCCGTGCGGTACAGCTGGCCTTGTTAATTGCCGGGGTGGCGTGGGCGCATGAATTAGAACGGCGCGGCGTGTCGCCGGACATTGTCAGCGGCCTGTCGATTGGCGCTTATCCGGCGGCGGTGGTTGCCGGCGCGCTCGACTTTACCGATGCGCTGAATCTGGTGGCGCTGCGCGGTGATTTAATGGAGCAGGCCTACCCGCACGGCTACGGCCTGACGGCGATTATGGGGCTGACGTTGGGGCAGGTGGAGGCGCTAGTTGCTGACAGCGGCACCTACATTGCGAACCTGAATGCGGAAACGCAAATTGTGATCGCCGGAAGCGATGAGGCCATGGCCGCCGTGGCAAAACGCGCGCTGGATAAAGGGGCCAGCAAGGCCCACCGCCTGGCGGTGAGCGTCCCGTCGCACTGCGCGCTACTGGAACAGCCGGCGCAAACGCTGCGGGAGGCGTTTAGCCGCGTCACCCTTGCTCGTCCACGTCACGCCTATCTGAGCGGCAGTACCGGACGCGTGCTGTGGCAGCCGGAGCGCATTGCAGACGATCTGGCGATGAATATGGCGCGAACGGTACGCTGGCAGGAAGCGGTCGTTTCTGCCAATGAGCGTGAGGCCAGGCTGGCGATTGAGATGCCGCCGGGTGGCGTATTGACCTGTCTGACGCGTCAGGCCGCATGGGAAGGGGAATCGATTGCCCTGGAGCGGAGCGGGTTAGATGTTGCCGTGCACCTGGCAAAACGGCTGCGTGGTTGATGTATTTGCCCGGTGGCGCTGAGCTGGCCGGGCTGACGAGGGACAGCGGTTTATGCGCCGTCCTGCAAACTGCGGGCGTACATGCGGCCTTCAGCCGCCAGCGCCAACAGGCTAGGGTCACGCTCGCGATTGCGGGCAAAGACAATCGCGATGAGCTGTCGCATTTGATACGGGTCCGCCAGTTTTTGCAGATGCACCGTATTTTCATACATCTTCTTCATTCGCCCTGGCATCAGGGTTAATCCCACTCCCGCCTGTACCAGACTCAACATGGAGAAAATATCGTTTACCCGAGTGACGATCTCCGGCTCAAACCCGGCGATGTGAAACGCTTCCTGGAACCCGGCGTAGGTGGCAAAGCCTTCCGCCAGCGAGACAAATTTCTCATTGCGGTAATCGCGGAGATCGGCGGTTTTATTACTATCCAATGCTGCGCTGGTGGGGGCGGCAAGATAGATATCATCGTGGAACAAGGGCAGCACTTCCAGACTGTTGCGATCGATTTCGCTTTCCGAGATGGAAATAAGGATCGCGTCCAGGGTGCCGTTTTCCAGCATATTGAGCAGGGCTTCGTTTGAGCCCATGGTCAGGTCCATCTCCAGATCCGGGCGACGCAGCTTCATCCCCATGATCAGATGCGGCACGGTTTCCAGCGTCAGCGAATAGAGAGTGCCAACGCGTAAACGCCCTTGGCCGACGCCGGCGGTTTTACGCGCCTCTTCCAGCCCGCGCTCCATCATCTGCGTCACTTCCTGGAGTACTCCAGCAGCGTCCATGCCGCTGGTTGGGCGATAAGATTACGCCCTTTATGGACGAACAGCGGACAACGAACGTTCTCTTCCAGCGTATGCAGCGCCCGATGGACGCTCACGCCGCTGATATCCAGCGCTTCCGCGGTGCGAGCAATGTTGCCCTTCTCCATAAAGGTCATGAAGATGGTCAATTTGCGGAAGGTAATATCGTCGGTGATAGATAGGTTCATCGTCCGGCCCCGCGGGTTAGTCGTTCTGCATCATCTGCTCAAGTTGTTCCTGGGCATCCAGCCACGCCATTTCGCACTCTTCCAGCCCGGATTTAGCGCTGGCCTGCTGCTGCAGACACTCGGTCATCTCCGCCTTACGGCCAGGTTCGTACAGGCTGCTGTCACCCAGCTTCTCTTCTGCCTGCGCCAGTTGGGCGTTGAGCTTCTCCATCTCTTTTTCCAGACGGGTAATCTCTTTACGCAACGGTTGCGTCAGGGTGCGGAGTTCAGCTTCGCGACGCTTCTGGTCTTTGCGGGACTGAGCGCTGTTGGCGTTCTCTTTTGCCGGCTCATCGCTCTGGTTTTCCTGCTTTTGCACGTCGCTCAGCCACTGCTGGTAATCTTCGAGATCGCCGTCGAACGGTTCGACCTTTTTGTCGTGCACCAGATAGAGATCGTCGGTCGTCGAACGGATCAAGTGACGATCGTGCGAAACCACCACCAGTGCACCTTCAAAGTCGATCAACGCTTCGGTCAATGCCTGACGCATATCGAGATCAAGGTGGTTGGTTGGTTCATCGAGCAGCAGCAGGTTCGGACGCTGCCAGACGATCAGCGCCAGCACCAGACGCGCTTTTTCACCGCCGGAGAAACGGGCGGTCTGCTCGGTCACTTTATCGCCCTGGAAGCCAAAACCACCAAGGTAGTCGCGCAGTTGCTGCTCCAGCACCTGCGGTGCCATGCGTGCAAGGTGCTGAATTGGGGATTCATCCGCGCGCAAGAATTCCAACTGATGCTGGGCGAAGTAGCCAAGCTTAATGCCTTTGGCGAGACCGATTTCGCCATGCAGCGGTGCGAGCTCACCGGCCAGTAGCTTAATCAGCGTGGATTTACCCGCCCCGTTGCGGCCCAGGAGGCCAATACGTGAACCCGGCACCAGGTTCAGCTTAATGGACTCGAGAATGGTGTGGTCACCGTAGCCGGCGCTGACTTTTTCCATTTTCAGCAGCGGGTTTGGCAGGCTTTCCGGCGTGCGGAAGCTGAAGCGGAACGGGTTGTCCACGTGCGCTGGGGCAATCAGTTCCATGCGCTCAAGCATTTTGATACGGCTTTGCGCCTGTTTGGCCTTGGTCGCCTGGGCACGGAAACGATCGATATAGCTTTGCAGATGCGCGACGCGCTCTTGCTGGCTTTCGTACAGCGCCTGCTGCTGGGCCAGACGCGTGGCGCGTTGGCGTTCAAACGAGCTGTAGTTGCCGGTGTACTCGAACATGGTTTGCTGTTCGATATGTATAATTTTGTCCACCACCGGATCGAGGAAATCACGGTCGTGGGAGATCAGAATCAGGGTGCCTTGATAGCTTTTAAGCCATCTTTCCAGCCAGATCACCGCATCGAGATCGAGGTGGTTCGTCGGTTCATCGAGCAGCAGCAGGTCAGAACGGCAAATCAGCGCCTGCGCGAGGTTAAGGCGCATGCGCCAGCCGCCGGAAAAGTCGCTTACCGGGCGTTCGAGCTGTTCATTGCTAAAGCCCAGGCCGTGCAGCAGGCTGGAGGCGCGAGAGCGGATTGTCCACGCGTCGATCGCGTCCAGTTTGCCGTGTACGGTGGCGATGGCGTGCCCGTCGTTACGTTCATTGGCGTCGTTGAGCTGGGCTTCCAGTTGACGGAACTCACGGTCGCCGTCAATCACATAGTCCAGCGCCGGTTCGGCGAGGGCAGGCGTTTCCTGATTCACCCACGCCAACTGCCAGTTACCGGGATAGGTAAAGTCGCCGCCGTCGGCGCTAATCTCGTTTTTTAGTAGAGCGAGCAGCGTGGATTTGCCGCAGCCATTTTTCCCCACCAGGCCGATTTTTTGCCCAGGGTTGATAGTGGCCGTTGCGTTATCCAGCAGGACACGCACGCCACGACGAATTTGTAACGAGGAGAAAACAATCATAAGGCGCCGTATGTTCTGACTATGTTAAATTGTCATTGTGATAATGTAATGTGAGCAATGTGCCGCACCGAGGCGCAATGGTAGCCTAAAACGTCTTGAATAGACAAAAGACAAAACCGGGAGGGGAATGATGTCTCAGACAGCGAAGGTATTGCTGCTGTATGCCCATCCGGAATCTCAGGATTCGGTGGCCAACCGGGTTTTGCTTAAACCGGCTCAGCAGTTAAAAAATGTAACCGTGCACGATCTCTATGCACACTATCCTGATTTCTTCATTGATATCCCCCGAGAGCAGCAGTTGCTGCGTGAGCACGACGTTATCGTGTTCCAGCACCCGCTTTATACCTACAGCTGTCCAGCATTACTGAAAGAGTGGCTCGACCGGGTGCTGAGCCGCGGATTTGCCAGCGGCGTGGGGGGAAATGAGCTGGCGGGAAAGTACTGGCGTAGCGTCATTACTACCGGCGAGCCAGAAAGCGCCTATCGCCACGATGGCCTGAATCGCTATCCGATGAGCGATATTCTGCGTCCGTTCGAACTGACCGCCGCCATGTGCCATATGCACTGGTTGAGTCCGATTATCGTCTACTGGGCGCGCCGACAGCCGCCCGATGAGTTGGCGAGCCATGCAAAAGCCTACGCCGACTGGCTGGCTGCGCCGATAACGGCAGGAGGACGATGATGGAAGGTTCCGATTTGTTACTGGCTGGCGTGTTGTTTCTCTTCGCGGCGGTTGCCGCGGTACCGTTGGCGGCAAGGCTGGGCATTGGTGCCGTTTTAGGCTACCTGCTGGCGGGGATCGCCATCGGCCCGTGGGGGCTTGGGTTTATCAGCGACGTCGATGAAATTCTCCATTTCTCTGAACTTGGCGTGGTGTTCCTGATGTTCATCATCGGGCTGGAGCTGAACCCAGCGAAGCTGTGGCAGCTGCGGCGGCCTATCTTCGGCATTGGCGCCGCGCAGGTGATTTTTAGCGCAGCGATTCTCGGTGGGCTGCTGATGCTCACCGACTTCTCCTGGCATGCGGCGGTGATTGGCGGCATTGGTCTGGCGATGTCCTCTACAGCGATGGCGCTGCAGTTGATGCGCGAAAAGGGGATGAATCGCAGCGAGTCAGGGCAGTTGGGATTCTCGGTGCTGCTGTTTCAGGATTTAGCGGTGATCCCAGCGCTGGCGCTGGTGCCGCTGCTGGCGGGGGCGGGTGATGACCATCTCGATTGGCAAACCGTGGGCTTAAAGGTATTGGCCTTTGCCGGAATGCTGATCGGCGGCCGTTATTTGCTGCGTCCGGTGTTTCGCTTTATCGCCAGCTCCGGCGTGCGCGAAGTGTTTACTGCCGCCACGCTGCTGCTGGTGCTGGGATCGGCGCTATTTATGGATGCGCTGGGGCTCTCCATGGCGTTGGGCACCTTTATCGCGGGCGTGCTACTGGCAGAGAGCGAGTACCGACATGAACTTGAAATCGCTATCGATCCATTTAAAGGACTGCTGCTTGGGCTGTTCTTTATCTCGGTAGGGATGTCTCTCAATCTGGGGGTGCTCTACACCCATCTGCTTTTGGTCATTGTCTGCGTTGCGGTGCTGGTCGCGGTGAAGACGCTGGTGCTTTATCTGCTCGCCCATCTGCACGGCTTACGCAGCTCGGAGCGCATGCAGTTTGCCGGTGTGCTGAGCCAGGGGGGCGAGTTTGCTTTTGTCCTGTTCTCCGCGGCCTCGTCCTTTAAAGTGTTCAAAGGCGACCAAATGTCGCTGCTGCTGGTGACGGTGACCCTGTCGATGATGACTACGCCACTGTTAATGAAACTGGTGGATCTGGTGCTGTCGCGGCGCTTTAACGGCCCGGAAGAAGAAGATGAAGCGCCATGGGTGGATGATGATAAACCGCAGGTCATTGTGGTGGGCTTTGGCCGTTTTGGCCAGGTGATTGGCCGCCTGCTGATGGCTAATAAACTGCGCATTACCGTGCTGGAGCGTGATATCAGCGCGGTGAATTTGATGCGTAAGTACGGCTATAAGGTGTATTACGGCGATGCGACGCAGGTCGAACTGCTGCGGTCGGCCGGTGCCGAACAGGCGCAGTCTATCGTTATCACCTGCAACGAGCCGGAAGATACCATGAAGCTGGTGGATATCTGTCAGCAACACTTTCCACACCTGCACATTATGGCCCGTGCGCGGGGACGTGTTGAGGCGCACGAACTGCTACAGGCGGGCGTGGTACAGTTTTCCCGTGAGACATTCTCGAGTGCGCTGGAGCTGGGGCGTAAAGCGCTGATCTCCACCGGCATGCATCCGCATCAGGCGCAGCGCGCGCAGCTGCACTTCAAGCGGCTGGATATGCGGATGCTGCGCGAGCTGATGCCGGTGCACAGCGATACCCAACAAATCTCGCGCGTGCGTGAAGCCCGGCGGGAGCTGGAGGAGATCTTCCAGCGAGAGATGCAACAGGAACGACGTCAGCTGGACGGCTGGGACGAATTTGAATAGAAGGTGAAGCATGGCGGTACGTAAACGTTTTATTGCGGGCGCAAAATGCCCGGCGTGTCAGGCGCAGGATTCGATGGCGATGTGGCGCGAGAATAATATCGATGTGGTTGAATGCGTTAAGTGCGGACACCAGATGCGGGAAGCGGATAAAGAAGCCCGCGAACACGTGCGCAAAGAAGAACAAGTTATCGGAATTTTTCATCCAGAGTAGCGTTCCGTGCTGTCTTTTTTTAAGCTTATGGGTACACGGGTGCAGAATTCCGCTACAATCTGCGCCACTAAATATTCCCATGCTCAGGAGATATCATGAAAGTAGCAAAAGACCTGGTGGTCAGCCTGGCCTATCAGGTACGTACAGAAGACGGTGTATTGGTTGATGAGTCTCCGGTAAGTGCACCGCTGGACTACCTGCATGGTCACGGTTCCCTGATCTCCGGCCTGGAAAATGCGCTGGATGGTCACGAAGTTGGTGATAAATTTGACGTTGCTGTAGGCGCAAACGACGCTTACGGCCAGTACGACGAAAACCTGGTTCAGCGCGTTCCTAAAGACGTCTTCATGGGCGTTGACGAGCTGCAGGTTGGTATGCGTTTCCTGGCTGAAACCGACCAGGGTCCAGTTCCCGTTGAAATCACTGAAGTGGAAGACGAGCACGTTGTGGTTGATGGTAACCACATGCTGGCTGGCCAGAACCTGAAGTTCAACGTTGAAGTTGTCGCTATCCGCGAAGCAACCGAAGAAGAGCTGGCTCACGGCCACGTTCACGGTGCTAACGACCATGACCACGATCACGACCATGAAGGTTGCTGCGGTGGCCATGGCCACGGTCACGACCATGGTCATGAACACGGTAAAGGCGGTTGCGGTAACGGCGGTTGCGGTTGCCACTAATCGGTCTGCTTGCCTGATGGCGTCATGCTGATCGGGCCTGCCGATGCACAGTCTTTTATCGGCCAGATAACTTTCTGGCACAAAAAAAGCGGGTTTCCCCGCTTTTTTTTCGTCTCAATAATGAGGCGGTGGCGTCTCTTCCGATTGGGACGCGATGTTTGATGGCTGGCTGGCCTTCAGTTTGTCCGTCAGCAGACGCAGGTGTTCGCGCAGTTTCGCCATCTCCAGTTCATGGGCGGTGACCGTTTGGTTGAGGTCATCAATGGTTACCTCCTGGAAGGCCAGTCGGCTTTCAAGCTCAGCCAAACGCACTTCGATAGTTGTTTCCTTCATGATGTCTCTCTCTACTGTTATCGCCAAAAGCGTTTCTGACGCGCGGATTCTACGCAACTTTTTTCAGCCGTGCAGCACTCCTGTGCGTGAGCGGAAACTAATTTAAACAAAAAGAGTCTGAAAAGAGTCGATATAAGAAGCGTTCATATGTAGATTTCCTCTACAACGTTTTATAGTACGCTTCTCATTTAGTTAACATTGGGGCGAGAGGCCCCGGCCCTGGAGAGATGGATGAAATCACTGTTTAAAGTAACGCTTCTGGCAACCACAATGGCCGTTGCACTGAATGCGCCACTGACTTTTGCTGCTGATACCGCAGCGAAAGCAGCACCAGCGGCGGAAAGCAAAGCTGCATTCAAAAATGACGACCAGAAATCTGCCTATGCACTGGGCGCATCGCTGGGTCGTTACATGGAAAATTCCCTGAAAGAACAGGAAAAACTGGGCATCAAACTGGATAAAGACCAGCTGATCGCCGGCGTTCAGGATGCGTTTGCTGATAAGAGCAAACTGTCCGATCAGGAAATCGAACAAACTCTGCAGGCGTTTGAAACTCGCGTGAAGACCTCTGCTCAGGCGAAGATGGAAAAAGATGCCGCTGAAAGCGAAGCGAAAGGCAAGGCCTTCCGTGAGAAGTTCGCGAAAGAGAAAGGCGTGAAAACCTCTAAAACTGGCCTGATGTACAAGGTTGAGAAAGAAGGTACCGGTGATGCACCGAAAGACAGTGATACCGTTGTGGTTAACTACAAAGGTACCCTGACCGACGGTAAAGAGTTCGATAACTCTTACACCCGCGGTGAGCCTCTCTCCTTCCGCCTGGACGGCGTGATCCCAGGCTGGACTGAAGGTCTGAAGAACATCAAGAAAGGCGGTAAAATTCAGCTGGTCATCCCACCTGACCTGGCTTACGGCAAAACCGGCGTTCCGGGTATTCCGGCAAACTCCACGCTGGTATTTGATGTTGAACTGTTAGACATCAAACCGGCGCCAAAAGCGGATGCGCAGCCAGAAGCTGCACCGGCTGCGAAGGCCGCAGACGCTGCCAAAAAATAAGAGCATAAAAGCCGCCGCCCACTGGGCGGCGGCTTTTTATTATCTGCAGGATATAATTAATGCTGGAAAGCGCCTTATGCGCTGTATTACTTTAGATGCCCCTAATAGTGATGAGCCTGCCCTGACAACATAACGACAGGCTCCTGAAAAGGAGTGCTTTTTTTCATGTCCAGGTCGCTTTTAACCAACGAAACCAGTGAACTTGATTTACTGGATCAACGTCCTTTCGATCAAACTGACTTCGATATCCTGAAATCCTACGAAGCAGTGGTGGACGGGTTGGCGATGCTCATTGGTTCCCACTGTGAAATCGTGTTGCACTCACTGCAGGATCTCAAGTGTTCGGCAATACGCATTGCAAACGGCGAACATACCGGTCGAAAAATCGGTTCTCCCATTACCGATCTCGCACTGCGTATGCTGCACGATATGACCGGAGCGGATAGTAGCGTTTCCAAATGCTATTTTACTCGCGCCAAAAGTGGCGTATTGATGAAGTCCGTCACCATTGCCATTCGCAATCGCGAGCATCGTGTTATCGGTTTGCTGTGTATCAATATGAACCTTGATGTGCCTTTCTCGCAGATTATGAATACCTTTATTCCGCCAGAAACGCCGGAAGTAGGTTCTGCGGTTAACTTCGCCTCCTCGGTCGAGGATTTGGTTACCCAGACGCTAGAGTTCACCATCGAAGAGGTGAATGCCGATCGTAACGTTTCCAATAACGCTAAAAACCGTCAGATCGTGCTTAACCTTTACGAGAAAGGGATCTTTGATATCAAAGATGCCATCAACCAGGTCGCCGATCGTCTGAACATCTCCAAACACACGGTTTATCTCTACATTCGCCAGTTCAAGAGCGGTGATTTTGTGGGGCAAGATAAGTAATGCGTTTTGCCCTGATGGTGACCGGCCCAGCGTATGGTACGCAGCAGGCGAGCAGTGCGCTGCAGTTTGCGAAGGCCGTACTGGCGGAAGGTCACGAGCTTGCCTGCGTCTTTTTTTACCGGGAAGGGGTGTATAACGCCAACCAACTGACGTCCCCCGCCAGCGATGAGTTCGACTTGGTGCGCGCGTGGCAGTCGCTGCATGACAACCATGGCGTGGCGCTGCATATCTGCGTTGCTGCCGCGCTGCGTCGCGGAGTGACCGATGAGAAAGAAGCGGCTCAGTTGGGACTGCCGGCGGCCAATCTACAGCAGGGCTTTTCCCTCAGCGGCCTCGGAGCCCTGGCGGAAGCGGCGCTGACCTGTGATCGAACGGTACAATTTTGATGAAACGCGTTGCCTTTGTTTTCTCTACGGCTCCACATGGCAGCAGCGCTGGCCGCGAAGGGCTGGATGCGCTGCTCGCGACGTCAGCATTAAGCGATGAGTCTGGCGTTTTTTTCATTGGCGATGGTGTCTTTCAGCCACTGAGCCAGCAGCAGCCAGGCGTCATTTTGGCGCGCGACTATATCGCGACCTTCAAGCTGCTGGGGCTTTACGACATTGACAACTGCTGGATTTGCGCGACATCTATGCGTGAGCGAGGTTTGTCGGCTGAGTCATCGTTTGTGACCGAGGTCGAAGCGCTTGATGCAGAGGCGATCCGTCAGAAACTTAATGAATACGATGTGATTTTGCGCTTTTGAGGCCCCTATGCTGCATACGCTAAGTACCTCTCCGTGGCATGCTGATATTACCGGCATGCTGCGCATGATGGGGGAGGGTGATGATTTACTGCTGGTTGCCGATGGCGTGCTGGCGGCAGTGGAAAATAGCCACTTCGTTGAAATTCTTCGTTCCGCCCCCATATCCCTCTACGTGTTGAAAGAGGATACGCAGGCGCGCGGGCTTTGTGCTCAAATTTCGAGCGATGCTATCATGGTCAGCTATACTGACTTCGTCAGACTCACGGTAAAACATCCGGCGCAGATCGCCTGGTAACGTTGGACCGTTGTATATTTCTTGACACCCTATCGGCATAGCCCTAAAATTTCGCGTCCTCATATTGCATGAGGCGATTTATTACGTGTTTACGAAGCGAAAGCTACAACCAGGAGCTATTTAATGGCAACAGTTAACCAGCTGGTACGCAAACCACGCGCACGCAAAGTTGTAAAAAGCAACGTGCCTGCGCTGGAAGCCTGCCCGCAGAAACGTGGTGTATGTACTCGTGTATATACCACCACTCCTAAGAAACCAAACTCCGCACTGCGTAAAGTATGCCGTGTGCGTTTGACTAACGGTTTTGAAGTGACTTCCTACATCGGTGGTGAAGGTCACAACCTGCAGGAGCACTCCGTGATCCTGATCCGTGGCGGTCGTGTAAAAGACCTTCCGGGTGTTCGTTACCACACCGTTCGTGGTGCGCTTGACTGCTCCGGCGTTAAAGACCGTAAGCAATCACGTTCCAAGTATGGCGTGAAACGTCCTAAGGCTTAATGGTTCTCCGTTAAGTAAGGCCAAACGTTTTATATTAATGTCAAACTAAACTCGTAGAGTTTTGGACAATCCTGAATTAACAACGGAGTATTCCCATGCCACGTCGTCGCGTCATTGGTCAGCGTAAAATCCTGCCAGATCCTAAGTTCGGATCAGAGCTGCTGGCCAAATTTGTAAATATCCTGATGGTAGATGGTAAAAAATCTACCGCAGAAACCATCGTATACAGCGCGCTGGAGACCCTGGCTCAGCGTTCTGGTAAAGATGGCCTGGAAGCTTTTGAAGTAGCCCTCGAAAACGTGCGTCCGACTGTCGAAGTTAAGTCTCGCCGCGTTGGTGGTTCTACTTACCAGGTTCCAGTTGAAGTCCGTCCGGTTCGTCGTAATGCCCTGGCAATGCGTTGGATCGTTGAAGCTGCTCGTAAACGCGGTGATAAATCCATGGCTCTGCGCCTGGCGAACGAACTTTCTGATGCTGCAGAAAACAAAGGTACTGCAGTTAAGAAACGTGAAGACGTTCACCGTATGGCAGATGCCAACAAGGCGTTCGCACACTACCGTTGGTAATCCCTTCGGAGTATTAGTCACCAGGCGGGCGCTTCAGAGAAGCTGCCCGCTTTGGGTTACTTAACTGAACGCCTAAAAAGATAAACGAGGAATCAAATGGCTCGTACAACACCCATCGCACGCTACCGTAACATCGGTATCAGTGCGCACATCGACGCCGGTAAAACCACTACTACCGAACGTATTCTGTTCTACACCGGTGTAAACCACAAAATCGGTGAAGTTCATGACGGCGCAGCTACCATGGACTGGATGGAGCAGGAGCAGGAACGTGGTATCACCATCACTTCCGCTGCGACTACTGCATTCTGGTCTGGTATGGCTAAGCAGTATGAACCGCACCGTGTAAACATCATCGACACCCCGGGGCACGTTGACTTCACAATCGAAGTAGAACGTTCCATGCGTGTTCTTGATGGTGCGGTAATGGTTTACTGCGCAGTTGGTGGTGTTCAGCCACAGTCTGAAACCGTATGGCGTCAGGCAAACAAATATAAAGTTCCACGCATTGCGTTCGTTAACAAAATGGACCGCATGGGTGCAAACTTCCTGAAAGTTGTTGGTCAGATCAAATCCCGTCTGGGCGCGAACCCTGTTCCGCTGCAGCTGGCAATTGGTGCTGAAGAACATTTCACCGGTGTTGTTGACCTGGTGAAAATGAAAGCCATCAACTGGAACGAAGAAGATGCAGGCGTAACCTTCACTTATGAAGATATTCCAGCTGACATGCAGGAACTGGCTGACGAATGGCACCAGAACCTGATCGAGTCCGCTGCTGAAGCTTCAGAAGAGCTGATGGAGAAATACCTGGGTGGTGAAGCACTGACTGAAGAAGAGATCAAGAAAGCTCTGCGTCAGCGCGTTCTGAACAACGAAATCATCCTGGTAACCTGTGGTTCTGCGTTCAAGAACAAAGGTGTTCAGGCGATGCTGGATGCGGTAATTGATTACCTGCCAGCTCCAACTGACGTACCTGCGATCAACGGTATGCTGGACGACGGTAAAGACACTCCGGCTGAGCGTCACGCAAGTGATGACGAGCCGTTTGCTGCGCTGGCGTTCAAAATCGCAACTGACCCGTTTGTGGGTAACCTGACCTTCTTCCGTGTGTATTCCGGTGTGGTTAACTCTGGTGATACCGTACTGAACTCCGTGAAAGCTGCACGTGAGCGTTTCGGTCGTATCGTTCAGATGCACGCTAACAAACGTGAAGAGATCAAAGAAGTTCGCGCAGGCGACATCGCTGCTGCTATCGGTCTGAAAGACGTGACTACTGGTGACACCCTGTGTGACCCAGACCACGCAATCATTCTGGAGCGTATGGAATTCCCTGAGCCGGTAATCTCCATCGCAGTAGAACCGAAAACCAAAGCTGACCAGGAAAAAATGGGTCTGGCTCTGGGCCGTCTGGCTAAAGAAGACCCATCATTCCGCGTATGGACTGATGAAGAATCTAACCAGACCATTATCGCCGGTATGGGTGAACTGCACCTCGACATCATCGTTGACCGCATGAAGCGTGAATTCAACGTTGAAGCGAACGTCGGTAAACCTCAGGTTGCTTACCGTGAAGCGATTCGCGCGAAAGTTACCGATATCGAAGGTAAACACGCTAAGCAGTCTGGTGGTCGCGGTCAGTACGGTCATGTTGTTATCGACATGTACCCACTGGAGCCGGGTTCTAACCCGAAAGGCTACGAGTTCGTCAACGACATCAAAGGTGGTGTAATTCCTGGTGAATACATCCCTGCCGTTGATAAAGGCATCCAGGAACAGCTGAAATCTGGCCCACTGGCTGGCTATCCGGTTGTTGATCTGGGCGTGCGTCTGCACTTCGGTTCTTACCATGACGTTGACTCCTCCGAGCTGGCGTTTAAACTGGCCGCTTCTATCGCCTTCAAAGATGGCTTTAAGAAAGCGAAACCAGTTCTGCTTGAGCCTATCATGAAGGTTGAAGTAGAGACTCCGGAAGAGAACACCGGTGACGTTATCGGTGACTTGAGCCGCCGTCGTGGTATGCTTAAAGGTCAGGAATCCAACGTCACTGGCGTTGTGATCCACGCTGAAGTTCCGCTGTCTGAAATGTTCGGATATGCAACCCAGCTGCGTTCACTGACCAAAGGCCGTGCTTCTTACTCCATGGAGTTCCTGAAGTACGACGATGCGCCGAACAACGTTGCTCAGGCCGTTATTGAAGCCCGTGGTAAATAAGCCACAGGATTAAAACCTAAGTCCCGTGCTCTCTCCAAAGGGGAGAGCACTATAGTAAGGAATATAGCCGTGTCTAAAGAAAAATTTGAACGTACAAAACCGCACGTCAACGTTGGTACTATCGGCCACGTCGACCACGGTAAAACTACCCTGACTGCTGCAATCACTACCGTACTGGCTAAAACCTACGGCGGTGCTGCTCGTGCTTTCGACCAGATCGATAACGCACCAGAAGAAAAAGCTCGTGGTATCACCATCAACACTTCCCACGTTGAATATGACACCCCGACTCGCCACTACGCACACGTAGACTGCCCAGGCCACGCCGACTATGTTAAAAACATGATCACCGGTGCTGCGCAGATGGATGGCGCGATCCTGGTTGTTGCTGCAACTGATGGCCCTATGCCACAGACTCGTGAGCACATCCTGCTGGGTCGTCAGGTAGGCGTTCCTTACATCATCGTGTTCCTGAACAAATGTGACATGGTTGATGACGAAGAGCTGCTGGAACTGGT
>NZ_BCTM01000011.1 GCF_001571285.1 Kluyvera cryocrescens NBRC 102467 | reverse complement strand
TTGTTCCGTCTCAGTGGGGCCGCATTATAGGGGGTAATTTCAGGCTGACAAGAGGAAAAATGCATTTTTTTCTCAACCGCTCACCTTTTCGCCTTTTTGCCGCTTATTTCTGCTTTTTGATCATCGCAGGCAGGTCTGCAAGGCTATTAATCACCCAGTCAGCGGCTTTTTCCGCATCTTCAGTAACGGGTTTGCCGGTACGCACCAGCACTTTTGTACCTACATTGGCTGCCGCAGCTGCCTGCATGTCTTCAATTTTGTCACCCACCATATAAGAAGAAGACATATCAATGTGCAGATACTCTTGCGCTGACTTCAGCATACCCGGATGAGGTTTACGGCAGTCGCATACCTGACGATACTCTTCTACGGTTCCCTGCGGGTGATGTGGACAGAAATAGATGCCGTCAAGATCTACACCACGGTCGGCCAACGACCAGTCCATCCATTCCGTGAGCGTTTCGAACTGCGCTTCGGTAAATTTCCCGCGAGCAATACCCGACTGGTTGGTCACCAGTACGAGGGCATAGCCCATTTCTTTTAATTCACGCATTGCGTCAATGACGCCATCGATAAATTCGAAATCATCAATTTCATGGACGTAGCCATGATCGACATTAATCGTGCCATCACGATCGAGAAAAATTGCGGGTACGGACTTTGCCACCGTGTTGCTCCTGAATAAGGCATGTGTCCTTAGTATCGCATGTTTCGACAGCCAGGAAAGCGGCGATCGCATAAAGAAGATTGATTTAGCCGTCTAGATGCCTTAACATCCGTTTTGTTGACGGTCATCGCCCGTCTCTGGCAGAACAAAATGCCGTGGATAACACCTAACCGATAATAAATAATCTAATGATTAAACTTTCGAATATCACCAAAGTGTTCCAGCAGGGTCACCGTACGATACAGGCGCTGAATAACGTCAGCCTGCACGTGCCCGCTGGACAAATTTATGGCGTCATTGGCGCATCCGGTGCAGGTAAAAGTACGCTGATTCGCTGCGTCAACCTGCTTGAGCGCCCAACCGAGGGCAGCGTTCAGGTCGGCGACCAGGAGCTGACTGCATTATCTGAAGCCGCACTGACCAAAGCACGTCGTCAGATTGGCATGATTTTCCAGCACTTTAACCTGCTCTCTTCACGTACCGTATTTGGTAACGTTGCGCTGCCGCTGGAACTCGACAATACGCCGAAAGATGAAATTAAACGTCGTGTGACCGAATTACTGGATCTCGTTGGTCTGGGCGATAAGCACGATAGCTACCCGGCGAACCTTTCCGGCGGGCAAAAGCAGCGTGTGGCTATCGCCCGTGCGCTGGCGAGCAACCCCAAAGTGCTGCTGTGTGATGAAGCCACCAGCGCATTAGACCCAGCAACTACGCGTTCAATCCTGGAGCTGCTGAAAGACATTAACCGCCGTCTGGGCCTGACCATTTTGCTCATCACCCATGAAATGGACGTGGTGAAACGCATCTGCGACTGCGTCGCGGTGATCAGCAACGGTGAACTGATTGAGCAAGATACGGTGAGCGAGATGTTCTCTCATCCGAAGACACCGCTGGCTCAACAGTTTATTCAGGCTACGCTGCATCTGGATATCCCGGAAGACTACCAGGCGCGCCTTAAAGCACAGCAAAACGCCGATAGCGTACCGATGCTGCGCATGGAGTTCACCGGTCAATCGGTTGATGCCCCACTGCTGTCAGAAACCGCGCGTCGCTTTAACGTCAATAACAACATCATTAGCGCGCAGATGGATTACGCGGGCGGCGTGAAGTTCGGCATTATGCTGACGGAAATGCACGGCACTCCGGAAGATACGCAAGCAGCCATCGCCTGGCTGCAGCAACACCATGTAAAAGTAGAGGTACTGGGATATGTCTGAGGCCATGATGTGGTTACTGGCGCGCGGCGTCTGGGAAACGCTGGCGATGACATTCGTGTCCGGCTTTTTCGGCTTTGTGATCGGCCTGCCGGTTGGCGTCCTTTTATATGTCACCCGTCCAGGGCAAATTATCGAGAATGGTAAAGTTTATCGCGTGCTCTCTGCGCTGGTGAACATCTTCCGTTCCATCCCGTTCATCATCTTACTGGTGTGGATGATTCCATTTACTCGCGTGATCGTCGGGACTTCCATTGGTTTGCAGGCCGCTATCGTACCGCTGACCGTGGGGGCCGCACCGTTTATTGCCCGTATGGTGGAAAACGCCCTGCTGGAAATCCCAACCGGTTTAATTGAAGCGTCACGCGCCATGGGCGCAACGCCGATGCAAATCATCTGTAAAGTCCTGCTGCCGGAGGCGATGCCGGGGCTGGTCAATGCGGCAACCATCACGCTGATTACGCTGGTTGGCTACTCCGCCATGGGCGGCGCCGTCGGTGCCGGCGGCCTGGGCCAGATTGGCTACCAGTACGGTTACATTGGATATAATGCAACGGTGATGAATACAGTACTGGTATTGCTGGTCGTTCTGGTTTATTTAATTCAACTATCTGGCGATCGTATCGTTCGGGCAGTCACTCATAAATAGCGTTACACACAACACAACTCAAAAGTTTAAGGATATAAGCATGGCGTTCAATTTTAAAACCTTTGCGGCAGTTGGAGCCCTGATTGGTTCTCTGGCACTTGTTGGTTGCGGTCAGGATGAGAAAGACCCGAACCATATTAAAGTCGGCGTCATCGTCGGCGCAGAACAGCAGGTTGCTGAAGTCGCGCAGAAAGTGGCGAAAGAAAAATATGGTCTGGACGTAGAGCTGGTGACCTTCAATGACTACGTTCTGCCGAACGAAGCGCTGAGCAAAGGTGACATCGATGCGAACGCCTTCCAGCACAAACCGTACCTGGACCAGCAGATTAAAGACCGTGGCTACAAACTGGTTTCCGTGGGTAATACCTTCGTTTATCCAATTGCCGGCTACTCTAAAAAAATCAAATCTCTGGACGAACTGCAGCCGGGTTCACAGATTGCCGTCCCGAACGATCCAACTAACCTTGGACGCTCCCTGCTGCTGCTGCAAAAAGAAGGTCTGATCAAACTGAAGGATGACGTGGGCCTGCTGCCAACCGCGCTGGACATCACCGAAAACCCGAAAAACCTGAAGATTGTTGAGCTGGAAGCACCGCAGCTGCCACGTTCCCTGGACGATGCGCAGATTGCTCTGGCCGTCATCAACACCACCTACGCCAGCCAGATCAACCTGACTCCGGCGAAAGACGGTATCTTCGTTGAAGGTAAGGACTCTCCTTACGTCAACATGATCGTTTCTCGTGAAGATAACAAAGACGCTGAAAACGTGAAAAAATTTGTTCAGGCTTACCAGTCTGACGAAGTCTACGAAGCTGCGAACAAAATCTTTAACGGCGGCGCTGTTAAAGGCTGGTAATCTCATTACCGCTAAGCAGTATCTTTCAAGACGGGCGCATGCCCGTCTTGTCATTTATGCGAGCACCTGATTCAATAGCCCCCTGGTCTACCCTATATCGAGGAAATACTATGCGTGCTTTACCGGTCTGTTTATTAGCACTCCTGTTAGGTGGCTGCTCCATGCTAAACAGATCTCCTGTTGAACCCATTCAAAGCACTGCGACCCCCGTCAAAACGGAGACCGCGAAACCAAAAGCACCGCGCGCGACGCCGGTACGAATTATTACCAATGCTGAAGACCTGGTCGGTAAACCATTCCGCGACTTAGGCGAAGTATCGGGTGATTCATGCCAGGCCACGAATCAGGATTCCCCACCGAATATTCCAACCGCGCGCAAACGCATGCAAATTAACGCTTCTAAAATGAAGGCGAATGCCGTACTGCTGCACAGCTGTGAAGTGACCAGCGGAACGCCTGGCTGCTATCGTCAGGCGGTATGCGTGGGATCGGCACTCAACGTTAGCGCGAAATGAGTCATTTCTCATTCGAACAAATCGGCGTTATCCGCTCTCCTTATAAAGAGAAGTTTGCGGTGCCTCGCCAACCGGGGTTGGTGAAAAGTTGCAGCGGTGAGCTGCATCTTCTGCCGCCCTACAACCAGGCTGACGCCGTGCGCGGCCTGGAAGCATTTAGCCATCTGTGGGTGCTGTTTGTTTTTCATCAGACGATGGAAGGCGGCTGGCGCCCAACGGTGCGCCCTCCCCGACTCGGCGGTAACGCGCGCATGGGCGTTTTCGCCACCCGTTCAACCTTCCGACCAAACCCTATCGGTATGTCACTGGTTGAACTGCGCGGTATTCGCTGCCAGAAAGAACACGTTATTCTGGAACTGGGCGGGCTGGACTTAGTGGACGGAACGCCGGTTGTGGATATCAAACCCTATTTGCCGTTTGCCGAGTCTCTGCCGGAGGCACGCGCCAGCTACGCGCAGGATGCGCCTCAGGCCAGCGTTGATGTCTCGTTCACCGTAGAAATAGCCGAACAGCTTATCGGGCTTGAGAAGCGTTACCCACATCTGCGTCAGTTTATTGCCGAAGTGCTCGCACAAGACCCGCGTCCGGCCTATCGTAAAAATGAGGAAGAGGGAAAAACCTACGCCGTCTGGCTGCTGGATTTTAACGTCCGCTGGCGGGTAACGACGTCTGGATTTGAAGTCTTTGCCCTGGAAACCCGGTAATTTCTCCGCGCTCTCTTTTGACATCTCTTTCTCGCTGGTAAACTAAATCACTTTGTTTTTGTGCCAGGCTCGTTTTGAGCCTGTTTTGTCGTCCAACTGGAATCGTAACAACATGCGTACTAGCCAATATCTGCTCTCCACTCTGAAGGAGACACCTGCCGACGCTGAGGTCATCAGCCACCAGCTGATGCTGCGCGCCGGGATGATCCGCAAACTGGCCTCTGGGTTATATGCCTGGCTGCCGACCGGTCTGCGCGTCCTGAAAAAAGTCGAAAACATCGTGCGTGAAGAGATGAACAACGCCGGTGCCATCGAGGTGTCTATGCCCGTGGTTCAGCCCGCTGAACTGTGGCAGGAGAGTGGTCGCTGGGAACAGTACGGCCCGGAACTGCTGCGCTTTGTTGACCGTGGCGACCGTTCTTTCGTCCTTGGCCCAACGCACGAAGAAGTGATCACCGACCTGATTCGTAACGAGCTGAGCTCTTACAAACAGCTGCCGCTGAACTTCTTCCAGATCCAGACCAAGTTCCGTGACGAAGTCCGCCCACGTTTCGGCGTCATGCGTTCCCGTGAATTCCTGATGAAAGATGCCTACTCTTTCCATACCTCTCAGGAATCACTGCAGGAAACTTACGACGCGATGTATGCGGCCTACAGCAAGATCTTCAGCCGTATGGGTCTGGATTTCCGTGCCGTACAGGCTGACACCGGTTCTATCGGCGGTAGCGCCTCTCACGAATTCCAGGTGCTGGCACAGAGCGGTGAAGATGATGTGATCTTCTCTGATTCTTCCGACTACGCTGCTAACATCGAGTTTGCAGAAGCCGTGGCGCCAAAAGAGCCGCGCGCTGCTGCCACTCAGGAAATGACGCTGGTTGATACGCCAAACGCGAAAACCATTGCCGAGCTGGTCGAGCAGTTCAATCTGCCAATCGAGAAAACCGTCAAGACACTGCTGGTGAAAGCCGTGGAAGGCAGCAAATCCCCACTGGTTGCCCTGCTGGTTCGCGGCGATCACGAGCTGAACGAAGTCAAAGCAGAAAAACTGGCGCAGGTTGCCAGCCCGCTGACCTTCGCTACCGAAGCCGAAATCCGCGCGCTGGTGCCGGCAGGCCCTGGCTCACTGGGTCCAGTGAATATGCCGATTCCTGTGGTTATTGACCGTACCGTTGCGGCAATGAGCGATTTCGCCGCTGGCGCAAACATCGATGGTAAGCACTATTTCGGTATCAACTGGGATCGCGATGTCGCGACGCCAGAAGTTGCCGATATCCGTAACGTGGTTGCCGGCGATCCAAGCCCGGACGGCAAAGGTACGTTGCTGATCAAGCGTGGTATCGAAGTTGGCCATATCTTCCAGCTGGGTACCAAGTACTCTGAAGCGATGAAAGCCTCCGTTCAGGGCGAAGACGGTCGTAACCAGATCCTGACCATGGGCTGCTACGGCATCGGGGTGACTCGCGTCGTCGCTGCGGCTATCGAGCAGAACTTTGACGATCGCGGTATTCTGTGGCCTGACGCCATTGCCCCATTCCAGGTTGCTATCCTGCCAATGAACATGCACAAATCCTACCGTGTTCAGGAGCTGGCAGAGAAGCTGTACGCCGAGCTGCGCGCTCAGGGTATCGAAGTGCTGATGGACGATCGTAAAGAGCGCCCAGGCGTGATGTTTGCGGATATGGAACTCATCGGTATTCCGCACACCATCGTGTTGGGCGACCGTAACCTCGACAACGATGATATTGAGTATAAATACCGTCGTAACGGCGATAAGCAGCTGATCAAAACCGGCGATATCGTTGATTACCTGGTGAAAGCCATCAAAGGTTAATCAAACGGTGCGGCATTGATACCGCATCCGGTGATAAAAAAAGCCTCGCAACATGCGAGGCTTTTTCTTTTGGGGTCACGCTCGGTGCGTTAAGGCAGGCCGAAATAATGCGAGGCCTTTTATTTACTCAAACAGTCTTTACCTGGGACAAACTTCGCTTCTTTACTGGCCGCGAGCGTTTTAACCATCACGCCGGTATCCGGGTTTGGCTCCAGGGTAAAGTGCCCTTCCACCACCAGCAGCACCGGTTTGCTATCACTCCCCTGCGCAGCGGCATAGTCACGCTCCAGCTGTGCGTTATTCGCTACAGCCACACGCTTGCCGGTCGTACAGTCGGTAAAGGTTGCCGCGTCTGCCATGTAGAAGTACATCCCGCGCATCGCCATTGGCGTCGTTGGCAAATCAGCCTTTACCGGCTCCAGCGTATAGTTCAGCTTAGATTCAATCGGGTTACCTTCACGGTCAAGCATCTCCAGCTTATCGCCTTTCGCACGATAGAAAGATTTCTCACCATGGCTATCGGTCAGGACCAACTTATCGGCGGTCCGCGCCCAGGTACCGTAGGAACCAAATGACGACGGTTCACGGCTTACGCCCTGATAATGTTCGTTCATCACCCAGGTGCCGTCCTTATCGAGGAACAGCGAGGTTTCAATGCCTTCGCAATCAGCACACGGAATGACTCCGCGCCAGCTCTGCTGCATTGGCGTTAACTCTGCAGAGTGAGTCGGTTTTAGCGTCGCCATTTCCGAATTATTACATCCGAAAAGACCAAACAGCATCCCGGTGGCCGCAATGGCCAATATCGCTTTTTTCACCCTCAATTCCTTATTCTTATGTCATCCACATTTAGCTTAGTAGCGAACCTTGCCGCGCATCGATTTCACTGACGATTTTTGCGCTTTCGTGTTCAGCCGCCGCTCTTTTGAGGCGCGCGTCGGGCGCGTCGGGCGTCGGCTCTTTTGTTCTGTCGTCAGCATTTGAATCACCGAAACCAGGCGTGCGATCGCCGCTTCGCGGTTCATCTCCTGGCTACGGTATTCCTGCGCCTTAATGATAATCACACCGTCAGCAGAAATTAAGTGGTGGCTGGCGGCCAAAAGGCGCTCTTTATAATACTCTGGCAGGCTGGAGGCCCGGATGTCAAAACGCAAATGAATCGCCGTTGAGGTCTTATTCACATGCTGACCGCCCGCCCCTTGGGCGCGAATAGCGGTAATGGTTAGCTCATCATCCGGAATACTGACCTGTCCAGAAAGCGTAATCATGCGGGTGTCTGCCAGGCCGTAAAATGAATTTCCAGATTATTCTGAGCGTCAGAAAGCCAAATTGCCCCTTCCTGCAGCGTGGCTTGCAGCGTCATCGTACGCTCGGCAAACGCGCTGAGCTTTGCCAACTGCTCATCATCCAGATACCAGATGCTCAGGTTTTTAAACCCCGCCATCTTACTTTGGTTCTGCTGCCACCAGATTTCCGCCGAGCGGCTGTTGTAGGTAAACAGGGCCACTTCCTGCGACTGGCTGCAGGCTTTTTTTATCCGTCGTTCATCCGGCAGCCCCAGTTCAATCCACAGGTCGATACCCAGATGATCGTTACGCAGCCAGGCCTCCGGCTCGTCTTCGGAAGAGAGACCGCGGGTGAACTGCAAACGCTCATCGGCGTATTTGATCCACGCCAGCAGGCGCAGCATCATGCGCTCCTGGGTTTCTGACGGGTGGCGGGCCAGCGTTAAAGACGCGTCCAGAAACTGGTTGCGGTCGATATCCGCCACGTTAACCACCGCTTTATAAATTGTCGCTTTCAGCGCCATGGGGTAACTCCTGCGAAAAATGGTGCTCATTGTAGCGAAATCAAGGGCAAAAGGCTGTCCTCAATTACATCTGCCGACGCTCATCTCGCTGATAATGCTTAAATGAGTATGATATAGTCACCTTGCTAAACAGAGATTATCTTCATAGGCTTAATTGAAGCGCTGACAGGAGGGCATGTGGGCAACTATTGTGAATTAATTCGTCAACGCTATGCGGAAATTGCCAGCGGTGATTTGGGGTATATCCCAGACGCGCTGGGCTGTGTACTGAAGGTTTTGAACGAAGTTGCGGCGGATGACGCCCTTTCTGAGTCAGTCAGGGACAAAGCTGCATATGCAGCGGCAAACTTACTGGTGAGCGATTATGTCGATGAATGATACTTATCAACCCATCAATTGCGATGACTATGACAATCTCGAGCTTGCCTGCCAGCACCATCTCGTTCTGGCGCTGGAACTGAAAGACGGCGAAGTGCTGCAGGCCAAAGCACACGATCTGGTCTCCCGTAAAAATGTGGAATACCTGGTCGTCGACAGTGCCGGTGAGCTCCGCGAACTGCGGCTTGACCGCATTACCAGCTTCAGCCACCCCGAAATCGGCACCGTGGTTGTCAGCGAATCATAATTCAGAAACGGGCGGCTTAGTCGCCCGTTCTCTCCCATTGTAGCGTGACGCCCTTCCCCGCATCGCAAACGCCGTCCAGTGTGACGAACACTCCTGCTACCGCAATCAATGTCTCGCCGTAAAACAGCATTGGCGTTTTATCTCTCTGCCACGGCGGTACGCCCAGCTCCTGCCAGATTTTTTTTAGCTTACGCCCGCCGTTACGCCCAACAATATGCAACATTCCCGGCGCTTTAAAGCGGACCGTCACCGCTTCGTCTGCACCGGCGGGGCGAATATGACCACCTGAAAGCAGACGCAGCGTACCGAGATTATCCGGCAGCGTCAGTAAATCTCGGGGATTGGGCCACGCTAGCACGGTTTCCGTTTGCCCGGTTTGCGCCCTTACCCACCATAGTTGTTGCTGGAAACGTCGTACCTCAAAGCTACCCAAGCGGACGCACGGCGTCGCATCCTCGCGCGCCAGAGCCACTTCTTGCCATAAGCGGGACAACATCTCCCGCGACGGCATCGCCGCGTGGTGCAACGCCAACCAGCGGCGCAAAAGTGCCGACCGCTTCGGCACGCTCATCTCCGCCAGCGGGGCGATAGCCAATGCCCCTTCCGGCGAAACCAGCCGTGCTAGCTCTCCCGCCAGCAGTTCGTCCAGTAACTGTTCTTGCTCACCGCACAGTTCGGCACTGCGCGCAGCGGCTTGCGCAAAGTGCGGCCAACGCGCGTTAAGGAGTGGCAGCACCCGCAAGCGCAAGAAATTGCGATCGTAGGCATCGTCCTGATTGCTCTCATCTTCAATCCAGATCAGCGCGTGGGTATTCGCCCACTCCAGCAAAGCATCGCGCGTGGTATGCAGCAGCGGTCGAATTAACCGCGTATGGGAAAATGCTGAATTGACGGGCATCGCCGCCAGCCCTGCCGGGCCACTGCCGCGCTTTAATGCCAATAGCAGGGTTTCGCTTTGATCGTCGAGATGCTGCGCCGTAACCAACACCTCGCCTGGGGTGAGCGCGTCACGAAATGCTTGGTAGCGCGCCTCTCTGGCCTCTGCTTCAAGGCCAATCCCACGCTGGGCCAGAGTGACGCGTTCCACCACCAGCGGCACTTGCCAGGCTTCGCACACCTGCTGGCAGTGCATCACCCAGCTATCCGCATTGGCGCTAATTCCGTGATGGATATGGATTGCTCGCAGCGCAATATCAGGGTTCTGCTGCCGCCAGCACACCAGTTGATGCAGCAGCACCGTCGAATCCAGGCCACCGCTAAACGCCACCAGAAACTGGCGGTGCGGAGAAAGCTGTTGCACAAGTGAAGGTTGGGTCATCGTCTTATCATGAAAGCGAGCATTGCCCGGCACGTTACCCGTCCGGGCTGACGCTGACAAGCCTTACTGCTGATAGAGTTCCAGCGGTAGGCCGTCAGGATCGTTGAAAAACGTAAAGCGCTTATCGGTAAACGGATCGATGCGGATCGCTTCACAGGCAATCCCGTGAGCCGTCAGGTGCGCTACGGCCGCATCGATATCCTCGACGCTAAAGGCCAGATGGCGAAGCCCGCAGGCCTCCGGCCGGCTCGGGCGCGCCGGGGGAAACGGGAAGGAAAACAGCTCAATCACATACTGACCGTTTAATGCCAGATCGCCTTTCCACGAATCGCGCGCCTCACGATACACCTCGCTTTGCAGCGTAAAGCCGAGAATATCGCAGTAAAAGGACTTACTCTTCGCATAATCGGTAGCAATAATCGCAATGTGATGAATCTGTTTTAATCCTAACATCGTGTTTCTCCGTTAACCGTGTCCCAGCACGTTAACCGTGCAGGGCGCTATCACGCAACCCCTTCAGGGTTTTTTAGGACTCTCACACGGTAGACGCCGTTTTCATCGCGTTTTGCACCATGGATATCGGTTTCAAAGCCCGGATAATGTCGTCCAACGGAACAGAGCATCAGCAGGAAATCGAGCACCGAGCGGCTCTCAGCAGTAATCATTTCGCCCGGCATCAACAATGGCACCCCCGGTGGATACGGTAGGATCATATTAGCGGAGATACGGCCCACTAAATCTTCCAGTGCGATGGTTTCTACTTCGCCTTTGATCTGTTTCTGCCATGCGCGGTGCGGCGTCAGTTTCATCTCCGGCAATACGTCAAACGCCCGCAGCATTAAGCTTGGCAGGTCGTGCTGGCGGATCAGCCGGTGGATCCCCTGCGCTAAATCCTGAATACGCATGTTGCGGTAAAAATCAGGATCTTCCGCATACAGATCCGGCAGCATGTTTTTCACCCGCAGATTAAGATCGTAGGCGCGCTTAAACTCCGTCAAACCGCGAAGCAGCCCCATCGCCCGGGTTTTATCGATCCCAATGCTGAACAGGAACAGCAGGTTGTAGGGGCCGGTTTTCTCGACGACCACTCCGTGCTCGTCGAGGTATTTCGCCACCAGCGCTGCCGGGATCCCCTCATCGCTCATGTTTCCCTGCTCATCCATACCCGGCGTCAGGATCGTCACTTTCACCGGATCGAGGAACATATGATCGGCATCCGCGTCGCTGAACCCGTGCCAATCTTCCCCCGGAGCCACAGGCCAACACTCGGCCTCATCGATCTCTTCCGGCTGCCAAATGTCGAAGAACCAGCTATCTGACTCTTCCCGTAGTCGCTGCACTTCTTTACGGAAATGCAGCGCTCGTTCGACCGAACGATTAATCAGCCGTTTACCCGGGTTACCGCGCAGCATCGCCGCCGCTGTCTCTATCGAGGCGACAATCGGATAACTTGGCGACGTAGAGGTGTGCATCATAAAGGCTTCATTGAAGGTATCTTCATCGTAGTCACCTTTAATGTGTATCAGCGATGCTTGTGAAAGTGCCGCCAGCATTTTGTGCGTGGACTGAGTTTCGAAGAATACTTTCCCCGGCACACGCTCGCCGCTCATACCGCTTTTGCCCTGGTAGATCGGATGGAAGTGGGTGTAGGGCACCCAGGCTGAATCAAAATGGATAGACGGTACATCGAGAGTCTGCTTGATCCAGTTGGTGTTATACAGCAGCCCGTCATAGGTGGAGTTGGTGATCACCGCATGTACCGGCCACTGCGCATTCTCAGTGGCATTAACTTTCTGCTGCAGGCTATCGCGGGTGAATTCTCGCTTCGGAATCCCTCCCAAAATACCCAGCGCGTTACGCGTCGGCTTCAGCCAGAGCGGCACGACGTCGTTCATCATCAGTAGATGTGCCAGGGATTTATGGCAGTTTCGGTCAATCAGCAGCGTGCTGCCGCTGGGAGCCGCATACATACCGACGATTTTATTCGACGTTGAGGTACCGTTGGTGACCATATAGCTTTGCTCAGCACCGAAGGTACGCGCGATGTACTCCTCCGCTTCCAGATGCGGACCGGTATGGTCAAGCAACGAACCTAATTCGGTCACCGAGATAGAGACATCCGCTTTAAGCGTATTGGCGCCAAAGAAATCGTAAAACAGGCAGCCCACCGGGCTTTTCTGGTAGGCCGTCCCCGCCATATGCCCCGGCGTGCAGAAGGTGTACTTGCCCTCAGTGACGTAGGTAAATAGCGCTTTGGTAAACGGCGGCGTGATGTTATCGAGATATTCGTCGTTATACTGCCGGATGCGGGTGGCGATATCCTCTGCCTGGCCTAATGCGTATTCGAAGAACCATAGCGCCATACGCATATCATGCGCGCTAACATCCATCGTAGAGTGAGCATTAATAAAGGCGTAAAGCGGCAGGTACTCATTGAGCTGATTAATCTCACCGCAAAGATCGACGCTGTACTCGTCCCAATCGAATATCACGCCGCTAATGCGCGGGTTGTGCTCAATAAACTTCAGCAGGTCAGCACTGTTCTGCGGCCAGATAATTTTGAAGCCCTGGGCGATAAGGGCCGCCTCCAGCTCCTTGATCGGCTCGTCTTTGTAGTAGACGCCGTGCGGCCCCATAATGGCAATAATATTCATGCGTTCCTCCTGGAAAACCTTCACCTATCATAGCGCACCCGGGCCGCAGGTAATAAAAAAGGGCCACAAACTGTGGCCCTTTTCAGGAACGTCTTATGTTCGTATTACGCGTAGCCGTATGTCATCAGACGCTGGTAGCGACGGTTGAGCAGATCTTCTTTGCTCAGCACATCGAGGTCTGCCAGATCGGCCAGCAACTGCGCTTTCAGCGAAGCGGCAATAGCTTCCGGGTTACGGTGTGCGCCGCCCAGCGGTTCCGGAATAATGGAATCGATAAGCTTCAGCTCTTTCAGACGCGGTGCGATGATGCCCATGGCTTCAGCCGCCAGCGGTGCTTTGTCCGCGCTTTTCCACAGAATGGAAGCACAGCCTTCTGGAGAGATAACGGAATAGGTGCTGTACTGCAACATATTCACTTTATCACCCACGCCAATCGCCAGCGCGCCGCCGGAACCACCTTCACCGATAACAGTGCAGATAACCGGTACGCTCAGACGTGACATTTCGCGCAGGTTGCGGGCGATAGCTTCAGACTGGCCACGCTCTTCTGCGCCGACACCAGGGTAGGCACCCGGGGTGTCAATGAAGGTCACGATAGGCATGTTGAAGCGCTCGGCCATTTCCATCAGACGCAGGGCTTTACGGTAACCTTCCGGTGCCGGCATGCCGAAGTTGCGACGGATTTTTTCTTTGGTTTCACGACCTTTCTGATGACCAATGATCATCACCGGACGACCGTCCAGACGTGCGATACCGCCAACGATGGCTTTATCGTCAGCATAAGCGCGATCGCCCGCCAGTTCGTCAAATTCATCAAACGCCAGACGGACATAATCCAGGGTGTACGGACGCTGTGGGTGGCGAGCCAGCTGGGCTACCTGCCATGCGCCGAGATCGGCAAAGATTTTGCGCGTCAGCTCTACGCTTTTTTCGCGCAGACGATGCACTTCTTCGTCGATATTAATATCCAGTTTCTCATCCTGACGGCTAACCGCAGTCAGAGAATCGATTTTTGCTTCCAGCTCTGCAATCGGCTGTTCAAAATCAAGGAAATTCAGACTCATAGTATTCCTGTATTAGTCAAACTCCAGTTCCACCTGCTCCGAACCGATGAGGCTACGCAGATCGTTGAGTAAACGATCGCTCGGAGAGACACGCCAGGTTGCACCGAAACGCAACCGCGCACGTGCATCCGCCCTCTGATAGTAGAGATGTACTGGAATGGTTCCCGAACGGTGGGGTTCCAGAGACTGACGGAGTCGGTTTAAAAGCTGGTCATCAATTTGCCTGTCCGTCAGCGAGATAGCAAGCCCGCGAGCGTATTTTTCCCGGGCTTCGTCAATGTCCATCACTTCGCGGGCCATCATTTTAAGGCCGCCGCTGAAGTCATCAAAGCTGACCTGTCCGCTGACGATAAGTATGCGGTCGTTTTCCAGCAGATGCTGGTATTTTTCCAGGGCCTCGGTGAAGAGCATCACCTCTAGCCGCCCGGAACGGTCATCCAGCGTACAGATGCCGATACGATTGCCGCGCTTGGTGACCATAACCCTTGCAGCAATCACGAGCCCCGCAGCCGTGGTCACTTTACCACGTTCTGTCGGATGCATGTCTTTTAGCCTATAGCCGCCGACATAGCGCTCAATTTCTTTGAGGTACTGGTTAATCGGGTGGCCCGTTAAGTATAAACCTAACGTTTCCCGTTCACCTTCCAGCACCGTGTGTTCAGGCCAGGGCATGCAGTTAGCGTACGACTGCTCAATTTGCTCTGGCTCTTCGGCCAATACGCCGAACATATCCGCCTGACCAATGGCTTCCGCCTTCGCGTGCTGATCAGCGGCTTTTAACGCATCGCCCAACGAATTCATCAGCGCGGCGCGGTGTGGCCCAAGGCGGTCAAAGGCCCCGGACATAATCAGTTTTTCCAGCACCCGGCGGTTGAGCTTCTTGGTATCGGTGCGCGCACAGAGGTCAAACAGCTCGCGGAAATAGCCCCCGTTATTGCGCGCTTCGATGATTGCTTCAATCGGGCCTTCGCCAACGCCTTTAATCGCGCCGATACCATACACGATTTCCCCGTCCTGATTAACGTGGAAATGATATAAACCGGAATTGATATCAGGCGGCAGTATCTTCAGCCCCATTCGCCAGCACTCATCCACCAGGCCAACCACCTTCTCGGTGTTGTCCATATCGGCAGTCATTACCGCCGCCATAAACTCAGCGGGATAGTGCGCTTTCAGCCATAGCGTCTGATATGAGACCAAAGCATAGGCGGCGGAGTGTGATTTGTTAAACCCGTAACCGGCGAATTTTTCCACCAGGTCAAAGATTTTCATCGCCAGTTCGCCATCAACACCGCGTTTTTTCGCCCCTTCTTCAAAGGTGCCGCGCTGCTTGGCCATCTCTTCAGGCTTTTTCTTACCCATCGCACGACGCAGCATGTCTGCGCCGCCCAGAGTATAGCCGGAAAGCTCCTGGGCAATCTGCATAACCTGTTCCTGGTACAGGATAATGCCGTACGTTGGTTCCAGCACCGGCTTCAGGCACTCATGCTGCCACTGAACGTCCGGGTAGGAAATCTCTTCGCGACCGTGTTTACGGTCGATAAAGTTATCTACCATCCCCGATTGCAGCGGGCCCGGACGGAACAGGGCCACCAGCGCGATCATATCTTCGAAGCAGTCCGGCTGCAGACGTTTGATCAGATCCTTCATGCCGCGGGATTCAAGCTGGAATACCGCCGTGGTTTCCGAGCGCTGCAGCATATCGAAGCTTTTCTTGTCATCCAGCGGGATAGCGGCAATATCCAGCGGCGGCTCGCCGTTGCGTTCACGGCGGGCGTTGATCATCTCCAGTGCCCAGTTGATGATGGTGAGGGTACGCAGACCGAGGAAGTCAAACTTCACCAGCCCGGCATATTCCACGTCGTTTTTATCAAACTGGGTGACCGGGTGCAGCCCCTGCTCATCGCAGTAGAGCGGTGCAAAATCGGTAATTTTAGTCGGCGCGATAACCACGCCACCGGCGTGCTTACCGGCGTTACGAGTAACCCCTTCAAGCTTACGCGCCATGTCGATCAACGCGCGAACTTCTTCATCTGCTTCGTAAATTTCCGGCAGCTGCGGTTCGGCTTCAAAGGCTTTGGCCAGCGTCATGCCCGGATCGGGCGGAACCAGCTTGGAGATACGGTCCACGAAGCCATACGGATGCCCCAGTACGCGGCCTACGTCGCGAATAACCGCTTTCGCCGCCATGGTACCGAAGGTGATAATCTGCGAAACCGCGTCACGACCGTACATGTCCGCGACGTGTTCGATCACCTGGTCGCGTTTTTCCATACAGAAGTCAACGTCGAAATCGGGCATCGAAACACGTTCCGGGTTAAGGAAACGTTCGAAAAGCAGGTCAAATTCGAGCGGGTCAAGGTCGGTAATTTTCAGCGCATAGGCCACCAGCGAGCCCGCACCGGACCCACGGCCAGGACCTACCGGCACGCCGTTATCTTTCGACCACTGGATAAATTCCATTACGATCAGGAAGTAACCCGGGAAGCCCATCTGGTTGATAACCTTAAGTTCAATTTCCAGACGTTCATCGTAAGGTGGGCGCTTCTGCGCACGGACTTCAGGATCGGGGAACAGGAACTCCAGACGCTCCTCCAGCCCTTCATGGGATTTTGCCACGAGGAAATCCTCGGTGGTCATATCGCCGGTCGGGAACTGTGGCAGGAAGTACTCACCGAGGCGCACCGTCACGTTACAGCGCTTGGCTATCTCGACGCTGTTTTCCAGCGCTTCCGGAATGTCCGAGAACAGCTCGCACATCTCCTCTTCGCTACGCATATATTGCTGCGAAGAGTAATTACGCGGGCGTTTTGGGTCGTCGAGGGTGAAGCCGTCGTGGATCGCGACGCGAATTTCATGGGCGTCAAAATCACCCGGCTCCAGGAAGCGAACGTCATTGGTTGCCACTACCGGCAGGCCGCGCGTTTCCGCCAGCGCTACCGCAGCATGTAGATACGCTTCTTCATCCTGTCTACCGGTACGGATAAGCTCAAGGAAATAGGCGTCAGGGAAGTGCTCTTCATAAA
The DNA here is from genome assembly GCF_001571285.1 of Kluyvera cryocrescens NBRC 102467. Classification (GTDB taxonomy): domain Bacteria; phylum Pseudomonadota; class Gammaproteobacteria; order Enterobacterales; family Enterobacteriaceae; genus Kluyvera; species Kluyvera cryocrescens. Next base: position 174,444 of record NZ_BCTM01000011.1, on the reverse strand, counting down.
ACGCGACACACTGTTCAACCAACGCCGTGTTGCCGCGCAGCAAGGCACGGCCAACATCCCCCATCCGCGCGCCGGAGAGTAAGATCAGCCCTTCTTTTAATTCGATCAGCCAGTCGCGATCGATAATCGGCCCCGCCGCTCCATAGCCGCGTTGATAGGCTTTAGAAATCAGCAGCGTCAGGTTCTGATAGCCAACGTTGTTGGCCGCCAGCACCGTCAGCTGGGTCAGTTCGTCGCCGAAAAGCTCACTCTGGACGTGAAAATCGGCGCCGACGATGGGTTTAATCCCGGCCCCATGCCCCGCTCCGTAAAACTTCACCAGACCGCAAAGGTTGGTAAAATCGGTGATCGCTAGTGCGGGCATGCCTAAAGCGGCCGCCTTTTTTACCAGCGGTCCGGTTTTTGCCAGCCCATCAATCATGGAGTAGTCGCTATGCACCCGCAGGTGCACGAAACGTGGTTCAGCCATTATTTATTTCCGGTTTACTTATCTCGGCACGCGGCTCAGGACGCGAGACCTAGCGCGCGTTTGACAGGAGCAAAACTGCGTCGGTGATGCTCAGTGGCGCCATGCTCGGCAAGCGCCTCCAGATGGAATGGGGTTGGGTAGCCTTTATGCTGAGCAAAACCATACTGCGGTAGCACTTTGTCCAGTTCGGCCATTTCGGCATCACGCGTGACTTTCGCCAGAATGGACGCGGCGCTAATTTCCGCGACTCGGCTATCACCTTTCACCACCGCCATTGACGGCATCGGCAGTGCTGGGCAACGATTACCGTCAATCAGCACATATTCCGGCGCAATAGAAAGCCCGGCAACCGCGCGCTGCATGGCCAGCATCGTGGCATGCAAAATATTAAGCTCATCAATTTCATGCGGCTCAGCGCGGCCAAGGCTCCAGCACAGCGCTTTTTCTTTAATTTCGTCAAACAGCGCCAGACGACGCTTTTCGCTGAGCTTTTTAGAGTCGTTCAAACCGACAATCGGGCGCGCTGGGTCGAGAATCACCGCCGCGGTGACGACGGCGCCGACCAATGGGCCGCGTCCGACTTCATCCACACCGGCAACTAAATGGGTATGGGGATATTCAAATTCAATCATTGTGCTAACTCCAGCACCGCATCTGCCGCCTGCTCATCCGCATTACAGCGAATTTGCAAATGCAGTTCACGGAAGGTGTCATGCATGGCGTGGCTGGTGCGACCGTTAGCCAGTAATGGCTTCAACGCTTCGGCCAGCAACTCCGGCTGGCATTCATCCTGCAGCAACTCTTTCACCAGTTCGCGACCCGCCAGCAGATTCGGCAGTGAAACATACTCGGTTTTGACCAGACGTTTCGCCAGCCAGAAGGTAAACGGCTTCATGCGATAACCGACAACCATTGGGCACTTGGCCAACATGCATTCGAGCGCCGCCGTGCCCGACGCTAGCAGCGCAGCGTCGCTGGCGATCATCGCCTCGCGAGCCTTACCGTCCAGCATATGCACGACCATATCAGGCGCGACTTCAGCCTTGATACGTTCAAACTGCTCGCGGCGTTTCGCATTCACCAGCGGCACCACCACTTCAAGGTCGGGGTACTGCTGGCGTAACAGCTGTGCGGTTTTTAAAAAGTCTGCGCTGAGCATTTCCACTTCGGCGCCGCGGCTACCCGGCAGCATGGCCAGACAGTGGACATCGTGGGCAATACCCAGCGTATCCCGCGCGGCATTTTTATCTGGATCCAACGGCATGGCATCCGCCATGGTGTGGCCGATAAATCGGCACGGGACGTTAAATTTGTCATAAAACGCTTTTTCAAAAGGCAGAAAAGCGAGCACCAGATCGGTGGCTCTGCCAATTTTGAAGACGCGTTTCTGTCGCCAGGCCCACACGGATGGGCTGACATAATGAATGGTTTTGATCCCTTTCGCCTTAAGGTTTCCCTCAAGAGTAATATTGAAATCAGGGGCATCAATACCCACAAAGACATCGGGTTTGAGATCGGTAAAACGTTGGGTGAGATCGGCGCGAATATGCAGCAAGCGACGCAGTCGCCCAAGCACTTCGACAATGCCCATGACCGCCAGCTCTTCCATCTCATACCAGGCTTCGCAGCCTTCAGCCTGCATCAGCGGGCCAGCAACACCGACGAAACGAGCGTTGGGTACTCGCGCCTTGAGGGCGCGAATGAGACCTGCACCAAGAATATCGCCGGAGGTTTCTCCGGCGACCAGGGCAATCGTTAAGGGACGCTGCTCAGTCATTAACGAATCAAGCCGCGCGTAGAGCGGGCGAAGAAGTCGCTAAAGGGCTGAACTTCCGGATGCTGCTTCGCAAGCTCGGCGATTTCCGGTTTTACTTCTTCCAACGTTTTGCCGCTGCGGTACAACGCTTTGTACGCGTTGCGGATGGCGGTGATCGCTTCACGGCTAAAGCCGCGACGCTTCAGGCCTTCGATGTTGACGCCGAACGGTGTCGCGTGGTTGCCCTGAGCAATAACGTAAGGTGGAACGTCCTGAGCAACGCCAGAACAGCCACCAACCATCACGTGGGCACCGATAATGCAGAACTGGTGCACCGCGGTCATGCCGCCGATGATCACAAAATCATCCAGCGAAACGTGACCCGCGAGGGTGGCGTTATTGGCCAGAATACAGCGGTTACCGACCGTACAATCGTGCGCCACGTGGGCGTTGATCATCAGCAGGTTATCGCTGCCCACCTTCGTCAATCCACCGCCCTGTTCTGTGCCACGGTGAATGGTGACGCTTTCGCGAATGCGGTTGCGATCGCCAATTTCCACGCGAGTCGGTTCACCAGCATATTTCAGATCCTGGTTAACTTCCCCGATAGAGGCGAACTGATAGATCTCGTTATCACGACCAATTTTGGTGTGGCCGTTAACAACAACGTGAGACTTCAGTACGGTGCCTTCGCCGATTTCGACGTTGGGCCCCACAATACAAAACGGGCCAATGTGGGCATTAGCACCGATAACGGCACCGTCTTCCACAATGGCAGTAGGATGGATAAAGGCGGTTTTATCAATCACGGATTAGGACTCCCGGCTACGCGCACACATCATTGTCGCTTCGCAAACCACTTTACCATCAACCAGCGCAACGCCCTTAAAGCGAGTCAGGCCACGGCGGGTTTTCTCGAAGGTGACTTCCATAATCATCTGATCGCCAGGCACGACTGGGCGCTTGAAGCGCGCTTCATCGATACCAGCAAAGTAATACAATTCGCCTGGTTCCAGTTTACCTACGCTTTTAAACGCCAGAATACCCGTAGCCTGCGCCATGGCTTCCAGAATCAGCACGCCCGGTAAAATCGGCTTGCCAGGGAAATGTCCCTGGAAAAACGGCTCATTTACGGAAACATTTTTCACTGCGCGCAGAAAACGACCTTCTTCAAAATCCAGCACGCGGTCTACCAGTAAGAACGGGTAGCGGTGTGGCAGAAGTTCTAAAATCTCTTCAATGTGCAGAGTATGAGTGTCAGTTGTCAAAATACTCTTCCTGTCAAAAATATACTAAGGGGCAATAATAACACGGCCTGCCGGATTACAAGAATGCCGACAGGCCGGGAAACGAAAGGCGATAAGATGAAAATTAGTCTTGATTATTCAGCTTGCGCTCTAAGGCTTTGAGACGCTTGCTCATTTCATCAATATTCATCACCAGTGCGGCCGTTTTGCGCCACGCCTTATTAGGCTGGAGCGGAATGCCGGACGAATACACGCCAGGCTCGGTAATAGGACGCATCACCATCCCCATACCGGTTACGGTTACTTTGTCGCAAATTTCCATATGACCGTTAATCACGCTGGCACCGCCAATCATGCAGTAACGGCCAATTTTCAGGCTTCCGGCCATGATAACACCGCCGGCAACCGCGGTATTGTCGCCAATCACCACGTTGTGCGCAATCTGGCACTGGTTATCAATGATAACACCGTTGCCGATCTGCGTGTCGTCAAGCGCGCCGCGGTCGATCGTCGTACAAGCGCCGATCTCCACACGATCGCCAATAATCACGCGACCTAACTGAGGGATCTTCACCCAGTTGCCACGATCGTTGGCGTAGCCAAAACCATCAGAACCGATAACGGTGCTGGATTGGATCAGACAATTCTCACCGATCTCGACTTCGTGGTAAATGGTTACGTTCGCCCACAGGCGTGAACCGGCACCAATTTTGGTCTTTTTACCAACGAAACACCCCGCCCCAATCACGACGTTATCGCCAAGCACAACGTCAGATTCTATCACCGCGTTTGCGCCGATGGAGACGTTGTGACCAAGCGTTGCGGACGGACTCACGACCGCGCTCGGTGCGATATCCTGCGCCGGCTGTGGCGTGGTATCTAAAATTTGCGCCATGCGAGCGTAAGTCAGGTAGGGATTCTTCACTACCAGCGCTGCGCCTTTGGCAAAAGGCAGTAAATCTTGCGTCAGGACAATCGCCGACGCTTCGCAAGCGGACAGGTGTTCACGGTACTTGGGATTAACCAAGAACGTGACATGACCCGCCTTAGCGGATTGCATGGACGCGACAGCGGTGATGACGATATCGCCATCACCGTGTAATTCCGCATCCAACTGCTGAGCTAAATCAGCCAGTCGAATTGAAGGCATTACTTATTTAACCTGTTTCAGTACATCAGCGGTGATGTCTTTGACATCGCTGCTGTTGAATGCAACGGCGTTAGCGTCAACCACCAGGTCGATGCTCTGGCTAGCGGCAACGGATTTCACTGCAGTCTGGATACGAGTAACCAGTTTGCCACGTTCTTCGTTAGTGCGACGCTGGCGATCCTGCTCAAAGGACTGCGCTTTCTGAGAGAAAGACTGACGCTGTGCAGAAATGTCTTTTTCCAGCTTGGTGCGGTCGCTACCAGCTTTCATAGACTGCAGACGCTGCATTTTGGACTGCAGGTCGCCTTCCATACGCTGAAGTTCGCCAGCACGGCCTTTGAATTCGTTTTCCAGAGTGCTGGAAACACCGGTTTTCTGTGCAACTTGCTGGAACAGGCTACCCATGTTAACAATTGCAATTTTATCTGCTGCCTGAGCAGATGCGGCCATTGCTAAACCCAGACCTGCTGCGACTAACCACTTTTTCACAATAATACTCCTTACCATCCCATATGTACCCGAGGGTACTGTTCTTTTGGTGGCCCGGAGGCCACCTGACGCTATCGCCTTATGCCAGCAAAACTAAACTGAGCGTGCATTCCTTTGCAATGAGCAATTACCAGGTTTTACCAATGTTAAACTGGAACTGCTCGGATTTATCTCCAGTGTATTTCTTATACGGCTGGGCGTAGGAGAAGACCAACGGCCCTAATGGGGACATCCATTGCAATGCGATACCTGCGGACATACGGATATTACCTGGATCGCTGTAGTCTGGAACACCCGCATTTTTCATTGCTGCCGTGTTCTGCCAGTTGGTATCCCAAACGGTACCGGCATCCCAGAAGAAGGACGTACGGACCGAGTTCGCGTATTTATCGCTGATAAACGGCGTAGGAACAATCAGCTCCAGGCTGGCAACGGCCATGGCGTTACCGCCCACCGCATCGTCAGACTTACAGTAGCCGCCGGACTGGTCACAGTTATCCAGGCCCGATGCGCCGTAGTAAACCGCTTTCGGACCGATGGTATTGGACTGGAAACCACGTACGGTGCTGGAACCACCGGCATAGAAGTTTTCATAGAATGGCAGTTCTTTGCTGCCAATCCCGTCACCATAGCCCCACTTGGTACGGCCCAGAACGACCCACTGATGATCGTCATCAATTGGGAAGTAGGACGCAGTATCCATCGTCACTTTGTAGAACTCGTTATCGGAGCCCGGAATGGTCACTTTACCGTTCAGGTTGACGCGTGAACCGTCCGTCGGGAAGTAACCGCGGTCAAGTTTGTTGTACGTCCAACCATAGTTGAAGGTGAAGTCGTTTGCCGAGAAACCGTTATCGTCGCTGGTTGTACCCGCCTTCTGGCCGATAGATTCCAGATAACGCCACATCGCCACCTGCGGTTCCATGTTGGACAGGTCGTTGTGGACATAGCCCAGACCCGCACGCAGTGAGTTGTATTCGTTAATCGGGAAGCCTAACGTCCCGTCTACACCATAACTTTTGTTGGTGTAGGAGGAGAGGTCTGCATCGTCAGCTTTAAAGTCATTGTAGAAGACACGACCGCCAAGGCTAACGCCATCAACCGTAAAGTACGGGTTGGTCACAGAAAGCTCGGTATAGGTCTGGTAGTCGTTCTTGGTACCATTGATACCGACAGAGTAACCGGTACCTAACCAGTTATCCTGCTGAACGCCTGCCTGGAAGCTCACGCCGCTTTCAGTACCGTAACCGATACCGAAGTTGAAGCTACCGGTGTTACGCTCTTTAACCTTGTAGACAACGTCTACCTGGTCCGGGCTGCCCGGCACGCGCTGGGTATCGGTGTCGACGGTTTCGAAGTAGCCCAGACGGTTCAGACGATCTTTACCCTGGTCAACTAAGTCCCCACCTAACCATGCCCCTTCCATCTGGCGCATTTCGCGACGCAGAACGGAATCTTTGGAGGTATCATTACCTTCGAAGCGGATGTTACGCACGTAGAAGCGGTTGCCAGCATCCACGTTGATATGCAGCTTGACGGTTTTGTCGGTGTCGTTAATTTCCGGTTGCGACTGTACGCGCGGATAGGCATAGCCATAGCGACCAAGAAGTTTCTTAATGTTATCTTCCATTTTGGTCACTTTCGCGCCGTTATACAGTTCACCTGGCTCAATCTTCGTCAGCCCTTCAATTTCTGCTGAGTGGCCTGCCAGGTTACCCGTCACCTGCACGCCAGACAGTTTGTACTGGTCGCCTTCGGTGATGTTAACGGTGATGTAAATGCCTTTTTTATCCGGCGTCAGGCTTACCTGCGTGGAATCGATATTGAAACGGGCATAGCCGCGATCCAGATAGTAGCTACGCAGGGTTTCAAGGTCACCCGCCAGCTTCTGTTTCTGGTATTTGCGATCGCCGACCACGTTCCACCACGGCACTTCATCACGCAGCTGGAAGGTCGAAATCAGATCTTCTGTGCTGAACGCGTGGTTACCGACGATGTTAATCTGCTGGATCTTGGCGGAAACCCCTTCCTGGAAGACCAGCTTCAGGTCGACACGGTTACGCGGCAGCGGCGTAACAACCGCCTTCACGCTTGCGCTGTACTTACCGACGCTGTAGTAGAAATCTTCCAGCCCTTTCTCGATATCAGAGAGGGTTGTACGATCGAGGGATTCACCAACGCGGACGCCAGAAGCTTCGAGGTTTTGCTTCAGCATGTCATCTTTCACCGATTTATTACCGGAGAAAGTGATGCTGGCAATCGTTGGGCGTTCTTTGACCTGCACCAATAACACATCGCCGTCTCTCAGGACGCGTACGTCCTCAAAGTTGCCCGTCGCAAACAGGGCGCGAATGGTGTTACTGATATCATCATCAGTGACGGTATCGCCAGGACGTACTGGCATACTGAGGAGGGCCGCACCAACAGCGACTCGCTGCAAGCCTTCGAAATGAATGTCCTTCACTACGAATCCGTCAGCACCGTATACGGTCGCGCTGCCAAAAAGCAGCGACGCTATGAGCAACTTTTTCATCGCCATCGTTATTATGCGTTCTTCCTAACTATCTCTCTACAACCGAGAGAAATCATTGAAAAGTGCAAGCCCCATTAACAGCATCAGCAAAACCGAGCCAATGCGATAACTAAAGTCTTGAACTCGCTCGGATACCGGGCCGCCTTTTAGCTTCTCAATCGCTAAAAACAGCAAATGTCCCCCATCAAGAACGGGGAGCGGGAACAGGTTGATTATGCCTAAATTCACGCTGATGAGTGCAAGAAACATCAGGTAGTAAATCAACCCAAACTCCGCAGACATCCCAGCCCCTTGGGCGATAGAAATCGGCCCACTGAGGTTGTTCAGTTTGACGTCACCGGTTATCAATTTTCCCAGCATACTGACCGTCAGCTTCATCAACTGCCCGGTTTTCTCCGTGGCTTCGACGATCGCGCTGAAGGGCCCATACTGGCGCACTGTTTTATATTCCTCAGGCAGCGGGATAATTTTCGGTACTACCCCTGCGAACCCTTCTACTTTTCCGCTACCGTGTTTTGTATCCGGTATCAGAGTTAAAGACAAGGGACTCCCCTGCCTTTCGATCCCCAGCTGTAGCGCTTTGCCAGGATTGTCACGCACTAGCGTAACAAACGTCAGCCATTGCGTCAGCGGTTGACCGTTGACTGTAACGATCCGATCCCCTGCTTGTAAACCGGCTTTACGCGCCGCAGAGTCAGATTGCACCTCGGCTAATACGGGTTCAATCTGCGCGCCGCGAGGACGTATCCCAAGCGAGATTACCGGATCTTCTTTATCTGGCTCAAACGCCCAGTGACGCAGATCGAGGATTCTATCCTGTCGCTGGTCACTCCCGAAAGGGGCAACGGTGAGAGTGGTGCTTTCGTCACCAATTTTTGCCACTAACGCCAGGCGTACAGCATCCCAGTCAGGCGTTTCGATACCATCTATGGCTTTTAGTTCCGTGCCTGGTGCAATTTGTGCTTCCGCCGCGATGGAGTTGGCGGTTATTTCACCAACAACCGGACGAACGCCAGGGACTCCGATGATAAACACCAGCCAATAAGCGAAGATAGCAAAGAGGAAGTTAGCGATGGGGCCTGCGGCGATGACGGCGGCGCGTTGACCGACCGTTTTATTGTTGAACGCCATGTGGCGCATTTCAGGCGCCACCGCATCAACACGCTCGTCGAGCATTTTGACGTAGCCGCCCAGAGGAATAAGGGCAACCACAAATTCGGTGCCGCGTTTATCAACGCGGCGCCACAGCGCCTTACCAAAACCAATGGAAAAGCGCTCTACACGGATACCGCAGCGCCGAGCAACCCAGAAATGACCAAATTCGTGTACGGTGATCAATACCCCTAGCGCGATAATAAAAGCGGCCAGGTTCCAGAGAATGCTCAGCATAAGTCCATCCGTTAAATCGTCCTGAATACCAGCAACAGCAGGCAAGCGAAGACCGGTACCGCCGCCGTCAGACTGTCAATTCGGTCCAGTATCCCGCCGTGACCCGGGATCAGATGCCCGCTGTCTTTAATACCCGCTTCACGTTTGAACATGCTCTCAGTGAGATCGCCCAAAACAGAAGCCAGCGCGGCAATAATGGAACAGGTTAACAGGATGGATGGTGCAACGTCCAGATTTGCCCATACGCCATAAGCCCAGGAGATAACGGCTGCCGTGACCAGGCCGCCGATAAAGCCCTGCCAGGTTTTCCCCGGAGAGACCTTCGGTGCGAGCTTATGTTTGCCAAATAGCTTGCCAAACATGTATGCCCCGGAGTCTGCGCCCCATACCAGAATCATGATGTAAAGCAGCCACAGCGCGCCGCTGTAGTGATTTTCATCGTAATGCCAGGAGCGAAGTGCCAGCATGCCCCAGAAGAAAGGAACGATTGTGGCGATACCGAAAATCAGACGCAGCGCTTTCGACTGACGCCAAAGCGCAGCAGATCCTGGGTATGAGAGGACTAACACCAGCGCCACGACCCACCAAATCAGCGAGGCCCACAGCGATATTTCGACAACCGGCTGATGGATATTATGGTGATATTCCGGAATCAAAAAGAGCATCACCGCCAGCAACAGGCCGCAAAGTACCGCCAGCCAAACGCGCTGAGAGCGCGAAGTGAAACCGCTAAATTGCCCCCATTCCCACGCTGCCAGCATACACACAACGAGCGTCACAATAGCAAAGCCACCGGGCGGCAGCAAAAACAGGGCTGCGATAACAACCGGTATTAAAATCAATGCAGAAATCAGGCGATACTTCAGCAAAAGCTACCCCCATCAGGCTTTGTCGCCACCAGGCTCGGTGCCGCCGAAACGTCGCTCTCGATTGGCGAAAGCATGCAGCGCACCCTCAAAGTCTTGTTCATCGAAATCGGGCCAAAGAACATCTGTAAAGTAAAGTTCAGCATAGGCAATTTGCCAGATAAGAAAGTTACTGATCCGATGTTCTCCCCCGGTCCTAATCACTAAATCTACGGGAGCCAGCTCATGCATGCAGATCTGCTGGTTCAGCAGTTCTTCATTAATTTGATCGGGGCGGAGTTCCCCTTGCTGAACCTGTTCGGCTAAGCGCTGAACTCCCTGAATAATATCCCATCGACCACCGTAGTTTGCAGCGATGTTCAATGTTAACCCCGTATTTTTTTCCGTCAGCGCTTCCGCTTTCCGGATCCGCTCTTGAAGGCGCGAATTAAAACGACGGGTATCGCCAATAATTCGCAGCCGAACGTTATGGCGGTGCAGGCTTTTTACTTCACTGTCCAGCGCCCAAACGAACAGCTCCATCAACGCACTCACCTCTTGCTCCGGGCGATTCCAGTTTTCACTGCTGAATGCGTATAGCGTTAATGCTTCGATACCGTGACTTGCGGCGTAGGATACGGCGCGGCGCACGGATTTCGCCCCGGCTTTATGTCCAAAGGCGCGAATCTTACCTTGCTTTTTCGCCCAGCGGCCATTGCCATCCATAATAATTGCCACATGGCGGCAACCGTGGGCTGGCGGGTTCTCGCTGGTTGGTTGATTAGCAGACAACATAACGCGTTTTTAATCCATGAAAAGGGATGAGCGGTACCCCGGAATACAGCTATACACTTTATCTTTCAGGTTAACCTGAATGATTTTACGTATCTTTGTGTCGCAAAAAAGCCGTGTTTAATCACGGCTCTCCCGATAGCAAAACGAAAACGCAGCGCTACCGAGTGGCGCAGACTATATCACTGAAGCCAGATGCTCACAAATGCCGTGATGTTTTGAATGCTGATTCCGCTCTCATTACAGGACGAAATGCTTAGCCTGTACAGCCGCTTCTTCTCGCGCCCTGACGTCAATCTCCATTACCGCCTCTACGCTCTGTGGTTCACTGAGTTCGAGGTGTTCCAGCACAGCCAAATTGACCGCGGCAATATCGGTAAAGCGGATTTGACCGTCAAGGAATGCGGCAACGGCAATCTCATTAGCAGCATTGAGCGCCGTGGTCGCCGCCTGGCCCTGTTCAAAGGCCTCCATGGCCAGCTTCAGACAAGGATAGCGCGCGTAATCAGGCTCACTAAAGCTAAGCGATCCCATCTTGCAGAAATCCAGCGGCTTCGCGCCGGAAACCACGCGATGCGGCCACGCCATGGTATTGGCAATTGGCGTCCGCATATCGGGCTCACCCAGTTGCGCCAGTACGCTTCCGTCCTGGTATCGCACCATGGAGTGAATCACCGACTGTGGGTGAATCAGCACTTCCATCTGCTGGGCTGATGCATTGAACAGCCAGCGGGCTTCGATGTATTCCAGACCTTTATTCATCATGGTGGCCGAGTCGACGGAGATCTTACGCCCCATTGACCAGTTCGGATGACGGCAAGCCTGATCCGGCGTCATTGCGCTCAGTTCAGAGATTGGCGTCTCCCGGAATGGGCCACCTGATCCGGTCAGCAGAATGGAGGACACTCCATGCTGCGCCAGGTCAGCGTACCCTAAATTGCTCTGAAAACTTTGCGGTAAACTCTGAAAGATAGCGTTATGTTCGCTGTCGACCGGCAGTAACCGTGCGTGATGTTGTTTGACGGCCTCGAGGAACAGACGTCCACAGGTCACCAGCGACTCTTTATTGGCCAGCAGAATCACTTTGCCTGCGCGAATTGCGGCAAGCGTCGGCAGCAGCCCCGCGGCACCGACAATCGCCGCCATGACCTGATCGACGTCATCCAACGCCGCCACATCGCAAGCTGCCTGCTGGCCGCTGAGCACTTCAGTAAGGCTGCCATGTTCACGCAAAGCGAGCTTCACGGCCTGAGCGCTGAGCGCGTCATCCATCACCGCATAGCGCGGGGCAAACTCCAGGCACTGTTCGACCATGCGCGCGACGTTTTTACCCGCCACCAGCGCCGTCACCGTAAATTTCTCGGGGTTATGGCGTACAACGTCCAGCGTGTTGCAACCAATAGAGCCTGTTGAGCCCAGAACAGCTAATCGATTCATGAGAGATCCAGAATAGATAAAATATACTCTGTGGGTTTCAAGCGGCACAAAGGCGGCAAGTGAGCGAAAAATTCGTCGACAGCGAATTTACCGACTGAGGGCTAACCTTCAGTGAGGGGGAAGGAAATCCCTCATCAATCCCGATATTTAGTCATTCGGGGAGTGAACGTAGCCCGCGCGCCTGCGGCTTGAAAGTCGATGAGTATAAAGCAAAACGCCGCCAGCGAAGCAGCAATGCTCCCTGTACGGCGTTCATCACACAACTTACACAGTTTTAGAACTGCATCAGCTCTGCTTCTTTCTCTGCCAGTGCCGCTTCAACTTTCTTGATAGCAGCATCCGTCATTTTCTGTACTTCTTCCTGAGAACGGCGATCGTCGTCTTCGCTGATCTCTTTGTCTTTCAGCAGCGCCTTCACTTTATCGTTCGCATCGCGACGGACGTTACGTACGGATACGCGCGCCTGTTCTGCTTCACCGCGAACAATTTTGGTCAGGTCTTTACGACGTTCTTCGGTCAGCGGAGGCAGCGGAACGCGAATGTCAGTACCCGCAGAGCTTGGGTTCAGACCGAGGTCAGACGCCATAATCGCTTTCTCAACGGCCGGGCCTAAAGAACGGTCGAACACGTTGATTTTCAGCGTACGGGTGTCTTCTACCGTAACGCTTGCCAGCTGACGCAGCGGAGTTGGGGTGCCGTAATACTCAACGACAATGCCGTCCAGCAGGCTGGGAGAAGCACGACCCGTGCGAATTTTGCTGATTTGGTTTTTGAACGCTTCCACGCATTTTTCCATGCGTACTTCAGCATCTTTTCTGATATCGCTAATCACGTTACGAATCCTTGAAAACTAGTCTCAGTCAGACCAGACGATGACACATTGCAAACAATGCGCTAAGTATAGTCTCGTTTAAATCAGGCCACAGAATATACTCGTCGTCTTTCAAGCTGCGGATGTATTGACTGCATTCGTTCCCCCAAATCGCTTCCTAACGTAAGCAAATCGGGGTTCTCTTACTTGCCGCCTACCGCAACTCGAAATCCATAGAGTGAATCAATTAGACCAGGTAAAGGCGAATCTTACCCGGAATTGGCCGCTACGGAAATTATTCCGTAATTAAAGTGCCTTCTTTTTCGCCCATGACCACGCGACGCAGTGCGCCCGGTTTGTTCATGTTGAATACGCGAATCGGCAATTTATGGTCACGGGCCAGCGTAAAGGCAGCAAGATCCATGACTTTCAGTTCTTGTTCCAGCACGTCGCTGTAGCTCAGCTGTTCGTACATGGTAGCAGACGGGTCTTTCGCCGGGTCAGCGGTGAATACGCCGTCAACTTTGGTGGCTTTCAGCACGACGTCGGCTTCGATTTCGATGCCACGCAGGCAGGCTGCTGAGTCAGTGGTGAAGAACGGGTTGCCGGTACCGGCGGACAGAATCACGACGCGGTTGTTACGCAGCAGGCTAATGGCCTCTGCCCAGCTGTAGTTATCACAAACGCCATTCAGCGGAATCGCTGACATCAGGCGGGCGTTCACATAGGCGCGATGCAGTGCGTCACGCATTGCCAGGCCGTTCATTACCGTTGCCAGCATGCCCATGTGGTCGCCCACAACGCGGTTCATGCCTGCTTTTGCCAGACCCGCGCCACGGAACAGGTTGCCACCACCAATAACGACACCCACTTGAATGCCCAGCTCAACAAGTTCTTTAATTTCTTGCGCCATGCGGTCAAGAATACTTGCGTCAATACCGAAGCCTTCAGTCCCCTGCAATGCTTCACCGCTAAGCTTGAGCAGAATACGTTTGTAGACAGGTTTTGCGTTGGTAGCCATTTTGTTTCCTGAGAGTGTCACGAATGGGATGAGTGACATCATGCGTTCCTTGCCTGTGAACCCCAATAGGAGCTGGCTGATTTCCACATGACGATTATCTTTACTTCTTAAATCTATACTACACAAAAGAGAGCCGCCCTTAGGCGGCTCCTTTACAGCAATTAAGACTGCTTGGACATTGCAGCAACTTCTGCTGCGAAGTCAGCCTCAACTTTCTCGATGCCTTCGCCCACTTCAAAGCGGATGAAGCCAGTCACGTCAGCGTTGTGCTCTTTCAGCAGCTGGCCAACGTTTTTGCTTGGGTCCATAACGAAAGGCTGACCAGTCAGAGAAACTTCGCCGGTGAATTTCTTCATGCGGCCTTCAACCATTTTCTCTGCGATTTCTTTCGGCTTACCGGACTGCATCGCGATATCCAGCTGTACCTGGTATTCTTTTTCTACCACTTCAGCAGACACGTCTTCTGGCTTAACGAATTCTGGCTTGCTTGCAGCAACGTGCATTGCCAGGTGTTTAACCAGCTCTTCATCAGCGCCTTTAGCCGCAACCAGAACACCGATACGTGCACCGTGCTGGTAGTTGCCCAGAACGTCACCTTCCAGGATTGCAACGCGACGGATGTTGATGTTTTCACCGATTTTAGCAACCAGTGCAACGCGCTCTTCTTCGAACTGTGCTTTCAGGACTTCAACGTCAGTCACTTTACCAGCAACAGCTGCGTCCAGAACTTTGTCAGCGAACGCCTGGAAACCACCGTCTTTAGCAACGAAGTCAGTCTGGCAGTTAACTTCCAGAATCACGCCGAAGTTGCCTTCGATTTTGGTTTTGATCACGCCGTCAGCAGCAACGTTGCCTGCTTTCTTAGCAGCTTTGATCGCGCCAGATTTACGCATGTTTTCGATTGCCAGCTCGATGTCGCCGTTAGCTTCAGTCAGTGCTTTTTTGCAATCCATCATGCCTGCGCCAGTACGCTCACGCAGCTCTTTTACCAGGGATGCGGTAATTTCAGCCATTCTAAAATCCTCGGAAGATTTGATCTGCCCGGCCAAAACCGCACAGATTTAAAAGTAAAAAAGGGGGCCATAGACAGGCCCCCTAACCAAACGTGTACTACCTGGTCTATAAGGGCTCTAACGAGCGTGCCTTATTACTCAGCTTCTACGAAGCTTTCTTCCGCCTGGGAAGCCAGATCCTGGGAACGGCCTTCACGAACGGTAGCAGCAACTGCGCTCAGGTACAGGGTCACAGCACGGATTGCATCGTCGTTACCTGGGATAACGAAATCAACGCCATCTGGATCAGAGTTGGTATCAACGATAGAGAATACTGGGATACCCAGGTTGTTCGCTTCTTTGATAGCAATGTGCTCGTGGTCAGCATCGATAACGAACAGTGCGTCCGGCAGGCCGCCCATGTCTTTGATACCGCCCAGGCTGTTTTCCAGTTTCTCAAGCTCACGAGTACGCATCAGCGCTTCTTTTTTGGTCAGCTTGTCGAAAGTACCGTCCTGAGACTGAGTTTCCAGATCTTTCAGACGTTTGATGGACTGACGAACGGTTTTCCAGTTAGTCAGCATACCGCCCAGCCAGCGATGGTTCACGAAGAACTGGTCGCAGCTGTTAGCAGCTTCTTTCACAGCTTCGCTTGCAGCGCGTTTAGTACCAACGAAAAGGATTTTGCCTTTACGAGAAGAGATCTTGTTCAGTTCAGCCAGAGCTTCGTTGAACATTGGTACAGTTTTCTCAAGGTTGATGATGTGAACTTTGTTACGTGCGCCGAAGATGAAAGGCTTCATTTTCGGGTTCCAGTAACGGGTCTGGTGACCAAAGTGAACACCAGCCTTGAGCATGTCGCGCATGGAAACAGTTGCCATGGTAAAAACCTCTATAGATAAAGTTGGGGTTAAGCCTCCACGCATCCCATATTACCGACCCCTAAGGGCACCCCGGAATATGTGTCGATACGTGTGTGTTATTACACAAAGTGAGATTTGTCGCTTCCAGCCAAAAACATTGAGCGGAAGTTCGGCGCGCTTTATACCATAAATCAGCCGAAGATACCAACAGTTGTTGTTGTTCTCCGGGGGCACGAAAGGCGAAGTTCAGAATGATTCTCAATTTGGCAGGGATGGCCCCGGGCTGTTAACATTGACATCACTAATACTCAATTATTGTCGATTAAATCGACACTGATGGACATATTCCATGGCTATTTCTATTAAGACCCCTGAAGATATTGAAAAAATGCGCGTTGCCGGCCGTCTGGCCGCTGAAGTGCTGGAAATGATCGAACCGTATGTGAAGCCAGGCGTCACCACCGGTGAACTGGATCGCATTTGTAACGACTATATCGTCAACGAACAGAAAGCGATCTCTGCCTGCCTTAACTACCACGGTTTCCCAAAATCCGTTTGTATCTCGATTAACGAAGTGGTGTGTCACGGTATCCCGGATGACGAAAAACATCTGAAAGACGGCGACATCGTCAACATCGACGTGACCGTGATTAAAGATGAGTTCCACGGTGACACGTCCAAGATGTTTATCGTCGGCAAACCTACCATTCTGGGCGAGCGTCTGTGCCGCGTCACCAAAGAAAGCCTGTACGTTGCGCTGAGGATGGTAAAACCGGGCGTGAACCTGCGTGAAATTGGTGCTGCCATCCAGAAATTCGTCGAAGCAGAAGGCTTCTCCGTAGTGCGTGAATACTGTGGACACGGTATCGGCCGCGGTTTCCATGAGGAACCACAGGTACTGCATTACGACTCTCGCGAAACCGACGTGGTATTAAAGCAGGGCATGACCTTCACCATCGAACCGATGGTCAACGCCGGCAAGAAAGAGATCCGTACCATGAAAGATGGCTGGACGGTAAAAACCAAAGACCGTAGCTTGTCTGCGCAGTACGAGCATACTATTGTGGTAACAGACAACGGCTGCGAAATACTGACGTTACGCAAGGATGACACCATCCCGGCGATAATCTCGCACAACGAATAATGAAAAGCCGGCGATTGCCGGCTTTTTTATCGGTGATAGTTTTTTCTTATGGGTGGTTTGATGAGTAACTCCTTACCTGAACTGGCATGCACAATTCTCCCCACCCTGCCCGGCCAGCCGGAAAACCCGGTTGATTGGCCGCAAAGCAGCCTGAACTGCGCGGAGATTAAAAACCGTCTCGATGATTTTCAGCGCTGGCTGGGGGAGGCCTTCGACAGCGGTATCTCCGCTGAACAGTTGATCGAAGCCCGTACCGAATTTATCGATCAGCTCTTACAGCGCCTGTGGCTGCTGTACGGTTTTGGTGAAGTGGAAGATGCCGCGCTGGTCGCCGTCGGCGGCTACGGCCGCGGTGAACTGCATCCGCTTTCTGACGTTGATTTGCTGATCCTAAGCCGTAAAAAGCTGCCCGACGATCAGGCGCAGAAGATTGGCGAACTGCTGACGCTGCTGTGGGATCTGAAGCTGGAAGTTGGCCACAGCGTACGTACGCTGGAAGAGTGCCTGCTGGAAGGGCTGTCGGATTTAACCGTCGCCACCAACCTGATTGAGTCCCGTCTGCTGATTGGCGACGTCGCGCTGTTTCTTGAATTGCAGAAAAACGTCTTCAGCGAAGGCTTCTGGCCGTCGGAAACCTTTTTCCCGGCGAAGGTTGCCGAACAAGAGGCGCGCCACCAGCGCTATCACGGCACCAGCTACAACCTGGAGCCGGACATTAAAAGCAGCCCCGGCGGCCTGCGCGATATCCACACGATTCAGTGGGTCGCCCGCCGCCACTTTGGCGCCACTTCGCTCGATGAAATGGTGAGCTTTGGCTTTCTAACCGAAGCCGAACGTAACGAGCTTAATGAATGTCTGCATCTGCTGTGGCGGATTCGCTTCGCCCTGCATCTGGAGCTTAACCGCTACGATAACCGCCTACTGTTCGACCGCCAGCTCAGCGTCGCCCAACGGCTCAATTACGCGGGTGAAGGCAACCAGCCGATTGAACACATGATGAAGGATTTCTATCGTGTGACGCGCCGGGTCGGCGAGCTCAATCACATGCTGCTGCAGCTGTTTGATGAGGCGATCCTTGCGCTCACCGAAGATGAAAAACCCCGGGCGATTGACGACGATTTTCAGCTACGCGGCACGCTTATCGATCTGCGTGACGATACGCTGTTCGTCCGCGAGCCGCAGGCCATTCTGCGCATGTTCCACATCATGGTACGTAACAGCAGCATTACCGGGATTTACTCGACCACGTTACGTCATTTACGTCACGCCCGTCGTCACCTCAGTCAACCGCTGTGCTACATCCCGGAAGCCCGCGAGCTGTTTCTGAGCATGCTTCGTCACCAGGGCGCCGTCAGCCGCGGCTTGCTGCCGATGCATCGCCACAGCGTGCTGTGGGCCTATATGCCGCAGTGGTCGCATATCGTCGGGCAGATGCAGTTTGACCTGTTCCACGCCTACACCGTGGACGAGCACACCATTCGCGTCTTACTGAAGCTGGAAAGCTTTGCTCATGAAGAGACGCGCCCACGTCATCCGCTGTGCGTCGATCTGTGGCCGCGATTGAACCATCCGGAACTTATCCTGATTGCCGCCCTATTCCACGATATCGCCAAAGGGCGCGGCGGCGACCATTCCGTCCTCGGCGCGCAGGACGTGCTCAAGTTTGCCGAATTGCACGGTCTCAACTCGCGGGAAACCCAGTTGGTTGCCTGGTTAGTGCGCCAGCATCTGTTGATGTCGGTCACTGCCCAGCGTCGCGATATTCAGGATCCAGAAGTGATCAAACAGTTCGCCGAAGAAGTACAGACTGAACACCGTCTGCGCTTCCTGGTATGCCTGACGGTGGCCGATATCTGCGCGACAAACGAAACCCTGTGGAATAGCTGGAAACAGAGCCTGTTGCGTGAGCTGTACTTTGCCACCGAAAAACAACTGCGTCGCGGGATGCAGAACACACCGGATATGCGCGAGCGCGTACGCCATCACCAGATGCAGGCGCTGGCGCTGCTGCGCATGGACAATATTGATGAAGAGGCGCTGCATCAGATCTGGAACCGCTGTCGCGCCAACTACTTTGTGCGCCACACGCCAAATCAACTGGCGTGGCACGCCCGTCATCTGCTGAAGCACGACCTGACCCAGCCGATGATCCTGCTTAGCCCGCAGGCTACGCGCGGCGGAACCGAAATTTTTATCTGGAGCCCGGACCGACCGTACCTGTTCGCCGCGGTTTGCGCCGAACTTGACCGCCGTAACCTCAGCGTGCACGACGCGCAGATTTTCACCACCCGCGACGGCATGGCGATGGACTCCTTTATTGTGCTTGAGCCTGACGGCAGCCCGCTTTCCGGCGATCGTCACGAAGCGATTCGCTTCGGACTCGAACAGGCCATCACCCAGCATAGCTGGCAGCCCCCTCAGCCTCGCCGCCAGGCCGCCAAACTGCGTCACTTCTCCGTGGATACCGAGGTCAATTTCCTGCCAACGCACACCGACCGTCGCTCATTCCTCGAACTGATTGCGCTCGATCAGCCTGGGCTGCTCGCCCGCGTCGGGCAGGTGTTCGCTGACCTCGGAATTTCACTCCATGGGGCCAGAATTACGACAATTGGTGAACGAGTAGAAGATTTATTTATAATCGCCACCGCAGACCGGCGTGCCCTTAATAATGTGCTGCAACAAGAAGTGCAACAACGGTTGACAGCAGCCCTCAATCCAAACGATAAAGGGTAACGATTTTTTATTAGTAAATGGAAAGAGTAAACAATGCAGCAATTACAGAACGTTATTGAGTCCGCTTTTGAGCGTCGCGCCGACATCACGCCGGCAAACGTGGATACCGTAACTCGCGAAGCGGTCAACCAGGTTATTTCCCTGCTGGATTCCGGCGCGCTGCGTGTCGCTGAAAAAATTGACGGCCAGTGGGTCACTCACCAGTGGCTGAAGAAAGCGGTTCTGCTCTCTTTCCGCATTAACGATAACCAGGTTATCGATGGCGCGGAAAGCCGCTACTTCGATAAAGTGCCGATGAAATTCGCCGACTACGACGAAGCGCGTTTCCAGAAAGAAGGCTTCCGCGTGGTACCACCTGCGGCCGTCCGTCAGGGTGCTTACATCGCACGTAACACCGTGCTGATGCCTTCCTACGTCAACATTGGTGCCTACGTTGATGAAGGTTCCATGGTGGATACCTGGGCAACCGTGGGTTCCTGTGCACAGATCGGTAAAAACGTTCACCTGTCCGGCGGCGTCGGCATTGGTGGCGTACTGGAGCCACTGCAGGCTAACCCAACCATCATCGAAGACAACTGCTTCATCGGCGCACGCTCCGAAGTGGTTGAGGGCGTTATCGTTGAAGAAGGCTCTGTTATCTCCATGGGCGTTTACCTGGGCCAGAGCACCAAAATCTACGACCGTGAAACCGGCGAAGTATTCTACGGTCGCGTGCCGGCAGGTTCCGTGGTGGTCTCCGGCAATCTGCCATCTAAAGACGGTAAATACAGCCTGTACTGCGCGGTTATCGTGAAGAAAGTTGACGCGAAAACCCGCGGTAAAGTGGGCATCAACGAACTGCTACGCACCATCGATTAAGAAGATATAAAAAGCGGGGGCTACCCCGCTTTTTTTTATCTACACGCTGGCGGAAAATGATTTTTTCGTTAATTATTCAATAGTTAATTTAGATCAAGGGTACCGCTATGTACGATAATCTGAAAAGTTTGGGCATTACCAATCCTGATGAAATCGATCGTTACAGCCTCCGGCAGGAAGCCAACAACGATATCCTGAAAATCTATTTCCAGAAGGATAAGGGTGAGTTTTTCGCGAAAAGCGTGAAGTTCAAATATCCACGCCAGCGTAAAACCGTGGCCGCCGATGGCGTAGGCCAGGGTTTCAAAGAGGTGCAGGAGATCAGTCCTAATCTGCGCTATATCATTGATGAACTAGATCAGATTTGCCAGCGCGACCGTACCGAAGTCGATCTGAAGCGTAAGATCCTCGACGACCTGCGTCATCTGGAAAGCGTGGTCACCAACAAGATCAGCGAAATTGAAGCCGATCTGGAAAAACTGACGCGTAATAAATAAGGTTTCGTCTACTTTATTATCCCGGCGGCGCAGCACCGCCGGGTTCATCACCGCTGCTCATCGAGCTGCAATGCAATATACAGCAGCAGTCGGTCGTCAAAATTCCCCAAATCCAACCCCGTCAGCTCCGAAATCCGGTTCAGCCGGTACTCCAGCGTGTTACGGTGGATAAACAGCGCCTTTGACGTGGCCAATGGCTGCACATTGTGACGAAACCACGCGGCCAGCGTTCGGCGTAACAGCCCATTATTATCCATCGCTTTTAGCCGCATTAATGGACGGGAAAGCTCATTGGCTTGCCAGCCACCGCGCAGGCTATCAAGCAGCACCGGTAGCATCAGATCCTGGTAAAAATAGCTGCGGCTATCGGGCATTCGCTGCTTACCCACCATCATGGTGGTGCGCGCGGTGCGATAAGAGCGCGCAATACTGCCAGGCCCGGTAAAGTAGTTACCCAGCGCAACGCGAAAACGCAGATGCCCATTCTCCTTCATGCGCGAAATCAGCTGTTCTACCCGTTTCTGATGATCTTCCGCATCCCAGCGGCCAAACTGGTTCAGCGCCGGTTTCAGCACCACCATTTCAGTCAGCGAAACAATGGCTATCAGGTTATTACGCTCCGGTGTGGTTAGCGCGTTTTGCAATTGCTGCAATTCCGCCATGGCGCTATCCACGCCCAACTGACCGCTGTCGACCTCCACCACCGCCGCAACGCGCGGCTGATTAAGATCGATTCCCAAGCGTTGCGCCCATTCGGTTAGCGCCGGCGTATTCTCCTCAGCCTGGATAAGATTCATCACCAGCTCTTCGCGTAGGCGACTATCCTGCGCCAGCAGGTGCATCAGGCGCGACTGTTCCAGCATCATCTCCGCCGTCATACAGACCAGCTCGCCGTACTTGCGCAGCGTCTCCGGCTCACCGGTCAGGCCGATAACGCCGACGATTTCTCCTTCCAGGCGCAACGGCAGGTTAATCCCCTGACGCACCCCGTGCAGGTGACGAGCGACCGCATCGTCAATATCGACCACCCGTCCCTGAGACAGCACCAG
The DNA here is from genome assembly GCF_001571285.1 of Kluyvera cryocrescens NBRC 102467. Classification (GTDB taxonomy): domain Bacteria; phylum Pseudomonadota; class Gammaproteobacteria; order Enterobacterales; family Enterobacteriaceae; genus Kluyvera; species Kluyvera cryocrescens. Next base: position 152,369 of record NZ_BCTM01000011.1, on the reverse strand, counting down.
CAGCGCGCCTTCGTGCAATTCACCAATACGCTCGCGATCGCCGCTGCCGATAATGCGCCCACGGGCATCCATCACGTTGATATTGGTATCGATAATCCGCATTGTTCGCGCCACGATATCCTGCGCCATTTTCGTATCAAGATGCCAGCTAGCCATGAACCCCTCCTGTGAGCAGGTTACATGATAAGAAAGATAATTTAGCCTCGCACTGTGCAAACGCACAAAGCACGATTGAGATCTATGGAGTTGTGGGAGGCTTCACATAACCGGGGAAAAGAAACCCTTTCCCCGGATGGGGAAAGGGTTGGGAGGAAGATTACTGCATCAACAGATAGATAGAGCTATCGCCACGCTGAATGTTCAGCGCCAGAACGGAAGGTTTGCTGTCGAGGATTTTACGCAGCTCGGCGATATTTTTCACCGCCTGCTGGTTAGCCCCCACAATCACATCACCTTTTTTCAGGCCAATCTGCGCCGCCGGCGTACCCGCTTTCACGGAACTCACCACGACACCTTTATCCTGGCCTTTGTTGCTCATCTCCGCCCCTTCGATACCGTTGAAGATTGAGCTGGAGTCCACCTGGTTCTGGCTGCTCTGCTGCAGCTCAATTTCGACCGTCAGCGGCTTACCGTCACGCTGCAGGCCGAGGCTGATTTTGCTGCCGATTGGCATCGTACCAACCTGCGCACGCAGCGCCGCGAAGCTGCTGATTGCTTTACCGTTCAGAGAGGTAATGACGTCACCCGCTTTAATCCCAGCTTTCGCTGCGGACGAGTTCGGCATGACCTGGCTTACGAATGCGCCGCGCTGAGCATCAACCTTCATGGCTTTTGCCAGTTCGGAGTTCAGTTCGGTCCCCATAATGCCCAGTTCGCCGCGTTTCACCTGACCGTATTTCACCATCTGGTCGGTAAGGTTTTTCACCATATTACTTGGGATAGCAAAGCCGATCCCGATGTTACCGCCGTCCGGTGCAAGAATCGCGGTGTTGATACCGATAAGTTCGCCGTTCAGGTTAACCAGCGCACCGCCGGAGTTACCGCGGTTAATCGCAGCATCGGTCTGAATAAAGTTTTCGTAGTTTTCGACGTTCAGGCCGCTACGGCCTAGCGCTGACACAATACCGGAGGTCACGGTTTCACCCAGACCAAACGGGTTACCGATAGCCACGGTGTAGTCACCGACACGCAGAGCGTCGGAATCCGCCAGCTTAATTGCCGTCAGGTTTTTCGGATCCTGAATCTGAATCAGCGCGATATCAGAACGCGGATCTTTCCCCACCACTTTGGCGTCAAACTTACGGCCATCGCTCAGCTGAACCTTAATCACGTTGGCGTTATCCACCACGTGGTTATTGGTGACGACATAGCCTTTCGCCGCATCAATCACCACCCCGGAACCCAGAGCCATAAATTTCTGTTGCTGCTGCGGACTTCCGCCCCCGTTACCGCCATCCGGGCCTGCGCCCTGGCAGAATGGAGAGCTCTGGAAAGGCGAGCCATCCTGGCAGAACGGCGAATTGTCACCGAAGAACTGCTGGAAATTACGCCCCATACGCGGCGTGTTTACCGTTGTGCTGCCCTCAACATTAATGCTGACGACTGACGGCATAACCTTTTCCAGCATCGGCGCCAGGCTTGGCATTGGCTGCGCAGCAGATGCGGAGGAAGAAGCCGTCTCGGCCGCGCTAGCGGACAACGGAGACAGAGCCAGACTTAAACTAAGAGCCAGTGCACTCATTGCTAACGTGGTTTTTTTCATGTGTTTCAATCTCAATTTCAGATTACGCAAAGTTACGATGTTCGTGACTAATCAGATTCACTTTATGGCACTAAGTTCCCTGCAACTGCACATGGGAAAAGTAAAAATTTATTGAGCGCCTTTACAAAACTTCTGATTATTCCACCGCCATCAGCCGCCGATATTCATCCCACGCATAGAGATCGGTCATCCCGCTGATATAATCCTGAATCAGGCGACAGCGATAATAATATTCCATTATGGGAAATTCCACAGACTCCCGCGAAATTTTATTAACAGCTTCAACATAAGCTAAACGATGGCGCGTTGAGAGCTTGCAAAAGAGTCGTGATTCTATTGGTAAGTGGCGCACACGTTCATGTTCTACCAACTCACTAAAATCACTCAGAGATAATTTTAACAGCGGTGAATAAATATCCAACAGGCCGCCAATGACGCGATAGCCTTGTAGCTCAAGTTGCTCAACCTCTGGATGACTAAACACATGTTTTCTTGCCACATTCTTGTATAACGCAAGCAGCTCGCTGTAGCTACTTTCATCTTCCAGCAGCGCGTGATTAAAATCACCGTCATAAATCTGCGGCAGATTATCGATAAAACGCTGTGCCGCATAAGGCACCAATTTATTTAATGTATTGACCCGCAAATACATGAAGAATTGGTCTTCTGCGCTCCGACTTAATGAATTAGCGCGGGATTTATCCCAGGCATTTTCCACGACCTGAGCGAACAGCGATCCTTTGCCGTGTTTAGGCCATGCTTCATATAAATGCTGATACAGCTGTTCGACGCTGAAAATTCTTTTTTCTACCGCATCTTCAAGATCGGCAACACAATAAGAAATATCATCGGCCGCTTCCATAATCCAGGTTAGCGGGAAGCGATTGTAAGGTGCCAAATCAAGTTCTTTACGTAAGCGCGCAATATAGTGCTCTTCCGCCAGGTAATAGCCTGGTTTTTTCATTAAATAGCTGTGCGTTTTTGGCACTTCTGCCGCCCACCAAGCCGGACGTGTGTATTTTAAAATACATCCCACCTGCGCCCAGGTCAGATTCATACGCATCAAGGTATGTACTAAACGAATACCCTGCGCATTACCTTCAAAATGACACAAATCCTGCCGCACTTTGCTGCGCAGCAAATTAAGCGCGTCTTCGCCTTCTCGTAACTTTAGCTCCCCCACTTCGCAGCGGTCATGGCTCTGCGGTTGCTGTCGGGCATCTTTTGGCGCCAGGCGATGGCTGAACCAGTCGTTAATTGCCGCTTCACCAAAATGACCAAACGGTGGGTTGCCAATGTCGTGCATCAGGCACGCCATCTCAACAATACTTTCAAACGGCCCGGTCAGCTCATCTAACCCATAGGTCGCGAGCAGCGTCTTTTCTTTCAGACGGCTTAGGATCTCTTTGGCGATGTAGCGCCCAACTTGCTGCACTTCCATTGAGTGCGTCAGGCGCGTGCGTACGGCGGCGTTACGTTCAAGCGGGAAGACCTGCGTTTTTTGCTGCAGTCGCCGAATCGCCGGAGAGTTAATAATGCGCCCGCGATCGCTCTCAAAAATGCGCAGAATGTCATGTTCAGAACTGACGCCCTGCGGTGAACGATAGCGCCGATGCCAGTTAATTTTATTGCGAAAATCAATCGTAGCCATAGCCTCTCCGTCGCGAGAAATGCGCTTCCCCTGAACCGCATGATAGACTATGCCTTTAAACATGGCACATCGCGAGTAAATCTATGAAAATCGGCATTATTGGCGCAATGGAAGAAGAAGTTACGCTGCTGCGTGACAAAATCGAGAATCGTCAGACCATCACCATTGGCGGCAGCGAGATCTACACCGGCCAGCTAAACGGCGTTGACGTCGCGTTACTGAAATCTGGCATTGGTAAAGTCGCCGCAGCAATGGGCGCAACCCTGCTGCTGGAGCGCTGCCAGCCGGATGTCATCATTAATACCGGTTCCGCAGGCGGCCTCGCGCCAACCCTGAAAGTAGGCGACATCGTGGTTTCCGATGAAGCGCGCTACCACGACGCTGACGTCACCGCATTCGGCTACGAAATCGGCCAGATGGCGGGCTGCCCAGCGGCCTTCAAAGCAGACGACAAACTGATTGCCGCTGCCGAAGAATGCATTAAATCCTTAGACCTCAATGCAGTACGCGGCCTGATCGTCAGCGGCGACGCTTTCATCAACGGTTCCGTTGGCCTGGCAAAAATCCGCCACAACTTCCCACAAGCCATTGCGGTTGAGATGGAAGCGACGGCAATCGCCCACGTTTGCCACAGCTTCGCGGTACCGTTTGTGGTGGTGCGCGCGATCTCTGACGTTGCCGATCAGCAATCCCACCTCAGCTTTGACGAGTTCCTGGCGGTTGCGGCAAAACAGTCGACCCTGATGGTCGAAACGCTGGTGCAGAAGCTGGCGCGTGGCTAAGCGGCTCACGATAGGGCTGCTGGCCCTGCTGCTAAGCATCCCGGCGTGGCTCTGTGCCGCGCCGCGGGTGATTTCTCTCTCTCCCGCCAATACCGAACTGGCCTTTGCCGCCGGAATCACGCCAATTGGCGTGAGCGCCTGGTCCGACTATCCTGCCGAAGCCAAAACCATTGAGCAGGTTGCCTCCTGGCAGGGCATTAACCTGGAACGCATCGTCGCACTCCATCCAGACCTGGTGCTGGCGTGGAAAGAAGGCAATGCCGAACGCCAGGTCAATCAGCTTCGCGCTATCGGGATCACCGTTTTATGGGTGGATACTCACAGCATTGAAGAGATTGCCGCCACGCTGCGTCTGCTCGCCAAATGGAGCCCAACGCCGGAGAAAGCCGAACAGGCCGCCACCGCCCTGCTTCATGATTATTCCGCGCTCAAAGCGCAATACGCCAACGCGCCGAAAAAGCGGGTGTTCATGCAGTTTGGTTTCAATCCCATTTTCACCAGCAACAAAAGCGCCATTCAAAATCAGGTGCTGGAGGTTTGCGGCGGCGAGAATATTTTCGCCGACAGCCGCGTCGCCTGGCCGCAGGTCAGTCGGGAACAGGTGTTAACGCGTCAGCCGCAGGTGATCGTTGCAGCAGGCGATGCGAGCCAAATACCCAAAATTCAGCAGTACTGGGCCAACCAGCTCACAATCCCTATTATTCCCCTCAATAGTGACTGGTTTGAACGGGCAAGCCCACGTATTATCCTCGCCGCAAAACAACTCTGTACTGCACTCGCGCAGGTTCATTAATTGGGTAATTGGTCATGCTTGTTTACTGGCTGGATATTGTAGGCACCATTGTTTTCGCGGTCTCCGGCGTTTTGCTTGCGGGTAAGCTGCGTATGGATCCGTTCGGTGTACTGGTACTTGGCGTGGTCACCGCCGTCGGTGGCGGCACCATCAGGGATATGGCGCTGGCCAACGGCCCGGTGTTCTGGGTAAAAGATCCAACCGACCTGGTAGTGGCGATGGTCACCTGTATGCTGACCATCGTTCTGGTGCGCCAACCGCGCCGTTTACCCAAATGGGTGTTGCCGGTGTTAGATGCGGTCGGTCTGGCGGTATTCGTTGGTATTGGCGTCAACAAAGCGTTTATTGCCCACTCCGGGCCGCTGGTTGCGGTCTGTATGGGAGTGGTTACCGGCGTCGGCGGTGGGATTATCCGCGATGTGTTGGCACGCGAAGTCCCGATGATTCTACGAACTGAAATCTATGCCACGGCCTGTATTGTCGGCGGGATAGTCCATGCGACGGCCTATTACACTTTCGATGTCCCGCTGGAAAACGCCAGTATGATGGGCATGGTAGTGACGCTGGTCATTCGTCTGGCCGCCATTCGTTGGCACCTCAAGCTGCCAACCTTTGCGCTGGACGAACCAGGCCGCTAAATGAAATTGCCCGCCAGAAGGCGGGCAATTGAAGTTTGTCGCGAGGCTCAGAAGCGCTATCGCTATCCGGCGTCGTGCATCAGATGCTGAACGAAGAACCGCAGCCGCAGGTGCTGGTCGCGTTCGGGTTGGTCACGATAAAGCGTGAACCTTCCAGACCTTCGGTATAATCAACGGAACCGCCAACTAAATACTGCAGGCTCATCGGATCGACCACCAGGCCTACGCCCTGTTTTTCGATGGTCATATCGCCGTCGTTGATCTGGTCATCAAAGGTAAAACCATACTGGAAGCCGCTGCAACCACCGCCCGTGATGTACACGCGCAGTTTCAGGTTTGGATTTTCTTCATCCGCGATCAGGACTTTTACTTTTTTGGCTGCGGCGTCGGTAAACTCCAGCGGCAGCGCTACGTCATCACTCATTTTTTGCTCCCATTAATACTGCAGGTTCAGGTTAATATTCACCCGACTCTTTGTGTCATTATCTAATACCCGAGTAAATCGTTCAAGTATTCTCCGGAGCCGGCCGCTGGGCTTTCGCCTCCTGTTCAGCTTCCTGCTTGGCAAGGGTTCTTGCCAGGATCGTGGCGTAGAGCGGCTGTCCGCCGAGGAACTGCGCCAATAGCGTGGCACCGAGGCCGGTAATAATCATTGGCAAAATGAGCTGATAATTATCGGTCATCTCCAAAACCAAAACGATTCCGGTCAGCGGTGCGCGCACTGAGGCGGCTAACAGCGCGCCCATTCCGGCAATCGCAAAGGTGCCGGCTTCCAAATGATAAGCCGGGAAAAGATTCATCGCCGCCATACCAAAAGCCGTTCCCAGCAGCGTGCCTAGCGCCAGCATCGGCGCAAAAATCCCGCCGGGCGCGCCGGAGGAAAAGCACAGCAGCGTTGTCGCGACGCGGGCGATAAACAAAAACAACAGCGCGCCCACGGTATAATTTCCGGCAGCCGCAATTGGGATCAGGCTAAAACCACCGCCCGACGCCGCAGGGTGAAACAAGCCCAGAACACCACAGCCGCCGCCGATCAGACCGCCAATCAGCACCCATTTTTTAATATCACCGCCGTGAATACGGAAGAACATATCCTGAGTTTTCAGCACCAGTGTGTTGAACAGCGGGCCAACGCAGCCAAAGATAATCCCCAGGACCAAATACAGCCACAACGTGTTCACTGGCGCATTAGTCAGCTTTCCGACTTCAATCACCGGCGTTTCGCCATTGAAAATGCGAAAGACAACGCTGGACATAATCACGCCCACGAAGACGGCTTTAATAGAAATCAGACTGTAGCGAAACTGCGGGCGCATCTCTTCGATGATAAACAGAATACCCGCCAGCGGCGCATTAAACGCAGCCGAGAGGCCCGCCGCTGCGCCGGTCGCCAGCAGCGTATGGCGCGACTCCTCACCGCGCTGGCGGAAAATATCCCCAACCATACGCCCGATATTACCGCCGATTTGTACCGTCGGCCCCTCACGCCCCAATACCATTCCTGCACCGAGAGTACCCATGCCACCGACAAATTTCACCGGTAACACGCGCCACCAGCGCACCGGACGCAGTTCTTCCAGTGCCCCTTCAATCTCAGGAATGCCTGATCCGCCGGCTTCAGGCGCAAAGCGACGCACCAGCCAGTAGCCCACCATTGCCAGCAGGGCTGATAAAATAAACGCCAGCGGCCATACTATAAACCAGTGGTCAGCCACCTGAGCCAGGGTGCCAATGCGCACGTTCTGTACCCAGTTCACCGCATGTTCAAAGGCTACGCCGACCATCCCAACCAGGGTACCCACAACGGCAGCCGACAGCAGCACCATCAGCGGCGTTTTATCCCGGTTCAACAATTTACGTACCACATCGCGGCGGCGTAAATGAACGATCCGTTGTGCCTCTAAAGGGGTTATCTCTGCTTTCATCACGTTATCACTAATTGGTAATACAAATAGAAAGGGAGAGCATTTTACCCACACCTGTGCGCGACGTCGCGAAAAAAAACGTTTCACGAATGCTTTGTTGCATTGGGGTAAAATTTTAGTTCATCTGCGGTTAGCGTGGATGAATTGGAAGCGGCGCAGAAGATCAATTGGACGAACTGACCGGTTAAGGTCCCTGATAATTCGATCTCTGCACCGGATAAGATAGGCGCTTAAATGCAATATGCCTCCGCAAGGAGGCATATTTTATCCCGCGTAATTTACTGCTCTTCTACCACAACTTTCTTTTTACCCAAGAAGTTGTAGACCACGAGGAGAGCAAAAATACCGGTAATCGTCATGGTGATCGTGCCTGGCGTCATAAAGCGCGCCATGTTGCCCAGGATAATCCCAACGACCCCAAAATCGGTATCGGAGAAGGTGGTATTGGTTAAACCCAGCGCACCCAGCACCGGAATCAGCGCAACCGGCAGGAAGGTAATCAGAATACCGTGAGCAAATGCCCCGATAATTGCACCGCGTTTACCGCCGGTAGCATTACCAAACACACCCGCCGTCGCACCGCAGAAGAAGTGAGGCACGACGCCTGGCAGGATCAGCACCCACTTCAGTTGCCCAAGAATAAACAGCCCAACCAGACCACCGACAAAGCTGGAGATAAAGCCGACCAGCACGGCATTCGGGGCATATGGGAAGACAATCGGGCAATCCAGAGCCGGTCTTGCGTTAGGCACCAGACGCTCAGAGAAACCGGTAAACGCCGGGACAATCTCAGCCAGAATTAAACGAACACCCTGCAGGATAATAAACACCCCAGCCGCAAAGGTAATCGCCTGAATAAAGGAATAGACGAGGTAGTTCTGACCGTGGCTGAAATGACTTTCGACATACTCCTTACCTGCCGAAATAGATAAGACCAGATAAATGATCATCATCGTCAGCGAGATTGAAATCGTGCTGTCGCGTAAGAAGCTCAGGTTCTTAGGCATGTTCATTTCTTCGGTAGATTTGGAACCTTTACCGACAACGGAGCCAATCCACCCCGAAAGAACATAACCAATCGTACCGGTATGCGCCAGCGCGACCTGATCGCTACCGATAATCTTACGCATGTAGGGCTGCGCAATGGCCGGGAAGAAGGCCATCAGCATACCGAGCGCCAGCGAACCGGTATAAATCAGCTGCACGCCTTCGAAGCCAGCCACAGACAGAATAATTGCCACCATACAGGCCATGTAGAAAGTAACATGCCCGGAAAGGTAGATATATTTCAGTCGGGTAAAGCGGGCAACGACAATGTTCGCCACCATGCCAAAAGCCATGATCAGCGTGGTTGGCGCACCGTATTTTTCCAACGCAATGGAAACCATTGCTTCGTTGTTTGGGATAATACCCTGCACATCAAAGGATTGCTTAAAGATGTCACCCAGTGGTGACAACGAACCGACCAGGACCGAAGCACCGCCTGACAGCACCAAAAAGCCCAGGATTGTTTTAACAGTCCCTTTAATCACATCAGGGAACGATTTTTTTTGGGCAACCAAACCGAACAATGCGACCAAGCCGACGAGGATTGATGGCACCTTCAGGATATCGACGATAAGCTGTAAAAAGTTTTGAACAAACATATTAACCTCTGTAGCAGGGTATTTTATTGCCCACTTAATTAGTGCTGATCAAAGTAGTCTTTTATTTTTTGTTCAACTTCATTTAAATCGATGATGTTATTAATGATAATAACTTTATCCGCTGGTAAATTGGCGCTAAAAGCGATGTCTTTCGCCATCACAAATACATCGGCAACATCCGGCGTCACAGAGCCTAAATCAGAGTGCTCGACGTCAGCCGTGATATTAATTTTCTTAAGCACTTTCTTGATGTTCATTTCCATCATAAAGCTGCTTCCCAGACCTGAGCCACATACCGCCATAATTTTCATAGTCGACCTCATCTTTTTTCGATTAGGGTATATTTAACAAGAAGCAGATGCTTCACTGAGTAAAATTGCCTGTAACTGTTCTGTACTTTCCGCGCGATAAATTTGCTCCATGACCTCATCATCAGAGAGCACTTCAGCCAACTGCGAAATCATTTCAATATGGCTATTACTGTCAGGTGCCGAGAACATGAAAATCGCATCGACCGGATCGTTCTCTTCAGAATTGAAGGCCACCGCTTGCCCCAACTTCACGATGGACAGTCCCAGCGCCTTCGCCCCATGCTCTGGTCGCGTATGCGGCATCGCAATGCGGGGGGCAATCACAAAATAGGGGCCGATCTCTTCTTTTTGCTTGATGATCGACGCAACGTATTCTGTAGAAATCGCTCCCTCAGCCAGCAGCGGACGGGCGGCGGTCTCAATCGCCTCTTTCCAGTCAGCGACGGATTCTACATACTGAACTTTGTCTTTATTCAGCCAGTTGGATAATGTTGGCATGAGTATTACCTATCGTTCTTAATGTTAAAAAAGTGGCGGCTAAAGCATGCTGCGCGCAGTTTCAGTCACATTTTCTTTTGTAAAACCAAAGTGTTTGAAGAGCACGCCGGCCGGCGCGGACTCACCGAATGAGTTCATGCCGATAACCTTGCCATCCAGCCCAACGTAGCGCTGCCAGAACCCTTCAATGCTGGCTTCGATAGCCAGACGGTTACGCACCTGTTTTGGCAGAACGGACTCTTTATAGGCTTCATCCTGTTTATCAAACCGCTCGGTGCAAGGCAGAGAAACCACGCGAATACGATGGCCTTCCTGCTGCAATGTTTGCGCTGCCGCCACCGCCAGTTCAATCTCCGACCCTGCGGAGATCAGTATCAATTCTGGAACGCCTTCGCAGTCAACCAACACGTAGCCACCGCGGGAAATGGCACCGAGCTGCGCTTCGCTGCGCGGCTGTTGAGGGAGCGGCTGGCGGGTCAGAATCAGGGCCGATGGGCCATCCTGACGTTCAATCGCCTGCTGCCAGGAAACCGCCACTTCAACCTGATCGCAGCCGCGCCAGGTTTCCATATTTGGCGTCAGGCGCAGTGATGCCAGTTGTTCGACCGGCTGGTGCGTTGGGCCATCTTCACCAAGGCCAATGGTGTCGTGGGTATAGACGAATACCGAGCGGATTTTCATCAGTGCCGCCATGCGCAGAGCGTTACGCGCATATTCCATAAACATCAGGAAGGTCCCGCCGTAAGGGATAAAACCGCCGTGTAGCGCCAGGCCATTCATAATGGCTGACATGCCAAATTCACGGACGCCGTAAGAGATATAGTTCCCAGCGGCATTCGCGGCAGTGAAATCAACGGATTTCTGGTGACGAGTCAGGTTGGACGGAGAGAGATCCGCTGAACCACCCATCAGTTCAGGCAGCAGACCGGCGAAGTGATTCAAACACTTCTGACTGACCTGGCGCGTGGCTAACGCCGCAGGATTCGCTTGTAAATCGCGCACGTATTGCTGCATATTCTCAGCCCACGTCGCAGGTAATTCTCCCTTCATGCGGCGCGTAAATTCCGCCGCCAGTTCCGGCCACTGCTGCGCGTATTCAGCAAACAGCGCGTCCCACTCCTGCTGGACCTTTGCCCCTTGTTCGGTGGCATCCCAGGCGGCATACACATCGGCTGGAATTTCAAAAGGAGGATACGGCCACTGCAGTTGCTCACGGACCAACGCCACTTCATCAGCGCCCAGCGCCGAACCGTGACATTCATGGCTATCCGCTTTATTCGGTGAACCAAAGCCAATGATGGTTTTACAGCACAGCAGGCTTGGTTTGTCAGTGACGTTTTTGGCTTCAACAACAGCGGCGTTAACGGCCTGTGGATCGTGACCATCAATGCCTTCAATCACGTGCCAACCGTAGGCACGAAAACGTGCGGCGGTATCTTCGGCGAACCAGCCGTCAACGTGGCCGTCGATTGAAATACCGTTGTCGTCCCAAACGGCAATTAGATTACCAAGACCTAACGTGCCCGCCAGGCCGCAGGCCTCATGGGAGATGCCTTCCATCAGGCAGCCATCGCCAAGGAACAGCCAGGTGTGGTGATCCACGATATCAAATCCAGGCTTGTTGAATTCAGCGGCCAGCGCCTTTTCAGCTATTGCCATCCCCACGGCATTGGCGACCCCTTGCCCCAGCGGGCCGGTGGTTGTTTCAACGCCCGGCGTATAGCCATACTCAGGGTGGCCCGGCGTGCGGGAATGCAGCTGACGGAATTCACGAATGTCATCCATGCTCAGGTCATAGCCGGTGAGATGCAACAGGGAATAAATCAGCATTGAGCCATGCCCATTCGACTGCACGTAGCGATCGCGGTTGAACCATTGTGGGTTCTTCGGGTTATGGCGAAGGTGATGACGCCATACGACCTCGGCGATATCCGCCATCCCCATTGGTGCGCCGGGGTGGCCGGAATTGGCTTTCTGAATCGCGTCAACGCTCAGGATCCTAATGGCATTCGCTAACTTTCTGTTGCTCATACGTCTCTCTCTTAACCTGGTTTTTACCTTCAAGAATCACATTCCTGGGTTTTCATCCCAGGCCAGCATGAACAGACATGTCGCCAGAAACCTTGGTTTTTCTCGTGGTGCGGTTCAGACATGCCTACAGACGCCACTCACGTCCCCATCGCCAAAAAAAGACAAAATAAACATTAAAATACAAATAATTGCTTAATTTCCGTCTCTTTTTTCTGCATTCTTATGACTCGCTAAGTAAGTCTATACATGTTTCACTTGTCTAGTCATCTTGATGATGCACATAGACGTGTCCAGATACAATATGCAAAAATGGATTTTATCGAGATGCCGCGTTTGTTAGATCAAATTCGTTAACTTGCTCACAATATGACGTGAACTGTCTGGTCGATAGAAAACAAAGTCAGGCATACATGTAAACAGGACTCAGCAGCGTTACCGCTCACATTGGTTAGGAACAAAGTCGATGGTTGATGGCATCACAGAGAAGCAAAAAGAGGTAGTCGATTACATTCTCAGGAAAATAAAGACGGATAACCTTTTGCCCGGAGATAAACTGGACACCGAGATTGCGATTGCTAAAAATATCGGCATCACGCGAGCGACGGTGCGTGAAGCGACGCGCCTGTTAATCGAGCAGCAGCGAATTTATCGCGTGAAAGGTTCCGGTTTATTCGTCGGATCTATTGGCAAAAGTAATCACTCGGGAAGATTTCATGCGCTGTCGCCTTTCGATTACCAGGCCCAAAAAAACGGCCATAAAGGTGTCAGAAAAGTCATTAAATTCAGTATAATGAAAGTGCCCACGCCTGAAATGGCACAATCATTACGCATTAAAAATAGTGACCAAATATATAAAATATTACGCCTGATGTGTTTCGATGATATTCCGGTGGCGCTGGAACATATCCATTTGCCGGTAAATATGTTCACCAGCATGGAATTAAGTCAGCTCGAAATATCCAAATATAGCTATATCGAAAGCATTACCGGGAAAAAAGTCCAGCGCAGGGATCAGAACCTGACATCCATTAATCTAATGGATGAAGACATCATTAATCTTTTGAATCTCAAAGAGAATGATGCCGTTATGGAAATTGATGAAACCGTTTATCTGGATGATGGCACTCCTTGCGAGGTCAATATCGCCATCATTAACACGCGAATTTTCCCACTGCGACAGAACTCGAGCCGCTCATAACGCGGGCACTCTCCGCACGGCAATCCCCCTATGGCGCGAAATCTGCCCTCAGCGTCAGTTGAGGTCAATCCTGCGCCTCATTGACACCACCATGCCCAAAAATTTCATAACCTCCGCGTAATAATTTAGAATACCGGGCAAAACTTTTTTCACGAACCAGGAACCTGGCAATGAGCAAATCTGAAAATCTCTATAGCGCTGCGCGTGAACTGATTCCCGGCGGCGTGAACTCGCCGGTACGTGCCTTCACCGGCGTTGGTGGCACACCGCTGTTTATCGAGCGTGCAGATGGCGCGTATCTGTATGACGTCGATGGCAAAGCCTATATCGATTATGTCGGGTCCTGGGGACCGATGGTGCTGGGCCACAACCACCCTGCCATCCGTAACGCGGTGATTGAAGCGGCAGAGCGCGGCCTGAGCTTCGGTGCGCCGACCGAAATGGAAGTCACCATGGCCAAACTGGTTACCGAACTGGTGCCAACCATGGATATGGTTCGTATGGTGAACTCCGGTACCGAAGCCACCATGAGCGCCATCCGCCTGGCCCGCGGCTTTACCGGCCGCGACAAAATCATCAAATTTGAAGGTTGCTACCATGGCCACGCCGACTGCCTGCTGGTGAAAGCCGGTTCCGGCGCGCTGACCCTCGGCCAGCCAAACTCGCCGGGCGTACCGGCTGATTTCGCCAAACACACCCTCACCTGCACCTATAACGATCTGGCCTCCGTGCGCGCGGCATTCGAACAATTCCCACAGGAAATCGCCTGTATCATCGTTGAACCCGTCGCCGGCAATATGAACTGTATTCCGCCGCAGCCTGAGTTCCTGCCGGGCCTGCGCGCGCTGTGCGATGAGTTCGGCGCACTGCTGATTATCGATGAAGTAATGACCGGCTTCCGCGTCGCACTCGCGGGTGCCCAGGATTATTACGGCGTGGTACCGGATTTGACCTGCCTTGGCAAAATCATCGGCGGCGGCATGCCGGTGGGTGCCTTCGGTGGTCGTCGTGACGTAATGGACGCGCTGGCACCCACCGGCCCGGTTTACCAGGCGGGAACGCTCTCAGGCAACCCGATTGCCATGGCCGCCGGCTTCGCCTGCCTGACCGAAGTCGCACAGCCGGGCGTACACGAGACTCTGACCGAGCTGACCAATCAGCTGGCGCAAGGCCTGCTGGATGCGGCAAAAGATGCGGGCATCCCGCTGGTCGTTAACAACGTGGGTGGCATGTTCGGCATTTTCTTCACCGATGCAAAAGAAGTGACCTGCTATCAGGACGTGCTGAAGTGCGACGTTGAGCGCTTTAAACACTTCTTCCATCTGATGCTGGATGAAGGCGTGTATCTGGCACCATCGGCGTTTGAAGCGGGCTTTATGTCTATCGCCCACAGCGAAGAAGATATCGACAATACCATCGACGCGGCGCGTCGAGTATTTGCCCAGCTGTAATTCAGCGAACTTGCCGGGTCAGACCCGGCAGATGTGACGGTTTTCTCTGAAAGCCGGATAAGCGCATGCTTATCCGGCTTTTTTATCGGCTCTGCTTTCTGAGCAGATAGATAAAGTACGGTGCGCCGATAAAGGTCGACAGCAGCCCCGCAGGAATCTGATACGGGAACATCAACATGCGCCCACACCAATCAGCGAACACCAGCAGCAACCCGCCAATCAGTGCCGAAATCACGATATGCGGCATCGTGCGGCGGAACCCCATCATGCGCGCGATATGCGGCGCCATCAGCCCAACGAAGCTCAACGGCCCGATGGTCAGCGTTGCCGCCGCCGTCAGGCACGCGGCAAGCAGCAACAGACCGATACGCGCGGGGGTCAGCGCCATCCCAATCGAGCGCGCCGTTTCGCCACCGAGCGGTAAAATCGTCAGCCAACGGCGGCATAGCGGTACCAGCAGCAACAGCACCAGCATGGCTATCGCGGATTGCGCCACTTGCTTGCCGGTGGCGTTATAGGTCGAGCCGGAGATCCACGTCAGGATTTGCGCCATGCGCGGGTCGCCGCTGGCCTGTAGCATCATCAGCAGCATGGTGAAGGCGGTACTCAACGCCATCCCGGCCAACAGCATACGCTGCGGTGAAAAACCGCCGCGTCCGGCCGCCACGAGGATCACAATGAGCGTGACCGCAGCGCCAAGGCTACCGGCGGGTAACAGCCAGCCAAAGGCATTTCCAGGCACCATAAATAGCATCAGCACCACGCCGAACGCGGCGCCGGAGCTTATCCCCAGCACTTCCGGGCTAGCCATGGGGTTGCCGGTTAAGCGTTGAATAATACAGCCCGCCACTGCCAGCATCACCCCAGCAATCAGCGCCGACGCGATACGTGGCCAGCGCCACTGTAGTAGTTCATCAAGCAACGATCCGCTTGCCCAGTGCCAGCCTTGTGCATCACGTCCCAACGTCAGTGCGACAACGACGCCCACCAGTAAAATGACCAGCCCGCCCAGCGCAAACCACTGCACATGATGCCGTTCTTTCGCCACGCTATCGCTGGCGTTCATTGCCGGGGCGCTCATGCTGCGTAAACGCGGCAGTAACCACAGCAGCAGCGGTGCACCAATCAGCGCCGTCACAGACCCCGTGGAGACTTCCATCCACACGCGGGTCAACCAGAGAATCAGCTGATCCGAAAGCCAAAGGATCAGCGCGCCAATCAGCGGTGCTAAAAGCAGGCGCGACAGCAAACGTCGTGCACCGAGCATTTTCGCCAACAGCGGCGCGAACAGGCCAATAAAACCAATGATACCAACGGCATTCACCAGGAATGCGCTGATCACGATGGCCAACGTCAGCGCACCCAAACGCGCTAGTGACAATGCCAGCCCCAGATTGCGGGCCACACCGTCATCGAGTCCCATCAGGGTCAGCGGGCGCAGCAGCAGCAGAGTCAGCATCACGCCGCCCAATAGCTGCGGCCATAGGCGCTGCACTACGCTCCAGTCGGTCTGGGTCAGCGTCCCGGTACTCCACAGGAACATGCTTTGTAGCTGGTCGTGATGGAATAACACCATCAGCTGATTGATAGCCCCGCAGTACAGGCTCACCACCAGCCCTGCCAGAATCAGCGTCACCGGCGAAAGGCGCTTGCCCCACGCCACGCCGAACACCAGCGCCCCAACGATACACGCCCCCGCCAGCGCGGCAAATTGTGAAGTCAGCACGCCCGGAAGTGCCCACAGCGTAGTGACGGTCATACCAAGCTGCGCACCGGTCGCGACGCCAAGCGTGGTCGGTTCAGCCAGTGGATTGCGCAGCACCTGCTGGAACAATACGCCAACAAGGCCCAATCCGGCACCAACCAGCAGCGAAATCGCCAGGCGCGGCAGCAGGCTGTAGTGGAAGAGCATCTGGTCGATAGCGTCAATATCCGGCTGACGCATCGCCTTAAACCACAGGCTCTTCGGCAGCGCGAGAGTGAAGTTAAACCAGGTTAACGCCAGCGCGGCTACCAGCAGCACCAGCAATAAGACGGCGGCAAATGGCGACAGTTTAGCTTTCACGCCTTGCCTCCAAGAGAAGTATCCAAAATACGCGCAAAGTTCATCGCCGACAGCGTCGCGCCGTAGAACCACACCGCCGGAACAATCTGCAGGCGGTTAGCGCGGACGAACGGCATCGCCTGCCATAGCGGCGTGGCCTCAAGCTGACGCATTTGCGCGGCGTTGCCGTGATCGAAGCACAGCACGTCGACGTCTTTATAGGCCGCCAGCCGGTCGATCCCCACCGCCGTGCTGCCCCAGAAATTGGTCTCCCCCTGCCAGGCGTTTTTCACCCCCAGGCGATCCAGAATTTCCTGGAACAGACAGTTAGGACCGAACACCAGCATATGGCGAGGATCCAGCAGTGAAACCATCAGCAATGGTCGATCACCGCGCTGTTTAAAATGCGGCTTCAGGCTGTCGATATAGGCGTCGAACTCCGCCAAATGACGCTGCGCCACCGCCTGTTTATCCAGCATCTCTGCCATCTCCAGCAGCGAACGACGCGCCTGGGCCAGCGGGAGTTTTCCATCGCTGAAGGCAAAGCTGCGGCCTGGCGCGATTCTTGCGAGGATTTCTGGCGAAGGGCCATAACCGGCTGACCAGACGAGCATCGAGGGCTTCATCTGCGTCAACAGTTCAAGATTGGGCTCGGTACGTAACCCGACGTCAATCACCGACTCCGGCAGCACCGGTTCGTTGACCCACATCCGGTAGTTAGGGATGTCCGCCACGCCGTAGGGCGTGACGCCTAGCGCCAGCATCAATTCAACGGGCAGCCACTCCAGTGCCACGATACGTTCAGCGCTCACTGGCGCAGCCTGCGCTTTTTGCATCTGCCACAGTAGCGGAGAGAGCGCCATTGCCGTCAGTAAACGACGGCGGCTAATCCGATTATCAACCATCATCAATAAACAAAACTTACCGGTGCAACACCGGCGGGATGAGGCAAAATGCCCATAGGAATGCCGTAGATTTTTTCCAGCGTTTCGCTGCGCATCAGCTCATTCGGCGTGCCCTGGGCAATCATCTCACCGCCACGTAGCGCCACCAGGTAGTCGCAGTAGCGCGCCGCCATATTGATATCGTGCAGTACGGCAATCACCGTCAGGCCACGCTGTTCGCTTAAGCGGTGCACTAACGCCAGCACATCAACCTGATGCGCAATATCCAGCGCCGAGGTCGGCTCATCCAGCAGCAAGCAGCGGCTGTCCTGCGCCACCAGCATGGCAATCCACGCCCGCTGGCGTTCGCCGCCGGAGAGGCTGTCAACCAGGCGCTGCGCCAGCGGTTTTAATCCCACGAGCGCGATGGCTTCATCCACTTTCTCGCGATCGGCTACGCCAAAACGCCCCAGCGCACCGTGCCACGGGTAGCGGCCAATCGCCACCAGTTCGCGCACCGTCATTCCTTCCGCTGGCGGTAATTGCTGCGGCAGATAGGCAACTTTGCGGGCAAACGCTTTACTGTTCCAGCTCGCCAGCGGCTGACCATCCAGCAGAATCTCGCCCTCTGACGGCGGCTGATGGCGCCCGAGCATTTTCAGCAGCGTGGATTTTCCCGAGCCATTATGGCCGATAAGGCCAGTCACCTTGCCCGCAGGGAACGTTAACGACAGAGGATGAAGAAGCGTACGGCCTGGAACGCGAAAAACGACCTGTTCCAAAGAAAAGGTCGTATCAGAATGAGTTGTGTTGTCCTGCATAACCGTCAACATGTTAAAGGGCGCGGAAAATCCGCGCCCTGGAGGTGGTTAGAAACGGAACGTTGCGGTTGCAACAACCTGACGTTCAGCGCCCCAGTAGCATGCGTATTCGCTATAGCAGCTGGAAACGTATTCACGATCGAACAGGTTATTGACGTTAACCGCGACAGACGATCCCGGCAGGCCGAAGCGCGCCAGATCGTATTTGACCATCGCATCAGCAACGGTGTAGCCAGCGACGTTAAACGAATCGTTTTTCTTACCGGTTGTCGTGTCGTATTTGTAATAGCTAACCGTTGAACCGGTATAACGTACACCCGCACCGAAGGTCAGCCCGCTGAGCGCGGTATCGTAGAAGGTGTAGTCCGTCCACAGAGACGCCTGATTACGCGGAACTTCTGCTGGGCGTTTGCCTTTGAAGATGGTGTCTTCAGTATATTCAGCATCGTTGTAGCTGTAGGCAGCGGTCACGTTGATATTTTCGTTAACAGCGGCTTTCGCTTCCAGCTCAAGACCACGGGAGCGAATTTCACCCGTTTGAACGCTGTACAGACCCGTAGAGTCGTTCGGATCAGACGTCAGGTTTTTGTTCTTGGTCAGCTGGTAAATAGCGGCGGTCAGCACAACTGGCATATCTTTCGGAACGTACTTCACGCCGGTTTCATACTGCTTGCCGCGAGAAGGATCGAATGGCTTGCCTTCTTTCGTGGAGCCAGACGTCGGTTCGAAGGATTCACTGTAGCTGAAGTATGGGGAAATACCGTTATCAAACAGGTAGTTTACACCGCCACGCCAGGTGAACTGCTGGTCGTGATTCATGGCTTCATTACCGTTGGTACGGGTCAGCGTTGACGTTTTCGCGTAGTCATAGCGACCACCCAACGTCAGCACCCATTTATCCCATTCCATCTGATCCTGTGCATACAGACCCGTCTGCTCCATGCGGTTCAGAACCTGGTATTTCGCATACGGACCGCTGACGTCGATGTTCGGGTTACCGTACTGTGGATTCTGCATATTCAGAGAATCAGCAGAACCGTACAGTGCATCAATGTCGTTGCGCATACGTGAGTAATCAACGCCAGTCAGCAGCGTATGACCTACGTCACCGGTCGCAAAGTTGGATTGCAGCTGCGTATCCACGGTAAAGGTATTGAGATCTTCGTCGGAACGAACGTAGTTACGTTTGATATTACCGGCGCCGTCATAGCCAAAGCCGTACACGGAACGGTAAAGCGTTTTCACCTGGTCGTAGCGCAGATTCTGGCGCACGGTGAAGGTATCGTTAAACGCGTGTGAGAAGTTGTAGCCCACCATCTGCTGGCGTCGCTGCATCTTGTTATCTCTTTCACCTTCGTTGAAATCGGTCGGCAGCTTGTGCGAGTTACCGTTAGCATCAACGTAAGGAACCACCGTACCTTCACGCGGTAGCCAGCCATAGTAGCCTGCATCCGGATCGCTCTGGAAGTTACTCAGGAAGGTGAAATCAGTTTTATCATCCGGACGCCAGCTAAAGGACGGTGCCACCGCATAACGGCTGGACTTAACCATATCCTGCTGAGCATCCTGGCTACGGCCTAAACCGGTCAGACGGTAGGACCAAACGCCAGCGTCATCAATGGCATCGCTGAAGTCAAAGCCGGTCTGCCAGAGGTTATCCGTACCCATTTTAAATTGGATTTCACGCAGCGGTTCGGTGGTCGGACGCTTGCTGACCATGCTGACGATACCGCCCGGGTTGCTGTTACCGTACAGCACAGACGTTGGCCCACGCATGACTTCTACGCGTTCCAGGAAATAAGGGTCCATCGAAATTTCAGAATAGTTATTACCCTGAAGTTTCATGCCATCCAGATACTGATTGGTGTTAACGGTGGTTGGTGCCGTAAAACCGCGAATGGAAACAACATCATAAGTTGAGGAGCTACCGCGAGTGGAGAAGACGCTTGGCGTATAAGCCATCGCATCCTTCACGGTCGTCGGCTGACGAATATCCATCTCCTGACGGGTAATAACCGAAACAGACTGTGGCGTCTTCTCAATCGGGGTATCCGTTTTGGTTGCCGTTGCCGAATGTTTGGCAGCAATCGTTGCCGCCGGGCCCCAGGCACTTTCCTGAGCCGCAGGAGCTGCGGTAACGGTGATGGTTTCTTCTTTCGGTTTATCTGCAGCCTGTGCGTAAACAGACATGCCGCTGACCGCTGTGGCGACTACGACTGCGAGTTTACGCAGCGAGTGGGTTGGCTGAGCAGTTTTAGGACGCGCCATTGGTATATCTCTGATGAAGTGAATGATAACGTAAACGAGAATTATTATTATAACCGCAAGCATAATAGGACAGCAGATGGACGCATAGCAAGCGATATAAGCCCCTACCAGAATTAAGGGGTTAAGAAATAATCAGATGAAATAAAGGCGTTAAAAAAAAGAAAAAAGAGATGAAAAAAAAGCCTCTGTATCACACAGAGGCCTTTTATATACCGCAAGAAAGTATTAGTTACCGCCGAACATATCTTTAATCCAGCCCGCTACGCCGTCACCGTCTTTTTTCTCCTGCGCCGGTTGCTGCTGCTGTTGCTGCTGCTGCGGCGGTTGAGAGGACGAATTATCAAACGGGTTCGCTGACTGCTGCTGCTCGATCTGCTGTTGGCTCTGTTGGCACAGCGCATCCGGATTGGTGGTCCAAACCGGCAGCATGCGCATGCCACCGCCGCCGCAGATAAAGTTGCCGTTCTCATCAACGCCCATGTTGACGATATCTTCCGGCGGCGTCAGATCCAGCGCGATAGGCGACTCGCTCGCCAGATAACGCTGATAGATAGACATCGCACCGCTAGCACCGTACAGCTTGGTCGGCTGGTTGTTATCACGGCCTACCCAGGTAATCACCACTTCACGGCCATCGATCCCGGCAAACCAGGTATCAACGTTGTTGTTGGTGGTCCCGGTTTTCCCTGCCAAATGCAGATTCGGGTATTTCGCCCCCAGCTGACGGCCTGTACCGCGCTGAACAACCTGCTGCATGGTCCACAGCGTCATGTACGCCGCCTGTGCTGGAACGGCACGTTCAGCCTGTGGGAAGCTCTGGTATAGCACGGTACCGTCTTCAGCAATCACCGAACGCAGCGCCGACAGCGGGGCACGGTTGCCGCCGCTGGCGATAGTCTGGAACGCCTGCGCCACTTCGATTGGCGTCAGGTTCAGCGCCCCCAGCAGCATCGCGGGAACCGCGTTAAGCTGATCTTTCGGCGCACCCAGCTTCAGCCAGGTGTCGGTGACGGCAGGCAGACCCAGCGCCATCCCGAGGTTCACGGTAGGTACGTTCATTGAACGCGTTAGCGCATCCACCAGCATCACCTGGCCGCTATAGCGACGATCGTCGTTCTGCGGTGACCACACCTGGCCGTTTGGCTGACGCAAGGCAATCGGCGCATCGGCAATCCAGGTGTTCAGGCGATACTGATTCGGCTGGCTCAACGCGGTCAAATAGGTCGCCGGTTTTGCCAGAGAACCAATCGAGCGACGTGCCTGCATCGCACGGTTGTAGCCCGCAAACTGCGGTTCGGCGCCGCCAACCATGGCACGCACTTCACCACTGAAGCGGTCAACTACCACCATCGCTGTTTCCAGGTCGTTCAGCTTACGCTGTTTCTTCAGCACCGGAATGCCTTCGGTGGCCGCTTTCTCTGCCGCATCCTGGGCAACGGAGTCGAAGGTGGTGAAGATTTTCACCCCGGACAGATCTTTAACCTTATCGCCCAGCTTCGCCTGCAGCTCCTGGCGCACCATCTGCATAAACGCCGGCTGTGGTGAAATCACCCCGCCGCGCGGCTGTACGCCCAGCGGACGGGCACTCAGCATGTCATACAGTTCCTGGTCGATCACTTTCTGCTGTTGCAGCAGACGCAGCACCAGGTTACGACGTTCCAGCGCCAGTTTCGGGTTACGCCACGGATTATAGACCGACGCCCCTTTCACCATGCCCACCAGCAGCGCCTGCTGATCGAGGCTCAGTTCTTCAACCGGGCGGCCAAAGTAGTAAAGACTGGCCAGCGGGAAACCACGAATTTCATTGTCGCCGCTCTGACCGAGGTACACCTCGTTCATATACAGTTCAAGAATACGGTCTTTGCTGTAACGCGCATCGACGATCAGCGCCATATACGCTTCGTTCGCCTTACGCCAGTAAGAACGTTCGCTGGAGAGGAACAGGTTTTTCACCAACTGCTGGGTCAGCGTACTCGCGCCCTGCACCGTACGTCCGGCGGTCAGGTTGGCCAGTACCGCACGACCAATCGAGAAGAAGCTGATGCCGTCATGCTCGTAGAAGTGGCGGTCTTCGGTAGCGATAAGCGTGTCGACCAGCAGATCCGGGAAACCATTGCGCGGGACGAACAGACGCTGCTCGCCATTTGGCGAGGACATCATGGTAATCAGGCGCGGATCGAGGCGGAAGAAACCGAACTGGCGGTTGCTGTCCATATTCTCGATGGTTTCCAGATGATCGCCATCAAAGGTCAGACGCGCGCGCACCTGCCCTTCTTTACTGTCCGGGAAATCGAACGGGCGGCGGATCATTTCGATGCTGTTGGCCTGCACGGTGAATTCACCAGGCCGCGTCATCGCCGTCACCTGACGATACTGCGTCGCGGTCAGCAGTTGCACCATCTCTTTTTTGCTGATGGTCATATCCGGCTCAAGGTTGACCATACGGCCATACACCGCCGCCGGAAGCTGCCAGACTTTGCCATCGATACGGCTACGGATTTTTTGGTCCAGATAGACGCCGTAAATCGCGATCAGTACCGCAAAGACGATGCCGAGTTTGAGCAGGAACCAGAACCAACGGTGTTTGCCGCGCGGTTTGCCCCCTTTACCGCCGCCTTTACGCGAACGCGGTTTTTCATCTTCATAGTCATCATCATCATAATCGTCGTCATACTCATCATCTCTGAGCTGTCGACGGCTTACCTTTTGTTTCGCCGGACGTGCAGGTTTACCTTTCCGTCCAATCGGCTCGCGGTCATTCCCCGCCATGCTTTCTCTCCGCAACATTCAGGCATAAAGGCCTGATTCTCAATTCTTCTGTCCTGTGACAGAAGAAGATATCTCTCAATTTTGCTCCCCGGCGTAAACGTCTCCGCCGGGCCGGCACCATCATGAATATTTCTTCGTCCGCCGCGTTGGCGCGGTATTCGCCGGATCGTCCGGCCAGACGTGCTTCGGATAGCGCCCCTTCATCTCTTTTTGCACCTCGCGGTACGCCCCTTGCCAAAACGCGCTTAAATCACGCGTAATCTGCAACGGACGCTGAGCGGGTGAAAGTAGCTCCAGCACCAGCGCCACCCGCCCTTGGGCGAGAGTCGGCGTGCTGGCTTCACCAAACATTTCCTGCATTCGCACCGCCAGCGCAGGCGGATTGTCTTCGTCATAGCGAATCGCAATTCGGCTTCCCGTCGGCACAGTGTAATGAGTTGGCAGGGAACTCTCCAGACGTTGTTGTAATGACCACGGCAGCCGGTCCCGCAGCGCCTGATAAATATCCACGGATTTCAGCCCACGCAGCGAGTGAACGCCGGTCATATGCGGCAGCAGCCAGCTTTCCAGTTCATCCAGCAACGTCGCGTCATCAACCGCTGGCCACGGCTCTTCTGGAAGCCAGCGCGCGGCACACTGTAAACGCAAGCGTAGCTGCTGCGCTTCGCTCGTCCAGTTAAGCACGCTTAATCCTTTCTCGCGAATACCGGTCAGCATCGCCTGATGCAGTTCACTTTCGGACAGTTTTGCCAACGGACGCACGCTGAGCGTCAGTTGGCCAATCTGGCTGCGCCGCAGCGCTTTAAGCGTCCCCTGAGCATCGTCCCACTCAATCGTGTCAGATTGTTGAAGCAATGAGGGGCAACGGGCGACGAGCGCGTCGATATCCAGCGCGCAGGCCTGCAAAATGCGAGCGTCCGGTGCAGCGTTGCCCTGAAGCAACAGCGGAGCTATCAGCCATTCGTGGCGATTTAACGCATCGTCCGCATCCAGCATCGCCCCCATACCGTTGGCCAACTGATAGCGCCCCTCTTGTCCGCGTCGGCGGGCAATACGATCGGGAAAGCCCTGCGCCAGCAGCGTCGGAATGGCATCGCTGTCCGGCTGTCCCGCACGGCGATTGAGGCGCTTGCAAAGCTGCTGGCTGCGCTGCTGCCACTGGCCCTGTGGGCGAGAAAATGCCTGCAACAGATCATGGCTTGCGCCACGCGGCGGCTCTTCCAGAATCGCCGCCAAACGCGCCGCCGTCGCCACTTCATCCTCGCTTTGCGCGGCAACCAGCATGGCTGCAAGACGCGGATCGTTACCCAGCGCCGCCATTTTTTGCCCCTTCGCCGTTAAACGCTCATCGGCCAGCGCAGCAAGCTGCGTGAGCAAACGGCGCGCGGCAGCAAGATTCGCCGCGGGCGGCTGATCCAGCCAGCTAAGCTGCGCCGGATCGGTACATCCCCACTGCAGCAGCTCCAGCAGCAGAGACGACAGATCGCTTTGTAAGATCTCCGCATCGCTTTGCGCTGCCGCGCGTTCGGCCTGTTCTTTTGCCAGCAGATGCACGCAAACGCCCGATTCCAGTCGCCCGGCACGCCCGGCGCGCTGGGTCATCGACGCCTGACTGACGCGCTGGGTTAATAAACGCGTCAGCCCAGTGCGGACATCAAAGCGCGCCACGCGCTCCTGCGCGCTATCGACCACCAGCCGAATCCCTTCAATCGTCAGGCTGGTTTCCGCAATATTGGTCGCCAGCACCACCTTGCGTTTGCCCGCTGGGGCGGGAAGAATCGCCTGCCGCTGTTCGCTCAGCGGCAGCGCACCATATAAAGGACAAAGCAGCACGTCGTCAGCCACGCGCTCAGCAAGCAAATTCTGCACCCGCTGGATTTCGCCAACGCCGGGTAAAAATAACAACAGTGAACCTGGCTCATTGCGCAACAACTCAGCCGTGGCAATCGCCACCGCTTCATCAAAGCGCTGATGCGATGGCAATGACTGATAGCGGCGTTCCACCGGGAAGGCCCGGCCCTCGGAAATGAGGATCGGAGCCTGCGGCAGCAGGCGTTGGAGTTTGTCGCTATCCAGCGTCGCCGACATGATCAGCAGCTTCAGGTCATCGCGCAGCCCCTGCTGCACGTCCAGCAGTAACGCCAGCGCCAGATCCGCCTGCAGACTCCGTTCATGAAACTCATCGAGGATCACCAACCCCACGCCGGAGAGTTCCGGATCGTGTTGGATCATGCGAGTCAGGATCCCCTCCGTTACCACTTCCAGCCGCGTTGTCGCACCGACGCAGGTTTCGGCGCGCATGCGATAACCCACCGTTTCCCCGGGTTTCTCTCCCAACAGCTCAGCCAACCGTTGCGCAACGTTACGCGCCGCCAGCCGACGTGGCTCCAGCAGCAGGATGCGCCCCTCAATGCCGCCGTCGCGTAAAATTTGCAGCGGCAGCCAGGTCGATTTACCCGCCCCCGTCGGCGCATTCAGCAGCACCTGCGGGGATTGCCGTAAGGCGAGAAGAAGTTCAGGAAGGATGCTTGCGACCGGCAACAGGGACACGAATGGCTCCAGGGGTTAACATTAAACGGCGGACATTGTAGCATCGCGTCAATTCATAACCGAGTACCCACGATGTCTGAGTCAAAAAGACTGTTTTTCGCCATTGAGATCCCGGCGAAAATTCAGAAGCAGCTAGTGCAGTGGCGCGCGGATCATTTTCCCGCTGATGCCGGTGTACCGGTGGCAGCGGCCAACATGCATATGACGCTGGCGTTTCTCGGCGAGGTGAGCGCGGAGAAACAGCGCGCGCTGGCGGCGCTGGCCGGGCGTATTCAACAGCCGGGTTTTACGCTGCACCTTGACGATGCCGGGCAGTGGCTGCGTTCTCGCGTGGTCTGGCTCGGTACGCGCCAGCCGCCGCGCGGGCTATTGCAGCTCGCCAATATGCTACGTGCACAGGCCGCCCGCAGCGGCTGTTACCAGAGTCCACAGCCGTTTCACCCACACCTGACGTTGCTGCGTCACGCAGGCCAGGCGATGCCGATCCCGGCGCCGGGTTTTCATTGGGAGTTTCCGGTGACGGAGTTTGTTCTGTACGAATCGCGCTATGCCGGAGGGCGCACGCGATATACACCATTACAGCGCTGGACGCTCAGCGAATAAATAAGGAAACCCGATGCAGTTTACACCGCCGCTCCAGTCCGCCACGCTGATTAAGCGCTATAAACGTTTTCTGGCCGATGTGGTGACCTCCTCGGGTGACATTTTTACCCTGCATTGCCCAAACACCGGCGCGATGACCGGTTGCGCAACGCCGGGCGATACCGTGTGGTATTCCACGTCCGACAATACCAAGCGTAAGTACCCCCATACCTGGGAGCTGACCCAAACGCAAAATGGCGCCTTTATCTGCGTCAACACGCTACGGGCTAATACGTTAGCGATAGAAGCAATAAATACGGGAAGTATTCCAGAGCTTGTTGGTTACAACTCGCTGAAAAGCGAAGTGAAATACGGCGAGGAAAACAGTCGTATTGATATCATGTTACAGGCAGATGATCGTCCCAGATGCTATATTGAAGTGAAGTCGGTAACGCTGGCAGAAAATGAGTTTGGCTATTTCCCCGATGCCGTGACGCTACGGGGACAAAAACATTTACGCGAGCTTATGGGCGTTGTGGCGAACGGAGAGCGCGCCGTTTTGCTGTTTGCAATCTTGCACTCAGCCATTGAATATTTCTCTCCTGCACACCATATTGATGCTCAATACGCAAAGCTATTGAATGAGGCACACAAAAAGGGGGTGGAGATTTTGGCTTATAAAGCGGAACTTTCTGCCGATAATATGACTCTGATATCGCCGTTACCCGTTTCGTTAGTCTCGGGTGATATTGCATAGAAAGTGTTCGGGCTGCGGCGCAAATACGCTTTTCCTCACAGCATTGTCAAGTGTTACGTTTAGATAATTGCCAACCGGAAAAGCATCTGTTATTTATAGCGGCCTGATTTTTCCCCCGAACACGGGGATCGATAGTGCGTGTTAAGGAGAAACAACATGCAAGAAGGGCAAAACCGTAAAACATCGTCCCTGAGTATTCTGTCCATCGCAGGGGTGGAGCCGTACCAGGTGAAACCGGGCGAAGAGTATATGAACGAAGCCCAGCTAGCGCACTTCCGACGTATTCTTGAAGCATGGCGTAATCAACTTAGGGATGAAGTCGATCGCACCGTTACTCACATGCAGGACGAAGCTGCAAACTTCCCGGACCCGGTTGACCGTGCCGCACAGGAAGAAGAGTTCAGCCTCGAACTGCGTAACCGCGATCGTGAACGTAAGCTGATCAAAAAGATCGAGAAGACGTTGAAGAAAGTCGAAGATGAAGATTTCGGCTACTGCGAATCCTGTGGTGTTGAAATTGGTATTCGTCGTCTGGAAGCGCGCCCAACGGCCGACCTGTGTATTGACTGCAAAACGCTGGCAGAAATCCGCGAAAAGCAGATGGCAGGTTGATAGAACGCTAACACTCTATCTTCAAGGCGGGAGTCACTTCCCGCCTTGTTGTTTTTTATTGCTATAAACATGTCATCACAACCTTATATAGGGCGTTTCGCCCCCTCGCCTTCCGGTGAACTGCATTTTGGTTCGCTCATTGCTGCGCTTGGCAGCTATCTGCAGGCTCGTGCCCACCAGGGTATCTGGCGAGTTCGCATCGAAGATATCGATCCCCCGCGTGAAGTTCCCGGTGCTGCAACCACCATTTTGCATCAGCTGGAACATTACGGTCTGCACTGGGACGGAGAGGTCCTGTGGCAGTCTCAGCGTCATGACGCTTATCGCGAGGCGCTGGCCTGGTTAAAAAATCAGGACCTCTGCTATTTCTGTACCTGCACGCGTGCGCGTATTCAGAGCATTGGCGGAACCTACGATGGCCACTGCCGTTCGCTGAATCACGGCCCTGAAAACGCCGCGTTACGTCTGCGCCAACGGCATCCGGTGCTCGAATTCAACGATCGGCTGCGCGGTACGCTTCAGGCTGATGAACGCCTGGCGCGCGAAGACTTTATTATTCACCGTCGTGATGGGCTTTTTGCCTATAACCTGGTGGTGGTGGTTGATGACCATTTTCAGGGGGTCAGCGAAATTGTCCGCGGCGCGGATTTAATTGAACCCACGGTACGACAAATTTCGCTCTACCAGCAGTTTGGCTGGCAGGCGCCTGACTATATTCATCTGCCGCTGGCATTGACGGCAGAAGGTGCTAAACTTTCCAAGCAAAATCATGCACCTGCTTTGCCTCACGGCGATCCCCGCCCGGTACTTATTCAGGCTCTGCGCTTTTTGGGCCAGGACATTCCGGCGCAATGGCAGGATATGAGTACGGCGGAAATATTGCAAAATGCGGTCGCAGCGTGGTCGCTTTCTACCGTACCCGAGACGGCGAAGATCAATCCGCCATTCTCAAATGCGTAATGCTGAGCTATGATTAGCCGCTATTTTTTTGTCCTGGATACTGATATTACCGAGGTGCACCATTTTTACCCGAGTCGCTAATTTCTGCCGCAAGGTGCTAAGCCGTGAGGAGAGCGAGGCTGAAAACGCCGTTGCTAAACCTGTTATGACTGTCATTCCGCGCGAGCAGCACGCTATTTCCCGCAAAGATATTAGCGAGAACGCCCTCAAGGTTCTTTATCGTCTGAACAAAGCAGGCTACGAGGCTTACCTCGTCGGCGGGGGTGTCCGCGACCTGCTTTTAGGCAAAAAACCGAAAGATTTTGATGTGACCACCAGCGCGACCCCCGATCAGGTACGCAAGCTGTTCCGCAACTGCCGTCTGGTTGGCCGCCGCTTCCGCCTGGCTCACGTCATGTTTGGCCCGGAAATTATCGAGGTTGCCACTTTCCGTGGTCACCACGAAGACGGCCAGTCTGACCGCACCACCTCACAGCGTGGGCAAAACGGCATGCTGCTGCGCGACAATATCTTCGGTTCTATCGAAGACGATGCCCAGCGCCGCGACTTTACGATCAACAGTCTTTATTACAGCGTGGCTGATTTTACCGTCCGCGACTACGTTGGCGGCATGCAGGATCTGTCTGATGGCGTGATTCGCCTGATTGGCGACCCGGAAACCCGCTACCGTGAAGACCCGGTGCGTATGCTGCGCGCCGTGCGTTTTGCCGCCAAGCTGAGCATGCGTATCAGCCCGGAAACCGCCGAACCCATTCCGCGTCTGGCGACGTTGATGAACGACGTGCCTCCGGCGCGCCTGTTTGAAGAAGCGCTTAAGCTGCTGCAGGCGGGCTACGGCTATGAAACCTACCAGCTGCTGCGCGAATACAACCTGTTCCAGCCGCTGTTCCCGACCATCACCCGTTACTTCACCGAAGACGGTGATAGTCCGATGGAGCGCATCATTGCGCAGGTGCTGAAGAACACCGATAACCGTATTCATAACGATATGCGCGTCAATCCGGCCTTCCTGTTTGCCGCGATGTTCTGGTATCCACTGCTGGAAATGGCGCAAAAAATTGCCCAGGAAAGCGGTCTGGCCTACCACGACGCCTTTGCGCTGGCGATGAACGAAGTGCTGGATGAAGCCTGCCGTTCGTTGGCGATTCCAAAACGCATTACCTCACTGGTCCGCGATATCTGGCAGCTGCAGTTGCGCATGTCCCGTCGTCAGGGGAAACGCGCCTGGAA
This sequence comes from Kluyvera cryocrescens NBRC 102467, assembly GCF_001571285.1. Lineage (GTDB taxonomy): Bacteria > Pseudomonadota > Gammaproteobacteria > Enterobacterales > Enterobacteriaceae > Kluyvera > Kluyvera cryocrescens. Next base: position 122,206 of record NZ_BCTM01000011.1, on the reverse strand, counting down.
GCTGATGGAGCATCCGAAATTCCGTGCAGCCTACGATCTGCTGGCACTGCGCGCTGAAGCCGAGAATAACCATGAGCTGCAGCGTCTCACCCAGTGGTGGAGTGAGTTCCAGGTTGTTGCGCCGCCGGCACAAAAAGACATGCTTAATGAACTGGATGACGAGCCGGACAACCGTCGCCGCCATCGCCGCCCGCGTAAACGTGCACCGAGCCGCGAGGGCAGCGCGTGACGCTGGTTTATATCGCGCTCGGCAGCAACCTCGCCTCGCCGCTTGAACAGGTGAGTGCTGCCGTGAAGGCGCTCGGAGAGATACCGCAGACCCGTCTGGTCGCGGTATCCTCGTTTTATCGTACGCCGCCGCTTGGCCCGCAGGATCAACCAGACTATCTGAACGCTGCCGTCGCACTGGAAACAACGCTGGCTGCCGAGGAGCTGTTACGCCATACCCAGCGTATTGAACTGCAGCAGGGGCGCGTACGTAAAGCCGAACGCTGGGGGCCCCGCACCCTCGATTTAGACATTATGCTGTTTGGTCAGGCGATAATTCATACCGATAATCTGACCGTTCCCCACTACGACATGTACAACCGCGGTTTTATGCTGTGGCCGTTGTACGAAATCGCCCCTGCTCTGACCTTCCCTGACGGCATCAGCCTGCAGCAACGCCTTGCTACCCTAGGCGCTGAACATCCCACCCTCTGGTAGCATACAGCTCTCATTTTTAACGTTCCCTGCTTTACGGGGAATCGGTTGCCTAAAATAATTGCCCCCCTGAATTCGGCTGTTAAAATGCCGGGTAATTCGACCTTATCATCAGGGATTATTATGAAACCAACCACCATCGCTTTATTGCAGAAATGCAAGCAAGAGAAAAAACGCTTCGCCACTATTACGGCTTACGATTACAGCTTTGCCAAACTGTTTGCTGACGCGGGTATTAACGTGATGCTGGTTGGCGATTCCCTGGGAATGACGGTACAGGGGCACGATTCCACCCTGCCGGTGACCGTTGAAGAGATTGCTTATCATACCCGTGCCGTTCGTCGTGGCGCGCCAAACTGCCTGCTGCTGTCCGACCTGCCGTTTATGGCTTACGCCACCCCTGAGCAAGCGTTTGAGAACGCCGCCACCGTGATGCGCGCGGGGGCCAACATGGTTAAGATCGAAGGCGGTGCCTGGCTGGTCGATACGGTGAAAATGCTCACCGACCGCGCCGTACCGGTATGCGGTCACCTCGGTTTAACGCCGCAGTCGGTCAATATCTTTGGTGGTTACAAAGTCCAGGGCCGCGGCGATGCCGGTCAGGTACTTCTAGATGATGCGCTGGCCCTGGAAGCGGCAGGCGCACAGCTGCTGGTGCTGGAGTGTGTGCCGGTCGAGCTGGCGAAACGCGTCACCGAAGCGCTGTCGATCCCCGTTATCGGCATTGGTGCTGGCAACGTCACCGATGGGCAGATCCTCGTGATGCACGACGCCTTCGGTATTACCGGCGGTCATATCCCTAAATTTGCTAAAAATTTCCTCGCCGAAGCGGGCGACATGCGCGCCGCCGTGCGGCAGTATATGGCTGAAGTGGAGTCCGGAGTCTATCCGGGCGAAGAACACAGTTTCCATTAAGGAGTCTTGTTGTGCTAATTATCGAAACCCTGCCGCTGCTGCGTCAGCACATTCGTCGCCTGCGTCAGGAAGGCAAACGCGTCGCATTAGTCCCGACAATGGGCAACCTGCACGATGGTCATATGACGTTGGTTGAAGAGGCCAAAACGCGAGCCGATGTGGTCATTGTCAGCATCTTTGTCAACCCAATGCAATTTGACCGCGCCGAGGATCTGGCCAACTATCCGCGCACGCTCCAGGAAGACTGTGAGAAGCTGAATAAGCGCAAAGTGGATTACGTCTTCGCACCAGCCGTTGCCGAAATCTATCCGCAGGGAACCGAAAGCCACACCTTCGTTGATGTGCCGGGTTTATCCACGATGCTCGAAGGTGCCAGCCGTCCGGGCCACTTCCGCGGCGTCTCAACCATTGTCAGCAAACTGTTCAATCTGATTCAGCCTGACATTGCCTGCTTCGGCGAAAAAGACTTCCAGCAGTTAGCGCTGCTGCGCAAGATGGTGGCCGATATGGGCTATGACATCGAGATCGTCGGCGTGCCGATTATCCGTGCAAAGGACGGCCTGGCCCTCAGTTCACGCAACGGTTACCTGACGGCAGAGCAGCGTAAAATCGCGCCAGGTCTGTATAAAGTACTCAGCAGCGTGGCTGAAAAGCTGAAGGCTGGCGAACGCGATCAGGATGAGATAATCACCCTTGCAGAGCAGGCATTAAACGAGAAAGGCTTCCGCGCGGACGATATTCAAATCCGCGATGCCGATACCCTGCTCGACCTGACTGAAAACAGCAAACGTGCGGTGATCCTGATGGCCGCCTGGCTTGGCAAAGCGCGTTTGATCGATAATCAAAGCGTAGAGCTTTAACGTCAGTTCCCAGAGCCCGACTGCATTTCGCCGGTCCGGGCTCGCGGTGAATAGCGGCGTAACTCACCGCGTCTAAGCAATGCTTTGGCTACATGAATGGTAGCGTTCTTGTGATACGACAACGGTTGCAGAGCATTGTGAGTGATGAAACGCAATTAATCGAAAGCCCGGTGAATAGCATATAGACACCCGGTTTAAATCGGGCAATACTGCCTGCGAAATTTCTCAAGGCAGCCGCTGACTGCTTTGTTTCCGTTAAGAATTAAAGGTAGACGCTATGATTCGCACTATGCTGCAGGGCAAACTCCACCGCGTTAAGGTCACGCAGTCTGACCTGCACTATGAAGGTTCCTGCGCGATTGATCAGGACTTCCTTGACGCCGCGGGGATCCTGGAAAACGAAGCCATTGATATCTGGAATGTTAACAACGGTAAACGTTTCTCAACCTACGCCATCGCGGCGGAACGTGGTTCTAAAATCATCTCCGTTAACGGTGCAGCGGCGCATAACGCCGATGTTGGCGATATCGTCATCATCGCTAGCTTCGTCACCATGTCTGATGAAGAAGCCCGTACCTGGCGCCCAAATGTAGCCTATTTTGAAGGCGACAATGAAATGAAGCGTACGGCGAAAGCCATTCCAGTACAGGTTGCCTGATACCTTCTGGCGCCCGGCATTCGTCGAGCGCCAGCTTATCCCTGCGGCTGGTTACTGACTAACCGCGACATCGTCTCCAGCGAATCCGTCCGCAGAATGTACAGTCGCTTGAGTAGCATCGGATTGTCCCCCGGCTTCACCTTCCCTTTTACCGTTGTCACCGCCAGATGAAAACCGGCATCCCCCGCCGCCTTCACCGCCGTCGCGTTATAGCCACCGAATGGGTAGGAAAGGTACAGCACGTGCGGGTTAAACTGCGCCAGAGCGCGTCTGGAGCGCTCAAAATCGAACAAAATGTTGTGATAGCTGCGGCTGAGCAGAATAGGCCGGCGGTAGCCATCCACCCGATGCAGAAAATGGGTATGCGACTGGAAGTCGAACACATCTTTAATGTCGTTGAGCTCAGAGATGCTCATAAATTGCAGCGATTTCGGTGCCCACTTTTGCGGGTGCCGTTTGATGCGTGACGAAATAATAAATGCCGTCGCCTTCATGCCATACTGATGCAGTATCGGCCACGCGTAGCGACTGACGGATTTCAGGCCATCGTCGAAGGTGATAACCACCGCTCGCGCAGGCAAATTGGCGCGGTTATGTACGTAATCTTCCAGCTGATACATCGTCAGCGTCGTATAGCCCATATCACGCAGCCAGGTCATCTGGTTACTGAAGGCTCGCACGGAAGTGGTGGTGGAGGTATGACGAAAACGGGTATTTTCCTCATCACGCAGAATATGGTGATAGGTGAGCACCGGAATACCGTTATCTGGCTGCGCATCCAGCGCGCTGATATAGGCCAGGCGATCGCCAATGCGAATTTGATACCAGGTCTGATTAAGGTGATCTTTAAGTCGGTTGATAACCGGATAGCGCAGGTTTTCCGCCAGCGTACCAAACGGCGCGCTGCTAATATCCGGGGCGTTATAAACCGGAGTATCTTTCCAGGTAATCAGGTTTTGATTACTCAGCGGCTTATTTAAATCCCCCAGCCCATCTTCAACGCGCTGACGTCCCTGCACCGGCTCAAGATGGCCTTTGTCGATAAAGCCTTTACCGAAGCCGAAATTGAAGGTGTAGTAATCCTCGACGTCCGGCTCAATGCCAATGATTTGCCCGGCCCGTAGATTACCGACCGTCATCGTTTTATTGCCAATACGCGCCCAGACCGTGGCATCTTCGGTGGTTTGCATATAACGCATAGGTAAAGCGGCAGCAGCGCCACCGGAGAGGAATAAAACAAGCAGCACTAGCGCGCGTATAGCCATGAGTAATAACCAAAGCGGGAACCGACCTGATTATTGTAACAAAAGCGGCATCAATACCAACGTTTAATTCTCATACAAATCATGCAGTAGAACAAAAGGCGGATTTTTTTGCTGCTGATGCCATAGGCTCGTCACCCCGGGCGTTCCCAGCTCAACAATACGCTGACGGAACGCGCTGCTGCTCATGGATTCCCGCATAGGAACCATTTGTTCAATTAATGAGTAATGGATACCGGCAATCACTTCGCAGCCGCTGTGCTTATGGCTCATCAGCGATGCTACGCGGTACGGTGCCGCGCCTGCGCTATCGGTAAGAAAGATGACGCCATCACCAGAATCGGTTTGATGTAACGCTTCGCACATCATACGACTGAGCATATTGGCGCTCAGCCCACGCCAATAATTAACCGCCCGACATTGCGGCAGCGGACCGTATTTATTTTCGAGACGATCCAGCAGTTCCTGTGCGCGATCGTCATGGCAGGAAATGACCCAACCCAACATAGCTTGCCTCCTTAGCAGGCAAGTAGTTTAGCGGAGCAATCGATATTTTGGGGTGATGATTGTCATAAAACGCATCCCGGCAGAGGCTAGCTGCCGGGAATAACAGCGTAATTAGCTACGCAGACCGCGACCGCGCTGGATCAAATACCAGCAGAGCAGGTAGAAGGCAGCAATAAACACCACCAGCACGCCGAAGGTGGTCACCAGCGGCACATCGTTAATACCGAGGAAACCATAGCGGAAGCCGCTAATCATGTAGACGATCGGGTTCAGATGCGACAGCGCCTGCCAGAAAGGTGGCAGCAGAGTCAGCGAATAGAACACCCCACCCAGATAAGTCAGCGGCGTCAGTACGAAGGTTGGAATCAGACTGATGTCATCAAAGGTTTTGGCGAAGACCGCATTCAACAGCCCTGCCAGCGAGAACAGCACCGCCGTCAGCACCAGCGTCAGCGCCACGAATACCCATGAGTGCACCTGGAATGGCACAAAGAACAGCGAAATCGCGGTCACCAGAACGCCAACGCACAGGCCACGCGCTACGCCACCGCCAACAAAGCCAGCGATGATAACGTGCGTTGGCACTGGCGCAACCAACAGCTCTTCAATATTGCGCTGGAACTTAGCGCTGAAGAACGATGACGCCACGTTGGCATAAGCGTTGGTGATTACCGCCATCATGATTAATCCCGGCACGATAAACTGCATGTAGCTAAAGCCATGCATTTCACCAATTCGTGAGCCAATCAGGTTACCGAAGATAATAAAGTACAGCGTCATGGTGATGACGGGCGGCACCAGCGTCTGCACCCAGATACGCATAAAGCGATGGATCTCTTTCGCCCAGATGCTTTTCAGCGCGACCCAATAAAGCTGCATCATGCGCGATCTCCTTGTTTTTCATGAACCAGCGAAACAAACAGCTCTTCCAGACGGTTGGCTTTGTTACGCATACTCAGCACCTGGACGCCCTGGGCGCTAAGCTGTGCGAAGACGCTGTTAATCCCCTGCTCGCGCAGCACTTCCACTTCCAGCGTTGAAGTATCCACCAGGTTGTACTGGTAACCCTCCAGCTTCGGCAGTGGGCTTTTCGGTGCCAGATCGAGGATGAAGGTCTCTGATTTCAATTTGGAAAGCAGGTTTTTCATTGAGGTATTTTCCACCAGCTCACCGCGCTGAATGATACCGATATTGCGACACAGCATTTCGGCTTCTTCCAGATAGTGAGTGGTGAGAATAATGGTCGTGCCTTTATCGTTAAGATCTTTCAGGAAGCCCCACATTGAACGACGCAGCTCGATATCCACACCGGCCGTTGGCTCATCAAGAATCAACAGCTTCGGCTCATGCATCAGCGCACGGGCAATCATCAGACGACGTTTCATACCACCGGAAAGCATCCGCGCACGTTCGTTGCGCTTTTCCCACAAGTCGAGCTGCTTGAGGTACTTTTCACTGCGAACAACCGCTTCTTTGTATTCAACACCGTAGTAACCGGCCTGGTTCACCACGATCTGCTGCACGGTTTCAAATGGGTTGAAGTTAAATTCCTGCGGCACCAGCCCCAGTTGACGTTTCGCATTGACTACGTCCTTTTGCAGGTCGTACCCAAAAACGCTGACGCGGCCGGAAGTTTTATTTACCAGCGAACTGATAATACCGATGGTGGTCGATTTCCCCGCGCCGTTAGGCCCCAGAAGCGCATAAAAATCGCCGGCTTCAACTTTTAAATCTATCCCTCGCAGCGCCTGAACGCCGCCGGGATAGGTCTTTGTCAGTTGCTCTAATTCCAGTGCAATGGTCATAGATTTTCGCTTACCTTACATTCTGATACTTGATATTTACTCTACGTAATTTACGTTGCGACAAGGCGGCGACGCAGCGAATCTCCAGGAGCGTACACCAGTACGTGACTGGGGTAAGCGAGGAAAGCCAACGCAGTGGCAACGTAAAGTACAACGAGTATTTGGTTTTAATAAATCAGGAGTTGCCCTATATTAGCCCAACGCAATTTACTTGGTTACAGCCTCCATGAACGACATAGATACACTCATCAGCAACAACGCACTATGGTCAAAAATGCTGGTAGAAGAGGATCCCGGTTTTTTTGAGAAACTGTCGCAAGCGCAAAAACCGCGCTTTTTATGGATTGGGTGTTCTGACAGCCGCGTTCCTGCCGAACGTTTGACCGGGCTTGAGCCTGGCGAACTGTTTGTTCACCGTAATGTAGCCAACCTGGTGATTCATACCGATCTTAACTGCCTTTCCGTGGTGCAGTATGCCGTTGATGTGCTGGAAGTTGAACACATTATTATCTGCGGCCACTACGGCTGCGGCGGCGTTCAGGCGGCGGTAGAAAACCCTGAACTGGGGCTAATCGACAACTGGCTGCTGCACATCCGTGATATCTGGTTCAAACATAGCTCATTGCTTGGCGAGATGCCGCCGGAACGTCGCATGGATACGCTTTGTGAGCTGAACGTGATGGAGCAGGTCTATAACCTCGGCCACTCGACCATCATGCAATCGGCGTGGAAACGCGGTCAGAAGGTGATGATTCACGGTTGGGCCTACGGTATTCATGATGGCCTGCTGCGCGATCTTGACGTCACGGCCACCAGTCGTGAAACCCTGGAGCAGCGTTACCGCCATGGGATTTCTAACCTCAAGTTAAAGCACATCAACCACAAATAGGTCGATATTGCCGGGCGGCAGCAATGCCTTACCCGGCCTACGGTTCTGCGCCCGCAGGCCCGATAAGTGAAGCGCCATCAGGCGCCCCGCAAAAATTACTCGTCCAGCATTACCACTTTGCCAACGTACGGCAGATGACGATAGCGCTGCGCATAGTCGATACCATAACCGACCACGAACTCGTCAGGGATAGAGAAACCGATAAATTCAACCGGTACATCCACTTCACGGCGGGAAGGTTTATCCAGCAGCGTACAGATGGCGAGCGATTTCGGCTCGCGCAGACCCAGGATTTCGCGCACTTTCGACAAGGTATTCCCGGAATCGATGATGTCTTCCACGATCAGTACATCTTTACCACGGATATCTTCGTCGAGATCTTTGAGGATTTTCACGTCGCGGGTGGTGGACATACCGCTGCCATAGCTGGATGCCGTCATAAAATCGACTTCGTGCGGAACCTGTACTTCACGGCACAGGTCAGCCATGAACATGAACGAGCCACGCAGCAGGCCCACTAACACCATTTCGCTGCCGCTATCCTGATAGCGCTCGTTAATCAGACGACCTAATTCGGCGATACGCGCTTTGATCTCCGCTTCCGGGATCATCACTTCAACAGTATGTTTCATTTAACTAACCACATGATTTTAAATGTAAATCACTCAACCCGTTAACCCATAGCCAGCAGATTGATCAGCAAGCGAGAAAGTATACCAGCAAAACAGATTGGGCGGCTAATTCGATAATAAAGCTCATTTTGTGATTTCGATCACACTTGTTAAATCCTATAATGAAATGAAAGCAATAATTAACAAACGAATGGACACCTTTCTATGGCAGAAACAAAATCTCAACAATCACGGTTACTCGTGAGGCTAACGGCCCTCTTTGCCGCATTCTGCGGGCTGTATCTGTTAATCGGCGGCATATGGCTGGTCGCCATCGGCGGCTCCTGGTACTACCCGATCGCCGGCCTGGTGATGCTGGGCATCACTGCCATGCTGTGGCGGGCGAAGCGTTCAGCACTTTGGCTCTATGCCATACTGCTGGTCGCCACCATGGTCTGGGGCGTTTGGGAGGTCGGCTTTGACTTCTGGGCGCTGACGCCGCGCAGCGATGTGCTGGTGATCTTTGGCGTGTGGCTGATTTTGCCATTCGTCTGGCATCGCCTGGTGGTGCCTTCCAGCGGCGCGGTAGCTGCCCTGCTGGTTGCCCTGCTGATTAGCGCCGGGATCCTCACCTGGGCGGGCTTCAACGACCCACAGGAGGTGAACGGTACACTGAGCGCTGATGCAACGCCTGCTGAACCGATCTCACAGGTAGCCGATCAGGATTGGCCGGCTTACGGGCGTAATCAGGAAGGTCAGCGTTTCTCCCCGCTCAAGCAAATCAACGCGGATAACGTACACAACCTGAAGGAAGCATGGGTATTCCGCACCGGAGACCTGAAGCAGCCCAACGACCCGGGTGAAATCACCAATGAAGTGACGCCGATTAAAATCGGCAACATGCTATATCTGTGTACTGCCCACCAGCGCGTATTCGCACTGGATGCAGCCACGGGTAAAGAGAAATGGCACTTTGATCCACAGCTCGGCACCGACCCAAGCTTCCAGCACGTAACCTGCCGCGGCGTTTCATATCATGAAGCTACTGCCGATAACGCTTCGCCGGATGTGGTGTCCGACTGCCCGCGTCGCATAATTCTGCCGGTGAACGATGGCCGAATTTTTGCGCTCAACGCCGATACCGGTAAGCTGTGCGAATCCTTTGCCAACAAAGGTATTCTCAATCTGCAAACCAACATGCCGGTTACCACACCGGGTATGTATGAACCGACTTCACCACCTATCGTTACCGATAAAGTGATTGTGATTGCCGGTGCGGTCACCGATAACTTCTCGACCCGTGAACCGTCTGGCGTCATTCGTGGTTTCGACATCAACAGCGGCAAACTGCTGTGGGCCTTCGATCCGGGTGCTAAAGATCCGAACGCGATCCCGGATGATGAACATCATTACAGCCTCAACTCACCAAACTCGTGGGCGCCTGCAGCCTATGATGCGAAGCTGGATCTGGTTTACCTGCCGATGGGCGTGACAACGCCGGATATCTGGGGTGGAAACCGTACTCCGGAACAGGAGCGTTACGCCAGCTCGATTGTGGCGCTGAATGCGACCACCGGTAAGCTAGCCTGGAGCTATCAGACCGTACACCACGATCTGTGGGATATGGATATGCCGTCTCAGCCAACGCTTGCGGATATTACGGTTAACGGCAAAAAAGTCCCGGTGGTTTATGCTCCGGCAAAAACCGGCAACATCTTCGTGCTGGATCGTCGTAACGGTGAGCTGGTTGTCCCGGCACCGGAAAAACCGGTTCCACAGGGCGCGGCTAAAGGCGACTACGTCACCAAAACACAGCCATTCTCTGACCTGAGCTTCCGTCCGAAGAAAGATCTGACCGGCGCAGACATGTGGGGCGCCACCATGTTTGACCAGTTGGTGTGCCGCGTGATGTTCCACCAGATGCGTTATGAAGGTATCTTCACTCCACCATCGGAACAAGGCACGCTGGTATTCCCGGGTAACCTCGGGATGTTTGAATGGGGCGGTATCTCAGTCGATCCGAACCGTCAGGTTGCCATTGCCAACCCAATGGCGCTGCCGTTCGTGTCGAAACTGATCCCACGTGGCCCAGGCAATCCAATGGAGCCGCCGAAAGATGCGAAATCCAGCGGTACCGAGTCCGGTATTCAGCCGCAGTATGGCGTACCGTTTGGCGTGACGCTGAACGCCTTCCTGTCACCGTTTGGTCTGCCGTGTAAACAGCCGGCCTGGGGTTACATTTCGGCATTGGATCTGAAAACCAACGAAGTGGTGTGGAAAAAACGTCTGGGTACACCGCAGGATAGCCTGCCGTTCCCAATGCCTATTCCACTGCCGTTCAATATGGGTATGCCGATGCTGGGCGGCCCAATTTCAACAGCCGGTAATGTACTGTTTATCGCCGCCACCGCTGATAACTACCTGCGCGCTTATAACATGAGCAATGGTGAGAAACTGTGGCAGGGACGACTGCCAGCAGGCGGCCAGGCAACGCCGATGACCTATGAAGTGAACGGCAAGCAGTATGTTGTTATCTCCGCAGGCGGTCACGGCTCGTTTGGTACGAAAATGGGCGATTATATTGTGGCCTACGCCCTCCCGGACGACGCGAAGTAATACCCCACTGTCGTCATCAATAAAAACGCCCGCAGAATTTGCGGGCGTTTTTTTATTCTTCTCGCTGATCGAGACACCTCACCAAATTTCAACGACAGCAACAAAGTCCTCGCCGCCCCGGTACTGGGCAACCACATGCGTCATTCCAGCATGCGCTGAAACCGCCGCCATCATGCTCAAAAGTGCAGTGAGGAGCTTACGGATAAGGCTTATTCTAACTTCATGATTTCTCGCTAATCATGCCAGCATATCCGCATTGTTTATCAATGAAATGACGGATGCCCCGTTGAAGAACATCCTGTTTTACCGGATGGCATAATCGCCACCCGGTCATTTTCTTAGACGGTAAATCCGAGCATCATGCCGGTATCCTCATGCTCCAGTAGATGGCAATGCGCCATATACATGTTCTCTTTCGACGCTTCATGATCGAACTTCACCAGCACTTCACTGACTCCGCCTTCCACACGTACCGTGTCTTTCCAGCCAGAGCGATGTGCCGCCGGGGCCTGGCCATTTTCACGTAAAATACGGAACTGGGTACCGTGAATATGGAATGGATGCAACATCATGTCGCCTTCACTGGAAATCACCCAGCGTTCATACTGCCCTTTAGCGGCAGCAAACATCGGCACATTCATATCAAACGCTTGGCCGTTAATCCGGTTCGCGTTATGGAAATCGAAACCGCCTGCGCCATGATGCATATTCCCCATCCCACCGTGATCCATTTTCATGCCACCGTGGCCCATCATATCGCCGTGATCCATACCGCTCATCGCCTGATTACCGTACTTCTTCATCAGCGCCTGCATGCCCATCATGTCAAGCATCGGGTCCATTGATAGCTGGAGCTTACGCTGGGTCAGTCCGTCCAGCGAAGGCAGCGCGGGCATAGAGACCAGCGAATCCGGCAGCGTCCCCGAGCCGGGAATCCCCACCGGCTGCACGCGCAGGATCGGTACCGCCTTGTCAAATGGCGCAACGGCCATCCCCATCTGTGTCACCGGCAGCGTAACCAGGTCAAACGGTTTGCCGTCACGCACATCCACCAGCACTTCAAAACGCTCGCCCATCAGCATCGGCAGTTCATTGACCTGCACCGGCTCCGCTAGCAAACCACCGTCGCTGGCAATCACGTACAGCGCGCGCTTATCACTGGCGGCAATCGTCAGCGAGCGGGCGTTACAGCCATTCAGCAGACGCAATCGCACCCAGCCGCGCGGCGGCGCGTGCTGCGGATACTGGACGCCGTTGGTCAGCAGGGTATCGCCAAACCAGCCAACCGCCGCACTCATGATATCGAGCTGATAGTCAATTTCACCCGCTGCGGTGAATTTCTTATCCTGCATAATCACCGGAATATCATCGATACCCCACTGTTTTGGCAGCATCAGCTTGCGGGTGTCTTCATCGTCAATCAATACCAGTCCGGCCAACCCCATCGCGACCTGATGCCCGGTTTTTCCGTGCTGATGCGGGTGGAACCAACAGGTCGCCGCGCGCTGCGTCGGCGTAAAGCTGACCGTACGGCTGGCGCCGGGTTGAATAATGCCCTGCGGCCCGCCATCTACATCGCCCGACACCTCCAATCCGTGCCAGTGCACGGTGGTTTCTTCTTTCAGGCCATTGCTAATTTTGACCGTTGCCGGTTTCCACTGCTCCAACCGTATTGCCGGGCCCAAAAGACTGCCGTTGTATCCCCAGGTAGTCGCCGTTTTCCCGCCAAACTGCGATTGACCGGCCTGCACGTTGAGCACAATTTGATTGTTCGCATCAGCGGTCAGTAAAGGAGGAATGGGAAGCGAGGTGCGTTCGGCGGCGAATACCGCACGGCTCCACAGAGGCAAGGCGCTGGCGACGCCGATAGCGGCGCTTAATTTGATAAAATCACGACGATGCATCGTTACATCCTTTTTTCGGCTTCTGGTGATTAATTGAGCTTAAACCCTACCCCTGCAGGAAGGTCAAGCATAAAGCGGCGAATAATGCTCCCCGTCCCCTTGGGAAGTATGTTAACGTTGAATATCGACGATGTAAGGTATAAGAAATGACGATGTTTTTCCGAACTGTGCTGCTTGGATCGCTACTGGCGATATCCAGCTCGAGCTATGCATTAAGCGAGTCTGAAGCGGAAGATATGGCCGATCTCACGGCGGTATTTGTGTTCCTGAAAAATGACTGTGGCTACCAGAACCTGCCTAATACGCAAATTCGTCGTGCACTGGTCTTTTTTGCTCAGCAAAACCAGTGGGACCTCAGCAATTACGATACCTTCAACATGAAGGCACTGGGTGAAGATAGCTACCGTGACCTGAGCGGCATCGGCATCCCAACCGCGAAAAAATGCAAAGCGCTGGCCCGTGACTCACTGAGTCTACTCGCTTACGTAAAATAAAAAGTCATTTGTCGCGTTAGTTAAACACGTAGCCGTATCAGGCGGCTACATGTTGCGATAATAATCACGGCCCATCCCTTTTATAAATTCAATTCATATCTCAATTCAAAAATTCATTAAAAAATGTATTAATAATAAAATAAAAATTCACAATTCATAATTTAAAAAATAGGTTTCCCCTCGTTGCATTCCTATTATCCCCTCACTACCATCGCTCGATATCGAAACTTAACCATCAATGGAATGAAACCTTGAACGCATCCTCTATTATCCATGCCCTGCCACTGCTCATTGTTTTATTATCGGGCTGCCATTCAACCCAATCCCAGCAATCCTCAGGGCTAACCAGATCGTTATCCGCAAGCGAACAAACGCAGCAGCAAACGGAACAGCAACGAGTGGCCAGCGAGCAAGAGCGCCTCAATACCTGCCGTCAGGCCTTAGAGTCGCTAAAAGAAGTTAACCCTCAACAGGCGACAAAGTTGAGCAGTGATTTTACGGCATTAATCAATGCCGCATCACAATACAACACCGTGCGAAATAAAGTAGCGGAACCGACAAAAAAAGGGATTGATTCGATGTATCAATTTAAATCCATAAAGCTGTGCGCGGATATTGAAAAGGAGTTGATAGATAGTCTGGTTAAGCGCGGCGACAATATTAAACCATGAGCAGACTGATTACGCTTTCCGTTAATAGCGTAGCGCTAATAATGATATTAGCGCTATCACTATCACATAATGCCTATGCCGAAAAAGATCCGTTGGCAAATGTCACCGCGAACTCAAACAATGGCAGTTCAGGCCCGGCATTTTTGAATTATGCTCAGCAGCAAACTCAGGAGAATAACACGCAGAAAACAGCGGCTGAAAGCAAACGCATAAGTACGGGAAGCGCTAATGACGCCAGGCCTCAAAATACAAAAAGAGTCATTGCTCAGCCCGCAATCATTGCGCAAAAAGAGAAAACGATTCGCCAATTGCAGAAACAACTGGCGGAGAAAACCACTGCTGTACCACCGCCCTCCCTCCAACAGCAAGAGCTGCTTGCTAGGGTAAAACAGTTGCAAGACAAGCTCGACGCAGCGACGGCGGAAAAACAGCAGTTAATCCAGCAGGCGCTCACCGCAGATAAAACTAAAACGCAGAACATGGCGAAGTCCGCAGAGACGGAAAAAATCATCGCCCAGCAGGCGGCAAAGATTTCTGTCGTTGAATCGGAGAAGCAGAAGCTGGAGACCTTTCTCTCAACGGTCGTCTCGCAGGAACAGGGACTAAAAACGCAGCTCGCGACCAGCGTGACAGAGAAACAAGATTTGGCGGAGAAGCTAACGGCTGCGTCAATCGACAAGCAAAAGCTCATGGCGAAAGTGACGGATGCGCAGCTTATTACGCAGGCGCTCACCGCGAAACTTGATGTTCTGACTATCACTCAACAGCAAGCGTCAGAGACCAACAGTGCGCTAACGCAGCAGTCTGAGAAAGATAAACAGCAGCTACAGGCTAAAACGGCCGAAATTGAGCGGCTCAATGCCGCGCTAACCGCTAGCAACGCCGATAAGAAACCCAGTGCCATCGCGCTAACCAGTGAATCTCAGCAGCAAGCGTATGCGATAGGCGTATCGATGGGAGATAAAGCGCTGAAAGTACTGTCAACCCGCGATGCTCAGGGCGTCAAAATCGACCTTGATACCGCCCTACGGGGGATCGTCGATGCTTTCTCGGGAACAATCGCTTTAGATGAAGAAACGCGTGATAAAGCCCTCATTGCCGCCTCGGAGAAAGTCGCCAATCGTCTGCATAAAATTGAGCAACAGTCCGCCAGTGATGGCAAACGCTACCAGGAGGAATTCGCCAAGCAAAAAGGAGTGATACTCAGTCAGGGAGCCTATAGCCGGATAGATTCTCTGGGTGAAGGCAAAATTAATGACGATGATATTGTTACCGTCACCATCAAAGAAATGCTTACCGATGGAACGGTCATCAATGATATGGCAGCGGAAGATAAGGTCCTTGCGCAAAAATTAAAAACCTACCCGCCTATTTTCCTGGCGGCCATCAGGCGGTTGGAAAATCACGGAACGGTCACTATCGTGATCCCGGCAGAGCGGGCTTACGGTGCTGAAGGCCGCCCACCGAAAATTCCACCTGGGGCCACCATGGTTTATTCAGTCAGCATCATCGACGCCGTGGCCGCCACCCCTCAGCTTAAATAGCCTTAACGCAAACGCCTCCCGAAAGGAGGCGTTTGCTGATAGGCGGGACCAGAACAGCTCTACTTCTGCTGTAAAAACTGTCGATAGGCGGCAACGACCTGCAAAAAGTCTTCAACACCGCAGAGCGACAAGCTCTCTTCATCGTAGTAGTTCATCCCTTCTTCCATTTCATCGCCCGAGAACTCCAACTGATTGGCTCGAATCATTACCTCTTCGCCGTCCAACCACAGGGTGTACTCATGCCCGGCGCGTTGCCATGAACGTTCACTGCCTTTTACAGTACGTGCGGCCTGCTCTACTTCATCCAGTAGCGAGAGGTTATCTTTGACCTCTTCATTAAACCAGTGCCCGACCACTTCGTGGCCCATCGACATACGTACTCTTACCCCTCCGGTAACGTCGCGCAGAAATTCGTATTCCATGATCTGTTCCTCTACAAAGGCAATGCGTCACCGCTGCATTGTACCTATAGGTAATTATCGCAGCAGCGCGCAATAAAAAAAGCGCGCCATGTAGAGGTCATGCAAATAAAAGCACGTTCGCCCCCTGTATGGGTGCATTATCATCAACTTCCGAGCATTATTCCGCCATCTATGGCGATATGCTGGCCGGTGATGAAATCATTTTGCAGCAAAAACAGATACGCCTGTGCCAAATCATCAATGCTGGCGGTGCGCCCAAGAGGAATCGCTTGAGCAAAACGTTGTTGGGTTGCCGCCAGCTGTTCGGCCGGCATCTCTCGCCAGAAAGGCGTAACGGTCCAGGTTGGCGATACCGCATTCACCCTAACGCGAGGCGCCATTTCTACCGCAAGACCTTCCACCAGCGCGTTGATGCCCAGATTACCTACGTAGCTCGCGCAGGCATCCTGCGCTCGTCCGCCGGTGCCGGAGGTAAAAACAAGACTTCCCCCTGTCCGCAGTTTTTTTGCCGCCAACTGGCCAATTTTGACGTTAGTAAAAAACTTCGACTCCAGCACGTGACGAATCGCCTCCATCGACGCATTAAGAAAGCCGCCGCCCATCACATCCCCTACCATCGAGACCAGGTGATCGAACTCAGGCAGCGTGGCAAATAGCGCCGTCAACGCGTTATGATCGTGGGCATCGACGCGATGGAGCACCACCGTAACGCCATACGGCTGTAGCTGCGCCTGTGCTTTTGCCAACCGCTGTGGATCGCGGCCTATAATGATCAAGTTGGCCCCAGCGTCGGCAGCCATCTCAGCCACCCGCAGGCCAATGCCTGAACTACCGCCGATAATCATCAGAGTCTGTTGCTGTAATGAAGCCATAGCGATCTCCTTCCGGCCAGGATAAACCTATGCAGGAGTCAGAAATAGTGAAGGGATAAGTTAGCGCGCGGTAAGAGGATGTTAGGGAAACGGTCAAAAGCAGTAATAGACATTTGGTGCGGTTATCGTCGAAATAAAAAGGGGAAAGCCAACGCTCTCCCCTTTCTGATTGCCCGAAGGCGACGCTGACGCGCCGTCCTCAGGGAACGATCTTATACCGCGGTCTGGAAAATCACGCCGTCCGCTTTCTCAGTGTACTGAGTCAGCTGGTCGAAGTTCAGATAACGGTAGGTATCGACGGCCGTTTTATCTACCTGAGCCACATAGGTCTGGTACTCTTCCGGCGTTGGCAGCTTGCCAATCAGCGCGGAAACTGCCGCCAGCTCAGCCGAAGCCAGGAAGACGTTAGCCCCGGTGCCTAAGCGGTTCGGGAAGTTACGGGTAGAGGTCGACACCACCGTCGCACCGTCAGCTACGCGCGCCTGGTTGCCCATACACAGGGAACAACCAGGGATTTCAATACGCGCACCGCTCTTACCAAACACGCTGTAGTAGCCCTCTTCCGTCAACTGTGCCGCATCCATACGCGTTGGTGGAGCAACCCACAGGCGGGTCGGCAGTTGGCCTTTATGAGCATCCAGCAGCTTACCAGCCGCACGGAAGTGGCCGATGTTGGTCATGCAAGAGCCGATGAAGACTTCATCAATCTTCTCACCCTGCACGTCAGACAGCAGGCGCGCATCGTCCGGATCGTTTGGTGCACACAGAATTGGCTCTTTGATATCCGCCAGATCGATGTCGATCACTGCCGCATATTCTGCGTCAGCATCGGCTTCCAGCAATTGCGGATCCGCCAGCCATTTTTCCATGCCCTGCACGCGACGCTCCAGAGTACGGCGATCGCCGTAGCCTTCGGCAATCATCCACTTCAGCAGCACGATGTTAGACGTCAGGTACTCAACAATCGGAGCCTGGTTTAGCTTGATGGTACAACCCGCAGCAGAACGCTCAGCGGAGGCATCGGTCAGCTCAAACGCCTGCTCAACTTTCAGATCTGGCAGGCCTTCGATTTCCAGGATACGGCCAGAGAAGATGTTTTTCTTACCTTTCTTCTCAACGGTCAGCAGACCCTGACGGATCGCGTACAGCGGAATAGCGTGAACCAGGTCGCGCAGGGTGATCCCCGGCTGCATTTTGCCTTTGAAGCGGACCAGTACGGATTCCGGCATATCCAGCGGCATGACGCCGGTCGCGGCAGCAAACGCCACCAGACCAGAGCCCGCCGGGAAGGAGATACCAATTGGGAAACGGGTATGGGAGTCACCACCGGTACCCACAGTATCCGGCAGCAGCATACGGTTCAACCAGGAGTGGATAACGCCATCGCCCGGACGCAGCGATACGCCGCCGCGGTTCATAATGAAGTCAGGCAGCGTGTGGTGCGTGGTCACGTCGACCGGCTTCGGATATGCCGCAGTATGACAGAACGACTGCATCACCAGGTCGGAAGAGAAGCCCAGGCACGCCAGGTCTTTCAGTTCGTCACGGGTCATTGGGCCAGTGGTGTCCTGAGAACCCACGGACGTCATTTTCGGTTCACAGTAGGCGCCAGGACGGATCCCTTTCACGCCACAGGCGCGTCCCACCATTTTTTGTGCCAGAGAGAAACCGCGGCTGCTTTCCGCCACGTCTTTCGCCTGACGGAATACGTCGCTGTGCGGCAGGCCCAGCGCTTCGCGCGCTTTGGTCGTCAGGCCACGACCGATAATCAGTGGAATACGGCCACCGGCACGCACTTCGTCAATCAGCACGTCGGTTTTCAGTTCGAAGGTCGCCAGCAGCTCGTTGGTTTCGTGATTACGCACTTCGCCTTTGAACGGGTAAACGTCAATCACGTCGCCCATATTCAGCTTGTTCACATCAACTTCGATTGGCAGCGCGCCCGCATCTTCCATGGTGTTGAAGAAGATAGGTGCGATTTTGCCGCCCAGAACCAGGCCACCACCGCGCTTGTTCGGCACGTGTGGGATGTCATCGCCCATGAACCACAGTACGGAGTTGGTCGCGGATTTACGGGAAGAACCGGTACCGACAACGTCACCGACATAGGCCAGCGGGAAACCTTTTTGCTGCAGCGCTTCGATCTGTTTGATCGGGCCCACAACGCCCGGCTGATCCGGATCAATGCCTTCACGGGCGTTTTTCAACATCGCCAACGCGTGCAGTGGAATATCTGGACGAGACCAGGCATCCGGCGCCGGAGACAGGTCATCGGTGTTGGTTTCACCGGTAACTTTAAAGACGGTAACGGTAATTTTATCAGCCAGCTGCGGACGGTTCAGGAACCATTCTGCGTCAGCCCAGGACTGGATAACCTGTTTTGCGAAGGCGTTGCCCGCTTTGGCTTTTTCTTCTACATCGTAGAAGTTATCAAACATCAGCAGAGTCTGGGACAGCGCGGTCGCCGCGATAGGAGCCAGTTTGGCATCGTCCAGAGCGTCAATCAGCGGATGGATGTTGTAGCCACCCTGCATGGTGCCTAACAGTTCAACGGCTTTTTCAGGGGTAACCAGCGGAGAGGTCGCTTCACCTTTCGCCACGGCGGCGAGGAAGCCCGCTTTAACATAGGCGGCTTCGTCAACGCCCGGCGGTACGCGATTAATTAACAGGTCTAACAGGAATTCTTCTTCGCCTGCAGGCGGATTCTTTAGCAGCTCAACCAAGCCGGCCATTTGGGTTGCATCTAAGGGTTTGGCAACAATCCCTTCGGCGGCACGCTCAGCTACGTGCTCACGGTATTCTTTTAGCACGACGGTATCTCCTCGCTCTCATTGTCATATGCGGTCGGCGATCTCTTCACGCTCCTGTGAGACAGCAGTTTGTAGGGTAAAAGCCCGGTACCGCGTGGGCCAGCATATCAGGATTTATAGGGGGTGTTAATCTGTTTACAA
Organism: Kluyvera cryocrescens NBRC 102467; assembly: GCF_001571285.1. Taxonomy (GTDB): domain Bacteria; phylum Pseudomonadota; class Gammaproteobacteria; order Enterobacterales; family Enterobacteriaceae; genus Kluyvera; species Kluyvera cryocrescens. The sequence continues at coordinate 102,523 of NZ_BCTM01000011.1, read as the reverse complement.
AAAAGCAACATTAAATCATTTGCTGAATCGTTAAGGCCAGAACAAAGACTCCCGTAACTATTTTTTGGGACACAATAATCTTATCCGGTTACACACTTCGTCCCGCGATCCCAACTAAAGTCAAAAACGAAAAATATGCCTCCCTATACTTCCGCCAGTGCTGACTTTTTCGACAATACTCTCTGCAACAGGCCAACCATTTGCGCCAGGAGAAACAAATGACGTTACCTTTTAAGCCCCATATCCTTGCTCTGATCTGCAGTGCAGGGCTGCTAGCGGCCTCCGGTACTCTCTATGTCAAAAGCCGTGCGGCCGATGCGCCTCCTGCGCCAGCCATACAACCTACCGCGCCCGCACCCGCTCCAGCGCCGGTGGTTGAGCCGGCCACCAGCGCGCCAGCAGCGGTGGCGACCTTCACTTCGGCGCAAATCGACCAGCTAACGGCCCCGGTGGCGCTTTATCCTGACAATTTATTGTCACAGGTACTGATGGCCGCAACCTATCCGAGTAACGTGCTGCAGGCCGTACAGTGGTCCCAGGATAATCCAACGCAGCAAGGCGATGCCGCAGTGCAGGCCGTGGCCAACCAACCGTGGGATCCAAGCGTAAAATCGCTGGTCGCTTTCCCGGCGCTGCTCTCATTGATGGGGGAAAATCCACAGTGGGTACAGGATCTGGGGAACGCCTTCCTCGCGCAGCCGCAGGATGTGATGAATTCGGTGCAAAAACTGCGCGCCGTGGCCCAGCAAACGGGAACGCTGAAATCTACACCCCAGCAAAAGGTAACGACGACAGCTCAAGCGGCCGCACCGGCGGCGACGTCATCAGGCAAGACCACCACCACCACCACATCAACGCCCGCGCCACAGGTGATAAAGATTGAATCGGCCGATCCCAATATGGTCTACGTACCAACCTACAATCCGAACACGGCATACGGCACCTGGCCTTCCAGCGCATATCCTCCGGTCTATTTGCCTCCAACCCCGGGCGAGCAGTTTACCAACAGTTTTGTGAACGGTTTAGGTTTCAGCCTGGGAGTCGCCACCACTTACGCGCTCTTCAGTAGTATCGACTGGGATGATGATGACGATCACCATCATCACGATGATGACTATCACGATGGCGGCTGGCACGGCGGCGGCAATAACAACATCAATATTGACGTCAATAATTACAACCACATCACCGGGCAGCATCTGAACGGGAATAACACCAACTGGCAGCATAACCCGGCGTATCGCAACAACTTGCCGTATCCGAATAACAATGTGGCACAGCGCTTCCACCAGACCAACGTGCCGGGTGGCTTAAGCGCCACGCAGAGGACGCCGGCAGCCCTGGACAACCAGCGTCAGGCGGCACTGAACCAATTTCAGCACAGCACCCACAATGGCGCAGCAAAAAACCTGACCACTGGAGGCGTTGCCGCGGCGGGGTCGCGCGATGCCCAGCGTCAGGCGGCCTCAAATCAGCTGCATCAGGTCACCCAACGCAGCAACTATCGTGGTTACGATGGGTCTCAGACGGCAGTGGCGAAACAAAAACGGCAGAATCCAACGGCACAGCAGCAACAGCGCCGCGACAACGCAAAATCTCACGTGCAGAACCCTACCGCTGGGCAGCAACAGCGCCGCGATCAGGTTCAACAACACCGAACCTCGCCCACCTTGGAACAATATCAACATCGCGAGCAACAGGTACAAAATCTCCGGGCTAATGCCTTAAGCGGCAACGACAGTCGCTCGCCATCCTGGCAAGCGCAGAATCAGCGGGGACAACAAAGCCGCAGCGCGTCAGGCATCAGTGATGCGCAGAAATCCGCCGTGCGGGAACGTACCTCTCAACATCGCGAAATACGTCATCGCTAAGGAGAAGTCATGAAAAGAGTCATGATCGCAGGCCTGCTTGCGCTGTTTGCCTTGCCGGTCTTTGCCCAACAAAATTATGCAACGCCGGAAAAGGCCGCCAGCGCTTTTGCCGACGCGCTACAAAACCATGATGACGGGGCGCTTAATGCCGTACTGGGAGAGAACTGGCGTCAGTACCTGCCGCAACAAGAAGCCGAGCCGGAGGCCGTTGCCCGCTTCCTGCGCGACTGGAAGGTGGGACACCAAATTGATCAACAAGGCGATACCGCGCATCTGAACGTCGGGAGCAGCGGCTGGCAGCTACCAATCCCTATGGTGAAAACGGCCCAAGGCTGGCATTTCGATATGGCCCAGGCCCAGGACGAAATCCAGACCCGCGAAATTGGCCGCAATGAACTGTCGGCAATTCAGGCCATGCATGCTTATGTGGATGCGCAGAATGATTACTATCAACGTTTCCAGCGTTATGCCGGAAAATTACTGAGCAGTGAAGGCCAACAGGATGGACTCTATTGGCCCACTGCACCCGGCGAGCAGCCCAGCCCGTTGGGGCCAGCCTATAGCCCAAACACACCAGAAAGCGGCTATCACGGCTACCGCTTCCGCATCATTGCGGATCAGAAGCAGCAGGGATTTGCTCTTATCGCCTGGCCGGTCAAGTATGCGGTAACCGGAATCATGAGTTTTATGATCGATCGGAACGATACGGTTTATCAGGCTAACCTCGGTGAGCTCTCCGCGTCGAAAGCTGCGGAGGTGAAAGCCTTCACAGTGGATAAACCCTGGGAAGAGATAGCACAGTAAACAACAAGACCTGGCGCAAGCCAGGTCTTGTCATTCGACGCTGAACCTACTGCCCGGCGGCTGGCCTGGCGATGGTCAGCGCCTGCTCATCGGCTTTAATGCTGCCCGAATTTGCCGCCCACACCCCTTCTTGCGTTTTACTCACCGCCTGATGCTGCGCATTCAGGTTCTGCCCCATTGAAGCGATGTGCGTGGATTCCGTGCCACCGCTATTATCGGCCCATGGGATCAGCGGGTCGCTGGCCATAGCAGCGCCAGATATCAACGTAACAGCAAGTAGCGCGGTAGTCAGAAACGTTTTCATGATGCACCTCGATATCGTTTGTACGCTATCAGTTTAGTGCGTGATGATTGTCGAATTCATAACCAGATGTGTGCAGATATTTTTGAAGAAACGTTTTTAAATAAATCAGTTACCGCCTCGCTACGGTTTTTCAGGCATAAAAAAAGCGGCCAGTTGGCCGCTTTTTTTACTTCAGAAGAATTACTTCTTCTTGGCTTTCGGGTTCGGCAGGTCGGTGATGCTACCTTCGAACACTTCAGCCGCCAGACCCACAGACTCGTGCAGAGTCGGGTGAGCATGGATGGTCAGCGCGATGTCTTCTGCATCACAGCCCATCTCGATAGCCAGACCGATTTCACCCAGCAGCTCGCCGCCGTTGGTCCCGACAATCGCACCACCGATAACACGGTGAGATTCTTTGTCGAAGATCAGTTTGGTCATACCGTCTGCGCAATCAGAAGCGATAGCACGGCCAGAAGCAGCCCACGGGAAGGTGGCGGTTTCGTAGCTGATGCCTTTCTCTTTCGCTTCTTTCTCGGTCAGACCCACCCAGGCAACTTCTGGCTCGGTGTAAGCAATCGATGGGATCACTTTCGGATCGAAGTAATGTTTCTTACCGGCGATAACTTCAGCGGCAACGTGACCTTCGTGAACACCTTTGTGCGCCAGCATTGGCTGACCGACGATATCGCCGATAGCAAAGATGTGCGGTACGTTGGTACGCAGCTGTTTGTCGACGTGGATGAAGCCACGGTCGTCAACTTCTACGCCAGCTTTGCCCGCGTCGAGGTTTTTACCGTTCGGTACACGACCGATTGCTACCAGAACCGCATCATAACGCTGTGCTTCGGACGGCGCTTTTTTGCCTTCCATGGAAACGTAGATACCGTCTTCTTTCGCTTCAACGGCGGTCACTTTGGTTTCCAGCATCAGGTTGAACTTCTTGCTGATACGCTTGGTGAAGACCTTAACGATGTCTTTGTCAGCAGCCGGGATAACCTGGTCGAACATTTCAACCACGTCAATCTCTGAACCCAGCGCGTGGTACACGGTACCCATTTCCAGACCGATGATACCACCGCCCATAACCAGCAGGCGCTTAGGCACTTCTTTCAGTTCCAGTGCGTCGGTGGAGTCCCATACGCGTGGATCTTCGTGCGGAATAAATGGCAGCTCAATCGGACGAGAGCCCGCTGCGATGATGGCGTTGTCGAAGTTGATCACGGTTTTGCCGTTTTCACCTTCCACTTCCAGAGTGTTTGCTCCGGTGAATTTACCCAGACCGTTTACCACTTTCACTTTACGGCCTTTCGCCATACCAGCCAGACCGCCGGTCAGTTGAGTGATAACTTTCTCTTTCCAGGTACGAATTTTGTCGATATCGGTTTTCGGTTCGCCGAAGACGATACCGTGCTCAGCCAGCGCTTTGGCTTCTTCGATAACTTTTGCTACGTGCAGCAGCGCTTTAGAAGGGATACAGCCAACGTTCAGACAAACACCGCCCAGGGTGCTGTAACGTTCTACGATTACGGTCTCCAGACCTAAATCCGCGCAACGGAAGGCAGCAGAGTAGCCTGCCGGGCCCGCCCCAAGTACCACGACCTGAGTTTTAATTTCAGTGCTCATCATGACCTCTATCATTTATATCCGGCGGGTCTGACGCTTATGTTTTTACGCCCATGTCCACCGGGACGTTCTATCCGCGTGTATTTTACAAAATTGTTAACAATTTTTAAACAACAAACGGCAAACGATTTTGTCCTTTGTTGCTGGTAACCCCGAAACAAGCCCAAGGTTACCAGAAAAAAGCCGGCCGTCAGGCCGGCTTTTTATTACATCACCAGGCGGCGAATGTCGGACAGCGTGTTGTTAATGATGGTGATAAAGCGTGCACCATCCGCACCGTCAATCACACGGTGGTCGAAGGAAAGAGAAATTGGCATCATCAGACGCGGCATAAACTCTTTACCGTTCCACACTGGCTCCATAGCAGACTTGGAGACACCGAGGATCGCCACTTCCGGCGCGTTAACAATCGGCGCGAAGTGGGTCGTACCCAGGCCGCCGATGCTGGAGATAGTGAAGCAACCGCCCTGCATTTCGCCAGCGGTCAGCTTACCGTCACGCGCTTTCTTAGAGATCACAGTCAGTTCACGGGACAGCTCGGTAATGCTCTTCTTGTTCACATCTTTGAAGACCGGAACAACCAGACCATTTGGCGTATCAACCGCAACACCGATGTTGATGTATTTCTTCAGCGTCAGTTTCTGACCGTCTTCGGACAGAGAGCTGTTGAAGCGAGGCATCTGCTCGAGAGCCGCGGCAACCGCTTTCATGATGAAGACCACTGGGGTGAATTTCACGTCCAGTTTGCGTTTCTCAGCTTCGGCGTTCTGCTGTTTACGGAACGCTTCCAGATCGGTGATATCGGTTTTGTCGAAGTGAGTTACGTGCGGGATCATCACCCAGTTACGGCTCAGGTTAGCACCAGAGATTTTCTGGATACGACCCAGTTCCACTTCTTCGATTTCACCAAACTTGCTGAAGTCCACTTTCGGCCAAGGCAGCATGCCTGGAATGCCGCCACCCGCCGCTGCTGCTGGAGCAGATTCAGCGCGTTTGATAGCGTCTTTCACGTAAGACTGAACGTCTTCGCGCAGGATACGACCTTTACGGCCAGTGCCCTTCACTTTTGCCAGGTTAACACCGAATTCGCGCGCCAGGCGACGAATCAGCGGCGTTGCGTGAACATAAGCGTCGTTTTCAGCGAAGTCGGATTTACCGGCTGCTGCGGCTGCCGGAGCAGGTGTCGCGGCTGGCGCAGGTGCTGCGGCCGGAGCCGGCGCTGCTGCTTGTGCCGGAGCGGCTGCTGGTGCAGCGCCTTCCACTTCGAAGACCATGATCAGGGAACCGGTTTTCACTTTATCGCCGGTGCTGATTTTGATCTCTTTCACGGTGCCCGCGAACGGTGCCGGAACTTCCATAGACGCTTTATCACCTTCCACGGTGATCAGTGACTGTTCAGCGGCAATTTTATCGCCCACTTTCACCATCACTTCGGTCACTTCAACTTCGTCACCACCGATGTCCGGAACGTTCACTTCTTTAGAACCGGAAGCGGCTGGTGCAGCCGCCGCAGCTGGAGCCGCAGCCTGAGCTGGTGCCGCAGCAGGCGCTGCGCCCGCAACTTCGAAGACCATAATCAGGGAACCCGTTGACACTTTGTCACCGGTGTTGATTTTGATCTCTTTAACAGTACCGGCGAATGGCGCAGGAACTTCCATCGAAGCTTTGTCGCCTTCTACGGTGATCAGAGACTGTTCAGCCGCAACGGTGTCGCCCACTTTAACCATGATTTCAGTGACTTCAACTTCATCGCCGCCGATATCAGGTACGTGTACGTCTTTTGCCGCTGCCGCAGCAGGTGCTGCTGCCGGAGCCGCTTCTTTCTTCTCTTCTGCCTTGGCAGGTGCAGCAGCTGCTGCACCGTCGGCGGAATCGAAAATCATGATCAGTTTACCGGTCTCAGTTTTGTCGCCGACAGAGACTTTGATCTCTTTAACCACGCCAGCCTGAGGAGACGGAACTTCCATAGAGGCTTTATCGCCTTCTACGGTGATCAGCGACTGTTCAGCTTCAACTTTGTCGCCTACTTTGACCAGGATCTCGGTGATTTCAACTTCATCAGCCCCGATGTCCGGTACATTGATTTCGATAGCCATGTTTCTTTTACCTCTTACGCCAGACGCGGGTTAACTTTTTCTGCATCGATGTTGAATTTAGTGATGGCTTCCGCAACCACTTTCTTATCGATTTCGCCACGTTTAGCCAGTTCGCCCAGTGCCGCTACTACCACATAGGAAGCATCAACTTCGAAGTGGTGACGCAGGTTTTCACGGCTGTCAGAGCGGCCAAAGCCGTCGGTACCCAGTACGCGGTAATCATCAGCCGGTACATAAGTACGAACCTGCTCAGCAAACAGTTTCATATAGTCGGTGGATGCCACTGCCGGCGCGTCGTTCATCACCTGAGCGATGTAAGGAACGCGTGGGGTTTCCAGTGGGTGCAGCATGTTCCAACGTTCACAGTCCTGACCATCACGTGCCAGCTCGGTGAAGGAGGTGACGGAGTAAACGTCAGAACCTACGCCGTAGTCGTTCGCCAGGATCTGCGCTGCTTCACGGACGTGACGCAGGATAGAGCCGGAGCCCAGCAGCTGAACTTTACCTTTGCTACCTGCAACGGTTTCGAGTTTGTAGATACCTTTACGGATACCTTCCTCGGCACCTGCTGGCATCGCCGGCATGTGGTAGTTTTCGTTCAGCGTGGTGATGTAGTAGTAAACGTTCTCTTGTTTCTCACCGTACATACGCTCCAGACCATCATGCATGATGACCGCAACTTCGTACGCGTAAGATGGATCGTAAGAGATACAGTTCGGGATAGTCAGAGACTGAATGTGGCTGTGACCATCTTCGTGCTGCAGACCTTCACCGTTCAGCGTAGTACGACCGGAAGTACCCCCTACCAGGAAGCCGCGAGCCTGCTGGTCGCCTGCCTGCCAGCACAGGTCACCGATACGCTGGAACCCGAACATGGAGTAGTAGATGTAGAACGGGATCATCGGCAGGTTGTTGGTGCTGTAAGAGGTCGCAGCAGCCAGCCAGGATGCGCCGGCACCCAGTTCGTTGATACCTTCCTGCAGGATCTGACCTTTTTCGTCTTCTTTGTAGTAAGCAACCTGCTCACGGTCCTGCGGGGTGTACTGCTGGCCGTTAGGGCTGTAAATACCGATCTGACGGAACAGGCCTTCCATACCAAAGGTACGCGCTTCATCGGCGATGATTGGCACCAGACGGTCTTTGATGGACTTGTTCTTCAGCATCACGTTCAGAGCACGAACGAACGCAATGGTGGTAGAAATTTCTTTGTTCTGCTCTTCCAGCAGCGGACCGAAATCTTCCAGCGTTGGCAGCTCCAGCTTCTCATCGAAGTTAGGCTGACGGCTTGGCAGATAACCGTGCAGTTTTTCACGCTGGGCGTGCAGATAGGTGTGCTCTTCGGAACCTTCCGGGAAGGTCACGTATGGCAGTTTTTCGATATCAGCATCGGCAACAGGCACATTGAAACGATCGCGGACGTAGCGAACGCCGTCCATGTTCATTTTCTTAACCTGGTGAGCGATGTTTTTACCTTCAGCGGTGTCACCCATGCCATAACCTTTGATGGTATGAGCAAGGATTACGGTCGCTTTACCGGTGGTTTCCTGCGCTTTTTTCAGTGCAGCGAAGACTTTCTTCGGATCGTGACCACCACGGTTCAGTGCCCAGATCTGCTCGTCGCTCCAGTCAGCAACCAGCGCAGCAGTTTCTGGGTATTTACCGAAGAAGTGCTCACGAACGTAAGCGCCATCTTTGGATTTGAAGGTCTGGTAGTCGCCATCAACGGTTTCGTTCATCAGTTGGATCAGTTTACCGCTGGTGTCTTTACGCAGCAGCTCATCCCAACGACCGCCCCAGATAACCTTGATAACGTTCCAGCCAGCGCCTGCAAAGATGCCTTCCAGTTCGTTAATGATCTTGCCGTTACCGGTGACCGGGCCGTCCAGACGCTGCAGGTTACAGTTGATGACGAAGACCAGGTTGTCCAGTTTTTCACGGGTCGCGATGGTGATCGCACCTTTGGATTCTGGCTCATCCATCTCGCCGTCGCCCAGGAAGGCATAAACGGTTTGTTTGGAGGTGTCTTTCAGACCACGGTGTTCCAGATATTTCAGGAATTTAGCCTGGTAGATCGCACCGATTGGACCCAGACCCATAGAAACGGTTGGGAACTGCCAGAAGGTTGGCATCAGTTTCGGGTGCGGATAAGAAGACAGACCTTTACCGTGAACTTCCTGACGGAAGTTGTTCATCTGCTCTTCGGTCAGACGGCCTTCAAGGAACGCACGTGCGTATACGCCCGGGGAGATGTGGCCCTGGAAGTACACCAGGTCGCCGCCATCCTGCTCGTTGCGGGCGCGGAAGAAGTGGTTGAAGCACACTTCATAGAAAGTGGCTGAAGACTGGAAGGAAGCCATGTGGCCACCCAGCTCGAGGTCTTTTTTAGACGCACGCAGCACGGTCATGATGGCGTTCCAGCGGATAGCAGAACGAATGCGGCGTTCCAGCTCCAGATTGCCCGGGTATTCCGGTTCATCTTCAACGGCAATAGTGTTGACGTAACCGCTCGCCCCTGCACCAGCAGCTACCTGAACGCCGCCTTTGCGGGCTTCAGAGAGCAGTTGGTCGACCAGATACTGAGCGCGCTCAACACCTTCTTCACGGATGACCGATTCGATCGCCTGTAGCCAGTCGCGAGTTTCGATCGGATCCACGTCATTTTGTAAACGTTCTGACATGGGGGTATTCCTTATCTATCTAATACGTTGAGTTATCTGGAACCTGTCCCATTGCGCTCTTGCGTAAGAACGCAATAAGACAGGTTCTGCGTTTAGTTGCCGCGCGTTAAATAGCGCTTGATTTACAACATCTTCTGGTTAAATTTCTGCCAGAAAAATCACTAATTCTTGCGTTGCTCCAGGCGGCGTAAGGCGCGTTCACGACGGCTTTCCTCACGACTACGGTCCAGGAGAATCTCTTCGATAAACGCCAGGTGACGGTGGGACGCTTCGCGTGCCTCTTCCGGTTTACCCGCGATAATCGCTTCAAAAATACGGGTTCGGTGGCTGCTGACTAACGGCAGCATCTCCCTACGCGCGTATAACAATTCAAAGTTTTGCCGAACATTTTGCGCCAGCATTGGCTCCATACATCTGAGCAAATGGAGCAACACGACATTGTGTGCCGCTTCGGTGACAGCAATTTGATACTGGAGTACCGCATCAGATTCACCGTCAAGGTCGCCGGACTGTTGAGCAAGCTCGATGGCATGGTGGAGTTCACGAATACGGATCTTGTCTTCATCCGTGCTACGCAGTGCAGCGTAATAGGCCGCAATACCTTCCAGCGCATGGCGCGTCTCAAGCAGGTCAAACTGGGATTCAGGATGGTCGGAGAGCAGTTCTACCAATGGGTCGCTAAAACTCTGCCATAGGCTGCTCTGAACAAAAGTGCCACCACCCTGACGACGCAGCAGTAAACCCTTCGCTTCGAGACGTTGGATAGCCTCGCGTAAGGAGGGGCGGGAGACGTCGAACTGTTTTGCCAGTTCGCGTTCCGGTGGGAGTTTTTCCCCGGGGCGTAAAGTCCCCTCAAGAATTAAAAACTCCAACTGCTGCTCAATCACATCGGAGAGTTTTGGTTGGCGAATTTTGCTGTAGGCCATGATTTCCTGTCTTAAGCCATTTGCCCGGAGTCAATTGGTCTTACCAATTTCATGTTCTTGACGCTAAAGTAACAAAGTATTCACCTTCTGTCCATACAGGTTTTGATTGAAATCAGTAAACCCGGCACTTTTTAACAACATTACAGAAATGATGTTTCAGAATTGTAACCTTGCACAAAAAACAACTTTACCTATAAAGAAGTACAATTAACCAAATAAAAACAAAGATAAGCAAACTGAAGCGTTTCAATTCCGCAATTTTCGAATTTAAATGCATCTAAATCGCATAAATAACCACATTTGATTCAATGAAACATTTGCACACCTGCGTGACAGCTGTTGGCTTTTTATCCAACCTCTCTTCATCCCTTCATAAAGCAGGTGCATTCCTTCGCGCTTACCACTATTCTGCTGATGACGAAAGAGCCTTACCTCTTTTTAAGAAAAGCTTTTCGTAAACATAACAATACAGAAAACGGAATTTCTTAAGTACATACGCAAACAGCGTCACAATAATAACCACACACGAGGTTTCACAATGGAAGGTCAACAGCAAGGCTCCCAGCTTAAGCGCGGCCTGAAGAACCGCCATATACAGCTGATCGCTCTGGGCGGCGCTATCGGCACGGGCCTGTTTCTCGGCAGCGCTTCCGTTATTCAATCGGCAGGCCCGGGGATTATTCTCGGTTACGCCATCGCCGGTTTCATTGCCTTTATGATCATGCGCCAACTGGGCGAAATGGTGGTTGAAGAGCCCGTAGCCGGCTCCTTTAGCCACTTCGCTTACAAGTACTGGGGCAACTTCGCCGGCTTCGCGTCAGGCTGGAACTACTGGGTACTGTACGTACTGGTTGCCATGGCCGAGCTGACTGCGGTCGGTAAATACATTCAGTTCTGGTGGCCGGAAATTCCAACGTGGGCGTCTGCCGCCGTCTTCTTTATCGCCATTAACGCCATTAACCTGACCAACGTAAAAGTGTTCGGTGAAATGGAGTTCTGGTTTGCGATCATCAAAGTTATCGCCGTTATTGCGATGATTCTGTTCGGTGCATGGCTGCTGTTCAGCGATACCGCTGGCCCACAGGCCACCGTACGCAACCTATGGGAACAAGGTGGCTTCCTGCCGCACGGCTGGACCGGGCTGGTGATGATGATGGCGATCATTATGTTCTCCTTCGGCGGCCTGGAGCTGGTCGGGATCACCGCAGCAGAGGCGGATAATCCAGAGCAGAGCATTCCAAAAGCCACCAACCAGGTGATCTACCGTATCCTGATTTTCTATGTGGGCTCACTGGCCGTTCTGCTGTCCCTGATGCCGTGGACCCGCGTCACCGCAGACGTCAGCCCGTTCGTGCTGATCTTCCACGAACTGGGTGACTCTTTCGTTGCTAACGCCCTGAACATCGTGGTGCTGACCGCAGCGCTGTCCGTTTACAACAGCTGTGTATACTGCAACAGCCGTATGCTGTTCGGCCTGGCACAGCAGGGCAACGCACCAAAAGCATTGCTGAGCGTCGATAAACGCGGCGTACCGGTCAATACGATTCTGGTTTCTGCCTTTGTTACCGCGCTGTGTGTACTGATTAACTACCTGGCGCCTGAATCTGCGTTTGGTCTGCTGATGGCGCTGGTGGTCTCGGCGCTGGTGATCAACTGGGCGATGATTAGCCTGGCTCACATGAAGTTCCGCAAAGCGAAACAACAGCAGGGTGTCACCACTCGCTTCCCGGCGCTGTTCTATCCGCTCGGGAACTGGATCTGCCTGGTCTTCATGGCGGCAGTGCTGGTGATCATGGTGATGACCCCAGGCATGGCTATCTCCGTATGGCTGATTCCGGTATGGCTGGTTATCCTCGGTATCGGCTACATGTTTAAACAGAAAAATGTGAAAACCGTGAAAGCGCACTAATTTCTGTTTCTGCTCTGTACCCGCCTTGGGTACAGAGCGTTCACCCTCCCGCCAAAGTGATGTACCATTACCTGGGTTACCGTCGACAAAAGGACCTGGGTGGCTGATGAAAAAAAACCTCACTATCAAAGACATTGCTGAACTGGCCAATGTCTCTATCGCCACCGTTTCCCGGGTGCTCAACAACAACAGTTGGGTCTCGGATAAAACCCGAACCAAAGTACAAAAGGTCATCGACGAGCACCACTTCAGCCCCAACCTGATGGCGCGCAGCATGATTTCCCGCAAGAGCATGACCCTTGCCGTGGTGGTTTCCGATATTACCAACCCCTACTTCGCCACGCTGGTTGAACAAATCGAAAAAGCCTGCCTCCAGGCCGGTTATAAAATTATCCTCTTCGATACCCAATCCGCGAACAAACGCGCCGGTTCAGTGCAGGTGATTGCCGAAGATCAGATCTTCAATACCATCATCGATAGCCAGCTCGACGGCGTCATCATTCTCGGCGGTAATATCGACTACCTGAAGGTCCCCGAGAGCTACCTCCAGGGCCTGAAAAAGCTTATCGCTTCACTGCCGGTGATCGTCGTGGGCCGCAAACTCGCCCGTTACGACTACACTTGCCTTGAGCGTGACCAGGTTAACTGCGTGGCGATGATCACCCGCCATTTACTGGAAAAGGGCTATCGTGACATTGCGTTTGTGGGGGGCTCATCGCACGTCTACATGACCGGCCAACGCGTCGCCACCTTCCTGCAAACGCTGAAAGCGGCCGGGATTGATGAACACGCAGCCGCTATTTTTGAGACCAACTTCTATCCAGAACACGGCTATGACGCGGCGGTAAAACTGCTGAAATCCGGGCGTCCCCTCCCCCAGGCCATTCTGGCAATTAACGATCGCGTCGCCATGGGGGCCATTCGCGCGCTGAAAGATAACGGTTTGACGGTCCCGGAGGACATCGCCGTCGCCAGCTGTGAGTATTTCCCCGGCAGCGAGTATTTCATTCCACGGATAACGACTATCGATCATAAAAATAACGAGATTGGTCAACAAGTTATTCGCCAAATGATGACCATTCTTCAGGACATGCTGCCCGACGTTTCCCCAATTACACCGCAACTGATCGCCGGCGAATCCGCATAATCCCTCGGGCTGGCCGACCGGCCAGCCGCACACTAAATATTCAGATCTTAATCACAGATCTCTGATCGTAAAATTGACGATCCAAATTCTCTCATAATATTTTACTGAAAACGTTTTCAGTTTTTTCAGTCACGAGAGGCCGCAATGAAACCCAACATGATGACCTACATCCACGAAGAGCAGGCAACGCTTGCGCAGATTCTGGATAACTACCCGCAAAATGTTCCAGCTATCGCTGATGATAGCGAATGGTTGCTACTGGCGACAGGTTCCAGCGCCAATGCCGCCGCGAGCGCAAAATACTATATCGAAAGCCTTTCCGCCGTGCGCCTGACGCTTGCCGAACCATTCCACTATCAGCATTTTGAAAAGCACAATCCGGCGATTAAAACGGTGATTGCCATCTCCCAGAGTGGTGAAAGCACCTCAACGCTGCACGCGCTGGAAACGCTGAAACAGCGCTTCCCGCTGCAAACGGTAGGCTTAACCAGCAAACCGCAGAGCGAACTGGCCAAAACCGCGGATCAATTTGTTTTGCTGGATATTGGCGAAGAGCGCGTGGGATATGTAACCAAAGGCTATGTGGCGACCATTCTGACATTGATGCTGATGGGGTTGCGCCACGCACGCGCGGTGAACGCGATTGACGATGCCCGCGAGCAGCAGGAACTCTCGGTTTTTCGCGAGGCGATTAACGCTATCGGCTCAATCATCCACACCACCGAGGCCTTCTTCCGCCGCTGGCAGTCCGAACTGGCCGCCGCACCGCGCTTTACCAGCATCGGTTACGGACCGGCTATCGGCGTGTGCATGGAGATGGCAACCAAATTTACCGAGACCGTGCGTGTACCTTCACAGGGCATCGAGATGGAAGTCTTTATGCACGGCCCGTATTTTGAAATTAACCCGCAGCATCGCCTGTTCTTCCTCGACGTGCCAAGCGTGGCCCGCGAACGACTGACGCTGCTTCGCCAGTATGAACAACGCCATACCCAATACGTCTACACCGTCACACCTGAGGCCAGCGACGATCCGCATACCCTGGCGCTGAATGTCAACACGCCGGAGACCGTGCTGCCGCTGCTGATGGTGATCCCTTTCCAGATCCTCGCGCACCATATTGCCGAGGCAAAAGGTAATAACCTGCCGCAGCGGATCTTCACCGACTTTGGCGTCGCAGTAAAAAGTAAAACAAAACCCGGCGATTACGCCTGATCTACTGCCTGTACCCTACCTACTGATAAAGGTGCCTCGTTATGGCGACTCAATACTTAGCCGTTGCACAAAAAATCCTTGCAGCCGTCGGCGGCAAGGAGAATATCGACCACGCAAACCACTGCGCGACTCGCTTACGCCTGAATTTAAGGGACGATTCGCAGATTGACGAAAAGGGACTGTACGAGATTTCTGAGGTGGTAAAACTGGTCAACAACGGGAGCCAGTTTCAAATAGTGATCGGTCCCAAAGTCGAAAAAATCTTCGCGGCACTCAGTGAGCTGCTGCCTGCGGCACAGGAAGCCGCCGGCCCCCAAACGCAGGACGTTTCGCTCTTTAACCGTCTGCTGGCGACGCTATCCGCCATTTTCACCCCTTACATTGGCGTGCTGGCAGGCGTTGGGGTAGTCAAAGGGCTGGTCGTCCTGCTGCAAACGCTGGAGCTTATCTCAACCAAATCCTGGCTGTTTGTGGTGTTTAACGCCCTTTCCAGCGGCGTGTTTGTCATGCTGCCGCTGTTTATCGCCGTGACCGCCGCAGACCGTTTTAAAACCAGCCGCTTCACCGCGCTGGCGCTGACCGCGGCGATGGTCTTCCCGTTGACCGACGCCGCCACGCCGGATCACGTAGAACTCTTCCATCTCGCGTTCCCGCTGAAAATTTATGGCGGTGCGGTGATCCCGGCTATCTTTGCGGTATGGTTCCTGAGCTACGTCGAACGCTGGTGCAAAAAGTGGGTACCAGAAATCGCCGCGCTGGTATTTGTACCGTGCCTGTCGCTGATTATTAGCGGATTTGTGGTCTTTACCGTGATTGGCCCGATTGCGGATTATGTGGGTATTGGCATTGCCAACGGCTACACCTGGCTTTACAACCTAAGCCCGATGCTCTCCGGCGCACTACTGGCGGGGATTGGGCAACTGTTCGTGGTCTTCGGCGTTCACTGGGGCATTATTCCCATTGCGCTGATTAACATGCAGGTGAATGGCTACGACACGGTGATGGCGATGTTTATGTCTGCGGTCATGGGCCAGTTTGGTACCGTCTTTGGCGCCATCTTTATCGCCCGTAACCTGAAAGACAAGCAGCTGGCGATTTCGGCCTCAATCTCCGCGTTCTTTGGCATTACCGAGCCTGCGCTGTATGGCGTAAACCTCAAATACCGGATGCTGTTTATCTTCGGCTGTATTGGCGCGGCGTTGGGCGGTGCGATTACCGGGCTACTGCAAGTCAAAACCTACAGCTTCCTACCGGTACTCAACGTCTTTGAGCTTGGACTGTTCAGCGGCCCGGAATCAAAAGCTATCTATGAGGTGTTCGCGATTATCGTCGCCTTCAGCGTGCCGATGATCCTGACGATTATCTACGGTAAAACGCGCGTGCTGGTACCGGCCGCCGAGCTCCGTTAATCCTCCACACACGGTAGCGGATAAATACCGCTACCGCGCCTGTTATCTGCTTCACACTTTCCCATAAGTAGCAGATTTATCCATATCAACAACGTTATCCTGCTACGCAATTTCTTCGTTCACAGCCAATAATCCTCTCCATATCACACAAAAGAGATCTGGCGATGAACGCAAGCAAACTGTCAGTAAAAGAGAAAATTGGCTATGGCATGGGCGATGCGGGATGCAATATCATCTTTGGCGCTATCATGCTGTTCGTAAACTATTTTTACACCGATATTTTTGGTTTGGCCCCGGCGCTGGTCGGCGTGCTATTGCTGTCAATTCGCGTCATTGATGCCGTTACCGACCCTATTATGGGCGCACTAGCCGATCGCACCCGCAGTAAGTACGGTCGTTTTCGTCCATGGTTGCTGTGGATAGCTTTCCCCTATGCCCTGTTCAGCGTGCTGATGTTCACCACGCCTGATTGGAGCTATAGCAGCAAAGTTATCTATGCATTTGTCACCTATTTCCTGTTATCCATCACCTATACCGCAATCAACATCCCTTACTGCTCTCTTGGCAGCGTCATCACCAACGATCCGAAAGAGCGCGTCGCCTGTCAATCCTACCGCTTCGTCCTCGTGGGTATCGCAACCCTGCTGCTGTCACTGACGCTGTTACCTATGGCCGATTGGTTTGGCGGTGAAGACAAAGCCAAAGGCTATCAGATGGCGATGGCCGTGCTGGCATTTATTGGCATGTGCATGTTCCTGTTCTGCTTTGCCACCGTGCGTGAACGCGTGCGCCCGGCGGTACAGACCAACGATGAACTCAAACAGGATTTAAAAGACGTCTGGAAAAACGATCAGTGGGTACGCATCCTGCTGCTCACCTTGTGTAACGTCTGCCCAGGTTTTATCCGCATGGCCGCCACCATGTATTACGTGACCTGGGTGATGGGAGAAAGTACCCACTTCGCCACCCTCTTTATCAGCCTTGGCGTCATCGGCATGATGATTGGCAGTATGCTGGCGAAAGTCCTGACCGACCGCTGGTGTAAACTGCAGGTCTTCTTCTGGACCAACATCGCGCTGGCCATTTTCTCCGTGGCCTTTTACTTCTTCGACCCGCACGCCACGATGCTGATTGTGGTGCTCTACTTCCTGCTGAACATCCTGCACCAGATCCCATCGCCGCTGCACTGGTCGCTGATGGCCGACGTTGACGACTACGGCGAGTGGAAAACCGGCAAGCGTATCACCGGGATCAGCTTCTCCGGTAACCTGTTCTTCCTGAAAGTGGGTCTCGCGGTCGCTGGGGCGATGGTCGGCTTCCTGCTCTCCTGGTACGGCTACGATGCCGGTGCTAAAGCCCAGAGCGAAACTACGCTCAACGGTATTATGCTGCTGTTCACCATCATCCCAGGCGTAGGTTATCTGATCACCGCCGGCGTAGTGCGCCTGCTGAAAGTGGACCGCTCATTGATGAAACAGATCCAGGAAGATCTTGAGAAACGCCGCACCAACTATCGCGAACTGAATGAATATCAACAAGAACTGCAAACGACTGAACACGTAAGGAAAGCCTGATGAAGAATTGGCCCAACCCTTTTATTGAGCAGCGCGCCGATCCCTTTATTTTGCGCCACCAGGGAGCGTACTATTTTATCGCCTCAGTGCCAGAATATGACCGGCTGGAGATCCGTCGGGCAGCCGACATCGACGGCCTACGCAGCGCAGAGCCCGTCGTGGTATGGCGTAAACCGAATAGCGGCCCGATGAGCAACCTTATCTGGGCCCCCGAGCTGCACCATATCGACGGCAAATGGTATATCTACTTCGCTGCCGCCCACACGCAGGCGCTTGATGAACTGGGGATGTTCCAGCACCGTATGTACGCGATCGAGTGCAGCGACGCCGATCCGTTAACCGGGAAATGGGTCGAAAAAGGTCAGATAAAGACACCGTTTGATACCTTCTGCCTTGATGCCACCACGTTCCACCATCAGGGTAAACAGTGGTATTTGTGGGCGCAGAAATCCCCGGAGATTGCCGGCAACTCCAACATCTATCTGGCAGAGCTGGCCAACCCGTGGACAATTAAGGGCGAACCGCTGATGCTCAGCAAACCGGAGTTTGACTGGGAGTGTCGGGGTTTTCTGGTCAATGAGGGGCCTGCCGTCATCACCCGCGGCAATCGCTTATTTATCAGCTACTCCGCCAGTGCCACCGATGAAAACTATTGCATGGGGCTACTGTGGATCGATAAAGACGCCGAGATGACCGACACCGAAAACTGGCATAAATCGCCCACGCCGGTGTTCACCACCAGCAATGAAAACCGCCAGTATGGGCCAGGCCACAACAGCTTTACGCAAACGCCGGACGGTGAAGACGTGTTGGTATATCACGCCAGAAATTATACGGAAATTGAAGGTGATCCGCTGTATGACCCGAATCGTCATACGCGTCTGAAGACGGTGCGCTGGCAGGAGAATGGTATGCCGGACTTCGGTATTCCACCCGCAGACACCCTGTAAAGAATTGGCCCGGTCACACGATATTGACCGGGCCAGAAAAGCTACACCAGCGTCCCGTAAATCGTCAGCAGCGCCATGACCACGACTACCGCATAGGACGTCTTCTTCGCCATTGAAACGGCGGCCTTGGGTGTCTCAACCTTGTCGACGTGCGGTTCACGTGCCAGAGAGTACTGCGCCAGAGTGGTCAGCACTTGATACTGCGACGAATGACGGTCGCCCAGCGATGCAAACCACGCCGGAAGCGCTTTTTCACCGTGACCAATCAGCGCATAAACCACCCCAACCAAACGGACCGGCACCCAATCCACGACATGCAAAATGGCATCAATACCCGACTGTAAGCGGTGATGCGGAGTCTGGTAACGAGCAAGCCAGGACTGCCAGGCCCGCAGGAAGGCATAGCCTATCAGCGCCACAGGCCCCCACGAGCCGCCGACGACGAACCAAAACAATGGTGCGAGGTAAAAGCGATAGTTGATCCACAACAGTGCGTTTTGCAGCTCGCGCAAGAACTCACGCTCGTCGCAGCCGGCGGGAACGCCATGAATCATCGTCAACTCGCTGGCCATAGCCTCGCGCGCATGGACATCATCACGGGAAGCGGCTTTTAGATAGGCGTGATAGTGCAGGCGAACGCGACCGGCACCGATGCACAGCAGCCCGAGCAGGATCCAGAAGATCAGCGACGGCACGTTAAACAAAACGCCGCTTAGCGCTCGCTGAATAATGCCGACCAGCGCCATCGCCACAAGGGTCATGACGAGAGTACCGGCAAGCGAATAATGTTTCACCCGCCGAAACAGCGTCTCCAGCCGATGATCGAGCTGCCAGTGTTCGCCCAGTTTAAACAGGCGTTCAGCAAACAGCACCAGAAGCGTGGTAAACAACGTCATGTCATCTCCTTATTTGACGAGGGGGTGACCAGCGCACGAAAACGGGTCCAGTCAAATGCCGGGCCAGGATCGGTTTTGCGCACGGGCGCGATATCACAGTGGCCGGCCATATTGTTGGCAATCGCCGGGTATTCGCTAATGAGCAGCTCGGTTAATGTCGCCAACTGTCGATACTGCTCGTCGGTATAGGCCAGCGTGTCAGTGCCCTCCAGCTCGATACCGATGGAAAAATCATTACAGCGTTCGCGGCCACGGTAGCTCGACACACCGGCATGCCAGGCGCGTTTATCAAAGGGAACGTACTGCACAATCTCGCCATCACGACGGATCAGGCAGTGGGCAGAAACCCGCAGATGAACAATCTCAGCAAAGAAAGGATCGGCATCAGGGTCGAGCGTGCCGGTAAACAGCGCATCAATCCAGGGGCCACCGAACTGCCCTGGCGGTAGGCTAATATTATGTACCACCAGCAGCGAAGGGGTTTCATCATCCGGACGGCCATCAAAATGAGGAGACGGCACCTGCCGCACACCCACTAGCCAGCCCTTATCTATACACAAAGTCATTTCAGTTTCATCACGTCGGCAAAGGAGATGATCCTCAGGCATACATCGAGATCGATGGCTGAGGTTAACGCGCACAACCACGACTGAGACCACTCAAAGGCGATCGGTTGAACCGCATTCGAGATTTCCTTATAAGTGGTTATGCTTGTCGGTTCAGAGTAGCATGTTTCAATCTTTCGCATCGTTACCATTTTGGAGCTTAATCATGCCGCCTCGCCGCTATAACCCAGACCACCGACGTGACGCGCTGCTAGAACGTATCAACCTCGATATCCCTAACGCTGTTGCCCAGGCGCTGCGTGAAGACCTCGGAGGCGAAGTGGATGCGCATAACGATATTACCGCACAACTCTTACCGGAAAACAGCCACTCGCATGCGGTGGTAATCACCCGCGAAGATGGCGTTTTTTGCGGTAAACGTTGGGTTGAAGAGGTCTTTATCCAGCTTGCCGGTGATGACGTTACCCTCACCTGGCATGTCGCTGACGGCGATGCCGTGACCGCCAACCAACCGCTCTTTGAAATTCTCGGGCCATCCCGTGTACTGCTGACAGGCGAACGCACCGCGCTGAATTTCGTGCAAACACTCTCCGGCGTGGCCAGCGAAGTGCGCAAATACGTCAATCTACTGGAAGGTACCCATACTCAGTTGCTGGATACCCGTAAAACGCTACCAGGCCTACGCACCGCGCTGAAGTATGCCGTCCTGTGCGGCGGTGGCGCCAACCATCGTCTGGGCCTTTCTGACGCTTTCCTGATTAAAGAAAACCACATTATTGCCTCTGGTTCCGTACGCCAGGCGGTGGAAAAAGCCTTCTGGTTACATCCTGATGTGCCGGTGGAGGTCGAGGTCGAAAGCCTGAAAGAGCTAGAAGAAGCGCTAAAGGCCGGCGCGGATATCATCATGCTCGATAACTTCGACACCGAACAAATGCGCGAAGCGGTGAAAATGACCCGTGGTCAGGCGCAGCTGGAAGTCTCCGGTAATGTTACCGCCGAAACCCTGCGTGAGTTCGCCGAAACGGGCGTCGACTTTATCTCTGTCGGAGCACTGACCAAACACGTTCGCGCCCTTGACCTGTCGATGCGTTTTCGCTAAAAACGCCCCTTTCTAAATGCCCTCCCTCTGGAGGGCTTTTTTTCGTCCCGGCTTCCCGTTTTTTATGTATCGCTGCAACGACATAACACATCCTGGAACGCGCTTCCCCGAATCCATTTTCCTCCCTCGCCGTTCTCCTTGAGCTTTGACACAGTAGCGCCAGACTCAGCAAGGAGCAGATCATGGATAAACAAAAAGGTTTCACCCTCATCGAACTGATGGTTGTTATTGGCATCATCGCTATCCTCAGCGCTATCGGTATTCCAGCCTATCAAAACTACCTGCGTAAAGCGGCATTGACCGACATGCTGCAAACTTTTGTTCCCTACCGCACCGCCATAGAACTTTGCGCACTCGATCATGGCGGTATTGATAGCTGTAATGCCAGCAGCAACGGCATCCCCTCCCCCACGACTACCCGTTATGTTTCGGGAATGAGCATCACCAAAGGTACCGTCGTACTCACCGGCCAGGAGAGCCTCAATGGGTTAACGGTCACATTAGTGCCCGGCTGGGATAACGCAAATGGCATAACCGGCTGGCAGCGCACCTGTGGTATTCAGAGCGACAGTGCGTTACAGCAGGCCTGTGAAGATGTTTTCCGTTTTGACGCCCAATAGGCAAAGGAGCCGTCAATGAAGAATGAACAATTACTCACGCTGTGCCAACGCCACCATGCTGTGCTGTTGTTTAACGGCCCGGACGAACTCGGCATCGCCGTGGTTGGCTCCCCGGCAGGCGAACTCATGGACTCCCTGCGTTTTGCCACACAAAAACGGGTAGACATTGAGTGTTGGGACCAGGAGCGTATGGATAAATATCGACAAAAAAGCAGCAGCGTTAATCTGCCCGTCCTCCATGACGATGCGAACAACCCGGTGGAGTTACTGAACCAACTCTTTCAACAAGCACAGCTCCAGCGCGCATCCGATATTCACTTCGAGCCCACGGAACACCATCTACGCATCCGTCTGCGAGTGGACGGTGTGTTACACACGCTGTCTACCGCCTCGTTGCTGCTGATGACTCCGCTGGTTGCCAGATTGAAGGTGCTGGGTAGTCTTGATATCGCCGAACGTCGTCTCCCCCAGGACGGGCAGTTCACGGTTGAGATCAGTGGTGCTCCCCTCTCTTTTCGCATTTCGACGCTACCTTGCCGCTATGGAGAGAAAGTGGTCCTGCGCCTGCTGCATAAGGTTGAGCAAGCGCTGGATCTCCAGGGGCTAGGGATGTCGCCAGAAGCGTTGGTGCAATTCCAATCGGCACTGAACCAACCGCAGGGGCTGATTCTGGTTACCGGGCCAACGGGAAGCGGAAAAACGGTCACGCTCTATAGCGCCCTGCAAAGTCGTAATAGCAGTGATGTGAATATATGCAGCGTCGAGGATCCCGTTGAGATCCCGCTGGATGGTCTCAATCAAACCCAGGTTAACGTCAGAGCGGGGCTCACCTTTCAAAGCGTGCTGCGATCTTTGCTGCGGCAAGATCCGGATATCGTGATGGTTGGCGAGATCCGCGATAACGAAACCGCGGAAATTGCCATCAAAGCAGCACAAACCGGGCATCTGGTGCTTTCAACCCTGCATACAAACTCTACCGTAGAAACACTGGTACGCCTTGAGCAAATGGGGGTAGCCCGCTGGATGGTTTCATCTGCATTGCTGATGGTCGTTGCACAGCGTCTTGTACGGAAACTTTGTCCTCACTGCCGTGTTGAAGTTCAGGGCGGCTACACGCTGCCGCTGGCACTTTGGCCACGCGCGCTTCCACACTGGGCTGCGCCAGGATGCTCACATTGCTATCATGGCTATCACGGACGGTTGGCGCTGTTTGAGGTTCTACCGCTCACGCCAACGCTACGTCAATCCATTCTCCACGGTTCAAGTCCATCTGAATTGATGCAACGCGCAAGGCAAGAAGGGATGAACACGCTCTTCGAGAGCGGCTGCCTTGCCGTTGAACAGGGACTCACGACTCAGGAAGAGCTGCTTCGCGTTCTTGGGATGCCTCAGGATGCGTGAACAACTCTGGCACTGGCAGGGACTAAACGCTAATGGAGAGAGACTCCATGGTACCATTTGGGGCAACCATCGCCCTGCCGTTCTCATTGCGCTACAACAACAGCGTATTACCGTCATAACGCTAAAGCGCCGTAGCATTAACGCCTCGCAGTGGCGCACACAGCATAGCTGTATGGTTATCAGTCAGTTAGCCACATTGCTACAGGCCGGGCTCACATTATCGGACAGCCTAACCCTGCTGGCACAACAACATCCCAGTGCGCAGTGGCGAGCCCTGCTGTCATCGTTATCAGAGAGATTGGCACAAGGTGTCTCATTGTCAGAAGGGCTACAGCAATGGCCCCAGGCATTTCCGCCTTTATACCTTGCCATGATTCGCACCGGTGAAATCACCGGTAAACTGGAACAGTGCTGTCTTGAGCTCGTACGCCAGCAAAAAGCGCAGCTCCTGCTGGCGGCGAAGGTAAAAAAAGCGCTGCGTTATCCCATGATTATTCTGTCGCTCGCTGCGCTAGTGGTGATGGCCATGACCGGATTCGTTCTGCCGGAGTTCACGGCCATCTATCGCACATTTAACACCCCATTACCCACGCTCACGCTTGCCGTGATGGCAATGGCCGCTTTTGTCGAGCAGTGGTTTTTCATAATATTATTACTGCCCATTATTCCCCTCGTCCTCAGTACGGCCCTGAAAAATCACCCCCCGTGGCAACGCACCCGCCAAAAAATAGTGCTATCGCTACCGGTGATGGGAAAGCTCGCGCGTGGACAAAAGCTCAGTCAAATCTTCACCGTGCTCGCGCTAACACAACGCGCGGGTATCGCTTTCTTACAGGGGCTGGAAACGGTTGAAATGACGCTGGTCTGTCCGTGGTGGCGCGAAATCATCAGCACGCTTTATCAGGACATCGCCCATGGCAGCGCTATCTGGCAAGCAATGGAAAAGAGTCAGGTTTTTACGCCGCTTTGCTTGCAGCTGGTCAGAACCGGGGAAGCGTCAGGTGCGCTGGATGAAATGCTGGATAATCTGGCGCGTCATCATGATGAGAATACGCAAAATCTGGCGGAGAATCTGACATCGTTACTGGAGCCGATGCTTCTGATCGTGACGGGATTAATTATTGGTACGTTGGTGGTGGCGATGTATCTGCCAATCTTTCACTTGGGAGATGCCATTAGTGGGATGGGGTAACGCTGGCGCACTAAGCACCAGCGTTAATCCTCAAAGCTACAGGCTGTTGAACACGCGGTTCTCTTGTTCCTGTACTCGGATAAAGGTCGTGCGTTTAGTCAATTCTTTCAGTCGCGAAGCCCCGACATAGGTACACGCTGAACGCAGGCCGCCAAGAATATCGCGTGCGGTATGTTCCACCGGTCCGCGCAGCGGCAGCTTAACCGTTTTGCCTTCCGCAGCGCGATACTGGGCAACGCCGCCAACGTGACGGTTCATCGCAGACTCAGAGCTCATTCCGTAGAACAGCATAAATTTCTCACCGTTCTCTTCCACCAGTTTGCCACCGCTCTCATCGTGACCCGCCAGCATACCACCCAGCATAACGAAATCCGCGCCGCCGCCAAAAGCCTTCGCCACATCGCCCGGCATGGTGCAGCCGCCATCGCTGACGATCTGACCGCCCAGACCGTGTGCAGCATCAGCGCATTCGATAACGGCAGAAAGCTGCGGGTAGCCGACGCCGGTTTTCACGCGAGTGGTACAAACGGAGCCAGGGCCAATGCCGACTTTAACGATATCGGCACCGGAGAGAATCAGCTCTTCGCACATTTCCCCAGTCACGACGTTACCGGCACAGATGGTTTTGGTCGGCCATGCTTCACGCGCTTTCGCGACGAATTGTACAAAATGCTCGGAGTAACCATTCGCTACATCAATGCAGACAAAAGTCAGTGCCGGATTCAGTTTGAGGATCTGCTGCGTTTTTTCAAAATCAGCATCGGAAGTACCGGTAGAAACCATCACATGCTTAAGCACGTCCACAGACTCGGTCTGTACGAAAGTTTTCCACTCTTCAACGGTGTAGTGCTTATGTACCGCCGTCAGAATACCAAAAGAGGAAAGGACTTTTGCCATTCCGAAAGTGCCCACAGAATCCATGTTCGCTGCGATAATCGGCACGCCTGACCAGCGTTGTCCTGAATGTTTAAAGGTGAAGTCGCGTTCCAGTTCAACATCGGAACGGCTTTTAAGGGTAGAGCGTTTAGGGCGGATAAGAACGTCTTTGAAACCTAACTTCAGATCTTCTTCGATACGCATGTGCGAATTCCTGGGGTTAATGGCAATTAAATTGAGAGCACAACTCCAGTAATGTAATCATACGCACTAATCAGGGCTTCGCAAGACTGCGATTTTCAGTTTTTTTAAGCTACAATCCCATAAATTTACCTGGCGTTGAGCGCCGTGCAACATTGATATCCTCGTTGCCGGCGGCCAGTTTATTAACCAAATGATTTTCATACTAAAAACCCAGGGCAAAGCGGTATGACTTACACAGTAGCGTTAACGGGCGGCATCGGCAGCGGTAAAAGTACGGTCGCAGATGCATTTTTTCGCCTGGGAATAAACGTTATTGATGCCGATATTATCGCCCGCCAGGTTGTCGAACCGGGAATGCCTGCTCTGGCAGCAATTGAAGAATATTTTGGTCCTCAGATGCTAACCTCAGACGGTGCACTGAATCGCCGTGCGCTACGCGAGCATATTTTTGCTCACCCTGATGACAAAACCTGGTTAAACAGCCTTCTGCACCCGCTTATTCAGCAAGAAACCCAGCGTCAGTTCCAACAGGCCACATCGCCATATGTGCTTTGGGTTGTTCCACTGCTGGTGGAAAATAAGCTCTATCATCGAGCCGATCGCGTGCTGGTTGTCGACGTCGCACGTGAAACTCAGCTTCACCGAACCATGCAGCGCGACAAGGTGTCGCGAGAGCATGCGGAGAATATTCTTGCAGCCCAGGCCTCCCGCGAAGAACGTTTGGCCGTGGCTGATGACATTATTAATAACAACGGCACACCAGATGCAATTGCATCGGATGTCGCTCGCCTGCACGCCCGCTATCTCCAGCTCGCCGCGCAGGCTGTATCACAGGAAAAATCGTAATGCACACCCACATCCTTTTTGAGCATCCCTTGAATGAAAAAATGCGTACCTGGCTGCGTATTGAATTTCTGACAGAGCAAATGAATGCCAATTTACCTATCAGGGATCACGCCAGCGCGCTGCATTTTTTCCGTAATGTTGGGGATTTACTGGATGTGTTCGAGCGCGGTGATATCCGCACTGAACTCCTCAAAGAGCTGGAGCGCCAGCAGCGGAAACTCAATGCCTGGAGCGAAGTGCCCGGTGTTGATATCAGTCGTATTGATGCATTGCGCCAACAGTTAAAGAACAGCAGCAGTATCCTGATGGCCGCTCCGCGTATTGGCCAGTTCCTGCGAGAAGATCGACTGATCGCACTGGTTCGCCAACGTCTGAGCATTCCTGGCGGCTGCTGCAGCTTTGATTTACCGACATTGCATATGTGGCTACACGCCAAGCAGAGCCAGCGCGATACGTTGGTAGAATCCTGGCTCGCCAGCCTCGAACCGCTGAATCAGGCGTTAGCGCTGATCCTCGACCTGGTGCGCAACTCCGCGCAGTTCCGCAAGCAAACCAGCCTGAACGGCTTCTACCAGGACAATGGCGATGATGCCGATCTGCTGCGCTTGAAGCTGGATCTGGTTTCCCAGCTTTATCCGCAAATTTCCGGCCACAAGAGCCGCTTTGCCATTCGCTTCATGCCGCTGGATAGCGAACACGGAAGCGTTCCGGAACGTCTCGATTTTGAACTGGCATGCTGCTAAGGAGCCATAATGTCTGACGTCACGACGGTAAACTGCCCAACCTGCAACAAACCGGTTATCTGGGGCGAGCAAAGCCCATATCGCCCATTCTGCTCTAAACGCTGCCAGCTCATTGATCTTGGCGAGTGGGCGGCGGAAGAAAAGCGTATTCCAAGCAGCGGCGATCTTTCCGATACCGATGGTTGGAGCGAAGAGAAGGAATTATAAGCGGTCTGAATACAGCGACGCCGGGTTATCCCGGCGTCAACGTCATGAGTTTAGCTCGCGATGAGCTTTTCAATGATCGGTGCGTTAGCCGGCGGAAACTCATCCACCGCTAAATCCTGTTGCGCAATCCAACGTCCCGGCTGCCCTTCTTTACCCCACGGCTCACCGTCCCAGCCATTCACCAACCAGAACCACAGCGTGATGTGACGATCGGGAAACTGATACTCCAGCTTGTCAAACTGCTGAAGGGTCGTCACGGTAATCCCCACCTCTTCCTGCAGTTCTCGGATCACCGCCTGTTCAGCAGTCTCGCCCTCTTCAATCTTACCGCCAGGAAACTCCCACTTATTCGCCATGTGCGCGTCGGCAGCACGCTGGGTGATATAAATTTCCCCTTCTGCGTTACGAATGATACCAACGGATATTTGCAGTTTTTTCATCTTGTTTTACCTATAAAAAAGGCGCAGTAATCTGCGCCTTTTATTGTCTAACCGACCCTTAGCTCAAACGGCCGTGGCACTGTTTGTATTTTTTACCGGAACCACATGGGCACGGATCGTTACGCCCTACTTTGCGCTCGCCGGTTTGTGCTGCCAAATCCTGTGCGGCAGCGGAATCATCGCTTTGATGGCTCAGTTGCTGAAGCTGCGCCAGACGCTCAGCTTCTTCGCGACGCTGCTGCTCCATTTCTTCGACTTCTTCCGGCATGCGCACCTGAACCTTGCTCAGAGTGCTAATCACTTCATACTTCAGTGACTCCAGCATGGAAGCAAACATCGCAAAGGACTCACGTTTGTATTCCTGCTTTGGATCTTTCTGTGCATAGCCACGCAGGTGGATACCCTGACGCAGATAATCCATCGCTGCCAGGTGCTCTTTCCACAGGGAATCGAGGGTCTGCAACATCACGCCTTTCTCGAAGTGGCGCATCATCTCAGTGCCAACCACCTCTTCTTTGCGTTTGTAGACTTCAACCGCATTTTCCAGAATACGCTCACGCAGCGTCTCTTCATGCAGTTCAGGCTCTTTGTCCAGCCATTCAGAAATTGGCAGCTCCAGATCGAAGTCATTTTTCAGACGTTCCTGCAGACCCGGGATATCCCACATTTCTTCCAGCGATTGTGGCGGAATGTGCGCATCAATCGTGGCTTTAAACACATCTTCACGAATGCTGTTGATGGTTTCGCTTACGTCTGACACGTCCAACAGTTCGTTACGCTGGGTATAAATCGCGCGACGCTGATCGTTGGCGACATCATCATATTCCAGCAGTTGCTTACGAATATCGAAGTTACGGCTTTCCACTTTGCGCTGGGCGTTAGCAATCGCCTTGGTCACCCATGGGTGTTCAATCGCTTCACCAGGTTTCATACCCAGTTTGCGCATCATGCCAGACACACGGTCAGAGGCAAAGATACGCATCAGGGCATCTTCCATAGACAGATAGAAACGAGAAGAACCCGCATCACCCTGACGACCAGAACGGCCGCGCAGCTGGTTATCGATACGACGAGATTCGTGACGTTCGGTACCAATGATGTGCAGACCACCTGCAGCCAGTACTGCATCATGACGCACCTGCCAGTCAGCTTTGATCTGTGCGATCTGCTCCGGCGTTGGATCTTCAAGCTGAGCGACTTCCGCCTGCCAGCTACCACCGAGCATAATATCGGTACCACGACCCGCCATGTTGGTGGCGATGGTGACCGCGGCCGGGTAACCCGCTTGCGCAACGATATCCGCTTCGCTGGCATGGAACTTGGCATTCAGCACGTTATGCTTGATACCCGCTTTGACCAACTCATTAGAAACCACTTCGGATTTCTCAATGGAGATAGTACCAACCAGAACCGGCTGTCCGTTGGCGGTACGCTCTCTGATATCTTCAATGATGGCCTGAATTTTCTCCGCTTCAGTCATGTAGACCAGATCCGGCATATCTTTACGGATCATCGGACGGTTAGTCGGTACCACTACGGTATCGAGTTTGTAGATAGAGCTAAATTCGAATGCTTCGGTATCTGCAGTACCGGTCATCCCCGCCAGCTTCTCGTACAGACGGAAGTAGTTCTGGAAGGTGATAGATGCCAGCGTCTGGTTTTCGTTCTGAATATCAACGCCTTCTTTGGCTTCAACCGCCTGGTGCAGACCGTCAGACCAGCGACGCCCCTGCATGGTACGACCGGTGTGTTCATCGACGATAATCACTTCGCCATCTTTAACGATGTAGTCGACGTCACGAGTGAACAGCACGTGTGCGCGCAGCGCAGCGGTCACGTGGTGCATCAGCATAATGTTCGTAGGGGAATACAGCGATTCGCCCTCTTCCATAATGCCTTCTTTCACCAGCAATTCTTCTACCAGCACCAGACCGCGCTCGGTGATGTTGACCTGGCGCGCTTTTTCATCCACGGAGAAGTGACCTTCGCCCTGGAAGGTGTCGGAGTCTTCTTTTTCCTGACGAACCAGATGTGGGATGATTTTGTTCACTTTCTTATACATTTCCGAGCTGTCTTCAGCCGGGCCGGAAATGATAAGCGGGGTACGCGCTTCATCGATCAGGATGGAGTCGACCTCATCCACCAACGCATAGTGCAGTTTACGCTGTACGCGCTCTTCAGGGCTGAACGCCATGTTGTCACGCAGGTAGTCAAAACCGTATTCGTTGTTAGTACCGTAAGTAATGTCCGCGTTGTAGGCTTCACGTTTAGCCGGAGCCGGCAGGCCAGACATGTTAATGCCCACGGTCATGCCGAGGAATTCGAACAGCGGGCGGTTATTTTCGGCGTCACGCTGTGCCAGATAATCGTTGACGGTAACCACGTGAACGCCTTTACCGGACAGCGCATTCACGTAGGCCGGCAGCGTTGCGGTCAGGGTTTTACCTTCACCAGTACGCATTTCCGCGATGCAGCGGTCGTTCAGAACCATACCGCCCAGCAGCTGCACGTCAAAGTGGCGCATGCCAAACACACGTTTACTGGCCTCACGTACTACGGCGAACGCTTCCGGGATCAGGCTTTCTACGCTTTCGCCTTTTTCAATGCGCGCGCGGAATTCATTGGTTTTGGCTTTCAGCTCGTCATCGGAGAGTTTTTCCATCTCCGGTTCCATCGAGTTAATGAGGGCGACAGCTTTGCGCATACGACGCAGCGTACGATCGTTACGACTGCCAAAAACTTTGGTCAATAATTTGATTAACATAATAAAATCTCAAACGCCCCGACATTTCGGAGTCATAAAAATAAAAGGATAAAACGGTTATTTTCAGACGAGGCGCTGCGGTCCTGCGCGGATCCCATGTACCTGGCTAACCCAGGACGGAATGTTAAAAACCAGAGGAGGTGAAGCAGGTAGTACCGCGGCCTGCGCAATGACAAGCGACGGTTGGCTTTCTACATTTAGTAACGCATTCAGCGAATCAAGTAACGCCAGATGCTGCGCCTGCAGCGGCGATGCGGTTTCTGCAACCGGAAGCGCAGTCGGCACCATGGCAAAAGAGAGGTGACGGATAACCGTACGAATAGCGTGCTGATGCCAGTAATCGACGTTGAAAGAAGGACGGCGATTATTTTCCAGCCGCGCCAGCTGCGTAAAATCGATTTTCTGTGACGGGCTATGGTTGCTGGCCGTCGTACGGGTAGGCGAGGCGGGTTCGGTATTATTCGCAAGTGCAGGCAGGCCAAATCCAGCAGCAACCATCCCCAACAGGAGATGCGGCCAGAAGTAGCGTCTACCAAACTGTCGCCAGCGCGTCAGCATTCCACTCACGTAATGTTCCACCTTCGTTTTTATTGTCATTATTCTATTTTAGCGCCCAGATATTACCATTAATGCAGCTCTACAGCAGCAGTATTGACGAATTCATCAGCGAAAAATGGCTCAAGAAAACAGCGGTCGCGCAGGAGTGTGATCTTTCCAGAAACACCCATAGCAGAAAAGAAGAATGAAGAGGGGTCAAAAAAGAAAAAACGACTGGTTCCCTGACCGGAGAGAGTGCCAGGTTGCCAGTCGAATTTACGCGATGGTTAGGCTTATGCCAGAACCATTGTCGGTGCTTTGAACGCCAGCGGCAGTTCTGCGTCGTCTTCGAAGGTCACATATTCCCAGGCTTCCTGTTTTGCCAGGACTGCCTGCAGAAGTTTGTTATTCAGCGCATGACCGGATTTAAACGCGGTAAATGCACCAATAATGTTGTGACCACACATGAACAAGTCACCGATAGCATCCAGCATTTTGTGACGAACGAATTCATCTTCAAAACGCAGGCCGTCTTCGTTCAGTACGCGATAATCGTCAACAACGATGGCACAATCGAAGCTGCCGCCCAGGCACAGGCCACGGGACTGCAGATATTCGATATCACGCATGAAACCGAAGGTACGTGCACGGCTGATCTGGCGCATAAAGGCGTCTGCGGAGAAATTCATCGCATAACGCTGGGTGCTTGCATCAATCGCCGGATGGTTAAAGTCGATGGTAAAGTCCAACGAAAAACCATTGTACGGTTTGAATTCAGCCCACTTATCGCCATCTTCAACACGAACGGTGTCTTTAATACGGACGAATTTCTTCGCGCAGTTCAGTTCATCAATGCCAGCATCCATCAGCAGATAAACGAATGGCGCAGCACTGCCGTCCATGATCGGGATTTCTGGCGCATCGACTTCAACAATGATGTTGTCGATACCCAACCCCGC
Organism: Kluyvera cryocrescens NBRC 102467; assembly: GCF_001571285.1. GTDB lineage: Bacteria > Pseudomonadota > Gammaproteobacteria > Enterobacterales > Enterobacteriaceae > Kluyvera > Kluyvera cryocrescens. Next base: position 70,685 of record NZ_BCTM01000011.1, on the reverse strand, counting down.
CAGTGCGGCGTTAAGGTGCTCTACGGTCGAAATCCGCACGTCATGCTCGTTGACCAGACAAGTACAGAGCATTGTATCACGCACAGATTTGGCATCGGCCGGAAAATCTACCGGTGGATTCAAGTCGGTGCGACGATAGATGACCCCGGTATTTGCCGGCGCAGGGCGTAGCGTCAGTGTGACCTTTTTGCCGGTATGTAAACCGACGCCAGTCGCCTGAACGATACGTTTAAGTGTCCTTTGTTTGATCATCGTATAATCTCGCCAAATTAACTATCCAACCGAAGTGTACTATACATTCGGTGGGCCAGTTTAGCACAAAGAGCGCAGATTCCCTAATTCCAGCTAATTCTTAATCAGCTTGCTTACGCAGGAACGCTGGGATATCCAGATAATCCGGTTCTTTCGTGGTTTGCGCCGTATTGTCGTTTACCACTTTAGCGGCCGGTTTCTGCTCTTGCGTCAACGGAGCCATACCGTGCTGCTGATAGCGATCCAGCACCGGCTGTTGCGCCTGTTTGTTCGCAACAAGGGTAATCTCTGGACGTTTGTCCATGCCAATACCGGTTGCCACAACGGTCACGCGCAGTTCGTCGTTCATATCCGGGTCAAGGGAAGTACCGATAACCACGGTCGCATTGTCCGATGCAAACGCACGGATGGTGTTACCAACGGTTTCGAATTCATCCAGACGCAGGTCGAAGCCCGCGGTGATGTTGACCAGAACGCCACGAGCACCGGACAGGTCGATATCTTCCAGCAGCGGAGAAGAGATAGCCATTTCAGCCGCTTCTTCTGCACGGTCTTCACCGCTCGCAATGCCGGAGCCCATCATCGCATAGCCCATTTCGGACATCACGGTACGCACGTCTGCAAAGTCGACGTTCATCAGACCCGGACGGGTGATCAGTTCGGCGATACCCTGCACTGCGCCTTTCAGCACGTCGTTAGCCGCGCCAAATGCATCGAGCAGAGAAATACCACGACCCAGCACTTTCAGCAGTTTGTCGTTTGGAATGGTGATCAGCGAGTCCACATGCTTGGACAGCTCAGTGATACCCTGCTCCGCAAACGCCATACGCTTCTTGCCTTCAAAGTTGAATGGCTTAGTCACGACAGCAACGGTCAGAATACCCAAATCTTTAGCTACTTCTGCAACGACAGGTGCTGCACCGGTACCGGTACCGCCGCCCATGCCTGCTGCGATGAAGACCATGTCCGCACCTTCCAGTGCTGCGCGCAGCGCTTCACGGTCTTCGTCAGCCGCGTTACGGCCGACTTCCGGGTTAGCCCCTGCACCCAGACCTTTGGTAATACCGTTACCAATCTGGATGGTCTGGCCAACGGCCGTTTTACGCAGTGCCTGCGCATCGGTGTTAACAGCAAAAAACTCAACACCTTCAATGCGTTCGCGCACCATGTGTTCAACGGCATTACCGCCGCCGCCACCGACGCCGATGACTTTAATCACCGCGTCGTTGGTCAGTTCCATAGGTTCAAACATAGTTTCTCTCCGTTTTGTGCCTGTCGCCTGAGACCGCTAACGTGCCCGGTCTCTTTAAAAATTAAAACTCTTTCCGTAACCAGCTATTCAGTCGTTTGATCCACGATCCAACCGATGCGGTTACGCGCTTTTCTACCTCTGCTTCACCACTTAAGTGGGACTCTTTCCCGTAGTGCAGCAGACCCACAGCCGTTGAATAATACGGCTCCTGGGCATAGTCCGTCAGACCAGTAATATTCAGCGGTGCCCCGATACGAACTTGCGTATGGAACACGCGCTGTGCGCAGGCCGCTAACCCTTCAATTTGCGCCGCACCGCCGGTCAATACAATCCCCGCCGCCAGGTGGTGTTTTACCCCTTGCTGACGCAGTTGCTCTTGTAACTGTAAAATCTCTTCATTGACGAGGTTCAAAAGCTCGGTATAACGCGGCTCGATAACTTCTGCCAATGTCTGACGCTGCAGGCTACGCGGTGGACGTCCACCTACGCTTGGCACTTCAACGCTCTCATCTTTGCCCACAATGGAGCCTAATGCGCAGCCATGGCGCACTTTAATCGCTTCGGCATCGCTTGGTGGCGTACCGAAGGCGTAAGCGATATCACTGGTCACCACGTTCCCGGCATAAGGGATCACTTTGGTGTGACGCAGCGCACCGCCGGTGTATACCGCGATATCCATTGTACCGCCACCGATATCCACAACGCAGACACCCAGCTCACGTTCATCTTCCGTCAATACGGAATAACTGGATGCCAGCCCGGCGAAAATCAGCTGATCAACCTTCATACCACAACGTTCAACCGCTTTGACAATGTTTTTTGCCATATCATTGTGGCAGGTAATCAAATGTACCTTGGCCTGCATACGTACGCCGGACAAGCCTACCGGGTTTTTAATCCCTTCCTGGTAATCAATGGCGTATTCTTGCGGAATAACGTGTAAAACACGATGCTCATCACGAACGCGAACAGACTTCGCCGTGTGCACCACGTTCTCAACATCTTCCTGCGTGACCTCTTCTTCTGAGATAGGCACCATCCCTATCTCATTTTGACAGCTAATGTGCTTACCGGAAAGCGCCAGATACACAGAAGAGATCTGGCAATCCGCCATTAGCTCGGCCTGATCGATAGCGCGCTGTACGCATTTCACTACCGACTCAAGGTCGTTCACTCCGCCTTTGTCCATACCTCGGGACGGGCAACTGCCAACCCCAATGATATTAATCACTCCGTCGGGCAGAACTTCCCCTACTAAAGCGGCTACTTTCGCAGTGCCAATCTCCAGTCCAACTACCAGTTTTCTGTCCGTCGCCTTGATCATTGTTGTTCTGCCTGTGCCTGATTCTGTTGTTGATTGGTGTCCGCCGCAGGTGCAGGTTCCCAGCCTACTGCCGCCCCCGAGTCATAACGCAAATCAACATAGCTAATCCGATTACCCTCTGTTTGCGCCTGCTGCAAAAGAACCGGATACAGTTCCATAAAACGCGCCAGCCGCTTCATCGTATCGCCCCGCCCCAGATTCAGCTTGATACCATTATCAAGCGTCAGCTGCCACGAACGGCGCGCGGTCATCGCCGCAACCTTCAACGTGAATTTCCCTTTCGCGAGCACCGCACCCATGTCGTGATAACCCTGTAAAACTTCGCTTGCGCTACCTTCAGGGCCATAAAGCATAGGTAAGTTCTGTTTGTTGGCACGATCGGCCGGTACGCTAAAGGCCGTGCCTTCCGCGTCCACCATGTGCTGATCATTCCAACGCGCAATGGGCACATATTCAACCAGATGAATCTTCAATTCGTCCGGCCATTGTTTTCTTACGCTTGCCTGTTTAATCCACGGCAGTCGTTCAATCTGACTCTGAACGATGTTCACATCCTGAGTCATAAAGGTTCCCGGCGATCCCAGTGCCAGAATGGACTGACGGATATCATCGTTACGCGTGTAATGACGATCGCCGGTCACTACCAGTTTTGAGATGGGCAAACGTTGCGCATCTTCCATCCAGCCCAGCACTACCCAGCCGCTAACAAACACGGTACACAACACGGCCAGCAGGAAGAAAATACCGACTAACTGTGTTCCATTATTGCGCCGTGAAGAGGCGTACTCCTCTTCTTCACGGTTCCGCGTATTCAGCGCAGCCTGCGACATATCACCCCGCCAGGTCCAGAATTCGTACTACCAGCTGCGAGAAGCTCATTCCCGCTTGTCGCGCCGCCATCGGCACCAGACTATGGCTAGTCATCCCCGGAGACGTGTTCGCCTCCAGCAGATAATATTGCCCGTCGTTGTCCTGCATTACATCTATACGTCCCCAGCCGCGACAGCCTAAAACTTTCCAGGCTTTCAGCACCAAAGACTGCATTGCAGCTTCCTGGCCTAATTCCTCACAACCAGGGCAGAAATATTTTGTCTCATCAGAGAGATACTTCGCCTCATAATCATAGAAGGTTCCGGCAGGTTGGATGCGAACTGACGGTAAAATTTCTTCACCGAGCACCGCTACGGTAAATTCAGGCCCACTCAGCCATTTTTCCACCAGAACTTCGTCATCATGTTGAAACGCCTGCGATAACGCATCGGCCAGTTTGTCACTCTCCGTGACTTTTGACATACCGACGCTGGAACCTTCACGGCTTGGCTTCACAATCAGCGGTAAACCCAGATCAGTGACCTGCGCTAAAACCTCTGCAGACAGCCCACTTTCGAACATTTCGCGCGTTATCGCTACCCATGGAGCAACAGGTAAACCTGCGCCCTGCCACAATAATTTACTGCGCAGCTTATCCATGGAAATCGCCGATGCCATTACGCCGCTGCCGGTATAAGGCAGCGAAATCAGCTCCAGAAGCCCTTGAAGCGTGCCATCTTCCCCGCCGCGCCCATGCAGTGCAATAAACGCTTTCTTAAAACCCATGTTTTTCAGCTGGGTAACATCAGTCTCTTTTGGGTCAACCGCATGCGCGTCAACGCCAGCTTCGCGCAGACCCGCCAGCACCGCAGCGCCGGAATTGAGCGAGACTTCGCGCTCGGCTGAGGTCCCCCCCAAAAGAACCGCGATTTTATCAGCCATGACGCGGTTCCTCCTGAGTTTGCGGCTTGAGTTTGATTTCAGCTAAGTTACGCGCGATTTTACCAATATTTCCCGCGCCCTGAATCAAGACCAAATCATTACCCGTCAGTACTGAAGCCAGCATTTCCGGTACCTGTGCTGGGTCGGAAATCAAAATCGGATCCACTTTCCCGCGTCCACGAATGGTACGGCACAGCGAACGGCTATCGGCGCCAGGGATCGGAGCTTCTCCTGCCGGGTAAACATCCAGCATCAACAGGGCATCGACCTGCGTCAGCACGTTAGCAAAATCATCGTACAGATCGCGCGTACGGGTGTAACGGTGCGGCTGGAAAACCATCACCAGCTTTTTATCCGGCCAGCCCGCGCGTGCGGCTTTAATCGTGGCATCCACTTCCGTTGGGTGGTGGCCGTAGTCGTCCACCAGCATCGCGGAACCGTCCTGACCATTCACTTCAGCCAGCGGGAATTCGCCGAGGAAATCAAAGCGGCGACCGGTGCCCTGGAAGCTTTCCAGCGCGCGCAGAATCGCGTCGTCTTCAATCCCTTCTTCAGTCGCGACTGCAACGGCGGCTGCGGCGTTCAGCGCATTGTGACGACCTGGCGCATTGAGCGTCACGCGCAGGTTTTCTTTATCCTGGCGCACCAGCGTGAAGTGCCCCTGCGGGCCAATCTGCTGGTAGTCTTCAACGCGTACGTCGGCGTCATCACTAAAACCGTAGGTGGTGGTCTGGCGACCTACGCGCGGCAGAAGCTCGCGAATCACCGGATCGTCCACGCACATCACCGCACGACCATAAAACGGCAAATTGTGTAGGAAATTAATAAAGGTCTGTTTTAAATTCTCAAAGTCGCCCTGGTAGGTATCCATATGGTCAGCTTCGATGTTGGTGACAATCGCCACCATCGGCTGCAAATGCAGGAACGACGCATCGCTCTCATCCGCTTCCGCGATCAGATAACGGCTGTGGCCCAAACGCGCATGGACGCCCGCTGCTTTCACCAATCCACCGTTAACAAAGGTCGGGTCAAGCCCGGCTTCCGCATAAATGCTGGATACCATCGCTGTGGTGGTCGTTTTGCCGTGGGTGCCAGCAATCGCAATACCGTGGCGAAAACGCATCAGCTCCGCCAGCATCTCCGCGCGACGAATCACCGGAATACGCGCTTCATGTGCTGCCACGATTTCCGGGTTATCCGCAGAAATCGCCGTAGAGACCACGACCACGCTCGCATCGCGAACGTTTTCCGGGCGATGGTTGAAATAAATGGTGGCGCCCAATTGAGCCAACTGCTGCGTCACCGGGTTCGGCGCGAGATCGGAACCGCTAATCTGATACCCTTCGTTGGCTAATACTTCGGCAATACCGCCCATCCCGGCGCCGCCGATGCCAACAAAGTGAATGTGCCGGACGCGACGCATCTCGGGCACGATAGAACGCAGTTTCGCCAGTTGTTGTGTATTCATTCTCTAAACGCCATCACTTCTACAAATTCGGGCGACGCAAATGCGCCGCGATGATTAAGCCTTAGCTGCCAGGCTCACTTCTTTTGCTACCCGCTCGGTAGCATCCGGGATAGCCGCTGCGCGTGCGCGCTCGGCCATCTCCAGTAATGTTCTGCGATCCCAGCTCGCCAGCGTGTCGGCGACCGCTTGCGCGGTAAACTGAGGTTGCTCAAAAATCTTTGCCGCGCCCGCTTTTTCCAGCGGTAACGCATTCCAGTACTGCTGCCGATCTTTATGCTGGAACGGCACAAAGATCGCCGGTAGCCCAGCAGCAGCAATTTCACTGACCGTCAGCGCACCGGAGCGGCAGACGACCACGTCAGCCCATGCATAGGCGGCCGCCATGTCATCAATAAATTCTGTCACTTTATGCTGCAGCTGGCCGGCATCTGCATATGCCTGCTCAACGGTCTGCTGACCGCCTTTGCCGCTCTGATGCCAGATAGTGACCGCATCACCCAACAGCGCCGCAACCTGTGGCACGGTCTGGTTAAGAACGCGAGCGCCCTGAGAGCCACCAACCACCAGCACACGAATCGGGCCATCGCGACCGACCAGGCGCTGTTCCGGCAACGGAAGCGCAAGCACATCAACGCGCACCGGGTTACCGACAACCTCCGCATGGGCGAATGCGCCAGGGAAAGCCTGCATCACTTTGGTGGCAATCTTCGCCAGCCATTTGTTAGTCAGACCGGCAATACCGTTTTGCTCATGCAGCACCACCGGGATCCCCAGCGACCATGCCGCCAGACCTCCAGGCCCGGAAACATAACCGCCCATCCCCAGCACGACGTCCGGCTTAAAGCGTTTCATAATGGCGCGCGCCTGACGCCAGGCGTTAAAAATACGCATCGGTGCCAGCAGCAGCGCTTTCAAGCCTTTGCCACGTAGCCCGGAAATATGAATGAAGTCGATTTCAATGCCGTGTTTCGGCACCAGGTCAGCTTCCATACGATCTGCGGTTCCCAGCCAGCGCACTTGCCAGCCCTGCTCCATTAAATGGTGCGCAACCGCCAGCCCTGGGAACACGTGTCCGCCAGTACCGCCCGCCATCACCATTAACCGCTTTGTTTGACCGCTCATCGAGAACCTCGGGTAAACGCCTGCGCTTTTTCCAGACGCGTTTCATAATCAATTCGTAATAAGAACGTAATGGCTGTCGACATAATCAGAAGACTGGAGCCACCGTAGCTTATCAACGGCAGGGTCAGACCTTTGGTCGGCAACATACCGGCCGCGGCCCCGACGTTGACCAACGCCTGGAAGCTGAACCATACGCCGATTGCGCAAGCCAGGAAGCCAGAAAAACGTTGGTTAATCTCCAGCGCTTTGCGACCGATGGACATGGCGCGGAAAGCGACGAAGAATACCATTAAAAGGGCCAGTACCACACCGATATAACCCAATTCCTCGCCGATGATGGCAAAGATGAAGTCGGTATGCGCTTCAGGCAGATACTCCAGTTTTTGTACCGAGTTGCCTAATCCCTGCCCCCACATTTCACCGCGGCCAAACGCCATCAGCGATTGCGTCAGCTGGTAACCGCTACCGAACGGGTCTTCCCACGGGTTCCAGAAGGAGGTCACGCGGCGAATACGATACGGTTCGGCAAGGATCAGCAGCACCACCGCTGAGATCCCCATGCCGATAATGGCGATGAACTGCCACAGCTTTGCCCCCGCCAGGAATAGCATCGCCAGCGTCGTGACGAATAGCACGACCACGGTACCTAAGTCCGGCTGCGCCAGCAGTAAAATCGCCAGCACGAAAATCACGCCCATCGGTTTTAAGAAGCCGCGCAGGTTGTTGCGCACTTCATCGGCCTTACGCACCAAATAGTTGGCGATATAGCAAAACAGCGACAGCTTGGTCAGTTCGGCCGGCTGGATACGCAGAGGGCCGAAAGCAATCCAACGCGATGCCCCGTTAACCGAGCTCCCCACCACCAGAACGACCAACAACATCCCGATAGAAGCAATCAACATAAAGGTGCTGTGCCGCTGCCAGAAGGCCATCGGCATACGCAGGGTAATCAGCGATAACCCAAGCGCCAGCAGCAGATACAGCCCATCACGCTTGGCGAACAGGAATGGATCGTTCGCCAGGCGCTGTCCGACCGGCATTGACGCCGAGGTCACCATGATAAAACCAATGGCCGCCAGACCAAACGTCAGCCACAGCAGCATGCGGTCGTACATGATCAGGCTGTCGGAATCTTTATCCCGAGAGCCCATTACCCAGCCTTTCAGCGCAGCAAACAGCCATGCGAAAATGCCCATGCCCGGCAAACGCGGCAGCCTCAGTTGAGGCAGTCTCAGGCGCGGGAGCGAAAAACGCATCAACCTAACTCCTTCGCCAGACGAGCAAAGACGTCACCGCGTTGCTCAAAGCTTTTAAACTGATCGAGGCTGGCGCAGGCTGGCGACAGCAGAACCATATCGCCGTTTTTCACCAACGGTGCGAGCAAACGCATCGCCTGCTCCATGGTTTCCGTTTGCGTGGCAATTTCCGGACGCAGCGCGGCCAGTTCACCGCCGTCACGGCCAAAGCAGTACAAGCGAATGTTATCGCCGGTCAGATAGCGCTGCAGCGGCGCGAAGTCGGCCGATTTACCGTCTCCCCCCAACAGCAGGTGCAGTGTCCCCGCGACGTGCAGGCCATTTAACGCCGCTTCAGTGCTGCCCACGTTGGTGGCTTTAGAATCGTTAATCCAGCGCACGCCGTTATGCTCGAGCACAATCTGGAAGCGGTGGGCCAGCCCGGTAAAAGTGGTCAGCGCCTTCAAACTGGTCGCGCGCGGCAGGCCAACGGCATCCGCCAGCGCCAGCGCCGCGAGAGCGTTGCTATAGTTATGCTGCCCGGTGAGCGGCATCTCTTTCACATTCAGCACTTTTTCGCCCTTCACGCGCAACCAGGTTTCCCCCTGCTGGCGATTCAGGTGATAGTCGCCGACATCAACGCCAAAGCTGACGCAGCGCTCATCCGCACCACGCACCGGCATGGTCAAGCCGTCATCGGCATTCACCACGCAAACTTTGGCATTCTCGTAAACGCGCAGTTTCGCCGCCCGATACTGCTGCAAACCCAGCGGATAGCGATCCATGTGATCTTCGGTGACGTTGAGGATTGTGGCCGCCGCCGCACGCAGGCTGGAGGTGGTTTCCAGTTGGAAGCTGGAAAGTTCAAGCACGTATAGCTCGCGCGAAGGATCCAACAGCATCAGCGCTGGCAGGCCAATATTGCCGCCCACACCGACGTTGACACCCGCGGCTTTCGCCATTTCGCCTACCAGCGTGGTGACGGTACTTTTACCGTTCGAGCCGGTAATGGCCACAATCGGTGCCTGCGCTTCACGGCAGAACAACTCAATATCGCCAACGATTTCAATACCCGCATCGGCGGCGCGGGAAAGCGCCGGATGCGCCAGCGCAATACCCGGGCTGGCGACGATAAGGTCAGCTGCCATCAACCAGTCTTCATTCAGGCTGCCGACGTAACGCTCTACCGTCTCCGGCAGTTTATCCAGACCGGGTGGCGTCGCTCGGGTATCCATCACGCGCGGCGTGACGTTCTGCGCAAGGAAGAAATCCACGCAGGAAAGCCCGGTCAATCCAAGACCAATAATGACGACGTTTTTACCCAGGTAATCTGCCATGATTAACGTACCTTCAGCGTTGCCAGGCCAATCAGCACCAGCATCAGCGAAATAATCCAGAAGCGCACGATGACGCGCGGTTCCGGCCAGCCTTTCAGTTCATAGTGGTGATGAATCGGCGCCATGCGGAAAATACGCTGACCGCGCAGCTTGAAGGAACCGACCTGCAGAATGACCGACAGGGTTTCAACCACGAAGACGCCGCCCATGATGACCAGCAGGAACTCCTGGCGCAGCAGCACAGCGATAATACCCAGCGCACCGCCCAGAGCCAGCGAACCCACATCACCCATGAAGACCTGCGCCGGATAGGTGTTAAACCACAGGAAACCTAAGCCCGCGCCAACAATAGCCGTACAGACAATCACCAGTTCACCGGCGTGTCGCAGATAAGGGATATGCAGATAGCTGGCAAAATTCATGTTACCGCTCGCCCACGCCACCAGCGCGAAGCCCGCAGCCACAAATACGGTCGGCATAATCGCCAAGCCATCGAGCCCATCGGTCAGGTTAACGGCGTTGCCGGTACCCACGATAACGAAATAGGCCAGCAGGATGTAGAACAGACCCAGTTGGGGCATCACGTCTTTGAAGAACGGCACCACCAGCTCGGTGGCTGGCGTGTCTTTCCCTGCAAGGTACAGCGCGAAGGCAACGCCCAGAGCAATCACCGACATCCAGAAGTATTTCCAGCGAGCAATCAGACCTTTGGTGTCTTTGCGAACCACTTTGCGGTAGTCATCGACGAAGCCGATAATGCCGTAGCCCACCAGCACCGTCAGCACGCACCAAACGTATGGGTTAGACGGGTAAGCCCACAGCAGCACGGAAACGACAATCGCGGTGAGGATCATGATCCCCCCCATTGTCGGAGTGCCACGTTTGCTGAAGTGGGATTCCGGACCGTCGTTACGCACGACCTGGCCGAAGGACATTTTTTGCAGACGGGCGATCATGCGCGGGCCCATCCATAATGAGATGAACAGCGCGGTCAGCAGGCTGACGATGGCGCGAAACGTCAGATAGGAAAAGACGTTAAAGCCAGAATAATATTTGACCAGGTGTTCGGCCAGCCATACTAACATGTCCCATTCTCCTGTAATGCGCGTACAACCTCTTCCATGGCGGCACTGCGTGATCCTTTCACCAGAATGGTGATAGTTTTATGTTCTTTAATCAGCGTGTTAAGGCGAGCAATCGCCGAGGCCTTGTCGGTAAAGTGCTCCCCTGCCCCGCTGGCGTCACTGATGGCCTGGCTTAAATGACCCACGCTCAACACCCGGTCGATGCTAGCCGCTTTCGCCGCTTCACCCACCTGAATATGACAGGCTTCGCTTTCAGCACCCAGTTCCGCCATATCGCCGACCACCAGTACGCGGTAGCCCGGCATTTCGGACAGCACCTGCACCGCCGCAGTCATTGAACCGACGTTAGCGTTGTAGGAGTCGTCCAGCAGCAGTTGAGTCTCCGATAAGTGCACCGGGAACAGACGCCCCGGTACCGCTTTAAGCTGCGCCAGCCCGGCTTTCACCGCATTCAAATCGGCACCAACCGCCGTCGCCAGCGCGGTCGCTGCGAGCGCATTCGCGATATTGTGGCGGCCCGGTAGCGGCAGAAGCACTTCAGCACTGCCGTTTGGCGTATGCAGCGTAAATACGGTGCCCTGCGCGGTAATGCGAATATCAGAGGCGCTGAAATCACTGCCTGCGGCAGTCGGCGAGAAGCACCATACGGTGCGATCGCCAATTATCTGCTGCCAGTTTGCCCAGTCGTTATTGTCGGCATTGAGAATGGCAATACCGCCTTCCGACAGCCCGGAGAAAATCTCGCCTTTTGCCTTTGCCACGCCGGCTAACGAACCAAATCCTTCCAGATGGGCGGCCGCTAAATTGTTCACCAGCGCCGCTTCAGGACGCGTCAGGCTCACGGTCCAGGCGATTTCGCCCTGGTGGTTTGCCCCGAGTTCAATGACCGCAAACTGATGTTCTGGGGTCAGACGAAGTAATGTCATCGGCACGCCGATGTCATTATTTAGATTGCCAGCGGTATAAAGTGTGTTACCGCACTGCGCCAGAATGGCGGCGGTCATCTCTTTTACCGACGTTTTGCCGGATGAACCGGTTAGCGCGACCACGCGAGCAGGGACCTGCTTACGCACCCACGCCGCCAGTTCGCCGAATGCCAGACGGGTATCACTCACCACCAGCTGCGGCAGATCGATAGCCAGCTTACGGCTGACCAGCAGTGCGCCTGCGCCTGCATCCTTCGCCGTTTGCGCAAAATCGTGCGCGTCAAAACGTTCGCCTTTCAGCGCCACAAACAGACAGCCCGGGGTAATTTTTCGGGTATCGGTCGTAACGTCGTCGATCAGTACATCTTCACCCTGAAGCTCACCGTTCAGTACGCCGGAAAGCTGGCTAAGCGTTACGCCAATCATGCCACCACTCCCAGCAGACGCGCTGCGGTAATACGGTCTGAGTAATCCAGACGGCGGTTGCCTACAATTTGATAATCTTCATGGCCTTTACCGGCCAACAGTACGACATCATTCTCTTTCGCCTGCATGATGGCGTTGGTCACCGCTTCAGCGCGGCCTTCCATCACCTTCACGTGCCCGGCATCAACCATGCCTGCCAGAATGTCGTTAATGATTGCCCGAGGCTCTTCGGTACGCGGGTTGTCGTCGGTGACCACCACGATGTCGGAGAACTCCTCGGCAATCGCGCCCATCAGTGGGCGTTTACCTTTATCGCGATCGCCGCCGCAGCCAAAGACGCACCACAGTTTACCGACGCAGTGCAGACGCGCCGCCTGCAGCGCTTTCTCCAGCGCATCAGGGGTATGGGCATAATCGACAACTACCGTAGGTTTACCCGGCGCGCTGAACACTTCCATGCGCCCGCAAACCGGTTGCAGACGCCCCGAGGTTTTCAGCAAATCGGCCAGCGGATAGTCCAGCGCCAGCAGCGTAGCCAGCGCCAGCAGCAGATTGCTGACGTTAAATGCGCCCATCAGGCGGCTTTCAATCTCACCTTCGCCCCATGTTGATGCGAAGCGAATCGTTGCGCCGCTGTCGTGATATTTCACGTCGACGGCTTTCAGCCAGCGACCGTGACAATTTGGGTTGATATGGTCTTCCATCGATACGGCCACCGCATCCGGCAGACGACCGAGCCAGCGACGGCCCACTTCATCATCGGCATTCACAATGGCCTGGCCACAGTGATGAGTGGAGTAAAGCAGCCATTTAGCCGCTTCGTAATGTTCCATATCACCATGATAATCAAGATGATCGCGGCTGAGATTGGTGAACACGGAGGCGGCAAACTTCAGTGCCGCCACGCGATGCTGCACCAGGCCATGGGAGGAAACCTCCATCGCCGCCATGGTTGCGCCCTGCGCGACCAGCCCCGAGAGCACGTGCTGGACGTCAACCGCCGAGCCGGTGGTGTTCTCAGTCGGGATCACTTTGTCGAGCAGACCGTTACCAACGGTCCCCATCACCGCGCTGGTTTCACCCAGCAGCTGACACCACTGAGCAATCAGTTGGGTCGTGGTGGTTTTACCGTTTGTTCCTGTCACGCCAATCAGGCGCAGACTCTCGGACGGTTCATCATAAAAACGCCCGGCCAGCGCCGATAAACGTTCATTTAACTGGCTGAGGTAAATAACCGGCACGCCGTGCATCTCGCGAATTTCACCGTCGGTCGCTTCATCTTTTGCCTCGGCAACAATCGCGGCAACACCTTGCGCAATTGCCTGCGGGATATATCGACGCCCGTCCGCCTGATGACCTACTACCGCCACGAACAGATCGCCCGATGCAGCCACACGGCTGTCGAGCGTCATCTCCCGCAGTGCTCGCTCCGGCGCATTTGGCACCCACGGAGCAAGAAGGTCGCGCAAATTACGATCTGCCACCTGAACCCTCGCCTTGATTTGTCACAAATTCACTTTTATCGCCCGTTGCCAGCGCATCCGGTTCAATGTTCATCGTGCGCAGTACGCCGCCCATGATGGCACCAAAGACCGGCGCGGAAACGGCGCCACCGTAGTATTTACCCGCCTGCGGATCGTTGATAACCACCACCAGTGCGAAACGCGGCTGGCTGGCGGGGGCAACGCCCGCGGTGTAAGCAATGTATTTATTGATATAGCGCCCGTCCGGACCGACTTTTTTCGCCGTACCGGTTTTAATCGCGATACGGTAGCCTTTAATCGCCGCCTTCACGCCGCCGCCGCCAGGCAGGGCCACGCTTTCCATCATATGAACGACAGTGCGGACGATAGATTCCGGGAAGATGCGCTCGCCGGGTACCGGCGGGTCAACTTTGGTAATCGACAGAGGACGGTAGATGCCGTAGCTGCCAATCGTTGCGTAGACTCGCGCCAACTGTAACGGAGTTACCATTAGCCCGTAGCCGAAAGAGAAGGTGGCCCTCTCTATGTCAGACCACCGTTGTTTTTGAGGATATAAGCCACTGCGTTCCCCGACCAACCCCAAATTGGTCGCTTTTCCCAGTCCAAAACGTGAGTAAGTATCTACTAACGCTGAGGAGGGCATCGCTAACGCCAGTTTGGAGACACCGACGTTACTCGACTTCTGTAGAACCCCTGTCAGGGTCAATTCACTGTAACGCGCCACGTCTTTAATTTCATGACCGTTAATTCGATATGGGATGGTGTTCAGTACGGTATTTTCACGCACCACGCCGCGCTGCAGCGCGGTCATCACGACCATTGGTTTTACCGTTGAACCCGGCTCGAACACGTCGGTAATTGCCCGGTTACGCATGGTGTCTTTCGCCGTGCCGGTAAAGTTATTCGGGTTGTAGGACGGGCTGTTGGCCATCGCCAGCACTTCGCCAGTACTCACGTCGACCAAAACGGCGCTGCCGGATTCCGCTTTGTTAAACGCCACGGCGTTATTCAGCTCACGGTAAACCAGCGCCTGAAGGCGTTCATCGATACTCAACGCAAGGTTGTGTGCGGCCTGGCTATCGGTGGAAGAAATATCTTCGATGACGCGACCATAGCGGTCTTTACGCACAATACGTTCGCCCGGCTGGCCGGTGAGCCACTTATCGAAGCTTTTCTCAACCCCTTCAATCCCCTGACTGTCGACGTTGGTAAAGCCGATCAAGTGAGCGGTCACTTCGCCCGAAGGATAATAACGGCGAGATTCTTCACGCAGATAAATGCCCGGGAGTTTGAGCTTTTTGATGTAGTCGGCCATATCAGGGTTAACCTGACGAGCCAGATAGATAAAGCGCATACGTGGGTTGGTGTTGATGCGCGATGCCAGCTGATCGAGCGGCATATTGAGCGCATCTGCCAGCGCCTTCCAGCGATTGTTCAGCACCACACCGCCGGCTTCATGCAGCTCTTTCGGGTCAGCCCAGATGGCTTTTACCGGCACGCTCACCGCCAACGGGCGACCAGAGCGATCAGTAATCATGCCGCGAGACGTGGAAACTTCCTGCACGCGCAGCGAACGCATGTCACCCTGACGCACCAGCATATCTGGCGCGATAATCTGTAGCCAAGCCACGCGGCCCAGCAGGAAACCCAGTGCAATCAGAATACAGCCGCAAAGCAACGCAAAACGCCAGCTTATAAAGCTGGCCTGTTCTTCCTGACGTTTCGGTTTAAGCGTTTTTGCCGCCGGTTTCATGCGTTGCAATAATCCTTATTTTTGTACAACAATGTTTTCTTTTGACGGATCAACATGTTGCATCTGCAACTTATCTGTAGCGATACGTTCGACGCGGCTATGATCGCCCAAAGCATTCTCTTCGAGGATCAGGTTTCGCCACTCAATGTCCAACGCATCGCGCTCCAGCACCAACTGTTCACGTTGGGCCGTTAACAGGCGAGTATGGTGAGCGGTCGTCACCACCGTTACCGCCGTAACAATAATGCAAATGAACAGACAGAGTGGCAGCTTCCCATATTGCAAAAGGTCGTCGCGAATAACGCCAGGCAAGGCATGACGTTCGCCATTTCCTAACGACCCGGTTATTTTGCTTAGGGTTTCTGTCACTCTGCCGATCATGCGTTCGTCCTCTCTGCAATACGCAGCACTGAACTACGAGCACGTGGATTCTCGGCCACTTCTTCTTCGCCCGGCATCAACTTGCCTAGCGCTCGTAAATGACGGCCACCCAGTTTCCTGAGCTGCTCTTCAGTCATCGGGATCCCCGCTGGAACCTGAGGACCGCGGCTTTGTTCACGCATAAAGCGTTTCACAATGCGGTCTTCCAGCGAATGGAAGCTAATGATTGACAGCCGCCCACCCGGGGCCAGCACGCCAAGCGAGCTTTTTAGCGCCTGCTCTATCTCCTCCAGCTCACTATTCACCCAAATACGCACCGCCTGGAAGGTACGGGTTGCGGGGTGTTTGAATTTGTCTTTTACCGGCATCGCAGCGGCGATCACTTCCGCCAGCTCTTTGGTTCGCGTCATCGGCTCAATACGGTTGCGCTCCACAATGGCGCGCGCAATGCGTTTACCAAAACGTTCTTCACCGAAGGTTTTAATAACCCAGGCAATGTCCGCTTCTTCCGCGGTAAGCAGCCATTCGGCAGCCGATTGGCCGCGCGTAGGATCCATACGCATATCCAGCGGACCGTCACGCATAAATGAGAAACCGCGTTCGGCATCATCGAGCTGCGGCGAAGAGACGCCAAGATCGAGAAGAATGCCATCGATCTTGCCGACGAGATCGCGCTCGGCGACGTAGTCCGCCAGCGCAGAGAAAGGGCCATGGACGATGGAAAAACGCGGATCATCAATGGTCTTGGCCACTGCGATCGCTTCAGGATCGCGATCGATTGCGATCAGACGTCCCTGCTCGCCAAGCTGCGAGAGAATGAGACGCGAGTGACCGCCACGGCCAAAGGTGCCATCAATATAGATACCGTCTGGACGAATATTCAGGCCGTTAACGGCTTCATCCAGCAGTACAGAAGTATGTTTAAAATTTTCCATCATATTTATAAGGACAAATCCTGCAATCGCTCCGACAGCGCCCCTGAAGCAGATTGCTCAGCGTCGATATCTTCCTTGACCCGTTGATACCAGGCCGTTTCATCCCACAGTTCAAATTTGTTGAACTGCCCGACCAGCATCACTTCTTTGGTCAATCCGGCGTGTTGCCGTAAAACCGGCGCAATCAATAATCGCCCCGCGTTATCCATCTGACATTCGCTAGCATGTCCCAACAGCAATCGCTGTACGCGGCGCTCGACGGGATTCATGCTCGACAAACGCGATAACTTTTGCTCGATAATTTCCCACTCGGGCAGAGGATAAAGCAGCAGGCAGGGGTGATGGATGTCAATGGTACAAACCATTTGACCGGTAGCATTCTCAAGCAGCGTGTCCCGATATCGGACTGGGACGGCTAAACGCCCTTTGCTGTCGAGATTGACTAACGTTGCCCCTCGGAACATGCCAGCCTCTCCCCTAATTACCACTTTGCCCCACAAATTCCCACTTTAAGGAGTTTACGGAGCAGAGGAAAAGCTTGTCAAGCCAGCATGAATGCCAACAGAGTCCAAAATACCGTTATTTACGGACGACAATAGCCCTGATTAAAAATTATCCAACCGACGAGGCAAATTAACGTCATGAATACCCGCAAGAAAAATACAGACAGTTTCACAACGCGTTAACGCAACTAAATATCATCAAAAGAATTTATAAAGTGTCAGTTTGCGACGCGAGCGGCATTTTAGGACATTCTGCTGTCCGTTAACAGTCCTAGTGGCGCGCCCTTGCGAGGATTTCAAATGCAGACGAGATCCCATTCTGGTAGGTCAGCAAAGAAGTGTTTGTTATTTCGGCAATCTGCCGGGAGAATGTAACAAAATAATACACAAATAATATAATTTTATTTTGCGTTCACAATAATAAACGCTCGGCAGGTAATTTTGAGGGGAATTAAATAGAAGGCTAACAAAAAATAAGGAATTATCTGAATATCCACACGAGAATAATGTTTTCACGATGAAGGCAGCCTATTGCCACCCTCATCGTAAAAGGATTACCGGCGACTCAAACTGCCGCGACGATAAAGATTACGGCGAATACGACTTAGCCCTGGCTTCGGTTTACGAGGCTCATCAAGGCTTGCGAGGACAATTTCCAGCACGCGTTCAGCCACATCACGGTGACGCTGAGCCACCGCCAGCACTGGGCACTGCAGGAAATCGAGCAGCTCATTATCACCAAAGGTCGCAATCGCAAGATCGGTCGGCAGCTTACCTTCACGGCGCAGCGTGACGTCCATAACCCCCTGCAACAATGCAAATGAAGTGGTGAACAACGCCTGCGGCATCGGATGCGTTTCCAGCCACTTCTCAAACAGCACCGCTGACGCTTCGCGCTCGTAGCTGTTGGCGTAGAGGAAATTAACCTCGCGCGGATCGTCTTTCCAGGCAGTCCGGAAGCCCTGCTCACGCAGATAGCTTACCGACAGCTCCGGAAGCGCTCCGAGATAAAGGACCGTTTCGGCCGGGAAAGTACGCAGCTCAGCGGCCAGCATCTCCGAATCGTCCTGATCGGCACCAACGACGCTGGTGAAGTGCTCACGATCGAGTGCACGGTCAAGCGCGACAATCGGGAATGAGTCGTTAGCCCAGCGCTGATAGAAAGGATGTTCCGGCGGCAGAGAGGTGGAAACAATAATGGCGTCAACCTGGCGCTGCAGCAGATGCTCAATGCAGCGCATTTCGTTATCTGGCTGATCTTCCGAACAGGCAATCAGCAGCTGATAGCCGCGCTGGCGCGCCTGCCGTTCAAGATAGTTCGCGATACGGGTATAGCTGGTGTTCTCCAGGTCCGGGATCACTAACCCAATAGAACGCGTGCGTCCTGCACGCAGGCCGGCAGCGACCGCGTTAGGATGGTAGTTATGCTCACGCACCACGGCCATCACTTTTTCGACAGTCTTGTCGCTCACGCGATACTGCTTCGCTTTGCCGTTAATCACATAGCTAGCGGTGGTTCGGGAAACACCGGCAAGCCGGGCGATCTCATCCAGTTTCACAATTGCCCCTTGCTTTATAAGTATAATCCGTAACATCTAAACGCAGAATGATCTCATCGGCAATAGCTTTTCTTCGCACTTCTTGCTGATTTCGCAAAAAAAAGCCCGACGTCTGGCCGGGCTACGATAAAGCGATGAGATCCAGGCTAACGCATAATCTTGTCACCGCGTGATAATCCAACTACACCTGAGCGCGCCACTTCCACAATTCTGGCGACATCGCGCAGCGAGGCAAGGAATGCATCCAGCTTATCGCTCGTGCCAACGAGCTGCACGGTATACAGCGACGGCGTGACGTCAATAATCTGCCCACGGAAAATCTCCGTGTTGCGTTTGACCTCGTCACGGCCATAACCGCTGGCCTGAACCTTCACCAGCATGATTTCACGCTCTACGTGCCCGCCCTGCCCTAGCTCCGTAACCCGCAGCACATCCACCAACTTATGCAGCTGCTTTTCAATCTGCTCTATGGTTTTTTCATCACCGACCGTTTGAATGGTCATGCGTGACAGCGTGGGATCATCAGTGGGCGCAACGGTCAGGCTTTCAATGTTGTACCCACGTTGTGAGAACAACCCGATGACGCGCGACAGCGCACCGGACTCGTTTTCCAGCAATACAGATAATATCCGGCGCATAATCAGGTTCTCTCCGTTTTACTCAGCCACATCTCGTCCATTGATCCGCCGCGGATCTGCATAGGATAGACGTGTTCGCTCCCATCGACGCAGACGTCGACAAACACCAGGCGATTATTGCGCACCTGCTCCAGTGCCTCCGTCAGCTTGCTCTCAAGTTCGGATGGCTCGGTAATGCGGATCCCAACATGGCCGTAAGCTTCAGCCAGGCGAACAAAGTCCGGCAGCGACTGCATATAAGACTGGGAGTGACGACCGGAATAGATCATATCCTGCCACTGCTTCACCATCCCCAGATAGCCGTTGTTGAGGTTGAGCACCAGCACCGGCAGTTCATATTGCAATGCGGTCGAGAGCTCCTGAATATTCATCTGGATGCTGCCATCGCCAGTCACGCACACCACGGTGGCATCCGGCAGAGCCATCTTAACGCCAAGGGCGGCAGGCAGACCGAAGCCCATCGTGCCGAGCCCGCCCGAGTTAATCCAGCGGCGCGGTTTATCAAACGGGTAGTACAGCGCGGCGAACATCTGATGCTGGCCCACATCAGAGGTCACATAAGCGTCACCATTGGTCAGTTTCCAGATGGTTTCCACCACCGCCTGAGGCTTAATCTGGCCGCTCTGGGTGTCGTATTTCAGGCACTGGCGAGCGCGCCACTGTTCGATTTGCTGCCACCAGTCGCGGATATCATCCAGCGGCTGGACGGTGCTCTCTTGATCCAGCAGCTCCAGCATTTGATCGAGAACGAGACCCGCATCGCCAACAATCGGAATATCCGCCGGAACGGTTTTCGAGATCGAGGTAGGATCGATGTCGATATGCAGTACGGTCGCATTCGGGCAGTACTTCGCCAGATTATTGGTTGTGCGGTCATCGAAGCGGACCCCGACGGCAAAAATCACGTCAGAATGATGCATCGTCATATTGGCTTCGTAGGTACCGTGCATCCCCAACATCCCCAGTGCCTGTCGATGCGTTGCCGGAAAACCGCCTAGCCCCATCAGTGAAGAAGCAACCGGTAAATTGAGTTTTTCGATAAGCGCCCGTAGCTGCGTATGACATTCGGCGTTGACTACGCCGCCGCCAACGTACACCACCGGCTTTTTCGCCGCGATAAGCGTCTGCAATGCGCGTTTGATTTGTCCTTTATGCCCTGTGGTGGTCGGATTATAAGAACGCATGCTCACCGCATCAGGCCAAACATAAGGCATCTTATGCGCAGCGTTGAGGATATCCTTTGGCAGATCAACCACCACCGGGCCTGGACGACCGCTGGCCGCCAACCAGAATGCTTTTTTCAAAACGCCGGGAATATCTTCGGTCTGCTTCACCAGGAAACTGTGCTTCACCACCGGTCGCGAAATCCCGACCATGTCGCACTCCTGAAATGCATCGTAGCCAATCAGCGAAGTTGCCACCTGACCGGACAGCACAACCAGCGGTATCGAGTCCATATAAGCCGTCGCAATACCGGTAATGGCATTGGTCGCTCCTGGGCCGGAAGTCACCAGCACCACGCCCACTTCACCCGTCGCGCGCGCCAGGCCATCGGCCATATGGACCGCCGCTTGCTCATGACGCACCAGCACATGATCAATGCCACCGACCGTATGTAGCGCGTCATAGATATCGAGGACAGCGCCCCCCGGGTAGCCAAATACCTGCTTCACGCCCTGATCGATTAACGACCGGACGACCATCTCGGCTCCAGACAACATCTCCATGGTTTGCCTCCAGGCTTCTCTTGCATCTTGATGACCGGGGAACTCATTTTCCGGCGGCCATGTGTCGACGGCGTATAACTCATCCGCCGACGCTAAATGATCGGTAAAGACCTAACATAACCGCTCGCCAACAGGCAGGCAATTCGCACATCTGCAGTAGAACCGGTACTAATAAGTGGGAAAATAAGGGGAAAAGGGAAAATGATGGATGATTGCTTCAGCGATAAGAAAAGAAGAGCGTGGATACTCGGGCGAAACGCACCATTACAG
Organism: Kluyvera cryocrescens NBRC 102467; assembly: GCF_001571285.1. Classification (GTDB taxonomy): domain Bacteria; phylum Pseudomonadota; class Gammaproteobacteria; order Enterobacterales; family Enterobacteriaceae; genus Kluyvera; species Kluyvera cryocrescens. The sequence continues at coordinate 49,256 of NZ_BCTM01000011.1, read as the reverse complement.
CAAAACCTGCATTTTTCACTTTGTTGCCGGCCACCTTCGTCGGCAATAACAGAATAATATTTTGCATTTATCGTTATTAAAAAAATAAACGGGATGCCAACGCACCCCGTTTATTTACTCGTGTTACTGCTGGCGACAAGCATTCACCAGCAGCTCTTCCATCCACTGATGACCTTTATCCCGACCGGCCGCTTCATGCCAGGAAAGGTAGCAGGTACGGCTATTTAGCTTCATCGGCAGCGGTAAAATCTGTAGACCCAACTGTTCAGAAAACTCTGCCGCTAAACGACGCGGGGCAATAGCCACCAGATGCGTTTGAGAAACAACATTCAGTACGCTAATAAGTGCCATGCCCTGATACGCAATACGATTTTGTTTATCAATTGAGTCATACCATGGCTGGCTAAATGATGCATAGCGTTCCAGAGAAACAACGGCATGCTCTTCCTGATAAATACTGTCTTCGGTAATAGGGCCATTAATACGAGGATGATTTTTACTGGCGACCAGCACCATTTCATCATTAAATAATGGCACGCAGGAAAACTCAGGGCGACGGAACTCGTCATAACCCAGAACGAACTCAATTTCCTGGTAGCGAAGCTGATGCTCTGTATTTTGGTTTAAGGCTGACTTAAATACCATGTGAATATGTGGCGCAACGGCATGCACTTTATTGAGGATAATTGACGTTAAATAATTATCCAGCGGGCTGCATACGCAAAGATTAAAAATACGCTCACTGCTCAAAGGATCGAAGCCCGAACCCGGGAGCTCATTTTGCACCAACTGCAGCGCCTGGCGAACCGAGCCAAACAGCTGGAAAGCGCGAGCGGTAGGCTGAATCCCCCGGCCGTAGCGCACAAAGAGCTCATCATTGAACATGACTTTCAGCCGGGCAACCGCATTACTGACCGCAGGCTGAGACATTCCGAGCGAGTGCGCTGCACGCGTTATATTTTGCTCCTGCATCACCGCATCAAATACGGTTAGCAAATTTAAATCGACCATCCGGAGCTGCGGTTTTGTTCCTTCATTCGTCGGTACGTGCTGCTGCTCCGATGCGTTAATTCCACAATCAGATACCATTGTCATACAAAACTCCCTTTGCCAAATGACATAAATATATTGTGGCCATATGATTTACCATGCATATAAGTTCCAAAAAAGATAATTTAATAAAAATCGGAATATATAAAGAGGCAAAGCGCGTGGCTTACAGCAGAAAACAGCGGCGCTTATATATATCACCAACTTAATGGAACATAGTTTACTCATGGATTAGACGAATACACAACATGCCGAAATCGTAATAATGGATTAAGTTTTATTAAAGTGTGTTATTAAATCAAAAAAGCAAATTAACATTTTTCTATCAGAAATACTCTTTTTAACTATACAAAATGCAATTTTAAAGAAATTATCCCTTTACTATCATTATGATATAGATCGCACTTATAGATGACAGAATAATGAGCAGATGCAATAAAGCTTGTATAAATGCGACAAAATATTAAAACCGCACGTTAACCTAAAAAATGATTCGCTATGAAATGAGACATTCATCAGCACAATTAGCTAATCCAGCCGTTTCGTTTACTTGCTCAATTGACCTTGTGAATCTCATTCAGTGTTGACATCAGAAGTCATATCCAGTACCACTAATAGCATATCGAATTCATCTGGAGAATGATGACAATGTTACGTACCACTCGCATCAACGGTCTACTACTACTAAACGCCTCTTCTGTGCGCGGTAGACTGGTGTGCGACGTATTACGTTAAGTCATCATCAGTAAAACAAAAACCCGCGCCGCTGCGCGGGTTTTTTTATGCTCGTAGCAAGGCGCCCAAGAAAACCCAAGGACCTAAACCATGAGCCAGCAAGTCATTATTTTTGATACGACCTTACGTGATGGTGAACAGGCATTACAGGCGAGCCTGAGCGTGAAAGAAAAGCTGCAGATTGCTTTCGCCCTCGAGCGTATGGGTGTTGACGTCATGGAAGTCGGCTTCCCTGTCTCTTCGCCGGGCGATTTCGAGTCCGTACAGACCATCGCACGCAACATTAAAAATAGCCGCGTCTGCGCACTGGCTCGCTGCGTAGAACAAGATATTGATGTGGCCGCCGAGTCGCTGAAAGTGGCTGAAGCCTTCCGCATTCATACGTTTATCGCGACGTCCCCAATGCACATCGCCACCAAGCTGCGCAGTACGCTGGAAGAAGTTATTGAGCGCGCGGTCTATATGGTGAAACGCGCTCGTAACTATACCGATGACGTAGAGTTCTCCTGTGAGGATGCCGGCCGTACGCCAATCGATCAGCTGTCCCGTGTGGTTGAAGCCGCCATTAACGCCGGTGCCACCACCATTAATATTCCAGACACCGTCGGTTACACCCTGCCATTTGAATTCTCCAACATCATTACCGGCCTGTACGAACGCGTACCCAATATTGATAAAGCGATTATCTCCGTCCACACCCACGACGATTTAGGGATGGCTGTCGGTAACTCCCTGGCGGCAGTCCACGCCGGTGCGCGTCAGGTTGAAGGCGCAATGAACGGCATCGGCGAGCGCGCAGGTAACTGCTCGCTGGAAGAGGTCATCATGGCGATTAAAGTGCGCAAAGACATCATGAAAGTGCACACCGCTATCAACCACAATGAAATCTGGCGTACCAGCCAGACGGTTAGCCAGATCTGCAACATGCCAATCCCGGCAAACAAAGCCATTGTCGGCACCGGCGCCTTCGCCCACTCTTCCGGCATCCACCAGGATGGCGTACTGAAGAATCGCGAAAACTACGAAATCATGACCCCAGAATCCATCGGCCTGAATCAGGTTCAGTTGAACCTGACCTCTCGCTCCGGCCGCGCTGCCGTCAAGCACCGTATGGAAGAGATGGGTTACAAAGACACCGACTACAACATGGACCACCTGTACGACGCCTTCCTGAAGCTGGCGGATAAAAAAGGCCAGGTCTTTGATTACGATCTGGAAGCGTTGGCCTTCATTAACAAGCAGCAGGAAGAGCCGGAACATTTCCGCCTGGACTACTTCAGCGTGCAGTCTGGCTCCAGCGACATCGCCACGGCCTCCGTCAAGCTGGCCTGCGGCGAAGAGAGCAAAGCCGAAGCGGCTAACGGCAACGGCCCCGTTGACGCGATTTATCAGGCGATTAACCGTATCACCGGCTATGACGTCGAGCTGGTCAAATATGACCTGAACGCTAAAGGCCAGGGTAAAGACGCACTGGGTCAGGTTGATATCGTGGTGACCCATAACGGTCGTCGCTTCCACGGCGTGGGCCTGGCGACAGATATCGTCGAATCCTCCGCCAAAGCAATGGTCCACGTACTGAACAATATCTGGCGTGCCGCCGAAGTCGAAAAAGAATTGCAACGCAAAATTAAGAATAACGAGAACAACAAGGAAACCGTGTAATGTCGAAGAATTACCATATTGCTGTGTTACCAGGTGACGGTATTGGCCCGGAAGTGATGACACAGGCATTGAAAGTACTGGAAGCCGTGCGTCAGCGTTTTGATATGCGTATTACCACCAGCCACTATGATGTCGGTGGTATTGCCATCGACCGTCACGGCGAGCCATTACCGCAGGCCACCGTCGACGGCTGCGACCAGGCCGATGCCATTCTGTTTGGCTCCGTGGGGGGGCCAAAATGGGAAAACCTGCCGCCCGCACAGCAGCCAGAGCGCGGAGCCCTGCTGCCGCTGCGTAAACACTTCAAGCTGTTTAGCAACCTGCGTCCCGCAAAGCTGTATCAGGGGCTGGAAGAATTCTGTCCACTGCGTGCCGACATCGCGGCCAACGGCTTCGATATTCTGTGCGTTCGCGAGCTGACCGGCGGCATCTACTTCGGCCAACCGAAAGGCCGTGAAGGCAGCGGTCAACACGAAAAAGCGTTTGATACCGAGGTCTATCACCGCTTTGAAATTGAACGTATTGCGCGCATCGCGTTTGAATCTGCACGTAAACGTCGTCACAAAGTGACCTCCATCGACAAATCTAACGTGCTGCAGTCTTCTATCCTGTGGCGTGAGATTGTCAGCGAAATCAGCAAAGAGTATCCGGACGTTGAGCTGGCGCATATGTACATCGATAACGCCACCATGCAGCTGATTAAAGATCCGTCCCAGTTTGACGTGGTGCTGTGTTCTAACCTGTTCGGCGACATTCTCTCCGACGAATGCGCAATGATCACCGGTTCCATGGGGATGCTGCCATCCGCAAGCCTGAACGAAGAGGGCTTTGGCCTGTACGAACCTGCCGGCGGCTCCGCGCCGGATATCGCCGGTAAAAACATCGCTAACCCTATTGCGCAAATTCTGTCGCTGGCGCTGTTGCTGCGCTATAGCCTGGATGCCAACGACGCAGCTTCCGCGATTGAAGCCGCGATCAACCGCGCGCTGGAAGAAGGCGTTCGCACCAGCGATTTAGCCCGCGGTGGCGCAGCCGTGAGTACCGATGAAATGGGCGACATTATTGCCCGCTACGTTGCCGAAGGGGTGTAACCATGGCGAAGACTTTATACGAAAAATTGTTTGATGCTCACGTGGTCTTTGAAGCGCCAAACGAAACGCCGCTGTTGTACATCGATCGCCACCTGGTGCACGAAGTGACTTCACCACAGGCGTTTGACGGCCTGCGCGCGCATAAACGCCCGGTACGTCAGCCGGGCAAAACCTTCGCGACGATGGATCACAACGTTTCGACTCAGACGAAAGACATCAACGCCTCCGGCGAGATGGCGCGTATTCAGATGCAGGAACTGATCAAGAACTGCAGCGAGTTTGGCGTAGAGCTGTACGACCTGAATCACCCTTACCAGGGTATTGTGCACGTGATGGGGCCGGAACAAGGCGTGACTCTGCCGGGCATGACCATCGTGTGCGGCGACTCCCATACCGCCACCCACGGCGCATTCGGCGCACTGGCGTTTGGTATCGGCACCTCGGAAGTCGAACATGTGCTGGCGACCCAGACGCTGAAACAGGGCCGCGCGAAAACCATGAAGATTGAAGTCAACGGCAAAGCAGCGCCGGGGATCACGGCAAAAGATATCGTACTGGCAATTATCGGTAAAACCGGCAGCGCCGGCGGCACCGGCTACGTGGTGGAATTCTGTGGCCAGGCGATTCGCGATCTGACCATGGAAGGCCGTATGACGCTGTGTAACATGGCTATCGAGCTGGGTGCAAAAGCGGGCCTGGTGGCGCCAGACGAAACCACCTTCAACTATGTGGAAGGCCGTCTGCACGCACCAAAAGGCCAAGATTTTGACGACGCGGTCAGCTACTGGAAAACCCTGAAGACCGACGATGGCGCGACCTTTGATAACTTCGTCACCCTGCAGGCGGAAGAGATTGCGCCACAGGTCACCTGGGGCACTAACCCAGGCCAGGTGATTTCCGTAAATGACAACATTCCGGATCCCGCATCCTTCAGCGATCCGGTCGAGCGCGCCAGCGCCGAGAAAGCGCTGGCCTATATGGGCCTCAAGCCGGGTATCCCATTGACCGATGTCGCTATCGACAAAGTGTTTATTGGTTCCTGCACCAACTCACGCATTGAAGATTTACGTGCGGCGGCTGAAATCGCCAAAGGCCGCAAAGTGGCTCCGGGCGTACAGGCACTGGTTGTGCCAGGCTCCGGCCCGGTGAAAGCACAGGCCGAAGCGGAAGGTCTGGATAAGATCTTTATTGAAGCCGGTTTTGAATGGCGTTTACCGGGCTGCTCGATGTGTCTGGCGATGAACAATGACCGCCTGAACCCCGGCGAGCGCTGTGCCTCCACCAGCAACCGTAACTTTGAAGGCCGTCAGGGCCGCGGTGGCCGTACTCACCTGGTCAGCCCGGCAATGGCCGCAGCGGCCGCGGTCACCGGTCATTTCGCCGATATTCGTAGCATGAAATAAGGAAACCATCATGGCAGAGAAATTTACCCAACATACGGGACTGGTGGTGCCGCTGGATGCCGCGAACGTCGATACCGATGCGATTATCCCGAAACAGTTTTTGCAGAAAGTGACCCGCACCGGCTTTGGCGCGCACCTGTTCAACGACTGGCGCTTCCTCGACGATAAGGGCGAGCAGCCAAATCCAGAATTCGTGCTGAACTTCCCGGAGTACAAAGGCGCCTCCATCCTGCTGGCGCGGGAAAACTTCGGCTGTGGTTCTTCGCGTGAACACGCGCCGTGGGCGCTGACCGACTACGGTTTTAAAGTGGTGATCGCCCCGAGCTTCGCCGACATCTTCTACGGCAATAGCTTTAACAATCAGCTGTTGCCGGTGACCCTGAGCGATGCACAGGTCGACGAACTGTTTGCGCTGGTGAAGGCCAATCCGGGGATTAAATTTGAAGTAGACCTGGAAGCACAGGTGGTGAAAGCAGGCGATAAGTCTTATAGCTTTAAAATTGACGACTTCCGTCGCCACTGCATGATTAACGGCTTAGATAGCATCGGCCTGACGCTGCAGCACGAAGACGCCATCTCCACCTACGAAAACAAGCAGCCAGCGTTTATGCGCTAACGCTTCTGATGCCGGATGCCCTGCGCATCCGGCATCATCACCTCACACGTCTTTCACCCGGCAGGTCATGGCCAAAGTGACCACGGATATTCCCGCAATCACCCAGTACACCGAAAAGTGGCCAAAACTTTGCGCCAGCGCGCCCTGCACAATGCCCGCAAGGATCACCCCGGTTGAAATGCTATTGGTAAACAGCGTGGTCGCCGCCCCTGCGCGTCCCGGCATCAAATCCTGGAACCACAGCATACCGATCCCGGCGACAATGCCGATAAACACGGCGTTAAACAGCTGCAGTATCAGCAGCGACGTGTGGCTATGGAAGAAGATCAGCCCCACATAGAACAGCACGCCTGCTGCCACCGCCGTGACCATCATGCGTCGTTTACCAAAACGCTTCACGTAATAACCGGCGAGGATCATCGCCGGAATTTCCAGCCCGGCTGCGGTCCCCATCAGGATCCCCGCCAGGCTGTCAGGCAGGCCGAGATCGCTGCTGATCCACAGCGGCATGTCGATGATATACATGGTGTTGCAGGTCCACATCAGCGTCGATGCGATAAACAGCATCCGCACGTTGCTGTCCTTCCAGCCGCTCAGCTGATTCTGCTCGGCCTCACTGGGCTGCTCCACGCGCGCGACCGAAGGCAACGTCAGCGCGATCAGCGCTAGGCTAATGGCAAAAATGGCTGCCGCGATAGAGAACATGGCGGTAAAGCCGTAATTCAGCGCCAGCATAAAGGCCAGCGGCGGGCCAATGACCCATGCCAGCGAAAGCTGGGCACGCATCACCGAGCTGAACATCACCACTTCACGCGCCGAACTGTCGGCGTACTCGCGCGCCAGGGCAAACAGTTGCGGCATGGCGGCGTTGGCAATCGACGCCAGCAGCACGCCGCAGGTAATCAGCGTCAGATAATGGCGATTGAACGCAAACAGCAGCGCGTTGCCAACCGCCATCAGACAGCAGAACATAATCAGCTTACGCCTGTCTCCCCGGCTATCGGATCGCTTTGCCAGCGCAAGGCTGACGACGATCCCGGCGACCGCATTGACGGTATAGAACAGGCCAACCCAGAACGGCTGTACGCCGACCTCACGGCTGAGGTACAGGCTCAGGGTTGGCGCCTGGAGCGCTCCCGCGATCCCCATCATAAACGCTACCATCATAAAGGCAGCGTACACACCGTTGAGACGTCGTCCCATCGTCATTAACCAGAGCATGTGAAATCCTTTAAGCACGCGAAAGAATAAAAAAAAGCCAGCAGATAATACCTGCTGGCAAATACTCAGTCACACATGATTAGGCGAATTAATGCTCAGAGGTCGGTTTCGTAACTTCCCACTGCATCAGATAATTCAGCACTTCAAGCCGCTGCGCGGTTGCCTGGCGGGCCAGCCAGGAAACCTGTTTGGTAGCAGAAAAATAACGCTGGTAGAACTGATACATAGTGACCTCCTCATCTACCTCGTAGATTTCACATTGCCGGTAAACCGCATACCTGTTTGTCCCCATTCACATACAACGATGTGGCCAGGGCGAGCAGGCGCAGCCAATGCATCCGCAACCTGAAAGACGATGGGTAGACACCTCCTCGCTTCATCGAAAGTCATTATTGGCTTAATATAGGGATTAATAAATTGCTGAGTTTTTAGCGGGAGTTCCTCTTTTATGCCTTCAGGTCGACTGCAACAACAATTCATCCGCTTATGGCAGTGCTGCGAAGGGAAATCGCAGGAAACCACGCTCAACGATCTGGCTGAACTGCTGAACTGTTCCCGCCGCCATATGCGCACGCTGTTGAACACGATGGAAGCGCGCGGCTGGCTGACCTGGGAAGCCGAAGTCGGGCGCGGCAAGCGCTCTAAGCTGCATTTCCTCTATACCGGATTGGCATTACAGCAGCAGCGGGCAGAGGATCTGCTGGAACAAGATCGGATCGATCAGCTGGTGCAACTGGTGGGGGATAAAGCAGCGGTGCGCCAGATGCTAGTGTCGCATTTAGGCCGCAGCTTCCGTCAAGGCCGACATATTCTGCGCGTGCTTTACTATCGCCCAATGCACAATTTACTGCCCGGTACGGCGCTGCGACGCTCAGAAACCCACATTGCGCGACAGATTTTTAGCGCACTGACCCGCGTTAATGAGGTAAATGGGGAACTAGAAGCCGATATTGCGCACCATTGGCAGGCCATATCCCCATTACACTGGCGTTTTTACCTGCGTCCTGGGATTCATTTCCATCATGGGCGCGAGCTGGAGATGGAAGACGTCATCGCTTCGCTGCATCGCAGCATGACCCTGCCGCTGTTTTCCAATATTTCGCGCATCGACTCCCCCACCGCCTGGACGCTGGACGTGCATCTGCTCCAGCCCGATCGCTGGCTACCGCTGTTGCTCGGCCAAGTTTCGGCAATGATCCTGCCGCGCGAATGGCAATCGCTGCCTGATTTCTCCCGTATGCCGGTGGGGACCGGACCGTATGCGGTAGCGCGCAACAATCAGAACCAGTTAAAGATCCATGCCTTTGATGATTACTTTGGTTTCCGTGCCCTGATCGATGAGGTTAACGTCTGGGTACTGCCGGAAATTGGCGAAGAGAATAACTGCGGTCTGACGCTTCAGGGCACCACGCAGAGCGAAAAAGCGATCGAGAGTCGCCTGGAAGAAGGCTGCTACTATCTGCTATTCGATGCGCGCAGCCCACGCGGTAGCAATCCGGCGGTGCGCCAGTGGCTAAGCCACATCTTCCATCCCAACAATCTTCTCTATCACGCGGGTGAGCAGCACCAAAGCCACTGGTTCCCTGCCTATGGCCTGCTGCCGCGTTGGCACCATGCGCGCAGCCAAATCTGCGAAAAGCCGGCCGGGCTGGAATCGGTCACCCTCACCTATTATCGGGAACACGTTGAACACAAAATCATTGGCCTCATCATGCAGGCGCTGTTAGCCGAACATCAGGTCACGCTAAATATTCAGGAAGTGGATTACGACGAGTGGCATCGCGGCGAAGCAGTGAGCGACGTCTGGCTCAACAGCGCCAACTTTACGCTGCCGCTGGATTTCTCGTTGTTTGCCTATCTGTATGAAGTGCCGCTGATTCGTCACTGCGTCCCCATCGATTGGGAACAAGATGCCGAGCGCTGGCGCGCGGGTGACCTTCCGCAGGCAGACTGGTGCCAACAGCTGCTGGTGAATCAGTCCGTCGTACCACTCATTCACCACTGGTTGATGATCCAGGGGCAGCGCAGTATGCGCGGCGTGCGTATGAATACATTGGGCTGGTTTGACTTTAAATCGGCGTGGTTTGCTCCGCCCGATCCGTAGAACCGACTGGATAACGCTTAAGGCTTTTGATTTATTCACGTAATCATTACAATGTGCCGTTCTCAACGGGGTGCTAAAAAAGCATACACGACATCATTTGAGTTGCATCAAGGCGGCGAACGAGTGCAGCCAACGCAGAGGCAGCTCGAAGGATGAAGCGTATGGGCTGAGATAATACCCGTCGAACCTGATCCGGATAATCCCGGCGAAGGGATTTGAGGCTCACTCAAAATCCTTTGCCACCAATATACTAAAGGTGCAAAGTGTTCAAAAAATTACTCCCCCTGCTGGTCCTGGTGGCCGCTCCCGTCTTCGCCAAACCGGTTCTGACGGTTTATACCTATGACTCTTTCGCCGCTGACTGGGGCCCGGGCCCGGCGGTGAAAAAAGCCTTTGAAGCCGACTGCGACTGCGAACTGAAATTCGTGGCGCTGGAAGACGGCGTGTCACTGCTGAACCGTCTGCGGATGGAAGGCAAAAACAGCAAGGCTGACGTCGTGTTAGGGCTGGACAACAACCTACTGCAGGCAGCTACCGACACCAATCTGTTTGCCAAAAGCAATGTTCCTGCCAGCGCGGTGAGCGTCCCGGGCGGCTGGACTAACGATACCTTTGTACCGTTCGACTACGGTTACTTCGCCTTCGTCTACGATAAAAACAAACTGAAAAACCCACCAAAAAGCCTGAAAGAACTGGTGGAAAGCGATCAGAAATGGCGCGTGATTTATCAGGATCCGCGTACCAGCACCCCCGGCTTAGGCCTGCTGCTGTGGATGCAAAAAGTCTACGGTGATAAAGCGCCGGAAGCCTGGCACAAGCTGGCGGCTAAAACCGTCACCGTCACCAAAGGCTGGAGCGAAGCCTACGGTCTATTCCTGAAAGGGGAAAGCGACCTGGTGCTGAGCTACACCACGTCGCCGGCGTACCACATCATCGAAGAGAAGAAAGATAACTACGCGGCGGCGGCCTTTAGCGAAGGTCATTATCTGCAGGTGGAAGTGGCGGCGAAAACCGCCGCCAGCAAACAGCAGAAACTGGCGGATAAATTCCTGAACTTTATGGTCTCCCCAGCGTTCCAGAACGCCATCCCGACCGGCAACTGGATGTACCCGGTTACCCAGGTCACGCTGCCGGAAGGCTTTAACAGCCTGGTGAAACCGCAAACCGCACTGGAATTTACGCCACAGCAGGTGGCGACTGAACGTCAAAACTGGATTAACGCATGGCTTCGCGCAGCCAGCCGCTAATTCCCCGCTGGCTTTACCCTGGACTGACGGCCACTGTGTTAATGGTGGGCGTCGCCCTGGCGGCGTTTCTGGCGTTGTGGCTCAACGCGCCGGATTTCTCATGGTCAACGCTGCTCGGTGATAGCTACCTCTGGCACGTGGTGCGCTTCTCCTTCTGGCAGGCGTTTCTTTCGGCGCTGCTGTCGGTTATCCCAGCCATTTTCCTCGCACGGGCGCTGTATCGGCGTCGCTTCCCAGGCCGACTGCTATTGCTGCGCCTATGCGCAATGACATTGATCTTACCGGTGCTGGTCGCGGTATTCGGCATTCTGAGCGTTTACGGGCGGCAGGGCTGGCTGGCACAGCTTTTCGCGTGGCTCGGCTGGCAGTGGAATTTCTCGCCCTACGGCCTACAGGGTATTCTTCTGGCGCACGTGTTCTTTAATATGCCGATGGCGACTCGACTGCTGCTGCAAGCGCTGGAGCAAATCCCCGGCGAGCAGCGGCAGCTTGCTGCCCAGCTAGGCATGCGCGGCTATCCATTCTTCCGCTACGTTGAATGGCCGTGGATGCGGCGGCAGATTCTGCCTATCGCGACCCTGATTTTTATGCTCTGTTTCGCCAGCTTCGCCACCGTGCTATCGCTAGGCGGCGGGCCTTCCGCCACCACGATCGAGCTGGCTATTTACCAGGCGCTGAACTTCGATTACGACCCTGCACGTGCGGCCATGCTGGCGATCATTCAAATGACCTGTTGTCTGGCGCTGGTGCTGTTAAGCCAGCGCTTAAGCCGGGCGATTGCCGTCGGTAATACGCAGGTCCACGGCTGGCGCGATCCTGATGACCGCTGGCACAGCCGGATTGGCGACGCACTGCTTGTTGCACTCACGCTGTTACTGCTGCTACCGCCGCTGCTGGCGGTGGTGTTTGACGGCCTCAACGCCAGCCTGTGGCAGGTGCTTCAGCAGCCCATTTTATGGCAAGCGGTCGGTACATCGCTGCGTATCGCCCTCGCCGCCGGCGTGCTGTGCGTCATCCTTACGATGATGCTGTTGTGGAGCAGCCGCGAACTGCGGGCGCGCAATCGGCCTCTGGCCGGGCAGGCGATGGAGTTAAGCGGAATGTTGATTCTGGCGATGCCGGGGATCGTGCTGGCAACCGGCTTCTTCCTGCTGCTGAACAATACCGTTGGCCTGCCGGAATCGGCCGACGGCATTGTGATTTTCACCAACGCGCTGATGGCGGTGCCCTATGCCATCAAAGTACTGGAAACGCCAATGCGCGACATCACCGCCCGCTACACGATTCTCTGCGAATCGCTGGGGCTGGCCGGTTTCAACCGGCTACGCGTGGTCGAACTGCGGGCGCTCAAGCGGCCGCTGGCGCAGGCGCTGGCGTTTGCCTGCGTGCTGTCGATTGGTGATTTCGGTGTCGTCGCATTGTTCGGCAATGAGAATTTCCGCACCCTGCCGTTTTATCTTTATCAGCAAATTGGTGCCTACCGCAGCCAGGACGGCGCCGTGACCGCGCTGATTCTGCTTCTGCTGTGCTTTGCTCTGTTTACCATGATTGAAAAATTACCCGGACGCCATGCTAAAACTCAATGATGTGACCTGGCTGTATGAGCATTTACCGATGCGTTTCACCACCTCGATCGCTCAGGGCGAGAAAGTGGCGATCCTCGGGCCCAGCGGGGCGGGTAAATCCACGCTGCTCAATCTGATCGCCGGTTTTCTTCCGCCCGCCAGCGGGACGATTATGCTGGAAGGCCGTATCCATACGGATACTCCGCCGTCACAGCGGCCGGTATCGATGCTGTTCCAGGAGAACAATCTATTTAGCCACCTGACGGTGCGTCAGAACATAGGTCTGGGGATGAGCCCACGCCTGAAGCTTTCAGCCGATCAACAGCGAAAGATTCAGGTTATTGCCGGGCAGATGGGGCTGGAGAGCCTGATGGACCGGTTACCCGGCGAGCTTTCCGGCGGCCAGCGTCAACGTGCGGCACTGGCGCGTTGTTTGGTGCGGGAACAACCTATTTTGCTGCTTGATGAGCCTTTTTCTGCGCTCGACCCGGCGCTTCGTCAGGAGATGCTTCAGTTGGTCGACGACGTTTGCCAGCGCCAGCAATTAACGTTGTTGATGGTGTCGCACAGCGTGGAGGATGCCGCGCGCATTGCCACGCGGGCGATGGTGATTGCCGATGGCCGTATCGCCTGGGATGGCGACACGCAGGCACTGCTAAGCGGCAACACCAGTGCTTCAGCCCTGCTGGGCATAAAGGCATGACGGCCGCCGGATAAGATGTTGGCTTATCCGGCGCTCGGCCCATTACAGGCCGACAACCTTACGTAAAATATCGATATACACCGGCATCAGCGGGTGACGAATCACGCTCACCAGCGCCACCACGGCGACACCCGTCACGAGCGGAGCCAACAACAATAAGCGTTGCCGCGGTAAATACGCGCTCAGGCGATCATGGCTTTGACTCGCGCTACGCCACAAACGCCAGCACAGCCAGCCGCCCACCCACAGCAGCAGCGCCGCCGCCAACAGCAGCCATTTAAAACCCGCGCTATTTTCATCGGCAGGAATATCAATAGCCGCCCCGGCCAAAATACCCGGCAGGAAGTACAGCGGCGGCCACAGCACGCAGCCGATAATATTCGGCGTGATAAATTTGGCGACCGGCAGGTCGAGCATCCCGGCAACCATGGGCACCAGTGGCCGCGTTGGCCCCACAAAGCGGCCTATCAGAATGGTAATCATGCTGTGCTGATGCAGCGCGTGCTCGGTCTTATCCAGCAGCGCGCGGTTTTTCTTCATAAAAGACCAGCGATGCAGCGGCTTTTTAAAACGCCATCCCAGCCAGAATGAGATCCAATCGCCGAGCAGGCAGCCTATTATCCCGACCAACCATGCTTGCCAGAAATTCACCTCACCGCTACCGATCAGCGCGCCCAGTCCCGCCATCATCACGGTGCCCGGCAAAATCAAGCCAACCAATGCCAGTGATTCCAAAAACGCGACCAGCGCCACCGCAATCAGCGAATAGGTCGTGGATTGCGTAATAAAGTGTTCCAGCAGTTCTTGCATAGTGTGCCCGGTTTGAAAACGAAGCAGGGATTCTCCGGAGCGTTCCCCGCATCGTCAAGCCTTCAATTGTCTATAGAGTTTACTGGCAAAGACAAAAGCCGACACAGCGCATTTCCTTTTCTTTACTTTTTATTCACACCCGGCGCGGAATTCACTCGGGCTGGCGCCGGTACATTTTTTGAACACTCGCGAGAAATAAAGCTGATCTTCAAAACCAACGTTGCGTCCGACGCTGGCAATAGGCATTCGCGTGGTGCTCAATAACAGCTTCGCCTGGCTAATACGCTGATCTTCACGCCAGCTCAACACGCTCACGCCAAGCTGCTGGCGGAACAGGTGCGATAAACGCGAGGGCGACAGACAAACGTGCTGGGCAACGCTGGCAATTTCAAAGTGGTTATCCGCCAAATGGTCGCTGATATACTGGCAAGCATCCCGCACCCGGTTGTCCATCGGTGGGTGCAGCGATTCGTTAATCGCTTCCATACGGCGAAGCAGCAGTTGCTCCAGCAAATTGATAGCCAACAGCTCCGAATAACGTCCCACGCCCTGCCCGGCCTCGATGATTTTGTTAAACAGGCTGGCGATTTCAGCCTGATGCGCCTCATCCGGACGATAAAAACCGGTTTGCGCCACGATAGCCGGCCAGTTCAGCCATTCGTGCCAGTAGGCGCGCGGGCGGAAGTAGACCCACTGGTGATACCACTCGCTGGCGTCAGGGTGACGACCGTAATGATGAATTTCACCCGGTGGAAACAGCAGCATATCCCCCTGCCGACAAACAAACTGTTTACCCTGATTTTCGATGACCCCTTCACCGCGCACCGTCATATTCAGAATAAAACCCTTCATCCCGAGCGGACGATCGATGAAAAAGTCCAGGTATCCCCCGGCCTCAATGGGCGTTAATCCTGCCACCAGATGGGCGTTAAACGAGTAGCCGGGCAGCAGGGGATCGTTTTGCATTTCAGCCATTTCAGCTCCCCCTCATTGATATTTTAAGAAACCAATTATCCATATCTGCTTTTTATCCTTGCGGCTGCAGCCATCAATCAGCATCCGTACCAGCGCTGCTGGCAACCCCGTTATTTCAAGGCACTTAGAGAATTAGCCCGGGAAAGAGCCGCACTCAGGACAACAACTGAAGTGTCTATAAAGACGGCAGAAAAGTCCACATTGATTATTTGCACGGCGTCACACTTTGAGAGGTCACAGCAAGATCATCCATAAGATTAGCGGTTCCTGCCTGACGGTTTTTAGCGGAGATATCTACTGTTTCACTATCACGTTTTCTTTGAGATGGAGTAACACGATGGCAATCGCAATTGGCCTCGATTTTGGCAGTGATTCAGTACGCGCCCTGGCAGTAGATTGCGCGACGGGCGAAGAAATCGCGACCAGCGTCGAATGGTATCCGCGCTGGCAGGAAGGCCGTTTCTGCGACGCGCCAAATAACCGCTTCCGCCATCATCCACGCGACTACATTGAGTCGATGGAAGCGGCGCTAAAAGGCGCATTGGCCGAGCTTTCCAGCGCCCAGCGTGCGGATGTGGTCGGCATTGGCGTCGACAGTACCGGCTCAACGCCCGCGCCGATTGACGCTGACGGTAACGTGCTGGCGTTGAAAGAGGAGTTTGCCGACAACCCGAACGCGATGTTCGTGCTGTGGAAAGACCATACTGCAGTTGAAGAGGCCGAAGCCATCACCCGCCTGTGCCACCAGCCGGGAAAAGAAGATTACTCCCGCTACATTGGCGGTATTTACTCCAGCGAATGGTTCTGGGCCAAAATCCTCCACGTCACCCGCGAAGACCGCGCCGTCGCGCAGGCGGCCGCATCGTGGATTGAGCTATGCGATTGGGTTCCCGCGCTGCTCTCTGGCACCACTCGCCCGCAGGATATTCGCCGCGGTCGCTGTAGCGCCGGGCATAAATCCTTGTGGCATGAAAGCTGGGGCGGCCTGCCACCGGCCTCATTCTTCGACGAACTTGACCCGATTCTTAATCAACATTTGCCCTGCCCGCTGTTTGGCGATACCTG
The DNA here is from genome assembly GCF_001571285.1 of Kluyvera cryocrescens NBRC 102467. Lineage (GTDB taxonomy): Bacteria > Pseudomonadota > Gammaproteobacteria > Enterobacterales > Enterobacteriaceae > Kluyvera > Kluyvera cryocrescens. The sequence goes on along the minus strand of NZ_BCTM01000011.1, from coordinate 33,009 downwards.
GACCGCGGACGTTCCCGTCGGCACGCTGACCGCCGACTGGGCCGAGCGCCTGGGGCTGTCGACCAAAGTGGTTATCTCCGGCGGCGCATTCGACTGTCATATGGGGGCGGTCGGCGCAGGTGCACAGCCAAACGCGCTGGTAAAAGTCATTGGCACCTCGACCTGCGACATTCTGATTGCCGACAAACACAGCGTTGGCTCGCGCACGGTGAAAGGCATCTGCGGCCAGGTTGATGGCAGCGTGGTACCAAACTTTATCGGTATGGAGGCGGGCCAGTCGGCCTTCGGCGATATCTACGCCTGGTTTGGCCGCGTGCTCGGCTGGCCGCTGGAACAGCTCGCCGCCCAGCATCCTGAACTTAAAGAGCAGATCAAAGCCAGCCAGAAACAGCTGCTGCCGGCGCTTACTGCAGCGTGGGCCAGCAATCCGTCTCTCGACCACCTGCCGGTGGTGCTCGACTGGTTTAACGGTCGCCGAACGCCGAACGCTAACCAGCGCCTGAAAGGCGTAATCACCGATTTAAATCTGGCAACCGATGCTCCAGCGCTGTTTGGCGGGCTGATTGCCGCCACCGCCTTTGGCGCCCGCGCCATTATGGAGTGCTTCACCGAGCAGGGCATCCCGGTCAATAACGTGATGGCGCTGGGCGGTATCGCCCGTAAAAACCGCGTCATCATGCAGGCCTGCTGCGACGTGCTCAACCGTCCGCTGCAGATTGTCGCCTCCGATCAGTGCTGCGCACTGGGCGCCGCGATTTTCGCCGCCGTCGCCGCACGCGTGCATGACGATATTCCTGCGGCTCAGCGGCAGATGGCCAGCCGCGTCGAACACACGCTACAACCTCAGCCTGCGCAAGCTCAGCGCTTTGAACAGCTCTACCAGCGCTACCAGCAATGGGCCACCAGCGCCGAACACCATTATCTTCCTGCTGCTTCGTCGGAAAAAACCGCCACTTCCCCTGCAGCGTTGACTCATTAAAGGATACGACTATGACCGTTTTTGATAATTATGAAGTGTGGTTTGTCATTGGCAGCCAGCATCTGTATGGCGCTGAAACCCTGCGCCAGGTGACGCAGCACGCAGAACACGTGGTTAATGCCTTAAATGCCGAAGCCAAGTTGCCGTGTAAACTGGTGCTCAAACCGCTGGGGACGCGCCCGGATGAGATCACCGCAATTTGCCGCGATGCCAACTACGATAACAAATGTGCCGGCATGGTTGTCTGGCTGCACACCTTCTCCCCGGCGAAGATGTGGATCAACGGCCTGACCCAGCTCAACAAACCGCTGCTGCAGTTCCACACCCAGTTCAATGCCTCCCTGCCTTGGGACAGTATTGATATGGACTTTATGAACCTTAACCAAACCGCGCACGGCGGCCGCGAATTCGGCTTTATCGGCGCGCGTATGCGCCAGCAGCACAGCGTCGTGACCGGCCACTGGCAGGAAAAACGCGCGCAGGAGCGCATCGGCGACTGGATGCGTCAGGCCGTATCGAAACTGGATACCCGCCAGCTGAAAGTGTGCCGCTTCGGCGACAACATGCGCGAAGTGGCAGTGACCGACGGCGATAAAGTCGCGGCGCAGATTAAATTTGGCTTCTCAGTCAATACCTGGGCCGTTGGCGATCTGGTACAGGTGGTCAACGCCGTGACCGACGGTGAAATCAGCGCACTGGTTGATGAATATGAAAGCCGCTATCGCCTGACGCCTGCCGCGCAGATCCACGGCGACAAACGCCAGAACGTGTTAGACGCCGCGCGCATCGAGCTGGGGATGAAACGCTTCCTCGAAGAAGGCGGTTTCCACGCTTTCACCACCACCTTTGAAGATTTGCACGGCCTGAAGCAGCTCCCGGGTCTCGCCGTGCAGCGCCTGATGCAGCAGGGCTACGGCTTTGCGGGCGAAGGCGACTGGAAAACTGCCGCCCTGCTTCGCATTATGAAAGTGATGTCGACCGGTCTACAGGGCGGCACCTCATTTATGGAAGACTACACCTACCACTTCGACGGTGGGAACGATCTGGTGCTCGGTTCGCACATGCTGGAAGTCTGCCCGTCCATCGCGGTTGAAGATAAACCGCTGCTTGACGTGCAGCCCTTGGGCATCGGCGGCAAAGCCGATCCGGCACGTCTGATCTTCAACACCCAGACGGGACCGGCAATCGTCGCGAGCATGATCGATCTTGGCGACCGCTACCGCCTGCTGGTCAATACCATCGAAACGGTGAAAACCCCGCACAATCTGCCGAAGCTGCCGGTGGCTAACGCCCTGTGGAAAGCACATCCGAATCTGGAAACCGCCTCTGAGGCGTGGATCATTGCCGGCGGCGCGCACCACACCGTGTTTAGCCATGCGCTAACGCTGGACGATATGCGCCAGTTCGCTGAACTGCACGATATCGAAATCGCCGTCATCGACAACGATACCCGCCTGCCGGCGTTCAAAGACGCACTGCGCTGGAACGAAGTGTATTACGGGTCAAAACGCTAAGAAGCTTCCTTTCCCCTCCCCCTCTCCTTCAGGGAGAGGGCCGGGGTAAAGGAAACTGAAACACGGAGCAAACCATGTTAGACGATCTTAAACGCCAGGTGTTGGAAGCCAATCTGGCGCTGCCCAGACACAACCTGGTCACCTTAACCTGGGGCAACGTCAGCGCCGTCGATCGCGAACGCGGCGTATTGGTGATCAAACCCTCCGGCGTCGACTATAGCGTGATGACCGCCGATGATATGGTGGTCGTGAGCCTCGAAACGGGTGAAGTAGTTGAAGGCAAGAAAAAGCCCTCGTCGGATACCCCAACCCACCGCCTGCTGTATCAAGCATTTCCCACGCTCGGCGGTATCGTTCACACCCACTCGCGCCATGCGACCATCTGGGCGCAGGCCGGGCAATCTATTCCAGCAACCGGCACCACTCACGCCGACTATTTCTACGGCGCTGTTCCTTGTACTCGCCTGATGACCGACGCGGAAATCAACGGTGATTACGAATGGGAAACCGGTGCGGTGATCGTCGAAACCTTCCGGCAAAACGGCATTGACCCGGCGCAAATGCCCGGCGTGCTGGTCCATTCCCACGGCCCGTTCGCCTGGGGAAAAAGTGCCGAAGATGCGGTGCATAACGCCATCGTACTGGAAGAAATTGCCTATATGGGCATCTTCTGCCGCCAGTTGGCACCAGAGCTACCGGATATGCAAAAGACGTTGTTGGACAAACACTACCTGCGTAAGCACGGGGAAAAGGCTTATTACGGGCAGTAAATTATGGCCGTCAGAGCAGGTTCTGACGGCATAACAATCTATTTTTAAATCCCTTCCCTACCTGATTCCTGGACTTATTTAGCACTGCTAAAGCGTCGTAAAATCAACTTAATATTTAAGTTGTTACGGCATACGCTCGCTTCATATGTCTAAATACTCATATTAAGGTCTCACTCATGTCTGAAGTTATGGTCTCGGAAGGAATTATTGAATCTTATTGGTTGTTAAAAGATTATTGGACCCGGGTTCGATTTGCCTATCAAACCGAAAATGGTGGCTGGAGTGATATTGACGTTGTCGCCTACGATCCTGAAACGCGTCACCTGGTTATCGCCGAATCAAAAGTACGCGGCCCTAAAAAAGCTATCTATGCCTACACCGAGCTCACTCAAGACAAATACGGCTCGCTACTTGATTATGATGGCAATAATTACTTCTCCTTCCTTAAGAATCTGCCCCGCATTTGCAGCGATGGGATCCTCTTCAAAAATTTCTCTCGGATGGTAGACAAAATCACCGTTCAATTGGTTTCTAACTACGTTATTGATCAGGATGTTATGGAAGATGCCAAAGCCGCGGTGCTCGCGCAGGTGAAAAGCATTTTGCCCAAAATGAAGTGTGAGCTCGAGGTTATGCTCAATTCCACCATGGATATCATGGTGCAGGTAATTGAGCAGGAAAATGAAATGACGAAAGGGCGCCGCTATGGCAATGCCATGCTGGATATTGCCCGCGAAATGAACCGCTATGCGCACCCTGATATCAAATATGCGGGCCGCGGCGACAAAGAGGCGCTAAGAGCACAGATGATTTCTCCCCTCATTGACACATTGAAAAGGAAGTAAATACAGCTTATAACCAACCTATAAATACTGTATATAATCCCATATCCCCTGTAGCATTCATGCTATACTTGGGCAGGGTTTACTGACAAAGAGCAGAGCGTGACGCAGCCACAAGCAGGTTTTCTACTCACCCGTCACTGGCGGGATACGCCGCAGGGCACGGAGCTGACCTTTTGGCTGGCGACCGATAGCGGCCCGCTACAGGTCACGCTGCCGCCGCAAGAATCCGTGGCGTTTATCCCCGAATCCCAGCGTGCGCAGGTTGAACGTCTGCTACATGGCGAAAATGGCCTGCGTTTTGCTTCGCTCACGCTCAAAGATTTTCATCGTCAGCCGGTTTTTGGCCTTTACTGTCGGGCCCATCGCCAACTGATGCGGCTGGAAAAGCTATTGCGCGAAAACGGCATTACCGTCTATGAAGCTGATATCCGGCCCCCAGAGCGCTACCTGATGGAGCGATTTATCACTGCACCGGTGTGGGTCGAAGGTGATATGCACGGAAATATCCTTCGCCAGGCGCGGATGAAGCCAAATCCCGACTATCGCCCCCCGCTGAAGTGGGTATCGCTGGATATCGAAACCAGCCGTCACGGCGAGCTGTACTGCATCGGCCTTGAAGGCTGTGGCCAGCGCACCGTCTATATGCTCGGTTCCCCCCCGGAGCAGCAGCCACAGGTCGATTTTCATCTCGAATATGTTGCCAGCCGCCCGCTGCTGCTGGAAAAGCTCAACGCCTGGTTTGCCGAGCACGATCCGGATGTGCTGATCGGCTGGAACGTGGTGCAGTTTGATCTTCGGGTGCTGCAAAAAAGCGCCGAACGCTATCAGGTTCCGCTGCGTCTTGGACGCGGCGGCAGCGAACTGGAGTGGCGCGAGCACGGCTTTAAAAATGGCGTCTTCTTCGCCCAAGCCGCCGGGCGGTTAATTATCGATGGCATTGAGGCGCTGAAGTCCGCTTTCTGGAGCTTCTCTTCCTTTTCTCTGGAAAATGTCTCTCGTGAATTATTGGGCGAAGGCAAAGCTATCGACAACCCATGGGACAGAATGGACGAAATTGACCGCCGTTTCGCCGAAGATAAGCCCGCGCTTGCCACCTATAACCTGAAAGACTGCGAGCTGGTGACGCGTATTTTCCACAAAACGGAAATCATGCCATTCCTGCTGGAGCGCGCCACGGTCAATGGACTGGCGGCCGACAGACACGGCGGCTCGGTCGCCGCCTTTAGCCACCTCTATTTTCCGCGCATGCATCGCCTCGGCTATGTGGCACCCAACCTTGGCGAAGTTCCTCCGCAGGCCAGCCCCGGCGGCTACGTCATGGACTCGCGCCCCGGACTGTATGATTCCGTGCTGGTGCTCGACTACAAAAGCCTGTATCCGTCGATCATTCGCTCATTCCTGATCGACCCGGTTGGCCTGATTGAAGGGATGGCCCATCCTGAGCAACAGCACAGTACGGAAGGCTTTCTCGACGCATGGTTCTCCCGCGATAAACACTGTCTGCCGGGGATCGTCAGCCAGATTTGGCACGCCCGTGATGAGGCCAAGCGTCAGCACAACAAACCGTTGTCGCAGGCGCTGAAGATCATCATGAACGCCTTTTATGGCGTGCTCGGCACCAGCGCCTGCCGCTTTTTCGATCCACGCCTGGCCTCGTCGATCACCATGCGTGGGCATGCGATCATGCGCCAGACCAAAGCGCTGATTGAGTCGCAGGGCTACGATGTCATTTACGGCGATACCGACTCCACCTTTGTCTGGCTCAAAGGCGCCCACGAAGAAGAAAAGGCCGCTGAAATCGGCCGCTCGCTGGTCGCGTTTGTTAACCAGTGGTGGGCCGATGAACTACACAAAAGCGGCCTGACCAGCGCGCTGGAGCTGGAGTTTGAAACCCACTTTTGCCGCTTCCTGATGCCAACCATTCGCGGGGCGGATACCGGCAGTAAAAAACGCTACGCCGGGATGATTCAGGAAGGTGATAAACAGCGCATGCTGTACAAAGGGCTGGAAACCGTGCGCACCGACTGGACGCCGCTGGCACAGCAGTTTCAGCAGGCGCTCTATTTACGCATTTTCCGCAACGAGCCATACCGGGAATTCATTCGCGATACCATTGATAAACTGATGGCCGGCGAGCTCGACGATCAGCTGGTTTATCGTAAGCAGCTGCGCCGCCCGCTGGCGGAGTATCAGCGCAATATCCCGCCGCACGTGCGCGCCGCTCGTCTTGCTGATGAACACAACGTGCGGCTTGGGCGTCCGCAGCAGTACCAGCAGCGCGGCAGTATCCGCTACGTCTGGACCACTAACGGCCCAGAGCCACTGGCTTACCAGCAATCACCGCTGGATTACGATCACTACCTGACAAAACAATTAGCCCCCGTTGCCGAAGGAATTCTCCCCTTTGTCGACGACGATTTTGCTACAATAGTGACGGGGCAACTGGGTCTATTTTGACAGGTGACTAACGTCTCGCCATCCAGTACCATAGCGCCCTTTCCATTCCTGGACCTCATTCACTCGCCGCCTTCCTTTAGGTGGTGGATGGATATTGCCTGCAATTTATTAAAGATAGAGCCGAACGCATATGCCTTTTACACTTGGTCAACGCTGGATCAGCGATACAGAAAGCGAATTGGGACTTGGTACTGTTGTTGCAATGGATGCACGAACCGTCACCCTGCTCTTTTCCGCAACCGGAGAGAATCGTCTGTACGCTCGTAGTGACTCCCCCGTGACCCGCGTAATGTTCAATCCCGGCGACACGATCACAAGCCATGAAGGCTGGCAGTTGCTCGTTGATGAAGTTAAAGAAGAAAATGGTCTGCTGGCGTACATCGGTACCCGCCAGGACACCGAAGAAGAGAACGTGATGCTGCGCGAAGTGCTGCTTGACAGCAAGCTGGTGTTCAGCAAACCGCAGGACCGTCTTTTTGCCGGCCAGATTGACCGTATGGATCGTTTCGCGCTGCGCTACCGCGCGCGTAAATATCAAAGCGAACAGTACCGCATGCCGTGGAGCGGCCTGCGCGGTCAGCGCACCAGTTTGATCCCGCACCAGCTCAATATCGCCCATGACGTTGGCCGCCGTCACGCCCCGCGCGTACTGCTGGCGGATGAAGTCGGTCTGGGTAAAACCATTGAAGCCGGGATGATCCTGCACCAACAGCTGCTGTCCGGTGCGGCACAGCGCGTGCTGATTATCGTGCCAGAAACCCTGCAGCATCAGTGGCTGGTCGAAATGCTGCGCCGCTTCAACCTGCGCTTTGCGCTGTTTGATGACGAGCGCTACGCCGAAGCCCAGCACGATGCCTATAACCCGTTTGAAACCGAACAGCTGGTGATCTGCTCGCTGGACTTCGTGCGCCGTAGCAAACAGCGCCTCGAACACCTGTGTGATGCCGAGTGGGATCTGATGGTGGTCGATGAAGCGCACCACCTGGTGTGGAGTGAAGAGGCGCCAAGCCGCGAGTATCAAGCTATTGAACAACTGGCCGAGCGCGTGCCGGGCATCCTGCTGCTGACCGCAACGCCGGAGCAGCTGGGTATGGAGAGCCACTTCGCACGTCTGCGACTGCTTGACCCGAACCGCTTCCACGATTTCGCACAGTTCGTTGAAGAACAAAATAATTATCGTCCGGTTGCTGACGCCGTCGCGCTGCTGCTGGCCGGTAACAAACTCAGCAACGATGATCTGAACATGCTGGGTGAACTGATTGGCGAGCAGGATATTGAAGCGCTGCTGCAAACCGCCAACAGCGATCGCGAAGGTGCAGAAGCCGCGCGCCAGGAGCTGATCTCCATGCTGATGGATCGCCACGGTACCAGCCGCGTGCTGTTCCGTAACACCCGTAACGGGGTGAAAGGCTTCCCGAAACGCGAACTGCACACCATCAAGCTGCCGCTGCCGGCACAGTATCAGACGGCGATTAAGGTATCCGGCATTATGGGTGCCCGTAAAGGCGCTGAAGAACGCGCTCGCGACATGCTGTATCCGGAGCAGATTTATCAAGAATTTGAAGGCGATACCGGTACCTGGTGGAACTTCGATCCGCGCGTTGAGTGGCTGATGGGCTACCTGACCGCGCATCGTTCTCAAAAAGTACTGGTGATTTGCGCCAAAGCCGCCACCGCACTGCAGCTTGAGCAGGTTCTGCGCGAACGCGAAGGCATCCGCGCGGCGGTATTCCATGAAGGTATGTCGATTATCGAACGCGACCGCGCTGCCGCGTGGTTTGGCGAAGAAGACAGCGGCGCTCAGGTTCTGCTGTGTTCGGAAATCGGTTCTGAAGGCCGTAACTTCCAGTTTGCCAGCAATCTGGTGATGTTCGACCTGCCCTTCAACCCGGACCTGCTGGAGCAGCGTATCGGCCGTCTGGACCGTATTGGTCAGGCGCACGATATTCAAATCCACGTGCCGTTCCTCGAGAAAACCGCTCAGTCCGTACTGGTGCGCTGGTTCCACGAAGGTCTGGACGCGTTCGAGCACACCTGCCCAACCGGCCGTACCATTTACGACAGCGTTCACGATCGCCTAATCGGCTACCTGGCAGCACCGGAAAATACCGACGGTTTTGACGAGCTGATTAAAGACTGCCGCGAACAGCATGAAGCGCTGAAGGCACAGCTGGAACAGGGCCGTGACCGCCTGCTGGAGATTCACTCCAACGGCGGCGAGAAAGCCCAGCGCCTGGCGGAAAGCATTGAAGAGCAGGATGACGATACCAACCTTATCGCCTTTGCCATGAACCTGTTCGACATTGTCGGCATCAACCAGGATGACCGCGGTGAAAACCTGATCGTGCTGACGCCGTCCGACCATATGCTGGTGCCGGACTTCCCAGGGCTGCCGGAAGATGGTTGCACCGTAACCTTCGAGCGTGATGTCGCGCTGTCCCGCGAAGACGCACAGTTCCTGACCTGGGAACACCCGCTGATTCACAATGGCCTGGATCTGATCCTTTCCGGCGACACCGGGAGCAGCACCATTTCATTGCTGAAAAACAAGGCGCTGCCGGTCGGTACTCTGCTGGTTGAACTGATTTACGTGGTCGAAGCGCAGGCGCCGAAACAACTGCAGCTTAATCGCTTCCTGCCACCTACGCCGGTGCGTATGCTGCTGGACAAGAACGGCACCAACCTCGCCGCGCAGGTTGAATTTGAAACCTTCAACCGCCAGCTCAGCGCGGTCAACCGCCACACCGGCAGTAAACTGGTGAATGCGGTACAGCAGGACGTGCACGCTATTCTGCAACTGGGCGAAGGGCAGATTGCCAAAGCTGCGCAGGCGCTGATTGATGGTGCACGTCAGGAAGCTGATGAAAAACTCAGCGCTGAACTGTCGCGTCTGGAAGCGCTGAAAGCGGTGAACCCAAACATTCGCGACGATGAACTCTCGGCGATTGAAAGCAACCGTCAGCAGGTGATGGAAAGCCTGTCACAGGCGGGATGGCGTCTGGACGCGCTGCGTCTTATCGTCGTCACTCACCAGTAACAGGAGCCCGCGATGGGAATGGAAAACTACTTTCCGCCACAGGATCCATGGCTGGTCATCCTTTATCAGGATGACCATATCATGGTGGTCAACAAGCCGAGCGGCCTGTTGTCCGTGCCCGGCCGTCAGGAAGAGCATAAAGACAGCGTTATGACGCGCGTCCAGCGTGATTTTCCACAGGCAGAGTCCGTGCACCGCCTCGATATGGCAACCAGCGGCGTCATCGTAGTGGCCCTGACCAAAGCGGCTGAACGTGAGCTAAAACGCCAGTTCCGCGAACGTGAGCCGAAGAAACAGTACGTGGCTCGCGTTTGGGGACACCCGCAGCCGCAGGAAGGTCTGGTGGATTTACCGCTGATTTGTGATTGGCCGAACCGGCCAAAGCAGAAAGTATGTTATGAAACCGGGAAGTCGGCGCAAACCGAATATGAGGTACTGGAGTACGCGGCGGATAATACTGCCCGCGTGCTGCTAAAACCGATTACCGGACGTTCCCACCAGCTGCGCGTGCATATGCTGGCGCTGGGGCATCCGATTCTGGGCGACCGTTTCTACGCAACCCCGGAAGCGTTGGCGATGGCTCCCCGCCTGCAGCTGCATGCACAGACGCTGACTATTACCCATCCGGAATTTGGCACTAGCATGACGTTTAAGGCACCCGTCGATTTTTAACGAAGCCCTTATCCGAGGACGCTTCGCTTGCCCGGCCTACCCTTCTGCGTAGGCCGGATAAGACACAGACCGCCATCCGGCGACGCTCAAACGCTTACTTAAACCCCTTCTGTTCTTTAATCAGCTCGTACGCCTTTTGAATTTCCTGGGCTTTCTGCTTCGCCATTTCCATCATCTCCGGCGGTAACCCTTTGGCCACCAGCTTATCCGGGTGATGTTCGCTCATTAACTTACGGTAAGCGCGCTTAATGGTTGTTGCATCATCATCGGGCTTCACGCCGAGCACGTTGCAGGCATCTTCCAGCGTTGGGCCTCGTTGCGCCTGCTGCCAGCCGCCACCGTTGCCAGACTGCGACTGCTGATGGTAGCCGCCGCCGAACTGCGCGCCGCCCTGCATCATGCGCAGGAACTGATCGAACTGGGCGTTGGAAATCCCCAGCTCTTCGGCAATCACGTACAGCACATCGCGCTCGTTCGGATGCAATGAACCGTCAGCAAACGCCGCCTGAATCTGAATTTCAAGAAACATCCGGATCAGGTCGAAACGGCCGAAACAGACGCTACGGAACTGACGCATTTTCTCGCGCAGCGGGTAGTTGTCAGCCTTGCCAACGCGAAACGCCTGCTGAGCTGCGGTACGCGATTCACCATGCAAATTCATACGGTCCATAAACAGACTGGCGATATGAATATCCGCTTCGGTCACGCGCCCTTTCGATTTGGTCAGGTGGCCCATCACTTCAAACGTGGTTGCAAAGAACAGCGACTGACGCTGCTGTTGGTTAGCAAACCAGTTCATGCGACGGCTTCGCGCCTTATCAAACATGTGACCCACGAGCAGCCCGAGGACAACGCCCCAAAACCCTCCGCCCATCATCAGAGCGACGGCCACACCAATCACTTTTCCCCAATACTGCATATACTCCCCAAATCGTCATGCCAGCGGCTAAAATATGCATTATCATACCTGTCATTCAATGCCGTGCATAACACCTCTGGCGAGAACGGGCAGGATAAAACTAGCGTGATAACGATGAGTACGTTAGTCTCTGACCGTTTGCAAGCCGCAATGCTATAGATGACGGAACAACAAATACAACGTATGAAAAAACGTATTCCCACTCTCCTCGCGACCATGATCGCCAGCGCCTTGTACAGCCAGCAGGGATTGGCTGCGGATCTCGCATCACAATGTATGCTTGGCGTCCCGAGTTACGATCGCCCGCTCGTGAGCGGCAAAACTAACGAGCAGCCCGTCACCATTACGGCCGATCATGCCGACGGCAACTACCCTGACAACGCCGTTTTTAAAGGCAACGTTGATATTAATCAGGGCAATAGCCGCCTACAGGCGGATGAAGTTCAGCTGCATCAGAAACAGGCCGATGGCCAGCCCACGCCGGTTCGTACCGTTGATGCACTCGGTAACGTCCACTATGACGATAATCAGGTGATCCTGAAAGGGCCAAAAGCCTGGTCAAACCTGAACACCAAAGATACCAACGTCTGGAAAGGCGACTACCAGATGGTCGGCCGCCAGGGCCGCGGCAGCGCCGACGTGATGAAACAGCGCGGCGAAAACCGCTACACCATTCTGGAAAACGGCACCTTTACCTCTTGTCTTCCGGGTTCTAACACCTGGAGCGTAGTCGGTAGCGAAGTGATCCACGATCGCGAAGAGCAAGTGGCAGAAATCTGGAACGCCCGCTTCAAAATCGGCCCAGTGCCGGTTTTCTATAGCCCGTACCTGCAGCTGCCGGTAGGCGACAAGCGTCGCTCAGGCTTCCTGATCCCAAGCGCCAAATACGGCAGCTCAAACCACTTCGAATTCTCGCTGCCGTACTACTGGAACATTGCGCCAAACATGGACGCAACCCTGACGCCGCACTATATGGACAAGCGTGGTGGCGTCATGTGGGAGAACGAATTCCGTTACCTGACTCAGGCCGGTGAAGGCCTGTTTGAGCTCGATTATCTGCCATCAGATAAGGTCTACTCAAACGATCACCCGAACGATGATAACAGCCGTCGTTGGCTGTTCTACTGGCGTCATGCCGGGGTGATGGATCAGGTGTGGCGCTTCAACGCCGACTACACCAAAGTCAGCGATCCAGACTATTTCAACGACTTCGATTCCAAGTACGGTTCCAGTACCGACGGCTACGCCACGCAGAAACTGAGCGTTGGCTATGCGGTACAGAACTTTGACGCCACCGTGTCATCCAAACAGTTCCAGGTCTTTGACCGCGCCAACAGCAACTCTTATTCCGCTGAGCCGCAGCTGGACGTTAACGTCTACAAGAACGACCTGGGCCCGTTTGATACCCACCTGTACGCGCAGGCGGTGAAGTTCGTCAACAGTAACAGCAGCATGCCAGAAGCTACGCGTGTGCATATGGAGCCAACCATCAGCCTGCCATTAGGCAACCGCTGGGGGAGTCTCAATACCGAAGCGAAGCTGCTGGCCACGCACTATGACCAGACTAATATCGACAGCTACAACCGCGATACGGATAACGTAAATCAGTTGGCCGGTTCGGTTAACCGCACCATGCCACAGCTCAAAGTTGACGGTAAGCTTATCTTTGAGCGCGATGTTGAGCTGACGCCGGGCTATACCCAGACTCTGGAACCGCGGATGCAGTACCTGTACATCCCGTACCGTGACCAGAGCAAAATCAACAACTACGACTCGACATTCCTGCAGTCTGACTACTCGGGCCTGTTCCGCGACCGCAGCTACAGCGGCCTCGACCGTATTGCGTCGGCAAACCAAATCACGACCGGTGTCACATCACGTATTTATGATGACGCTGCCGTTGAACGTTTTAACGTTTCCGTTGGTCAAATCTACTATTTCACCGAGTCTCGCACCGGTGATGACAACGTAAACTGGGAGAAAGACGACAAAACGGGCTCACTGGTATGGGCGGGTGATACCTACTGGCGCATCAGCGACAAGTGGGGCCTGCGCGGCGGGATTCAGTACGATACTCGTTTGAACAACATCTCGACCAGCAGCTCAGCGATTGAATACCGCCAGGACGACGAGCGTTTAGTGCAGTTGACCTACCGCTACGCCAGCCCAGAGTATATTCAGGCCACGCTGCCAACTTACTCAACGGCCGAGCAGTACCGGGAAGGGATCTCGCAAGTTGGCGCAACGGCAAGCTGGCCAATCGTCGACCGCTGGTCCGTGGTGGGTGCGTACTACTTTGACACCAACACCCATAGCTCGGCCGATCAGATGCTTGGCGTGCAGTATAACTCCTGCTGCTATGCGATCCGCGTTGGCTACGAGCGTAAGCTCAACGGTTGGGACTACAACAGCAACAACACGGGTGGTCGCTCCAAATATGATAACTCCATCGGCTTCAGCATTGAGCTGCGTGGTCTGAGCTCTAACTACGGTCTGGGTACCCAGCAGATGCTGCGTTCCAATATCATGCCGTACCAAAGCTCGCTGTAATGTCACTGGTTAGACACATAATCCGCATTGCGGTTAATTGAAATGGAAAAAGTATGAAGAACTGGAAAACGCTGCTTCTCGGTATCGCCTTAGTTGCGAATACCAGCTTCGCTGCCCCACAGGTTGTCGATAAAGTTGCAGCCGTCGTAAATAATGGCGTCGTACTCGAGAGCGACGTTGATGGTCTGATGCAGTCCGTCAAAATGAACTCTGGCCAGGCTGGTCAACAGCTGCCGGACGACGCAACCCTGCGCCACCAGATTCTGGAGCGTCTGATCATGGATCAGATTATCCTGCAGATGGGGCAGAAAATGGGCGTTAAGGTTTCTGACGAGCAGCTCGATCAGGCTATCGCCAACATCGCCAAGCAGAACAACATGACGCTGGATCAGATGCGCAGCCGTCTGGCCTACGATGGGATGAACTACAACACCTATCGCAATCAGATCCGCAAAGAGATGCTGATTTCTGAAGTGCGTAACAACGAAGTGCGTCGCCGCATTACCGTGCTGCCGCAGGAAGTTGACGCCCTGGCCAATCAGATTGGTACCCAGAACGACGCCAGCACTGAGCTGAATCTGAGCCATATCCTGGTGCCACTGCCGGAAAATCCAAGCTCCGATCAGGTTAACGAAGCGCAAAGCCAGGCCGAATCTATCGTCGAGCAGGCGCGTAACGGTGCCGACTTCGGTAAACTCGCTATCACCTATTCTGCAGACCAGCAGGCGCTGAAAGGCGGCCAGATGGGCTGGGGTCGTATTCAGGAACTGCCGGCGATCTTCGCCCAGGCGCTGAGCACGGCGAAAAAAGGCGATATCGTGGGTCCAATCCGCTCCGGTGTTGGTTTCCATATTCTGAAAATTAACGACATGCGCGGCCAGACTCAGAGCATTTCGGTAACGGAAACTCACGCTCGCCACATTCTGCTGAAACCGTCGCCAATCATGACCGACGACCAGGCGCGTGCGAAGCTGGAACAGGTTGCAGCGGATATCCGCAGCGGCAAAACCACCTTTGAGAAAGCGGCTAAAGAGCTGTCTCAGGATCCCGGTTCTGCTAACCAGGGCGGTGACTTAGGCTGGGCAACGCCGGATATTTACGATCCGTCATTCCGCGATGCGCTGATGAAACTGAACAAAGGCCAGATGAGCGGCCCGGTTCACTCTTCCTTCGGCTGGCACCTGATTCAACTGCTGGATACGCGTAACGTTGACCGCACCGATGCCGCACAGAAAGATCGTGCTTATCGTATGCTGATGAACCGTAAGTTCTCTGAAGAAGCGGCCACCTGGATGCAGGAACAGCGCGCAAGCGCCTACGTTAAAATTCTGAGCAACTAATGACACAACATCGCGTTGTTATCACTCCCGGCGAACCGGCCGGGATTGGCCCGGATCTCGTTATCCAACTGGCCCAGCGCGACTGGCCGCTCGAACTGGTCGTCTGCGCTGACGGCGACCTGCTCACCGAGCGGGCCAGACTCCTTGGCCTTCCCCTCACGCTCCAACCCTACTCTCCCGACCACTCCGCTACGCCACAACGCGCCGGCACGCTCACGCTGCTGCCCGTTGCGCTGCATGCGGATGTCCAGCCCGGCGTGCTGAACGTCGACAATGGGCGCTACGTCGTTGAGACGCTGGCACGCGCCTGCGATGGCTGTCTGAACGGAGAGTTTGCAGCGCTGGTCACCGGGCCGGTGCACAAAGGTATTATTAACGATGCCGGGATCGCCTTTACTGGCCACACCGAGTTTTTCGAAGAGAGCTCTGGCGCCGAAAAAGTGGTCATGATGCTGGCGACCGAAGAACTGCGCGTTGCGCTGGCCACCACGCACCTGCCGCTGAAAGCGGTGAGCGATGCCATCACACCGGACCTGCTGCGGGAAGTCATTACCATCCTGCACGACGATTTACACAACAAGTTTGGTATTGCAGAACCGCATGTCCTGGTCTGCGGTCTCAACCCGCACGCCGGGGAAGGCGGGCATATGGGTACCGAAGAGATCGACACCATCATCCCGGTACTGAATGAGATGCGGGAAAAAGGAATGAACCTTAGCGGGCCGCTACCTGCCGATACCCTATTCCAGCCGAAGTATCTGGAGCATGCCGATGCCGTACTCGCAATGTTCCACGATCAGGGCCTACCCGTGCTAAAATACCAAGGCTTTGGTCGCGGCGTGAATATTACGCTCGGCTTACCCTTTATTCGCACCTCCGTTGACCACGGTACCGCCCTTGAACTGGCAGGCCTTGGAAAAGCGGACGTCGGCAGTTTTATTACGGCGCTTAATCTCGCCATCAAAATGATTGTTAACTCTAATGAATAATCGAGTCCATCAGGGCCACTTAGCCCGTAAACGTTTCGGGCAGAACTTCTTAAACGACCAGTTCGTTATCGACAGCATTGTTGCGGCCATCAACCCGCAAAAAGGTCAGGCGATGGTTGAAATCGGCCCGGGCCTCGCCGCGCTAACCGAGCCGGTTGGCGAACGTCTTGACGAAATGACCGTTATCGAGCTCGACCGCGATCTCGCGGCGCGTCTGCAAACTCACCCGTTCCTGGGGCCGAAGCTGACCATTTATCAGCAGGACGCCATGACCATGAACTTTGGCGAGCTGTCCGAGAAGCTGGGTCAGCCGCTGCGCGTGTTCGGTAACCTGCCGTACAACATCTCCACGCCGTTGATGTTCCATCTGTTTAGCTATACTAATGCTATTGCAGACATGCACTTCATGCTGCAAAAAGAAGTGGTTAACCGTCTGGTTGCAGGGCCAAACAGTAAAGCGTATGGCCGTTTGACCGTCATGGCGCAATACTACTGTAATGTGATCCCGGTGCTTGAAGTTCCGCCGACCGCATTTACGCCACCGCCAAAAGTGGATTCCGCCGTCGTCCGTCTGGTGCCGCATAGTACCAAACCGTACCCGGTAAAAGATGTCCGCGTACTGAGCCGAATTACGACCGAAGCGTTTAACCAACGTCGTAAAACCATCCGTAACAGCCTGGGCAATCTGTTCAGCGTTGAGCTGTTGACGGAATTAGGTGTCGACCCAGCGATGCGAGCTGAAAATATTTCGGTTGCGCAGTACTGTCGGATGGCCAATTATCTGTCAGAGAATGCGCCCTCCAGGGAGAGCTAGAACATGATCGATTCGCCACGAGTTTGCGTCCAGGTTCAGAGCGTCTATATTGAGACGCACTCCATGCCGGAAGAGGAACGTTACGTTTTCGCTTATACGGTAACCATTCGCAATCTCGGGCGAACCGCGGTTCAGCTTCTTGGCCGTTACTGGGTCATCACCAACGGCCACGGTCGTGAAACTGAAGTACAGGGCGAAGGTGTGGTTGGCGTTCAGCCGCACATCGAACCCGGCGGTGAATATCAGTACACCAGCGGTGCCGTGCTGGAAACCCCGCTCGGCACCATGCAGGGCCACTATGACATGATCGACGTGGACGGCGTGCCGTTCTCCATCGATATCCCCGTTTTCCGTCTCTTTGTTCCCACGCTGATCCATTAATTATGTCTACATACCTTATTGGCGACATTCACGGTTGCTACGATGAGTTTATTGCCCTGTTACAGCAGGTTGAATTCACGCCGGGCAAAGATACCCTGTGGTTGACGGGTGATTTAGTCGCGCGCGGTTCTGGCTCTTTAGAGGTGCTGCGCTACGTTAAATCGTTAGGCGACTGCGTCAAAATCGTATTGGGTAACCATGACCTGCACCTGCTGGCGGTTTTCGCCGGCATCAGCCGCAACAAGCCAAAAGATCGCCTCAATCCGCTGCTGGAAGCGCCGGATGCCGATGAGTTGCTCAACTGGCTACGTCGCCAGCCGCTAATGCAGGTAGATGAAGAGAAAAAGCTGGTCATGGCGCACGCGGGCATAACGCCGCAGTGGGATATGGAAACCGCCAAACAGTGCGCGCGGGACGTTGAAGCCGTCTTATCCAGCGACTCTTATCCATTCTTCCTCGATGCGATGTACGGCGATATGCCAAACAACTGGTCGGCGGATCTTAGCGGTCTGGCACGCCTGCGCTTTATTACCAATGCGTTTACCCGCATGCGCTACTGTTTCCCCAACGGCCAGTTGGATATGTACAGCAAAGAGTCACCAGAGGATGTCGCGGCGCCGCTTAAGCCGTGGTTTATGCTGCCAGGCCCGATTACCGAAGAGTACAGTATTGCCTTTGGTCATTGGGCTTCGCTGGAAGGAAAAGGCACCCCTGACGGGATTTACGCGCTGGATACCGGCTGCTGCTGGGGTGGCGATCTCACCTGCCTGCGCTGGGAAGATAAAACCTACTTTGCGCAGCCGTCGAATCGTCGCCTGGATCCGGGCGAGAGTGAAGCCGTGGCATCATAGAACAGCACGCATCGTCAGCGGCGCTACGCCCGGACGAATGAGCCAAACAAAAAAACGCCGGGTTAAACCCGGCGTTTTTATTGGCGATGGGTCTCCCGGCGAAGCATGGCGCCGCCGGGAAAGCCTGTCTTAACGACGTTCCAACACTTCGAAGCAGTAGCTGTGAGAGTTCTGCTCATCCGCGTCGTGGAATTCGCTGAATACCGACTCCCACTGGTCAGGATCGTAGTCCGGGAAATGGGTATCACCTTCCACTTCCGCATCAATATGCGTCAGATACAGCTTCTGCGCTTTTGGCAGGAACTGCTCGTACACGCGACCACCGCCAATGACCATGATCTCTTCGACATCGCCACAGGCGGCAATCGCTTCATCAACCGATTTTACCCACTGAACGCGATCGTCGGTGCCCGGTTGGCTACTGATAACAATGTTCTTACGCCCCGGCAACGGACGGCCAATTGACTCCCAGGTCAGGCGTCCCATCACCACGGGTTTGTTTAATGTTGTGCGTTTAAACCAGGCCAGATCGGCTGGCAGGTCCCAGGGCATGGCGTTTTCCATACCGATAACGCGATCTACCGCTAGTGCAGCAATCAGACTGATCATTGAGTGTGTCCCAGATGCGAAAAAAATTGTCGCCACTATACGGAAAGCATAAACTTTCGTCGACTGGCTGCCGGGTAAAGAATAATAAAATTTTTAGATTTGCTGGCAAGCCCACGAAGCTAAAGTGGACAGCCAGCATTACACTTCAGCCGCGCTTACAGCGTTGGCTTGATCTCCGGTTCATCCTGTGGATTACCGCTGTGCTTCCCCTCTTCCGTTCCCTGCCAGCCGTGGCGCTGCACCACCGACAAATGGTTACGGTCTTCATTAATGATTTCCGTCAGCATCGCGCTGGTGCGTTTAAACGCTGCTGCCCGTGAAGACGCATCATTTTCCGCCATCATCACCATCTCTTCCATCAGTTGCGTATTAAAGCGGCGGAACAGGTCGGCGCGCTCGCGGGCCTCATAAGCACCAAGCCCCAACGATTCCAGCGCTAATCGGCCCGATTTTAATGCCCCTTCAAAGGTCTCACGTTCCGGTGCTTCAACCCCGGCCTGGCGCAGTTGGATGTAGTGCTCAACGTCACGGGCGCGAGCAATCACGGTCAGATGCGGGAAATGCTCTTTCGCCAGCTCCGTCAATTGCAGGCTGGCCTGCGGATCGTCGATGGCGTTAATCAACACTTCTGCTTTCGCAGCCCCGGCGGACTCCAGCAGATCGACGCGAGTGGCATCGCCGTAAAATACCTTCATATCGAATTTACGCAGCGTATCGACGTGGTCCGGATCGTGATCGAGGATGACCATTTTTACGCCGCTGGAAAGCAGCAGACGGCCAGTAATCTGACCAAAGCGACCGAATCCGGCGATAATAACCCGCGGCTGTTCTTCATCGATTTCATCCGCTTCACGTGAATCGACGCTACTGGCGCGTTTTTCCATACGCGTCAGCAACACCAGCAGAATTGGCGTTGCCGCCATCGACAGCGCGACGGCCAGGGTTAACGCTTTTGCCCAGTCAGCGTCCAGCACGTTCGCCATCTGTGCGGCACCAAAGACCACAAAGGCAAACTCACTCCCCTGGCCCAGCAGTGCCGCAAACCACAGGCGCTGGGAACGCGGCACCTGCAACGGTTTGGCGATAAGCCACAGCAGGAATGACTTAATCACCAGGAAGCCCACCAGCAGCGTGATGATACGCAGCGGATTATGGATCAACGTGCCGAAGTCGATAGACATCCCCACGCCAATAAAGAACAGCCCCAGCAGCAGCCCTTTAAACGGCTCGATATCGCTCTCCAGCGCATGGCGGTACTCGGAGCTTGCCAGCAGAACCCCGGCCAAAAATGCCCCCATCGCCATCGACAGACCCACTTCTTCCAGCAGCAGACCGAAGCCAAACACCAGGAACAGAGCCACGGCGCTGAATACCTCACGCAGCCCCGAACGCGCAACAAAGCGTAACAGCGGACGCGTAACATAGCGGCCGAGCACCACCACCAGCGCCAGCGCGCCGGCCACCTTCAGTGCGGAAAACGCAAATGCGCCAAGGGTGGTGGAGCCACCGCTGGTTGCCAGCAGCGGGATCATGGCGACCAACGGGATCGCCGCAATATCCTGGAATAGCAACACCGCAAAGGCGCTGCGCCCAACCTGAGTCACCGTCAGGTTACGTTCATTCATCGCCTGCATCGCAATGGCGGTCGAAGAGAGCGCCAGCGTCATGCCGATTAATTCCGCCACCTGCCAGCGCAGGCCGAGGAAGATACAGAAGGCGCCAATCAGCGCGCCGCACAGCACCATCTGTAGCAGCCCGCCGCCAAAAACCGAGGCGCGGAGCTTCCACAGCCGCTGCGGATCGAGTTCCAGACCAATCACAAACAGCATCAGCACGACGCCGATTTCCGCAAAGTGCAAAATGGCTTCGGCGTCGGTCACCAGTCGCAGCCCCCAAGGGCCGATGATACAGCCGGCAATCAGGTAACCCAGCACCGACCCCAGCCCCAAGCGTACCGCGATGGGCACAATCAGCGCCGCCGATCCGAGATAAATCAGCGCCTGTATGAGCGTATGGCTATCCATTATTGTGCTCCTCCTGCCACGCCAGCAGCCGTTGTTTATAGTGACGTGCCTTCGCCTGCAGCGTCTCTTCATCGCAGATAAACGTACAGTGCACCGCAAACGGCGGCAGCCACTTCATGCCGCAATAAACGGCGGTGGCTTCCAGCGGTTGCCCCAGTACCTCAAACCCCGGATGTGAGCCAATCTCAAAGTGGCTTTCCCCCCCGCCGGTCGTCACCGCCCACATCACGCTTTTACCGTGCAGCGCCGTTCCGCCGTGGCCATACGCCCAACCGTGCGACAGCACTTTATCCAGCCACAGTTTTAGCAACGGGGGCGTGCTGTACCACTGCATAGGATGCTGAAGAATAACCAGATCGGCGCGAGACAGCGCCGCCTGTTCGGCTGCAACATCAATATTAAAATCGGGATAGAGGTGATAGAGAGAACGGATTTCCACGCCGTCGAGCGTCCTTACCTGTTCAAGCATTCGCTTATTCGCATGCGAGTGATGCGGATAAGGATGCGCATAAATAATTAGAATCATGATTTGCCTGTCTTACTTCATTATTTTATCTCTGAGTTTAGACAGTTAATGATGACACTTACAGGATCAGTTGGCGTAACCGCAGGAATTGGGGGGCGTCAAACGCCCCCGATGATGGTTCAGGAAGGTTGATTAGCCGGTTTATCCGCCACCGGCGGAACATCAGGCGTTTGGCTAAGGTCGCAGTTTTTCGGCAGGAAGAAGGTAATGGTCCCAGCGATGATCAGCGAGCCGGCCAGCGCACACACCGCCACGTTTTGCCCATAGAAATAAATCATCACCCCCACCAGATACGGCCCGCAGAAGCCACCAAGATTCCCAAGGCCGTTAATCACACCGCGCGCGCTGCCCGCCACTTCCGGCATCGCAATACGCCCCGGAATCGACCAGAATGGGCTGGTTGCCGCCTTCAGGAAGAAACCGCACACCACCAGCGCGATATAGGCGGCGACCACATGGTCGCGCAGCACCACGGAAGCCAGCAGCGCGGCAGCAAAACCGTAGAGCGAAAAGCGCACCCACAGGCGGCGTTTACCGCTGCGATCGCTGAATAGGGAAATAATATAGATCCCGGCCAGAGTGGCGACAAAGGGCAGAATCGCCAGCACGCCAACGCTCGCCATATTGGCCCCGGTCAGGTTTTTCAGGATGGTCGGCAGCCACAGCGTGTAGCCGTAGTCCCCGGTCTGGTAGAAAAAGTTCAGCAGCACCAACTTCATTAGCCCAGAGTTACGGAACACCTCCCGTACCGGGGCTTTACTGACCGGCGCTTCAGAGCGCCGCGCTTCGCGTTCGGCGTGGAGCGCCGTCAGCAGATATTCCCGTTCACGAGCCGGCAGCCAGCGTGCTTCTTCCGGACGGTCGCTGATCATCAGCCACCACACCAAAAGCACCACCAACGACAGCAGCCCTTCGATGATAAACAGCCAGCGCCAATCCAGTGCCGCAATAATCGCCCCAGAGACCGGCGCTGTGAGCATGCCGCCCAGCGGGGCAAACATCATCACAAAGGCATTGGCACGGCCAATCTCTTTTTCCGGGAACCAGTTGCTGATCATCGTCAGCACCACCGGTAACATTCCGCCTTCCGAGACGCCGAGAATAAAACGCAGCACCAGCAGCTGGTATTCATGAGTGACAAAACCGGTAGCGATGGAGACCACCGCCCAGGCCAGTAGCGACCAGGCGATAAATCGCTTGCCGCTGCCGTTAACGGCAATACGGCCACCGGGTATTTGCAGGAATAAATAACCGATAAAAAAGATACCGCTGGCCACACCGGCCATCTGGCTGGTAATACCCAGATCGGACTCCATACCGCCGGGAAGCGCAAAACTAATATTAACCCGGTCCATAAACGAAATAATGCACGCGATGAGAACAGGCGCAATGATGCGCAGCCAGCGAGTGCCAGGTATTTTCTCATTCATAATTCACACTCTCTATCGAGGGAAGGTCACGTTATTCAATGGCGAGAAAGGTTCATGCTTAATCAATGGCATTCGGTAATGGCGCACGGTCAAAAAAGGCGGCGACATTATTAAAGACCACCTCACTCATGCGCTGGCGGGTTTCATGGGTGGCGCTCGCCACATGCGGCTGTAAGACCACGTTATCCAGCGCCATTAGCGCCGCCGGTACATGCGGTTCGTCTTCATAAACGTCCAGCGCAGCCCCGGCAATCACCCCATTCTGGAGCGCATGAATTAACGCTTTTTCATCCACCAAGGTGCCGCGCGCGATATTAATCAGCCACGCATGTTTCGGCATAACGTTAAACACGCTGGCATCGATCAGCCCACGGTTGGCGGCGCCGCCCGAGGCGGCAATCACCAGAAAATCACTTTCATGGGCGAGCGTGTGCAGGTCAGCGCACCACTGATAGTCGACATGGCTGAGTTTTTTACGATCGGTGTAGAGAATGTCCATATCAAAGCCGCTGGCGCGACGGGCGATAGCCTGGCCGATATTGCCCATGCCGAAAATGCCGATTCGCTTACCGCTGACCTGGGTCGCCAGCGCGGGGGCCTGTTTGAGCCATTTGCCTTCGCGGACAAACTTGTCGCCCTGGCAGAGCTGGCGTGCGCCGGAGATCAGCAGCCCCATGGCCAGGTCGGCCACATCGTTCGTCAGCACGCCGGAAGTGATGGTCACCGCAATCTGATGCGCACGGGTGTAGTCGAGATCCACCGCGTCGGTGCCGACGCCAAACACCGCCACCAGCCCCACATTCGGCAACTGTTCAAGCACCGAACGGGTCACACCAATATCGCCGCGGGTCACCACCGCCTGAACATCGCCGCCAACCTGACGCAGGAACGCCTGTGGGTCAGCCTGTTCATACAGGCGATAAACCTGGAATGCAGAAGAGAGTTTATCCAGCAAGCCGTCAACCACCGGAGCAATCAACAACACAGTATTCGGGTTTGCAGTATTCATCGTTTTACCTGTTTGAGAGTTCGAAAATTCGTTACGCCTATCAAACGGGTTTTCACTGCGTCGTTTTGCGATCTGCATCACGCTGGATCGTGTTAGAAATCCGTGTTACGGATGACGTGATCTCAAAGGCAAAACCCAGCGCTGGCACCGGCTGGGTGGCAACAATCACGTAACACCGAGGATCGAGAGGGAGAGGTTAGATGGTTTCACCCATCGACAGGCGATAGTGCAAATCGACTTTTTCGATAGTCGGTAACCCTTTTATTTTCTTGATTAAAATCTCGGTAGCGACTTTGCCCATTTCAAAGCGCGGCGTCAGTACGCTGGCCAGGCGCGGGTTAACTATCTGCCCAATCTCCAGCCCATGGAAACCTGCAATCGCCATCTCCTGCGGCACCGCGATACCCGAAGCGAGGCACTCCTGTAACACCCCAACCGCCAGATCATCATTCGTGCACAAAATGGCATCCATCTCTTTATACATCTGCCGAGCCAGCGTCATCATTCCGGTGCCAATGGAGACCGAAGAGACTTTATTCGGGGCAATCCGCCCAACCGTCAAACCGGCCTCTTCCATCGCCTTGCAATAACCGGCATAACGCTGTTCATCACGAATATCCGACATCGAACCAAAATAGATAATCTGCGTTTTACCGCTGGCCAGCAGCATATTGGTCATATCGAAACCGGCACGATAATTATCAAATCCGACATTTATACGCCCGGCGTTATCCGATAATCCCATCACTTCGGCGATCGGTATTTTAGCCGCCTTGAGGTATTTCTCAGCCCGTAATGTATGAAGAGACTCTGTTAATAACAGCGCCTTCACGTTCAGCGCCAGTACGGTGGCAATCTGTTCTTCTTCACGCTGGCTGTCGTAATCATAATTCACCACCAGCGTTTGATATCCGTGCGCGGTCGTCACCGACTCAACGCCGGCCAACACGTCGGCAAATATTTGATTATTAAAGGAGGGAATTAAGACGCCGATACGCGGTGCAATATTGCTGCTGATGGCAGGATTATCAGCATCCGGCTGGTAGCCCACTTCGGCAATCACGCTGGCAATCCGCTCTGCGGTTTCCGGCTTCACCTTTTCCGGCGTACGCAGATAACGGCTGACGGTCATTTTAGTTACGCCCGCGAGCGTGGCGATATCATCTAACGTTATCCGTTGTGCTTTCATTAACCCTGTCCGTCATGGCCGAAGACTGTCCCGCTATTATGCCTGCTGGCGGGTGAAAAGAGAATGCGCTAGAACAGGCCACAAGCCGCTTACCGCGCGGTTTCCCCACGAATTTCCGCCCTTGGATCACACATGCTGTAACCCCTTTTTGTAACATAGTTGACAGTGATCTTCATCACAGTTTAACCGGCATAAAAACCGTGAGATAGACAGCATCTTCCCAGGGCATATGCCGCCCGTGATACAGGAAACAGTGATGAACAATTTATTCAGCTTACAGGGCAAACGTATTTTAATTACCGGTTCCGGCCAGGGCATCGGCTACGTCATGGCACAGGGGCTGGCGCAGTACGGCGCGGAAATCATCATTAACGACCTTTCCGCTGAACGTGCTGAACAGGCGGCGATGAAATTACGTGATGAAGGCGCTACCGCCCATACGGCAGTCTTTAACGTGACTGACCCGGACTCCGTGGAAACCGCCATCGCGCAAATTGAAGAGAACATTGGCGCAATCGACGTGCTGTTCAACAACGCCGGTATTCAGCGCCGTCACCCTTTCACCGAATTTCCGGTGAAAGAATGGAACGACGTCATTGCCGTGAACCAAACCGCTGTCTTCCTCGTTTCGCAGGCCGTCGCCAAACGCATGATGACGCGCCAGGCGGGGAAAATCGTCAATATCTGTTCGATGCAAAGTGAGCTAGGACGCGACACTATCACTCCTTATGCGGCCGCCAAAGGGGCGGTCAAAATGCTGACGCGCGGTATGTGCGTGGAGCTGGCGCGGCACAATATTCAGGTTAACGGTATCGCCCCCGGCTATTTCAAAACGGCGATGACTCAGGCTCTGGTGGACGATAAAGCCTTTACCGACTGGCTGTGCAAACGCACTCCGGCAGCACGCTGGGGCGACCCGCAGGAGCTGGTTGGTGCAGCGGTATTCTTATCGTCGAAAGCCTCTGATTTTGTTAACGGCCATTTGCTGTTCGTCGATGGCGGCATGCTGGTTGCGGTGTAAGAAAGGAGCCACTCATGGCAGGACAATGCATTATTTTAATGGGCGTTTCCGGTACCGGAAAAACCACCGTTGGGCTGGCGCTATCGCAGGCGCTGGGAGCGAAATTTATCGACGGTGACGATCTGCACCCACGACAAAACATCATTAAAATGGCCGCCGGGCAACCGCTGGAAGACAGCGACCGCCAGCCGTGGCTGGAACGTATCGGCGACGTCATTTTCAGCCTGGGGCAAAAAAATGAGTCCGGCGTGCTGGTCTGCTCGGCGTTGAAAAAACACTACCGCGATCAGCTGCGTGAAGGCAACCCGTGCTTACGTTTTCTATGGCTGACCGGTGACTACGACTGCATTTTGCAACGAATGCAGGCGCGTAAAGGCCACTTTATGCCGGAAGCGCTGCTCCGCAGCCAATTTGCCGCACTGGAAGCTCCTGATGCCAACGAGCCTGATATTCAACCGGTCGATGTTTCATCCGATGTTTCCACTATCGTCGCCCGTTCGTTAACCCTTTTAGCCCACCAACCCCTACAGGGAGTTCCGGCATGATTATCGATACTCTGACTCGCGCTGAAAAAAACGCGTTTTATCCCGCCGTCATTCGTAAAGCGCTGCGCGCCGTTATCCAGCAGGAGCCGCACTCGCTGCCGCCGGGAAAATACATCGTCGACGGAGATAATCTTTTTTTTAACGTGGTAGAAGGCGAAACCAAACCTCTCGCCGAACAGCGTCCGGAATACCATCGTCAGTATATTGATATTCATATCGTTCTGGCGGGTGAGGAGATTATCGGTGCGGGAAATAAAGGGCTGGAGATCATCGCCGACGGTGAGTTTAATGATGCGCACGATATCGGTTTTTGTACGCAAATCAGCAGCGAAACGCTGATTCATCTGCATGCAGAAGAAATCGCTATTCTGTTCCCTGGCGAACTTCATCGCCCCATGGCGAGCCTGGGAGCGGGAGCACCGCTGCGCAAAATTATCGTCAAAATTGATAGCGCACTGCTATCAGCGTGATGCGCAGGCCCCGGACGACTGAGCTCGGGGCCACACTGATAGGTCGAGCCTACTGAGATAGGATCTTAGTTATCGAGCTCGTTCATTTCCTTAACCTGATCGCGGTTAATCTGCTCGGTTTTCCCGGTTTCGGCATTTTTGTACGATACCAGACCGGTGTCTTCATCCACCTGAGGTTTACCGTCCGTCACAATCGTTTTGCCATCGGTCGTTTTTAACGTCTGGTTGGAAGAACACCCAGCAACGGTAAAGAGTGCACCCGCGGTAAGAATCGCTACGGTCAATCGCTTATAGTTGGTCATGTTTCCCTCCTGCTTTTCAGCTAAATTCGTTATCACTCTAACCATTTTAGGTTAGTGGCTAAAAAACGTGAGCGAAACCAGAACACTCCGAAGCGTGATTCTTGAACGCACTCCAACAATCCGCATGACGTTCCCCACGGCACCGGGATTCTATGGTACAAAGTACCGGCTATTTATTTTCAGGGGCTGACCATGTCCGTTTCCATCGACATTATTTCCTGCATTACCGACCGTTTCGTCGAACTGACCGCCACCGAGAAGCGCATCGCGCAATTTATTCTCGATGACGTACAGGCTGCGACAACCTTACCGATCGCCGAAATGGCGCGTCTGACCCAAACCAGCCAGGCGTCAATCACCCGATTCGCACGGGCCATTGGCTGCAAAGACGTGCGTGAGCTGAAGGTCAAACTGGCGCAGTCGCTAGCGGTAGGGCAGCGTTTTATTCTCGATGTCCCGGATCTTGAAGGGGTGCAGGGGATCTATGAAACGATCATCAACGTGCTGGAGATCAATCGCCGGGCCCTCAATCCTGAATCGCTGAAAAACGCCGTCGAATGGTTAAGCGGCGCGCGGCAGATCCTCGCGATTGGAATGGGCGGCGGATCGACGATCTGCGCGCAGGAAGTTCAATTTCGTCTGTTCCGCCTCGGTCTGCCGGTCGTAAGCCAAAGTGATGGTTTACTGGTACGGATGATGTGCTCGTCGGTGGCATCCAATGACGTGGTGCTGGCGCTGTCGCTTGGCGGCTACACCCAGGAAGTGGTGGAGAGCGCGGCCATTGCCCGTCAGTACGGGGCGAAGGTGATTGCGATTACCCCTGCCGATACGCCGCTGGCCAATCAGGCCGATGCGGTGCTGCCGCTTATCGTGCGCGAAAACGACTATATTTTTAAGCCGAGCACATCCCGTTACGCCATGCTGGCAATGGTGGACGTGCTGGCAACCGAACTGGCGATGGTGAATAAGACGCAGGCAAAAAACCGACTGCGGCGGATTAAGCTCGCGCTGGACAGCCACCGAGGCGGGATTGATCGGCAACCGCTAGGGGATTAACGTTAATCCCCCCCTTCCAGGGGGGAGGGTCGACCAGTCAGCCCCTTGTTACTTCGCGCGCTCCGCGTTGTAACAGGTCAAATCGACCTCGACCTTACAGTCCACCACCAGATCGGCCACGCAGCAGACGCGGGCCGGCGGATGATCGGCAAAGAACTCGCGGAACACTTTATTAAATGACGGGAAGTAGCGCGCATCGGTCAGATAGACCTTAACGTGCACGACGTCAGCCAGTGAAAAGCCGGCGTCCTGCATAATGTCCACGCAGTTTTGAATCGCCAGACGCGACTGTTCGATAATACCGCCTTCAACCACCTCGCCGTCTTTCATCGGCGTTTGGCCGGACACATACAGCCAGCCGCCGGCCTCTACCGCTTTCGCAAACGGCAGCGACTGCCCGCCGGTACCGGTACTGCCACCTACGCCATAACGTTTAATACTCATTGTTGCTCCTTAAGTGTTGCGGCCTACCGACGCAGGAATCGTCCGGCACGCCCAATAATCGTCTGGCTCTGGTCATAGCTCATCACGCCGTTGACCATTACCGCCTCGATGCCCGCGGCGGGCTGCTGTGGGTCGCTAAAACTGGCAACATCGCGTACGGTTTGCGGATCAAACAGCACCAAATCGGCGAAATAACCGCATTTTACCAGCCCGCGATCGGCAAGCTGGAAACGTGCCGCCGACATGCCGGTCATCTTATGAACCGCCTCGGTCAGCGGGAAAAGCTGTTCATCGCGGCTGTAGTGCCCCAGCACGCGCGGGAATGCCCCCCACAGGCGCGGATGCGGCATCGGATCGTTCGGTAAACCATCAGAGCCAACCATGGTCAACGGGTAGCGCAACACGCGCTGCACGTCTTTTTCATCCATGTTGTAGTAGATGGCGCCGGCAGGCATCAGCCGCTTGCCGGCCTCTTCCAGGCTTATCGACCAGCTCTCGGCAATCTGCTTTAAGGTCTGCCCGGCCATTTCTGGATGCGGAGTAGACCAGGTGATAACGATGTCAAAATCGGCGGTAATTTGCTTCATATCCAGCGTTGAGGAACTGGCGGAATAAGGGTAGCAGTCGCAGGCGACGTCCTGCTGCGCACGCACTTTATCGAACAGCGCCAGCGTCTCCACCGTCCGCCCCCAGTTTTGCGCGCCGGCGCATTTGTGGTGTGACACCACCACCGGAACCTTCGCGTGGCGACCCACGCGGAATGCCTCATCAAGGGCTTCAAGAATCGGTTCAAACTCAGAGCGTAAATGGGTGGTGTAAATACCGTTCCCGGCAGCCAGCTCCTGCGCCAGGGCCATCACCTCTTCCGTCGTCGACTGGAAGGCAGAAGCATAAGCCAGCCCGGTGCTCAGCCCTAACGCCCCTTGTTGAAGCGCCAGGCGCAGCTGTTCGCGCATAGCCTGAATTTCCACATCATTGGCGGCGCGAAACAGAGAGTCCATATGGTTGTTACGCAGCGCGGTGTGGCCGATAAGCGTACCGACATTCACCGCAGGCCGTGCCTCTTTCACCGCTTCGGCGTAGGCATCAACTGTGGGGTAGATAAAATGCCCGGCCTCGCCCAGCAGGTTCATCGGATCGGGAACCTCACCTTTCATCCTTGCCGCCGCCGCGCTAATGCCGCAGTTACCCACGATCACGGTTGTTACCCCCTGGCTGATTTTCGGCAGGTACTCAGGCATGCGGATAACGTTGATGTCATCGTGGGTATGAACATCAATAAATCCCGGCGCTAACACCCGCCCGGTGCCGTCAATGTCATGCTGGGCCGAGCCGAGAATGGTAGGCGCTATCTCAACGATGCGATCGCCTTTTACCGCTACATCACCGCGATACTGCGGGCCGCCGCTGCCGTCGATAACCGTGACGTTGCGGAACAGATAATCAAACTGCATCTCTTCATTACCCCTGTCGTTTCCTGGCCCAAAGTTGACCATTTACAAGCGCAGAAAACAGTGAAAGACTACGCAAAACCAGCCTCGAATAATGATACTTTAATTCAATAACAACAATAAAAATTAAAAATTTCGAATATTTACATAAAGTTAAAACTGAAACGTCTCATGATATAAAATACAACCGCTAAGGAATTATGTTATGAAATACCAGAACAACTTCCTCGTCCCTCACAAATCCGCCCCACTTTTTACCCCTGCAAACATTCTCAATGAAGATGTTTGTTTACCGGCCGCCGTCATCAAAAAGTCGGCGTTAGATAACAATATTCAGTGGATGCAGCGCTATGCCGATACGCGAGGCGTATCGCTGGCGCCGCACGGTAAAACCACCATGACGCCGTGGATTTTCCTGCAGCAACAGCAGGTCGGTGCCTGGGCGATTGGCGTTGGTAGCGCCTGGCAAGCCAGCGTAGCGATGGCCAGCGGCATTCAGCGCGTACTGATGGCTAACCAATTGGTCGGCAAGGCTAATATGCAGCTCATCTCCGAGCTCAAAAACCAGTACCCACAGGTCGATTATCTGTGCTGCGTCGACAGTATCGATAACGCTCATGCGCTTTCAGCCTTCTTTGCCAGTAAAAATCAAACGCTGGATATTCTGCTGGAACTGGGCGTTCCGGGCGGGCGCTGCGGATGCCGCACTGCGGAGCAAGCGCGAGTGCTGGCAGAGGCGATTTCCCACCTCTCGGCGCTACGCCTGCGGGGCCTGGAGCTTTACGAAGGCGTGCTACACGGCGATAACCCGCAGCCTAAAGTCGAAGCGCTGCTGCGCGAGGCCGCCGCGCTGGCCTGTCAGCTTGAGCGCTACGTCGAAGGCGAGTTTATTCTGACCGGTGCCGGATCGGTGTGGTATGACGTGGTCTGTAACGTCTGGCTGGAGACGGAAAAACCAACGAATTGCCGGATAGTCATCCGTCCGGGGTGCTATATCACCCACGATGCCGGTATCTATCTCGAGGCGCAGGACGCTATTGTCGCCCGAGACCGGACCGCCTGCGATCTCGGTGGCGATCTGGTTTCAGCGCTGGAACTGGTGGCGATGGTGCAATCGGTGCCGGAACCCTCCCGGGCGATAGTGAATTTTGGTAAGCGTGATAGCGCTTTTGACGCCGGGTTACCGCAGCCAATTGCCCATTATCGCGCAGGAAAACTTCGAGAAATGGCGGCGAAAAGTATCGAAACCACCGGTATTATGGATCAACACGCGATGTTGAAACTAACGCCTGAAAGCGATGTGAAGGTTGGCGATATCTTGGTCTTCAGTACGTCACATCCTTGTCTGACCTTTGACAAATGGAAAGCGCTGCTGCTGATTGACGATAGCTACAACGTGCTGGAAACCCTGGAAACCGCGTTCTGATAAGCGGCCTCACGCGATACGCGTGAGGCCCGATCCTTCTATTTTTTATCCATCCCGTCGCAGAGCAGATCAATCACCAGCAGCGATCCGTAGCGTGGATCGTTGAGCGGCAGCGAGATATTTTGCTCGTGCGCCAGTGCGCCCTGCGAGTGCCCAATGATCACGATCTCCGCTCCCGCCCAACGCGCCTGATGAACCGCGGCGATCAGCGCGCTGCCCGGCGAGCTGGCAGCAAACACCACCAGCACCTGCCCGGCACCCAGCATTGACGCGGTAATCCCCATCAGCGCGGGATCCAGACACACATTGGCCGGATAGCCTTGGGTGAGCAGCCGATACTGCAGCAAATTGGCAAACGGCGCATCGGCGGTGCTGGCGCTGAAAATATGCAGCCCCTTCGCCTGTTGTATTACGCTCGCCGCCTGTTCAATCGCCGCCGGAGATAGCTCGCAGAGCTGCGTATTTAGGGACTGCTGAATATGATTGAGCGTTTCCCGCCATGGCCCCGGCATATCTCCAGCGCTTAGCGGTGCGCTGGCCTGCGCCAGCTTCATGCGCAGATCGCGAATATCATCACAGCCGGCCGCACGCGCAAAGCGGGTGATTGTCGCCGGGCTGACTCCTGCCGCGGTCGCCAACTGATCGATAGTGGCGGAAGCCGCAAACGACACATCGTCAAGGATCATCTGCGCGACCCGCGACTCCTGCTGGCTGAAATCATGCAGCCGCTGGCGGATCTGCCCCAGAATATCATCGCTGCTTTCCCGGCCAATCGAATGGGAGAAACGTGCGAGAATATCGCTGCTCACCCCCGCATTTTTCGCCAGCTTTTGCAGCGTACCGGGATCGACCCACGCGGCATCGCCCAGCATCGGTGCGGCCGGCAGCGCACGGCTGTTGACCTGCTGCTGCCGACGCACCTGGCCGATAAAATCATTAATATCGCTACAGCCGATGCTGCGAGAGAAGTGCTGCAACGTCGCTGGGCTAACGCCCGCTTTGGCCGCCAGCTCCTCAATGGTCGCCTCGGGGATCTGGGCAAAATTGTCGAGGAAAAAACGCGCCAGCCGGGATTCCTGCGCCGGTAGCCCAGAAACCCCATTCACCAGCTGATAAACAATGTCCATAACCAGAGTGTCCTCTTGTCAGCAGATTCTTTTCTGCTCATGAAAAACATCATAATTTATTGAAATTATTTTTCAATTCATTCAATCACCACCGTGATATCGCTGCGCAAAGCGGGCCTGAATTATTCATTTTTTTTGCGATGGTCACATTTTTATCCTTTAACCATAAGCTTAAGCAATATTTTAACCGCGATCACACTCATGAAAATAATTTTCATTCATCCTCAGCAAAACCGCTAATGTATGAAATATGTTTTCAAAC
>NZ_BCTM01000010.1 GCF_001571285.1 Kluyvera cryocrescens NBRC 102467 | reverse complement strand
GCTGTTTCCGTGGGTTTGCGGCCGCTGCTCGCGTGAATTTGTTTACTCAAATCTGCGTGAGCTCACGGTTCACCATATGGATCACGACCACACCAATAACCCGGAAGACGGGAGCAACTGGGAATTGCTGTGCCTCTACTGCCACGACCACGAGCACTCGAAGTACACCGAGGCGGATCAATACGGTTCAACGGTGATTGCTGGAGAGGATGCGCAGAAAGATGTGGGCGAAGCGACCTACAACCCGTTTGCCAATCTGCAAGCGATGATGAATAAAAAGAAATAATCCGCGTCGCATCACGCGCGCTTTACCAATGGAATCCCGATCGCAAGATTGGGATTTTTTTTACCTGTTGGGTATGGAATCCGTGTGGATATCGACAGGCGGAGTAGAATCAGCGGCAAGCCGGGTAACCCGGTGAGGCGCAGTGTTGCGGGGGCGTGATCCCCGGTGGCCTTGTCGCTGGAAAGAGAAAACCCCCGCACATTGTTCGGTATTTACCGGCAACATAACGGGGGCAATCCTATCTCTAGACAAGTTGAGGATAGCCGCGAACCGTTGCCATTGCAACCAAGGCGGTTATATGTCGCTTACTGAAGTGTGCATTATTGTCTGGCACGATCTGACAGCGCCTACGCTGGCCAGTATTGCGGCCGGTCTTTTTTTAGGCTGGTGGCATAGCAGGAGATAATGCGAGGTGGGCGCGTTGGCCGCCGCGTGGCAGCATGCGCTCGAAACGGGCCAGAGGATTTCCTCTGGCCTTTTTTGCGCGAGCGAACTTAGAAGTTGTAACCGACAACCAGGTAACCACCCCAGCCGGTCGATTTGGCGCTGAAGTCGCCTTCGCCCCAGTTCAGAGTATCCCCACCTTTCCACTGGCCGCCGTTATGGAAGTAACGAGCAACGACAGAGTAGTGCCAGTGATCGTAGTTCAACGCCAGGATGTGGCTGGAAGCAATGGAGTTGCTGGTACGGTTTGGTTCGTCGCCCAGATCGGAGCCCCAGTCAAAGTTGGTGAAGCCGATATAGCTCAGCTTGCCGCCCCACAGGTCGGAAATCGGAACAAAGTATTTCACTTTGAAGCGATAGCCGTCCCACTCGTTTTCGTTGGCTGCGCCATAGTTCTGCCACTGGTATTTAGCATACACGTTCATGGACAGGCTCATTGGCAGGCCGGTGTCGATATCGGTACCCAGACCCATATACCAGGTGCTCTGGCGGCTGGCTTTGTTATCACCCATATCGTAGATGTAGTTGTTAGCGATGTACCACTCTTTGAACGGACCGAAGCTCAGGTCAGCACCGGTCAGCTTGTCGATAGAGAAGCGTGGTTCGATTTCCATAAACATTGGAGAACCGTCGGACCAGATGCCTTTATCGTTGCCGTTACCCCAATCGAAGGTTTTTGGGATATCGATGTAACCGTAGAAATCTAACCAATCTTTTTTAGCGAACGCTTCGTATTCCAGGTAAACGTCGTTGTTCAGTTTTGGAGAGAAACGGGTGTGGTAGCTACCTACCACGTTGACGCTCTGGTGCCACCAGTCGGAAACATATTCCGGCTGAGAGTCGCCTGCTGCGTTAGCAGTGAAAGAGGCGGAAAGCGCCAGCGCCGCACCGGCTGCAAGTAATGTTTTTTTCATATTTTATGCCACTAATAAAATAATTCGAAAGAGAGTGATTTTTATCACCGAAGTTTTTCTAAATGTTTCGTATTTCTGCGTGCCTATTATATGAATCCTTGCTCACGAAAATCAGTCGCACTTCACACATTTTTCAAGTGCGTAATCGATTGCGTTCACGTTTGCGTAGATTAGACGCGGCGATTGTACTGATGGGGTGAATTATTGCAAATTTTTACATACAGAAAATGGCGGGAGAAAGAGGGGAGCAAAGGCGTCGTTGTGGCTAACCATTTACGACGCCAATAAGAGGATTACTGCGCGTTAACCGGCTGAACGTCGTGAATACGCACGAAGCCCAGCTGGTCTGGCGTCACGCCATTAAGCTGCAGCGGAATGTCGACATCGCTCGGCGCCAGCACGCTTGCCGGCGCGGAAAACAGCTGGTTGCTTACGTTGACTTCCTGATACTGCTCGGTAGTGCCCTGGATTTGCCCCCACTCCACGGTGCCGGTAAAGGCCGGAAGCGGATCGTTGGACTCCCCCTGGATACGCAGCGTTAACGCGGTGCCCTGGGCGTTGGCGGCAATATTGCGCAGAGACATACGCAGCGTTCCCACCTGGCTGTTTAAGCGTGCCGGGGTGTTTGCTCCGGGCAGCAGGTAAGCACCGCGCGTGGATTTCGCATTGAGTGCGTTTTGCTGCGTGATCTTCACGGTTTCTTTATTCAGCTGCGTCATTTCCGCGCTCAGCGTGCTAATGCTCTGGTGCATCTGCTTCACTTCTGACTGTTGCGCGCACGCGGTCAGGCTGACGAGGCTTCCCAGCAGGGCAATTCTTAGGTAACGTCTTGTCATTCTGTCTGTTTCCTTCTTTTCGGGATAACGCAATGGTAGCGCGCAATGGGGCATTTGACATCGATCCATTGTCTCAAAAGCGCTGTTCCTTTGTTGTCTCGTCAGTTCAGGGTAAAATAGATTCCATTAGCCCTCACCGTCAGGACGTCGTATGCACTGCCCATTCTGTTTCGCCGTAGACACTAAAGTAATTGACTCCCGCCTTGTGGGAGAAGGTTCCTCCGTTCGCCGCCGTCGACAATGCCTGGTGTGCAATGAGCGTTTCACCACCTTTGAGGTGGCTGAGCTGGTGATGCCGCGCGTTGTCAAAAGTAATGATGTGCGTGAACCGTTTAACGAAGACAAGCTGCGTAGCGGCATGCTGAGAGCACTGGAAAAACGGCCGGTGAGCGCTGATGACGTCGAAATGGCGATTAATCACATCAAATCGCATCTGCGCGCCACCGGTGAACGTGAAGTACCGAGCAAACTTTTAGGTAACCTGGTGATGGAACAGCTGAAAAAGCTGGATAAAGTCGCCTACATCCGCTTTGCGTCGGTTTACCGCAGCTTTGAAGATATCAAAGAGTTTGGCGAAGAGATCGCCCGCTTACAGGATTAAGCTATGCACGATGAGATGTATATGGCGCGCGCCCTGAAGCTGGCGCAGCGTGGGCGATTCACTACCCATCCGAACCCGCGCGTTGGCTGCGTGATTGTAAATCAGGGCGAAATTGTCGGTGAAGGCTTCCACTACCGTGCCGGTGAACCGCATGCGGAAGTGCATGCGCTGCGTATGGCTGGTGAGAAAGCGAAAGGCGCAACCGCCTACGTGACCCTTGAGCCGTGCAGTCATCATGGCCGCACGCCACCGTGCTGCGACGCGTTAATTGCTGCGGGCGTCGCGCGCGTGGTTGCCGCGATGCAGGATCCGAATCCGCAGGTCGCTGGGCGAGGTCTATACCGTTTACAGCAGGCCGGCATTGAAGTCAGTCATGGGCTGATGATGAACGAAGCCGAAGCGCTGAATAAAGGTTTCCTCAAGCGGATGCGCACCGGTTTTCCGTATATTCAGCTTAAGCTTGGTGCGTCGCTCGACGGACGTACGGCGATGGCCAGCGGCGAAAGCCAGTGGATCACCTCGCCGCAGGCTCGCCGTGACGTGCAGCGCCTGCGCGCCGAAAGCCATGCTATTTTAACCAGCAGCGCGACCGTGTTAGCTGACGATCCGGCGTTAACCGTACGCTGGGACGAACTGAGCGCCGATACCCAAAGCCTCTATCCGCTGGAAAACCTGCGTCAGCCGCTGCGTATTGTTATCGACAGCGG
Source organism: Kluyvera cryocrescens NBRC 102467 (assembly GCF_001571285.1). Lineage (GTDB taxonomy): Bacteria > Pseudomonadota > Gammaproteobacteria > Enterobacterales > Enterobacteriaceae > Kluyvera > Kluyvera cryocrescens. The sequence continues at coordinate 187,855 of NZ_BCTM01000010.1, read as the reverse complement.
CAATCGCGTGACGCCGGAGCATCGCATTGTGCAGCAGCCGGGGGAAACGCTGTTCGCCCGCACTACAGCAGATACCCGTAGCTGGCCGCAGGGCTTGCAAACGCTGATGGTGCCGGAGCATAACGGCCATCTCGATCTGGTGTTGTTGATGATGCAGTTGGGAAAACAGCAGGTTAACAGCATCTGGGTCGAGGCAGGTCCTACCCTCGCCGGAGCGCTGATTGAAGCGGGACTGGTGGATGAGCTTATCGTCTATCTGGCGCCTAAACTGTTAGGAAGTGATGCACGCGGATTATGTGTGCTGCCGGGCCTTGAGAAACTGAGCCAGGCCCCCCATTTCAAATTCAATGAGATACGTCAGGTTGGCCCGGATGTCTGCCTGCATTTAACGACTGCGTGAGGCATTCCTAATTAGAGGAAGCAGCGCCCAGAATATTATGATAAAATCCGCCCCCCTGCGGGGCAAATGAACCCAAAGGAAGAGTATGAACATTATTGAAGCTAACGTTGCTACCCCGGACGCTCGCGTCGCCATCACCATCGCGCGTTTCAACAACTTTATCAATGACAGCCTGCTGGAAGGTGCTATCGACGCCCTGAAACGCATTGGTCAGGTTAAAGATGAAAATATCACCGTTGTTTGGGTTCCTGGCGCTTATGAACTGCCGCTGGCAGCGGGCGCACTGGCAAAAACCGGTAAATATGATGCGGTGATTGCACTGGGTACAGTTATCCGTGGCGGTACTGCTCACTTCGAATATGTTGCTGGTGGGGCAAGCAATGGCCTGGCGCACGTCGCTCAGGACAGCGAAATCCCGGTAGCCTTCGGTGTTCTGACCACCGAAAGTATTGAACAAGCCATCGAACGCGCTGGCACAAAAGCCGGTAACAAAGGTGCAGAAGCTGCACTGACCGCGCTTGAAATGATTAATGTATTGAAAGCCATCAAGGCCTGATTTTTGTAAGGGGAAATCCGTGAAACCTGCTGCTCGTCGCCGCGCCCGTGAGTGTGCCGTCCAGGCGCTCTATTCCTGGCAGTTGTCCCAGAACGACATCTCTGATGTTGAATACCAGTTCCTGGCGGAACAAGACGTTAAAGATGTTGACGTCGTGTACTTCCGTGAACTGCTGTCCGGGGTAGCGACTAACAGCGCGTACCTCGATGGATTGATGAAGCCATATCTGTCCCGTCTGCTCGAAGAGCTGGGTCAGGTTGAGAAAGCCGTGCTGCGCATCGCGCTGTTCGAGCTGTCTAAGCGTGATGATGTGCCGTACAAAGTGGCTATCAACGAAGCAATCGAGCTGGCAAAAACCTTTGGCGCTGAAGACAGCCACAAGTTCGTCAACGGCGTGCTGGATAAAGCCGCTCCTGCCATTCGTCCCCGCAAAAAGTAACCTGTAGGCCGGTGAGAGAGCGCTGTGTATTCGCTTTCCCCGGCCTTGTTTTATCCTTCTGCTGAGGCATAACGTATGGCATGCGGCGAATTCTCCCTGATTGCCCGTTATTTTGACCGAGTACGAAACGCCCGTCTTGATGTAGAAACCGGTATCGGTGACGACTGCGCGTTACTCAACATCCCCGAAAAACAGACTCTGGCAATCAGCACCGACACGCTGGTCGCGGGTAACCATTTCCTTCCTGATATCGACCCGGCTGATTTGGCCTATAAAGCACTGGCGGTTAACGTCAGCGATCTGGCCGCAATGGGCGCCGATCCTGCATGGCTAACGCTGGCGTTGACGTTGCCTTCAGTCGATGAAAACTGGCTGGCGGCGTTCAGCGATAGCCTGTTTGAGCAGCTAAACTACTACGATATGCAGCTGATTGGCGGTGACACCACCAAGGGCCCGCTGGCGATGACGCTCAGTATCCACGGCTATGTGCCGGTGGGGCGTGCGCTCAAGCGCTCAGGAGCGAAACCGGGCGACTGGATTTACGTCACCGGGACGCCTGGCGACAGCGCCGCCGGGCTGGCTCTGCTGTTGAATCAACTGACGATCGATGCGCCGGAAGATGCTGCCTATCTGCGCCAGCGCCATTTGCGCCCGACGCCGCGCGTGCTGCAAGGGCAGGCGCTGCGCGATCTCGCCAGCTCGGCTATCGATCTCTCCGACGGGCTGATTTCCGATCTGGGCCATATTCTGAAGGCCAGTGGGGTAGGGGCGCGGGTCGAGCTGGATATGCTGCCGTACTCCGGGGCCATGATGCGCCACGTCGCACCTGAGCAGGCGTGCCGCTATGCGCTGTCCGGCGGCGAGGATTATGAGCTGTGCTTCACCGTTCCTGAACTGAACCGCGGTGCGCTGGAAGTGGCGCTGGGGCAGCTCGGTACGGCGTTTACCTGCATTGGGCAAATTAGCGCCGATGTGGAAGGGCTGAATTTTACACAAGATGGAAAGGCGGTCACGCTGGACTGGAAGGGGTACGATCACTTTGGCTAGGCACGATATCGCAAAAAGCCGCCTAAACTTACGCAATCCCTGGCACTTGCTGGCGACTGGGTTTGGTAGCGGTTTAAGCCCAATAGTTCCGGGAACGATGGGGTCGCTTGCCTCTATTCCGTTCTGGTATTTGCTGACCTTTTTACCGCTGCAGATCTATTCGCTGGTGGTGATGTTCGGCATCTGTATCGGCGTTTATATCTGCCGCCGCACGGCGCGCGACATGCAGACCCATGACCACGGCAGCATCGTGTGGGATGAGTTTATCGGCATGTGGATAACCTTAATGGCGATCCCGGTCATCAGCTGGCAATGGGTGCTGGCCGGGTTTGTGGTATTCCGTATTCTGGATATGTGGAAACCGTGGCCAATCCGCTGGTTTGATCGCAACATTCACGGCGGCATGGGCATTATGGTCGATGACATCGTCGCTGGGGTGATTTCGGCGGGGATCCTGTACGTCGTGGGGCATCACATTCTGTGACGCGTTGACCCTTCCCCCTAACCTTGCGCCCATTAGGGAGAAGGTTAGGGGGAAACTCCGTTACTTAAATCCCACCACCGGATGCGCCTGATACGGTGACTCCATTGCCGAAATCTGCTCCGGCGTTAGCGTAATATCGACGGCGTTTAACAGCTCATCGAGCTGGTCCTCACGCGATGCCCCGATAATCGGTGCTGCCACTCCAGGTTTACTCAGCAACCACGCCAGCGCCGTTTGCGCGCGGCTGGCTTCAATCTCTTCGGCAACCCGCTCCAGTTCCCCGGCAATTTGCTCATCGTTGTCTTCAGTGGTGCTGTAGAGCGTCTGACCAAACTCATCGGATACCAGCCGCGCCGTGGTTTCCCCCCAAGGGCGGGTCAAACGGCCACGCGCCAGCGGGCTCCACGGGATCACCGCCACGCCTTCCTGGACGCACAGCGGCAGCATATCGCGCTCTTCTTCGCGATAAATCAAATTGTAGTGATCCTGCATGGTGACAAATGGTGCCCAACCGTTGGTTTTTTGCAGCGCCAGCGCGTGGGCGAACTGACGGGCATGCATTGAAGAGGCGCCGATGAAGCGGGCTTTGCCCGATTTTACCACCTCGTCCAGCGTTTCCAGCGTCTCTTCAATGGGCGTGCGGTAGTCCCAACGATGAATTTGCAGCAGGTCGACATAGTCCATGCCAAGACGGCGCAGGCTGTCGTCGATGGAACGCAAAATCTGCGCGCGTGAAAGGCCTTCTTCTAAATCGCCCACCTGGTGATAGACCTTGGTGGCCACCACGACGTCGTCACGCCGGGCGAAGTCGCGCAGCGCCCGGCCAACGATCTCCTCGCTGCTGCCGTCGGAATAGCTGTTGGCGGTGTCGAAAAAATTGATGCCGCCTTCGAGGGCGCGCTGAATGATGGGACGGCTGCTGTCTTCCGGCAACGTCCAGGCGTGTTTGCCCCGGTCCGGTTCGCCGAAGGTCATACAGCCCAGGCAAAGGCGGGAAACCCGGAGGTCGGTTTGTCCTAAGAGATGGTATTGCATGATTCAGCTCCTGCTAGCGGGTAAGAGGTTTACCTTTAAGCATAGCAGGAGCGATAGGGGGGATTATGCCAACCAGGCCGCGATCTTCGCCTCAATGCCTGCCGCGTCGAGACCGAGGTCGGCGCGCGCCTCTTCCTGCGTTCCCTGTGGGACGAAGAAGTCAGGCAGGCCAAGATTCAGCACAGGCACCGGTTTACGATGCGCCATCAGCACGTCGTTCACGCCGCTGCCCGCACCGCCAATAATGGCGTTTTCTTCCAGCGTCACCAGCGATTCATGGCGCGCAGCCATCTCAAGGATCAGCGTCTCATCAAGCGGCTTCGCAAAGCGCATATCGACCAGCGTGGCGTTGAGTTTATCGGCGACGATCTCGGCATCCGCCAGCAGGGTACCAAAGTTGAGAATCGCCAGTTTCTCGCCTTCACGTTTGATGACACCTTTGCCCAGCGCCAGTTTTGCCAACGGCTCAAGCGTAGCGCCCGTGCCGCAACCGCGTGGATAGCGCACTGCGCATGGGCCATCAGCGTAGTGATAACCGGTGTACAGCATCTGGCGACATTCGTTCTCATCGCTTGGCGTCATGATGACCATTTCCGGGATGCAGCGCAGGTAGGAGATATCGAATGCCCCCTGGTGCGTCTGCCCGTCGGCGCCGACGATACCCGCGCGGTCGATGGCAAACAGCACCGGCAGCTTCTGGATGGCGACGTCGTGGATCACCTGATCGTAGGCACGCTGCAGGAAGGTCGAGTAAATCGCCACAATCGGTTTATAGCCGCCAATCGCCAGACCTGCGGCAAAGGTCACCGCGTGCTGTTCGGCGATCGCGACATCGAAATACTGGTCGGGATATTTTTTGGAGAACTCCACCATGCCGGAGCCTTCACGCATGGCTGGGGTGACCGCCATCAGTTTGGCATCTTTGGCCGCAGTTTCGCACAGCCAGTCGCCGAAGATTTTCGAATACGACGGCAGGCCACCGCTGCTTTTCGGCAGTTTACCGCTGGTATGATCGAATTTAGGCACCGCGTGGAAGGTGATGGGATCTTTTTCGGCGGGCTCATAGCCACGGCCTTTTTTGGTCATAATGTGCAGGAACTGCGGGCCTTTCAGATCGCGCATGTTCCTGAGCGTATTGACCAGCCCGACCACGTCATGGCCGTCAACCGGCCCGATATAGTTGAAACCCAGCTCTTCAAACAGCGTACCCGGCACCACCATGCCTTTGATGTGTTCTTCCGTGCGTTTGAGCAGCTCTTTAATCGGCGGAACGCCGGAGAAGACTTTCTTACCGCCTTCACGCAGGGAGGAGTAGAGCTTGCCGGAAAGCAGCTGCGCCAGATGGTTATTGAGCGCGCCGACGTTTTCCGAGATCGACATTTCGTTGTCGTTGAGCACCACCAGCATATCGGGCTTGATATCACCCGCGTGGTTCATGGCTTCAAACGCCATACCGGCAGTAATGGCACCGTCGCCAATGACGCAGACGGTACGACGCTGTTTATTCTCTTTTTCAGCCGCCACGGCAATGCCGATACCCGCTGAAATAGAGGTTGAGGAGTGGCCGACGCTCAGCACGTCGTACTCGCTTTCGCCGCGCCACGGGAACGGGTGCAGGCCGCCTTTCTGCCGGATGGTGCCGATTTTGTCGCGACGCCCGGTTAGAATTTTGTGCGGATAGGCCTGGTGACCAACGTCCCAGATAAGCTGGTCGAACGGCGTGTTATAGACATAATGCAGCGCCACGGTGAGTTCCACCGTGCCAAGCCCGGAGGCAAAGTGTCCGCTGGAACGGCTCACGCTGTCGAGCAGGTAACGACGTAGCTCGTCACATAGCTTCGGCAGGCTCTCTTTTGGCAACAGGCGCAATTCCTGGGTGGAATCGACCAGTGCCAGTGTCGGGTATTTGGCAATATCAAAACTCATCGGAGACTCATTTATTGTTTATTTATCGCGCAGGATAATGTAGTTCGCTAGCGCTTCCAGTGCTGTGGTATCCAGTGACTGCGCGGCCAGTTCCGTTAACGACTGGCGGGCATCTGCAATAAGGTCACTGGCTTTTGTCCGGGCTTGCTCAAGGCCCAGTAATGCAGGATAGGTACTCTTGCCGAGCTGCTGGTCGGCACCCTGGCGTTTTCCGAGGGTCGCAGTATCGCCCACCACATCCAGAATGTCATCCTGAACCTGGAACGCCAGGCCGATGCTTTCGGCGTACTTATCCAGCAATGGCAGCGCGTTACGCCCCTGTTCACCGGCGCTCAGCGCGCCCAGACGGACAGCGGCGCGAATCAGCGCGCCGGTTTTATGGCGGTGAATACGCTCCAGCATTTCCAGATTAACCTGTTGCCCTTCGGCTTCCAGATCCAGCGCCTGGCCGCCGCACATTCCGGCTACGCCGCTGGCGGTAGCCAGCTCAGACAGCATCGCCAGGCGAGCGCGGTCAGAGACTTCCGTCATCGGTGCATCACTGAGTATAGAAAACGCCAGCGTTTGCAGCGCGTCTCCGGCCAGAATTGCGCTCGCCTCGCCAAATTTGATGTGGCAGGTCGGCTGGCCGCGGCGCAGATCGTCATCGTCCATCGCCGGTAAATCGTCATGCATCAGCGAATAGGCGTGGATACACTCCACTGCGGCGGCTGGCGCATCGAGCGTGGTGGTGCTGACGCCGAACATTTTCCCGGTGGCGTACACCAGGAACGGGCGCAGACGTTTACCGCCTAATAATGCGCCATATTGCATGGCCTCAACCAGAGGAGTGTTCTGAAACGGCAGCGGAGCAATAAAACGGCGCAGCGCGTCGTTTGCCTGTTCTACGCAGGCATTGAGCTGTTGCGAGAAATCCATTTTATTCGGCGTCCGGAGTGAAAGGCGTTAAAGGTGCGTCTTCGTTATCGGCCAGCAGGATCTGCACGCGTTGTTCCGCTTGTTGCAGTTTTGTCTGCCCCTGACGTGCCAACTGCACGCCACGTTCAAATTCGTTTAACGCCTCTTCCAGCGGCAGAGAGCCGCTTTCTAGACGGTTAACAATCTGCTCCAGCTCGGTTAATGCGGTTTCAAAACTGGCCGGGGCTTCATTTTTCTTTGGCATAGTGAATTTTTGGCTCTTGTTATGTCGCGACTGCGTCTATGGTAACGGAGTCTGGGCGTGAAGCAAATAACACGCAATGGTAAGCGGGATGATGGTATACTTCGCGTCCTGGACGCAGGCTCCCTCGGTAACAACGGTGCACTGCGATACATCTTTTTGCCTAAAGCCCCGTCGGGCTTGCCAACGAACCATTGCCGCCATGAAGTTTATCATTAAATTGTTCCCGGAAATCACCATCAAAAGCCAAACTGTGCGTTTGCGCTTTATTAAAATTTTAACCGGGAACATTCGTAACGTTCTTAAAAATCACGATGAAACGCTCGCCGTTGTTCGTCACTGGGATCACATCGAAGTGCGTTCCAAAGATGAAGACAAACGCCTGATCCTCCGCGACGCGCTGACGCGTATTCCAGGTATTCACCATATTCTGGAAGTGGAAGACGTTCCATTTACCTCATTGCACAATATCTTTGAGCAGACGCTGCCGCTGTGGCGCGAAGCGCTGGAAGGCAAGTCCTTCTGCGTGCGCGTTAAACGTCGCGGTAAGCATGAGTTCACTTCTATCGAAGTGGAACGCTACGTTGGCGGCGGTTTGAATCAGCACATCGAAACGGCGCGCGTGAAGCTGACTAACCCGGATGTGACGGTTAACCTCGAAATCGAAAACGATCGCCTGCTGCTGGTGAAAGGGCGCTATGAAGGCATCGGTGGTTTCCCGATTGGTACTCAGGAAGACGTACTGTCGTTGATCTCGGGCGGGTTCGACTCCGGCGTCTCCAGCTATATGCTGATGCGTCGCGGCTGCCGCGTGCACTACTGCTTCTTCAACCTCGGCGGTGCAGCGCATGAAATTGGCGTACGTCAGGTGGCTCATTATCTGTGGAACCGCTTTGGCAGTTCTCACCGCGTGCGCTTTGTGGCAATCAACTTCGAGCCGGTAGTGGGCGAAATCCTCGAGAAAGTGGAAGACGGCCAGATGGGCGTGGTGCTCAAACGCATGATGGTTCGCGCGGCATCGCAGGTCGCTGAACGCTACGGCGTACAGGCGCTGGTCACCGGTGAAGCGCTGGGTCAGGTGTCCAGCCAGACGCTGACCAACCTGCGTCTTATCGACAACGTTTCTGACACCCTGATTCTGCGTCCGCTGATCTCGCACGATAAAGAGCACATCATCGATCTGGCGCGCGAAATCGGCACCGAAGATTTTGCTCGTACCATGCCGGAATACTGCGGTGTTATCTCGAAAAGCCCAACCATCAAAGCGGTGAAGGCGAAAATCGAGGCCGAAGAAGCGAACTTTGACTTCAGCATTCTGGATAAAGTGGTTGCCGAAGCGAACAACGTCGACATCCGTGATATCGCCCAGCAGACCCAGCAGGAAGTGGTGGAAGTGGAAACCGTGAGCGGTTTTGCTGAAAACGACGTGATTCTGGATATCCGCTCGGTGGATGAGCAGGACGATAAGCCGCTGAAAGTGGAAGGCGTGGAAGTAGCGTCGCTGCCGTTCTACAAGCTGAGCACGCAGTTTGGCGATCTCGACCAGAGCAAAACCTATTTGCTGTGGTGTGAACGCGGCGTGATGAGCCGTCTGCAGGCGCTGTATCTGCGCGAGCAGGGCTTCACCAACGTGAAGGTTTACCGCCCGTAAGCGTAAATCTTCATAATAAAAAACCCGGCATTGCCGGGTTTTTTATTGCCTGCGAGCGCAGAACTACGCTTCGTAGTGGTTATAAATGCCCGCCGCCATCACCAGCTGTGTGGAAATTTCATAGGCTTTTTCACGCCCGACCAGCAGCTCGACAATCTTCAGACCGAAATCGATAGCCGTTCCCGGCCCTTGGCTGGTGAGCAGGTTAACGCGCGGATCCCAGACCACGCGCTTATCCTGCCACTGGCCTTCTGGAATCTGATCCTTCAGCGCCGGGAAGCCGGTCATATTCCCGATCGGGAAGAGATCGTGCGGGACCAGTACGGTGGCGGCGGCCGCACAAATGGCGGCGACGATGCGCCCGGAGAGATGAAATTGTCTCACCGTTTCGACCAGCAGCGGGCTGTCGCGGAAATACTCAGCGCCTTTAATACCGCCCGGCAGGATGATGATGTCAAAATCACCGTCGGCCACTTCAACCAGCGGGGCATCGGCCAGTAGCTTAACGCCGCGTGAGCAGGTAATGGTCAGATTGCCATCGCCGGCAACGCTGGCGGTAGTGACCTGGATACCGCCACGCACTAATAAATCTATCGTGGTGACCGCTTCCATTTCTTCACTACCAGGAGCGAGGCAAATCAGTGCCGACGCGCTCATATTCACTCTCCTTACGTTTAACCAGTTCATACAGGCGGGTATTTTCCGGCACCGGAATGCCGTGCGCCCGCGCGCGTTTGAGCAGGAAGCCGGTGATATAGTCGATTTCCGTATGCCGAAGTGCGCGGATGTCCTGCAGCATGGAAGAGATATTTTCCGCTGTCAGGTCAATCACCTGGTTAACATAAAATAACAGACTTTCCGGCGAGGTATGAAATCCTTCCCGCGTCATGGTCATCGCCACCTCTTCGCAGATGCGGGCAATGTCTTCCTGATGGTCGCGTAAATCGCCGTTTTTGCAATCCATCAGCGCGGTGAGCGGGTTGATCACGCAGTTGACGGCAAGCTTTCGCCACATGGCAGAATGAATGCTGTCGTGCCAGGCAACGTCGGGCAGCACCTCTTGCAGCGTTTCCGCAAGTTGGCTGTAGTCGTGGTCATAGCGTTTGCCTGGACCGATGTGGGTCGTACCGTTGGCAACGTGGATAATCACATTGCCGTCGCGGCGCGCGGCCTGCGTGGTGGCGCCCAGCAATATCGGCTGCTTGAGATCGTTAAGCTCGTTCAGCGTGCCCATGCCATTGTGAATCAGCAGAATCGGCGTCGTCACCGGAAGACGGGACGCCAGACTTCTGACGGCGTCGGAAACTTGCCAGGCTTTCAGGGTCACGAGCAGCAGATCGCTTTGCGCCAGGAAGTCGGGATCGTTGGCGATGAGCGACTGGTTAAAAATAGTGCCGTCCAGCTCTAACAGATTAACGCTACAGAAGGGCTGAGGTACGCGTAACCAGCCTTGTACTTCAAATCCTTTTTTGTGGAGCGCCGTCATCCATAGCTGACCCAGCGCGCCACATCCCAATACCGTGATTTTCAAACATCCTCCTGACCTTCTACCGACCACACCAGATGCTGCTGGTATGTCATACTTCACGCTGACTGCGATGCGAGTAGTGTGAGTATAGCGCTATCAGCTCAGCTTCCGGGGATAACAAGTTGAGTTATGCCGCGTTGCAGGTATTATGCAACGCAAAAGAAACTAAGGGAGGGGAAAAGATGCCATCTTTCGATATTGTCTCTGAAGTCGATCTTCAGGAAGCACGCAACGCGGTTGATAACGCCAGCCGCGAAGTCGAGTCTCGTTTTGATTTTCGTGGTGTTGAAGCCACTTTTGAACTCAACGATGCGAATAAGACGATTAAGGTGCTGAGCGAATCTGACTTCCAGGTCAATCAGCTACTGGATATTCTGCGCGCCAAGCTGCTTAAACGCGGCATTGAAGGGACGTCGCTGGATGTGCCGGAAGATTTCGTCCACAGCGGGAAAACCTGGTATGTCGAAGCCAAGTTGAAGCAGGGGATTGAGAGCGCGGTTCAGAAGAAGATCGTTAAGCTGATTAAAGACAGCAAGCTGAAGGTCCAGACGCAGATTCAGGGCGAAGAGATCCGCGTGACCGGCAAGGCGCGCGATGATTTACAGTCCGCAATGGCGCTGGTACGCGGCGGCGATCTCGGTCAGCCGTTCCAGTTCAAAAACTTCCGCGACTGATTGTCTCAAGGCTGCCCGCGTTGTCCTGCGGGCAGTCTGAATTAGTGCGCGGCGATCGCCTGTTCAACCTCGAAGCGATTGGTCACTTTACTGTCAATTTTCACATAAGCTGAGTGTTCTTCAGCAACCACCAACACCTCTTTCACGCCGTTCGTTGCCAGCAGACGCTCACGCAGCGTATCGTCGGCGGAGATATCTTTTGGGATCTCGATGCGCAGGCTGCTGACGTAAGGCGGCTCCTGCATGGTCATTGAGACCAATAGCCAAATGGTGGCTAACAGCGCGCCGGCAAGAAACACCGTTTGTGAATCAAACAGGCCATCTACCCAGCCGCCCAATGATCCGCCAATCGCAACGCCGAGGAACTGACTGGTGGAGTAAATGCCCATCGCCGTCCCTTTGTAACCCGCCGGTGACTCTTTACTGATAAGCGAAGGCAGCAGCGCCTCCATCAGATTGAACGCGAGGAAGAAAATCTGGACACCGATAACCAGTTCCCAGAAGGCGTTGCCGGAGCCCCACAGGACAATCTCAGCAATCAGCAGCAGAGAAATACACAGTACAAAGACGCGCTTCATGCGGCGCTTCACTTCGGCGTAAATGATAAATGGCACCACCGAAATGAACGACACCAACATCGTCACCAGATAAATTTTCCAGTGCTCAGCGGCCGGAAAACCGGCGGCCTCTAGCTGGCCCGGCAGTGCGACGAAGGTCGACATCAGCAGAATATGCAGGCACATAATGCCGAAGTTGAGCTTTAGCAGCCGGGGCTCCATCAGGACTTTGCTAAAGCAGCCTTTCACCATCCCGGACTCACGGTTGAGGACGTGATTTTTACTGTCCGGTACCACCAGAATGGTCAGTAAAATCCCCAGCGTGGCCAGCCCGGCAATCATCCAGAACAGCGCGTGCAGCCCCAGCTTATGGGTAATAATCGGGCCCAGCACCATGGCGATAGCAAAAGTCACGCCGAAGCTTACGCCGATAAACGCCATCGCTTTGGTGCGGTTTTGCTCGCGAGTTAAATCGGACAGTAGCGCCATGACCGCGGCGGCAATGGCGCCGGAGCCCTGTAACGCGCGGCCAAGAATAATGCCCCAGATCGAATCCGACATAGCGGCAATGACGCTACCTAAAACGAAAATGGCCAACCCGCCGATAATTAACGGCTTGCGACCGATGCGGTCGGAGACCAGCCCAAAAGGAATTTGGAATACCGCCTGCGCCAGGCCGTAAATACCGATGGCCAGGCCAATCAGCGCTTCGCTAGCGCCCTGTAATGCCATGCCGTATGTGGTCAGAACCGGCAGAACCATAAACATGCCGAGCATACGCAAAGAAAATACGGTTCCTAAACCCCAGGTGGCGCGCAACTCACCGGGCGTCATTTTGTAATCGTTCATTCCCACCTCAAGATAAAAGCTGGGGGTAGTGTAGTGCGGGGAGCGGGCAGGGTAAACAGACGCTTAATTAACAAATATTACATTATTGAATCATTTGTGCGGAATAGAGACAGAAAACCATCCCCCGGCGGCACTGCCGCTGCCGGGGGATGCGGGGATTTATGCGGCTTTAGGGGCGACCTGCCGAATGAGGTCAATCACGTCCAGCGAGCGTAACGCATCGGCGGCGTCAATAATGGGTTCTGCCTCTCCGCGGATCACCTGCAGGAAGTGGCGCAACTGCAAAATAAACGGGTCGATCGGCTCAACGTTGAGCGTTTCCTGCAACAGCGGCGCATGCCAGCCGCTTTGCTCGCCGTAGCGCCACCAGCGCATCTGCGGGATGGCCAGCGCCCCTTTGCTGCCGGAAATCAGATAGCAGTTTTCCGGCGTGTGGGCGTATATGACGTTCTCCGCCGAGTTCATTTCCCAGCTCCATGGGCTAACGCCACAATCGCTCAACACCGCGCTGCCCAACGCGCCACAGGCAAAGCGCAGGTTGACTACCGCACTGTCTTCGTTGGCAAAACCGCGCGTGGCGCTAGAGGTCATTGCCTGCACCTCTTCAATCTCGCCGAGCAGGTAGCGCAGAAGGTCAATATCGTGAACCAGGTTGACCAGCAGCGGCCCGGCACCCGGCTCGCGTCGCCAGGCGACATCAAAATAGTCGTCGGGCTTTTGCAAAATCCAGTGTGCGGATACCGCCACAATCTTCCCTAGCTCACCGCTATCAATCAGCGCCTTTGCTGCGGCGGTCAGCGCATTATGCCGCCGGTGATGGCCGACCAGCACCGGCACGCCGTGCTTTTGTGCCGCCAAAACCAATTCCTGCGCGCGTTCCGGAGATTCGGCGACCGGTTTCTCTACCAGCACCGGGATCCCCCGTTCGATGCAGGCGATGGCGCAGGGGACGTGCAGGGTATTTGGCGTGGCGTTAATCACCCCCTGCGGTTTTGCTCGTTCCAGCATGGCCTCCACCTCGGCATACCACGCCACGCCTAATGTTCTCGCCAGCGCCTCGGCCTGCGGTGACGGATCGGCAATGGCCACCAGCTCCGCCTGTGGAACCTGATTGATCACATCAATATGTTTGCGCCCGATGGCGCCGGCACCAATAACGGCAAGACGAATACGGCTCATGATGGGCTCCTCAGCGATGCGGTGATGGCGGGTTTATTCTCGACGGGGTCAGCGGCCCAATAGCTTTTGGCGGCGAGTCCGAGGACGGTTAATGCGGCTGGGATCCCCAGGATCAGGAATACTGATCTAAAATCGAGCCCCATCGCCAGCATTTCGGCACCAGCAAAGGCGCTTAGGATCGCCCCGATACGGCCAACGCCGTGCATCCAGCTTGAACCGGTGGCTCGCGCCTGGGTGGGGTAAAAGCGTGCCGACAGGGCATTCATTCCGGTGTTGGCCCCGTTCAGACAAGCACCACTGACAAAGGCCAGCGAGCACAGGAGCGGGAAGTTAACCCCGGCGTAGCCAATAGCCATCGTGAACAGACCGCCGACGGCAAAAATAATCCCCAGCGCCCGGTGCGGGTTGATCTTATCCATCAGCCAGCCGGCAAACAGTGAACCGACGGTGCCCCCCGCTTGATACAGCGCGGTCATGATGGCGGCCTGGCTGACCGTCAGGCCAATCTCTTTCACCAGCGTCGGCAGCCAGCTGCCGAGGATATAGACCAGAAACAGCCCCATAAAATAGACCAGCCACAGCATCAGCGAGCCGAACAGATAATCACGCGACAGCACAATGCGCATGGCGCTGCTGTTAATCGGCTGCTGCGGCAGGATAAAGCTGACGTTTTCGCTCACCTGTCCGGGATAGAAACGCTGCAAAATGGCGTGAATGCGGGCGACTGGGGCCTGTTTGATCACCAGAAAACGCGCCGATTCCGGTAGCTTCCAGATAAGAAGAGGGGCAAACAGTAGCGGCAGAATCCCGCCCAGCGCCATCAGCGAATGCCAGCCGAACTGGGGGATCAGCCACGAAGCGGCAAATCCACCAATGGCGGCGCCAAAGGTAAAGCCGCAGAAAATCACGGTGATAATAAACGAGCGCTGGCGTTCCGGCGCATACTCTGACACCAGCGTGCTCATGTTCGGCATGGCGGCCCCCAGCCCCAGTCCGGTCATAAAGCGGAAGAAAATCATCTGCTCAATGTTTTGCGAAAAGGCGGTGGCAATGGTCCAAAAGCCAAAGAAAAAGACGCTGTTAATGATGATTTTTTTGCGCCCTAGCCAGTCGGCGAGCGGGCCGGAAAACAGTGCGCCGAGGGCAAGACCAATCAGCGCGGTGCTGATCACAAAGCCGAGTTCATGGTTGCTGACGCCCCATTCCTGCTTCAGCGTGGGGGCGATAAAGCCCATGATGGCGATATCGAATCCGTCCAGTGCAATGACGCAGAACCCCAGGAAAATCACCAGTTTCTGGTAACGGCTCAGTGGGTTGGTGTTAATGAGTTCTCTGACATCCAGGCGTTGAGTCTGTGACATAGCGAGCTCCGGTTTACAGGAAAGATTGTGCAGCGTTAAACAGCAGCTGGGCGCGTTGTTGGGCAGGCAGCGCCCCCTGAGCACCGGCCAGCGGCACTTCCACCGACACCGGTAGCGTGGCGGGCAGCGCTGCCATCAGGCTGCGCAGATCCAACCCGCCTTCCCCCGGCACCTGGCGCGCGCAGCGGGCCTGGTAGATAAGCTCTTGCGTATCGGTGGGAATCAACGCCGGGGCATCACACAGCTGCATATAGTTGAGCTGCTGCGGTGCCAGAGCGGCCAGCGACGCCAGTGATTCCCCTGCGCGCCAGAAGTGGATGGCATCCACCAGAATGCCAACGTTGCTTTGCCCGCAGGCGTTAATCAGCGTCTGGGCATCGGCGAGGGTGCGAATCTGCGTCCAGGGCATCGGCTCCAGGTTCATGGTCAGGCCGTAGGCTGCACCGGCCTGTGCCAGTCGTGCCAGGTTATCCGCACTACGTCGCAGGTCGCTGTCATTTCCGGCCACCAGCACCTGCTGGGCTTCCAGCCGGGCGGCGGTTTCCAGGAATGGTTGCAGCGCATCAAGGCTGAAGTCCGGCGTTAAACGCACAATCTCAACGTCGGAGACGCGGATGCCGGTATCGCGCAGGGCAGCGAGCGTTTCGCGCACCATCGCGGTATCGCCCAGCATGTCGTAATTGGGATCGTCAGGGGTCGCGGGCAGTAGCCGGAGGCCAACGTGGCTGTAGCCGGTGAGGGCTGCGATACGCACCTGCTCGGGCGGTGATACGTCGAGCACCGTGAGGGCGGCAAGGGACAGAGAACGCATATTCATAAAGACTCCAGTACGGTTGCAGGTAAGGTTTTTTGTTATGTTTGGCGCCTTCCGTTGGCAAAAATGCGTAGGTGTTTTTTTAGTTATTCAGCGTTGCGGACAGGTTTTTCCCCACCAGATAACCAAAGGTCATGGCAGGGCCCAGCGTGATGCCGCCGCTGGGGTAGTACCCCTGCATCACGCTAGACATATCGTTCCCCACGGCGAAGAGGCGGGGAATGGGGCGTTGTTCGGCATTCAGCACGCGGGCCTGTTCGTCGGTTTTCAGGCCGCTAAAGGAGCCGAGCGAGCCGGGTAGAATGCGCACGGCGTAATACGGCGCGTGCTCCAGCGCGCCCAGCGTCGGATTAGGCTGATGCCGGGCATCGCCCTGTGCGCAGTTGTAGGCTGAGGCCCCGCGCTGGAAATCTTCATCACGTCCCTGATGGGCGAAACCGTTGAAGCGTGCGACGGTAGCGCCGAGCTCAGCGCGGTCAATGCCGCATTTTTCCGCCAACGCATCGAGCGTTGGCGCGCTTTGCAGATAGCCGGTACGCAGCCAGGCCTCGACCGGGAACGGCGTCGGGCGCGCATGCCCCAGGCCGTAGCGATGCAGAGCCCGGCTGTCGGCAATCAGCCAGGCCAGCGGCTGTTCGCCTTCCGGGGTGGCGTCAATCAGCGCCGCGATAAAGTCGTGGTAGGAGTCGGCTTCGTTGACGAAGCGCCTGCCGTTTGGGCGAACAGCGAGAAATCCCGGTTTGGCGCGCTCGACCAGATGAGGAAACGCCAACTGTAGCCCGCTGGCGGTCGACACCCGCGAAACGGGCGCCCAGGCCATGGGGTTTTTCAACGAGGTATCAAACTGCCCACCGACGGTTTCCCCCAGCCGAATACCATCACCCTGATTGCCCGGCGGGGCGGCAGAAAAGTGGCCATAGCCCTGACGCGCATGCGCAACGTTTTCTGCCAGACGCTGTTTATCGTGCGGGAAACCGCCGCAGGCCAGCACAACCGCGCGGGCATGGATCTGAATATCGCCCTCATCGCCAGCGAGGATCGCGCCGGTCACGCCATTTTTGTCTTCCAATAGCCGAGAGACCGGGGCGTTAAGCTGAAAACGGACATCGGCGTCCAGTGCAGAGCGCAGCAGGCGCGCCATGAGCGCATTGCCGTTAACCAGATGGCGGCCGCGCCCGTAACGCAGGCGCTGCCAGCCATGGCGTATCAGGCGGCGGCTGGCGTACAGCGCTGAACGCGGTGAACGGGTGGCATTGAAGAAGTGCGTCATATCCGCCCCTCCGGCAATGCCCATTCCCGCCAGGCTGATAGTCTCCAGCGGTGGGCGCAGGCGATGAAGCCAATCGCCTAATCCGCTGGCGTCATAGGGTTGAGCCGTGACGGATCGCCCGCCGGTGGCAAAACCGTGGCTGTTGTGAAAGTCCGGCATTTTACTGCCGGAGAGGAACTGTACCGCCGTGTTCTGGCGGAAAAACTCCACCATTTCCGGGCCGTAGCGTAAAAAGGTACGCAGGCGTGCGTCGGCGGCCAGACCGCCCATTTCCGCCTGCAGATAGGCTAGCGGAGCGGCGTCATCTTCCACAATTCCCTCCTCGCGCGCGAGGGGATTTTGCGGGATCCACAGCCAGCCGCCGGACCAGGCGCTGGTGCCGCCGATAACCGACTCTTTTTCCGCCACCAGGACGCGCGCGCCGTGCAGCGCGGCGGTGACGGCGGTAGCGAGCCCTGCCGCCCCCGAGCCAACCACCAGCAGATCCACTTCAACATGCCTGCTCATTGTTGAACTCCTTATTGCAGCGGCGAGAAGTCGGTCGGACGCATCAGCACTGACTCCAGGCGCTCTACCGCTGCCAGCTCTCGATTCTTGCGTGAGAAGGTCAGCCAGCGCTCGTCCTGCGCCATACGACCACGGCGAACCAGACGGTCATCGAGGCTTTCATACGCCCAGATATGCACGACCTGATTGACCACGCCAATTTCGGTAAAGAAGAAGCCAATCAGCTTGCCCAGGTGCTCGGTCTGTACCGCATAGGCATCGCTTTTGTACAGCGCCAGCCAGTCGGCCATTTTCAGGGGATTGATGGTGTAGGTGCGTTTTTCGTAAATCATGCGTTTTCTCCAGAAGTGAGTGGGGATTGTTGAACCATGTGCATGGCGGCCAGGTAGCCAAAGGTCAGCGCCGGGCCGAGGGTAATGCCGGGGCCGGGGTAGGTGCCCGCCATGATTGAGTCCATATCGTTGCCGACGGCGTACAGCCCGCCGATAGGCACACCTTGCTGATTCACCACCTGCGCGTCGGCGGTGGTGACCAGCCCGCGGGAAGTGCCTAAATCGCCGGTGAACAGTTTGATGGCATAAAACGGCGCGGCTGTGAGCGGCGCGTTACAGGCATTTGGCCGATGGGCGGCGTCGCCCATGGCGCGGTTGTAGCTGTTGCCACCCTTGTGGAACGCCGTGTCGTGACCATTTTGGGCATCACGGTTGTAGCGCTCGACGGTCTGCTCCAGTTGCTGCGGTTCAATTCCTAGCTGTTGGGCCAGTTCGCCCAGGCTTTGTGCTTTATACAAGTAGCCGGCCTTAACCAGCGCATCGTTGTTGACCGGTGCCGGACGTGCCAGACCCAGGCCGTAGCTTTTCATCGCCTGTGCATCGCAAAGTAAAAAGCACGGTGCGTTTTCTGCCTGCTGCTGCATGGCGCTGGCAAAATGGTGATAGGAGTTGGATTCGTTAACGAAGCGCACGCCGCGCTGATTGACGGCGATAACGCCCGGCTTGGCGCGGTCGGTCACCAGATGCGGGAAGCGTTCTTCGCTGCCATCCGGGTGACGCAGCACGGAAACGGGTGCCCAGAAAAAGTTGGAGGGCAGGTCGGGGCCTTGTTTCGCATCGACGCGAAGACCAAGCTGGAACGCCGCGCCGTCGTTGGTTGTGGGTGACATGGTGTAATGCTGTTGCGTTGCCGGGCGGAATTGTGGCGCGATGCGCCCGGCGGCGAAACCGCCCGCCGCCAGCACCACGCCGTGGCGGGCGTGCAGCGTGGCGGACTCGCCGTTTTGCTCAATCTCAACGCCGGTCACCCGGTCGTTGTGTTCGATGAGCGACTTCACCGTCACGTTTAAGCGTAATTCCAGACCTTTGCGTAGCGCCAGCGTTGCCATACGGGCGATTAACGCATTGCCCATGGCCAGACGGGTACCGCGGTGATGGCGCAGACGATCGCGTCCGTAGCGCAGCAGCAGCTTGCCGCAGTGGCGGAACGAGGCCCAGGAGCGACGCATGTCGAGGAAATGTTGAATATCGACGCGGTTGACCATCATGCCGCCAAACAGCAGCATGCCCGGCGGCGGGGATCGCAGGGTCCGGAAATGAGCCCCCAGTTTGCGGCCGTCGTACTCGACAACCTCCAGCGCGCGGCCAACATCCACCGCCCCAGGTTCATCCGGGTAATAGTCCGGCGACAGCGGGCGCAGGCTGTACTTCACCGCCCCTTCTTGTTCCAGAAACGCCAGCGCGTCGCGCCCGGCATTCACAAACGTCTCCACCAGTTCCGGACGATAGTTGGCTTCGCCAATGATGGTACGCAGATAGGTTTTCATCTCGTCGGGGCTGCCGTTTTTTCCCAGTTTGCGCGCCTGGTCGGTATCGTTAATCCAAACCGCGCCGCCGGAAATCGCCGAGGTGCCGCCAAAGTGCGGGGCTTTCTCCAGCATCAGTACGGATAACCCTTTACAGCAGGCGGTCACGGCAGCGGCAAAGCCCGCAGCACCGCTGCCGATGACGATGACATCCCAGCTTTTCATGCGGTAGCCTCTTGCGGTTGTGGGAGAGCGCCAATGAATTCACCCATCAAATGCATTTGCGCCAGCGCCATTTCAGGGCCGGTCTGCGTGCGGCATCCGCGTTCGCGGGCAAACGCCAGCAGCGGGGTGATCACCGGTGCGGTGACGACATCGGCGACGTGGGTATTCGTTGTGAGCGTCGCCAGCAGTTCCGGCGTCAACGGCAGTGAGTCAAAGCCAGCCATACCGGCCGGGGAGCCATTGACCAGCAGATCGAATTCAGCCAGTGAAGTGGGTAATGTGGTCAGGTGTACGGTCGGGAAGTGGGTCGCCAGGCGGTTTGCCAAACGTTGGCGGCTGGCGTCATCGCGATCGTACAGCGCCAGCGTGTCAATGCCCGCTTCGCACAGCCCCCAGGCAATGGCGCTACCGACGCCGCCGCAGCCGGAGAGCAGGGCGCGTTTTCCCGCGGCTTCGAAACCCTGAGCCTGCGCCGCGCGCTGGAAACCAACGCCATCCAACATGTCGCCCTCTAAACGCCCGTCAGGCAGCTTGCGCACGCAGTTAACCGCATTCAGATGACGGGCGCGCGGCGTGAGCACGTCGAGGAGTCCGGCAACCCGCTGTTTATGCGGAACGGTAACTAAAATGCCGCTCATATTGTGCCAGCCGCGCAGGGTGTTCAGGTAGTCAGCGACCGCTTCCGGGGCGATATCCACCGGGATCATGACCTTGTCCATATTCTGACTGGCAAAGTAGTGGTTAAAGTTATCCGGCGATTTCACCTGAGTAATAGGGTGCCCGATAACGGCGACGATCTGAGTAAATCCGCTTACCATTTCTCACCTCAATTGTTAACTAACTGTTGCTTGAGTATTTCAATGGAAGCGGTGAGCGACAACGCAGAATTCGGACAGGTTGGTTGTTAATCGCACCGACAGTGCGATAATCGCAGTAATCGACCTTTCATGTTGCAAAAGTGTGAGCAACTATGCAAAACGAGATTCATCAGCGCGATCTGATCGTCGGGCTGCAAAAAGGGCTGGCGCTGATCCAGCTTTTCTCGAAGGCGAATCCCCGCTTAACCGTGCCGCAGGCGGCAAAAATGAGCGGTCTGACGCAAAGCGCCGCCCGCCGGTTTTTCCTTACGCTGGTACACGACGGGTATCTGGATACCGACGGGCGCTACTACTGGCTGACGGCTAAAAATTTGCGTCTGGGGCAGGCCTATGTGGATTCAGCACAGTTTCCGCGGATGGTGCGACCGATTGTAGAATACGTGGCCAGCCGGGCGGAGGAGCATGCTTCCGTTGGCGTGATTGATGATAACGAACTGGTCTATATCGCCCGCAGCAAGCATACGCCGTTCAACTCGACCTCAGTACGTCTGGGCGAGCGCGTACCGATACACTGTACTGCCGGGGGACGACTGTGGTTGGCATCGCTGCCGGAGTCGGAGTGTGAGGCCGTGCTGCAGCAGGTCACTCGCGAGCAGAGAACGCCGTACACGGTGACCGATATTGTCACGTTAATGGAGAGAATCGCGCAGGTTCGCCGGCAGGGATATGCCACCATTGAGCAGGAGTTTGAAATTGGCATGCTGGTGGTGGCAGTGCCGCTGGCGGACAGGGAAGGGCTGTATTGGGGGGCATTGAGCCTGACCAGCCATCAATCGCGGACTTCGCTGGAGGCGATGTGCCGCAATCATCTGGATCTGCTCTACAGCGCGCAGGCGATGCTGGTGGCCTAATCCAGATAATAAAAAACCCGCCGAAGCGGGTTTTTTTACACCGAACAAACCTTACCAGACGTAAGTCAGCAGGTTCTGCGAATTCGGCACCATGAAATCGACGGACATCATCACAGAAAGCGCGGTAATGGCAATGATAGAGAAACCGAACAGCTTGCGCGCCCAGACCTTATCATCTTCCACTTTGTAACCGCGCAGCGCCATGCCTAACCACCAGACGCTGACCGCCGCGGCAACCACCAGGTATTTATACCCAGCGTAGCCACCCAGCGAGAGCATCAGGGTGGCGACAGCAAAGGCCACGATGTACAGCGTGATGTGGTTTTTCGCCACGGAGATGCCTTTCACCACCGGCAGAACCGGAATGTTCGCTGCCTGATAATCCTTGAAGCGGAAAATCGCGATAGCGTAGGAGTGAGGCATCTGCCACAGGCTGAAAATAGCCAGCAGAATCAACGCGCCGCTGTCGAAGTCACCGGTTACGGCACAGTAGCCAATCACCGGCGGCGCCGCGCCGGAGAGAGAGCCAATCAGGGTGCCGTAGACGGAGTGGCGTTTCATGTACAGGCTGTAAACGCCGACATAAACCACAAACCCCATCACCCCCAGCCAGCAGGCGAGGGGATTGGCGCCGAACCACAGCAGCATGAAGCCAGCGAGACCCAGCAAGGTGGCGTAGACCAGCGACGTTTTTGGCGCAATTAATCCCTTAACCAGCACTCGGTTCTTCGTACGTTCCATCTTACGGTCGATGTCACGATCGATGTAGTTGTTGAAAAC
The DNA here is from genome assembly GCF_001571285.1 of Kluyvera cryocrescens NBRC 102467. Lineage (GTDB taxonomy): Bacteria > Pseudomonadota > Gammaproteobacteria > Enterobacterales > Enterobacteriaceae > Kluyvera > Kluyvera cryocrescens. Next base: position 165,887 of record NZ_BCTM01000010.1, on the reverse strand, counting down.
ACAACCCGAGGCGACCACCAGAGACACACCGATGAGCGTCCAGGCGAACAGCGGGTAATCGATGTGGCCTTTGGAGGCCAGCAGGAAACCGCCGATCACGGAGATCAGGTTGCCAAAAATGATGCCAGGCTTCGTAACTTGCAGGTATCGCTTAAACATACTCGCCGCTCTTAGTGAACCATCATGTTGTAGTTCAGGTTCCACATAATCCAGATTGAACCTACCACCACGATGGCAATGATTATCACGGTAAAGACAAACGCGGTCAGGTTCCAGCCTTCGTCAGACTTGCTGTTCATGTGCAGGAAGTACACCAGGTGTACCAGGATCTGCACAACAGCGGTGACCAGAATGGTCCCCAGAATTACCGCATGCGACGCGCTGCCCGTCATCACCATCCAGAACGGGATAACCGTCAGGATGATAGACAGGATAAATCCTGTCATGTAGGACTTCACGCTGCCGTGGGAAGCGCCGCTGTGATCGTTAGAATGACTCATTACATTGCCCCCATCAGGTAAACAACGGAGAACACACAGATCCATACTACGTCCAGGAAGTGCCAGAACAGGCTCAGGCACAGGATACGCGTACGGTTAGTGCTGGTCAGGCCGCGACGGGAAACCTGCACCATCAGCACCGCCATCCAGATAAGACCGGAAGTCACGTGCAGACCGTGGGTACCTACCAGAGCGAAGAACGCTGACAGGAAGCCGCTGCGATCCGGACCCATACCTTCAACAATCAGGTGATGGAATTCATAGATTTCCATCGCGATGAACCCTGCCCCGAAGAGGAAGGTCAGCGCCAGCCAGGAAACTACCTGGCTCTTGTTGTTTTTGTACATGGCGATAGCCGCCATGCCGTAGGTGATGGAGCTGAACAGCAGCAGTGCGGTTTCAACCAGAACGAACGGCAGTTCAAAGATATCTTTACCGGTCGGGCCGCCCGCAGTGCCGTTCACCAGAACGGCATAGGTGGCGAACAGACTGGCGAAGATAATGCAGTCGCTCATCAGGTAGATCCAGAAGCCGAAGATCTTCATCGGTCCGGTATCGTGATGCCCATGTTCGTGCGCGTGGGCGTTATGCGCCAGAGTATCAGTTGCCATTTTTCAGCCCTGCCTTATGAATCTCATCGAAATGCTGATTTTCCAGTTTTTCGACTTCTGCAACCGGCACGTAGTAATCCACGTCCTCGTCAAAGCTCTTGATAATCCAGGTGATAACGATGCCAGCAAAGCTTGCAATCGCCAGCCACCAGATGTGCCAGATCATGGCGAAACCAAATACCGTTGCGAAGGCGGCAATCACGATGCCGGCGCCGCTGTTTTTCGGCATATGAATTTCTTCATACTGGGTAGGCTGTTTGTACGCTTCACCTTTCTCTTTCATTTCCCAGAATGCATCACGTTCGTGAATGTGCGGCACAATGGCAAAGTTGTAGAACGGAGGTGGGGAAGAGGTTGCCCACTCCAGCGTACGGCCGCCCCACGGGTCACCGGTCAGATCGCGGTTTTGGTCGCGGTCACGGATAGAGACGTAGAACTGAATCAGCTGGCAGAGAATACCGCAGGCAATCAGCGCTGCACCGCATGCTGCAACAACCAGCATTGGGTGGAACTGCGGATCAATCTGCTGGCTCAGACGACGGGTCATGCCCATGAAGCCCAGCACGTACAGCGGCATAAATGCCACGAAGAAGCCGATGATCCACAGCCAGAACGCGCGTTTACCCCAGGTTTCATTCAGGGTGAAGCCGAAGGCTTTTGGCCACCAGTAGGTCAGACCTGCGAAGCAGCCGAAGACTACGCCGCCGATGATGACGTTATGGAAGTGGGCAATCAGGAACAGGCTGTTGTGCAGCACGAAGTCCGCGCCTGGCACTGCCAGCAGAACGCCGGTCATACCGCCGACCGAGAAGGTCACGATAAAGCCGATGGTCCACAGCATCGCAGAGTTAAAGACGATGCGGCCCTGATACATGGTGAACAGCCAGTTGAAGATCTTCACCCCGGTTGGGATGGCGATAATCATCGTGGTAATACCGAAGAAGGCGTTTACGTTCGCGCCCGCACCCATGGTGAAGAAGTGGTGCAGCCAAACGATGAACGACAGGATGGTAATACACACGGTTGCCCACACCAGTGAGGTGTAGCCAAACAGGCGTTTACGCGAGAAGGTTGCCGCCACTTCGGAGAACACGCCGAAGACAGGCAGTACCAGAATGTACACTTCCGGGTGACCCCAGGCCCAAATCAGGTTGATGTACATCATCATGTTGCCGCCCATATCATTGGTAAAGAAATGGGTGCCCAGATAGCGATCCAGGGTCAGCAGCGCGACGGTAACCGTCAGAATTGGGAAGGAGGCGATAATCAGGATGTTGGCGCACAGAGATGCCCAGGTAAATACTGGCATCTTGAACATCGTCATACCTGGTGCACGCATCTTGATGATGGTCACGAAGAAGTTAATACCGGTCAGGGTCGTACCGATACCGGAGAGCTGAAGTGCCCAAATCCAGTAATCAACGCCGACGCCCGGACTGTATTCAATTCCCGAGAGCGGTGGATACGCCAGCCAACCGGTCTGTGCAAACTCACCAACGCCCAGAGACAGGTTAACCAGGATAACGCCGACAACGGTGAACCAGAAGCTCAGGTTGTTCAGGAACGGGAATGCCACGTCGCGCGCACCGATCTGCAGAGGAACCACAAGGTTCATCAGACCGATAACGAACGGCATCGCTACGAAGAAGATCATGATAACGCCGTGGGCGGTAAAGATCTGGTCGTAGTGATGAGGCGGCAGGAATCCTGCTTCCCCGGCGGAGGCCAGCACCTGCTGGCTACGCATCATGACGGCATCGGCAAAGCCACGCAGCAGCATGACGATAGCGACGATGACATACATGATGCCGAGTCTTTTGTGGTCAACCGAAGTCAGCCACTCATTCCATAGGTAGGACCACTTACCGAAGTAAGTGATCAAGGCGAGTAACGCCAGACCACCGATGATAATGGCAGCGACCGTAACCATGACAATAGGTTCATGGAACGGCACTGCATCCAGTGTCAATTTTCCGAACATCGTTTTCTTCCTCGGCCCCTTAGTGAGCGGATTCCGCGTGGCTCATGTCCATGCCTTCCATTCCTTCGTGCGATGCGTGTTCGCCTTCAGGTTTGGACATGTCCATGCCCTTGCCGTGATCCATAAATTTGCCTGTGACTGCTTTAAACAAATCTGGTTTCACGCTGGAGAAGTACTCCACCTTGTTGTATTCGCTCGGTGCAGCCACTTTCTCGAATGCCGCCATGTCATCCATGGTGTTCGGAGATTGTTTCGCTTTAGCGACCCACTGATCGAATGTGGCACGATCCGGCGTTGCAATGGCTTTAAACTTCATACCAGAGAAGCCCGGGCCGCTATAACTGGCGGAGATACCGTCGTAGGTACCCGCTTCGTTAGCGATAAGATGCAGGTTGGTCTGCATACCGGCCATGGCGTAAATCTGGCTGCCCAGACGCGGGATAAAGAAGGAGTTCATCACGGAGTTGGAGGTCACTTTGAACTGCACCGGAACGTTCGCTGGGAAAGCGATTTCGTTAACGGTAGCAATGCCCTGCTCCGGGTAGATGAAGAACCATTTCCAGTCCATGGAAACCACTTCGATGGTGATAGGTTTCTCGTCATGAACCAGCGGCTTGCTCGGTTCTAAAGAGTGTGTGGTTTTCCAGGTCAGTACGGCGAGGAAGATGATGATAAGAATTGGCACTGTCCAGACCACAGCTTCAACTTTGTTGGAGTGTGACCAGTTAGGGCTATACTTCGCATCTTTATTGCTCGCACGGTACTTCCAGGCGAAACCAACGGCCATTAAGACGGCGGGAATCACGACGATCATCATCAGGCCAAAAGCCGTCAGTATCAGCGAACGCTGCTCCAGTCCAATCTGTCCTTTGGGGTCAAGTAGTGCAGAATCACAGCCACTGAGTAATACAGTGCTGGCGATTAATGACAACCATCCCAAGTTTTTATTGTATTTCCTGAGTCTCATGTAACGACCTCAATTCCACGGGGTGTTGGTGGCGTTTAAAGTGTGGGGGCATTTTACGGGAAGGTTACATTACTGTAAACATCATTGGTGCTCTGTCAGTTATGTGTTACCGGGTTCTGCCGCGCCTGTCACAGATGTTGCCAAATATGTCTATTTTTCAGGCGGGAAGCCCAGAGTACGGGTGTTATAACGAAAGGGGACCTCAGGTGGGGGTAAAGAGGGCAATTGGTATAACCATTGTCAAAAATATACAAATAATTAACAATTAATCATCAAATAATAGACAATTCAAAAACGAAAAAATAATTGTCATCGTGCTGAATCGGTTAATGAAATAAAGCGTAGTTGAGACGTTCCAATAATTTCCAGAATTCTAAAGCGCACAAAAGCACAAATATTTTTTTTATTTACGCTGCGGTCGTTATTATTACGTATCGTGACTACAGCGTATTAGTCGTATTTTTTACGTATTTATCGAAACTGCGTTTTGCGCAATGCCAGATAATCCAGCAGGCAGCCAAATACAATCCCGGCAAAGGCAACCAGCACGCCAGCTTCCAGCAGCATTCCAGAGCCGTTCAGAGCGGTAAGATTCAGCGCGTTACTGACTAACATCAGCAGCCAGATGCCCAATAAGATAACGCCAATCAGCAGTAAACGCAGGGCAAAACGATAGCCGCCGCTGTAGCTATTTCGCGGCATAAACTGTTCGGTTTGCTGGGTGTATTCTAGCGTCCGGCGGCAGACCAGCAGCAGCAGGATCCCTGGGACCGCAGCCACGACGGAGAACAGATAGAACGTTGGCCAGCCGTGGGCTTCAACAAACCAACCGGCAATGGGCCCGACGTAAACGCGGCCGACGGCGGAAAGCGCCGACAGCAGCGCGAACTGGGTGGCCGAGAAGGACTTGTTACATAAGGTCATCAGCAGCGCGACAAACGCCGCCGTTCCCATACCGCCACACAGGTTTTCAAAGAATACTGCCGCTGCCATGGAGTAGATATGTTTGTCAGTGACCGACAGCATCCAATAACCGGCGTTGGAGACCCCCTGCAAAATGCCGAAGATCAGCAGCGCGCGAAAGAGCGTCAGGCGCTGCATCAATACTCCGCCGTACAGCGCACCGAGAATGGTGGCGAACAGGCCGAGCGTTTTGTTGACCATACCGACCTGGCCGGCGTCAAAGCCGACGCCGCGAATTAAAAAGGTGGTCGTCAAGCTCATGGCAAAAGCATCGCCGAGCTTATACATCACGATCAGCAGCAGAATAAGCCAGGCGTTGTTGCGGCCGAAGAAATCTTTCAGCGGCGCAACAACCGCCTGTTCAAGGCTTTTGGGCACCGGAATGACGTCGCTAGGTTCAGGGGCGAACAGGGTGGCGATAATGCATGGCACCAGTAAAGCGGCCATCAGCCAGTACATGCCCTGCCAGCCGAGCCATTTATCTGCCAGCCACAGCGCTAAACCACCGGAGACCAGCATCCCCAGGCGATAGCCCAGCACGCTGATAGCGGCACCCGCGCCGCGCTCTTCCGTTGGCAACACGTCGGTTTTCCAGGCGTCAAAAACGATATCCTGAGACGCGGAGCAAAAGGCAATAACCACCGCCAGCGCAGCCATCCATCGGAGCTGCGTTGAGGGTTCAAGAAAGCCCATTGCCGCGATAGCAATCAGCAATAAACATTGAGTGGCCAGCAGCCAGCCGCGACGACGCCCTAAAAATGGCGGCGTATAGCGATCCATCACCGGTGACCAAAGAAACTTAAAGACGTAGGCCTGTCCGACCAGCGAAAAGAAACCGATGGTTTTGAGGTCGATATTCTCGACCGTCATCCATGCCTGCAGCGTCCCTGACGTCAGGGCAAGGGGTAAACCGGAGGCAAAGCCAAGAATCAGCAGAATGGCTGATTTCGGTTGCTGAAATATTCGCAGATAGTGATTAGACATTGGCTTTAACGTTCAGACCCGGCCTGAGCCGGGTCTGTGAAGGGATTAGCGTGCGTTCTGCTTGATAAAGTCGTGGATGGTGGTGTCCTGGGACATATCCGCGATGGTATCGGTCAGTACGCTATCAACTGTGTCGGAGATATTCTTGTTAGAGGCCTGGAATGCGCCTTCTACGGAATAGCTCGAACGGTAGTTTTTGGTCATCTTGTTACCGTTTGCCGCGGTCGCGATGATAGCGATATCCGCTTTGGTATTGATGTTGTAACGCACGTTACCCTGGGAAACGTCCGCATACAGCTGGCTTACGATAATCTGCAGATTTGCCGCACCGTTAGGGCCGATCATGTAGCCACGCGCAGCCATCTGTTTTTCCAACACTTCTTGCATCAGGAAGCGCAGGTCGCGAGAGGCGGTAAGGGTAACCAACTGGTTGTTGCGGGTGACTTTTGCCAGCGCCTGATCCTGACGCTGGTCGGCGCCGTTGATGCTGACGGTAACGCCCATCAGGCTTGGATCCTGCTGTGGCAGCGTAATTTTAGGTGACACGTCAACGGTGGTTGGAGGCGTTACGCAGCCTGACAACATAAACAGTGCTACCAAGGGGAAGAGGATTTTTTTTAACATGTTAGGGGTCTCAAAACGCATTGTTTACTGATAATCCCCGTCATCATAACATTGCCAACGGCGAGGGGAAGTAGGCAATGCATGTAAATTCATCGTGTTGATGTTTTTCTGCCCGAGCATACAAAAAACAGGGGTATTTCAGATGAAAACGGATTGTAAAAGGCGTTAACTTCATCTACTTGACAAATAAAATGGCGCGAACGCTAATTTTTTGTTGCCTTTGTGTAATGGAGTCAGTAAAAGCGGCTAACATTTAAAGGGATAGGCGGCATCTTAACGTTGTCGGAGGAGTAATATCATGATGATGCGTGAACAAATCGAAGAAAAATTAAGGGCAGCGTTTGATCCTGTGTTCCTGGAAGTTGTCGATGAGAGCTACCGCCACAACGTACCGGCAGGTTCTGAGAGCCACTTTAAAGTTGTGCTGGTCAGCGATCGATTCACCGGCGAGCGGTTCCTGAATCGCCACCGAATGATCTACGGCACCCTCACAGAGGAGTTTGCTTCTACCGTACATGCACTGGCATTGCACACTTATACGCGAAAAGAGTGGGAGGGTTTGCAAGATACCGTCATTGCTTCACCACCATGCCGTGGAGCGGGCACTATCGCGTAGAAAAGGCATTTGCAACGCGGAACTTTTCCAGTATGTTGCGTACAGAATATGAGAAAACGGCCTGCGGGCCGTTTTGTTTTGTCTGAATTTTGAGCGCCAAAGACAGTATTCAGACAAAAATTAGCCGGGAATTGTGAAAAATGCCGCAGCAACGCGTGATAACCGTTCTCGACTCATAAAAGTGATGCCGCTATAATGCTGCGTCTTATTTTTCGGAATGTCTTCGGGATGATTCTGGCTACAGGGAATGTGTTTCTGATTTAAAGATAACGTCCCAGTACAGCAAGGCATGATTCAGAGTTGACCGAGCACTGTGATTTTTTTGAGGTAACAAGATGCAAGTTTCAGTTGAAACCACTCAGGGCCTTGGCCGCCGTGTAACGATTACTATCGCTGCTGACAGCATCGAAAACGCTGTAAAAAGCGAGCTGGTCAACGTAGCGAAAAAAGTACGCATTGACGGTTTCCGTAAAGGTAAAGTACCGATGAATGTTGTTGCTCAGCGTTATGGCGCTTCCGTGCGTCAGGACGTGCTGGGTGACCTGATGAGCCGCAACTTTGTTGATGCGATCATCAAAGAGAAGATCAACCCAGCTGGCGCACCGAACTACGTTCCGGGCGAATACAAACTGGGTGAAGACTTCACCTACGCAGTAGAGTTCGAAGTTTATCCAGAAGTTGAACTGAAAGGTCTGGACGCTATCGAAGTTGAAAAACCAGTTGTTGAAGTGACCGAAGCTGACGTTGACGGCATGCTGGACACCCTGCGCAAGCAGCAGGCAACCTGGAAAGACAAAGACGGCGCAGTTGACGCAGAAGACCGCGTAACCGTTGACTTCTCTGGCTCCGTAGACGGCGAAGAATTCGAAGGCGGTAAAGCGACTGACTTCGTACTGGCAATGGGCCAGGGTCGTATGATCCCAGGCTTTGAAGACGGTATCAAAGGCCACAAAGCCGGCGAAGAGTTCACCATCGACGTGACCTTCCCAGAAGAATACCACGCTGAAAACCTGAAAGGTAAAGCGGCTAAATTCGTTATCAACCTGAAGAAAGTTGAAGAACGTGAACTGCCAGAACTGACTGCTGAATTCATCAAACGTTTCGGCGTTGAAGATGGTTCCGTAGAAGGTCTGCGTGCTGAAGTGCGTAAAAACATGGATCGCGAGCTGAAAGGCGCGGTACGTAACCGTGTTAAAACTCAGGCGATCGAAGGCCTGGTGCAGGCGAACGAAATCGACGTTCCTGCTGCCCTGATCGACAGCGAAATCGACGTTCTGCGCCGTCAGGCTGCACAGCGTTTCGGTGGCAACCAGCAGCAAGCGATGGAACTGCCTCGCGAACTGTTCGAAGAGCAGGCGAAACGCCGCGTTGTTGTTGGCCTGCTGCTGGGTGAAGTGATTCGTACCCACGAGCTGAAAGCTGACGAAGCACGCGTTGCTACCCTGATCGAAGAAATGGCTTCTGCCTACGAAGATCCGAAAGAAGTAATTGAATTCTACAGCAAAAACAAAGAGCTGATGGAAAACATGCGCAGCGTCGCTCTGGAAGAACAGGCTGTTGAAGCGGTTCTGGAAAAAGCGAAAGTGACTGAAAAAGCAACTTCCTTCAATGAACTGATGAACCAGCAGGCGTAATTTCGCTTTCCGGTTTACGGTTTTGAGAAAAACCCGTTGCCTTTTGGTGACGGGTTTTTTTTATTGCAGCGATAGCCAACGCGAGCGTGATAAAAGGGCTTTTCGGTATTAGCGTAACAACAAAATATTGTTATGCTTGAAATAGGGTAAGATCGTACCCATTACTGGGGGAACGAATCACTCGCCACATCTCTATAATCAGAATGCTGTGGCTATATTATTTTTTATCCAGGAGACGGACATGTCATACAGTGGCGAACGAGATAACTTAGCACCCCACATGGCCCTGGTGCCGATGGTCATTGAGCAGACCTCCCGTGGCGAACGTTCTTTTGATATCTACTCCCGTCTGCTTAAAGAGCGCGTTATCTTTCTGACCGGCCAGGTGGAAGACCACATGGCGAACCTGATTGTGGCGCAAATGCTGTTTCTGGAAGCGGAAAACCCGGAAAAAGATATTTACCTGTACATCAACTCCCCGGGTGGCGTGATTACCGCTGGGATGTCTATCTATGACACCATGCAGTTCATTAAGCCGGACGTTAGCACCATCTGTATGGGGCAAGCGGCGTCCATGGGCGCGTTCCTGCTGACGGCAGGCGCAAAAGGCAAGCGTTTCTGCTTGCCGAATTCCCGCGTGATGATTCACCAGCCTTTGGGCGGCTATCAGGGACAGGCGACGGATATTGAAATCCACGCCCGTGAGATCCTGAAAGTGAAAGGACGTATGAATGAGCTTATGGCGCACCATACCGGCAAATCTTTAGAGCAGATTGAAAGTGACACAGAACGTGACCGTTTCCTGTCTGCCTCTGAAGCTGTGGAGTATGGTTTGGTTGACTCTATCCTGAGTCAGCGTAACTAATGTCATGACGGCACGTGCCGCCGCAGGGTATATACTACTAGAGGCGGCACAACGCTCGCGTAGCAGCTTGCGCTTAAGAATGGCATTTGCGTCGTCATATGCGGCACAAAGAACTTAAAAAGAGGTTTTGACTCATGACAGATAAACGCAAAGATGGCTCGGGCAAACTGTTGTACTGCTCTTTTTGCGGCAAAAGCCAGCACGAAGTGCGTAAGCTCATCGCCGGCCCATCCGTGTATATCTGCGACGAATGCGTCGACTTATGTAACGACATCATTCGCGAAGAGATTAAAGAAGTAGCGCCGCATCGTGAACGCAGCGCGCTGCCAACGCCACACGAAATTCGCCACCACCTTGATGACTATGTCATTGGTCAGGAACAGGCGAAAAAAGTGCTGGCTGTTGCGGTTTACAACCACTACAAACGTCTGCGTAACGGTGATACCAGCAACGGCGTCGAGCTTGGCAAAAGTAACATTCTGCTGATTGGCCCGACCGGTTCCGGTAAAACCCTGCTGGCGGAAACGCTGGCGCGTCTGCTGGATGTTCCGTTCACCATGGCCGATGCCACCACGCTGACCGAAGCGGGTTATGTGGGTGAAGACGTTGAAAACATTATTCAGAAACTGCTGCAGAAGTGCGACTACGACGTACAGAAAGCGCAGCGCGGTATTGTTTACATCGATGAAATCGACAAGATCTCGCGTAAATCCGACAACCCGTCGATTACGCGCGATGTGTCCGGCGAAGGCGTACAGCAGGCTCTGCTGAAGCTTATCGAAGGCACCGTGGCTGCCGTTCCGCCGCAGGGTGGGCGTAAGCATCCGCAGCAGGAGTTCCTGCAGGTTGATACCTCTAAGATCCTCTTTATCTGCGGCGGCGCATTTGCCGGCCTGGATAAAGTGATTGGTAACCGCGTTGAAACCGGTTCGGGTATTGGCTTTGGCGCAACCGTGAAATCGAAAACGGATAAAGCCAGCGAAGGCGAGCTGCTGAGCCAGGTAGAGCCAGAAGATCTGATCAAATTTGGTCTGATCCCTGAGTTCATCGGTCGTCTGCCGGTGGTTGCAACGCTGACTGAGCTGAGCGAAGAAGCGCTGATTCAGATCCTGAAAGAGCCGAAAAACGCCCTGACCAAGCAGTATCAGGCGCTGTTTAATCTGGAAGGTGTCGATCTGGAGTTCCGTGACGAAGCGCTGGACGCTATCGCGAAGAAAGCCATGAGCCGTAAAACCGGTGCCCGTGGTCTGCGTTCAATCGTGGAAGCGGCGCTGCTCGAAACCATGTACGATCTCCCTTCGATGGAAGACGTTGAAAAAGTGGTTATCGACGAGTCGGTGATTGCCGGTCAAAGCGAACCGCTGCTAATTTATGGCAAGCCGGAAGCGCAGCAGGCATCTGGCGAATAATTCACCAGTTCATACAATCAGTTAATCAAAAAGGGGGGATTTTATCTCCCCTTTTATTTTTCCTGATTCATAGCGTTGAATGTGTGGAATACATCCCCATATACTGGTTACATGTTAATGGTTGTGTGAAGCACAGTCGCATGACCAGCTTACCTGGCGGACACTAAACTAAGAGAGAGCTCTATGAATCCTGAGCGTTCTGAACGCATTGAAATCCCCGTATTGCCGCTGCGCGATGTGGTGGTTTATCCGCACATGGTCATTCCCTTATTTGTAGGGCGGGAAAAATCTATCCGTTGTCTGGAAGCGGCCATGGATCATGATAAAAAAATCATGCTGGTCGCGCAGAAAGATGCTTCAACGGATGAGCCGGGTGTAAACGATCTTTTCACCGTCGGGACCGTGGCCTCTATTTTACAAATGCTGAAACTGCCCGACGGTACGGTAAAAGTACTGGTCGAAGGTTTACAGCGTGCGCGTATCTCTACGCTCTCCGATAACGGCGAGCACTTCTCTGCGAAAGCGGAGTACCTGGAGTCGCCGGCGATTGAAGAGCGCGAGCAGGAAGTCCTGGTGCGCACGGCAATCGGTCAGTTTGAAGGTTACATCAAGCTGAACAAGAAAATCCCACCGGAAGTGCTGACGTCGCTCAACAGCATCGACGACCCTGCACGTCTGGCGGATACCATCGCCGCGCACATGCCGCTGAAGCTGGCAGATAAACAGTCCGTACTCGAGATGTCCGACATCAACGAACGCCTGGAATATCTGATGGCGATGATGGAGTCGGAAATCGATCTGCTGCAGGTTGAGAAGCGCATTCGCAACCGCGTGAAAAAGCAGATGGAGAAATCCCAGCGTGAGTACTATCTGAATGAGCAGATGAAGGCGATTCAGAAAGAACTCGGCGAGATGGACGAAGTTCCGGACGAGAACGAAGCGCTGAAGCGTAAGATCGACGCGGCGAAAATGCCGAAAGAGGCAAAAGAGAAAACAGAAGCTGAACTGCAGAAGCTGAAAATGATGTCGCCGATGTCAGCGGAAGCTACCGTGGTTCGCGGTTATATCGATTGGATGGTGCAGGTGCCGTGGAACACGCGCAGCAAGGTCAAAAAAGATCTTCGCCAGGCGCAGGAAATCCTCGATACCGACCATTACGGCCTTGAACGCGTCAAAGACCGCATCCTTGAGTATCTCGCGGTCCAAAGCCGTGTGAACAAGCTCAAAGGGCCGATTCTGTGCCTGGTTGGGCCTCCTGGCGTGGGTAAAACCTCTCTGGGGCAGTCCATTGCTCAGGCAACTGGACGTAAATACGTCCGTATGGCATTGGGTGGCGTGCGTGACGAAGCGGAAATCCGCGGCCACCGTCGTACTTACATCGGCTCAATGCCGGGTAAGCTTATCCAGAAAATGGCAAAAGTGGGCGTTAAAAACCCGCTGTTCCTGCTGGATGAAATCGACAAAATGTCTTCGGATATGCGCGGCGATCCGGCCTCTGCTCTGCTGGAAGTTCTTGATCCAGAACAGAACGTGGCGTTCAGCGATCACTACCTTGAAGTGGATTATGATCTCAGCGACGTGATGTTTGTTGCGACGTCGAACTCCATGAACATTCCTGCACCGCTGCTGGATCGTATGGAAGTGATTCGTCTGTCGGGTTATACCGAAGACGAGAAGCTGAACATTGCCAAACGCCACCTGCTGCCGAAGCAGATTGAGCGTAACGCCCTGAAAAAAGGCGAGCTGACGGTAGATGACAGCGCGATTGTTGGCATTATTCGTTACTACACCCGTGAAGCGGGCGTTCGTAGCCTTGAGCGTGAGATCTCGAAACTGTGCCGTAAAGCGGTGAAACAGCTGCTGCTCGATAAAGAGCTCAAGCACATCGATATCAACGGCGACAACCTGCACGATTACCTCGGTATTCAGCGTTTTGACTACGGTCGCGCTGATGAAGAAAACCGCGTGGGTCAGGTCACGGGGCTCGCATGGACGGAAGTGGGCGGCGATCTGCTGACCATCGAAACTGCCTGCGTTCCGGGTAAAGGTAAGCTGACTTACACCGGTTCTCTGGGTGAAGTGATGCAGGAGTCCATTCAGGCTGCGCTGACCGTGGTGCGCGCGCGCGCGGAAAAACTGGGCATCAACCCAGATTTTTACGAAAAACGCGACATCCACGTTCACGTTCCGGAAGGGGCAACGCCGAAAGATGGTCCAAGTGCCGGTATCGCGATGTGTACCGCATTGGTGTCCTGTCTGACCGGTAATCCGGTTCGCGCTGATGTGGCAATGACCGGTGAAATCACCCTGCGTGGCTTGGTGCTGCCAATCGGTGGTCTGAAGGAAAAACTGCTGGCGGCCCACCGTGGTGGCATTAAGACAGTTCTGATTCCTGATGAGAACAAACGCGATCTGGAAGAGATTCCGGACAACGTTCTGGCCGATCTTGACATCCATCCGGTCAAGCGCATTGAGGAAGTTCTGGCTCTGGCGCTGCAGAATGAACCGTCTGGAATGCAGGTTGTAAGCGCAAAATAGTGACCTCGCGCAAAGAGCGTTAATAAAAATAAGGCTGGCAAGCATAAACTGACTTGCCAGCCTTTTTTTGTCTCGCTAATTTAGACGGCTGGCAGGTGTGTCGTCGACAACGGGTGTTGTAAGGGCATGGTAGTCCTGATATAACTGCTCCGCGATCGCATCGCGAAGGATTCCGGTGCGATATAAATAATAAAGAGAGGAAGAGAACAGTGAACAAATCTCAACTGATTGACAAAATTGCTGCTGGCGCGGATATCTCCAAAGCTGCAGCTGGACGTGCGTTAGATGCTTTAATTGCTTCTGTTACTGAATCTCTGCAAGCTGGGGATGACGTTGCACTGGTAGGTTTCGGTACCTTTGCTGTCAAAGAGCGTGCTGCCCGTACTGGCCGCAACCCTCAGACCGGTAAAGAGATCACTATCGCTGCGGCTAAAGTACCGGCATTCCGTGCAGGTAAAGCACTGAAAGACGCGGTAAACTGATCCCTTTCCCGTTACGGGAATGTGGCAAAGTACAAGGGCGCATCGACTGATGTGCCTTTTTTTATGTCTTATTGTGACGTTTTAACAGTTTATATGCGGTGTTTGCTGACAACCGCCCCGGTTTCTTGTCAAAATACGGCCTCACGCGCAGCATTCATCACGTGCTATGCTGCTCGAGGTATTTGTCACCTACAGCGGAGTGTTGTTACACCATGATGGACAATTTACGCACGGCAGCCAATAGCGTCGTGCTCAAAGTAATTTTCGGTATCATTATCGTGTCGTTCATTTTGACCGGCGTGAGTGGCTACCTGATTGGCGGTAACAATAATTTTGCCGCGAAAGTGAATGGCCAGGAAATCGGCCGCGGCCAGTTTGAAAATGCCGTTGCTAGCGAGCGTAACCGCATGCAGCAGCAGCTTGGCGATCAGTTCTCTGAACTGGCGGCCAATGAAAACTACATCAAAACCATGCGTCAGCAGGTGCTCAATCGTCTTATCGACGAAGCGCTGCTTGATCAGTATGCGAAAGACCTGGGTCTTGGCATCAGCGATGAGCAGGTGCGTAAAGCCATTTTCGCCACCACCGCATTTCAGGTTGACGGCAAATTCAATAACACCCGCTACAACGCGCTGGTGAATCAGATGGGCATGACGGCAGACCAATATGCGGCGGCCCTGCGTAACCAACTGACTACACAACAGCTGATTAACGCCGTTGCGGGCACCGACTTCATGCTGCCGGGCGAAACCGACCAGTTAGCGGAGCTCGTTTCCCAGCAGCGTCTGGTACGTGAAGCGACCATTGACGTGAATGCGCTGGCGGCAAAACAGCAGGTTAGCGATGCGGAAATCAACAGCTACTACGAGCAGAACAAAGGCCAGTTCGTGTCTCCAGAGCAATTCCGCGTGAGCTACATCAAGCTGGATGCGGCATCAATGGCCGAGAACGTCTCTGATGAAGAGATTCAGGCCTATTATGACCAGCATCAGGACCAATTCACTCAGCCACAGCGTAACCGCTACAGCGTCATTCAGACCAAAACGGAAGCTGATGCAAAAGCGGTTCTCGACGCGCTGAATAAAGGCGGCGACTTTGCGGCTCTGGCGAAAGAGAAATCTGCCGATATCATCTCCGCACGCAACGGCGGAGATATGGGCTGGCTGGAAGAATCCACCACTCCAGATGAGCTGAAGAATGCCGGCCTGAAAGAAAAAGGTCAGCTGTCTGGCGTGATTAAATCTTCCGTGGGTTTCCTGGTGGCGCGTCTGGATGACGTTCAGGCTGCTAAGGTGAAACCACTGGCAGAGGTGCGTAACGATATCGCCAACAAAGTGAAGCAGGAAAAATCACTCGACGCTTACTACGCGCTGCAGCAGAAAGTCAGCGACGCGGCGAGCAACGAAAATGATTCACTGGCGGGTGCAGAGCAGGCCGCTGGCGTGAAAGCAGTAGAGACTGGCTGGTTTGATCACAGCAGCCTGCCGGCTGAACTGAACTTCAAACCGGTTTCCGATGCTATCTTCAACGGCGGTCTGGTGGGCGAAAACGGTATGCCGGGCAGTAACTCCGACATCATTACCGTGGACGGCGACCGTGCCTTCGTCCTGCGCGTGAGTGAGCACAAAGCTGAAGCGGTGAAACCGCTGGCTGAAGTCAAAGCGCAGGTGACCGATATCGTGAAACATAACAAAGCAGAACAGCAGGCCAAACTGGATGCGGAAAAACTGCTGGTTGCGTTGAAAGACGGTAAAGGTGACGAGGCGCTGAAGGCGGCGGGTCTGAGCTTTGGTAGCAGCAAAACGCTGAGCCGTGCTGGCCAGGATCCACTGAGCCAGGCTGCCTTCTCGCTGCCGTTGCCACAGAAAGACAAACCAAGCTACGGTATCGGCAACGATATGCAGGGCAATGTGGTTCTGCTGGCGCTGGACGAAGTCAAAGCCGGCGAGATGCCAGAAGCGCAGAAAAAAGCGATGGTACAGGGGATCACCCAAAACAACGCTCAGATCGCTTTCGAAGCGATGATGAACAACCTGCGTAAATCAGCCAAGATTAAGCTCGGCGATATCATCGACCAGCAGCAATAATCGGAACTCGCCTCGCATTAAATTGTAATGCGATGTACACCTCAAAGGCCGCATTCGCGGCCTTTTCCATATTTAAAATCTGCCTTTTGAAGGCGGCGGTTTCTGCCGTTATCGTGCCCTTGTTATCACTCAACAAGGAGAAATCAGCATGAAATGTGGCATCAAAATGTGCGTTATGGCTGTCGCGATGGTCTGCGCGGGGATGAGCTTTAGCGTTCAGGCGGCGCAATCCGCCGCGGCGAAGGGGCTGGTGACCCAAACCCGAGCCAGTGAAGCGACCGGCGAGCAGGCTAAGGCGTCAGCCAGCAGCAAAGCCAGTGACGATGAAGGTACCCGGGTCAGCATTAACTCTGCGTCGGCAGAGGCGTTGGCACAGGCAATGAATGGGGTAGGGATTAAAAAAGCGCAGGCGATTGTCAGCTACCGGGAAGAGTATGGGCCGTTTAAAACGCTGGACGATCTCAAGCAGGTGCCGGGAATGGGCAACTCGCTGGTTGAGCGAAATCTTGCCCATATCACGCTTTAATTTATGCAGAGTGTTTGCACTCGCCTGAAAATTTGCCAGACTAAAGAGGTCATACCAGTGGTGTGACCTCTGACTCTATTTAAAATATCGACACAAAATCATTCAAGTTGCATCAGGGCGGCAAGAGAGTGAATCCCGATAAGCTTACTCAAGTCAGTGATTCGGGTGAACGAACGCAGTTAACGCGGAGGCTGCTTGAAGGATAATGTGTATAAAATAATAAGGCTATGGCGCTATGCAGACACAAATCAAAGTTCGCGGTTATCACCTGGATGTCTACCAGCACGTTAATAACGCTCGCTATCTGGAGTTTCTTGAAGAGGCCCGCTGGGATGGGCTGGAGAGCAGTGCGGGCTTCCAGTGGATGAGTGCGAACCACATCGCCTTCGTGGTCGTGAATATTAATATTAACTATCGTCGTCCCGCCGTGCTGGGCGATCTACTGACGGTGACCAGTAAAGTGGAGCAACTGAATGGCAAAAGCGGTGTGCTTAGTCAGGTGGTGACGCTGGAGCCTGAAGGGCAGGTAGTTGCCGATGCGCTGATTACCTTCGTCTGCATCGATCTGAAGACGCAGAAAGCGCTGGCACTGGAAGGGGAGTTACGTGAGCATCTGGAGGCGATGGTGGAGTAATGCGTCAGCCCGGGCTGTTAAGGCTCGCCCAGGTGACCTAACGCTGTGAGCTATTTGTCTATCACCCGGGCAAGGCGTTGACGCCCGCCCGGGAAAATCTTCAGACCGACTTGAGCCCGGTTTTTTGCTTCATCGTCGCCATCACGCCCGGCTTATCCGCCAGATAGTGATGTAGACCGTTCGCCCGCAGGTTACAGGCCGCGCAGTGACCACAGCCGTCACCCTTGATGCCGTTATAGCAGGTCAGCGTTTCAGTTCGCACCAGATCCAGCTTACCCCAGTAGTCTGCCAGCGCCCAGGTCTGGGCTTTATCCAGCCACATCAGCGGTGTTTCAAAGCGAATATCTTTTGCCATGCCCAGGCTTACCGCATGGTTAAGGGCCTTCACAAACTCATCACGGCAGTCCGGGTAACCGGAGAAGTCGGTTTCACATACGCCGGTAATCACCGCTTCAGCCTTCACCTGGTAGGCGTAGATGGCCGCGAGCGTCAGGAACAGAATATTACGTCCTGGCACGAAGGTATTAGGAATGCCATCGGCATCGGGTTCGTAATCGGGAACCGGGATGCTGTCACGGGTCAGGCTACTGACGGCCAGTTCGTTTAAGAGTGTGACATCCAGAACTTTATGCGCGCGTGCGCCAAGTGTAAGCGCCAGTTCACGAGCCACGTCAATTTCGGCACGATGCCGCTGGCCATAATCAAACGTGACGCAGTGAACTTCATCGTATTGATGCAACGCCTGCACCAGGCATGTAGTGGAATCTTGTCCACCGCTAAAAACGACAACGGCACGTTTCATGGCATTTCCTGTCTTTGGTTCTAAAAGCCGCTATGGTAACGCCTGTGTGCCACGGCGACCAGCTTCTTCACCGCGTATCCGGCGGCAACCAGGCTTCGGAGAAGTCGAACCAGCCACGGGCGTTGAGACGAATGCCGTTGACGCCCGGCGGCGCGCTTACCTGATATTGATAATTAAACAGCGGCGTCAGGATGGCGTCGTGCATCAGACGGGTGAACAGACGTTTTAGTGCGGCGATCCTCAGTACATCATCCGGTTGCGCCTGCGCCTCATCGAGCGACTGCTGGACGAGGTGCGCCTGCTCATCGGTAAACAGTGAGGGCCACAGGGCATCGCAGCGTAACCACTGCTCGAGCGCGTACTCGGGCATCTCACCAATCAGTCGGTCGCCCATAAACAGATCCGCCTGCGGCAGGTCTTTGCAGCCGTTCCAGCTTTTAGCATCGTAAAAAATGACCGTTAGCTCGCAGCCAAGCGGGGCCAGCGCATTTTTTAACTGCTCGGCCATGGTGTGCAGTTCGACGGGAAGATGATAGATAAGCGTCAAGGTGGGCGGCAGGGCTACATCAGGGTTATCTTGGGCCAGCGGAATCGCCCAACCCGGCAGCATCTCTTCGCTGGGAGTGATCAGATTTTCACCAAGCGGAAGGCTTTGCAGCAGTCCGGAGCGATGGATTAGCGCTATGACCCGCTGCGCCTGCGCCATGCTAAGTCGTGGGCTTTGGCGCAGCGCCAGATAACAAAAGCCCAGGCTGATACTGTGGCTCACCAAACGCAATTTCCCCAGTTCTTCTGGTTTACCAATCGCGATTTGCACCGGATGCTGGCAGCTAGTGCCTAAACCCTGCTCAAATAGCTGGGGCGTGATCCAGTATTCAATCGCCTGAAGCAGCGGATGGCCCAGATGGTAGCGATGGTGGCTTTCGATGCGTACCAGTTCCGGCTCGAAGATTTTGTACATGAACGGGCCGGTACCCTGTTCTGGCTCATCCGGATGCGCCAGTACGCTGCAATAGCTCGCCAGCCGGTGCGGTAGCCAATAGTCCGGGCGATGCAGAGTAAAGGTCAGGCATTGGGGATGACTCTGGCCTATCTCCTTAACGCTGGAGAATAACCGGGCCAGCTCGGGAAGGGTCAGCAGCATCAGCAGGCGGCGACGCAGCTGATCGGTCTCCACCGCGTCTCCGTTGTGCCAGTGCAGAGTAGAGCGGACATAAAAGTGCCAGCACAGGCCGTCAGGCGAGACCGACCAGTGGTGCGCGAGATCGCCACTTGGTTGCGACGCATCATGATTAAAACGGGTGAGGCCAGAGTAAATCTGCCCGGCCAGGTGCTGTTCGGCGCGCCCGGCGAGAAAGCCAGGATGCAAGGGTTCGAGAGGGCGATAATAGGGAATGCGCAGCGTCGGGGTGTTGTTTTGCCACTGACCGCCCAGAAACGGATGCAGCAGCGCCCGCAGCTCTACCGGTGCAATCTGGGCCAGCTCCAGCGCGTTATGCTGCTGTCCGCGTTCCAGCGCGGTTTCCATCATTTCATTACGCAGCGCCTCTGGCGTCGTGTGAAACGTCAGGCTTCCGCGTTTGCCGCGCCCGGATTGTGCCTGCCAACTGAGCCAACCGGCTTCCTGCGCCTGGCGCAGCAGCGTACGCACATGTCGTTCGCTGCAAAAACAGAGGGCAGCGAGTTCGGCAATGGTGACCTGCTGCGTTTCCCCCTGCGACGGTTGCCACAGACGCTGAAACTGATTTAAACGATTTAACAGACGCATAGAAACCCGGAACAATAAATGTGAAGTATTCAGTATTACTTCCGTATATCCCAGCGGATACTGAGTGGCAAGAGAGAGCGATCACAGGCGGGATAAATAATGGCGAGACTGGCAGCGTTTGATATGGATGGCACCCTTTTGATGCCTGACCATCGTTTGGGCGACAGAACCATTGCGGTACTGAAGCGGCTACGCGAACGCAATATCACGCTAACTTTTGCCACCGGTCGTCACGTGCTGGAGATGCGTCCGCTGATTGAATCGCTGTCGCTGAATGCCTATCTCATTACTGGCAACGGCACGCGGCTTCATTCGCAGCAGGGGGAAGTGATGCACCGTAGCGATCTCGCTCCGGACGTCGCCGAGCAGGTACTGCACAGCCATTGGGATACCCAGGCCAGCGTTCACGTATTTAATGATAACGGCTGGTTTACCGGACGTGAGATCCCCGAAATGTTGCAGGCCCATGTCTACAGCGGTTTTCGCTATCAGTTGCGCGATCTCCGGCGGATCCCCGCACACCAGGTGACTAAGGTCTGCTTTTGCGGCGATCATGACGATCTGTGTCGTCTGCGCATTCAACTGGTTGAGGCGCTGGGCAAGCGTGCCAACATCTGTTTCTCGGCGATTGACTGTCTTGAAGTTCTGCCACCGGAAAGCAATAAAGGTGCGGCGCTGACGGTGCTGGGCGGCCATCTGGGCGTGGGTATGGACGAATGCATGGCGTTTGGTGATGCGATGAACGACCGTGAAATGCTGGGGCTGGTGGGGCGCGGCGTGATTATGGGCAACGCGATGGGGCAACTTAAGGCCGCATTGCCCCATCTACCGGTTATCGGAAACTGCAACACTCAGGCGGTTTCCCACTATTTAACGCATTGGCTGGATACACCGAATCTTCCTTATTCCCCCGAATAGAGAAACTTTCCAGCAAGCCAGGCTCAGATGATGCCTGGCTTTTTTTATTGTCCGATAAGCTGCTGAATCTGCTGGTGCCACGGCATTACGTCGCCAATGTTCGCCGTCACCCACTGCGGGTTGTAATAGGTATCGAGATAGCGTTCGCCGCTGTCGCACAGCAGCGTCACAATCGATCCGGTTTTACCTTCAGCGCGCATCTGCGCAGCAAGCTGCAGTGCCCCCCACATGTTGGTACCGGTCGATGCGCCGACCTTGCGGCCAAGCTGCGTCTCCAGCCACTGGGCGGTAGCGACGCTGGCGGCATCCGGTACGCGCATCATGCTATCGACCACGTCCGGAATGAATGACGGTTCGACACGCGGGCGGCCAATACCTTCAATTTTACTGCCGACGGTGCCGCGCAGGCTGGCGTCGCGCTGCTGCCAGTAATCCATAAACACCGAGTTTTCGGGATCAACCACCATCAGTTGGGTCTCGTAGCCCTGGCAACGGATGTAGCGACCGATAGTGGCTGAGGTGCCGCCGGTGCCGGCGCTCATTACCACCCATGCAGGAACCGGATTCGGCTCATGGGACATCTGGCGGAAAATGCTGTCGGCGATGTTGTTGTTACCGCGCCAGTCGGTGGCGCGCTCGGCGTAGGTGAACTGATCCATATAGTGGCCGTTCAGCTCACGGGCCAATTTTTCCGACGCAGCATAAATTTCACAGGCGCTCTCCACGAAATGGCAGCGGCCGCCGTAAAACTCAATCTGTTCGATTTTTCGTTTTGCGGTGCAGGAAGGCATAACGGCGATGAATGGCAGCCCAAGCAGGCGAGCGAAATAGGCTTCGGATACCGCCGTCGAACCGGACGACGATTCAATAATGGTGGTGCCTTCCTTAATCCAGCCGTTGCACAGGCCGTAAAGGAACAGCGAGCGCGCCAGACGGTGCTTCAGGCTGCCGGTCGGGTGGGTGCTTTCGTCTTTAAGGTACAGCTGAATGCCGGGAAAGGCAGGTAGCGCCAGACGAATCAAATGCGTATCGGCGCTGCGTTGATAGTCGGCGTTAATTTCGCTAATGGCGTGTTTGATCCAGGTGCTATTCATCGTGTTTATCCGTTTGTCATTTTGTGCCCAGCATAGCGAAAAGCACAGAAAAAATTGTTGCCATCTGACCTTTAAAATAGAATGAAGGTAGAAAAGTTTTCTCCCGGTGCCCCTTATGCTAGATAAAATTGACCGAAAGCTGCTCTCTTTGCTGCAAAATGACTGTACGCTCTCTTTGCAGGCGCTGGCCGATGCCGTTAATCTGACCACCACGCCGTGCTGGAAACGGCTTAAGCGGCTGGAAGACGAGGGCATATTACTCGGGCGCGTTGCGCTGCTGGATGCGGAAAAACTCGGGCTGGGGCTGACGGCCTTCGTGCTGATTAAAACCCAGCATCACAGTAGTGAATGGTACAGTCTCTTTGTCAGTGAAGTGACGCAGATGCCTGAAGTGCTCGGTTTCTGGCGTATGGCCGGAGAGTATGACTACCTGATGCGCGTCCAGGTTGCCGACATGAAACGCTATGATGATTTTTATAAAAGCCTGGTGAACCGCGTTCCTGGACTGTCGGACGTCACCTCAAGCTTTGCGATGGAACAGATCAAATCCACTACCGCTCTCCCCATCGGATAACACTTTATCTCTGGAATTTTACCGCGTGCGATTATTTGCTCAACTAAGCTGGTACTTCCGTCGGGAATGGCGTCGCTATCTCGGCGCAGTTTCCCTGCTCATTATCATTGCCATACTGCAGCTTATTCCGCCGAAGATGGTGGGAATTGTGGTCGATGGCGTCTCACAGCACCACTTCACCGCCGGAAAGCTGCTGATGTGGGTAGGCACTATGGTCCTGATCGCCGTGGTGGTTTACCTGCTGCGCTACGTCTGGCGCGTGCTGCTGTTTGGTGCGTCCTATCAGCTCGCCGTCGAACTGCGGGAAGATTTTTACCGTCAGCTCAGCCGCCAGCATCCTGAATTTTATCTGCGCCATCGTACCGGCGACCTGATGGCGCGTGCCACCAACGATGTTGATCGCGTGGTGTTTGCCGCCGGTGAAGGGGTGTTGACGCTGGTGGACTCGCTGGTGATGGGCTGCGCGGTACTGATTGTGATGTCGACCCAGATTAGCTGGCAGCTTACGCTGCTGGCGCTGGTGCCAATGCCCATTATGGCACTGGTCATCCATCGCTACGGTAACCTGCTGCACGAGCGCTTCAAGTTAGCGCAAGCGGCATTCTCCAGCCTTAACGATCGCACCCAGGAGAGTTTGACCAGTATTCGCATGATCAAGGCGTTTGGTCTTGAAGATCGTCAGTCTGCGCAGTTTGCTGCCGATGCGGCGGACACCGGCATTAAAAACATGCGCGTGGCGCGCATTGACGCGCGTTTTGACCCGACTATCTACATCGCCGTCGGGATGGCGAACCTGCTGGCGATTGCTGGCGGAAGCTGGATGGTGATGCAGGGTGAGTTAACCCTCGGTCAATTAACCAGCTTTATGATGTATTTGGGGCTGATGATTTGGCCGATGCTGGCGCTGGCGTGGATGTTTAACATCGTCGAGCGCGGCAGCGCCGCCTACAGCCGTATCCGCACGCTGCTGGCGGAAGCGCCGGTGGTGGATGACGGTACTCAGACCGTACCTGAAGGCCGCGGCACGCTGGCGTTGGCGATTCGTCGCTTTAGCTATCCGAAAACGGATAAATCGACGCTGACCGACGTCGATGTGATCCTCAAGCCGGGCCATATGCTCGGCATTTGTGGGCCAACCGGCTCCGGAAAGTCGACTATTTTGTCGTTGATTCAGCGCCATTTCGATGTTGATGAAGGCGATATTCGCTTCCACAACATTCCCCTGCGCCAGCTACAGTTGGATGCCTGGCGTAGCCGTCTGGCGGTGGTGAGCCAGACGCCGTTCCTGTTTTCTGACACGGTGGCCAGCAATATTGCGTTGGGCTGCCCGAGTGCGACGCAGGAAGAAATTGAACAAGCGGCGCGGTTGGCCTGCGTTCATGACGATATCCTGCGCTTGCCCCAGGGTTACGAGACGGAAGTCGGTGAGCGCGGCGTCATGCTTTCCGGCGGACAAAAGCAGCGAATTTCGATTGCACGCGCGCTGCTGCTGGATGCGGAAATCCTGATCCTCGACGACGCGCTGTCGGCGGTTGACGGGCGTACCGAGCATAAAATTCTGCACAATCTGCGTCAGTGGGGGGAAGGGCGGACGTTTATCATCAGCGCTCACCGCCTGTCGGCGCTACTCGATGCCAGTGAAATCATAGTGATGCAGCATGGGCATATCGCCCAGCGTGGTCAACATGAACGGCTGGCGACGCAGCCGGGCTGGTATCGCGATATGTATCGTTACCAGCAGCTTGAGGCGGCGCTAAACGATGCGCCGGAAGAAGAGAATACGGAGGTGGCCGATGCGTAGTTTTGGGCAACTGTGGCCAACCTTAAAACGCCTGCTGGCCTACGGCTCGCCGTGGCGAAAACCCCTGTCGATTGCGGTGCTCATGCTGTGGATAGCCGCGGCGGCAGAGGTTAGCGGGCCGCTTTTGATCAGCTATTTTATTGACAACATGGTGGCAAAAGGACTGCTGCCGTGGGGCAAAGTCATGGGGCTGGCCGCAGCCTATGTCGGTCTACAGCTTCTGGCGGCAGGGCTGCACTACAGCCAATCGCTGCTGTTTAACCGGGCCGCCGTAGGCGTGGTCCAGCAACTGCGTATTGATGTGATGGATGCTGCGCTACGCCAGCCGCTGAGTGAATTCGACACGCAGCCGGTAGGGCAGCTCATTTCACGGGTGACCAACGATACCGAAGTGATTCGCGACCTGTACGTCACGGTGGTGGCGACGGTGCTGCGTAGTGCCGCGCTTATCGGCGCGATGCTGGTGGCGATGTTCAGTCTCGACTGGCGCATGGCGCTGGTGGCGATGGCTATTTTCCCGGCGGTGATGACGGTAATGATCATCTATCAGCGCTATAGCACGCCGATTGTCCGCCGCGTTCGCGCTTATCTGGCGGATATCAACGACGGTTTTAATGAAGTCATCAACGGTATGAGCGTTATCCAGCAATTCCGTCAGCAGGTGCGCTTCGGCGAGCGGATTGGTGAAGTGAGCCGTTCACATTATTTGGCGCGTATGCAGACGCTGAGGCTGGACGGCTTCCTGCTACGTCCGCTGCTCAGCCTGTTCTCGTCGCTGGTACTGTGCGGGCTGCTGATGCTATTTGGCTTTAGCGCAACAGGGTCTATCAAGGTTGGTGTGCTGTATGCATTTATCAGCTACCTGGGACGCCTCAATGAACCGCTGATTGAGTTGACGACCCAGCAGTCGATGCTGCAACAGGCGGTAGTCGCTGGGGAACGCGTTTTTGAGCTGATGGACCGGCCGCGTCAGCAGTATGGGCAGGATATTGCTCCGCTGGCGAGCGGGGATATTGATATCGACAACGTGTCGTTCGCTTACCGCGACGACAAAATGGTGCTGCAAAACATCTCGCTGTCTATTCCGGCGCAGAGCTTCGTGGCGCTGGTGGGGCATACCGGGAGCGGTAAAAGTACGTTGGCCAGCCTGCTCATGGGGTACTACGCGCCTAACTCTGGAGAGATCCGCCTCGGCGGTCGGCCATTGCCGAGCCTCAGTCATCAGGTGTTGCGTGAGGGCATCGCGGTGGTGCAACAGGATCCGGTAGTGCTGGCTGACTCCTTCTTCGCCAACGTTACGCTGGGGCGCGAGATTAGTGAACAGCAGGTCTGGCAGGTGTTGGAAACGGTGCAACTGGCGGAAATGGTTCGCGGCATGAGCGACGGCCTTTACACCCATCTGGGCGAGCAGGGGAATAATCTCTCCGTCGGGCAAAAGCAGCTGCTGGCGTTGGCCCGCGTGCTGGTGGACACCCCGCAGGTGCTGATTCTGGACGAGGCCACGGCCAATATTGACTCCGGCACAGAGCGCGCTATTCAGCAAGCGCTGGCTGCCGTTCGCCAGCACACCACGCTGGTGGTGATTGCCCACCGTCTGTCGACCATTGTTGAGGCAGATACCATAATGGTGCTTCATCGCGGGCAGGCGGTTGAGCAGGGTTCTCACCAGCAACTGCTTGAAGCAAAAGGGCGTTACTGGCAGATGTATCAACTTCAGCTGGCCGGTGAAGAGCTGGCTGCGAGCGCTCAGGACGATGCATTGACCGCCTGATGCACCAGCGACAGGCATTTTTCTAACAGAATGCATTTGTGACACGCATCATGCACCCGCATGGTGCGTTTTTCTTTTTTCTCCCGCCATTTTGCCGCCATAACCCCTGATTTCACCGCCTGGCATCGTGCTTTGAATTTTTGGCACGCCGCTTGCTTTATCTCTTTTGTGTTCGCAGCCATTACCGAATTCTGACTGGAGGGGATCTATGAAGCTGGTTACCGTGGTAATCAAACCATTCAAACTTGAAGACGTTCGCGAAGCGCTGTCTTCAATTGGCATTCAGGGCTTAACGGTGACAGAAGTGAAAGGCTTCGGTCGTCAGAAGGGTCATGCTGAGCTATATCGCGGCGCGGAATACAGCGTCAACTTCCTGCCGAAAGTAAAGATTGATGTGGCTATCGCCGACGATCAGCTCGATGAAGTCGTCGACGTGATCAGCAAAGCCGCTTACACCGGAAAAATTGGCGACGGTAAGATTTTTGTCGCCGAACTGCAGCGCGTTATCCGTATTCGTACCGGCGAAGCCGACGAAGCGGCGCTGTAATTCCCAGCCAGCACAGTGATAGGGATCGAGATGATGAAAAAAACAATGGTAAAAACGGGGTTGAGCGCACTGGCGCTGTTGCCGGGTCTGGCGATGGCCGCTCCTGCGGTTGTGGATAAGGCCGATAACGCCTTTATGATGCTGTGTACCGCGCTGGTGCTGTTTATGACTATTCCGGGCATTGCGCTGTTCTACGGCGGCCTGATCCGCGGTAAAAACGTGCTCTCCATGCTGACTCAGGTGGCGGTGACCTTCGCGCTGGTCTGCGTGCTGTGGGTGGTTTACGGCTACTCACTGGCCTTCGGCACCGGCGGCAGCTTCTTCGGCAGCTTCGACTGGGTGATGCTGAAGAATATCAAGATTACTGACCTGATGGGCTCCTTCTATCAGTACATCCACGTGGCGTTCCAGGGCTCCTTCGCCTGTATCACCGTGGGGCTGATTGTCGGTGCGCTGGCGGAGCGTATTCGCTTCTCCGCGGTACTGATCTTTGTGGTCATCTGGCTGACGCTCTCCTATGTGCCGATTGCGCACATGGTATGGGGCGGCGGTCTGCTGGCAAGCCACGGTGCGCTCGACTTTGCCGGGGGTACCGTTGTACACATCAACGCCGCCGTTGCGGGCCTGGTGGGTGCGTATCTGATTGGGAAACGCGTGGGCTTTGGCAAAGAAGCTTTCAAACCGCATAACCTGCCGATGGTATTCATCGGTACCGCAATCCTCTACTTTGGCTGGTTCGGCTTCAACGCTGGTTCCGCTAGCGCGGCGAACGAAATTGCCGGTCTGGCCTTCGTGAACACCGTGGTTGCCACCGCGGCCGCTATCCTCGGCTGGGTCTTCGGCGAGTGGGCACTGCGCGGCAAGCCATCTCTGCTGGGCGCGTGCTCCGGTGCGATTGCCGGTCTGGTCGGCATCACCCCAGCCTGTGGTTATATTGGGGTCGGCGGTGCGCTGATTCTGGGTATTATCGCTGGTCTGGCAGGTCTGTGGGGTGTGACTTCACTGAAACGTCTGCTGCGCGTTGATGATCCTTGCGATGTGTTTGGTGTGCACGGCGTGTGCGGCATTGTCGGCTGTATTCTGACCGGTATCTTTGCTTCCACGGCGCTGGGCGGTGTGGGTTATGCAGAAGGCGTGACCATGGGCCATCAGGTTCTGGTACAGCTGGAAAGCATCGGCATCACCATTGTCTGGTCTGGCGTAGTGGCCTTCATCGGCTACAAAGTGGCAGATTTGACCGTCGGTCTGCGTGTACCAGAAGATCAGGAACGTGAAGGCCTGGACGTCAACAGCCACGGCGAAAACGCCTACAACGCCTGATATCCCTAATCAGGGGAGGCGGAGACGCCGACCCTGGGTTTTTCGACCACGAAGTTTGCGCCTCGCCCGAAAAACTGCAGTTATCTCCAAAGCCAAAAAAGCCTCCCATCGGGAGGCTTTTTTGTGTGCGTGGGGGCGGGTTATCCGCGATTACGCATGACCCCTTCCTGCACCGTGGAGGCAACCAGTATACCGTCCTGAGTATAGAATTCGCCGCGAACAAAGCCGCGTGCGCTGGAGGCTGAGGTGCTCTCCACGCTATACAGCAGCCATTCGTTCATGTTGAACGGACGGTGGAACCACATTGAGTGATCGATCGTCGCCACCTGCATGCCCGGCTCGAGGAAGCCTACGCCGTGGGGCTGAAGCGCCACCGGCAGGAAGTTGAAGTCTGAAGCATAGCCCAACAGATACTGATGAATATGCAGATCGTCCGGAACGGCACCGTTAGCGCGCATCCACACCTGGCGGTGCGGCTCTGCGGTATGGCCTTTCAGCGGGTTGTGGAATTCAACCGGGCGAATTTCAATCGGTTTGTCGCACAGAAATTTCTCAGCAACCTGCGGCGGCAGGAAATGTGCCAGCGAACGGGCGATATCGGTTTCCGATGGCAGGCCGTTCGGGGATGGCGCAACGGGCATCGTTTTTTGATGCTCATAGCCTGATTCAGGCGCCTGGAAGGAGGCGGTCATGTAGAAGATAGGCTTGCCGTTTTGAATCGCGGCCACCCGGCGTGCGCTAAAGCTGTTGCCGTCACGCAGGACTTCAACATCGTAAATAATCGGCTTCTGGCTGTCTCCCGGGCGTAGGAAGTAGCTGTGAAAAGAGTGAACTAAACGATCGGCAGGGACGGTCTCTTTCGCCGCATACAGCGCCTGGCCCACGACCTGTCCGCCAAATACCTGACGCAGACCCAGATCTTCGCTCTGACCGCGGAACAGGCCCTCTTCAATTTTTTCCAGATTTAATAACGTCAGCAGATTTGATAGCGCCTGGCTCATTGGTACCCTCTATAATTTTACTCTCATATACCCGTCATACTTCACGTTGCATACGCGTTGGCTGCGTTCGGTCACCCAGTCGCTTACCCGAGTAAGCTGCTGGAATTCACTCGCTTGCCGCCTTCATGCAACGCGAACTATTTAGGGTATAACGGCAGGTGAATGCTTCCATTATAACGTAATTTCGCGAGTGGTCCGATGGGTTCAATTATCTGAATAATGGGGCGTTTGCAGGCATTAATGTGAAATATGTGCCACACTTAAGCGGTTAAAGTTGTTAAGGCGTTGTCACTCAATTGAGAAAATGGCCTTAATTAGAGTGAGCAAAAAGGAGAATGCTAATGAAACTTGTGCCGATCTTAAGCGGTTTGGCGATTGCACTGGCCGTTGCAGGCTGTTCGCAGACGCACCAGCAAAGTCAGAATCAGACACCAGCACCAGAAGCAGCGGCCGCGCAGCAAGCGGTATCCGGGCCGAATGTCTCCGGTAATGTCCTCATTCGCCAGAAAGTGGCGCTGCCGCCTGATGCGGTATTAACGGTTACGCTGTCCGACGCATCGCTTGCCGATGCACCATCGAAAGTTCTGTCGCAGAAAGTGACCCGCACCGAAGGTAAACAGGCACCGTTTAGCTTTGTGCTGCCTTACAACCCGGCTGATATCCAGCCAAACGCTCGCATTCTGTTAAGTGCGGCGGTCACCCTCGACGGTAAACTGCTGTTTATCAC
The DNA here is from genome assembly GCF_001571285.1 of Kluyvera cryocrescens NBRC 102467. GTDB lineage: Bacteria > Pseudomonadota > Gammaproteobacteria > Enterobacterales > Enterobacteriaceae > Kluyvera > Kluyvera cryocrescens. The sequence continues at coordinate 136,143 of NZ_BCTM01000010.1, read as the reverse complement.
CGATACCATTCAGGAAGTGATCAACCACGGCGGTACCAAAGCCGACCTGATTATGGTGCCGGTACAGCAAACGCCGGTTCCGGTTCAGGATGCAGCGCCCGTCCAGGTTCCGTAAGTGTTGCTGAGATAAAAGACGATGCCCTCCCTGTGAGGGCATTTTTTTGTCCGGGGTGTGCTGCACGAATGAAGACAGGCGTCAAAAATGCCTTAATATTGCCAGCGATACTTTTGCATATCGATTTGCCCACTGCCGGAAACCTGCACGCCGTCGGCCAGCAGCGCCTGGCGCTGGCGCTGGTGGTCAGGGCCGGTCAGCGAAATGGCCCCGTGGCGATTCACCACCCGATGCCACGGCAGCGTTGAGCCTTCCGGTAATCGGCGTAGAACCCCTCCCACCTGTCTTGCGGCACGTGGAGAACCCGCCAGCCTGGCGACATCGCCGTAGGTGGTGACGTAGCCCTCGGGGATTGCAGCGACGATTTGCCATACGCGGTGCGGGAAAGAGTCTTGAGCGTCCATAGTCTATTCCTGAAGACAGAACGCTCAGCATAATCAGACTGATGGTCGCTGTGAAGAGGGGGTTGTGCAAGAATCCAGCAGGTAAAAGCGGATAGCTTGCAATTGACCGGCTCAGCAGTGATAATGCGCCAGCGCGTTGGGAACAACGCTCTCAATGGGGGCTCTGTTGGTTCTCCCGCAACGCTACTCTGTTTACCAGGTCAGGTCCGGAAGGAAGCAGCCAAGGCAGATGACGCGTGTGCCGGGATGTAGCTGGCAGGGCCCCCACCCATTTCTACCTCTCTGATTTTTCAGCCTTCCCTCAGATAAAGTAACCCTATATTAATAATGGTTATTGGCGTCAGCATTTTGCGGCTTTTCAATTAAACTTCATTAGCTTGTAATAATAGTGTCATCTCTGTGTCATAAATAGTATTTAAATTAACATTAGGCATTCATATCGCTCAGAATGTTATAAATATATTTGTGGAATGTACTGTTGGTTTGATGTATTAGTTATTACAGAAATAATACAACAACCATTTTAGCCGCGTGCAAACGTGTTGCTACGGGAAGGAGTAAACATGACGGTCGCAGTGCTCAACGTAAAAATTGATGAGACAGTAAAAGAAGGACTTCGCCACTACGCTGAGGCGAACGGTCTGACGTTAAGTGCGGCGACGGAAAAGCTGCTACAGCGGGCATTTGCAACAGAAGTCGAGGCGGGTGTATGTGAAGACGACATTGACAGCCAGCATACGGAAGAAGATGTTGCACCATTCACACCTAAAGAAATCAAAGCATTACGAAAAATCCTGAAGAAGAGAAAATGAAACAGCAACCTTCAATAGCCTGTAACTACGGCGAAGCCTGTGATTTATTACGCTCGGGCTACGTCAAACATGTTCTTCTGAACTGGAATGTAGGCAGCGATGAGTTCTTTCGTATTGCCTCAGACTGGTGCGATACCGGTGCTAAGATAAAAAAAGAGGGAGAATCTTTCGTTATATCTCTTAAAGGTTTTCCGATCCCCCCTCAGCACTAATATATTATTTCGCGTGGCTAAACCAGGCAAAATAATATAAAACAGGCCGGCAATATTAATGGTGGTATTGTTATACCCGCGCGCGGTTAAATAATTTTCCGCACCTTACTAGTGCCATGCTGGCCTGCTAACGTCGCCCATACCGGCTGTAATGTGGTAAAGGTGCGGCGTAGCGTATCGTCATCTAAGGTGAATGGAATACGCAGATTTCTCTCCCCTCCACCAGCCAGACTAAACCGCGTACCTACGCCAAGATGAATGCCGCAGCCTTCTGCCCGAGCCGCAAAGCGCGTGGCCATCATTTCCGGCAACTCAACCCAGAACGATAATCCACCTTCCGGCAGGACAAATTTCCATTGGGGAAAATATTCCTGCATCAGTTCTGCACACATATCGCGACGATTTTTAAGCTGATGCCGTCGTCCGGGCAGCAGCGATTCTTCATGTTCCAGCAGCCAGCAGGTTGCCAACTGCTCCAGCAGCGGAGAGCCGAGATCGAGGGTATCACGGGTTTGAATCAGCGCGGCGATGGTGCGTGATGATGCGCGGATCCAGCCCAGTCGCAGGCCACCCCAAAAGCTTTTTCCCGTCGAACCCACGGTCACGATCGGCGCGTGGCGATTAAATGCGGCCAGCGGCGGCGGCGGCGGGGCGCTGTACCATAAATCGACCATGGTTTCGTCGACGACTAGCGTGGTGCAGGTACGAGCGGCCAGATCGGCAATGATTTGCCGCGTCGCGCTGTCCATGCATTGTCCGGTTGGATTTTGAAAGTCGGGCATCAGATAGGCCAGACGGGGTGCGGTCTGGGCGATAATGGCCGCCAGCCCATCGGTGTCCCAGCCCGCATCCGGCAGGGGCAATGCCACCGGGCGGCAGGAGGCACCCTCAATAGCCGCAATCGCCAACGGATAGGTTGGCGTCTCCACCACCACCCTATCGCCTGGCCCGGTGAGATAGCGCAGGATCAGCGCCAGCCCACTAACGGCACCGTTTACCAGCATAATTTCATCGGCAGTGGTTGGCAGCCCGCGTGCACAGTAGCGCGCGGCGATTGCTTCTCGCAGGACGGGCAGCCCTTGCTGATCGTAGCCGGTTTGGTTGAGATAGCCGGGCAGGACGCTGAGTGCATGACTATAGGCCTGGTGGATTTCGGCCCCGGCCGCCAGCGCGGCGGTGGAGAGATCCAGCGTTGGTGAAGAGGGCGTACGCGGCACGCGCTGGTTAAACTCCGCAGCTAGAGTCACCGTAGAGCCGCTGCCCTGGCGGCTTTGCACATAGCCCTCATCGCGCAACTGGGCCAGTGCGCTGGCGATGGTGGTCCGGCTGACACCGAGCGCGCTAGCAAATTCACGTTCGCCCGGCAGGCGAGTGTCGAGCGGCAGTCGGCCATCGAGAATCAACAATCGCAGCGCGTCGGTTAGCTGTCGCCATAGCGGTGTGGTTGATGGGGTTTCCTGCCAGTGACCGAGCAGGCGGACGAGCGATTGGGTGGCAGAGCGTCGTAGCATCAGTGCAGTCCACTTTTTGAAAACTGGTCATTAATCATAATGCCATTTTTGTCGATGATGAAGCTATCAACCGACAGGCAGAGGTGCCAATGTTACGCCGACTGATTCAGCTTTACTTTGGGTTAACGCTATATGGGGTGTCAACCGCCGTCTATGTTCGCGCCAATCTCGGGGCCGATCCGTGGAACGTGTTTCACCTTGGGGTTGCTGGACTGACATCTCTGAACATTGGACTGGTGATGATCTTAACCGGCGTGGCGGTGCTACTGCTGTGGATCCCACTGCGCCAGCGTCCTGGCCTTGGCACCATTAGCAATGTGATTGTGCTGGGGCTGGCAGCCGATGCAACGCTGGCGCTGATGCCGCCGCTGGAGTCGCTGTGGCTACGTGCCGCGATGTTGGGAATGGCGGTGATCCTCAACGCCTTGGCGACGGGAATGTACATTGGTGCGGGATTTGGCGCGGGGCCGCGTGATGGGCTGATGACCGGGATTCACGCTCGCACCGGTTGGCCGGTACGCTGGATCCGTATGGCTATTGAGCTCTCGGTGCTGGTTATCGGTACGGTGTTGGGTGGTACTTTTGGCATTGGGACCGTGCTGTATGCACTGGCGATTGGTCCGTTGATTCAAATCTGCTTGCCGTGGTTCCAGCTACCGCGAGTGGCGCAGCGGCGGGCGGTAAAAGCGGAGCAACCGTCCTGATTTTACGAAGCGCTCACAGCGTTGTGGACATTTTCAGGTGACACGGCTGTTATCATGCCAGGTAACCTGAAGAAGTATGAAATCGATAACGCTTTATGGTGTGGCCCGCGTCGCCGGGGTTTCCTACCAGACCGTGTCGTGGGTAATTAACCAGGCTGTGCACGTATCACCGCGCACTCGGCATAAGGTACAGGCCGCGATGCGGGATGATAGCAGCGCATCGCGGCAGTCGCTGAATGGCCGCCGGCGTTGTAGACCGCTTTAAGCAGGAGAATTAGCCATTCAGGTGACTCTGGAAGGTGCTGATTTGGCGACGGCGGGGCTGAGCGCGCAAATCTGACGCTGATCGCTCGCCGGCTCAACTATGGCGCACATCGCTGGCAGCAGCATTAAACCGTATCCCCGGCATCAGGCTAAGGCGCTGATGCCGTGCGCCATCATGTAGATCCCCACCAGAATAATTAGCGCGCCGGAGAACCACGGCGCCTTTCGCGACAGCTCGCCGAACCCGCTCCAGCGTTTAGTCATATGCTTGAGGCTTATCGCCGCGATGGCACCAGAGGCAACTAACGTTAGCGCCAGACCCACGCTAAAGCTCAACACCAGCGTCGCCCCCAGCGCCACATGTTTAAGCTGCAAACAGATAAGCAGAATGGTTATCGATGCTGGGCAGGGGATGAGCCCGCCGGTCAGGCCAAACAGCATAATTTGCCCAGTGGTAACCTGCTGGCCGGTAAAACGACGGTTGATCTCCTCGGCATGGGCGCGCTGGTGGGCATCCTGCCAGTCGGCATCGACCAACGCGCCATGGTGGTGCTCATCGTGGTGATGATGATCATGAGCGTGATCGCTGTGGTCGTGATGATGTGAGTGGCCGTGATGATCGCTGTGATCATGGTTATGCGCCCCGCGTGATTCGCGCCAGGTCCGCCAGAGCATCCACAGGGCGATGGCAATAATGATGATCCCGGAAAGCAACTGGAACCACGGCTCGGCGGTTTGCGCATCCCAGCCGCGGCCAAACCACATCCCCGCCATCGCGATAACCCACACCACGACCGTATGCGACAGCGTCGCCGCCAGCCCCAGTAAAATCGCCTGTTTCAGCGTGCCGCGAATAGCGACGATGAAGGCCGCCATCATGGTTTTAGAGTGTCCAGGTTCCAGGCCATGCAGTGCGCCAAGCAAAATGGCGCCGGGAATAAAGAACCAGGCATTGCCCTGTTGTAAGAGTGTAGTGAAGTCGGTCATGAGTGAGGATCCTTGCTGAAAGTGGATTTACTATACTCCCTCCCAGTACATTACTACTACCCCCCAGTATAAAAATGTGCGGCAATAGCTGCGCGTGGTATGCTTGCGCAGGAGTTAAGAACAGGATCCGGCTATGTCACATACCGTACGGCACAAGAAGATGTTATTGACGCGCCTGAAGAAAATTCAGGGGCAGAGCGTTGCGCTGGAAAAAATGCTCAATCGCGAGCACGAATGCGCTGAGGTGTTACAGCAGCTAGCAGCGATTCGCGGTGCGGTGAATGGCATGATGTTGCAGGTGATTCAGGGGCATCTTACCGATCACGTGGTGAAAGAACCCGAAGAGATGCAGCGCGAAGCCGATCTTGACGTGGTGATGCAGGTGATTAAATCTTATCTCAAGTAGCGTGTGTCCGCAGATTGCTCTCCGCCCACAAAATAAAAGCCTCCTTCGGCAGGGCCTTGCTATAAAGCCAGCCTTGCCCGAATTGAACGCCGTGCTCACGTAGCCATTTCTCCTGGCAGGCCGTTTCGATGCCTTCCGCCACAATGTTTAGCTGCAGCGTTTTCGCCATCTCAATGATATACGGCGTCACCTGCGCATATTCCAGCGCGTCAACGAACGACTTATCCAGCTTTAAGGTATCGACTTCCAGATCCTGTAGATAGCGCAGGCTGGAGTAGCCGGTGCCAAAGTCATCAATATAGACGGCATGTCCGGCACGGCGATAGGCCGCGATAGCCGGCAGGGTGGTTTTAGGATCGGCAAAACCGCGCTCGGTCAGCTCCAGAGCGATTTGCTGCGGCCGAACCTGCCAGATTCGTAGCTGCTGATGCAGGATGGTTTGTAACATCACCGATTGAAAATCGGCGACCGACAAATTAATTGAGACATGTATTTCCGGATGCAGATGCAGCCATTTTCCGAGATCGCGGAATACCCTTTTCACCACGTTTTCCGTCAGGCGGGTGATGAGCCCGCTTTCCTCAGCCAGCGGGATGAAAATATCCGGTGACAGGTAGCTACCATCCGCCTGTTTCCAGCGCGCCAGCGCTTCACAGCCGACGACTCTGCCATCGGTAAGCGAGACGATGGGCTGATAGTTAACGCTAATCTCGGCGTTATTGAGCGCATCGCGCATTTGCTGGTGAGGCGATTGCAAACGGCGCAGGACGCGAATAATCAGCCAGCTTGCTAACAGGCTGATCAATATCCCTGCTGGCATCCAGATAAGAAGTTGATGATGCAGACGTTCAGACAGCGGCAGCGTGGAGGACCAGGTGAGAATGGAGACCTGCAGTTCCGGATAATGACGCACCGTATAAACGATATTATTCTCGGTTAGCGTTTCCAGATTTTCATTTTTGATTCGAAGCCAGGCTTGCTCATCAAGTGGGGCGCTGTTGGCGAGAACCCGGTTCGTGACGGTGCTAATAAGCGCGACCTGGGTCGGGGAATTCGTAAACGGAATAACGTCAATAAATGAGATGGGATCGATAATCACCATGTGGTGGTCTGAGGCAAAAGCCGCCATATAGCGATGCATACCCAGATCGTTTTGTTCGGTATACCACGCGCGATAGCCCGAGGGTAAGATGCGATCGGGTTCAGGGAAGGTGAAGGGGCTACCGCTACTCTCAAGCGAAGAGCACTGTGTCGTCAGCCCATTCAGGTACAGTACTTCCTGAATATAGCGCCAGGCATAGGAGATACGCCGCATTTCCTGAAGGTGGGCAGGGCTACAGCCGCCCACTTTCAGCGTATCCATCTCTGTTAACGCTTTTTTCACCTGGCCCATGACCTGCTCGCTGCGGATTAATACGCGGGACGCATAGGTCGCTTGCTCATCCATAAATTGGCGGTGTGCTTCACGTTGAGCCAGCCAGATGCTCAGCAGTATAGGGAGAAGTATCGCCAGAATAAGCACGCCGGTTATCAGACCGACCAGATGTCGAGTAGTCACTGCCAGTCCTTATCCTGGGAGAAGTATGACAAGTATACCTGACATTCCATGTGCTTATTGCGTGAAATCGATTTCTGGCGGCTCTCCCTCGGTTTATCGCCGATGCGCCAACGCCCTGACCAATCTGTCGCCGCCCATTTGCACTCCTTGTACCATCAGCACCAGGATGAATACCGTCCCGACCATGATCTGATCGTTGAAACGCTGATAACCATAGCGAATGGCCAGATCGCCCAGCCCGCCGCCGCCGATAACGCCGGCCATGGAGGAAAAACCAATCAGCATGACGATCGTCAGCGTGGTAGCCGCCAGCAGCGACGGAAGGGCTTCAGGCAGCAGGGCTTTGGTGATGATGTGCCAGATGTTACCGCCCATTGAGAGCACCGCTTCAATACGTCCGTAGTCCACTTCATCCAGCGCGCTTTCGGTCAGACGTGCGAAAAATGGAAATGCGCCGATGGTGATGGGCACGATCGCCGCCGTACTGCCGAGGGTGGTTCCCACCAGCAGACGGGTAAAGGGGATCAGGGCAATGAGCAGCACGATAAACGGCAGCGAACGGCCCGTGTTGATAATCGTCCCCAGCACGGCATTCACCCGTGGCATCGGCATCAGTCCGTGGCGGCGCGAAAGAAACAGTAGCACGCCAAGCGGAAGGCCAATCAGGACGGTAAACAGGGCCGCCAGACCGACCATGTAAAGTGTGTCCAACGTGCCATCAACCAATAAAGGCCATAAATCTTCCCAGCTCATGCGACTATGCATAGGTGTCTCCTGTCCAGACCGTGACGCGCAAGGAAGCGGCGTTCTTCATCGCCATCGCCGAGCAAGATATCCCGCAGACGTGACCAGGGGGCGGCCAGCAGGTCGGCAATTTTTCCGCTCTCCTGCAGTTCACCACTTTCCAGTAGCGCCGCGTGATCGCAGAGATTTTTCACCACTTCGAGCTGGTGGGTAATCAGGACGATAGTGAGCCCTAACTGGCGATTGATGGTTTCCAGCAGCGCCAGTACGCTGGCGGTGGTTTCGGCATCGAGCGCGCTGGTGGCCTCATCACACAGCAGCACGTCCGGGTCGGCTGCCAGCGCGCGGGCAATGCCCACGCGCTGTTTTTGCCCGCCGGAGAGCTGCGAGGGAAAGGCGGCCGCTTTATCAGCCAGCCCGACCAGCGTGAGCAACTCCGCAACCCTTTGTTGTCGCTGTGCTTTCGCTACGCCTGCGATCTCCAGCGGTACCGCCACGTTGTCGGCAACGTTACGGGCGTGCAGCAGATTGAAGTGCTGAAAAATCATGCCGGTGCGCAGGCGATGGGCGCGTAGACGCGCCTTATCGAACTGCACGATATCTTCACCGTTAAACAGGATGCGCCCCGCGCTGGGCCGCTCCAGTAGGTTTAGACAGCGAATCAGGGTGCTTTTACCCGCGCCGCTGCGCCCCAGTATTCCGTAAATCGCTCCTTTCGGAACGGTAAACGAGACGTCGTTGAGTGCCGGTTGGCCGCTCCCGGCATACTGCTTTGTCAGCCCTTCAATGACGATCATGATTTTGGCGCGCTAACCGGAATCACGGAGCCGTTATAGTGCTGGCGGATAAACTCAGCAACCTGTGGCGAGGTGAGATCTTTCGCCAGCTCTTTAATTCGCGGATCGTTGGCCAACTGTGGATTCGTCACCAGAATATTGGCGTAAGGATTATTGGTGGCGCTTTCCAGTCCCAGCGCATCTTTGGCTGGCGATAAGCCGGCCTCCAGCGCATAGTTTCCGTTGATAACACCAAGATCCACATCGTCCAGAGAACGCGGGATTTGCGGTGATTCCACTTCGAGAATTTTCAGCTTGTGCGGGTTCTCAACGATATCCTTCGGCGTGGCGAGGGTTGTCGCCGGGTCGGTAAATTTCGCATCCAGCTTAATCAGCCCTTTGCTCTGAAGCAGGAACAGCGCGCGGCTTAAATTGGTGGTGTTATTAGGTACCGCGACGGTGGCGCCTTCCGGCAGCGATTGCAGATCTTTATGCTTACGCGAATAAATGCCCAGCGGCTCAATGTGCACGGTAGCGGCGACAGCAAAGGTTTTACCCAGCGCTTTTTCCTGATCTTTTAAATACGGCACGTGCTGGAAATAGTTGGCGTCAACATCGCCGTTGGCCAACAGTTCGTTAGCATTCACGCCGCTGGTGAGCTCGACGATTTTCAGATCGAGTTTCGGATCCTGTTTTTTAATGAAGTTGAGGATCTCGGCGTGCGGCACCGGATCGGCGGCAATGCGCAGCGGTTCGGCGGAGGCGCTCCAGGCCAGAGAAAGGGACAATGCTATTCCTGCCAGTTTAAATGCAGCGTGTTTCATGTTGTGTTTCCTTATTAGAATGAGGATCAGGCAATCAATTGTTCACTGCGTGCGCGCAGTACGTCGCGGTAATAGCGTTCGGCCACGTCTGGATGAGAGCGCAGGCGACCTTTCAGGTAGTTCCAGCCGACATCCCGCAGCAGCGGATTTTGCGGATCGCTTTGCGGCCCGTTGGCCTCTCGCGCCAGCGCTTCCGGTAGCGTATAGACCGGCACCACCGCGTCGAGTTGTGCACCGAGGAAAAAGGCAATGGAGAGTCGTTGCTGGTTGGCCGGTGGTGATACCACGCGGTGAACGGTGGCCCGCAGGTAGCCGTTGGTCGCCAGTTCCAGCAATTCGCCAATATTGACCACAAAGCTGCCCGGCAGCGGTTTGGCGTCAATCCATTGGCCGTCGCTGACCTCCACCTGCAATCCTTTTTGTTCGTCTTGCAGCAGGAAACTCAGAAATCCGGAATCTTTGTGCGCGCCCACGCCCTGAGTGCTGCTTTGCGTCTCTTGCTGCCCTGGGTAGCGGATAAGCTTGATATGTTCGTTGGGCTTTTCACCATACAGTGTGTCAAAGGCTTCCGGCGGCAGTTGGAGCGCTTGGGCAAAAGCGCGCAGCAGCGTCATTGCCATTTCCGTCATCGCCCGCTGCCACTGCAGTAAAACTGGGCGCAGGGTCGGCAGTGATTCTGGCCACAGATTAGGCCCCTGTAATTGAAGCCAGCGCGGGTCATGTTCGCGTAACGACACGGCCTGACGCTCGGCGCCGATATCAAACTGTTCCCGCCAATCCGGCTGGCCGCGCGTTAGCTCGGCAGCACTGCGGTTGTAGCCACGGAAATGTGGGGAATGAATCATCGCCACCTGCTGTTTTTGTTCGTCGGACAGGGCGAAAAAACGGCGGGATTCAGATTGCAGCGACTGCTGCAGGGCATCGTTGATACCGTGATCGGTCAGATAGAAGAAACCAACATCGCGGGCTGCGTGACGCAGCTGCGCTAAAAATGCCTCGCGTTCAGACGGCTGTTGGTACTGCGCGAGGCTCAGAATAGGCAGAGTGGTAAGGCTCATTATTATCTCCGTTTTGCAGATTCATACTGGGTAACTCAGGCGGTGCGAGTGGGGGATGACAACAACAGCGCTGCATGGGATCTCTCCTGTAGGTTGATAGCTACAGCCTGCCTGATTGCAAAAATCGGCTCCAATAACGTTAATTTCTAATTTATGTTCGCGCGGGGGTCTGAGCTTTTGCGAAAACTGGCAAAAGAAAAGTCCCTGTAAAGAGAGGGGTTGTAATGTGCAGGATGACGGCGTATCGTAATTGTTATGTTATAACATATTAAGTGAGGGTCAGATGAAAGCCAATATCCATCCCCATTACCGTCCTGTCGTATTTCATGACACCAGCGCTAATGAGTTCTTTACCGTGGGATCCACCATTAAAACCGACCGGGAAATTGAGCTGGAAGGGGTGACATATCCGTATGTCACGATTGATGTTTCGTCCAAATCGCATCCGTATTACACCGGTAAACAACGTACCGCTTCGACAGAAGGCAGCGTGGCGCGGTTCACCCAGCGTTTTGGTCGCTTTGTTGATGTAAAAAGAGGTTCATGATGCAGGTGCTTAACTCGTTGCGCAGCGCAAAGCAGCGCCATCCGGATTGCCAGATCGTCAAACGCAAAGGGCGTTTGTACGTTATCTGCAAATCTAACCCCCGCTTTAAGGCGGTGCAGGGGCGTAAGAAACGTCGTTAAGCGCTGGCTTTACGTAATGTCTCCAGGGACTGGCGTTGCTTGCCGTCGGCGGTAAAATTGTCGACGGCAAGCCATTTCTGAAATGCCAGGTTGAGTGCCGGCCACTCGCCATCAATAATGGAAAACCAGTCGGTATCGCGATTATGGCCCTTAATCACCAGCGCCTGACGAAAGCGCCCTTCAAACTGAAAACCTAAGCGCAGCGCAGCCTTACGCGACGGTTCGTTAAAGCTATTACATTTCCACTCGTAACGGCGATATCCTAGCGTTTCAAAGGCATAGCGCATCAATAGCCACTGCGCTTCCGTTGATGCCGGCGTACGGCTCAACAGCGGAGAAAAATGAACGTGGCCCACCTCCATCACACCATTTTTCGGGTCAATACGCATCAGCGCCAGGGAACCAACCGGTAGCCCGGTGCGGCTATCAATCACCGCAAATTGGATTGGGTCCTGTAACGTTTCGATGCTCGCAATCCACTGACGATACTCTTCGACTGAGCTTTCCGGCTCGCGCAGCAGCCAGGTCCAGCCGCGGGTATCCGTTGCCTGCTGGTGGGCGGCAAACAGCGCCTCGGCATGCTGAAGACTTAGCGGCTCCAGGCGACAATAGCGGCCTTCCAGCGTCACGCGCTGCGGATGTGGACGCGGCTGCCAATCTTGCAGGGCATCACCAATTAACTGACCGAATTGATTAAGTTGACTCATAACCTCTCCTTGGGGAAATAAACAATACGTCGAGCGTATAAGTTTACTGGTTCCATAAAAAGTGCCATCAAGGTATCTTTTAATGGTGCCACGAGGAGGCCCGATGAATATTCCCGACGATCCCTTTTTCGCTATGCTTATACGTTCGCTACAGGCGCGCGCGGGTGAAACGCTGCAACGCCGTCTCTACAGCACGCTGAGAGAGGCAATTATGCAGGGGCAGCTCCAGGCGCAAAGCTGGCTCCCCGGTTCGCGGGTCATGGCGCAGCGGTTATCGATTTCACGCAATACCGTCAATGCAGCGCTGGAGCAGTTGGCGATGGAAGGGTATCTGCATCGGGATCGTCGCGGCTCGCGGGTAACCGCACTACCGCAGCCGCAAAATCGGGACTGCCCAGCGTTCAGTGCCGCCGCATTGTCGTTGCGCTTGCAGTCTTTGCCGCCGGTGCTGCCGCGCGATACACCGCCATTGCTGTTTGCGCCGGGAACACCAGCGCTTAACTATTTTCCGCTGCCGCTATGGCGGCGATTGCTCGATGGCGTGTTGCGCGAAGAGGGAAGCCGCCTGCTGGGTTATGGGGATTCCGCAGGGGAATGGCCACTGCGGGTCGCCATTGCTCGCCATTTGGCACTATCACGCGGTATCGACTGCGATGCCCGGCAGATTGTGATTACCGAAGGGGCGCTGGAAGGGGTAAATCTTTGCACTCAGCTGCTTAGCGAACCAGGGCAAACTGCCTGGGTCGAAGAACCGGGATATTTTGGCGCCAGAAGCGCCTTTAGCGCCGCCGGACTTCGGCTGGAGGGTGTGCCGGTGGATGAAGAAGGAATGAACATCGATCGCGATTTAGCGACGCCCACGCTGATTTTCACCTCGCCTTCACATCAGTATCCAACCGGCAGCGTGCTGAGCGCTTCGCGACGCCTGGCGCTGCTGGCGTTTGCTCGCCAGCAGGGTGCCTGGATTGTGGAGGATGATTATGACAGTGAGTTTCGCTTCAGCGGCGAACCGATTCCGGCGATGCGTGGAATGGTTAGCAATGCACCGGTGGTTTATTTAGGCACTTTTAGTAAGACCCTGTTTCCGTCGCTACGTATCGGTTTTATGGTACTGCCGTCCGCGTTGGTTGAATCAGCACAGCCGGCCATTCGCGCGCTGCTGCGCGGCGGCCATCGCGCTGAACAGCGTGCCCTGGCCCGGTTTATTGAAGAGGGGCATTACGCTCGCCATCTTGCGTCGATGCGGCGTTTATACCGTAAACGGCAATCGCAGCTGCATGAGGCGTTGGCACAGGAGTTGACGGTCGCGCATAGCGTGATGGCTGGGGAGGGAGGACTGCATCTGACGGTAGCGATTGATGGGGTTGATGATGTGGCGCTGGTTCGTCTGGCACATGCGCATCAGATAGCGCCCAGCGCATTGAGCTCATTTTACCTTAACCGCCAGCACGCCCGTACGGGGCTGGTGCTGGGGTACGGCAACACGTCGGCATCACAGTTTGCAACGGCAATCCGCACGCTACAGCGGCTTATTGAGCAGCTTCAGAACGGGTCAGGCTGAACACGTCGTAGAACGACAACTCACCTTTGGTGGAGAGCATCTTTTGCAGCTGCGTTTTCGACTGACCATCTACGCGACTGGAGTTCAAAATACGTTCAATTAACTGCGGCGGAACAAAACGCGTGTTGTACCATTCGCCGTTATAGCAGACGCGAAAATCCAGAACATCGATATCTTCGTAGCGATAGCGTGGGTAGACGTCAAAGAAGAAGAAGCCGTTAAGCAGCGCGAACATCAGCCAGAGCAACCAGACCGAATCCGCCAGCGTGTCGGAACGCATCATCACCACCAGGGTCGCAAAGAAGGCGACATACATGGCGATGAACAGGCCGGGATGATTGCGGATAAAACTGATACTAAAGCGCGGGCGGTTGTCGCGCTTTTCAGTGGTATTCAATTCATCAATGGTTTGCGTGAGTAATCGCTGGATCTCTGACATCTTAAGCTCGGCAACGGAAGGCGGATTGACCTATTCTATGTTGCATTAATCCACACGGAAAGTAACAGATCGGTTGCAAAAAAGCATAACAGTCGACAGCGCGCCTAGCTGATCATTTTGATGATTTTTGCCGGGTTACCGCCAACCACGGCATTTGCCGGAACATCTTTGACGACCACTGCGCCTGAAGCGATGACCGCATTATCGCCGATGGTTACCCCGGGATTAATAATCGCCCGCCCACCAATCCAGACGTTATGACCAATGGTGACCGGTTTACCGTATTCCATGCCGCTATTACGCGCCTCAGGATCCAGTGGATGCGTTGCGGTATAAATATGCACGCCCGGCGCCAGCATGCAGTTATCGCCGATATGAATAGGACAAACGTCCAGCATAACGCAATCGAAGTTAGCGTAGAAATTGGTGCCAAGGTAGATGTTATAACCGTAGTCGCAGCGGAACGTGGGCTCGATATAGGCGTCGTCGCCCTGGCCTAATAGCTCGCGCAGCAGCTGAGCGCGGATGGCTTTTTCATCGGGAGCCGTATGGTTATAACGGTGGATGAGTTGCCTGGCGCGAACCCGGTCCATTTTTAGCGTGTCGTCTGCCGGACGATAGAGTTCGCCCGCAATCATTTTATGTTTTTCAGTACTCATGTGAGCCTCCGTCTTCAGGAAGCTATTACCATAAAAGGCTAACGATTCTTAGGGAACGTTCCCAATCCGTAGTTGTGATAATAATCACAGTTATAGGTCAAACGGGAGGAGAGAGCCTTGTACTCACAATGGAATAAAGATTAGCGAATGAACTTCCAGACGGTTGACGGGATTTTGTCGTACAGTTTATTCATGGTCAATTCGGCCAGACGATGATCGGCTGCTGAGTAAAATACCGCCAGTTCATTATCGGAAAGTTCATATTTATTTTTTTCAATTACACGCTCTAACGTATCAATTGACTGACAGCGTCGTAGGCGCATCAAATAATCAGTTTTAGTTAATGGTTTATCAGACATAATTCACCCATTGATTGTAATAGTTTTAACAAGAAAGGCTAACAGGATTAGCACGGCTCACGTTGACAAAACAGCGAAACAGTTTGTTCCCTGACTTACGCCATTTTTGAAGGTCATCGCTATTAATGCCGTAGTTGCCAAACAGCATGAAAGTATCATCCAGATATTCGTCAATCTGTGCAATCAGTTTATTATCTTCATCGTACTTAATTTTATAATTAAGTGCGAACGTTGCGATATGTTCTATCAGTTCATTAAGCTGCAGATTAACTGCCGAGGTAGGGTCATTTACCCAGCCATGGTTGCTCTCTTCCAGCGTGGCGAGACTGTCATGATACAGCGTTTCGCAAAGGAACTTAAGCTGTGCGATATCATGTCTTTTTGGTGAGTATTCGTCCATAACGCATCCCCCTGATTCTGGTACAAACAGCTAATAACAAATGCCGGTGCGGGATGGGTACTACTGGTTAGCCAGAAACATGCACATGTTCCCGATCTGCTGTAACTATAATCTACTCTGGAACAGATTTCACCGAGCTATTACGAAAAATTACAATTTATCCTCTGGCGATTAATTTTTCTTTCTTCTGAGGATGCCCATGCGCATTAAAAGCTAACGTCTTGTTTCCACATAAGAAGGATCTATCGATAATACCGAGCCATTACCTTAGACAGCAAATGTTTCACAAAGGTCCGACAATGTCTCTTAGGAATATTCTTAATTTCTTATGGAAATGACAGGCAATCCTGTTTATTGAAAATAAGATAAAGACAAATCTCAATTTCCGTTTATACCACGAATCGTTATTTTTAATATTAATCGCGAATACAATATCACACTTTTTAATGATTGATTAAAAAATGAGCGTGGTGTGTACCTGGCATTTTTATCAAAAAGAGGCATAAAAAAAGGGCCGCTTTCGCGACCCTTTGCCAGTCAGAATTTTAGTGATGCTCAACCTTGTGGCTGTGCTCAATGTCTTCGCTCTTACGGCTAAAGCGACGACGCACAACAACAAAGAACACCGGTACGAAGAAGATAGCCAGAACCGTTGCGGTGACCATCCCGCCCATTACGCCAGTACCGACGGCGTTCTGTGCACCGGAACCTGCACCGGTACTGATAACCAGCGGCATAACGCCGAGGATAAATGCCAGTGAGGTCATCAGGATTGGACGCAGACGCATACGAACCGCTTCCAGCGTCGCCTCAATCAGGCCTTTACCTTCTTTGTCCATCAAGTCTTTGGCGAACTCAACAATCAGGATGGCGTTCTTCGCCGAGAGCCCTATGGTGGTCAACAGGCCGACCTGGAAGTACACGTCGTTGGTCAGGCCACGGAAGGTGGCGGCTAACAGTGCACCAACAACCCCCAGCGGAACCACCAGCATAACGGAGAACGGAATCGACCAGCTCTCGTACAGCGCTGCCAGACACAAGAACACCACAATCAGTGAAATCGCATACAGGGCAGGGGCCTGGTTACCGGAGAGTCGTTCCTGATAGGACATCCCCGTCCAGTCATAGCCGATACCCGCTGGCAGTTTGCCCGACAGCTCTTCCATCAGGTTCATTGCTTCACCGGTACTTTTACCCGGCGCAGCCTGACCCAGGATTTCCATCGATGGCAGACCGTTGTAACGTTCCAGACGTGGAGAACCATATTCCCAACGCGAGGTTGAGAAGGCTGAGAACGGCACCATCTGACCGTTGCTACCGCGAACGTACCAGTTACCGATATCTTCCGGCAGCATACGGTATTTCGCTTCAGACATCAGATACACCTTCTTCACACGACCGCGGTCGATGAAATCGTTGACGTAGCTACCGCCCCAGGCTGTACCCAGTGTGGTATTGATGTCGCTGATAGAAACGCCCAGCGCCTGCGCTTTTTCCTGATCGATATCGACTTTGAACTGCGGCGTATCTTCCAGACCGTTAGGACGAACGCCGGTCAGCACGTCAGGGTGCTGGGCAATCATACCGAACAGTTGGTTACGCGCCTGCGTCAGCTTCTCGTGGCCCAAACCGGCCTGGTCAATCAGCTGGAAGTCGAAGCCGGTTGCGGTACCCAGTTCTACGATAGCCGGCAGGTTAAACGCGAACACCATCGCATCTTTAATCTGCGAGAAGTAGCCCATCGCACGGCCGGTAATCGCTTCAACTTTGTTTTCATCACCAGGACGCTGGCTCCAGTCTTTCAGGGAGACGAAGGCGATACCGGTGTTCTGGCCTCGACCCGCGAAACCAAAGCCGTTAACGGCAAAGACGGATTCAACGTTGTCCTTCTCTTTGGTGAGATAGTAGTTAGTCATCTCATCCAGTACTTTCTGCGTACGTTCCTGGGTCGCACCGGCAGGCAGCTGCGCCATGCTGAGGAATACGCCCTGGTCTTCGTCCGGCAGGAACGAGCTTGGCAGGCGGACAAACAGGAACGCCATGCCGACCACAATGATCAGATAAAGCAGCAGATAACGACCGGTGCTGCGCAGAATGTTACCTACGCTGTCGGTGTAGTGGTGCGTGCTCTTATCGAACATGCGGTTAAACCAACCAAAGAAGCCCGTGGTTGCACCGTGGCTGCCTTTCTCAATTGGCTTCAGCATCGTGGCACACAGTGCCGGCGTCAGAATCAACGCAACCAGTACGGACAGCGCCATCGCGGAAACGATAGTGATGGAGAACTGGCGGTAGATTGCCCCGGTAGAGCCACCGAAGAAGGCCATCGGGATAAATACCGCCGACAGAACCATCGCGATACCGACCAGTGCGCCCTGAATCTGGCCCATGGACTTACGCGTGGCTTCTTTTGGCGGTAGACCCTCTTCGGCCATCACACGCTCAACGTTCTCGACCACCACGATGGCGTCATCCACCAACAGGCCGATGGCAAGCACCATCCCGAACATCGTTAGGGTGTTTATCGAGAATCCGAACGCGGCAAGTACCGCAAAGGTCCCGAGCAGCACCACCGGTACAGCGATGGTTGGAATCAGCGTCGCACGGAAGTTCTGCAGGAACAGATACATGACCAGGAACACGAGGATAATCGCTTCAACCAGCGTTTTCACCACTTCGTGAATCGAGATCTTAACGAACGGCGTGGTGTCGTACGGGTAAACAATTTTCAGGCCCGATGGGAAGAACGGCTCCATCTTCGCCAGTTCTGCACGGATCGCGTTAGCGGTATCCAGGGCGTTAGCACCGGTTGCCAGTTTAATCCCCAGGCCGGAAGCCGGCTGGCCGTTAAACTTAGCGATGACGTCATAGTTTTCACCGCCTAGCTCAACCTTCGCGACATCGCGCAGGCGAACCTGGGAACCATCCTGATTCACTTTCAGCAGGATGTTGCTGAACTCTTCCACGTTCGTCAGACGCGTCTGCGCCACGATAGAGGCGTTCAGCTGCTGTCCTTTAACCGGTGGCGTACCGCCTAACTGACCTGCGGCAACCTGGGCGTTCTGCGCTTTCAGCGCGCTGATCACATCGACCGGCGTAAGCTGGAAGTTGTTCAGTTTGTTCGGGTCCATCCAGATACGCATTGCGTACTGAGAACCAAACAGCTGAACGTCGCCGACGCCGCTGGTACGGCTAATCGCATCCTTCATGTTGGCGGCGACGTAGTCAGAAATGTCATCCTGGTTCATGGTGCCGTTGGTGTTGATAACACCGACAACCATCAGGAAGCTGCTGGAAGCCTTTTCAACGCTGATACCCTGCTGCTGAACTTCCTGCGGCAAGAGAGGCGTTGCCAGTGCGAGTTTGTTCTGCACCTGTACCTGGGCGATATCCGGATCGGTACCGGATTCGAAGGTCAGCGTGATGGTTGCAGTACCGGTGGAGTCGCCGTTGGAGGACATGTACATCAGGTGATCGATACCGTTCATGTTCTGTTCGATAACCTGAGTGACTGTGTTCTGCACCGTTTCGGCGTCAGCACCGGGGTACATGGCCGTGATCGAAATCGCAGGCGGCGCAATCGTCGGATATTGCGCTACCGGCAATTTGAGGATCGATAGCCCCCCAGCCAGCATGATAATAATGGCAATCACCCACGCAAATATGGGGCGATCGATAAAGAAATTAGGCATGTCTTAACGGCTCCTGTTTAAGTTAAGACTTGGTTTGTTCTGACGGAGCTGCACCAGCTTCGGCCGGCTGTTTAGCGTCAGAAGTGACTTCCTGGGCTTTAACCTGCACGCCCGGTTTCACTTTTTGCAGACCGGTGATAATCACGCGATCGCCATCTTTCAAACCTTCAGTCACCAGCCATTTATCGCCAATGGCCTGTGTTGCAACGATCTGACGGGTCTCGACTTTATCGCCTTCACCTACCACCAGCGCAGTAGCATCACCACGTGGCGTACGGGTTACACCCTGCTGTGGAACCAGCAGCGCATTCGGGTTGGTCCCTTCTTCCAGACGTGCGCGGACAAACATTCCCGGCAGCAGCGTGTGGTCTGGGTTCGGGAAGACCGCGCGCAGCGTAATCGAACCGGTGGTCTGGTCAACGGTAACGTCAGAGAATTCCAGAGCGCCGCTCTGCGGATACTTGATGCCATCGTTGGTCACCAGGTCCACTTTCGCTTTGCCGTTTTCCTGCTTCAGTTTGCCGTCCATCAGCTCTTGCTTCAGACGTAAAAAGTCGTTGCTGGATTGGGTGACATCAACGTAGATAGGATCTAACTGCTGCACGGTTGCCAGCGCCGTAGCCTGACCGTTTTGCACCAGCGCACCTTCGGTTACGTTGGATTTACCAATGCGTCCGCTGATCGGCGAAGTCACTTTGGTATAAGCCAGGTTAATGCGTGCGGTTTCAACGGCGGCCTTCGCGGCCAGCACGGCGGCGTTAGCCTGCTGTGCATCGGCGACAGCGGTGTCATAATCCTGACGGCTGATGTACTGAGTGCCGAGCAGTTTTGAATAGCGGTTAACGGTCAATTTCGCGATATTGGCGGCGGCCTGTGCCTTCGCTAAATCGCCTTTTGCGCTTTCATAAGACGCCTGATAGGTGGCTGGATCAATCTGATAGAGCGACTCGCCCGCGGTGATATCGCCACCCTCGGTAAAGTTACGCTTCAGAATAATACCGCTGACCTGCGGACGAACTTCCGCTACGCGGAATGCGTTTGTGCGGCCGGGTAATTCTGTCGTGATTACAAGAGGTTCAGATTTGAGCGTCACTACGCCGACTTCTGGCGCGTGTTGGGCTCCTTGCTGAGCTGGTTTGTCGTCACATCCTGTTAGCGCTAAGCTGCCTGAGAGCATCAGAACGACCGCCAGAGGCGTTAACCCTCTGTTTTTGTTCATATGTAAACCTCGAGTGTCCGATTTCAAATTGATCAATGGAACAAGCGTCCACAAACCCATTGCTGCGTTCGTATTATCGTCATACTATGGTACATACATTCATAAATGTATGTAAATCTAACCTCTGCAAATTCACCGACCTATGGCACGAAAAACCAAAGAACAAGCGCGAGTTACGCGTCAGCACATACTGGATGTTGCCCTACGGTTGTTCTCACAGCAGGGGGTATCATCCACTTCACTGGCCGAGATTGCAAAAGCGGCCGGGGTGACGCGCGGCGCCATTTACTGGCACTTTAAGGATAAGTCGGATCTCTTTAACGAAATCTGGGCGTTATCAGAATCCAGCATCAGCGATCTTGAAATTGAGTATCGGGTAAAATTCCCGGACGATCCACTCTCAGTTTTAAGGGAAATCCTTGTTTACATCCTGGAAGCAACCGTGGTTGAAGAACGCCGACGCTTGATGATGGAGATTATCTTTCACAAGTGTGAGTTTGTCGGTGAAATGGCGGTTGTGCAACAGGCACAGCATAATTTATGTATAGAAAGTTACGATAGAATTGAACAGGCGTTAAATGACTGTGTGATGGCAAAAGCATTACCGACCAATTTATTAAGTCGCCGGGCGGCTATTCTCACTCGCAGCTATATTTCCGGGCTCATGGAGAACTGGCTGTCGACGCCGACGTTGTTCGACCTGCGGGCTGAAGCGCGAGCCTATGTCGCGATTTTAATCGAAATGTACCAATTTTGCCCGACGCTACGCGGGGAAACGGATACTTAACGTCTAAGAAATTACCTGGAAGAATCCTGGGTTCTCTGGCTATTCGACCGTTGTCTTAAGTGCTATTCTGCGCCGGTAATTCTCTCCGGCTCGCTACCGGCTTTAACCACTACTCGTGTTAACATTATGCTGCATAACATCCGCCCACGGGCTACGATCTCTGCATTTTTCATTGTCGCTGTTTGCTTTCTCTTTTCTATTGCCGCGGTGCAAGCTCGCGCGCTAAGTAATAATGATATTCCTGACCGCGCTGATGTTCAGGATCAGCTTAATACCCTTAATAATAAGAAAGACCTGACGCCGCAGGACAAGCTGGTGGTACAGGACCTGAGCGAAACGCTCCAGTTGCTGGATAAAATCGACCGCGTGAAGGATGAGTCCGCGCAGCTGCAAAAGCAGGTGGATCAAGCGCCAGCCAAGCTGCGTCAGGCGACGGAGAATTTGAATGCGCTAAGCGATGTTGATAATGATGACGAGACGCGCAAGACCCTGAGTACGTTGTCGCTTCGTCAACTGGAAGCGCGCGTGTCGCAGGCCGTTGACGACCTGCAAAATGCGCAAAACGATCTGGCCACCTACAACAGTCAACTGGTGTCGCTGCAAACGCAGCCGGAACGCGTTCAGAACGCCATGAATTCGGCGTCGCAGCAGCTTTTGCAGGTGCGTAATAGCCTGAACGGTACCACCGTCGGCGATACGCTGCGTCCCACTCAGCAGACGATGATGCAGGTGCAAAAAACGCTGCTTGATGCTGAAATCGAGTTCCAGCGTAAAAGCCTTGCGGGCAACACGGTGCTTCAGGATACCCTGCAAAAGCAGCGTGATTACGTGACCGCATACAGTACCCGCCTTGAACATCAACTCCAGCTGCTGCAAGAAGCGGTTAACAGCAAGCGTCTACTGCTGTCGGAAAAAACCGCCGCGGAGACCGCTTCGCCTGAAGAAACCGCGCGGATTCAGGGGAACCCGCTGGTAAAACAGGAACTGGAAATTAACCATCAACTGAGCCAGAAGCTGATTACCGCCACCGAAAGCGGCAACCAACTGGTGCAGCAAAATATCCGGGTCAAAACCTGGCTTGATCGCGCGCTGCAGTCGGAAAGCAATGTCAAAGAGCAAATCGCCGTACTCAAAGGCAGTCTGCTGCTTTCGCGTATTCTCTACCAGCAGCAGCAGACGCTGCCGTCGGCGGACGAGCTGGAAGATATGACCACGCGCATTGCCGACCTGCGGCTCGAGCAATTTGAAATCAACCAGCAGCGTGATGCGCTGTTCCAGAGCGATGAGTTTGTCGCCAAGCTGGAAGAAGGTCACAGCAGCGAAGTGGATAGTGAAGTTCATGATGCGCTGCTGCAGATTGTGGATGCGCGCCGCGAAATGCTCGACCTTATCAACAAACAGCTCGGCAACCAACTGATGATGGCTATCAACCTGCAAATCAATCAGCAGCAGTTGATGAGCGTGTCGAAAAGTTTGAAATCCATTCTGACGCAGCAAATCTTCTGGGTGAACAGCAACAGACCGATGGACTGGGATTGGATTAAATCCTTCCCTGGCGCGTTGAAAGACCAGTTTAAGGCGATGAAAATCACCGTGAACTGGGAGAAGGCGTGGCCTGCGGTATTTATTGCTTTCCTCGCCGGGCTGCCTCTGCTGCTGATTGCCGGTTTGATTCGCTGGCGGCTGCAGTGGCTGCGTGATTATCAGAATAAGCTTGGCGATCAGGTTGGTAACCTGCGTAACGACAGTCAACTGCACACGCCAAAAGCGATTTTGATCGACCTCATCCGCGCCTTGCCGGTGGTACTGCTTATTTTGGCGGTAGGCCTGGTGCTGCTGACGATGCAGCTGAATATCAGCGTACTGCTGTGGGCATTTTGTAAAAAGCTGGCAATCTTCTGGCTGGTCTTTGGCCTGTGCTGGAAGGTCCTGGAGAAAAATGGCGTGGCTGTGCGCCACTTCAATATGCCAGAACAGTTGACCAGCCATTGGCGACGTCAGATTGTCCGTATCAGCCTCGCGCTGCTGCCGCTGCACTTCTGGTCCGTGGTGTCTGAGCTTTCGCCGCTGAACCTGATGGATGACGTGCTGGGGCAGTTTGTTATTCTACTGAACCTGCTGGTTATCGCGATTCTGGCGTGGCCGATGTGTCGTGAAAGCTGGCGAGACAAAGAGTCGCACAGCCTGCGTCTGCTCACCGTCACCGTGCTGTCGCTGGTTCCGGTGGGGCTGATGGTGCTCACTGCCACCGGGTACTTCTATACTACGCTGCGCCTTTCTGGCCGCTGGATTGAAACCGTTTATCTGGTTATTTTCTGGAACCTGCTGTATCAGACCGTACTGCGTGGCCTAAGCGTGGCCGCGCGCCGCATCGCATACCGCCGCGCGGTCGCCCGCCGTCAAAACATGGTGAAAGAGGGCGCCGAAGGGGCCGAGCCGCAGGAAGAACCGACCATCGCGCTGGAACAAATCAACCAGCAGACGCTGCGCATTACCATGCTGGTGATGGTGGCGCTGTTTGGCGTGGTGTTCTGGGCGATTTGGTCTGATTTGATCACCGTGTTTAGCTATCTCGACAGCATTACGCTATGGCATTACAGCGGCACCGAGGCTGGCGCCAGCGTGGTGAAAAACGTCACCATGGGCAGCCTGCTGTTTGCGATTATCGCCTCGATGGTGGCCTGGGCGCTGATTCGCAACTTACCGGGGCTGCTGGAAGTGCTGGTGCTCTCGCGGCTGAACATGCGTCAGGGGGCCTCCTACGCGATTACGCAGATCCTTAACTACGTCATTCTGGCCGTCGGGGCCATGACCGTCTTTGGCTCGCTTGGCGTATCGTGGGATAAGCTGCAGTGGCTGGCCGCCGCGCTGTCCGTTGGTCTTGGTTTTGGTTTGCAGGAGATCTTCGGTAACTTCGTGTCCGGCCTGATTATTCTGTTTGAGCGTCCGGTGCGTATTGGCGATACCGTCACCATCGGCACCTTCTCAGGGACGGTCAGTAAGATCCGTATTCGTGCGACCACCATTACCGATTTTGACCGTAAAGAGGTCATTATCCCGAATAAAGCGTTCGTCACCGAACGTCTGATCAACTGGTCGCTCAGCGATACCATTACCCGTGTGGTTATCCGCCTCGGCGTGGCTTACGGCTCGGATCTGGATAAAGTGAAAGCCGTGCTGCTGCAGGCGGCGACCAGCCATCCGAAAGTGATGCACGATCCGGAGCCGTCGGTGTTCTTCACCACCTTCGGGGCCAGCACGCTCGATCACGAACTGCGTCTGTACGTTCGCGAGCTGCGCGATCGTAGCTATACCGTTGATGAGCTGAACCGCACCATCGATCGTCTGTGTCGTGAAAATGACATCAACATTGCCTTTAACCAACTGGAAGTGCATTTGCATAATGAAAAGGGCGATGAAGTGACGGAAGTGAAGCGGGACAATAAAAACGACGGCACGCCGCTGATTGCGGATTAACGGAAAAAAGGCGACAGAGATGTCGCCCTCTTTTACTCGGTCTGAATGGCGAGATCATCGGCGGTTAAGCCGGTCAACTGGGTTATCAGAGTGACTGAGAGCCCGGCGTTTAACATGTTATGCGCAATCTTAACGGCCTCTTCCCGACGACCAAGCGCTTCGCCTTGCTCCATTCCTTGTACTACACCCTGCTTTTGCCCTTTTTCGGCGAGCCATTCTGCAATGGTCATTAGCTGTTCCCTATGCTGTGGTGAATATTCCGCGAGTTTGGCGATGAGTTGTTCCGGCTGCTGCGTGCCGCCCGCCTGCAGCATATAGTGAATCAGCGCCGCTAACTGTGGAGCAGTTAACCAATTTTCTATCAGCAGTGCCCCCAGGCGGTCGAGTAACGTCGCGAGATCGCGCTGACGTATATGTTTAAACAACAGTTCCAGCATTGCCATCCGGCGGTGGGTCATGATCTGATCATCGGGAATCACGGTGATATCCACCAGCGGAAAATCGTGCGTATACAGTTGGGCTGCCAGCGCGGGATCGGCAAACAGCGCCGTCCAGTTCAGGCGATAGGGCCAGGGGCTGGCGCAACCGTGATAAAAAAGCATCGGGATCACCAGCGGCAGCATGTCGTGGCCAGCATCCAGGTGCCGCTGCATGGCGGCGATGGCATAGCGCATCAGGCGAAAGGCCATCAATTTATCCGTGGAGCTTTGATGTTCAATTAATACGTAGATATAGCCTGGTCCATCGCGGGTTTGCAGCGCGTAGAGAATATCGGAGTAGCTGGCTCGTAGATCCTCTTCAACAAAACTGCCTGAAGTCAGTTGCAGCGTTTCCAGATCGCAAAGTGCGAGGAGGCCAGCGGGAAGGTGGGCTTCCAGAAAATCGCGGGCGATCGCCGTATGGTGTAAAAACTGCTTAAAAATGGCGTCGTGCGGGGTCGCCGAGAAAATTTTCATGATAATCCGTCATCACCTTTTCCATACGGTGACGGAAAATTTGCCATAGACGATGACGGCGAGGTAGCTGGCAATTGCGTATTTTACGATGCGTTTTCCGCATTTTTTAGCTTGTTAACATAATCTTGCCGCACCATTTCCAGCGCGCTTAGCACAATTTCCGGGGCGATCTGATTGCTCTCCAGCAGCTCGATAATATCAACCGCCAGTTTGACATCATCCGGGGCGTTTTCCAGCGACATAGCTTCTCCTTGTTAGCGCGTCATCCGCGCGAGCACTCGTTCAATTTCCTGTAGCGCCTGCTGACAGCGCGCGATGCGGCCATCAAAAGCGGTAATTTCACGTGCCAGGCGCTGCTGGTCATCCAGCGTGATGGCCTGCTGATACTGCTGTTGGCGCTGCTGCTTCATTTCCAGCAGACGACGTTCAAAATCCTGCGTTTCCAACCGTTTGCGCTGCCAGCGGCGTAGGCCGGGTGATGCGCTGTCCCATACCCGCAGCGACCAGGCTTCGCTCTCCCGGCTAATTGCTTCAAGTTGCGCGGTCAGGCGCTCGGCAAGCCAGGCAACCTGCGGCAGCTTCTGCTGCTCAACGGCATGTTTAAGCTCGTGAAAATTTGCCTGCGCTTCGTCAAGGTAGGCCTGCATTTGCGTGCTGCGCGTACGAAAGAGTTGGCGATCGAAACGGGCGCTCAGGGTGGCATGCGTGGCCTGCGGCGCGATACGCGTCTGCAAACGGGCAAGCTGTTGTTCTAGCGTTTGTAAAAGCAGGGCCGTTTTCACCAGGTTCTCCGTTTTAATCTTATCGGCTATGCTACATTAGCAGACTCATTTGATAACGATTCGCATTATGCAGCGTACTATTCTACTCATTATTGGCTGGCTGGCGGTAGCCCTCGGCACCCTTGGCGTGGTTTTACCGCTGCTGCCGACGACACCGTTCATTCTGCTGGCCGCGTGGTGCTTTGCCCGATCGTCGCCGAGGTTTTACGCCTGGCTGCTCTACCGCTCGTGGTTTGGCGGCTATTTACGCCACTGGCAGCGCTATAAAGCGATGCCGCCGGGGGCTAAGCCACGGGCGATTGCGCTGATTTTACTGACTTTTGCGATCTCGCTATGGCTAGTGAACATGCTCTGGGTTCGCCTGCTGCTGTTGGTGATTCTCTGCGCGCTGCTGATTTTCATGTGGCGTATCCCGGTGGTTGATGCAGAACAACAAAAGTCGTGAACCGCATTAATGGTGTTGCAATTCTACGAGCTAGCCAGTAAATTCTGGCGTTTTCGAGCACAGGCGCGCCCGGTTAAAATTTAAGCATTCAACATTTTTAACCCGTTTTGCTCGCCTTGAGTAACACTGTTTTAATTAGGCACAAACCTATGACCGCTACTGCACAGCAGCTTGAATATCTGAAGAACAGCATCCAGAGCATCCAGGATTATCCAAAACCTGGCATTCTTTTCCGTGATGTCACCAGCTTACTGGAAGACCCGAAAGCCTACGCGCTCAGCATTGAACTGCTGGTTGAGAAGTACAAAGATGCCGGTATCACCAAAGTGGTGGGGACCGAAGCACGTGGTTTTCTGTTTGGTGCGCCGGTTGCGCTGGCGATGGGCGTAGGTTTTGTCCCGGTACGTAAGCCGCGTAAACTGCCGCGTGAAACCATTGCTGAAAGCTATGAGCTGGAATACGGCACCGATCAACTGGAAATCCACGTTGATGCAATTAAAGCTGGCGACAAAGTGCTGGTGGTTGACGATCTGCTGGCGACCGGCGGCACAATCGAAGCGACCGTGAAGCTGATTCGTCGTCTGGGTGGTGAAGTGCACGATGCGGCATTCATCATCAACCTGTTCGATCTCGGCGGCGAGCAGCGCCTGGAAAAACAGGGCATCACCAGCTATAGCCTGGTGAATTTCCCGGGTCACTAAGCATTTCCCGATACATAGCCTCGCCGATCTGGCGGGGCTGTGATAGCATTACCCCTTCCAGAATCCACCTTCCAGCGTTTCAGAGCCAGCCAATGAGTTATCAGGTCTTAGCCCGAAAATGGCGCCCACAAACCTTTGCTGACGTCGTCGGCCAGGAACATGTGCTGACCGCACTGGCGAACGGCTTATCGTTAGGGCGCATTCATCACGCATATCTCTTTTCCGGCACCCGCGGTGTGGGGAAAACGTCTATCGCCCGTTTACTGGCTAAAGGACTCAATTGCGAAACCGGCATTACCGCGACGCCGTGCGGCGTGTGCGATAACTGCCGTGAAATCGAACAGGGGCGTTTTGTCGATCTGATTGAGATCGATGCCGCCTCGCGTACCAAAGTTGAAGATACCCGCGATCTGCTGGACAACGTCCAGTATGCGCCGGCGCGCGGCCGCTTTAAGGTCTATCTGATCGATGAAGTGCACATGCTTTCCCGTCACAGCTTTAATGCCTTGCTGAAGACGCTGGAAGAGCCGCCTGCGCACGTTAAATTCTTGCTGGCGACCACCGATCCGCAAAAGCTGCCGGTGACGATTTTGTCGCGTTGCCTGCAGTTCCACCTGAAAGCGCTTGACGTTGAACAGATTCGCCATCAGCTAGAGCACATACTTGATGAAGAGCATATCAGCCACGAGCCTCGCGCCCTGCAATTGCTGGCCCGCGCGGCGGACGGTAGCCTGCGTGATGCGCTGAGTCTGACCGATCAGGCGATTGCCAGCGGGGAAGGCCAGCTCACCACGGTATCGGTAAGCGAAATGCTCGGCACGCTTGATGACGATCAGGCGCTGTCGCTGATTGAAGCGCTGGTGGCGGCTAACGGCGAACGCGTGATGGAACTGGTCAACGATGCTGCGCTGCGCGGCGTTGATTGGGAAGCGCTGCTGGTCGAAATGCAAAGCCTGCTGCACCGTATTGCGATGGTTCAGCTGTCGCCTGCGGCGCTGGGCAGTGATATGGCGGCGATTGAACAACGTATGCGCAATCTGGCGCGAACGGTACCACCAACCGACGTTCAGCTTTATTACCAGACGCTGCTGATTGGCCGTAAAGAATTGCCGTATGCACCGGACCGCCGCATGGGCATAGAGATGACTCTGCTGCGCGCGCTGGCATTCCATCCGAATGCGCCGCTACCCGAACCGGAAGCACCGCCGCAGGCCTTTGTGCCCGCTAGCGCCCCGGTGACGCAACAGCCGCCATCGATGCCGGCCTCCGCCCCCGTGACGCCGCCCCCGTCGGCTTCGCTCCCTGATTCAACCAATCAGGTGCTGGCCGCACGTCGCCAGCTACAGCAGGGCAGCCAGGGAGCAACCCAACCAAAAAAGAGTGAACCGGCAGCCGCTTCCCGCGCGCGGCCGGTGAATAACGCTGCGCTGGAAAGACTGGCATCGGTATCCGAACGCGTTCAGGCGCGTCCGGCCCCGTCGGCGCTGACGAAGCCTGCGGCGAAGAAAGAGGCCTATCGCTGGAAAGCGACCACGCCTGTCGCCGAGGTGAAAAAAGAGGAAGTCGCCACGCCGAAGGCGCTGAAGAAAGCGCTGGAGCATGAGAAGACGCCTGAGCTTGCGCAAAAGCTGATGGCGGAAGCCATTGAGCGCGATGAGTGGGCGGCGCAGGTCAGCCAGATGGCGCTGCCAAAGCTGGTTGAGCAGGTCGCGCTTAACGCGTGGAAAGAACAAAATGGCCAAGCGGTGTGCCTGCATCTGCGTCCGACGCAGCGGCATCTGAATTCGCCCGGTGCGCTACAGAAGTTGACCGAAGCGATGAGCACTTTATACGGTGCACCTGTTGAATTGACCATCGTGGAAGATGATAATCCGGCGGTGCGTACGCCGCTGGAGTGGCGACAGGCCATTTACGAAGAGAAGCTTGCGCAGGCGCGCGAGTCAATTATCGCGGATAATAACATTCAGACCCTGCGTCGATTCTTCGATGCGGATTTGGATGAAGAGAGTATTCGCCCCATTTGATTGTGAGCCTGGCTCACGATTGTCATCCTTTAACGTGACTTATTGAGAGAGAAGCCTATGTTTGGTGGTAAAGGCGGTCTGGGTAACCTGATGAAACAGGCCCAGCAGATGCAGGACAAAATGCAGAAAATGCAGGAAGAAATCGCTCAGCTGGAAGTGACCGGTGAGTCTGGCGCAGGTCTGGTTAAAGTGACCATCAACGGTGCGCATAACTGCCGTCGCGTTGAAATCGACCCAAGCCTGTTGGAAGACGACAAAGACATGCTGGAAGATCTGGTGGCTGCGGCCTTCAACGATGCAGCTCGTCGTATCGACGAAACGCAGAAAGAGAAAATGGCTTCCGTTTCCTCCGGTATGCAGCTGCCGCCAGGCTTTAAGATGCCATTCTGATGCAAACCAGTCCGCTGTTAACTCAGCTGATGGAAGCACTGCGCTGTCTGCCGGGTGTTGGCCCAAAGTCAGCGCAGCGCATGGCGTTTACCCTGCTTCAACGTGACCGCAGCGGTGGAATGCGTCTGGCGCAGGCATTAACGCGTGCGATGTCGGAAATCGGCCACTGTGCCGATTGCCGTACCTTCACCGAGCAGGAGGTGTGCAACATTTGCTCGAACCCGCGTCGTCAGGAGAACGGTCAGATTTGCGTGGTGGAGAGTCCTGCGGACATCTACGCCATTGAGCAGACTGGGCAATTCTCTGGCCGCTACTTCGTGCTGATGGGCCACCTCTCGCCGTTGGACGGTATTGGTCCGGACGATATCGGGCTCGACCGACTTGAGCAGCGTCTGGAAACGGAGCAGCTCACCGAGGTTATCCTCGCCACCAACCCAACGGTGGAAGGGGAGGCGACCGCCAACTATATCGCCGAGCTGTGCGCGCAGTCAGGCGTTGAAGCCAGCCGTATCGCCCACGGCGTGCCGGTTGGTGGCGAGCTGGAGATGGTCGATGGCACGACGCTGTCGCACTCCCTGGCCGGGCGCCATAAGATTCGTTTTTAATCAATCGAGAGCAGGTTTTACTGCTCTCGCTTGAAATCCTTCCTACCCATCCCCATTTTCCTGTCATCGCTTTTTTTTACCTTGTAATCAGCATTGAGGTATTTTGCAATGAAAGGACAAGAAACCCGTGGCTTTCAGTCAGAAGTAAAACAGCTTCTGCACCTGATGATCCATTCTCTGTATTCTAATAAAGAAATCTTCCTGCGTGAGCTTATCTCTAACGCTTCAGATGCGGCGGACAAACTGCGTTTTCGCGCGCTGTCGACGCCGGATCTGTATGAAGGCGACGGCGAACTGCGCGTCCGCGTCTCCTTCGATAAAGATAAGCGTACGTTGACCATTGCCGATAACGGCATTGGTATGAACCGCGACGAAGTTATCGATCATCTCGGGACTATCGCCAAGTCCGGCACCAAGGCGTTCCTCGAATCCATGGGTTCCGATCAGGCGAAAGACAGCCAGCTTATCGGTCAGTTCGGCGTAGGCTTCTACTCAGCGTTTATCGTCGCTGATAAAGTCACCGTGCGCACCCGCGCGGCCGGTGACAAGCCGGAAAACGGCGTGTTCTGGGAGTCCGAAGGTGAGGGGGAATACACCGTTGCCGATATCACCAAAGCGGATCGCGGTACTGAGATTACGCTGCACCTGCGCGAAGGCGAGGATGATTTCCTCGACGACTGGCGCGTGCGCTCCGTTATCAGCAAATATTCCGACCATATCGCACTGCCGGTCGAGATTGAAAAACAGGAAGAAAAAGACGGTGAAACCGTCGTTTCCTGGGAGAAAATCAACAAGGCGCAGGCGCTGTGGACGCGTAATAAAGCTGAGCTTAACGACGACGAATACAAAGAGTTCTATAAACACATTGCCCATGACTTTACCGATCCGCTGACCTGGAGCCACAACCGTGTGGAAGGTAAGCAGGAGTACACCAGCCTGCTGTATATCCCATCGCAGGCGCCGTGGGATATGTGGAATCGCGATCACAAGCACGGCCTGAAGCTGTACGTGCAGCGTGTGTTCATCATGGACGACGCTGAGCAGTTCATGCCGAACTACCTGCGCTTCGTTCGCGGGCTGATAGACTCCAACGATCTGCCGCTGAACGTGTCCCGTGAAATTCTGCAGGACAGCACCGTCACCCGTAATCTGCGCAATGCGCTGACCAAACGCGTGCTGCAGATGCTGGATAAGCTGGCTAAAGATGATGCGGAGAAATACCTGACCTTCTGGAAACAGTTCGGTCTGGTGTTGAAAGAAGGTCCGGCGGAAGACAACGGCAACCAGGAGGCGATCGCTAAACTGCTGCGCTTCGCTTCGACGCATACCGACTCTTCTGAGCAGACCGTGTCGCTTGCCGACTACGTTTCGCGCATGAAAGAAGGTCAGGAGAAGATTTACTACATCACCGCCGACAGCTATGCCGCAGCGAAGAGCAGCCCGCACCTCGAGCTGCTGCGTAAGAAAGGCATCGAAGTGCTGCTGCTTTCTGACCGTATCGACGAGTGGATGATGAACTATCTGACCGAGTACGACGGCAAGGTGTTCCAGTCGGTGGTGAAGGCCGACGAATCCATCGACAAACTGGCGGATGACGTTGACGAAAGCGCGAAAGAAGCGGAAAAAGCGCTGACGCCATTCGTAGAGCGCGTGAAAACGCTGCTGGGCGATCGCGTGAAAGAGGTGCGTCTGACTCATCGTCTGACCGATACCCCGGCTATCGTCACCACCGATGCAGACGATATGAGCACCCAGATGGCAAAACTGTTTGCCGCTGCGGGCCAGGCTGCACCGGAAGTGAAATACATCTTTGAACTGAACCCGGATCACGTGTTGGTGAAACGCACCGCCGATACCCAGGACGAAGAGCAGTTTAAAGAGTGGGTTGAACTGTTGCTCGATCAGGCGCTGTTCGCTGAGCGCGGTACGCTGGAAGATCCTAACCAGTTCATTCGCCGCATGAACCAACTGCTGGTGTCGTAAGTCTTATCCTCACCCTCTCTCTGGCAGGGGGAGGAAACTGGCCTCGCGCGGGTTTCCTTCCTCTGCCAGTGGAAGAGGGTATCAAACCCCTTCTCGCTAAAATATCGTACCATTAACCGTTTCAGCCGCCCCTCCTTCCTTGAGCCATCGCCGTTCTGGTGGTATCGTTTAGCGCTTTTTTTAAAATATTGACAACCTTTGAGGGGATTTTCGCAATGCGTATCATTCTGCTTGGCGCTCCGGGCGCGGGGAAAGGAACTCAGGCACAGTTCATCATGGAGAAATATGGCATTCCGCAAATTTCCACCGGTGACATGCTGCGTGCCGCGGTAAAATCCGGCAGCGAGCTGGGCAAACAAGCTAAAGACATCATGGACGCGGGCAAACTGGTTACCGACGAACTGGTTATCGCGCTGGTGAAAGAGCGTATTTCTCAGGAAGACTGCCGTAATGGTTTCCTGCTGGATGGCTTCCCGCGTACGATCCCACAGGCTGACGCCATGAAGGAAGCGGGTATCAACGTTGACTACGTTCTGGAATTCGACGTTCCTGATGAGCTGATCGTTGACCGTATCATTGGTCGTCGCGTTCACGCGGCATCTGGCCGTGTTTACCACATCAAATTCAACCCGCCTAAGGTTGAAGGTAAAGATGACGTGACCGGCGAAGAGCTGACCACGCGTAAAGACGATCAGGAAGAAACCGTGCGTAAGCGTCTGGTTGAATACCATCAGATGACTGCACCGCTTATCGGTTACTACTCCAAAGAAGCGCAGGCGGGTAACACCAAGTACGCGAAAGTTGACGGTACCAAAGCCGTTGCCGACGTACGCGCTGAACTGGCAAAAATCCTCGGTTAATGTTTCTCGTCCTTCAGCATGTTCAGTGCCGAATGGCGGCATAAACGCCGTATCCGGCCTACAGAGTATTCCGTAGGCCGGGTAGACGTAGCATCATCAGCACCTTATCTCAGCGCCTCTCACAGCAATTAGTTTTTCTTCTTCGCTTTTCCGCTACAATTATCAACAATTTGAATCGATAAGAGGCGGTAATGCATCATAAGAAACCCGGTATTCTGCTGGTTAACCTCGGCACCCCTGATGCGCCGACGCCGGGCGCAATTAAACGTTACCTGCTGCAATTTCTCAGTGACCGACGCGTTGTCGATACCCCACGGCTGCTGTGGTGGCCGCTGCTGCGCGGCGTGATCCTACCCATTCGCGCCCCGCGCGTGGCGAAACTCTATCAATCCGTCTGGATGGAAGAGGGATCACCGCTGATGGTCTATAGCCGCCGTCAGCAGCGTGCGCTGGCCGCACGCCTGCCGGACGTGCCGGTTGTATTAGGGATGAGTTATGGCACGCCGTCGCTGCAAAGCGCGGTGGATGAGCTGTTAGCGCAGGGCGTTGACCAACTGATCGTTCTGCCGCTCTATCCTCAGTACTCTTGCTCAACCGTTGCGGCGGTGTGGGATGAACTGGCGCGCATTCTGGCGACCAAGCGCGCGATCCCCAGCGTGTCGTTCATTCGTGACTATGCCACTGACCACGACTACATTCAGGCGCTGGCCGCCAGTGCGCGGGCCTCATTTGAACGTAACGGCGAACCGGAAGTGCTGCTGCTGTCCTACCACGGCATTCCCCAGCGCTATGCCAATGAAGGTGATGACTATCCGCAGCGCTGCCGTGACACCACGCGCGAGCTGGTCTCTGCGTTAGGCATTTCGCCTGATAGAGTTATGATGACCTACCAATCCCGTTTTGGCCGTGAACCGTGGCTGACGCCGTACACCGACGAGACGCTGAAAATGCTCGGTGAAAAAGGGGTGAAACATATTCAGGTAATGTGCCCGGGCTTCTCTGCGGATTGTCTGGAAACGCTGGAGGAAATTGCGGTACAGAACCGTGAGGTGTTCCTCGAGGCGGGTGGACAGAAGTATGAGTATATTCCGGCGCTGAACGACGATGACGCGCACATTACGATGATGGCCAATCTGACCGCGTCGTATCGCTAATCGCAAGCAGGCGGGGGAGTGTGCTACTATTCTCCGCCTGTTAACGGCCACACAAAAATCACCATGAAATTTCCCGGTAAGCGCAAATCTAAACACTATTTCCCGGTGGACGCTCGCGATCCGCTGCTAAAACAGATCCAACCTGAGAGCGAAACCAGCGTCTCATGGGTGGTCGGTATCGACCAGACGCTGGTGGATATCGAAGCCAAAGTCGATGATGCGTTTATCGCGCGCTATGGCCTGAGCGCCGGGCACTCGCTGGTGATTGAAGATGAGGTTGCGGAAGCGCTGTACCAGGAACTGGTACGTGAAAATCTGATCACTCACCAGTTTGCCGGTGGGACGATTGGCAACACGATGCACAACTATTCCGTGCTGGCGGACGATCGCTCGGTCCTGCTCGGCGTGATGTGCAGCAATATCGAAATTGGTGGCTACGCCTATCGTTACCTGTGCAATACCTCCAGCCGTACGGATCTCAACTATTTGCAGGGCGTGGATGGGCCTATTGGCCGTTGCTTCACCCTGATTGGCGATGCCGGAGAGCGAACCTTTGCCATCAGCCCAGGACACATGAATAAGCTGCGTCCGGAGAGTATTCCTGAGTCCGTTATCGCCGGGGCTTCTGCGCTGGTGCTGACGTCCTATCTGGTACGCTGTAAACCGGGCGAACCGATGCCGGACGCCACCATGCAGGCTATCGCCTACGCGAAGAAATACGACGTGCCGGTGGTGCTAACGCTGGGGACCAAATTTGTTATCGCCGATAGCCCGGAGTGGTGGCAGAGCTTTATCAAAGAGCACGTGTCAATTCTGGCGATGAATGAAGAAGAGGCGGAAGCACTGACCGGACTGAGCGACCCGCTGCAGGCCGCAGATAAAGCATTGGATTGGGTCGATCTGGTGCTGTGCACCGCCGGGCCTACCGGGCTGTATATGGCGGGCTTCACCGAAAATGATGCCAAACGGAAAACGCAGCATCCGCTGCTGCCGGGGGCTATTGCTGAATTCAACCAGTACGAATTCAGCCGGGCGGTACGTTTTAAAGATTGTCAGGATCCGCTGCGTATCTATTCGCATATTGCGCCGTTTATGGGCGGGCCTGAGAAGATTATGAACACCAACGGCGCCGGTGACGGCGCGCTGGCCGCGCTGCTGCACGATATAACCGCCAACGCCTACCATCGCACGAATGTACCCAACTCCAGCAAACATCAGCACAACTGGCTAACCTATTCGTCGTTGGCGCAGGTCTGTAAGTATGCGAACCGGGTGAGCTATCAGGTATTGAACCAGCACTCTCCGCGTCTGACGCGTGGGCTGCCGGAGAAAGAAGATAGCCTTGAAGAGGCGTACTGGGAACGCTAAGTGGATATAGCAACGGGGGCCAATGGCCCCCGCTTTTTTTCACTACCCGCTCACCGCCTCTTTCAGCGGCGGCTCACTCAGTAGCCCCAGCATGGTTTTCGCAATCTCACGTTCGCCCATCACCACTTCATTTGCGCCTCGCTCGCTAATGTAAGCGACTTCGTCGTCATAATGCGCACGGGCGATAATCTCAAGGTGCGGGCACTTCTCACGGGCGCTGGCCACAATCTCACCGGCCTCGTAGCCGTTAGGAATGGTCAGCAGCAGCCAGCGGGCGCAGTCGAGGTGCGCGAGATTCATGATCTCTTCATTGGCGGCGTTGCCCAACACCGCACGAATGCCGCGCTCGCGCAGCTCGTCTACACGAGTACGCGAGGTTTCAATCACTACCAATGGAATGCCCTGGGCCATTAACTTCTCCCCCAGCAGGCTCCCTACGCGGCCATAACCGACCAGCAGCGCATGGTTGCAGATATCCACCGGGATCTGCTTTTCGTCTTCCAGCGCTTCTTCCAGCGTCTGTTCTTCCAGCGTTTCCGTCTTCTCGAGATACTTCTCAAGCACCGTGAACAGCACTGGATTGAGCATAATGGAGAGGATTGCACCCGCCAGCACCAGGTTTTGTCCGGCCTGCGGTAACAGATCCAGCGCCATGCCCAGACCGGCAAGAATAAAGGCGAATTCACCAATCTGCGCGAGGCTGGTGGCGATAGTCAGCGCGGTACGCTGCGAGTGGCCAAACAGGCGCACCAGCCCAAAGGCTGCCAGAGATTTACCGAAGATAATGATGGCCAGCGTCGCCAGTACGGCCAGCGGTTGCTCAATCAGGATCAGCGGATCAAACAGCATGCCGACGGAGACGAAGAACAGCACCGCAAACGCATCGCGCAGCGGCAGCGTGTCGTGGGCGGCGCGGTGGCTAAGCTCGGATTCATTTAGCACCATACCGGCGAAGAAGGCACCCAGCGCAAAGGAGACATCGAACAGTTCAACGGCGCCAAAGGCGATGCCCAGCGCCAGCGCCAGGACCGAGAGGGTAAACAGTTCGCGAGAGCCCGTTGCGGCGCTGCGTGAAAGGATCCACGGCACCAGGCGACGACCAACCAGCATCATGATGGCGATGAACGCCACGACTTTACCAATCGTAATGGCCATATCCATTGCCAGCGAGGCAAGGCCAATGTTCTCTTTTTCCATCATGCCGGCGACGGCTGGCAGCAGAACCAGCGTCAGCACCATGACCAGATCTTCGACGATAAGCCAGCCGATGGCGATTTGCCCTCGCTGACTATCAATAAGCTGTCGTTCTTCCAGCGCGCGCAGCAGCACCACGGTACTGGCGGTGGAAAGACACAGACCAAAGACGATACCGGTCATCATTGACCAGCCTAAGAAGGTGGAGAGCAGCATCCCCAGCAGCGTGGCGACGGCTATCTGAGCAATCGCTCCGGGGATGGCTATCGACTTTACCGCCATCAGATCCTTGAGCGAGAAATGGAGACCCACGCCAAACATCAGCAGAATAACGCCTAATTCTGCCAGTTCCGGCGCAAGTTTGGTGTCAGCGACAAATCCTGGAGTAAACGGTCCGGCCAGCACGCCCGCTAATAAATAACCTACCAGAGGGGAAATTCTTAACTTATTGGCAATCATGCCAAGGAAAAAAGCGAGCACAAGGCCACCAACAATGGTGGTGATAAGCGGTGTGGCGTGATGCATTCCGTCTCCTTTCGTCGTGATGCGTGGTTCCATTTTTGGTGCAGAGTGTCAAAACAGCCTGAAAACCAAAAAGCCTGGTAATAGTTTATGACAATTTTCACTATTTTGTTTGTGAATAATTCTTGAATTTAGCTAAAAAATTGAATTTTTAGAGGTAAATGGCACAAAAGTGAAAAATGGATGCGGGAAGTCAGGTAGAGGGCGAGCTTACAGGGAAGTGATGGCAGCCAAAATGATACTTTGGCTGCCCATAACTTAGTGTTTTTGGCGGTTATCAGGTAAGAATATGGTCAACATCCCAATAAGTGGTAGGAAAGCACATATTTTATAAACCAATTCAATGCTGGTGTGGTCGGCAATCAGCCCCAACACCGCAGCACCTAAGCCGCCCATGCCAAATGCGAAGCCGAAGAATAGCCCGGAAACCATGCCGATACGGCCGGGTAACAGCTCCTGAGCGTACACCAGGATGGCCGAAAAGGCGGATGCGAGGATAAATCCAATGATCACCGTTAAAATTCCGGTCCACCACAGGGTTGCATAGGGTAAAAGAAGGGTAAACGGTGCAACGCCGAGGATAGAGCCCCAAATAACATATTTACGCCCAATTTTATCCCCGACAGGGCCGCCAATCACTGTGCCTGCGGCAACGGCGAACAGGAAGGCAAATAAATGAATCTGCGCATTTTGTACGGATAATCCGAATTTTTGTATCAGATAAAAGGTGTAATAGCTGCTAATGCTCGCCATATAGAAGTATTTCGAGAAAATCAGCATTAACAGGATGGAAACGGCGAGAATCACTTTGTTTTTGGGTAACGGATTAATAATCGGCGCTTTAGGTTTCCCTTTATTCATACGATGCTGCGTGGCGTACCAGCGGCTCACCTGCGCCAGCACGACGATTGCCAGCAGCGCTGCCAGCACAAACCAGGCGACGTTGCCTTTACCGTACGGCGCAATGATGACGGCTGCCAGCAATGGCCCCAGCGAACTACCAAAGTTACCGCCCACCTGGAAAATAGACTGCGCCAGCCCGTGACGACCACCGGAGGCCATACGCGCTACGCGAGAGGATTCCGGGTGGAAGACCGAAGAACCGGTCCCGACCAACGCTGCGGCCAGCAGCACCATGCCAAAGCTTCCAGCCAGCGCCAAAAGCACCAGGCCCGTCAGGGTAAAGCACATGCCCACCGGCAGCGACCACGGCATTGAGCGTTTATCAGTGATGTAACCGATAACCGGTTGGAATAACGACGAGGTGAGCTGGAAGGTGAGGGTGATCATCCCGATCTGCACAAATGTCAGCGAAAACTCTGACTGCAGGAGCGGGTAAATCGCAAGGATCAGCGATTGGATCATGTCGTTAAGCAGGTGGGAGAGGCTGATTGCTCCCAGGATGCCGAATGAAGTGCGGCCCTTTTGCGAAGACGCAGAAGAGCCCGGCCGGGTAGGGCTAGTTTCAGAGATTGCCATAGATTCCACTTGTATTTTATCGAGCGATGTTGGGGATAAACGCTTTAATAATAGTTATCAGACTAAGATACCTGCCTAAGACGTTTGAAGGAAGTCTCATTTCTGAAAACAAATTAGACTAATATTTCATAGCGTTGTAATTTCTGCGGTTGTTATTCACTCAGGGAGAGATTTATGCGATTCGTCAAACGGGGCGTGGCGTTGGCGATGCTGGCGGCTTTATCGTTAACCAGCTTACCGGCACAGGCTTACCAGCAAGATAAAACTTATAAAATCACCATTCTGCATACCAACGATCACCACGGGCACTTCTGGCGTAGCGAGTACGGTGAGTACGGTCTGGCGGCGCAGAAAACGCTGGTGGACGGTATTCGTAAAGAGGTCGCGGCCGAAGGCGGTAGCGTGCTGCTGCTGTCCGGCGGTGATATCAACACCGGGGTGCCGGAGTCTGACCTCCAGGACGCTGAGCCTGATTTTCGCGGGATGAATCTGGTGGGCTACGATGCCATGGCCGTCGGTAACCATGAGTTTGATAATCCCATGAGCGTACTGCGCCAGCAGGAAAAATGGGCTAAATTCCCGTTCCTCTCCGCCAATATCTATCAAAAGAGCACCGGTGAGCGCCTGTTTAAACCCTGGGCTTTGTTTAAACGTCAGGATCTGAAAATTGCCGTGATTGGTTTAACCACCGACGACACGGCGAAAATCGGTAATCCGGAATACTTCACCGATATCGAATTCCGCAAACCGGCGGAAGAGGCGAAGCTGGTTATTCAGGAACTGCAGCAAAATGAGAAGCCCGATCTGATTCTGGCGACCACCCATATGGGGCACTACGATAACGGCGAGCATGGTTCCAACGCGCCGGGCGACGTAGAAATGGCGCGCAGCCTGCCTGCTGGCTCACTGGCGATGATTGTGGGTGGCCACTCACAAGATCCGGTGTGCATGGCCTCAGAGAATAAAAAGCAGGTCGATTATGTGCCTGGCACCCCGTGTGCTCCGGACAAACAAAATGGTATCTGGATTGTTCAGGCCCACGAGTGGGGAAAATACGTTGGCCGCGCTGACTTTGAGTTCCGCAACGGCGAGCTGAAGCTGGTGCACTACCAGTTGATTCCGGTCAACCTGAAGAAAAAAGTGACCTATGACAACGGGCAAAGTGAGCGCGTACTTTACACGCCACAAATCCCGGAGAACCCGCAGATGCTGTCGCTGCTGACGCCATTCCAGAGCAAAGGTAAAGCACAGCTGGACGTTAAAGTGGGGAGCGTTAACGGGCATCTGGAAGGTGACCGTAGCAAAGTACGCTTTGTGCAGACCAACATGGGGCGCCTGATTCTGGCGGCACAAATGGCGCGTACCGGTGCTGATTTTGGCGTGATGAGCGGCGGCGGCATTCGTGATTCTATCGAAGCCGGCAATATCACCTACAAGAGCGTGCTGAAGGTGCAACCGTTCGGTAATGTGGTGGTGTATGCCGACATGAGCGGGAAAGAGGTTACCGAATACCTGACCGTCGTGGCGCAGATGAAGCCGGACTCCGGTGCCTATCCGCAGTTTGCCAACGTCAGCTTTGTGGCAAAAGGCGGGCAGCTTCAGGATCTGAAAATCAAAGGTGAGGCGATTGATCCGGCGAAAACCTACCGTTTAGCCACCCTGAGCTTTAATGCCACCGGCGGCGACGGCTATCCGAAGATTGATAGCAAGCCGGGGTATGTGAATACGGGCTTTATCGATGCTGAAGTATTGAAGCAGTATATCGAACAGAATTCACCGCTCGACGTGAACGCTTACGAACCGAAAGGGGAAGTGAGCTGGCAGTAAGTTTCTGACTGACTCTCTCCTTATTGGGAGAGAGTCAGTCAAGAGCGTCCCTCTTAATCCCGGCGCGCGATATCTGCAAAGGTCGCGCCGAGGATTTTCGCTAAATCCGCCGCCGCCAGTTCGATATCTAATCCGCGTTTACCGCCGGAGACAAAAATAGAGGCAAACTCCTGCGATGGCGCGTCGATCACCGTCGGCAGACGCTTTTTCTGCCCGAGCGGGCTGATGCCGCCCACCAGATACCCGGTCACGCGCTGCGCCACCATCGGGTCGGCCATATCCACTTTCTTCGCGCCCAGCGCTTTGGCCACTTTTTTGAGATCCAGTTGCCCGGCGACCGGCGTGACCGCGACGGCGAGATGCTTCATATCGCCATTCACCGCAACCAGTAGCGTTTTGTAAACCTGGTCGGCGTTAAGACCTAATTTACGCACCACTTCATCGCCAAAATTGGTTTCATTGGGATCGTGATCGTAGGTGTGGATGCTGAATGGGATTTTGTTCTTTTCAAGTAACTTAACGGCGGGAGTCATAACGTTCCTTCTTACCACAAACGGAATATGCACTCAGCATACGCCCGTAAACAGACTAAAAAATAGTATAATCTTGCGCATTAGGTCTTGGCAGTTGCGGCAACTTTGAGCGACAATCGAAGGATCCGGAGTGTAAACTTCGGGATAATAATAATGATGAAATTCCTCTTTGACGGGCCAATAGAAATATTGGCCATTTTTTTATTTCAACATTTGCGGCAGATTGCCTTCCCCGTATAAATGCAACGCCCCCACGGCAACCACGTAGCGTCCCGGCGGCAGCGCCAATAGCGTATCGCGCCAGGCTTCATTTCTCTTCACCATCAATACGTCATACAGCGACTGGCTGAAGGTATTTGGCAGCGAGGCCGTACCGTTTGACGGCGGCTGCTGTAGCCACCAACCGATCATCACCTGTAACAATCGCGCGTTGGTATGCCAGTGGGTCAGCGTATCGTCCAGCAGCGCCTTCCCGCCATCGGGCAACTGGCACAAGAGATCGATCTGGCTATCGGCGCCTTCCAGCTCCTGCACCGGCAGTTCAGCAGCACGCGCGGCCGTGAGTAATTGGTAGTCGATGCCATAATCTGGACGCAGCCCTAAGCGCTGTGCCTGGGTGGCCTGCAACACCATGGCAATTTGCCACAGCGGCTGGCTGTCAAAACGAAACAGCGATAGTCCCTGTTCGTTGACTCGGTTTTCCAGCTCGCTTAGCTGCGCTTCGCTCAGACGTTCGGCCAACGGCGGGCAGACCGGGAGATCGCTGAACGGCATTTCGCTACCGGAAATATCGGCCTCAACGATCAGCGCATCGGCCTGGCGCAGCTTTTTAATCAGCCTGGCGGGAAGCGGGGCCATATCGCGGGTCCCCATATGGATACTGCCGACCAGGTGTAAATGGCGGCCTCCGGGTAAAACAACGTCAAGCGCCGGCCAGCTATAGGTTGAACCGCGCAGGGCGCGCCACAGGTTTTGGAGTTGATTTAGCAGGCTCATCCGCGCTCCCTGGAAGGAAAATCTCATGCTAGCGCGATGGGGAAAAAGGTGCAAACGCGTCCCTCCCAAAGATGGGAGGGACGGCGGGATTACTGTTTCGGTTTAAAGCGTAGCAGACGGTTGGCGTTGCTCACCACGGTGATGGAAGACAAGGCCATTGCCGCCCCAGCCACTACCGGGTTGAGCAATGTACCGGTTAACGGCCACAGGATCCCCGCGGCAATTGGAATACCCAACGAGTTGTAAACAAAGGCGCCGAGCAGATTCTGCTTCATGTTGCGCAGCGTGGCACGGGAGATTGCCAACGCATCGGCTACGCCCACCAGACTATGACGCATCAGGGTGATGGCCGCGGTTTCGATGGCGACATCGCTGCCGCCGCCCATGGCGATACCGACCTCTGCCTGAGCCAGCGCTGGAGCATCGTTAATGCCATCACCGACCATTGCCACTTTCTGGCCCTGCGCCTGCAGGTCTTTAATCGCCTGCGCTTTGCCGTCCGGCAAGACGCCAGCAATTACTTCATCAATCCCCGCTTCTTTGGCAATCGCGTTGGCGGTGACAGGGTTATCACCGGTCAGCATGACCAGGCGGTAGCCTTCGCGGTGCAGACGCTGCAGCGCCGCCACGCTGTCGCTGCGCAGCGGATCGCGGATGGCGAACAGCGCGGCGGCATGACCGTCAACGGCCAGCAGCACCGGCGTTGCGCCTTTGGCGGCCTGCTGCGTCATGTCATCATCGAGCTCACGCGTCACGACCTGCTGTTCGTGCATCAACGCCTGGTTGCCCAGCAGTACCCGATGCCCATCGACTTCACCACTCACGCCCAGACCGCGAAGAGTGCGGAAGGCACTGACCTGCGGCAACGATGTTTCGGCTGCTTTTTCTAAAATGGCGCGTGCCAGCGGGTGGTTCGAACCCTGTTCCAGCGCGGCGGCTAAGCGCAGCGCTGTCGCTTCACTAAGGCCGTTCAGCGTTTTCACCGCCACCACCTGCGGTTTCCCTTCGGTCAGGGTCCCGGTCTTATCAAATACCAGCGTCGTCAGCTCACTGGCGCGCTGCAATGCATCAGCATCACGTACCAGGACGCCGTATTCAGCGGCGCGACCAACGCCGGAGATAATCGACATTGGGGTGGCCAGACCCAGCGCACATGGGCAGGCAATAATCAGCACCGTGGTGGCAATCACCAGGGTGTAGACAATCTGCGGCGCTGGACCAAAGAAGTACCAAATGGCGGCACTGAAAATGGCGATAGCGACCACCACCGGCACAAAGACCGCCGAGATTTTGTCGGCCAACTGACCGATTTCAGGCTTGCTGCTTTGCGCCTGGCGCACCATTTTAATGATGCGTGACAAGGTGGTATGGCTGCCGACCGCGCTGGCGCGAAACAGCACGGAGCCGTCCTGCACCACGGTACCGGCGTGAATGCTGTCGCCGTCGCCTTTTTGCTGCGGAATAGGCTCGCCGGTCAGCATCGCTTCGTCAAACCAGGCTTCACCCTGGCTAATTTCCCCGTCGACCGGCACGCGATCGCCGGTGGCAAGACGCAGGGTCATGCCCGGCTGCACGTCGGCCAGCGGCACGGTTTTTTCGCCGTCATCGGTGACCACTCGCGCGGTTGGCGGCGTGAGGTCGAGTAATTTTTCCAGCGCCCGGGACGAACGCTGACGCGCCCGTGCTTCCAGCATATGGCCGAGGTTTATCAAACCGATAATCATGGCGCTGGCTTCGTAATAGAGGTGGCGGGCTTCCATTGGGAACCACTGCGGCCACAGGTTAACGCTCATCGAATAGAGCCACGCCACGCCGGTGCCGAGTGCGACCAGCGTATCCATGGTGGCGGTGCGATTCTTAAGGCTTTTCCAGGCGCTGCTGTAGAAGTGCCCGCCGGCAAAGACCATCACCGCGAGGGTTGCCAGGCCAATCACCAGCCACAGGGCGCGGTTATCATCGGAGACCATCATGTTGTCGCCGATCATCCCCCAAACCATGACCGGAATACCGACCAGCAGGGCGACAATTGCCTGCCAACGAAAACGTTTCATGGTTGCCAGCGCGGTTTCCTGCTGGCGTTCGCGGCGCTTGAGATCGTCCTCA
The DNA here is from genome assembly GCF_001571285.1 of Kluyvera cryocrescens NBRC 102467. Lineage (GTDB taxonomy): Bacteria > Pseudomonadota > Gammaproteobacteria > Enterobacterales > Enterobacteriaceae > Kluyvera > Kluyvera cryocrescens. The sequence continues at coordinate 91,859 of NZ_BCTM01000010.1, read as the reverse complement.
ATCGCTTCTGCGCCGTAGCCTGCTTTCTCTACGGCTTGTACTAAATCACCGGCGGAAGCGTTGCCCATCACTAAGGCCGTGCGCTCCGCCAGGTTTACCCGTGCCTGTACGACGCCGGGGACAGCTTGCAAAGCTTTCTGTACCCGAGAAACGCAGCTGGCGCAGCTCATACCGTTGATCAGCAGCTGTTGGCTGTCATCCAGGTCCTGTGCTGCCGGAAGCTCAGGGGTGGCCGCTGTCAGTGCTTCCGACGGGGATGATGACTCTGCCAGCGGTTTAGCCTTTGGGTGGCTTAACTCCGCACCATAGCCGGCTTGTTTAATGGTATCGATCAACGCTTCGGCGCTGGCGCTACCGGTGACGTGCGCGGTTTCGATAGTGACCTCTGCCTGTTCAACGTCGGGGCGTTGCTCCAGGCTCTCTTTGACGCGTTTTACGCAGTGACCACAGGACAGGCCGTCCAGAGTCAGGTCGATGGTATGAGACATGATGCTCTCCTTAATTGCAGGGTGACCAAATTCACCTTTTCGTCTACAGTTATGAAGGTTAAACCTTCCAGCAAGGGGAAGGTCAAGGGGGAAAAGTGAATATCAGTGATGTTGCCAAAAAAACCGGGCTAACCAGCAAAGCCATTCGCTTTTATGAAGAGAAGGGGCTGGTGACGCCGCCGCTGCGCAGTGAAAACGGCTACCGTAGCTATATGCAAAAGCATCTCGATGAATTTACGCTACTGCGCCAGGCGCGACAGGTGGGGTTTAATCTGGAAGAGTGCGGCGAGCTGGTGAATCTGTTTAACGATCCCCAGCGCCACAGCGCGGATGTGAAAGCGTATACGCTGCAGAAAGTGGCGGATATTGAACGCCATATTAGCGATTTGCAGGCGATGCGCGACCAGCTGCTGTCGCTGGCCGCTTCCTGCCCAGGCGATGACAGCGCCGACTGCCCGATCATTGATAATCTGTCCGGCTGCTGCCACCGTAAAGCCCAGGCCTGATCGTTAGCGTGGAGGGGAGATCCTGATGCGCAGGACGATCCCTTCCACCGCTACCACTTCTACTTTGCTGCCTGCGGGCAGATCGTCATCAGCGATAACCGGCCACGAACTATCCCCCACGCGCATATGACCACGGCCGTTAACCAGCGTGCTATCGAGCGTGAAGCGTTGCCCCAGCAGCTGTTGGCCGCGCTGATTGAGCTGCCCTTCGGCAGGACGCTGGCGGCTGGAGCGTCGGCTCAGCCACTTCCACCATAGCCAGGCCGCCAGCAGCGTGAGCACCGCAAACAGCGAACCCTGCCATTCCCAGCCTATCGGCAGGATCCACGTTAAAAGCCCGGTGACCGCCGCGGCGACGCCGCTCCATAATAAGTAGCCGCTGCCGCCGAGCATTTCTGCCGCCAGCAGCAGGCCGCCGAGGCTCAGCCAGAAGATGTGCGGGTGCGCGAGCACCAGGGCAATCATGATGATTTCCGTTCGCTGGCGCTGTCTTTAATCAGCTCAGCGATCCCGGCAATTGAGCCCATCAGGCTGCTGGCATCCAGCGGCATCATCACCACTTTGCTGTTGCTGGACGAACCAATTTGCTGCAGCGCATCGGTATATTTCTGCGCGACGAAGTAGTTCACCGCCTGAATATCACCGGCGGCAATTGCCTCAGAAACCATTTTGGTGGCTCGGGCTTCTGCTTCCGCCGAACGTTCGCGCGCTTCTGCCTGCAGGAATGCCGACTGACGCTCACCTTCGGCGGTGAGGATCTGCGCCTGTTTTTCACCTTCGGCTTTCACGATCTGCGCCTGGCGAATCCCTTCGGCCTCGAGAATATAGGCTCGCTTGGTTCGCTCGGCCTTCATCTGCGCGTTCATCGCGTCAATCAGCTCCGCCGGTGGGCGCACGTCGCGGATTTCAATACGGGTAATTTTGATGCCCCACGGATTAGTGGCTTCATCAACGATATGCAGCAGGCGGGTATTAATGTTATCGCGCTGAGAGAGCATTTCATCGAGCTCCATCGAGCCCAGCACGGTACGGATGTTGGTCATCGTCAGGTTGATAATCGCCAGCTCAAGGTTGCTGACTTCATACGCTGCTTTCGGTGCGTCAATCACCTGAATAAAACAGACGGCATCGATGGCGACGTTGGCGTTGTCTTTCGAGATAACTTCCTGGGAAGGAATATCCAGAACCTGTTCCATCATGTTGATCTTACGGCCAATACGGTCCATGAACGGCACCACCAGGCTTAAGCCGGGATGCAGCGTTTTGGTGTAGCGGCCAAAGCGTTCAACTGTCCATTGATAGCCCTGTGGCACAATTTTGACGCCCGCGGCCACAATCACCAGCGCGACGAAGATAAGAATAGGGATAAATACCAGCATAAAACCTCCTGTTTAACTGTCCGTAACTTCATCAAGTATATCGGCTCTGGCGTTGAAATTCGCCCCCTGAAATTAATTGGCGTTACACTGTAGGGACAAAAGAAAAAATCAGGATATGGAATGGCAACAATGGAAAATAGCGCTATTTTGCAGCTTCAGAATGTGGGCTTTGATATTGATGGAAATACGATCCTTAATGAGGTGAATCTTAGCATTGCCCCCGGTGAATTTAAGTTAATTACCGGACCTTCAGGATGTGGGAAGAGTACTTTACTAAAGATTATTGCCTCACTGCTTTCGCCGAGCCGTGGCGAGATTCGCTTTGAAGGTAAAGAGATAACCACGCTTTCACCCGAGGCTTATCGTCAGCAGGTTTCATACTGCGCGCAAACCCCAGCGCTGTTTGGCGATACGGTGTATGACAACCTGATATTTCCCTGGCAAATTCGCGGTAAGCAGCCGGAGCCGGATCGTTTTCTGTCGCAGTTGGTTCAATTCGGTTTGCCGGAAGAGACGCTGTCAAAATCGATAAACGAACTCTCGGGTGGGGAAAAGCAGCGGGTTTCGTTAATTCGCAATCTGCAATTTCTGCCGAAAGTGCTGCTGTTGGATGAAATAACCAGCGCGCTGGATGAGAGCAACAAAAAAAATGTTAACGACATTATCCATCAGTACGTTCGCGATAAGCAGGTGGCGGTGCTGTGGGTGACGCACGATAAAGATGAAATTAGCCATGCGGATGAGGTGATCACGTTGCCTTCTCATCGCAAAAGTGTGCAGGAGGCAGATCATGAATGATCATATTATTACTAACGAATCGTTAGCACTGTCGATGGTGCTGGTGCTGGTGGCGGTGCTGGTGAGCTATCGGGAAAAACTGGCGCTGGAAAAAGACATTATCTGGAGCATCTGCCGTGCGGTGGTGCAACTGGTGATCGTCGGCTACGTACTGAAGTACATTTTCAACGTCAACCACGCGATTCTGACGCTGTGTATGGTGCTGTTTATCTGCTTTAACGCCGCCTATAACGCACAAAAGCGCAGCAAGTACATTGATAAAGCATTTATCTCCTCGTTTATCGCGATTACCACCGGCGCCGGGCTGACGCTGGCGGTGCTGGTATTTTCCGGTTCCATTGCCTTTGTGCCGATGCAGGTGATCCCGATCTCCGGGATGATTGCCGGTAACGCGATGATTGCGGTGGGGCTGTGCTACAACAATCTGGGGCAGCGCTTTAGCGCCGAGCAGCAGCAAATTCAGGAAAAGTTAAGCCTGGGTGCCACGCCGAAAATGGCTTCGGCAAGGCTGATTCGCGAAAGTATTCGCGCGTCGCTCATCCCTACGGTGGACTCCGCGAAAACAGTGGGTCTGGTGAGCCTGCCGGGGATGATGTCAGGACTGATTTTCGCCGGTATCGACCCGGTAAAAGCGATTAAGTACCAGATTATGGTGACGTTTATGCTGCTTTCTACCGCCAGCCTGTCGACGATTATCGCCTGCTACCTGACCTATCGGAAGTTTTACAACGCCCGCCACCAGCTGGTGGTGACGCAGTTGAAGAAGAGTGCGTGAGGGATTTCGCCCGGACTATGTGTCGTCCGGGCGATGAACGTGTAATCGTTCAGACGAGCAATCAGTACAGCAGGGAATAGAGCTGACGACGGTACTTCGACGCCAGCGCATCGCCGGTACCGAGCGCCGCCAGAATTTCCTGCAGCATTTTGCGCGCCTGGCCATCCGCCGCGCCTAAATCTTTACGCAGGTGGCTGAACAGCAGCTCCAGCGCCTCTTCATTACGCCCCACCTGATGTAGCTGTAATGCCAGCTTAGAGGCCAGCTCGGCATCGTCCGGGTTCTGCTCAACCTGTTGTTGCAGCTGTTGAATTTCCGGAGTGTCTGCCGCTTTTTTCAGCAGTTCAATCTGCGCCAAAAGCCCCTGATAATGGGTATCCTGATCCTGCAGTGGAATGGTTTTCAGCACCGCTTCGGCGTCTTCGGAACGGTTAAGCGCAATCTGCGTTTCCGCCAGCAGCAGGCCAATCTGGCTATCCTGACCGGAAAGCTGCCAGGCGTCTTTCAGCAGCGGCAGGGCGTCGGCGTGGTTGCCTTCCTGAATCAGCGCCAGCGCCTGCTGTGCCTTCAGCTCTTCTTCACGCGGCAGCACTTTATCCAGCAGCGCGCGAATGGCTTCTTCCGGCTGCGGGCCCTGGAAACCGTCAACCGGCTGGCCGTTCTGGAACAGATAGACGGTAGGAATGGCGCGCAGTCCAAACTGGGAAGCCACCATCTGCTCGGCATCACAGTCAACTTTCGCCAGAATAAACTGACCGTTGTACTGGGTGGCCAGGCTCTCCAGTACCGGCGTCAGATCCAGGCAGTGCTGGCTGCGTTCAGACCAGAAATAGAACAGCACCGGCACGGTGGTGGATTGCTCCAGGGTCTGGTGCAGGTTAGCTTCGGTGATGTTTACGATACTCTGTACGGACATAAGTCATTCCCTATAATCGGTTTGTATTCGAGATGGGGGCAAAAGCGTGCGCTTCAACTTAGCCCTGCAGAATTTTGTCCATCAGTCGAGTCGGTAGCAGGCGTTTTAGCCAGCCGACGGCATGAGTCACCAGCGTGACCGGATAGCGCAGCTTGGGTTTATCGCTAATAAACGCGTGGCGCACTTTCTCCACCACGGCGTCCGGGCCTAGCGTAAAGCGCGCGGCGATCCCCGGATTTTCCACGGCGGTGTCGCTGGTCTGGTTGACGTTTTCAGTAAAACGGGTGCGAATTGGGCCGGGCTCGATCAGGCTGACTTTGACGCCGCTATGGCGAAGCTCCATGCGCAGCGCATCGGACCACGCCTCCAGCGCATATTTGCTGGCGGCATAGGCGCCACGACCTGGGGTAGAAATGAGTCCCATCACCGATGAGGTCATCACGATACGGCCCTCACCGTGCGGCACAATCGCGGGCAGCAGGCGCATGGTCAACTGATGAACGCCAAAAAAGTTGGCGGAAAATTGCTGCACCATCTGCGCGCGGCTGATGCTCTCCAGCGGCCCATAAACGCCGTAACCGGCGTTATTAAACAGCCCAAACAGGCGGTTATTGGTCAGGGCAATAACCTGATCCGCCGCGTTATCGACGCTTTCCGGGCTGTCGAGATCGAGGAGAATCCCCGTTAACCCCATGCCGTCCATGCGTTTAACATCATCGGGTTTGCGGCAGGCAGCCAGCACGCGAAAGCCCTGGCGTTTTAGCTCAAGTGCGCTTTCGAGACCAATCCCACTGGAACATCCTGTAATTAAGACCGATTTTTGCATAACTTTACCTGAAGACACCGCTTTACTTTCCGGCGTCGTGATTAACTAATGGAGCCAGACGTGTCGCCATCCAGTCGCGAATAAACGGCTGGGCGTCACGGTTGGGATGGATGCCATCATCCTGCATCCACTGCGGCTTGAGATAGACCTCTTCCATAAAGAAGGGCAGCAGTGGAACGGTGAATTCGCTGGCAAGCTTCGGATACACGGCGCTAAAGGCCTCATTATAGCGGCGTCCATAGTTTGCTGGCAGACGAATTTGCATTAATAACGGTTGGACATCAGCGGCCTTGAGCTGCTGCAAAATCGTGCGCAACGTAACTTCAATCTGCTGCGGTGGAAAACCGCGCAGCCCATCGTTGCCGCCAAGTTCGACTAACACCCAGCGCGGCTGGTGCTGCTTGAGTAATGCCGGGAGGCGAGCCAGCCCCTGCTGGGCAGTGTCGCCGCTGATGCTGGCGTTGACGACCGAGATTTTTGGCTGCCATTTATCGTTTAGCAGGGCAGGCCAGGCGGTATTGCCAGCCATGCGATAGCCTGCGCTCAGGCTGTCACCGAGAACTAACAGCGTGTCCGCCGCCGCGGCGCGAAAGCTTAACAGAATCAAAAACAGGACAGGCAAATGCCAGCGGAAAACGTACTTGAAGTTCATCATCTTAAGAAATCCGTCGGTCAGGGGGAGCATGAGCTTTCCATCCTTACCGGAGTTAACCTGATTGTCAAACCGGCGCAAACCCTTGCTTTAATTGGCGAGTCTGGCTCCGGTAAGTCGACGCTGTTGGCTATCCTGGCGGGGCTGGATGACGGCAGCAGCGGTGAGGTCAAGCTGCTGGGCCATCCGCTGGAGAAAATGGATGAAGAGGCGCGAGCGCGATTACGCGCTCAGCATATCGGTTTTGTCTTTCAATCATTTATGTTGATTCCAACGCTGAACGCGTTGGAAAACGTTGAGCTTCCCGCGCTGCTGCGCGGTGAAAGCGACAGCCAAAGCCGCCAGGGGGCGAAAGCGCTGCTTGAGCAGTTAGGGTTGGGTAAGCGTCTGCATCATCTTCCGGCGCAGCTTTCCGGCGGTGAACAGCAGCGCGTGGCGCTGGCGCGCGCCTTTAACGGCAGGCCCGATCTGCTGTTTGCCGATGAACCTACCGGCAACCTTGACCGTCATACCGGCGATAAAATTGCCGACCTGCTGTTTTCCTTGAACCGTGAACACGGTACCACGCTGATTCTGGTCACCCATGATGCGCAGCTGGCGGCACGCTGCGATCGTCGCCTGCGTCTGGTCGATGGGCAACTGCGGGAGGAAGCATGATCCTACGCTGGTTCTGGCGCGAATGGCGGTCGCCATCGCTACTGATTGTCTGGCTGGCGCTCAGCCTGGCGGTGGCCTGCGTGCTGGCGCTGGGCAGCATCAGCGACCGTATGGATAAAGGGCTCAATCAGCAAAGCCGTGACTATATGGCCGGTGACCGGGCGCTGCGCAGTTCGCGTGAAGTGCCGGCTGAGTGGCTGAATAAGGCACGCTCCCTGGGGCTGACGGTGGGGGAACAGATGAACTTTTCCACCATGACCTGGTCGGGCGACACGCCGCAGCTCGCGGACGTTAAAGCGGTGGATGATAGCTATCCGCTGTACGGCGAGCTGCAAACGCTGCCGGAGAACGTCAAACCGCAGGCCGGTACGGTGCTGATGGCACCGCGTCTGATGGCGCTGCTCAATTTGAAAACCGGCGACAATATTGACGTCGGCGATGCCACGCTGCGGATCGCTGGGGAAGTGGTACAGGAGCCGGACAGCGGCTTTAATCCCTTCCAGATGGCGCCACGGCTGATGATGAATATGGCTGATGTGGCGAAAACTGGCGCGGTACAGCCCGGCAGCCGGGTGAGCTGGAACTATAAGTTTGCCGGAACGCCAACGCAGCTGGCGAGCTACGAAAGCTGGCTGCTGCCGCAGCTTAAACCGGAACATCGCTGGATTGGGCCAAATCAAGACGATGGCGCGTTAGGCAAATCACTGCAGCGATCGCAGCAGTTTTTACTGCTGTCGGCCCTGCTCACGCTGCTGCTGGCGGTGGCCGCCGTGGCCGTAGCGATGGGACATTACTGCCGCAGTCGTTACGATCTGGTGGCTATCCTGAAAACCCTGGGCGCCGGTCGGGCGCAGCTGCGCAAGCTGATTATCGGCCAGTGGGTGCTGCTGCTGGCGCTGTCGGCGCTGGCGGGCGGCGCGATGGGGCTGCTGTTTGAGTCAATTCTGCTGACGCTGTTAAAACCGGTACTGCCGGCGGCATTACCGGCCGCCAGCGCCTGGCCGTGGCTATGGGCCGTAGGGTCGATGGCGGTGATTTCGCTGTTGGTGGGGCTGCGCCCTTATCGTTTATTGCTGGCGACGCAGCCCCTGCGCGTGTTGCGTCAGGATATGGTAGCCAACGTCTGGCCGCTGAAAATCTATCTGCCGGTGGTTTGCGTGATTACCGTGGCACTTCTGGCGTGGCTGATGGGCGCCAGCCCGCTGCTGTGGTCGGTTCTGGCGGGGGCCGTGGTGCTGGCGGCGCTGTGCGGGCTGGTGGGCTGGCTGCTGCTGAAAGTGCTGAAGCGCCTCACGCTGCGCGCGCTGCCGTTGCGTCTGGCGGTTAATCGCCTGCTGCGCCAGCCGTGGTCAACGTTGAGCCAACTGGCGGCTTTCTCGCTGTCATTTATGCTGTTGGCGCTGCTGCTGGTGTTACGCGGCGATCTGCTGGACCGCTGGCAGCAGCAACTGCCGCCGGAAAGCCCGAACTACTTCCTGATTAACATTGCACCGGAGCAGGTGAGTGAGGTGAAAACTTTCCTCGCCGAACATCAGGTGATCCCCGCGGCGTTCTACCCGATTGTGCGCGCCCGTCTGACGCAGATAGATGGGCACAGCACCGAAGGCAATAAAGATGAGTCGCTGAACCGCGAGCTGAACTTAACCTGGCAAAATCAGCGGCCGGAGCATAATCCACTGGTGGCGGGGATGTGGCCGCCGAAAGCCGGGGAGGTGTCGATTGAAGAGGGGCTGGCGCAGCGGTTGAATATTGCTCTCGGTGATAGCGTCACCTTTACCGGCGATACTCAGGACTTTACCGCTACGGTCAGCAGCATTCGTAAAGTGGACTGGGAGAGTCTGCGGCCAAACTTCTTCTTTATTTTCCCTGACGGTGCGCTGGACGGCCAGCCGCAAAGTTGGCTGACCAGCTTCCGCTGGGATCGCGATACGTCACTGTTAACCCAGCTCAACCGTGAGTTTCCAACGGTCAGTCTGTTGGATATCGGCGCCATTCTGAAGCAGGTGGGCCAGGTGCTGGCGCAGGTCAGCCGGGCGCTGGAGGTGATGGTGGTGCTGGTGACCGCCTGTGGCGTGCTGCTGCTGTTGGCGCAGGTGCAGGTGGGGATGCGCCAGCGTCATCAGGAGCTGGTGGTTTATCGTACGCTGGGCGCCAGCAAATCGCTGCTGCGCGCCACGCTGTGGGCTGAGTTTGCGCTACTCGGCGCGATTTCAGGCCTGGTGGCAGCCATCGGGGCGGAAACCGCGCTGGCTCTGCTGCAAAGCAAGGTGTTTGATTTCCCATGGTCGCCGGATTGGCGCTTGTGGGTGGCGCTGCCGGTGTGCGGGGCGCTATTGCTTTCGCTGTGCGGCGGCGGGCTGGGGCTGCGTTTACTGAAAGGTCGGGCGCTGTTCCGCCAGTTCTCTAGCTAACTCGGGCGTGTCCTGTTATGACGCTTATCCGGGCAGGATAAGCGTCTCTCTTCATTCGTCTCCACGAGATGGTCACGGGAAAACCGTCCCATTGGCCGATAAACTCTCTGCAATCGTTGCGCTAAGGGGCATAAAATTGCCCATCCTTTCATCAATTTGCCTCTTTTACGGCACCATTCGGTAAATCTGGAAAGCTAAAGCGCACGTTTCATTAAAAATCAGCGAGGTGCAATTTATTAATAAACGATAATATTTGTTAGCCAGATAGTTGGCTCAAAATCTATCAAGGAAAAATAATGACTATAAAAATGAAAGCACTGGCGTTATCGATCGGTGCTGCAGTGGCATTGACGTCTTTCGCATCCCAGGCTGAAATTACCCTGCTCAAGCAGGATCCTCAGGCTGGTAATCCGCTGAGCCGTCTGAACTTCACCGTCGGCGGGAGTATCCGTCCGCAATTCAACATGATGACCGGTGATGGCGACAAAGGCTCTTACAAACGTAATGGCTTCGATGGCGGCACTCGTTTCCGTTTCGCAGCAGATTACTACCTGTTCGACGATATTAGCTGGGTCAGCTACTACGAACTGGGCGTGAATATTCCTGCGGTCTTCGACTGGGATAACCACTACGCCGAAGGCGCAAACGACACCACCCGTCGTATGCTTTACACCGGCCTGAAGAGCGATACCTGGGGTACGCTGACCTTCGGCCAACAGAACAGCATCTACTATGATGTGGTCGGTGCGAAAACCGATATCTGGGACTATGACATGATTGGTCAGGCGCCAGGTAACGGTATCAACGGTGACTACGATGGTTCTTACCGTACCCGTAAATCTCTGAAATATAAGAAAACCGTAGGCGATGTTGATCTCTACGCTTCCTACCTGTTCAGCGATGATCTGAACCTGAACAATGGCCTGATGTACAAACGTAAAGGCGGCGGTTCACTGGGTGTGGATTACCACATCACCGACGATCTTTCCTGGGGTACTGCATGGAACTATACCCGTGCGGATATGAGCAACATCAACAACAGCGAAGGCAAAACCTACGATCAGAACATCGTTGGTACCGCACTGAGCTGGACGCCTGACAACTGGACCTTCTCCGTTGGCGGTGGCTGGTATCAGAACTTCATGACCACCAAGAAATCGTCCGTTCACGACTACTTCGCCGGTGATGCATGGGGTGTGGAATACTTCGCGGGTTACAAAATCCCGGTTGGCCAATACGCGCTTAAATCCGTTCAGCCATACTTCATGGGTGACCGTATTGAATACGTAAATGGTCGCAACTACCAGCGCATCGATAACGGTGTGGGTATCAGCTTCCAGCTGGATTACGGTTTCCGTGTTGACTATGAACACGTCTTTACCTCCAGCACCGATGACCTGGGCGATATGAACCTGGTGCGTCTGCGTTACGATTTCTAATCGTCAACACATCATCCTTCACGCGGCTTCAGCATTGGCGGTATGAAGGATGGGTGAATGAAAGGGCGGCGCTGGCCGCCCTTTGCATAGTTTATTTTCAACTTTCCTTAGCTAAAAAACGTCTAGCTTCCCCCGCCATTCCCGCTTTTTTGTTACACATCAGCTGGTTATAATTTCGCTCCTCAACTACTCCCATTTTTTATTTCATGTTGGCTACAGTAGAGAGTTATCTGACTGTAAATACTGACTTTTCTCTTATTAGAGGAAGTGTGAAGAGGTTAACAACGTGAAGGGTATTCAATTGCTTACTAAATGAGAATGGCGCTTATATACCAGGTTAAAAATAAAACCAGATATACAGCCATTATCGTGCCGTTGAAACGGATATTGACCACCGGGTCTGTCGGTTTATTTGTTGGCAAAAATAATAATTTTAAAGGGTAAGGAGTTAATGACGTATGCGTAAATTTTTCATTCCCGCGGCCTTCATTTCATTGGCGTTGGGGCTCACCGGTTGTGACGATGCCAAAAATAAAGATACCGCCAATGCGCCGGCCGCCAGCACCGCAGCCAAAGAGGGGGGCTCGCTCATTATTGGCATTACCTCCGGCGACCCGCTGGCAGTGAATCCGATTTACGCCAGCGACCGGACCACGCTGACCATCATGCAGGCGCTGTACGCACCGCTGTATAGCTATAACGACGGCAAAATTGAGTGGGACCTGGCGGAAAGCCTGGAACCATCCGCCGACAACCTGAGCTATATCCTCAAGCTCAAACCGAATCTGAAATGGCAGGATGGTCAGCCGATCACCGCCGCTGACGTAGTCTTCACCTTCGATAAGCTGCTGGATGAAAAACAGCACAGCTTCTTCCGCAGCATGTTTATGTTTGGCGGTAAACCGGTGCAGGTGAGCAAAGTTGACGATCTCACCGTGAAATTTACCCTGCCGCAGGTGAGCGCGGCGTTTGTGGGAACACTGGTGCAGATCTATCCGATCCCGCAGCACGTTTTCGCGAATGAAAGCGATCTGGAAAAAAGCAGCAAAAACGATGCGCCGGTGGGATCCGGGCCGTTCAAATTTAAAGAGTATCGCGCGGGTCAGTACTATGCCCTGACGCGTTTCGACGATTACTGGAATGGCAAAGCTAAGCTGGATTCCGTGACCTACCGTTTTGCCAAAGACAGCAACTCGGCGAACCTGGCGCTGCAAAACGGTGAAATCAACCTCAAGATGGTCGACCCACAGGACGTTTCCCGTCTGACTAAGACCGATAAATTCAACTTTGTGGTCTACCCGGAAGGGCGTCTGGCGTACATGACCTTTAACCAGAACGTGCCGGCGCTGAAAAGCAAAGAACTGCGCCAGGCGATTGCCTATGCGATTAATAAAAACGATCTGGTCACCACCGCATTCACTTCAACGGACTACGCGAAACCGGCAACCTCCTTCCTGACGCCGGATACGCTGTACCATTCTGACGATGTCGAGCAGTACGCCTACGACCTGCAAAAAGCCAAAGACCTGCTGAAAGCCTCTGGAACGCCAAGCGATCTGAAGCTGCGCCTGGCCTATATCAATACCAATAAAACGCAGGAAAGCATGGGGCTGTATATTCAGCAGCAGCTGAAAGCGCTGGGGCTCAACGTCGAGCTGATGCCGCTGGATGCCAACGCCATGTCACAGCGTAGCCTGGATATGAACAACACCGCCTACGAGCTGAGCCTTGGTGGTTACATCATGGGGGCGGAGCCGGACGGCTATAAGTCGCTGTTTATGAGCAATGAAGCCTACAACTACGCACACTACAAAAATCCGCAGTTCGATGCGCTGTGGGACAAAGGCGCGGTCGAAACGGACAGCGCTAAACGCGGTGAAATCTACAAGCAGATCCAACAGGTCGTTGCCACCGACATGACCTACTACCCAATTGCCTACACCAACGCGGTGGTGGCGGTGGATAAACGTTTCGGTGGCACCAAAGAAGCCGAGCCGAAACCGGTCTATATGTTCCAGGATTTATCAAAAATCTACCAACAATAAGCCAGATTAGCCCCCGGTCATGGGGGCTTTTTGTGAAGGGAATGTCGTGAACACAATGTTGACACGTCGGTTGCTGCAACTGCTGCCGATGCTTTTCTTTATCTCACTGGTGGCGTTTTTGCTGGTCAAACTTGCCCCCGGAGACCCCATCCAGGCGTACATCACGCCGCGCATGTCGCCAGACGATATTGAGCGTATTCGCCATAGTCTCGGGCTGGATAAACCGCTGGTGACCCAGTATCTGCTGTGGCTAAAAAATATTCTGCACGGCGATCTGGGCTATTCGCTGATTTACCACCGCCCGGTGCTGGAGATGATCCTCGAACGGATTCCCGCCACCCTTGGCCTGATGGGTGCTTCATTGCTGCTGGCGATTGTGCTGGCAGTGCCGCTGGGCCTGCTGGCCGGTGCGTTCAAACATCGTTGGTTGGACTATGTGCTGAACCTGTTTGCCTACATCGGTATCTCCGTGCCGATCTTCTGGTTTGGGATCTTGCTGATTACCGTTTTTGCCGTGCAGCTCAACTGGTTTCCCAGTATGGGGATGCGGACTATCGGCGTCGAAGATAGCTGGCTTGATGTTATGCGCCACGGTGTGCTGCCGTGTATCGCGCTAACGTTTTATAACCTCTCAACCTACGTCCGCTACGTGCGATCTAACACCATTACTCAACTGTCGGCGGACTATGTACAGACGCAGTTGGCCTACGGTGCGACCTATCGCACGATCTTGTTCCGTCACGTGCTGAAAAACGTTCTGCTGCCGGTGATTACGCTGTTCGGCCTGTCGTTTGGTGAACTGGTGGTGGGGGCGTACGTGACCGAAAGCGTCTTCTCCTGGCCGGGCATGGGGCTTTTGGGGATCCAGGCGATCACTTCGCTGGACTATCCGCTGATCATGGCGATTATCCTGCTGTCGTCGCTGATGCTGATCGTTGGCAATTTGCTGGCCGATCTGCTGTATCGCTTTGCCGATCCCCGCATTCGTACAATGAGGTAACCGACGATGAATCGACGCTGGCAAAACGTTCGCCACCAGCTCCGCCGCAATCGTCCGGCGCAGTTTTCCCTGCTGGTGCTGTTTATTTTTGTGGTCGCGGCGCTCGCCGCAGGTTTAAGCCCATACGATCCGGACCAGATGTCGCTGGCCGCACGCATGCTGCCGCCCGACGGCGCGCACTGGTTTGGCACCGATGAATATGGCCGCGACTATTTCACCCGCGCGCTTTCCGGTGGCCGAATCTCGCTGATGGTTGGCTTTCTGGCGATGCTGTTTTCCACACTGATAGGCACGGTGGTGGGTACTATTAGCGGCTATTTTGGCGGCTGGCTGGACAACCTGATGATGCGCGCCGTCGATATTCTGATGGCGATCCCGGCCTTTTTCCTGCTGCTGGTGCTGAACGCCTATCTGAAGCCGGGTGTGGACAACATCATTATGATTATCAGCCTGTTGACGTGGATGAACATGTCGCGGCTGGTGCGTGCGGAAACCCTGTCTATCAAGGAGCGTGAATACGTGCTTTACGCCCGTGCCTCCGGGGAGAATCCGCTGCGCATTATAGTCCGGCATATTATTCCCGGCGTACTGCCGACGATTATCGTGGCCGCGACGCTCAACATTGCTTCGGCGATTCTCATGGAGTCGACGCTGAGCTTCCTTGGTCTTGGCGTCCAGCAGCCCGCCGCATCGTGGGGCAGTATGCTCAATAACGCCCAGTCGTATATCGGCGAGGCCTCCTGGCTGGCTATGTTCCCGGGCATTTTGATTTTGCTGACAGTCTTTAGCTTTAACGTACTCGGCGACGTGTTCCGCACCGCCTTCGAACCGGGGGCCAACCGCGATGCATAACTTACTTGAGCTCGATAATCTGCAAACCTCATTTTTCACCCGTGACGGGGAAGTTCACGCGGTGCGCGGCGTCAGTTTTGCGCTTAACGCGGGGGAGTTGGTCGGTATCGTCGGAGAGTCCGGGTGCGGCAAAAGCGTAACCTGTAAATCGATTCTTCAGTTGCTGGGCAATAACGGCAAAATCACCGGCGGCAGCGTACGCTTTCGCGGTGACGATTTGGCGCAAAAAACGCCGCAGCAGATGCGGCAAATACGCGGTAATGACATCGCGATGATTTTTCAGGATCCGATGACTGCGCTCAATCCGGTGCTGACGATTGGCCGGCAGATGACGGAAATCCTGATGCGCAATAAAGGGCTAAGCCGCAAAGCTGCCAACCAAAAAGCGCTGGCGATGCTGGAAAGCGTTGGCATTGCCGACGCGTCGCGGCGCTTTAAGCAGTATCCGCATGAATTCAGCGGCGGTATGCGCCAGCGAGTGATGATTGCTATCGCCCTCTCCTGTGACCCGCAGTTGCTGATTGCCGACGAGCCGACCACCGCGCTGGACGTCACCATTCAGGCGCAAATTCTGCGGCTGTTGAAATCGCTGCAGCAGCAAACTCAGGCGGCGATTTTACTGATTACCCACGACCTTGGCGTGGTGGCGCAGATGTGCAGCCGCGTGGTGGTGATGTACGGCGGGCTGGTGATGGAAGAGGGCAGCGCCGAAGATATTTTCCTGCGTCCGGCGCATCCTTATACCCAAGGGCTGTTGGCTTCGTTACCCCGTGCCGATGACCCGGAGCACCGACTGTCGCCGATTGAAGGCTCCCCGCCGGGGCTGTTGAACCCGCCGCCGGGCTGCCCGTTTGCTGAACGCTGCTCGCAGCGTATGCCGCAGTGCGCGGCGCAGCCGGCGTTTCGTCAATGCGGTGAAGGCCATCGGGTCGCGTGTTGGTTATTGGCAGAACAGGAGGTATCGGCATGAAGGAGGAACCGTTAATTCGTTTGCGTGAGGTGCGAAAACATTATGCCCTCAACGGCGGCATCTTCAGCCAGAAACGGGTAGTCAAAGCCGTTGATGGCGTCAGCTTTGATATTCAGCCGGGCGAAACCTTCGGCCTGGTGGGGGAGTCCGGCTGCGGTAAATCAACGGTCGGGCGGTCGATTCTGCGGCTGTTTGATATCACCTCGGGTGACATTGAATTCGCCGGGCAGGATATTGCGCAGGCGTCGGAGGCAACGCTCAAGCCGTTACGTCGCCGGATGCAGGCTATTTTCCAGGACCCGTGGTCGTCGCTTAACCCCGGCATGACGGTACAACAACTGGTGGCGGAGCCGATGAAAATTCACGGCTATGACGCCCATACCCAGCGCGAGCGCGCCGAGGAAATGCTCTACAAAGTGGGGCTCAAGCCTGAGCATCTGACCCGTTTCCCCCATGAGTTCAGCGGCGGACAGCGCCAGCGTATTAGCATTGCCCGCGCGCTGTCGGTGCGTCCGGAGTTTGTGCTGTGCGATGAGCCGCTGTCGGCGCTGGACGTGTCGGTGCAGGCGCAGGTGGTGAACATTTTGCAGGATCTGCAGCAGGAGCTGGGGCTGACCTATCTGTTTATCGCTCACGACCTGTCGATGGTGCGGCATATTTCCAGCCGTATTGGGGTGATGTATCTCGGTAAGTTGGTGGAAGTGGCACCCGCGGGCGAGCTGTATCAGCGCCCGGCGCATCCGTATACGCAGGCGCTGCTGGCCTCGGTACCGGTGGCCGATCCGCGGATTCAGCAGTTGGACGACGGTGGCTTAAAGGGCGAAATCCCCAGCCCAACGGCGGAGCTGAGCGGCTGCCGTTTTTGCAGCCGCTGCCCGCAGGTGATGCCGCAGTGCCAGCAGCAGGAGCCGCCGATGCGGGAAATCGCCCCACGTCACTTTGCGGCCTGCTGGCTATTTAAGGCTTAAGGGTGCGAAGAGAGCCAACTCATGACGTCTTCTGATGTCCCACGGAAGACAATCTTGTCGGCTTTCTTCTCCAGTTGATAGCGGTACATCGGGTCGTAATACTCGTTAAGCAGCGGCACCAGCCAGGCGAAATGCGCTTCGGTGGAGCCGCTGCGCCGCTGTTCGGCCAGCGACGCATCGAGCGTGGCGGTCAGTTCGGCAAAACGCTGTAGGCCCAGGCGACGGCGGATGGCGAACAGGCCGTGATGCAGGTAAGCGCTATATTCTTGCCAGCCCAGCTCTTCACCGTAGGCGGCGAAGAAGTCATGGTGCATGCGGGTGAAATACTCTTCCCGCAGCCGCTCAATACGGAGATCGAAGGGATCCTCCACCACCGCAATAGGCGACTGCGCCATACGATCGCGCAGGCATTCCGGCAAATGGTTGGCACCAATCATCCGGCCCTCATCTTCCAGCACCCAGCGAACGCGATCCTGTTCATGCGCGCCTTGCAGCAGCGCCGTTGCCAGATGGTTCTCAAAAGTGGCCTGGGAGAACTGCGCATTGAGTGTGCGGCCAAACGAAGAACCGCGATGATGAGCCAGCCCTTCGAGGTCGATCCCCTGCGGCTGTTGGCGAACCAGCGGCGTTTTGCCGTTACCGGTGCAGCCGCCGATAAGGATTATCGGATGGCGGACCAGTTCTTCGGTAGCTTTAATCGCCGCCTGACGCAGGGCCTTATAGCCGCCAACGATCAGCGGATAGTCGATGCCATGCTCTTTTATCCAGCTTTGTGTGATATGCGAACGCTGCCCGCCGCGGGCGCAGCACAGGTAGCCGTTCGGTGCGTCACGGCAGGCGTCCAGCCAGGCCGTAATGCGCTGCTGGCGAGTGTCGCCGGCAACCAGCTTATGCCCCAGCGCCAGCGCGGCGTCTGCCCCTTCGCGTTTATAGCAGGTGCCAACGGCGGCGCGCTCTTCGTCGTTCATCAACGGCAGGTTAACGGCGGCGGGCATTGCGCCCTGAGCGAACTCAACCGGTGCACGAACGTCAATGATGGGCGTTTCCGCGCGCAGAATGGCGCAGTAATCCGTCCCATTATTCATGGGGAAATCCTTCTGTGAACAAAGTGGGGGTATTGCGGTTACGGCGGGATTTTACGCTTCAAGGAGGGGGCCGGGGAAGCGTAAGTTGCTTTCCCCGGCACTAAAGGCCTATTTCAGCCGCGTTTGCGCCCAGGCAATTCCGCTGGCGTACTCGGCCGGCAGCAGCGGAACCAGCGCTTCCAGCGTAGCGGCGAGACGGCCGGTATCGCTGTCATTGAGGTTCAGGTGACCCACTTTACGGCCCTCGCGAACGTCTTTGTCATACCAGTGCAGGTGCACCAGCGGCAGCTTCAGCCAGTCATAGTTCAGGTCGGTGCCAATCAGGTTAACCATCACTGACGGACTATTGACCACCGGCGGCGGTAACGGCAGGTCGGTAATGGCGCGCAGGTGCAGTTCGAACTGACTGATGGACGCACCGTTTTGCGTCCAGTGGCCGCTGTTGTGCACGCGCGGGGCCAGCTCGTTGATCAGCAGACCGGCAGGCGTTACGAAGCACTCCATCGCCATCACGCCCACATAGTTCAGCTCTTGCATAATGGCGGAAAGCATCGTTTCTGCCTGCGCTTGCTGCTGAGCATCTGCCTGCGGGAAGGCGACGCTCATGCGTAGAATCCCGTCCTGATGCAGGTTGT
This sequence comes from Kluyvera cryocrescens NBRC 102467, assembly GCF_001571285.1. Lineage (GTDB taxonomy): Bacteria > Pseudomonadota > Gammaproteobacteria > Enterobacterales > Enterobacteriaceae > Kluyvera > Kluyvera cryocrescens. Next base: position 73,457 of record NZ_BCTM01000010.1, on the reverse strand, counting down.
GGGTCAGGGGATAGAACACGGTGCTGCCGTCGTGCGCACGCGCGCCGACTAATGACACTTCGCCAGAGAAATTAATGCCTTGCTCAACGATGCACTCGCCGTAGCAATCGTTCGGTAGCTGAGCGGTTTCGTTAGCGCGCAGACGCCACTGGCCGCGGCCATCGTAGCCACCAGTGCGGCGTTTCACGATCGCCAGCTCGCCCAGACGGTCAAAGACCGCTGGCCATTCACCGGCGTTCGCCAGCAGTTGCCATGGCGCGGTGGCGAGGCCAAGCTTATCGAACAGCTGTTTTTGCGTCAGACGGTCGGCAATAATCGGGAATACGTCGCGGTTAACGAACGCTTTATGTTCCGCCAGTTCGCGGGTTAACGCGGTTTCCGGCCAGCGTTCAATCTCAGCGGTAATGACGCTTTGCTGAAACGGCACGGCGGCCGGGTCGGCTTCTAAACCCACGGGCCAGACGGCAATACCCAATGGCTCACCGGCCTGGCGCAACATCCGGCCTAGCTGACCGTTGCCGAGTACGCAAACCTGTTTCATGCCGCACCTCGCGGATCGGGATTATCCAGCACTTCGTCGGTCTGTGCTTTACGCCAGTCCTGCAAACGTTGATGCAGTTCTGCGTCGTGCTGTGCGAGGATTTGGGCGGCGAGCAGGGCGGCGTTGGCGGCGCCTGCTTTGCCAATTGCCAGCGTGCCAACCGGGATCCCGCGCGGCATTTGCACAATAGAGTAGAGGCTATCAACGCCGCTTAACGCCGCGCTCTGTACCGGAACACCCAGTACCGGGACCAGCGTTTTGGCTGCAATCATACCGGGTAAATGCGCAGCGCCGCCGGCACCGGCAATAATCACCTGATAACCGTTGCTTTCGGCTTCTTCGGCGAAGCTGAACAGTTTATCGGGGGTGCGGTGGGCGGAAACCACTTCAACGTGGTGAGGAACATTCAGAATATCGAGGATTTCTGCGGTGAACTGCATGGTTGCCCAGTCACTTTTGGACCCCATCACGATGGCGATACGTACCGGATTATTGCGGGAAGACATACGTCTTAAAACTCCTGTGGGTGTGCTGCACACGACGTTAGAGGCCACAGAGAATAACACGGAAAATGGGCAAGGAAAACGGTTGCGTAGCCTTGGGTAGGGGGAATCAGATGGAAAAATTAAAACGGGAAGGGGATAAGTTCGACGTCTTCGCGGCTCACTTTCACCATCGAGCCGTGGTGATGCCAGGCGCCGAGTACTACGCGGTGTGCCGTTTCGCCGTTGGCGCTAAGGGTATGGATATCCGGGCGATGGGTATGCCCATGAATCAGCCACTGGACGCGATGTTTCTCCATCACCGCCACAACCGCCTGCGGGTTCACATCCATAATCTCCATCGACTTGCTGCTGTTAGCGGCTTTGCTGTCGTTACGCATTTTCTGCGCAATGCGGCGACGGATAAACAGCGGCAGGGCAAGGAACAGGGTTTGGATCCACAGCGTGTGAACTTTGGCACGAAACGCCAGATAACCGGGATCGTCGGTACACAGAGTGTCACCATGCATAATCAGCACGTCACGACCGTAGAGATTCAGGACTTTTTCTTCGGGGAGCAGCTGCATGCCGCTGTCACGAGCGAAACGCTTGCCGATCAAGAAATCACGGTTGCCGTGAATGAAATAGCAGGGAACGCCGGAATCCACTAATGCTTTGATTGCCGTAGCGATTTCCCGGTGCAGCGGGTTCGGATCATCGTCGCCAATCCAGGCTTCAAACAGGTCGCCCAGAATATACAGCGCATCGGCGCCGCGCGCTTCACCGGCTAAAAAACGCAGAAAACCGGCGGTAATCGCCGGTTCTTCTGTTTGCAGATGCAAATCTGCAATAAAGAGTGTCGCCACCAATTACTCGCTGACGGTCACGCTTTCGATGATAACGTCTTCTTTAGGAACGTCCTGATGCATGCCGCTACGACCGGTAGAGACTGCTTTGATTTTATCAACAACGTCCATGCCTTCTGCGACTTCAGCGAAGACACAGTAGCCCCAACCCTGCAGGCTTTCGCCGGAGAAGTTCAGGAAGTCGTTGTCTGCCACGTTGATGAAGAACTGTGCGGTCGCAGAGTGCGGAGCCTGAGTTCGGGCCATCGCCAGCGTACCACGGGTGTTTTTCAGACCGTTGTTCGCTTCGTTTTTGATAGCCTCTTTGGTGGTTTTCTGGTTCATGCCCGGCTCGAAGCCGCCGCCCTGAATCATAAAGCCATTGATAACACGGTGGAAAATCGTGTTGTTGTAGAAACCTTCGCGGCAGTAGTCCAGGAAGTTTTTAACTGTTTCCGGCGCTTTGTCGTCGAACGTTTTGATGACGATATCGCCGTGATTAGTGTGGAAAGTAACCATTTCTGCATCCTGTTCCGTATTAGAGTGGTGCTTTAGCCCGCAGTTTAGCGGCATATAGGTGCTTGTTATAGCATAACCGACGACATCGATCACCTTGCATTGTGTGCTGCTTCCGGGTTGAATTACGGGTAGAATATACCGTTTCAGGCGAAAGCCCGGTTCACACACGTAAACATGGAATTCTCGATGCTAAAAATCTTCAACACAATGACGCGCCAAAAAGAGGAATTTAAGCCTATTCACGCCGGTGAAGTCGGCATGTACGTGTGTGGTATCACCGTTTACGATCTCTGTCATATTGGCCATGGCCGTACTTTTGTCTCCTTTGACGTGGTGGCACGCTACCTGCGTTTTCTCGGCTATAAGCTGAAGTACGTGCGCAATATCACCGATATCGACGACAAAATCATCAAACGTGCCAACGAAAACGGCGAAAGCTTTGTCGCGCTTGTCGATCGCATGATCGTTGAGATGCACAAAGATTTCGATGCGCTGAATATTCTGCGTCCGGATAGCGAACCGCGCGCGACCCATCACATTGCTGAAATCATCGAAATCACCGAACAGCTGATTGCTAAAGGCCACGCGTATGTTGCGGACAACGGTGACGTGATGTTTGATGTTCCAACCGATGCCGATTACGGCAAGCTGTCGCGCCAGGATCTGGATCAGCTGCAGGCCGGGGCCCGCGTTGACGTGGTTGACGTTAAACGCAACCCAATGGACTTCGTGCTGTGGAAAATGTCGAAAGAGGGCGAACCAAGCTGGCCGTCCCCGTGGGGCGCAGGCCGTCCGGGCTGGCACATCGAATGTTCGGCGATGAACTGCAAACAGTTGGGCAACCATTTTGATATTCACGGCGGCGGCTCCGACCTGATGTTCCCGCACCATGAAAACGAAATTGCCCAGTCGACCTGCGCGCACGATGGCGAATACGTTAACTACTGGATGCACTCCGGAATGGTGATGGTTGACCGCGAGAAGATGTCAAAATCGCTGGGCAACTTCTTTACCGTGCGCGATGTGCTGAAATATTACGACGCCGAAACCGTGCGTTACTTCCTGATGTCCGGCCACTATCGTAGCCAGCTGAACTACAGCGAAGACAACCTGAAGCAGGCCCGTTCCGCGCTGGAGCGCCTGTATACCGCGCTGCGCGGCACGGCACATTCCGACGTTGAATTCGCGCGTAGCGCGCAGTATGTCGAGCGCTTCAAAGAAGCGATGGATGACGATTTCAACACGCCGGTGGCCTACGCGGTGCTGTTTGATTTAGCCAAAGAAGTGAACAATGCCAAACAGGCGGGCAATAGCGAAGAAGCAAACTCCGCGGCGACCTGCCTGCGGACGCTTGCCGCCGTGCTGGGCCTGCTGGAGCAGGATGCTGAAGTGTTCCTGCAAAGCGGTGCCCAGGCTGACGATAGCGAAGTGGCGGAAATCGAGTCGCTTATCCAGCAGCGTCTGGACGCGCGTAAAGCCAAAGATTGGGCCGCTGCCGACGCCGCGCGTGACCGTCTCAACGAGATGGGTATCGTGCTGGAAGATGGTCCACAGGGCACCACCTGGCGCCGTAAGTAAGTTCTTCCCCTCTCTCCATCGGGGAGAGGGGCTTTCCCTCCAGGACTAACGCCCCTGTAGCCCCGCGATAAACTCTGTAAGAAGATCTGACAGCGGTTCGTCATACCACAACGCATAAAGATCGGCCGGTACGGCCTCTTCCAGCGCCAGAAAACGCACCCCCGGCCAGTGGATCAGTCCGCAGGTTTCCGGGAGCAGCGATACCCCCATTCCTGCGCTCACCAGCGCTAACGCCGTTTGTGGCTCATTCACCTGGTGGGCGATCAGCGGATAAAATCCGGCTTCCACGCAGTGGTCCTGGAGCTGGCGGGCAAAGTCACTTTGATGAAAGGCCAGTGAGATAAGCGGTCTACCGGAGAGGGCCGTTAAAGGCACCTTACCCCGTTGGCACAGCGGATCGTTTTCCGGCACGGCCAGCGCGACCGATTCATGCGCGATGAGCTGATTCCGAATATGCTCTTCAGCATAGGGCAGCACGTTACGGTTAATCGCGATATCAATCGTGCGGGCTCGTAGGGCGGCAATTTGCTTATGCTGCGACAGTTCGTGCAGGCTCCACTCCACATCAGGATAGCGCGCCTTAAAACTTTTGAGCCGCGTCAGTAACGTCCCCCACAGTGCGCTGCCGATAATGCCAATACTGATGTGTTGATTTGCGCTACGGCCAATTTGCCGAACATAGTTGAGTGAATGTTCTGTGGCATTGAGGATGCGGTCTACCTCGGTTTTTAAAACCTGGCCTGCGCGAGTTAACGTCACGCGACGACTGGTTCGCTCAAACAGTTTGGTTTCCAGCGTCTCTTCCAGCTCTTTAATTTGTATGCTCAACGGCGGCTGAGAAATGTTCAGCCGGGCCGCCGCACGTCCGAAATGCAGCTCTTCGGCCAGCACCTGAAAATAGCGCAGCGCGCGGATATTAATACGATTATTCGTCAGAGCATCGGTCATGGTTTGCTTGGGAAAAAGAGGAGGGAAGGCCATCATGCCGCCCTCCTTTTTTGTTGTCAAACGGCCGCCTGTGCAGGGGCGTGTAGGCGTTCCGCACGGCTACACACAATGGCAATAACCAGAACGACCAGCAGGACGGCGTAAGAGAATGTGGCGGTATTCAACGCGCCGTGTAGGCCGTAGCGAGCGTTGACCAGCGAAGAGATGCTGGCGAACAGCAGCGTGCCCACCGTGCCGCAAGTCAGCAACGCGGAGATGAGCGTCGGGGAACTTTGGTTAACCTGCAGCGAGCCGTAGCTCATCAAACCGGAAAACAGCCCGGAATTGAAGAAACCGAAGATGGCGCAGGCCAGCAGAATCAAGGTGGTATTGCTGCTGTTAGCAATGACTACAATGGCTATTAGCCCGATTCCGGTGCAGCCGAGCAGGAAGGTGCGCAGCTTCATCCACTTCACGGTAAATTGATTGAGGAACAGACCTATTGCTTTCGCCACCCAGTACACGGTGGTGTACAGCGCTGCGTCCTGCGGTTGAATATGGAAACGAGATTGCAGATAGCCCGGTGTCCACATGGTGAAAATCGGCTCGGCCAGCAGGAAGGCGAACAGGGCAAAACAGATTAAGTAAATTGACGCGCCCCACGGCTCGCGCGCGGCGCTCGTGCTGTGTTGTTGCGCCGCCGCCGCTTCGGTTGTCGGGAAGCGGCAGCGAAGGGTCAGCGCCAGCATCAACGCGCCCAAGCCGCCCATAATCCCGTACATCGCCACCCAACTGGCACCCATGCGGAACAGCCAGGCCAGCAGGAAAGAGAGCGTCGCCCCGGCAAGGCTGAAGAAGAAATCAGTAAAAATAAGGCTTGATGAACGGCTCTTTTCATCCGGATTAATGCGGACGACCAGATAGCTGCCAATGGTCATGAAAATCCCGCCACAGGCACCGATACCGGCGACGGCGAAGCTGAACATCGTCAGCGTGGGGGCGACGAAAAGGACAGCGCTGATAAGCACCGTCAGCGCGGCGGCAATCACCAGCGGCTTTTGTAGCCCCCATTTGCGCATCAGAATGCCGCCCAGCATGATAGGGATAAACATGCCGATGTTCATCAGCGTAAAGACCTGGCCGATAAAGCTGGGATCTTTATTAAAAGCGGCGCACAGCGGGCCAAGGACGATGCCGAGAGTGGAGACCAGTGCGCCAACGAAGTAATAGCTCAGGTACGAGACGGCGTTTAAATTAGGACGAGAATATGAAGCGTCTGACATAAACATCTCTCCGGGCAGGCAGCGAACCGCCCGCCGATGAATGAGGAATTAGGCATACTGTTTGATGAATTGACCTATCAGGCGGATAAAGTCGCCGGTCACCATCGCCGCGCATTTCAGCGTCTGTTCGTGCGAGAGTTCTACGTCGCTCAGTCCTTCCGCCATGTTGGTAATGGCGGAAACCGCCAGCACTTTCAGGCCACAGTGGCGCGCGGCGATCACTTCTGGCACGACCGACATACCTACTACGTCGCCGCCCATGCGCTGCATCATGTGGATCTCCGCTGCCGTTTCGAAGTTTGGCCCCGGATAGGAGACAAAGACCCCTTCGTGCAGCGCGATTTCAAGACCTTTCGCCGTTTGATGCAGTCGTGCGCGCAGCGCTTTATCGTAGGCATTTGCCAGGCTAAAGAAGCGCGGACCAAAACGGTCGTCATTCGGGCCGACCATCGGCGTGGACGGCATGGTATTGATATGGTCGTTTAATGCCACCAGACTGCCGGCGGGAATCGCTGGATTCAGGGAGCCCGCGGCGTTAGTGCAGAACATAAATTCACAGCCGAGCAGCTTAAAGGTGCGGACGGCCTGGGTCATGATGCCCATACCTACACCTTCGTAGAAATGGCCGCGTCCTTTCATGCAGATCAGCGGTACGCCGTGCAGCGTCCCCATCACAATCTCACCGGCGTGGCCGATGACGGTGCTCACCGGAAAGCCGGGCAGATCCTCATAAGAGAGCATGGTTTTGTCATCCATATCATCGGCCAGCGCACCAAGACCTGAACCGAGGATGAGCGCAATGCGCGGGCTAAAACCCGGCTTTGCGGCGCGAAGGATTTCGACCGCTTCATAGGGGGCATTGTTAAGAATTGACGATGACATACGGGCTCCAGAATCAGGGATGTTTTGCGTTATTCTGGGGAGCCGTTGATTGCCAATCCAATTCGATAACTGGCGATATTGATATTTAAATCGAATTAATTGCGCAGGGGATAATATTTAACGACGGTAATTCAATGCATTACAAATAATATGTTGGGATGAATGCCCGGAAATGCACTCTCCGGGCGTTGTGAATTGTGATGTGCTTCACTTTGGCCGCCCGGTGTTTTTTGCGATGTCTGGCTCTCTGCGCGTGCTATCGACGCCGCCACCACAGCAATCCCATCACTGTTACCGCAGGCAGCCATACCCACATTAGCTCTGACATAATCACCTGATGCCCATACGGCGTGGTGTAGCGCGAGAGCGCAAACGGTGCAACCTTAATCACCTGCCACGGCGCGAAGAATCGTTCATCTGACCACGGCCACAGCCAGCCGACGCCTTTACCGCCGGTAGTGATGGAATCCAGCAGACTATGCGACAGTAGCGAGACCGTTAAGAATAACCAACAGCGTATGAGTCCCGCACGAAACCATCGTCGACCGACGATTATGCAAATTAGCGGTACCACAAAAGCAAACAGCAGCGAGTGGGTAAAGCCGCGATGGCCGAAAATATTGCCGTAGGCAATACCAAACTTAAAGGCGAGGACATCGGCGTCGGGCAGCATCGCCAGGGCGACGCCTGCGAGCAGCAGTCGCGGCGGAATGACGCGCGTGCCCAGTCCTAAACCAAGACACAGGGGGACGGCAGCATGGGTGATAATTGTTGGCATCGGGTGTCCGTTTTCAGGAAGAAAAAACAGAGTATTAACGGAAAACGGCGCAAATGCAGCAGGGGGATAGTCTTAAAAATAAGGTAAGAAAACCCCGGCGTTGCGTTGCATCGCCGGGCTACTGGTCAGCTGACGTTTTTACCTGGAAAATCAGGCAATAACGGTAATGCTTTGGCCTTCAAAGTTGACGGTTTGGCCGGCGACAATTTTGCAGCGCTTGCGGGTTTCCACCGCGCCGTCAACTTTCACCAGGCCATCGGCAATGGCGATTTTCGCCTGTGCACCGCTTTCGCTCCAGCCTTCCAGTTTCAGTAAGTCACAGAGTTCCACATGCGGATGCTTACCCAAAGAAAATGTTGCCATCTTATGCCTTCTCCACGTCGTGATACTCTTCACAAGCCTGTAAGGTGTTTTCAATCAGGGTGGCGACGGTCATTGGCCCAACGCCGCCCGGTACCGGGGTGATGTAAGATGCGCGCGCGGCGGCATCGTCGAACACCACATCGCCGACTACTTTACCGCTTTCGAGGCGATTAATCCCGACATCAATCACGATGGCGCCGTCTTTAATCCACTCGCCCGGGATAAATCCAGGTTTTCCGACTGCCACAATTAGCAGATCCGCGTTTTCCACGTGGTGGCGCAGATTTTTGGTGAAGCGGTGGGTGACGGTGGTGGTGCAGCCGGCCAGCAGCAGCTCCATGCTCATCGGGCGACCAACGATGTTGGATGCGCCAATCACCACGGCGTTCAGGCCATAGGTGTCGATGTTGTAACGCTCAAGCAGCGTGACGATACCGCGCGGCGTGCACGGACGCAGGCGCGGCGCGCGCTGGCACAGGCGACCCACGTTGTACGGATGGAAGCCGTCTACGTCTTTATCCGGGTCGATACGCTCGAGGACTTTTACATTATCGATACCGGCTGGCAGCGGAAGCTGGACCAGAATACCGTCGATGGTGGTATCGGCGTTCAGGGTATCAATCAGCGTCAGCAGTTCAGCTTCGCTGGTGGTTTCCGGCAGATCGTAAGAGCGGGAGATGAAGCCCACCTCTTCGCAGGCTTTGCGCTTGCTGCCGACATAAATTTGCGATGCGGGGTTGCTACCAACCAACACAACGGCCAGCCCAGGAGCGCGTTTTCCGGCCGCAACGCGAGCCTTCACTTTTTCCGCAACTTCAGAGCGCACCTGCTGCGCAATCGTTTTACCGTCAATAATCTTTGCTGCCATCAGGGAAATGATTCCATCTGTGATTCACGAAGGGGGGATGTACATATTTTGTCAGATGCGAGGCTCGCTGTCAGTTATCGTTTGCGAGTTTTCCACGGAAAGTGGTTTTGTTGAACTGTTGAGCGATTGTTGGCGCGACTTTATCCACCGCCGCATTCAACGCAGGTTTCACGAGGAAATGGATTGACTCATCGGTCAGTGACCGTATAATTCCACGCGCTTCACCCCATCAGGAAGTTTTTGGCTTCCCCCAGTGCGCCCTTAGCTCAGTTGGATAGAGCAACGACCTTCTAAGTCGTGGGCCGCAGGTTCGAATCCTGCAGGGCGCACCATTTTCTTGTTAACTCCCCCAGTTTTCTCACCTCGTTATACGCTCCCTGGCAAGAGTGCGAATCTGCTCACATAATGTTCACTGTTCGTTTGTCGAAATGCGAAAACTCAAATTATACTGTATGAAATTACAGTATGGTAACGGAGGCAGTATGGACTACGAGATTAAGCAGGTTGAGCCGCGCAAAATCGCAGGTTTTCATATGGTTGGACCGTGGGAACAAACGGTCAAACAAGGGTTTGAACTGTTGATGAAGTGGGTCGACGGTCAACAGATTCCCGCCCAGGAGTGGCTCGCCGTTTATTATGATAATCCGGACGAAGTGCCGGCAGAAAAGCTGCGCTGCGATACGGTAGTTTCGGTGGCCGACGATTTTGTCCTACCGGCCAATAGTGAAGGCGTGATGACGGCGAACGTTGCGGGGGGATTATACGCGGCGGCACGTGCGCGGGTGATTGATCATGACTTTTCCACGCCGTGGTACCAGTTCTTTGACAGCGTCCTGAAAGACGAAAAGCACCGGATGGTGGCTAAACCTTGTTTTGAGATCTACCACAATAACGGGGCGGAAGACGGCTACTGGGATATTGAAATGTTCGTCGCGGTGGAACCGAAGTCATAACCCAAAAACGCCAGAGCGCGTTGGCGGCTCTGGCGTTGTGAGCTGACGCTCCCTGTAGCGAACGATGATTCAGGACGATGAATCTCCGATAATGCGCACAGGGCTTCTGCGGTTAGCGTAGTGCGTTGGCCATCGCGCTGAACATCAGTGAGGCCTCAAGCGGCTGTGCGCTGAACGATGGCTCCGCCTGTGGCCAGGTTGACCACTGGACGATCACCAGATTCTCTGCGCGGTTGACCATGATCATCTGACCAAAAATCCCCAGCGCCCACATGGAACCTTTCAGCGAATCCCTGGCCGTTGGCACCACGTTTTTTGCATTGGCGGGCACTTCATTATTCCACCACTGGTAGCCATAAATTCCCTGAGGATGCGCGGCGGATACCGATTTTTGCGCCGTGTTCCAGTTGGCTGATTGCGCGACCCAGTTTTCCGGCAGAACCTGCTTACCGTTTGGCAGGCGGCCGTTGTGCAGAACAAACTCTCCGAAGCGGCCCCAGTCTTCCAGCGTGGCGTTGAAGCCGTGCGCGCCGACGTCATGCTGCCCTTGAGTATACGCGTGCCATACGCCGTCATTAGCCATACCGTACGGTTGCCAGATAGTCTGCTGCAGATAGCCGGCGAGCGTCATGCCCGTTGCGCGCTCCAGCACATCGCCCAGCAGCCAGGCGCCGCCGGAAGAGTATGACCAGACTTCACCTGCTGGATGCGCGCGCTTCAGGCCGGAAACCAGCGTACGTACGCATTCATAGGCACCTGGATGCGCCTCACATTGTGTCAGTTTGGCGAAGTCTGACTGTGGATTGGTGTAATCTTCGTTCCACGCCACCCCCGATGTGTGCTGAATCAACTGCTTGAGCGTGACGCCGTCCCAGGCGGTGCCTTTCAGGTCCGGTTCATACTGCGTCACCAGGTCATCCATTGAGTGAATTTTTCCCTCTTTCAGCGCTGCGCCAAACAGAATTGAGACCACCGCTTTGCCCACTGAACGGGAGGTCCACAGCGTTGTATCGGTGTTGCCCTCCGCCAGATATTTGAACGCGACCTTACCATCTTTCAGCACCAGCATGCCGCTGACGTTCTGCCGCTGAAGATAGTCCTGTAAATTCCACTGCTTGCCGTTTACCTCATAGCTCGCCTGCGTCAGCGGCTTATCGGCGGCTACCAGCGGCGTTGCTTTACCATGGCGGAAGACATCACCTTTGTAGTTGCGATAATCATTGCGAAAGCCGACAACGCGCTCGGCCTGGCTCCAGGTCAGCATTTTTTGCGTATCCGGCAGTTTGGCATCAAATGGCGCGGGGCATTCGGTCAACGCTGTTCCCTCACAGGCCGCCATGGCGGGCGCGGAGATAAAGGTTGCGGCCATCAGGCTCGCTAACAGACAGGACTTTGCAGGGAAGGATTTATGTTTATTATTCATAGTGTTCTCGATTTTAGTTATACCCGTAGACTCGTCTCTACCGCGTAGAGGTAGGACGGATTGAGTATAAAAATCGGCGCACTATAATAAAAAACGCGTTATGGGGGGAAAACCCCCACAACAACGGCCAAAGGAGACCGGTGTGGCATCATTGTCCTACTCATTTTCGCAGCTTGAAGCGTTCACCACCGTCGCGGAGTGCGGCAGCCTGGTGAAGGCCGCCGGTAAATTGGATAAAGACCGCACCACGCTGCGCGATCTTATCGATCTTCTTGAGGACGGTCTCGGCTATGCGCTTTTTGTCCGCCAGGGGCGAGCGCTACAGTTGACGCCGCAGGGTGAACAGCTTCATCGTCAGGCGCATCTGCTAATGCGTCAGGCGCGCGCGTTTGAGCAGTTTGCCCGTCAGGTCCCGGCCACTGAAGTGCAGGAGCTGAGCATTGCCTACGATCCTTTTACCCCGCGACGTTTTTTACAGGCTTTAATCGCCCAGATGGCGAACCGCCATATTCGTCTGAGCCTGCGATGCACATCGCGTGAGGAAGGGGAACGGGCGCTGGCGAGTGGACATGCGGACTTAGGCTTCTTTCAGGCCAATAATCACAGCGTTGGTAACGAGATGGAGTGGCGCGCGCTGGGAACCATCGATATGGATTTTTTCGCCGCCGACAGCCTCTTTGCCGATGTCGTACGTCCCTGTTCGCTGCTCGATCTTTCCCTTACCCCGCAGGTAGTGATGCATTCGGCAAGCGATATCCCGATGGCGCGACGGCTGCAAATTTCCGGCAATGTGATTATGGCCAATGAACTGGAGATGCTGCGCAGCTTGATTGAGGCCGGGTGCGGCTGGGGATTTTTACCCACCCATTTTCAGGCATCGCGCTGGGAGAATGTGTCGGTGGTTCCAACGGTGGTGGGCAATGAAGGCATCAGCCAGACGATGGTGACCCTCTGGCGCCCGGGTAGTGAAAAGCGGGTATTGATTGACGACACGCTGCTCCGGCTCTCGTCGTTGTGGCGGGATGCAAACTCGCCCAGCGGTGAACAGCGATAGCGTGCGCTATTGACGTCGGTCGGCGGCAATCACCAACCCAATTCCGGACAGGGTGATAACAATCGCCAGCAGCATCCGCCCATCGAGGGCTTCACCCATAAAGACCAAACCACCGAGCGCCGCAAGGCAGGGAACGCTCAGCTGGAGCGTGCTGGCGGTGGTGGGGCTGAGTTTTGGCAGCAGCGAATACCAGAGCAGATACGCGCCACCGGACATCAATGCACCGGAGGTTACCGCCAGCAGTACACCATAGATATCGGCCTCAATCGACATGCCGTGAAAGGCGAAAACTAGCAGGGCCATCGGCACCGCCAGCATAAAATTACCGGCGGTCGCCGCCGCCGCATCGCGCACCTTTTTCCCGGTAATGCAGTACACCGCCCAGGCCGCGCCGGAAACCATCATCAATAGCGACGCACCGATGGACGGATGGCCGGCGCCCGGTAATAGCAAAAGCGCCAATCCGCCCATGGCGGCCAGCATGCCAACGCTTTTCAGCCCGGTGAGCCGCTCGCCTCGCGCCAGGCCCCAGCCGCTCATCACTATCTGAACAGTGCCGAATAACAGTAGCGCCCCCGCCGCGGTGGTTAACGACACATAGGCCAGTGAGAAGGCGAAAACGTACACGGCGAGCAGCGCGGCGTTCAACACATTAAATTCGGTTTTTCTTCGCATCCCCGGCAGCTGTAACAGCAAATACAGCGCTACCGCGCCGCTCAGTAGGCGAACGCCGCTAAACGACACCGCATCCATATGCAGCCCTTTAAGCGCCAGTCGGCACAAGAGTGAATTGGCGGCAAAGGCGACCATCGCAAGAACAATTTTGAGCAGCACGAGGGCTCCTTTTTAAAGCGGTAGCCGAGATTATGCGGCAGGCCGCGGTTTGTCGCACGCGCGTTTTGTGCACCTAAGGGCAATCAAGCATTTGCGCCATCATGGCAATCGCGGCGGTTACATCTCTTTACGCTTGATCATAAAACGATAATGAGTATAGTTCTCAGTCTCTTTTTTATTCACCGCGTTGATGCCACTGGGCCAGTCATCAGTAAGGAATGTTTCACAGGGGAATTCTGGGGCGAGATGCTGCAAAAAACCTGCTGGTACCGACGGTGAATTTTTATTGCATACCAAGGACTCCTCCCATGACGATGAAACTCTCGACGCTGGCATTGGCAATCAGCGCCGTCATACCTGCCGCCTATGCTGCCACCGCTGACGATACAACCACAAAGAAAAACCAGACCGAAACCATGGTCGTACAGGGCGTGACAAGTGGTGATTTTACCCCCGGCGGTGAACAGCTGGTTCCGGCTTACCTTGATGGGCAAATTGCCCACGGTGGCCGCATCGGGATGCTGGGCGAGCAAAAAGCGATGGACGTACCGTTTAACGTCATCGGTTACACCTCTAAATTGGTTCAGGATCAGCAGGCGAAAACCATTGCCGATGTGGTCAAAAACGATGCCGGTGTACAGGCAGTGCAGGGCTACGGCAACTTTGCTGAAACCTACCGGATTCGCGGCTTTAAACTCGACGGTGACGACATGACCATGGGCGGCCTGTCCGGCGTGGTGCCACGTCAGGTGATGGATACCCAGATGCTAGAGCGTATCGAAGTCTTTAAAGGGGCCAACGCACTGGTGAACGGGGCGGCCAGCTCCGGCGTCGGCGGCATGATTAACCTTGAGCCGAAGCGCGCTGAGGATATTCCGACCACGCGTATTGGCGTCGACTATACCGGTGATTCGCAGGTCGGCGGTTCGCTGGATCTGGGCCGCCGCTTCGGTGACGACAACCAGTTTGGCGCGCGCGTGAACCTGCTGCACCGCGAGGGGGAAGGGCGCGTTGATAACGACAATCGCCGTACCACGCTGGCCTCGGTGGGGCTGGACTACCGCGGCGATCGCTTCCGTTCCTCTTTTGATTTTGGCTACCAGAAAAAGACCTTCCACGGCGGTGAGATGGGGATTGGCTTTGCCGACATTAGCGAGGTGCCGAAGGTGCCAAGCAACACCAAAAATACCGGGCAGAAATGGGGCTACAGCGATATCGAAAATGAATTCGGTATGGCCAAAGCGGAATACGACCTGACCGATAACTGGACCACCTACGCGGCCTTAGGCGCACAGCATGCGCATGAGGAAGGGACCTACGGCGCACCGAAGCTGACCAATATCAACGGCGATGCCACCATCAGTAGTATGGATACTAACCGTATCATCGATAGTTTCAGTGGGATGGGCGGTATTCGCGGCAGCTTTGACACCGGCGCAGTGTCTCACAAGGTTAACATCGGTTACTCGGCGCAGATGCGCAGCGACGCCACCGCCTGGCGTATGTCGAGCGCTAAGACCAACAAGAACGTCAATATCTATAATAACCACGATGTGAGCATGCCTGCTTATACCTCGGTTGGCGGTAACTACCATGATCCGCTGACCACGGCACGCAACCGCACGCAGGGCTGGCTGTTCAGCGATACGCTGGGCTTCTTCGACGACAGCCTGCTGTTTACCGCTGCCGCGCGTCATCAGAAAGTGGTGATTCGTAACTACAGCAATACCACCGGCCTGGAAACCACCACCTCCAGCTTCACGGAAAGCCGCTGGATGCCGACTTTCGGCGTGGTCTACAAACCGTGGGAAACCGTGTCGCTGTACGCTAACCACACCGAAGCGCTGCAGCCGGGCGGCAACGCACCGAAAACCGCGAATAACTTTGGCCAGAGTATCGGCATTGCCCATTCCAAACAGGAAGAGGTGGGCGTGAAGGTTGACTATCAACGGGTAGGCGGTTCGCTGTCGCTGTTCCAGATTAAGAAACCGTCCGGCGTGCTGGACAACGATGGCTACTACCGTATGGACGGCGAGCAGCGCAACCGCGGCCTTGAGCTGAGCGTCTTCGGCGAGCCGATGTTTGGCCTGCGCCTGAACGGTAGCACCCTGTGGATTGACCCGGAGATGACCAAAACGAAAGGCGGCCTCAACGATGGCAACGATGCTATCGGTGTCTCCCGCTTCTACGCCGTACTGGGTGCCGAATATGACATCAAACCGGTGGATGGCCTGACGGCAACCGCGCGCGTGAACCATACCGGTTCGCAGTATGCGGATTCCGCCAACACCAAGAAGCTGGATAGCTACACCACGTTGGATTTAGGCATGCGCTACCGTATGCACCTGAACCAGGAGCAAAACGACCTGGTATGGCGCGTGGGCGTGACCAACGTGACCAACGAGAAGTACTGGTCCGGCGTGGATGATACCGGCGTTTACCTGTATCAGGGCGAGCCGCGTACGCTAAAACTCTCGGTGAGCTACGACTTCTAAGTCATTGCAAATATAGGGATATTGCCCCGAAAGCTGGTGCTTTTCGGGGCTTTTTGCTACAGGGGGCAGGGTACTGATTGCCTTGCGGCAAGCCGCGCTAAGTGTTAAAAGGTGCCCCTTCCTATTTATGCTACAGGGGTTAGACGTGAGAAACGCGTCATCAGCATCCAGCCAGAATCAACCGGATGCCTCGTCGGAAACTAGCCCGACGCTTCACCGCGGATTACAAAACCGCCATATCCAATTAATCGCCCTCGGCGGCGCCATCGGTACCGGCCTGTTTCTCGGTATCGGCCCGGCCATTCAGATGGCAGGCCCGGCGGTGGTCCTCGGCTACGCCATTGCGGGCGTTATCGCCTTTATGATCATGCGCCTGCTGGGCGAGATGGTTGTTGAAGAGCCGGTGTCAGGGTCTTTTGCCCATTTTGCTTATAAATACTGGGGGCCGTTCGCCGGATTTTTGTCTGGCTGGAACTACTGGGTGATGTTCGTGCTGGTAGGTATGGCCGAACTGACTGCCGCCGGGATCTATATGCAATATTGGCTGCCGGACATCCCTACCTGGGTATGGGCCGCAGGTTTCTTTGTCTTGATCAACGCCGTCAACCTCGTGAACGTACGCCTGTACGGTGAAACGGAATTTTGGTTTGCGCTGATTAAAGTGCTGGCGATTATCGGCATGATTGGCTTTGGTATCTGGATGTTGGTCTCCGGCAAAGGTGGCGATCACGCGGGTATCGATAACCTGTGGCGCTTTGATGGCTTCTTTGCCACCGGCTGGCAGGGGCTTATCCTGTCGCTGGCGGTGATTATGTTCTCCTTCGGTGGGCTGGAGCTTATCGGCATCACGGCGGCAGAAGCGCGCGATCCGGAAACCTCTATTCCGAAAGCCGTAAACCAGGTGGTTTATCGTATCCTGCTATTTTATATCGGTTCGCTGATCGTCCTGCTGGCGCTGTATCCGTGGGTGCAGATTAAGTCTGATAGCAGCCCGTTTGTGATGATTTTCCACAATCTGGACAGCAATCTAGTGGCATCGGCGCTGAACTTCGTCATTCTGGTGGCATCGCTGTCGGTTTATAACAGCGGCGTCTATTCCAACAGCCGTATGCTGTTTGGCCTCTCCGTACAGGGCAACGCACCGCGCTTTTTGACTAAAGTCAGCCGTCGCGGCGTACCGGTAAATTCGCTGATCCTCTCTGGAACCATCACCTCGCTGGTGGTACTGGTGAACTATCTGTTGCCGCAAAAAGCGTTTGGCCTGCTAATGGCACTGGTGGTGGCCACGCTGCTGCTGAACTGGATAATGATCTGCATGGCGCACCTCAAATTCCGCGCCGCGATGCGTCGTAAGGGGCGCGAGCCGAAATTTAAAGCGCTGTGGGCACCTGCCAGCAACTACATCTGCATTGCTTTCCTGTTGATGGTCTTTGTGCTGATGTGCACCATGGATGGCATGCGCCTGTCGGCGATTCTGCTGCCGGTGTGGGTGCTGTTCCTGTTTATTGCGTTTAAGACGCTGCGCCGCAAAGCGTAATCCTCGTGAAATGCGGTACGGCCGTTAGCGCCGTACCGTTTCTCGCCTTCCTGAACCGCCTGTACCCGATCTCTTGCCAGTGGCAGGATCCTAACTCTCCCTGTTCATTACCGCGATCGGCGGACGATTTTTAATCGTGAGCGCTCTCGCAAATTTACATTGCGATGGGCGAACTTATTTTTGTAATCGATTACTTTTCTTTTTGAACTACTTTTGTAATCGATTACTTTGAGGGTGAGAACATGGTCTCTACAACGCAAAGCTCGGAAAATAGCGGCGTACAGCACCGGCTGCTGGTGCCGCGTCTGTCGCTGATGATGTTTATGCAGTTTTTTATCTGGGGCAGTTGGTCTGTGACGTTAGGGCTGGTGATGAGCCAGCACAACATGTCATTACTGATTGGCGATGCCTTCTCAGCGGGGCCGATTGCCTCAATTCTTTCGCCCTTCGTCTTAGGGATGCTGGTTGACCGTTTCTTCCCATCGCAAAAGGTGATGGCGGTGATGCATCTGCTGGGGGCCGTGATCCTGTGGTTTGTCCCGCAGGCGCTGGTGGCCCAAAATGGCGCGCTGCTGATTGGCCTGTTGTTTGGTTACACCCTTTGCTATATGCCGACGCTGGCGTTAACCAACAACATTGCCTTCCATAGCCTGAACAACATCGACAAGACTTTCCCAGTTGTGCGCGTGTTCGGCACCATTGGCTGGATTATTGCCGGGATTTTTATCGGTGTGACCGGCATTTCTGACACCACGGGTATTTTCACGCTGGCCGCGCTGTGTTCGGTCGTGTTGGCGGTTTACAGCCTGACTCTGCCGCATACGCCGGCACCGGCAAAAGGGCAGCCGCTGAAGCTGCGCGATCTGTTCTGTGCTGACGCGTTTGCATTGCTGAAAACTCGCCACTTCCTGGTATTTGCCATCTGCGCGACGCTGATTTCGGTCCCGCTGGGCACTTATTACGCCTACACCGCATCGTATCTTGCAGATGCGGGCGTGGCGGATGTGAGCACCGCGATGTCGTTTGGTCAGATGTCAGAAATCGTCTTCATGCTGATTATCCCGCTACTGTTCCGCCGCCTGGGCGTGAAGTACATGCTGCTTATCGGCATGCTGGCCTGGTTCGTGCGCTACATGTTCTTTGCGCTGGGCATCAATGAAGAGACGCGTTTCCTGCTGTACCTTGGCATTCTGCTGCACGGCGTGTGCTACGACTTCTTCTTTGTGGTGGGCTTTATCTACACCGACCGCGTGGCGGGCGAGAAAGTCAAAGGGCAGGCGCAGAGCATGGTGGTGATGTTTACCTACGGTATTGGCATGCTGTTGGGCTCGCAAATTTCCGGTGCGCTGTACAACCAACTGGTGGCCGGGCAGACCGTACCGCAGGCGTGGGTGAACTTCTGGTGGATCCCGGCGGTTGCCGCGGTGGTGATTGCCTTTATTTTCCTGATCTCGTTCAAATACGACGAAAAAGAGCAGGCGTAATTGTTTAAGGAGGGGGTATGAAAACCATTAAGGGACCGGGCATTTTTCTCGCCCAGTTTATCGGCAGCGATGCGCCGTTTAATTCGCTTGATGGGCTGGCTGAGTGGGCTGCGGGGCTGGGGTTTAAAGCGCTACAGCTCCCGTGTAACCATCCGGGGATCTTTAATCTTGAGCAGGCGGCGGCTAGCCAGACCTACTGTGATGAAATCGCCGGGCGTCTGGCGGAGCATGGGCTGGTGATTAGCGAACTGTCGACACATCTGGAGGGGCAGTTAGTCGCCGTCAATCCCGTTTATGACAATGCGTTTGACGCTTTTGCACCGGCGGCCGTTCGGGGTAATTCGACGGCCCGTCAGCGCTGGGCGGTGGAAAGCGTCAAGCAGGCGGCGCAGGCCTCGGCGCGGCTGGGGCTAAAGGCGCACGCGACATTTTCCGGGGCGTTAGCCTGGCCGTTTTTCTATCCGTGGCCGCCGCACAATGCGGCGCTGCTCGACGAGGCATTTGATGATCTAGCGAAGCGCTGGCGGCCGATTCTTGACTGCTTTGACGAACACGACGTTGATCTGTGCTACGAAATTCACCCCGGTGAAGATCTGCACGACGGTGTGACGTTTGAGCGTTTCCTGCAGAAAGTGGATAACCATCCGCGCTGCCATATGCTGTATGACCCAAGCCACCTGCATTTGCAGAATATTGATTATCTGGCGTGGATCGACATCTACCATTCGCGCATACGGGCGTTTCACGTCAAGGACGCCGAGTTCGAGCGTAATGGCCGCAGCGGCGTCTACGGTGGTTATCAAAATTGGCAAAACCGTGCCGGGCGTTTCCGCTCGCTGGGCGATGGTGATATTGATTTCAAAAAGATCTTCAGCAAGCTCACCCAGTACGATTTTGACGGCTGGGCGGTCATGGAGTGGGAGTGTTGTCTGAAGGATGCGCAAACCGGCGCGCGTGAAGGCAGCGAGTTTATTAAGCGGCATATCATCCCCGTCTCCGCGCGGGCGTTTGATGACTTTGCCGCTGGCAGCGAGGTGCGCGGATGATTCAGATTGGTATCGTGGGGTCCGGCTTTATTGGCCCGGCCCACATTGAGGCGCTGCGACGTCTGGGGTTTGTCGAGGTGGTGGCGCTGTGCGATGTGTCGCTGGCAGCGGCACAGGACAAGGCGCGCCAGCTAAATATCCCACATGCTTATGGCGATGTCGAAGCGCTGTTGGCCCATCCGGGGCTGCAGGCGGTGCACAACTGCACGCCGAACTTTCTTCATGCGCAGGTGAACCGGCAGATCCTGCGTGCCGGGAAACATGTCTTTTCTGAAAAACCGCTGTGTATGACCGTGGAAGAGGCACGCGAGCTGGAGCAGATGGCGCAGGGGGCGGGCGTGGTGCACGGCGTCAGCTTTGTTTATCGCCAGTTTGCCATGGTACAGCAGGCGGCGAGCATGGTACGTAACGGCAGCGCCGGGCGGCTTTTCTCGGCCTACGGCGGCTACCATCAGGATTGGATGCTGCAGGAAACCGACTTTAACTGGCGCGTTGATGCCGCGCAAGGTGGCGTTTCTCGCGCGGTAGCGGATATTGGTTCCCATTGGTGCGATACCGTCCAGTTTGTCACCGGGCGACGCATTGTTGAGGTGATGGCGGACCTCGCTATTGTCTGGCCAACGCGTAAAGCCAGCGTGGCCGCCGAGGCAACCTTCAGCGAGCATCGCCCTGATGCGCAGTACCAGGATGTGCCGGTGACCACCGAGGATGCCGGTTCGGTCCTGTTCCGTTTTGACGATGGTAGCAAAGGTTGCTTTAGCGTGTCGCAGGTCTCAGCCGGGCGGAAAAACCGTCTTCATTTTGATATCAATGCCAGCGACTGTTCGCTGTCGTGGGATCAGGAGACGCCACAGCAGCTATGGATTGGCCAGCGTCATCAGGCCAACCAGTTGCTTAGTGATGACCCGGGTTTGTTAAACCGCGACGTTGCAGGGCAGGCGCATTTTCCCGGCGGCCACAGCGAAGGCTGGCCGGATGCGTTTAAGAACATGATGCTGAACTTTTATCAGGCCGTGCGTACGGGCGAAATGCCTGCCGAAAACGCGCGGCGCTTTGCCTCGTTCAGCGAAGGGGCGAACGTCATGCATATCATTGACGCTATCGTCAAAAGCCATCAACAGCGGCGCTGGGTCAGCGTGGAACAATAACCCTGTGCCCGGTACGCCGGGCACGATTTTTATGATAGCCTGCACGCAAAGCGTTAATTGCAGGGAATAGCGTAGCTATGTCAATTCAGAAAATCGCCCAATTGGCCGGGGTGTCGGTAGCCACCGTATCGCGCGTGTTGAATAACAGCGACACGGTGAAGGCGAAAAACCGCGAGCGGGTTTTGCAGGCGATCAAAGAGAGCAACTATCAGCCAAACCTGCTGGCGCGCCAGCTACGTACGGCGCGTAGCTCAATGATCCTGGTGATGGTGTCCAACATTGCCAACCCGTTTTGCGCCGAGGTGGTGAAGGGAATCGAAGAAGCCGCTGAGAAAAACGGCTACCGCATTCTGCTGTGTAACTCCGGCTCTGATATCGAACGTTCCAAATCGGGTCTGCGACTGCTTACCGGTAAAATGGTAGATGGCATCATCACCATGGACGCTTTTAGCAAACTGCCTGAGCTGACTACCGTGATCGGCGATGCGCCGTGGGTGCAGTGCGCGGAGTACGCCGATGCGGGCGCGGTTTCCTGCGTGGGGATCAACGATGTTGATGCTGCAGAACATGCGGTCGGCTATCTGGCCGCGCAGGGACATCAGCGTATTGCCTTGATTAACCACGATCTCAGCTATAAATATGCCCGTCTGCGTGAGCAGGGATATCACGCGGTGCTGAAACAGCAGGGGCTTGAGTTTGACGCCGTGGAGTACGCGAATGATTTGAGCGCAGCGGCGGGGAAGGCGGCGATGAAAAATCTACTGGCGATGAGCCCACGTCCGGATGCCGTATTCGCGGTTTCGGATTCGCTGGCGGCTGGTGCCATGCGTGCCATCGAACAGGCCGGATTGCAGGTGCCGCAGGATATTGCGGTGATGGGTTTTGATGGCACCGAGCTTGCGGAAATGGTCTCGCCGCAGCTCACCACCGTTGAGCAACCTTCAAGAGAGATTGGGGCCAAAGCGGTAGAGCTGCTGCTGAACAAAATCGAAAACCCGGACGTGCCCACCGAAAGGGTGATGCTCGACTGGCGCTTTATTTCACGCGCCAGCGCCTGATTACGACTGCCCGAACGCGCCTGAGAGGGCGCGAATATCATTGCCGGTTGGCGATTGATGAATCCGTAAGCCAAACTCTTCCACCACCGCAAAAATATGGTCGAAAATATCGGCCTGAATACTCTCATATTCCGCCCACACCACGGTGTTGGTGAAGGCATATATCTCAATCGGCAGGCCGTTATTGTCCGGTGCCAACTGACGCACCATCAGCGTCATATCTTTACGGATCCGCGGGTGGTTACGTAAATATTCATTGAGATAGGCGCGGAAGGTACCAATATTGGTCATCTTACGCAGGTTCAGTACCGACTCGCCGCTGCCGTGCTGCTGATTCCACAGCGTAATTTCCTCATGACGAGAATCCATATACGGTTTTAACAGACGAGCCTGAATGAGGCGCTGCTGTTCCTGTTCGTCAAGAAAATGAACGCTGGTGGTATCGATATTAATGCTGCGTTTAATTCGGCGACCGCCGGAGGCCGACATACCGCTCCAGTTTTTAAACGAGTCCGAGACCAGCGACCAGGTTGGAATGGTGGTGATGGTATTATCCCAGTTGCGCACTTTGACGGTGGTTAAACCGATATCGGTGACCGCGCCGTCCGCGCCATATTTGGGCATCTCCAGCCAGTCGCCAAGCTTAAGCATGTCGTTGGCGGAAAGCTGAATGCCCGCCACCAGGCCAAGAATCGGGTCTTTAAACACCAGCATTAATACCGCTGCCATCGCCCCAAGGCCGCTTATCAGAATTGCCGGCGATTGCCCCAATAGCAGGGAGATAATCAGGATGCCGACCAGAATCGCACTGACCAGCTTAACGCCCTGGAATATACCTTTTAACGGTAGCTGAGAGGCAACCGACAGTTTCTGCGACAGATTAAAAATAACGTCAAGCAGCGAGAAAAATGACAGCAGGGCATATAGCATCACCCACAATTGGGCGACGGTGGTTAATATTTGTGCCGCATCGCTGCCTTTTTGCAGCCATAGCACGGCCTGCACGTTGACAATAATCCCCTGCAGCGTAAAGGCCAGGCGGTGAAACAGTTTGTTCTGCGTGATGATTTGCAGCCATAAATGGCTGCTGGCCTGTGCGCGTTTTTCAAAGGTGCGAAGTACCAGCCGATGAAGTATCAGATGGACAATGATGGCAGTGAGAAAAATAATACCAAAGATAATCACGAGCGAATTGGTATGGTTTATTTCAATGCCCATTTCTTCGATTTGGGTGATCAATTCCTGCATAACGTCTCCTATATAACCAGCCATCTATAATGGACAGGCTGGCTATATTATGCAAACGGCGACGCACGTTATCCCTAAAGCTGCCCTCGCGCTAACGCCGTTCACTTAAGCAAAGCGATTAGGGGAAACGCCGGTATTGGGTTTCCGGCGGTCGCTGCGGATCACCCAAGCTTAAATTCACGGAGTTAGCCTCCGCGCAGGCCGCGAGAAAGCACCGGATTTAAGATGACGAGGCGGCAAGCTGCGGGCTGCGGTTTAAATGATGGCGCAGCCCAATAGCGATAACCGCCAGCAGCAGCATCATCGCGACCTCTACGCCAAGAAAACCCATCATGGCCTGCGGGTAGCTGCCGTGGTGATTGCGCATCAGAGCCAGCAACAGCGAGCCAAATACCGCCGGGCCCAGGCCCAGCGTCGCCTGTTGTAGCGTGCTGAGCAGCGCGCTTCCCGCCCCGGCGTCATTGGCGGTAATATCGCGCATCCCGACCCGATAGAAACAGTTCACAATCAGCGCCTGACCGTAGCCAATAAGTGCCGTCGACGGTACCAGCGCCAGCGTGGTGGTGGCCTGAGCAAAATGATGGAACGTCTCCAGCAACAGCAGCAGGCCGCTTATTTGTACTGCCAGACCGGCTAACAGAATTTTCCCCATGCTGTGTCGGGCTATCAGCTTCGGCGCATACAGCGCCGACAGGAAGTAGGCGACGCCGAGGGCGACAAAGCTATTGCCTGACTGCCACGGTGCCATGCCCAGGCCGGACTGCATGGTCAGCGCCATACAGAACATAAAGCCGGACCAGGCGCTAAAGAACAGCAGGGCAATCACCATTCCAAAGCGGATGCTGGCCAGTTTTAACAGTCGCGGCGGCAGCAGCGGATGTTCGCCCCGTTGTTCTTTGCCCAGGGCGCTGGCACGCATCCACAGCAGCAGCGGAATAATCGCCAGCAGCATCAGACGCATTGACCACGGCCAGTGTAATTCAGGGCCAAGCGCCATTGGAAACAGCAGGCAGCAGAGAATTAACCCCAGACTCAACGTGCCCTGCCAGTCGATGCTGGCGTGTTCATCGCGACGGGTTTCCGGCACATAGCGGCGGCTCAAGGCCAACACCAGCAGGCCAATCGGCACGTTGATGAAAAAGGCGTTACGCCAGCCGAGTCCGGCGATATCCGCGGATACCAGCCAACCGCCGAACATCTGACCGACAATAAACGAAACGCCGCCGATGCCGCCGTACAAGCTGATCGCGCGGGCGTGCGCGGTACCTTTTAGCGTCACATGCAGGGTCGCGAGGATCTGCGGCACAATCAGCGCCGCACCGGCCCCTTGCAACGTTCGCGCGGCCAGCAGTGCGCTAATCGAGTTAGCCAGGCCGCACAGCAGCGAAGCTAGGCTAAAAATCGCCACGCCCCACATAAACAGGCGCCGACGGCCGTAGTTATCACCAAGCTTGCTGCCCATCGCCAGACACACGGCGAATGCTACGCCGTAGAGCGCGACAATGAGCTCCAGTTGGGTGGCGCTGGCGTGCAGCGACGCGGTGATTGAGTCGAGGGCGACGTTGGTAATTGAGGTGTCGATTTGCGGCAACATCAGGCCGGTTAGCAGCAGGAACAGCCCCGCGCGGCCGGGGGAAACAGCAGACGTTTTCATGGTGACTCCATTGCGTCATTCAGCGATTGGCCGTAGCATCGCTGATTAGATAAACGGGTACCAGTTCCTGGTTATACTGGTACTGGCGCTACTATGCTGGAGATACCATGAGCCATATCAGCCACAGTGATTTAGACACATTGTCGATACGACAGGACGACAGCCGCAAGCAGCTCGGGGCATTTCTGCGGGCGCGGCGGGAGAGTCTCGATCCGCAGCGGCTAGGGCTTCCACGCAGCGGCCGGCGCCGCACGCCGGGTTTGCGGCGTGAAGAGGTGGCGATGCTGGCGGATGTTGGCGTGACCTGGTACACCTGGCTTGAGCAGGGGCGCGAGGTGAACCCGTCGGCGACGGTGATGCAGGCCGTTGCTGAGGCGCTTCAGTGTAGCCCGCTTGAGACCCGGCATCTGTTCGTGCTGGCAGGGCTAACGCCCCTGGAGTCGGCCAACGCTCCGCAATGTGAAGGGATCAGCCCCGGCGCACGGCGTATGCTGGACAGTCTGCTGCCTCAGCCCGCCAGTATCCAGAAGCCTAATTTTGATATCGTGGCGTGGAATGACGCCTTTTGTCGGCTGATGGGCGTTGATTTCGCCACGATTCCAGAAGATGACCGCAACTGTATCTATCTCTATCTGACTCATCCGGGCTGGCGCAGCCGGCTGGCAAATCGTGATGTCCTCACCACTTTTGTATCGTACTTCCGTGCGGCCATGGCCGAGCACCGGGGCGATCCGGCATGGGAAAATAAGCTGGCCCGTTTCTTTGCCGCCTCCGCCGAGTTTGAGGCGCTCTGGCATAAAGACCACGAGGTGCGCGGTGTCGAAAACCAGATTAAGAATTTCCATCACCCTGAGTTCGGTGATTTTCAGCTCCAGCAGATGTATTGGTACTCGGCGCCGCGTAATGGTTCTCGGCTGCTGGTCTATTTACCGGTTGATGAGGTGGGTGAGGCGGTGTTGGCAAAACTGTAAAAGAGGGTTTCCCGGCCTCGCAGCGCAAGGTCGGACTCTTTTTTACGATCCATTTTCCAGACTTGAGGATCAAATCTGAAAATTGTCATTAGCGCGCATAGGGTGGTGCGTAAATGGTGAATTAGCCTTTAAGGCAATTTGCCTTATATGCTAATCTTTCAGGGGCGAGAATCGTGTTTAAAATCGTTGCTCATGCGGATGTCAGGAGTGAGATGCTGTCATTGCCCGCGTCGGTACAGGCAAAAATGATCGTGAAGATCGACAAGCTTCGGTACAACCCTACCGCTTTCCGGGAACCTGACAGCAAACCTCTTGGGCAGGGGCTTTTTGAAATACGGACCTTAGGGGGAACTCAAAGTCGATGCCTTTATGTTTTTCAGCGCAATCAGACGATTTTCTTGCTACGCGTTTTTGTTAAAAAAACGCAAAAGACGCCACCGACAGAGATTCGTCTGGCGCTAAAACGGCTACTGGAGATGCAGGATGAGTAAGAAAATAATTGATTGGGACGAGCTGAAAACAGAGATGCTGTCGCAACCCGATGTGAAAGCCGCATTCAATGCAGAGGAGCGGCGTGAACGGCTGCGCGAGATGCTGGCACAGTGGCGGAACCACGCAGGCCTTACCCGTGCGCAGGTGGCCGCAAGAATGGGGGTCAGTGCACCGACGGTATCGAGAATGGAGGCTAACGTGACTCGTGCGAGTCTGGATACGCTGACGCGCTATGCGCTGGCTTGCGGCGTGAAGCATCCGCAGATACTGCTGTACTGAGATTTTCCCGACCTTGCAGCGCAAAGCCGGGAAGGTCATCTGGCGGGATTAGATCTCGGTAATCACCGTGGCTTCCGGCAGACGAGATTTCGGCAGCGCTTTGTTGAAGTCTTCTACGCTGTGATGTCCTACAGGCACCACCACCAGGCTTGTGAAGCCTTTCTCTTTCAGACCAAATTCGGCGTCCAGGATTTCTGCATCAAAACCTTCAATTGGCACCGCGTCCAGACCCATCGCGCCCATGGCGAGCAGGAAGTTGCCCACGTTCAGGTAGGTCTGACGAGCGGCCCACTGGTCGTCGTCATGACGCTCTTTACGGTGCAGATCGGCGAAGAAAGTGCGGCCTTTATGGTTAGCGGCTTTCGCTTCAGGCGTTGCGAAACGGCCATCGGCGTCTTCTTGATCCACCACTTTTTCCAGCCAGGCATCGTCAATAGCGGTTTTCGCGCAGAAGACCACCACATGAGAAGCATCGAGCATTTTACGTTCGTTGAACACGTAGCCGCCCGCTGCGGATTTTGCCACGCGCGCTTTGCCTTCATCGGTGCTGGCCACGATAAAGTGCCACGGCTGGGAGTTGGTGCTGGATGGGCTGTAGCGGAGCAGCGTTTTCAGATTGGCTGCCTGCTCTGCGGTCAGTTTTTTGCTGGCGTCGAAAGCTTTGGTGGAATAGCGCGCTAAAGCAACGGATACGATATCCATAAACACTCCTGAAGGATGAAAGGCACCGCCAATCGGTGCGTTGAATCACAGAAGGGTACCGCGCTGATTCCAAAATGAGAAGGCGTTCAATGCGATAACACTTATCGGATTGAACGGAAAATCAGACCGGCCGCACCCGCTGCTGGACGCGTTTCGGGAGCTTATTGACCACCAGATTCCACGAATCCTCAATCAGGCTGTTAAGCAGACTGACGGTGATTTCCTCACCGGGATAGACTGAAATCCAGTGCTTTTTGTTCATATGGTAGCCAGGCTTAATATGCGGATAGATGGCCTGATGCAGCAGCGATTGTTCGGGATCGACCTTCAGATTGATGATCGGCTCGCCGCGAAGGGAGGCTTTGAGCATAAACATTTTCCCTTCGACGGTGAAAACGTCATATTCCGGGCCAAATGGCCAGTAAATATCGGAGAAGGGCAGAGTGAGTGCGAACTCGTGCGCGCGCTCATGCAGCGTTTTACCGTCCATTAGTCACCTTCGGCCAGCGCCAGCCACATGGCTTCGAAGCCCAGCGCCTTCAGCTTATCGGCGCGCTGCGGTTCGCGGCTGGCAAATTCAATGGTCGCTTCAGCAAGCGATAAAAAGAGCGCATCGCCAAAAGCGCGGAAGTCATCAGACATAAATACCGCACGTACCGAACGCTGGCAGAGCTTTTGCAGCTCCGGGAACATGGCGCGCACCTGCTCGATGGTTTCGTCGGTGATTTTTTCGCTCACCGCCATACGGCGAATGGCGTGATGCCCGGTGGGATTACGCACGCCCCAGTCGATGTAGCTGTTCCAGATGCTGTGGGTAAACTCTTTTGGCGAGACGTTCTCGACCAGTCCGGCGAGCATCGCCTGGCACAGGTCGCTTTTCAGATGCAGATAAAGTGCGTTCAGCAGGTCGTCTTTGGTGGCAAAATAGCGAAACAGTGTGCCTTCAGCAACCCCGGCACTGCGCGCAATCATCGCAGTCGATGCGGCAATTCCCGATTGGGCAATGGCGCTGGTGGCGGCTTCCAGTAACGCTTGTTTTTTATCTTCACTCTTCGGACGAGCCACTACACTTTACCTCTCTGACTGTAAAAAAACTGATTGAAACATGTTGAGCCCAGGGACTTCAACGTCGATTGTCAAATTTTGAAAATTGCTTGACGATTTTTTCCACTCCTTTCTATAATGAGTGCCTACTCACTCATAATCAACTTTTTTCGTGTGGCTTCCTGGATGAAGCCGGTCTCGGGTCAGGACATGAAACGTCTTATCATCAGTGTGGTCGCTATCATGCTTATTGCCAGTGCAGCAAGTTTACCTTTCGTTCTGAACGCCGGTTTCGGCCATGCCCCGCAGGGTGCCGAAAAGAGCCTGATTGAGCGTTCGCCAAACTACCGTGATGGCGAGTTTCAAAACACGCTGCCGACGCCAGGTTTCAGCAGTGACAAAAATATGGTAGTCGCGCTGTGGGAGTTTTTAACCGTCAAGCGCGAGAACGCTCGTCCACAGCAGCCGCTGCCGCTGGTTCCGACCGATCTTGCTCGCCTGCCGCTGGAGACCGACACCATGATTTGGCTCGGCCATTCGTCGTGGTATCTGCAGCTTTCCGGTAAGCGCATCCTGATTGATCCGGTATTTAGCAGCTACGCCGCGCCGTTCGCTTTTTTGAACAAAGCGTTTGACGGCAACTATCCGTGGCAGGCGGCCAATATGCCGGACATCGACCTGCTGATTATCTCTCACGATCACTACGACCATCTCGACTACGCCACCATCAAAGGGCTGCTGCCGAAAATTAAACGCGCCGTGGTGCCACTGGGCGTCGGTTCACACCTGCGCTACTGGGGAATGAAAGATGAGCTCATCACCGAAGCCGACTGGCAGCAAAGCGTCACCATTAGCGATGCGCTGAACGTGCACGTTTTGCCGGCGCGCCACTTCTCCGGCCGCGGGCTTAAGCGTAACCAGACGCTGTGGGCCAGCTTTATGTTCGTGACGCCGACGCAGAAGATTTATTACAGCGGCGACAGCGGCTACGGCCCGCATTTCAAAGCCATTGGCGAACAGTTTGGCAAGGTGGATATCGCCATTCTGGAAGATGGCCAGTATGACCAGGACTGGCGCTATATCCACATGATGCCGGAACAGACCGCGCAGGCAGCGGTGGATCTCAACGCCGAGCGCGTACTGCCGGGCCATGCCGGACGCTTTGTGCTGGCCAAACATACCTGGGACGATCCGTATAAACGTCTGGCGCAGGCATCAAAAGATAAAGCATATCGGCTGCTGACGCCGATGCAGGGCGAGCCGGTTTGGCCGGCTGACGCAACGCAAACATTTCGTGCCTGGTGGGAATAACCACCGGTTGTAGATAAACGAGGGGAGGGGTGTATGACCGAATTAGCCACTCAGGTGATCGACACACTGGTCGAATGGATTGACAACAATCTGCATCAACCGCTGCGCATTGATGAAATTGCCCGCCGGGCGGGGTATTCAAAATGGCATCTACAGCGCATTTTCTTACAGCATAAAGGGGAAAGTTTAGGCCGCTATATTCGTAAGCGTAAGCTGAATCTGGCGGCGGACGAGCTCTGTACCACCGATCAAAAGGTGTACGACATCTGCCTGAAGTATGGGTTTGATTCCCAGCAGACGTTTACGCGAATCTTCACCCGCACGTTTAATCAGTCACCGGGGGCGTATCGCAAGGAAAATCATCGCCCACGGGCGCACTGAGTTGATTCCTCTCCTCGAAAGGGAGAGGGATCGGCCGTGGCGGCACACGCCATCAATCGGCGAGCGAAAACCAGCGTCGCCACACATAGCGCATCAGCAAATACTCCATCGTCCCCAGCACCAAAAACCACACGCAAAATAGCACGGTGTAGAGCTGGCTCAGATCCATGAAATGGAAGGTCTTCACCAGCTTTTGCGCCAGCGTAAGCCCCAGCGAGGGTGCTGGCAGCAGCAGGCAGGAGAGAAACGCCATCAATAAGATACCGGCGGCGGTCATCAGGGATTCGAGCGGATGCTTCATACAATGTTAATCTTTAGTTAAAGATATTATTGTCCGGTAATTTTTAATGGAACGCAATGTTTCTAATTTAATAAACCTGCCCATTAATTAAAAATAATAAATAACAACTCCTACGAAAATAATCGTATGACGGAAGTTAAATAATATTCAGAATTAAATTAAATTATTATTTCGTAAATTAACGTCATGCTCCTGATATTATTTTTACAAAAGTATAAGTACTGTATCCAACCAGCGTGGCAAGCACGATGGCCAGGGCGATGTACAGCGCCAGGCGGCGTCCTCTGTAGATTCCGAACATAATAACCTCGTTTAGATGGGGTTTAGGAACATTCTGTAATATTATATTCAGCAAATCAACTTAATGTCGTTTTGAAATTTATAGAGCAAAGAAAATTGTGAACTGACAATTATCTTTAAACCTAAAAATATTATTAACGACGACGCCTTGGCCAGAAAGTGAATTCAGGCTTTCCGTTAGCAGGAATTTAAAAGGAACTGCAATCTTGTCGAAAATGATGAACGCTCAGAATGTGCCGCACGCGGGTCGTGACCCGCAAGAGCACGCCTATCAACTCTCTGCGCAGAAAGTGTTGACGCAGATGAATAGCCAGCCCGAGGGGCTTAACGCCAGCGACGCGGAAAAGCGTCTGCATATCTATGGCCCAAATGCGCTGCCGGAAAAAAAAGGCAAGCCAGCATGGCTGCGTTTCCTCGCGCACTTTAACGATGTTCTGATCTACGTCCTGCTGGCCGCCGCCGCACTAACCGCGGTCATGGGCCATTGGGTTGATACTGCCGTGATTCTCGGCGTGACCGTGATTAACGCCCTGATTGGTCACATTCAGGAAAGTAACGCGGAAAAATCACTGAAAAGCATCCGTAATATGCTCTCCAGCGATGCGCAGGTGATTCGTGATGGTAATCATATGACGGTGGCGACCACCGAACTGGTGCCGGGCGATATCGTGGTGCTACGCGCTGGAGACCGCATTCCAGCGGATATGCGTTTGATTGAAGCGCACAACCTGCGCGTCGAAGAGGCCATTCTGACCGGCGAATCTACCGTTGTCGATAAGCACACCGACGCGCTTCACGGTGAACTACCATTGGGCGACCGTACCAACATGCTCTTCTCCGGTACCACGGTAAGCGCGGGTGGCGGTAGGGGCGTGGTCGTCGCGACCGGTCAGGAGACCGAGCTGGGCCACATCAACCAGATGATGGCAGGCATTAAAAAGCACCGCACGCCGCTGCTGGTACAGATGGACAAGCTCGGCAAGGCGATCTTCGCCATTATTCTGGCGATGATGGTGGCGCTGTTTGTTTTCAGCATGCTGCTGCGTGACATTCCACTCGGTGAACTGCTGCTGTCACTGATTAGCCTGGCGGTTGCCGCGGTACCGGAAGGTTTACCGGCGATTATCTCCATCATTCTGTCGCTGGGCGTACAGGCCATGGCGCGCAAGCGGGCGATTATTCGCAAGCTGCCTACCGTTGAAACCCTGGGGGCGATGACCGTAGTCTGCTCGGATAAAACCGGCACCCTGACCATGAACGAAATGACGGTGAAAGCGATAATCACCGCAGACAGCTGCTATCGCGTGGACGGCAACAGCTACGAGCCGCACGGCAATATCTATCTGGAAGGCTGTGACACCGCGGTTAAAGTACAGCCCTATACCGTGCTGGAAACCTATCTGCGGACTATCGACCTGTGTAACGACAGCCAGCTGATTCAGGACGCGCTGGGCCACTGGGGCATTACCGGCGGCCCAACCGAGGGCGCACTGAAGGTGTTGGCGGCAAAAGCTAATCTCGAGCCGCTGCGTACCCAACTGGTTGCCAAGATCCCGTTTGATTCTCAGTACAAATACATGGCGACCCATTTCCTGCTCGACGAGCAGGAGACGGTGATGGTCACCGGCGCCCCGGATGTCCTGTTTGCCCTGTGCCAGCAGCAGCAGACCTCGCGCGGTGCGGTGCCGTTCGACCGTGGCTACTGGGAGTCCGAAATGGCGCGCTTTGCCAGCCAGGGGCTGCGCATGGTCGCCGCGGCAACCAAGCCGGCGAACGCCGGACAGAAAACGCTCGACCATAGCGACCTGCAGGAAGGGCTTATCTTCCTTGGTATTGCCGGGATGATGGATCCGCCGCGTCCGGAAGCGGTTGACGCTATCCACACCTGCCAGAATGCGGGGATCCGCGTGAAGATGATCACCGGCGATCATCCGCAGACGGCGATGAGCATTGGCCAGATGTTGGGGATCCGTAACAGCAGCGAAGCCATGACCGGCTATCAGCTGGAGCACATGGATGACGCTGAGCTCGCCAAAGCGGCGGTTGAGTACGACATCTTTGCACGTACCAGCCCGGAGCATAAGCTGCGTCTGGTTAAAGCGCTGCAGGAGAGCGGTGAAATCGTGGGAATGACCGGCGACGGCGTCAACGACGCCCCGGCCCTGCGTCAGGCTGACGTCGGGATCGCCATGGGCATCAAAGGCACCGAGGTGACCAAAGAGGCCGCCGACATGGTGCTGACCGATGACAACTTTGCCACCATCGCCAGCTCGGTAAAAGAAGGGCGTCGCGTGTACGACAACCTGAAGAAGACCATTTTGTTTATCATGCCGACGAACCTGGCGCAGGGGCTGTTGATCATCATCGCGCTGCTGGCGGGTAACATCATCCCGCTGACGCCGGTGCTGATTCTGTGGATGAACATGGCGACCTCCGCTACGCTCTCCTTCGGTCTGGCCTTTGAGGCCGCCGAGCGCAACGTGATGAATCGCCCGCCGCGTAAAACCGGCCAGCACGTGATGGACGCGTTTGCCGTCTGGCGCGTGGCCTTCGTGGGCTCAATGATTGCCATCGCCGCGTTTATTCTTGAAGCCTGGCTGGCACCGCGTGGCCACAGCGCCGAGTTTATCCGCACCGTGCTGTTGCAGATGCTGGTGACCGCGCAGTGGGTTTACATGATTAACTGCCGCAGCAGCGATCGCTTCTCCTTAAATAGCGGTCTGCTGAAGAACAAAGGTATTTGGCTGGTGACCGGTGTACTGCTTCTGCTGCAGTTGGCCATCATCTACCTGCCGCTGATGCAGACGCTCTTCGGCACCGAAGCACTGCCGCTGCGCTACTGGGGTATCACGCTGGCGATTGGCGCGGTGATGTTCCTGGTGGTGGAAGTTGAAAAACGTCTGACCCGCCGCTTCCGTAAAACCGCATAGTCATCAGTTGCCCCTCTGCCTGCGCAGAGGGGCGCTTTCCCCGCAAGGACTTCCCAATGAAAACGACACTCCGCTTCGCCTTACTGGCCTGCGGGCTGGCTTACTGCACGCTCGCTTTTGCCTCGGTCCCCGTGCGCACCGTTACCGTTGAGCGCTCGCCGCATGCGGTTGAGCGACAGCTACCGGGCCGCGTAGAAGCCATTCACGCCGTCGACATCCGCGCGCGCACCGAAGGCACCATCGTGCAGCGTCACTTCCAGGACGGTCAAGAGATCCAAAAAGGCGCTCTGCTGTTTACGCTTGATGACGCGCAGCCGCGCGCGGCGTTGGCATTAGCTCAGGCCGAACTGAAAAGCGCACAGGCGTCGCTGCGTCAGGCGCAGCAGTTGTTGTCGCGCTATCAAAGCCTCAAGTCCAATCAGTCGATCAGCCGCAATGACGTCGATACCGCGCAGATGCAGCGCGATGTCGCTGCCGCCGCGGTGGAGCAAGCGACAGCCCGCGTCAGCGCGCAGCAAATCATCCTTGATTACACCCGTATCACCTCGCCGGTAAGCGGTCGCGCTGGGCACAGTGCTTTTCACGTTGGCAGTTTGGTGAATGCCGCCAGCGGCGTGCTGGTGGAGGTTGTTCAGCTTGATCCGGTGCGCGTGAGCTTTGCGCTAGATGAATCCGCGTTCTACAGCAAAGCCGGACAACACAGCGATATTCGCGCGCTGAAGGCCGCATGGCTGGCGCAAATTACCCTCGATGGCCAGCGTGAAGATGGCGTGTTGACCTCCGTGGATAATCGTATTGACGCGCGCACGGCAAGCGTAGCGGTACGCGCCGAGTTTGCTAACCCGCAGCACCGACTGCTGCCGGGCGGCAACGTCAATGTCACGCTGCGTCCACAGGTGCTTAATGAGAGCGTGATGATCCCAGCCTCCGCGGTCCAGCAGGATGCTGACGGCTACTTCAGTTGGGTACTGACGGCGGAAAACACCGCCGCCCGACGTCGCCTTGAGCTGGGTGGCCAGCACGGCCAATCTTTCGCCGTCGCGAAGGGATTAAACGCCGGCGAGCGCGTGGTCACCGAGGGTGCACAGCGCCTGACCGATGGCGCGGCCGTTCAGTTGCTGAATTAATTAAGGAGACAGGATGCTGACGTTCTTTATCCGTCGTCCACGCTTTGCCATGGTGATTGCGCTATTGATGACCTTTGTCGGGGCCGTCGCGCTGAAGCTCATCCCGGTGGAGCAGTACCCACAAATCACGCCGCCGGTGGTGAACGTCAGCGCAAGCTGGCCGGGCGCGAGCGCACAGGACGTGGCGCAGGCCATCGCCGCCCCGCTGGAAACCCAGCTTAACGGCGTTGACCAAATGCTCTACATGGAGTCGACCAGCTCCGACGACGGGGGGTATAGCCTCAACCTGACCTTTGCGGCCGGTACCGATCCGGACATGGCGGCGGTGGATGTGCAAAACCGCGTCGCCCAGGCGGTGGCGCAGCTGCCTTCCGTGGTGCAACAAAACGGTGTGCAGGTGCGCAAGCGTGCCAGCAACCTGCTGATGGGCGTCAGCCTCTACTCGCCAAACGGCACGCTGCAGCCGCTGGAAGTCAGCAACTATGCCAGTACCCAGATTCGCGAAGTGCTGGCGCGCTTGCCCGGCGTCGGCCAGGTGCAGATGTTTGGCGCCCGCGACTACAGCATGCGCATCTGGCTACGTCCGGATCGCATGAACGCGCTGAATATTACCAGCGACGATATTGCGAAAGCGCTGGCTGAACAGCACGTACAGGGCGCGGCTGGGCAAATTGGCACGCCGCCGGTGTTTAACGGCCAGCAGCAGACTCTGACCATTAATGGCCTGGGACGACTGACCGAGGCCGATGAGTTCGGCCAGATTGTGGTGCGTAGCGGCGCGCAGGGGCAATTAGTCCGTCTCTCCGATGTGGCGAATATTGAACTGGGGGCGCGTAGCTACAATTCCAGCGCGCAGCTCAACGGCGTTGACTCGGCCTATATGGGGATTTATCCCACGCCGACCGCCAATGCGCTACAGGTGGCGAGCGCCGTTCGCGCCGAGCTGACGCGTCTGCAAACCCGCTTCCCAGCCGACCTGAAGTGGGAGGTCAAATTTGATACCACCCGTTTTGTTTCGGCCACGATAAAAGAGATTGGCACGTCGCTGGCGCTTACGCTGCTGGCGGTGGTGGCGGTGGTGTCGCTGTTCCTGCAAAGCCTGCGCGCCACGCTGATTGTGGCGCTGGCGATCCCGGTCTCGCTGGTGGGCACGTTTGCGGTGCTTTATGTGCTTGGCTACAGCGCCAATACCCTGAGCCTGTTTGCCATCATACTGGCGCTGACCATGGTGGTGGATGACGCCATCGTGGTGGTCGAAAGTGTGGAAGGGCATATGGCGGAAGGGTTAAGCCGCACCGAAGCCACCGCGCTGGCGCTGCGTCAGATTGCCGGGCCGGTGATTGCCACCACGCTGGTGCTGCTGGCCGTATTTGTACCGGTGGCGATGCTGCCGGGGATCGTCGGCGAGTTGTATCGTCAGTTTGCGGTCACGCTCTCCACGGCGGTCACGCTGTCGAGCATCGTAGCGTTGACTATGACGCCAGCGCTCTGCGCACTGCTGCTGCGCCCACGTCCGCCAACACCGGCCGCCTTTTTCCGCGGTTTTAATCGCGGGCTGGATGCCACCCGCTATGGCTATGGCCGGCTAGTAGGATGGATGAATCGTCGTCCACTGGTCGCCGTGGCGGCGACCTCAATTGCAGCGCTGCTGGTGGCGTGGAGCTTCTCGACAATGCCGAAAGGTTTTCTACCGCAGGAAGATCAGGGCTACGTCTTTGCTAACGTGCAGTTGCCGGAGTCGGCTTCGCTTGAGCGTACCGAAGCGGTGATGGCCCAGGCGCGCCAACTGCTGGGCGCGCACCCGGCGGTGGAAGACGTGATTCAGGTTTCCGGTTTTAGCATTCTTAGCGGCACCAGCGCCTCCAATAGCGGCTTTATCTCGCTGATGCTCAAAGACTGGTCGCAGCGTGCGCCGCTGGATGTTGTGATGGGCGAATTATAGCGCCAACTGCACGCGCTGCCGGAAGCCACCATCATGCTATTTGCGCCGCCAACCCTGCCGGGGCTTGGCAGCGCAGCGGGCTTTGATCTGCGTATTCTGGCGCAGGCCGGGCAATCTTCCGCTGAGCTGGAGCAGGTGACCCGTGGGATCTTAATGAAAGCCAATCAGCATCCGCAGCTAAGCCGGGTGTTTACCACCTGGAGCAGCAACGTGCCGCAGCTAACGCTGACGGTGGATCGCGACCAGGCGGCACGTCTGGATGTGCCGGTGTCGCGCATCTTCAACAGCCTGCAAACTGCCTTTGGCGGCGCGCGTGCCGGAGACTTTAGCGTTAATAACCGCGTTTACCACGTGGTGATGCAAAATGAGATGCAGTGGCGCGAGCGCGCAGAGCAAATCAGCGAACTGTTTGTGCGTAGCAATCATGACGAGCTGGTGCGGCTGAGCAACCTGGTGACCGTCACGCCAACCGTCGGCGCGCCGTTTGTGCAGCAGTACAACCAGTTCCCATCCGTTTCGGTGAGCGGTTCGGCGGCAGAAGGGGTGAGCAGCCGCACGGCGATGGCACAGATGGAGATACTGCTCGCTGAGCATCTGCCACAGGGCTACGACTACGCGTGGAGCGGCCTCTCCTGGCAGGAGCAGCAGACCGGCAATCAGGCAATATGGATTGTGCTGGCGGCGGTCGCCATGGCGTGGCTGTTCCTTGTTGCCCAGTATGAAAGCTGGACGCTGCCGGCCAGCGTGATGCTCTCGGTGCTGTTCGCCATCGGCGGCGCGCTGCTATGGCTGTGGACCGCGGGCTACGCCAACGATGTGTACGTGCAAATAGGACTGGTACTTTTGATAGCCCTGGCGGCAAAAAATGCGATTCTGATCGTTGAGTTTGCCCGCGAGCGGCGTCAGTCCGGGCTGTCCATTGTTGACGCTGCGCGTGAAGGGGCGACGCGCCGCTTCCGGGCGGTGATGATGACCGCGGTGTCGTTTATTATCGGCATCATGCCGATGATGTTCTCCACCGGCGCCGGAGCGCAGAGCCGCCGTATCATCGGCACCACGGTGTTCAGCGGCATGCTGGTGGCGACGGTGATAGGCATTCTGTTTATCCCATCGCTGTACGTGCTGTTCCAGCGGTTGCGCGAGTGGGCGCACCGTCGGGCGGGCTAGCCCATCTGCGCCAATTGGTGACGCAGTACATCAACTCCCGGCGCAATGGCGTCGGGGTTGATGGCGTGAAAACCCATGCGGAAAAAGTTATCCGGCGGCGCGTCATCAAGAAAATGCCGGGCTCCGGGTTCAATTAATACGCCCGTGTGCGCGGCACGCCAGGTTAGCTGTTGGGTACTGATATGCGCCGGTGTGCGCAGCCAGAAGGCGTTGGCGTGTTCGCTGCCGGGCAGCGGCTGACATTCTGGTAATAGCGCCGAGAGGGCTGCATTGAGCATCTCCCAACGGCGCGCGGAGTCATCACGGTAGCGCCGCAAATGGGTTTCGTAGTGGCCTTGCGCCAGAAAATGCGCCATCTGATATTGAATATTGGTTGGCGGATGACGGTAGACCAAACGGCGCAGCGCGCGCGCCTCATCAATTAAGTCCGGGTCAGCGACCATAAACCCCAGACGCAGCCCCGGAGACAGCGCTTTGGACAGGCTGCTCACGTAAATCACCCGCCCACTACGATCGCTGGCCTTCAGCGCCGGCAGCGGATTGGCCTGGAAGTTACTCTCTGAATCGTAATCGTCTTCAATGATCACCGCATCGTGCTGCGCCGCATAGGCCAGCAACTGGCTGCGGCGGGCTTTACTCATGGTGACGCCGGTCGGCACCTGATGGCCTGGGGTCACATAGTAATAATCACAGGGCGTGTCGTTGAGGATGATGCCCTGTTCGTCGACCGGGTGCGGCACAATCTGGCTTTCGCCGAGCATGAAGGTATTGATGGCCTCGCGAAAGCCGGGATTTT
This sequence comes from Kluyvera cryocrescens NBRC 102467, assembly GCF_001571285.1. GTDB lineage: Bacteria > Pseudomonadota > Gammaproteobacteria > Enterobacterales > Enterobacteriaceae > Kluyvera > Kluyvera cryocrescens. Next base: position 34,714 of record NZ_BCTM01000010.1, on the reverse strand, counting down.
CCACGCCGACGCGAGTCTGACGCGACATCAACAGGCGGGTGAGCAGATACAGGGCGTTTTGCGATCCCAGGGTTATCAGGATTTCATCGGGCGCGGCGACAATGCCGCGCTTGGGCAGAACGCGAGTGCGGATCTGCTCCACCAGCATCGGCACATCCTGGTCAATATGGTCCACCACCCAAGCCGGATCGCGCGTACCGCCGTGCAGCCAATTGGCGGCAGAGCGCCAACTGGCCAGCGGGAACTGGCGGGTATCCGGTTGTCCGTAGATAAACGGGTAGCGATAGTGCATCCAGCCCGCCGGTTTTAAAATGGACTCCTGCTGGCTCGGGGTGATGTTGAGCCGCGTGCCCCACGATGGTGCACGTTCTCCGTCGATGGGTGCAGGCGCCGCGCTACTAAGGCGCGGGGCGGCATAGTCCGGATGCAGGTAATATCCGCTGCGTGGACGGCTAATCAGGTAGCCTTCGTTGACCAGACTTTCAAACACCAGCGCGGTGGTGTTGCGCGAAACCTGAAGCTGGTTTGCCAACTGCCGACACGAGGGCAGCGGCGTATCGGCCTGGAAAATACCGCCTAAAATCGCCTTCACCAGCGACTCACGAACCTGCTCTTGCAAACCGCGCTGATGGTCAAAATCCACGTGCAGTAAGTGCCGAATCATACGCTGCTCCTTCCAGTATCCGCTTTCTTAGCACTCAGCAATTTTTGTACCAGCCTGAAATCGTCTGACACAACGGCGCGCAAAAACTGGCTCTATTCAGAATGCAAAAAGTCTCCCTACAGTAAAAACGTCACCAGCGACGGCCTAACCTTGCCGCTGTCGGCACGCATCTTGCAACGCTTCCAGGACATCTGGAATTCACGTATCGGGTATTGAAACAGGGGTCACACGATGAAAAAAACGATGGGTTCGTATTATCTGGCCGCCGTAATGGCGCTGACCTTTTCTTTGCAGGTGGCTGCGGCCGATTTGCCGGAAATTGAAAAGTCCGGAACCTTAAAAGTGGCAACCGAGGATGACTACGCACCGTTTAACTTTATGAATAACGGCAACGCCGACGGGTTTAACAAGGATATGCTGGCGGCGCTGCGCGAGTACGCCAAATTTAACGTGACGCAAAGTATTTTACCGTGGACCGGATTATTAGCGGCAGTTTCGACCGGGCAATACGATATGGCCTTAACCGGTGCCGTTGTCACCGATGAACGCCTCAATGTTTTTAATTTCACCCCGCCGTGGGCATCGGCTCAGCACTATTTCGTCAAGCGTGCGGGCGATACCTCGTTAAATACCATTGCTGATTTAAGCGGTAAAAAAGTGGGGCTCCAGGCGGGCAGTGCGTTATTGGCCCGTCTGCCTGAACTGAAAGCGATGATTGAGAAAACCGGCGGCAAGCTGGGGCCGGTGGTGGAATATCCATCCTATCCGGAAGCCTACGCTGATTTAGCCAATAAGCGTCTCGACTACGTGATTAATGTGGTGATTTCCGTCAACGACCTGGTGAAAGCCAAGCCGAAGGTCTTCGCCAAAGGGCTGGCGGTTTCCGGCCCTGGCTATATGGCCTGGCCTATTCCGAAAAACTCACCGGAGCTGTTGGCTTACATGACCAAATTTACCAACCATATGCGCGAAACCGGCCAACTGGCGGCGCTGCAGAAAAAATGGTTTGGCGAAACCTATGACGATCTGCCTACCGAACCTATCACCAGCGCCGCGCAGTTCCACAAGCTAGCCGGGCAGTAATGATGGCTGCGGGAAACCGCAGCCCGTTTGACTAAAGGAGGGCTACATGGACTCAATCGCATGGCAGTTACTGTTTGAAGGCGCATGGACGACCCTCTGGATTTCCGCCATTGCCATCGCTTTCGGCGTGGTTATCGGGCTGGTCATCGCCTTTGTGCGAATGATGAAAATTCCGGTCGTCGATCAGATTTTGGTGGTCTATATCAGCCTCGCCCGCGCGACGCCGCTGGTGACGCTGGTGCTGTTTCTGTTTTTATCGCTGCCCACCGTGGGTATTAACCTCGATAAAACGGTGGCCGCGATTGTCGCGCTAACGCTTAACACCTCGGCATTCAACGCGGAAATCTGGCGCAACGCGTTTCGCACTTTTCCTCGTGAGCAGCGTGAAGCGGCCGAGTCGGTAGGAATGCGGCGCTGGCCCTATTTTCGCTACATCATGCTGCCGCAAATGTGGCTGGAGAGCCTGCCGGCGCTGGTGAACGAGATGTCGTTTTTAATTAAAGGCAGCCCGGCGATAGCGGTCATTGGGGTAGTGGATCTGACTCGCGTCACTAACCGAATCGCCTCCGTGACCTATGAACCGCTTTCTCCCATTCTCGCCGCAGGGCTGCTGTATGTGGTGATTATTGGCCTGCTGCTGAAGCTGCAAAGCATGGCGGAACGCAAAGCAAAACGACTGGCGCGCTAAGTCCTGGGAGGAATAATGAATCAATGGGCAATTATCTGGGCTGAGCACGATAACTTTATTGCCGGGCTGCTGGCGACCTTAGAACTTTTTATTATTGCCGCGGTTTGTGGGCTCTTTATCGGCACGCTGCTGTGTTATTTCACCGAATATCAGAAACGGGTGCTTAATAACCTGATCATGGGCTTTGTGAATTTGATGCGCGCCGTGCCGTTTTTGATTCTGGCCTATTTGTTGTATTACGGGCTGCCAGAATTGGGCATCAGCCTCGAGGCGTGGACCGCCGGCTTACTGGCGCTCATTATTTATCACGGGGCCTATTTCTTTGAGATCCTCCGCAGCCAGCGGCGGGTCTTTTCCAACGGCTATATTGAAGCTGCCGTGGTGCAGGGATTCTCTCGTTACACGATATTTCGCCGAATTGTCCTGCCGAATATTTTCTCCTCCGCGCTGCCGCTGTTGGGTAATCAACTGATTATCTGTCTGAAGGATACCGCGTTTCTGAGCATTATCACTGTGCAGGAAATTACCGCCGCCGCGAACAGCGTGCAGGCCACCTACTTCATTCCGTTTAATGCCTTTATTGTCGCTATCGCGCTGTATTGGGCCATCAGCATTGTGCTGGAACTGCTGGTGAAACGGTTGACTGTTTATAGCGCCAAAAGAGGAATGAGCCATGTCTGATATCACGGCGGTAAGCGTCAAAAATGTCTCTAAGCAGTTCGATAACGTTGAAGTGCTGCGCGATATTAATTTGACGGTGGAGAAGGGGACGGTGGTCAGTATTCTTGGCTCTTCAGGCTCGGGAAAATCGACGCTGCTGCGCTGTATGAACTGGCTTGAACAGCCTGACCGCGGGGAAATTCACATTGGTGGGCAGCGTATCGGCGTGGATGACCGCTCGGGTAAGGCGATGTCGCATCGCGATTTGTCGAAAATCCGCGAGCGGGTGGGGATGGTGTTTCAGAGCTTTAACCTGTGGCCGCATCTGACTGTCGAACAGAATGTGATGGAAGCGCTGCTGCATGTGAAGGGTATGAAGCGCGATGAGGCGCGAGAAATTGCCCGCCAGCAGTTGACCAAAGTGGGCATGGATCATAAAGCCGATGCCTATCCGATTACCCTTTCCGGCGGCCAGAAGCAGCGAGTGGCAATTGCCCGCTCGCTGGCGATGTCACCGGAGGTTCTGCTGTTTGATGAACCGACGTCGGCGCTCGATCCCGAGCGCGTAAATGAAGTGCTGAGCGTAATGAAATCGCTGGCGGCGGAGGGATACACCATGGTAGTCGTCACCCATGAGATGGAGTTCGCCCGCCAGGTGTCCAATGAAGTGGTGTTTCTGGAGAAAGGGATTTTGATTGAGAAGGCGCCGCCGGAGATTTTCTTTACCCAGCCGAAGTCTGATAGGGTAAAACAGTTTTTGCAAAGTAGCCGCTAAAGGGGGCTAAGAATGTGCGGGTTTGACCCTCACCCCGCCCCTCTCCCTGGAAGGGAGAGGGAGTATGACGAACCTCACCGTTATCAATTGAAAAAGGCCGTCAGGCCTGGACTCCAGACTTAGTAAACCACGCCGAACTGTCCCCTCTCCCCTTTGGGGAGAGGGTTAGGGTGAGGGGATGTGTCTGCGGCAAACTTAATCCCTATCAATCGCAAACGGCTGCCAGGCCTGGCGTACCGGCATCACTTCAACGCGGTTAATGTTCATATGGTCCGGCAGCGTGGCGATATAAAACATCTGCTCGGCAATATCCAGCGCCGAAAGCGGCGTGGTGCCACGATAGAGCGCATCGGATGCGGCCTGGTCGCCTTTGGTGCGCACCAGCGTAAATTCCGTCTCGGCAATCCCCGGCGCGAGGTCAGTCACGCGCACACCGGTGCCTAAAAGGTCGCAGCGCAGGTTATAGCTAAACTGTTTCACAAACGCTTTGCTTGCGCCGTAGACGTGGCTGCCCGGATAGGGCCACTGACCTGCAATCGAACCGATATTAATAATGCTGGCCCCGGCACCGTGGCGAATCAGCGTCGGTAACAGAGCGTGGGTGACGTTCACCAGACCGGTGACGTTAGTATCAATCATGGTATGCCAGTCCGTCAGATCCACCTTTTGCGCCGGCTGAGGTGCCAGCGCCAGCCCGGCATTATTGATAAGCGCAGTGACATCGGCAAATTCCGCAGGCAACGCGGCGACGGCAGCCGCCACCGCGTCGCTATCCCGCACGTCCAGCTCCATCACATGTACCGGCACCAATGATGCCAGTTCAGCTTGTAAGGCCTGAAGGCGAGTCAGCCTGCGACCGCTCAGCACCAGCCCCCAACCGGCGCGGGCAAAAACATGCGCCGCCGCTTCGCCAAAGCCGGAGGTGGCTCCGGTAATAAACACCACATTACGATTTTCCATTGTGCTCTCCAGTGCAGGTTATTCAGCCCACTATAAAAACCGTGGACGCCCCTGCCGAGGGACAGTCTGTTGATGGCGATGTGACACCGGTGTCACGGCGACAAGGCTACACTGGCTCTATCACTTTCTTTTTCGCCGACGACATGATGAGTCACAGCCAACGGTATGCGAGGAATGACCATGACAGAGTTGAATAACAAAGCGGTACGCCAACTGGACAGAGAGTACGTTTTTCATTCATGGACGATGCAGGGCAACCTAAACCCGCTGGTGATCGCCGGGGCAAAAGGATGTGAACTGTGGGATTACGAGGGGAAAACCTATCTCGATTTCAGCAGCCAACTGGTGAACGTCAACCTGGGATATCAGCACCCGAAAGTGCTGGCAGCCATGAAAGCGCAGTTGGAATCATTGGTGACGATCGCCCCGGCCACGGCGAACCTGGCGCGCGGCGAGGCGGCTAAGCGCATTATTGACCTGGCCCCGGAAGGGTTTAGCAAAGTGTTCTTCACCAACGCCGGAGCCGATGCCAACGAAAACGCCATTCGCATGGCGCGCCTGTATACCGGCCGCGATAAGGTGCTGTCGGCCTACCGCTCCTATCACGGCAACACCGGCAGCGCGATTGCCGCCACCGGTGACTGGCGCCGGGTGCCAAACGAATATTCGCGCGGCCATGTGCATTTCTTTAACCCGTACCTTTACCGTAGCGAATTTAATGCGACCACCGAGCAGGAAGAGTGCACCCGCGCGCTGGCGCATCTGCGGCGGATGATCGAGTGCGAAGGCCCGGCATCGATCGCGGCGATTTTGCTGGAGTCGATCCCCGGTACCGCCGGGATTCTGGTACCGCCTGACGGCTATATGAAGGGCGTGCGGGCGCTGGCGGATGAGTTTGGTATTATCCTGATCCTCGATGAGGTGATGGCCGGCTTTGGCCGCACCGGCAGCTGGTTTGCCTTCGAACAAGATGGGATCGTGCCGGATCTGATCACCTTCGCCAAAGGGGTTAACGCCGGATATGTGCCGGCGGGTGGGGTGATCATCAGTGAGGCGATCGCCCACTATTTTGACGATCACTTCTTTGCCGGCGGGTTGACCTATTCAGGCCATCCGCTGGCGATGGCGGCGATTGTCGCGACGCTGGATACCATGAAAGAGGAGCGAATTGTCGAGAACGCCGCGAGCATTGGTAACGGCGTGCTGCGTCAGGGATTAGAGGCGCTGGCGGCATCGTCACCGTTGGTCGGTCAGGTGCGCGGCCGCGGGGTGTTCCAGGCGCTGGAGCTGGTCAGCGATCGGGCGAAGAAAACGCCGCTGGCGGCGGGCGATATGGCGGAAATTAAAGGGGCGTTAACCGAAGCAGGGCTGCTGAGCTTTGTGGTGGAAAACCGTATTCACGTGGTGCCACCGTGTACCATTACCGCAGAGCAGGTGCAAAAAGGGCTGGGGATTTTGCACGGCGTGTTGGGGAATTTTGCCCATCTGGCGAAGTCGTGATGGGTAAAAAGCCCGATTAATTATCGTGCTGGTCAGCTAAGGGGTATTACGTTTAGCTACTCAGCCGGTTGCGCTCCTTGTTCATCACATGCCCTATAACCTGAATGGCGCAAGGGGCGGCCAATCGCCGCCGCCCCCTGCACCCCCGCGCTCTGGCGGCAGAATCGCCGCTACGCGGTGCCCCTCAGCTTATGCCCTCCGGCTTCCGGGTCGGGCGCGAGGTAACATCCCTGTAAAGCCGCGCCCTCAGCCCACATCCCTGTGGGCTGCCCCGACCTCCAGGCAACGCCTCGGCGATTCAGACGCCACCTATGCCGCTTCCGTTTTTTAGCTAAAAATAAACGTCAGTGTCGCTGGAACCGATGAGTCCCCGCTTGAAATCGGTGAGCCGGAGAAGGGAAGACAAGGTCAGGCCGCCAGGGATGGCGGACTGAGGCGAACCGAGACACGACAAAATTGCCGGGAGCAATGTTGAACAACGCTTGCGTTGGCCCGAAGGGCGAGTCCCAGGGATGGGACGAGTAGCGTCGAGTTTCGCCGTGCCGCAGGCTGGAGTTCGGAGGCGAACGCAGTGCGAAGCACCGATTTCACCGCGGGGCCGCGGGGATTGTTAAGGGGGGCGCGGCGCCCCCCTTAGCCCGTTCACTGATAAAGTTGTTTCATATTCTACAAAACATAAGGTGAACGGAATACCGCACTCAACAGCCAAACAGTTTCATGTTCTGCCAAACATCAAGTGAGCGGAATTTCGAATTACGGCAATATCAGCTCGGACTCCAGGTATACGGAGCCGCCACCCCCAGCGGTAAACCGACACCCCACCACACCAGCAGCAGAATGCTCCACGCCACGAAGAAGGCGATGGAGTATGGCATCATCATTGACACCAGCATACCGACCCCGGCGCCTTTCACGTAGCGCTGGCAGTAGATGACGATCAGCGGGAAGAAGACCATCAGCGGCGTGATAATGTTGGTGCAGGAGTCACCGATACGGAAGGCCGCCTGGGTCAGTTCTGGGGAGATCCCGACCGCCATCAGCATTGGCACCATAATTGGCGACAGCAGCGCCCATTTCGCCGACGCGGAACCAATCAGCAGGTTCACCACGGCGGTCAACACAATCATGCCGATAATCGTGGCCTGGCCCGGCAGCTCCAGCGCTTTCAGACCGTCAGCGCCCATTAAGGCAAACAGCGTACCGATGTTGGAGTCGCTAAACGCTTTGATAAACATGGCGCAGAAGAAGGCCATCACCATGTACGACCCCATCTTACTCATGGAATCATTCATTGATCCGATCACGTCTTTACCGGTTTTAAAGGTGCCAGAGGCGAAGCCGTAGACGATACCCGGGAGGATAAAGATCAGGAAAATTAGCGGTACGATGGATTTCATGATCGGTGCGCTGTAGGAGGTCAGAGAACCGTCGGTACCGCGCAGCATTGAGCCTTCAGGCCAGGCCGCCGCCGCCAGCGCCGCCAGACCCAGCAGCATCACCAGCGAGGCGCGAGTAAAGGCGCGGCTCTCCTGCGGCGTCACGCTGGACATATCTTCATCATGCTTAAAATCGCCGTCGATGGTCATTTTACTGACGCGTGGCTCGACGATACGCTCGGTGACCCACCAACCAACCAGCGTAATGATGATGGAGGACGCGATACCGAAGAACAGGTTACACAGCGTGTTGACGGTGTAGCTGTTGTCCAGCAGTTGGGCTGCGGCTTGAGTAAAACCTTGCAGCAGTGCATCGTTGCCGGTCGGCACCATGTTGGCTGCGAAGCCACCGGAAACGCCAGAGAACGCGGCAGCAATCCCCACCAGCGGGTGGCGTCCGGCGGACATAAAGATAATGGCACCCAACGGGATAACCAGCACATAGCCCGCATCGGCCGCCACATGGCTGAACATGGCGACAAAAATCAGCATTGGCGTCAGCAGTTTTTTCGGCGTCACGCGCAGCATCTTTTTCAGCGCCACGTTAATAAAGCCAGAGCTTTCGGCCACGCCGACGCCCAGCATCGCCACCAGCACGATACCCAGCGGCGCAAAGCCAGTGAAGGTGGTGACCATGTTGGCCAGCGTATTGGTTAGCGCTTCGGCGGAGAGCAGGTTGTTAACTTTGACGGCTTCCTGAGTCATCGGGTTGATAACGTCAAAGGTCATCATCGACAGCACTGCCGACAGCCCCATCACCGCCAGCAGGAAGTAGAAAAAGATCAGTGCCGGTTCAGGTAGGCGGTTGCCCGCTTTTTCGATGGCATTCAGGAAGCCGCTCATCAGGCGACTTTCGCTCACTTCAGTCCGTGTCCGTGTTTGCGTATTCATTCGATTCCTTAATTCAGAACAATTGTTTCATTGTTTGTATGAATATTTCGAATGAATAATAGGGGTAATTGCGTAGTGAAACTATGTTTTTATGGCGGATAAAACTGATGAAAATCGCATTTATTGATTTTTTATACTGGCAATAAGTTTATAGCTGGTTGTTGATTCGGTATTTTCGATTACTGGTCATATTTATGGCTGGGTGTAGAGGGTCAGAATGATATGAGGTTCAATCGCGAACCAACTCAGGCGCGCGGTGAGTGAGAGGGCGGGAATCGCCAAGGTGATACTTTTTTCATCAAGCTGCTGGAAGGTGGCGTCATGAAAATGAGCCAACGTTGGATGGTGTTCCACTAAGGCTTTATAGAGACTCTCTTTTGCCGAAAAGACGAGCGTCAACGCCAGAGGAAAGGGCTGCGGGCATGCGCGAAGTATGGCCAATTCGCTATCCGTGGCAACCTGATGCGCGAGCGTATCAGCGAGGTGAGGAGTAAAAATCGCTTCGATGTCGATACCGACGGGGGCTGTGGACGCGATTGCCACCGCCGTATTCCCACTGTGACTAATGCTACCGTAAAGCCCCGCAGGCCACAGCGGCTGGCGACGATCGCCAATCCCGGGCACGGCTTTTTCACCAAAGGCACGCAGCGCATGCACGGCGGCAATACGTCCGGCGAGATGTTCGGCCTGACGTTTTTTACCTGATTTCGCCAGTTGGGCGTGGTGCGGTAGCCACAGCAGATCGCCTGGGGTAAAGGTGTCGGGCTTAAAATCGATGCGCTGAATGGCGTTGAGGGTGCGGTGATGAGTAAGCATGTGGCTCCTGAAGAACCCTCTCCCGGGCGGGAGAGGGAAATACAGCTTATCAGAAGTGAGTGTTAACGCTCATATACCAGGTACGGCCCGGTTCGTTGTAGGTGTTCGCACCTGCACCGGCCATATAAGCACCCGTTTTGGTATCGCTCACGGTCTGGGCATTACCTTCACGCCACAGGCGTTTGTCGAAGACGTTATCCACGCCGCCGGTCAGGCTGAGGTTTTTGTTCACATCCCAGGTCGCGCTCAGACCAACGATGCTGTACGGGCTGACTTCGCTGGTGGACGAACCAGTCACCGGTTTACCCTGGTAATCATATTTCTTCGGCTGCTGTTTGCCGTACCAGGTGAAGGTCGATTGCAGAGAAACATCCTGATGTACCTGCCAGCTCAGCGTTGAGTTCAGCGTGTACTCCGGAATAATCGACAGACGTTCGCCGGTCTCTTTGTTCTTACTTTGCAGCATGTAGGTGATGTTGTTAGTCCAGTTAACGGTCTCGCTAACTGGAATGTTCAGCGTCCCTTCCAGGCCTTCGACTACTGCTTTCGGGATGTTTTCCCACTGATAGATATCAGTTTTGGTTGTACCTTTGGTGATACGGTAGAGCGGCGTTGTGCCCGCTTCGATCTTATTGCGGTAATCGTTACGGAACCAGGTTACGCCGGCCAGCCAGCCATCACGTTTGAACTCCAGACCAATCTCTTTGTTGATGCTGGTTTCGGCTTTCAGGTCATCGTTACCCAGCATGTAGCAGCCGATACCGCTGGTGGCGCCGGTCGCGAAGCAACCCTGGCCTTTGCTGTACAGGATGTAGTTCGGGTTGGTCTGGTACAGACTTGGCGCTTTATACGCTCGCGCAATGCCCATTTTCAGCGTGAAATCGTCACCCAGCCCTTGAGACAGGTTCAGAGATGGGCTCCAGTTGTCGCCGACGACGCTGTGGTGATCGAAGCGCAGTGCCGGCGTCAGCATGGTGCTGTCGGTCACTTCCATGTTGTTCTCGGCGAACAGTGAGAAGATCTCTGCCTGAGAATACGGGCTACGGGCATCCGTGCTATAGCCAGGAATGTTGCCGCCCATGAAGGTTTGGGTGTTGGAGCTGGAATCCTTCATACGCTGCTGGTTCCACTCGGTACCCAGCGTCAGGTTCTGATTAACCCACAGCTCAAACGGAATGCTGATTTCACTGTGTAGCATCACGTCGGCCAGATCGGTATCGCTAAACTGGTCGCTGTTGAACAATCCTTCCAGGCCGCCGGCAAGACCTTCGCCCAGACGAGAGTTACGGGTATGTTCGTACTGTGCCCAGTTGCTGGTAGTGATGCCGTTATCCCAGCCGCCATTCCAGGTCAGCGCATAGTTCTGGCGATACATACGGTTGGTCTCTTTACCGTAGTATTTTTTCACCAGACCGCTGCTGGCGTTATCGTTGTTGGTGTTCTGGGTATCACCCGCATACAGGTTGCCCTGGCGGCTGTAGCCCGCTTCGAACTCCAGCGATTGCATTGGCGCGAAGTCCCAGCGCACCTGGCCGTTAATATCCTTATTTTCAACGCCTTCACGACCGGCTGGCATGGTGTCGGAGTATGCACCGGTACGTTCAGACTGATGGCCCTGGTTGATATCCCATGCATCGGCCTGGGTTTTATCGAGGTTACCGTACAGACGGAAGCTGAAGTCCCCGCCCAGCGGGCCGTTCAGGCTAAAGTTAGTACGTTTGGTCGAACCTTCTTCCTTGTGCTCAGGCGCGTTCAGGTAGGTATTCCATGAACCGTGCCACTCATCGCCACCTTTTTTGGTGATGATGTTGACCACGCCGCCCGCCGCGCCGTTACCGTAACGGGCAGCGGCTGGGCCACGCAGGACTTCAATGCGTTCAATCATTTCCGGCGGAACCCAGCCGGTATCACCGCGGGTATCACGCTCGCCGCGCCAGCCCTGACGGACGGAGTTACGGCTGGTGACCGGTTTGCCATCGATCAGAATCAGGGTGTTTTCCGGGCCCATGCCGCGAATATCAATCTGACGGTTGTTCCCGCGCTGGCCGCTGGTGGAGTTACCGGTGAGGTTAACGCCCGGCATGGTACGAATGATTTCAGAGACGTCGCGCGCCGGCGGGCGTTTGCGGATTTCATCGGCGGTGATGGTTGAAACGCCCGGTGCCTGCAGGTTCTGCTCGGCGGCGGTGACAACCATGGTTTCCCCATCAGCGTCTTTGGTGGTGGTCTCAGCAGCAAAAGCTGGAGCCGCGACGCCATAAATACCCAAGTTGACCAGGAAGGCCAGGGATTTGATTTTATTATTCATTGTGTGTCCTGCTTTTCGTCGCCGTATGCTGTGTGTATCCATTCCCAAGGGGGACGCTACGACGTGGTTATATGCAATACCCGTCATGCTTCACGCTGCAGATGCGTTGGCTACGCTCTCTTGCCGCCTTCCTGCAGCGCGAATTGTTCAGGGTATTAAGCATGTGAAAGTTGCGCGCCAATACGCTATTGCAAATGCAAATGGTTATCAATAATATTATCAATAAATTTTCATGTGTAACAAGAAATTCCACAATAAACATGGGGTTAACGTGGTGGGAAAGTTAGTGACAGGAAGTGACGCATGGTGGGCGGCAGTAAAAGGTCCGCAATATGAACAAGTTAGCGGTAATTATCAGGTGACTTTCTGGTGGCGTGACCCGGCTGGAAACGAAACCACATCGCCCACTCAGCGAGTCTGGATTTACATTACCGGCGTCACCGACCACCATCACAACTCCGCCCCGCAGACCCTACAACGTCTCCCTCACACCGATGCCTGGTGCTGGACGACAACGCTGCCGCCAACCTGGCGCGGTAGCTACTGTTTTGTCCCTTCCGAACGCGAAGACGATTTTTCCCCGGACATTTTTACCGCTGGTGAACCCGACCGCATGCTGCTGCGTGAGGGCTGGCGCAAGCTGCTGCCGCATGCGATTGCCGATCCTTTAAATCCACATAGCTGGAAGGGCGGGCGCGGGCATGCGGTTTCAGCATTTGAACTGCCGCAGGCGCCTGAACAACCCGGCTGGTCAACGCCAGCCGCCGAATGGCCTGAACCGCAGTGCATGACCTGGCGCAGCGAACGGCTGGGTAATCAGCGCCGGGTATGGGTATTTAGTACCGGCGAATCGTTTGACGGCGAACGCCCGCTGGCCGTGCTGCTGGACGGGCAGTTCTGGGCCGAAAGCATGCCGGTCTGGCCAGCGCTTAGCGCACTGACCGAAACGCAAAAACTCCCTCCGGCGGTCTACCTGCTGATCGATGTTATCGACAATGCGCATCGTAGCCAGGAACTGCCGTGCAATGCGGATTTCTGGCTGGCGGTACAGCAGGAACTGCTGCCGCAGGTGCGGGCGATAGCACCGTTTAGCGACCGTGCTGAGCGCACGGTGGTGGCGGGGCAAAGCTTTGGTGGCCTGTCGGCGATGTATGCCGGGCTGCACTGGCCGCAGCGTTTTGGCTGCGTGCTGAGCCAGTCTGGATCCTACTGGTGGCCGCATCGCGGTGGGCGACAAAACGGCGAAATCCTGGAACAGCTACAGCGTGGCGAACTCAACCCGCAAGGGCTGCGGATCGTGCTGGAAGCGGGAGTTCGCGAACCGATTATTTTCCGCGCGAATCAGGCGCTTTTGACCCAATTACAGCACATGCAGCAGCCCGTTTTCTGGCGTCAGGTTGACGGCGGACATGATGCGCTTTGCTGGCGCGGCGGGCTTACCGCCGGGCTGATGACGCTCTGGAACACCCAGGCCGCAAAGCCGGATTAACGACAGGAGTTTGGTATGCAAGTCAGTAACCCCTTCGATGTGGCGCAAGGGCAGTTTTTCCTTCTGCAAAACCCCCAACAGCAGTTTAGCCTTTGGCCGCAGCAGTGCACACTGCCCGCTGGCTGGACGGTGATTTACGATCCGCAACCGCTTGAGGTTTGCAACGCCTGGCTGTCGGCCAACTGGGATACGCTCCTTCCCGAGAATTTTGCTAGCGTAGGAGAGAAAGCATGAGCGCCCGTTTACCGCTGACCGCCGCTCAGCCGGGGATCTGGATGGCCGAAGCCCTCTCAACGCTGCCAAACGCCTGGAGCGTGGCGCACTACGTTGAACTGAAAGGGGATATTGACGGCAACCTGCTGGCACGCGCCATTGCCGCCGGGATGATGCAGGCCGACACGCTGCGCCTGCGTTTTACTGAAGATAACGGCGACGTCTGGCAGTGGGTGGACGAAACTGCAGTAATTCCTGAGCCGTCGATTGTTGACCTGCGCCATCAGGCTGACCCACAGCAGGCTGCGCTCAGCCAAATGCAGGCCGATCTCGCACAAAACAGCCGCGTAGACAGTGGTAACCCGCTGTTCTGCCATCAACTTTTCCAGGTGGGAGATAACCACTGGTTCTGGTATCAGCGCTACCATCACCTGCTGGTTGATGGTTTTAGTTTCCCGGCGATTACCCGTCAGATAAGCCTTATTTATCAGGCCTGGCTGAAAGGTGATGACACGCCAGCGTCAGTATTCACGCCGTTTGCCGACGTGGTCGAGGAGTATCAACGCTATCGTGAGAGCGAAGCCTGTCAGCGCGATAAAGCTTTCTGGGCCGAACAGCGTCAGGCGCTGCCGTCCCCGGCCTCATTGTCGCCCGCACCGTTACCGGGGCGCGCGCAGAGCACGGCAATCTGGCGTTTAAAACTGAGCGCTGACCGCCGGGCATTTTCCCGTCTGAGCGCCGCTGCGCCGCAGTGCCAGCCCGCCGATCTGGCGCTGGCCTTAGCCGCGCTGTGGCTGGGCCGTCTGTGCGGGCGCAGCGAATATGCGGCCGGATTTATCTTTATGCGCCGCATGGGATCTGCCGCGCTGACGGCCACAGGGCCGGTATTAAATGTGCTGCCGCTGGCGGTGACGTTGAACGGTCAGGAGACGCTGGCAGAACTGGCTACGCGCCTTTCAGGGCAACTGAAGAAAATGCGTCGCCATCAGCGCTATGATGCCGAACAAATCGCCCGTGATGCCGGGAAAGCCGCCGGAGACGCGGCGCTATTTGGCCCGGTATTTAACGTTAAAATGTTTGATTATCGCCTCGGTTTCGACGACGTTCATTTCACCACGCACACGCTAGCTACCGGCCCGGTCAACGATCTGGAGCTGGCGCTGTTCCCGGATGAAAACGGGGGATTGTCGCTGGAAATTCTGGCCAATCAGCAGCGTTATGATAAAGCGACGTTACAGCAACATATCGCTCGTCTTTCCGCCCTGTTACAGCAGTTCGCCGATAATCCTGCACTGCGTTGCGCCGACGCTGAACTGCTTTCCGATGATGAGTACCAACGTCTGGCGCAGATTAACGCGACTGAAAAAGCGATCCCACCAGCGACCCTAAGCTCGCTGGTGGCGGCGCAGGCGCTGAAAACGCCGGACGCCGTGGCGCTGGTCGATGCGCAGTATCGCTTTACCTACCGCGAAATGCGCCAGCAGGTGGTTGCGCTGGCTAACGTGCTGCGTCAGCGCGGCGTTAAACCCGGTGACAGCGTCGCCGTGGCGCTCCCTCGTTCGGTATTCCTGACCCTGGCCCTGCACGCGATTGTCGAAGCAGGCGCTGCCTGGCTACCGCTGGATACCGGTTATCCGGACGATCGTTTGCAGATGATGCTGGAGGACGCGCGGCCTTCGCTGCTGATCACCGCCGACGACCAATTGCACCGTTTCGCGAATATTGAAAGTCTGTGTCTGAATGCGCCATTACCGGCGGGCGATGGGTCACCGCTGAATCTGGCAACGCCTGAGCAGACGGCCTACATCATCTTTACCTCGGGCTCGACTGGGCGCCCGAAAGGGGTCATGGTCGGCCATGAGGCTATCGTCAATCGCCTGCTGTGGATGCAGGACCACTATCCGCTGACCGCTGAGGATGTGGTGGCGCAGAAAACGCCGTGCAGCTTTGACGTCTCGGTGTGGGAGTTCTGGTGGCCGTTTATTACCGGCGCAAGCCTGGTGATGGCGCAGCCGGAAGCGCACCGTGACCCGCTGGCGATGCAGCGTTTCTTTGCTGACTACGGCGTCACGACGACCCACTTTGTGCCTTCGATGCTGGCGGCGTTTGTGGCCTCGCTGACGCCGGAAACGGCCGCATGCTGTCGTTCGCTCAAGCAGGTGTTCTGTAGCGGTGAAGCGCTGCCAACCGGGCTGTGCCGCGAGTGGGAACAGTTAACCCACGTACCGCTGCATAACCTGTACGGGCCGACGGAAGCGGCGGTTGATGTGAGCTGGTATCCGGCCTATGGCGAGGCGCTGGCGGCCGTTACCGGCAACAGCGTGCCGATTGGCTTCCCGGTGTGGAACACCGGGCTGCGTATTCTTGATGCGATGATGCGGCCGGTGCCGTTCGGCGTGGCAGGCGATCTGTATCTCACCGGCATTCAGCTAGCGCAAGGCTATCTGGGGCGACCGGATTTGACCGCCAGCCGCTTTATAGCCGATCCGTTCTCCCTTGGTGAGCGCATGTATCGCACTGGCGACGTGGCGCGCTGGCTGGACAACGGGGCAGTGGAGTATTTAGGCCGCAGCGACGATCAGTTGAAGATCCGCGGCCAGCGCATTGAGCTGGGCGAAATTGACCGGGTGATGCAAACGCTGCCGGACGTCGAGCAGGCGGTGACCCATGCCTGCGTGATTAACCAGGCGGCGGCTACCGGCGGCGATGCGCGCCAGCTGGTGGGGTATGTGGTGTCCGCTTCCGGGCTGCCTTTAGAGACGGATTCCCTGCTGGCGCGCCTGCGCGAACAGCTACCGCCGCATATGGTGCCGGTAGTGATCCTGCAATTGAGCACGCTGCCGCTGAGCGCCAACGGTAAGCTCGATCGCAAAGCGTTACCGCTGCCGTCGTTGACGCAAAAAACCGCGGGCCGCGCCGTGCAATCAGCCACGGAAATTCTGGTTGCATCGGCGTTTAGCGAACTGCTGGGCTGTGAAATTAACGATATCGACGCCGATTTCTTCGCTCTTGGCGGCCATTCGCTGCTGGCGATGCGGCTGGCTGCGATGCTGAGCCGCAGTGCGGGGCGTCAGGTCACGCCGGGGCAGGTGATGGTCTCATCAACGGTCGGGAAACTCAGCGCTTTGCTGGATGCCAATGATGATGAACAGGCGCAGCGTCTGGGCTATGAGCCTTTGCTGCCGCTGCGCAGCGGGACGGGGCCAACGTTGTTCTGCTTCCATCCGGCGTCCGGTTTTGCCTGGCAATTTAGCGTGCTATCGCGTTATCTGTCGCCGCGCTGGTCGATTACCGGCATTCAGTCTCCGCGTCCGCAGGGGCCGATGCAAACGGCTTCCACGCTGGACGAGGTTTGCGAACACCACCTAGTGACGCTGCGACGCGAGCAGCCGCGCGGGCCGTATTATCTGTTAGGTTATTCGCTGGGCGGTACGCTGGCACAGGGTATTGCCGCGCGTCTGCGTCAGCAGGGCGAAGAGGTGGCGTTCCTCGGCCTGCTGGATACCTGGCCACCGGAAACGCAAAACTGGGCGGAAAAAGAGGCCAATGGTCTTGATCCGGCTGTATTGGCCGAGATTGATCGCGAACGTGAAGCCTTCCTTGCCGCACAGCAGGGGCAAGCTTCCAGCGAACTGTTTACCGCCATCGAAGGTAACTACGCCGATGCGGTACGTCTGCTCACCACTGCACATAGCGCACAGTTTGACGGTAAGGCGACGCTGTTTGTCGCCGAGAAAACGCGTCAGGCCGATCCGCTGGTGGCCTGGGGACCGTGGGTGGGAGAGCTGGAGGTTTACAGCCAGAATTGTGCGCACGTAGATATCATCACGCCAGCGGCATTTGAAACGATTGGGCCGGTGATCCGCGAGATTCTGGGCTAGGTTCGTTGCTGTGAGCGGGTGAGGGTACCGTGTAGTAACCCTCACCCCAACCCTCTCCCTTAAAAAGGAAGAGGGGGCAGACTGAGCCTGAGCTTAAGCGAGTAGAAACAATTGGCACCGTACGGTTCCCTTTCCCCTTTGGGAGAGGGTGAGGGGGATTCGCAGGTCATAAAATCTCAGCGCCGTCCAAGCGGCACCACCAGAGGCGTATGCGCCACCGGGTCATCGATAATCATGCAGCGCAGCCCGTACACCGCTTCAATAAGCTCCGGGGTGACTATCTCTTTTGGCGCACCTTCCGCCACAATTCTCCCGTCACGCAGGGCAATTAAATGGGTCGCATAGCGGCAGGCCTGATTTAAATCATGCAGCACGGCAGCCAGCGTAAAGCCGCGCTCGCGGTTCAGTTCGCTCAACAGCTCCAGCAGGTCTATCTGATGGCTGATATCCAGCCACGTCGTCGGCTCGTCGAGCAGCATAATCGACGTGTCCTGTGCCAGCACCATCGCAATCCACGCGCGCTGTCGCTGCCCACCGGAGAGTGTGTCCACGCTTTGACTCGCCAGATTGACAATCCCAGTGGCCTGCATAGCGTTCTGAACCGCATCTTCATCTTCCTGACGCCAGCGGCTAAACAACGGTTGGTGCGGGTAACGACCGCGCGCCACCAGTTCCTGCACCGAAATATCGCCCGGCGTGGTGGCGTTTTGCGCCAGCAGGCCAATCCGTCGCGCCACCTCTTTGCTGGCGTAATGCTGGATCTCTTCGCCATCAAGATAGACGTGACCCTGCGTTGGCGTCATCAGGCGGCTGAGTGTACGCAGCAGCGTCGATTTCCCGCAGCCGTTCGGGCCGATAATAGCGGTGAAATGACCATCCGGGATGGTGACGCTCAGCGACTCGGCAATGGTTTTTTTACCGTAGGCGAGGGTTAACTGGTCGCCGCGCAAACGGGCTACATGGTCGGTCATTTTTTGCGAGACTCCTGAATAAGCAACACGATGAGGTAGATACCGCCAAGGCTGACGGTCACAACGCCCACCGGAAGTTGATAAGGCAAGAACAGCTGCTGGGCGCAGAAATCAGCGGCGGCCAGCAAAACTGCGCCGCAGAGCGCGGCCTGAGTTAGCCCCCAGCGGGTGGTGCCGCTAAGACGATGGGCGATGTGCGGTGCAACCAGCGCGATAAATGAAATTGGCCCGGCCAGCGCGGTGGCGGCGGCGGTTAACACCACCGCTATTAGCATCAGCAGCAGGCGGGAATACTCCACGCGAACGCCCAGCGCGCAGGCGCTATCGTCACCCATTTCCAACAAGCGCAGGCGGCGAACCAGCAGCGCCGAACCCATGAGGGCAACGACCATGAGCGGCGCGGCGGGCCAGATTTTTGCCCAGGTTAAGCCGTTGAGCGAGCCGGAAAACCACAGCCCGGCGGATACCGCGGTCTCTAGAGATGCCCGCAGCAGTAGCCAGGTGTTGAACGCCATCAGCATCGCACGGATGCCAATGCCGATAATAATCAGCCGGAAGGTGTCGATGCCGTTGCGCCACGCCAGTGCCCATACCAGCAGCGAGGTGACAATGCCCCCGGCCATCGCGGCCAGCGTAATGGTGGTGAGATTCTGGCCGAAGAAGACCATCGCCACCAGCACGCCGCTCCACGCACCGGTGTTGAAGCCCATCACGTCCGGACTCCCCAGCGGGTTGCGCATCAACGATTGGAAGATGGCCCCGCTGACGCCGAGCGCGGCACCAATCAGCAGCGCCATCATCACGCGCGGCAGACGCCACTCGGTGACCACCATAGCGATTGCGCGCGGCGCATCGCCGAACAGGGCCGCGAACACTTGCGAAAGCTCCAGCGTCACCGCGCCGCTGCGCAGGCTCAATAACGTGAGCAACGTGCAAGCCATGAGCAGCAGCAGGCAACTGGCGATAAGACGACGAGACGGTGATGTCATCGGACACCTCCGTTTGCCTTACGGCGAACAAGGAAAATCAGCACCGGCGCACCGATAAAGGCGCTGACCACCGAAACGCGCAGTTCACCGGGCACCAGCAGGCGGCCAATAATATCGGCGAACAGCAACAACGACGGCGTGGCGAGCAAAGTGACCGGCAGCGACCAGCGGTGGTCTGCGCCGACCAGCCAGCGGGCAATATGCGGCATCATCAGGCCAATAAAGGCGATGGGGCCCACCACCGATGTGGCGCTGGCGCACAAAATCGTTATCACCAGCAGCCCGGTAATTTGCGTGCGAGCCACCTTGCTGCCCAGCGCGGTAGCGGTGTCGGTACCGAGGCTGAGGCTATTGAGCGAGCGGCTCATCATCAGCGCCACGATGCCAGCAACCAGGACCGGCACCAGCACCGTTTTCAGGGTTTGCAGGGTGCGGATATCCAAAGACCCGGCCTGCCAGAAGCGCAGCTGATCGTAAACGTCGGGGTTGAGCAGGGCGATACCGTTGGAGAAGCCTTCCAGCACCGCGGCGAGCGCCACGCCCGCCAGCGTTAAGCGCACCGGGCTGAGCTGACCGCCGCCAGCACTGCCGGTGAAGGCCACAATGAGCGAGGCGACCAATGCGCCGCAAAAGGCCATTGCCAACTGCTCCTGCGGGGATGAAATACCGAGCAGCGCCGCGCCGAGGACGATAGCAAAGCTTGCGCCAGCGTTTACGCCGAGAATGCCCGGGTCGGCAAGGGGGTTACGCGTGAGCGTTTGCATTAATGCGCCGGCAAGGCCCAGAGCGCCGCCGGCGAGCAATCCGGCCAGGGTCCGCGGCAAACGGGCGTCGAGCACGATAATACAATCGGCGCTTTGACAGGTACCGCTGAGGGCATCAACGACGACGGAAATGGGGAGTGGTTTAGCGCCAATTAATAAGCTGAGCGTAACGGCGAGAAACAGCAGTATCAATAAACCGGGCAGCGTGATGGTACGCAGCACGGGGGTGGAAAACGACATGGTGACATCCCTGATGTGATAATGATAGTGATTATCGTTATCTATCTTATTCGTTTATGGTAGCATGAGCGCCCCTGGAAAGGGTATGAAAAAAACACAAGGCCTTGTAATGAACCGACAATCCCGGCTCCTGGATCTGAGCCTGCTCAAAACGCATCCGGCTTTCCGCGCCGTCTTTATCGCCCGTTTTATCTCCATTCTTTCACTGGGCCTGCTCGGCGTTGCCGTGCCGGTTCAAATCCAAATGATGACCCACTCGACCTGGCAGGTTGGCCTGTCGGTGACGCTGACCGGCGGCGCGATGTTTGTTGGCCTGATGGTCGGCGGCGTGCTGGCCGACCGCTACGAGCGCCGCAAGCTGATCCTGCTGGCGCGCGGCACCTGTGGCGTAGGATTTATCGGCCTGTGGCTGAATGCGCTGCTGCCTGAACCCTCGCTGGTGGCTATTTATCTGTTGGGGCTGTGGGACGGCTTCTTCGCCTCGCTGGGCGTGACCGCTCTGCTGGCGGCAACGCCGGCACTGGTGGGGCGCGATAACCTGATGCAGGCCGGGGCGATCACCATGCTCACGGTGCGTCTGGGATCGGTAATTTCGCCGATGGTCGGTGGTCTGCTGCTGGCCTCCGGCGGCGTGTCCTGGAACTATCTGCTGGCGGCGCTTGGCACCTTTATCACTACGTTGACGCTGCTGCGTTTACCGCAGCTGCCGCCGCCACCGCAGCCGCGTGAACACCCGCTGAAATCGCTGGTGGCCGGTTTTCGTTTTCTGCTCGGCAGCCCGCTAATTGGCGGCATTGCGTTACTGGGCGCGCTGGTCACCATGGCCAGCGCTGTGCGCGTGCTCTATCCGGCGCTGGCGCAGGGCTGGGCAATGTCGGCGTCGCAGATCGGCCTGTTGTATGCGGCCATCCCGCTGGGGGCGGCCTTTGGCGCGCTGACCAGCGGGCGGCTGGCGCAAAATGAGCGCCCTGGCTGGATTATGCTGCTGGCAACCGTCGGCGCGTTTGTTGCCGTTGGCCTGTTCGCCGTGATGCCGCATTGGACGCTGGCTATGGTGTGTCTGGCGCTGTTTGGCTGGCTGAGCGCTATCAGTTCGCTGCTGCAATACACCCTGATTCAGACTCAGACGCCCGAGGCGATGTTGGGACGCATTAACGGTCTGTGGACCGCACAGAACGTTACCGGCGATGCTATCGGTGCGGCGCTGCTGGGTGGGCTA
Source organism: Kluyvera cryocrescens NBRC 102467 (assembly GCF_001571285.1). Classification (GTDB taxonomy): domain Bacteria; phylum Pseudomonadota; class Gammaproteobacteria; order Enterobacterales; family Enterobacteriaceae; genus Kluyvera; species Kluyvera cryocrescens. The sequence continues at coordinate 13,167 of NZ_BCTM01000010.1, read as the reverse complement.
GGAGCGATTCTGAGTCCGGTGGCTTCCGCCAGCGTCAGCGGTTGGGGGCTGGCAATTGTCGGTGGGATTTTGCTGTTAGTGCTGGGTGAGCTTCGCCGGTTTAGACGCGAAATACCGGCGTCGACAGAAGCCTGATTACGATGAATTTATCCGGCCTACAGCATGGTGCAGGCCGGATAAGTGCTTAGCCAAACAGTGCCGACAGGCGTTGTAACACGCGGGTGGCGCTGTAGTAATCCAAACGGAAAGTTTCGGTGCCCAGCGCGTAAACGTGCTTATTTTTCACCGCCGGCAGATGGGCCAGCAGCGGGTTGGCGTAAATCGCATCCACGTCTTTCTGGTCACCGGCAAACAGGAACAGGCTTTCGCCGTTCAGGCCGGTCGCCAGATTTTCACCGCCAAGCTGAATGATATCGTGGCGCTTGCCCTGGCTTTGGCTGGCATGCAGGCCGGCCGGAAGGGCCGCTTGGGTGAAACCGAGTTGCTGAAGGAACTGACCCTGAGCGGATTCGCTGGTCCACAGGTTTGCGCTGTGGGCGGCGGCAGTATAGACCAGCGCGCTTACCGGCTGTGGTGGCAGTTTTATCTGTTGTTTAACCGTCGCGAGCTGTTTGTCAAAGGCGGCAATGCGATCGGCAGCCTGTTTCTCCTGGCCTGTCATCTGCCCAAGCTGAGTTAACAGCGCCTGCCAGCTTTTATCGTCATAGTTGACGATGAGCGTTGGGGCGATGGTGGAGAGCTGGTCGTACAGCGCCAGCGCGGAGTCACCGCCGGTTGCGCTAATCAAAATGAGATCCGGCATTTGCGCTGCAACGGCTTCGGCACTTGGCTCACCGATATACAGACGGGCGAGCTTGCGCGCTTTCGCCACATCGCCCCATTGGCGCAGAAAACCCTGGTCATCGGCAACGCGGTTATTTGGCGTGGTCGCGCCGCTGGCGACTACCGGTGCGTCAATGGCCAGCAGCGAACCGGTCAAGGTCACGCTGGTGGAGACGATACGGGTGGGTTTGTGCTCCAGCGTATGGACGCCGTGGCTGTCGGTAATCTGTCGCGGCCAGTCGGCGGCCTGTGCTGAGGATAATCCCAAAACGCTAAAGCCTGCGAGGAGTGCGGCGGTACGCCACAGGGCGGTGAAGTTCACGGACAAGTCCTGGTTGTGGTTGGTTAATGCTTCTCATTTTCAACTATTGTCCCATCCCGATGCAAGCGCTCTGCGCGCGAGGGGGGAGAACAACATCGGGCATACGACGATGCTATTAAGCACAAGATGCTGCTTCGTCCTGTTGACATACGAAGCGTTTACTTTTAGGTTACCGAACCAAAATATAAATGATAATTATTCGTAATATCTTTATCGTTTTTTGGAGGATGATATGGAAACGTCACTGGCCGCGGAAACGCAACAACAGCAGCATCAGGCCACGATTGCGGCCGACAGCTTTTTCTTTATGTCGCCGTTTCGCAGTTTTACTACGTCTGGCTGCTTCACGCGTTTTACCTGCCCGGCGGAAGGGGGCGATTTGCCAGACAGTGCCTTCCAGCAAGGGTTGGCATCGGCGTTTGCCGCCGCAAAAGCCGCCGGTATAGATAATCCGGTGATGGTTGGTGCAATCCCATTCGACACCCGCCTACCGTCCGCGCTATTTATTCCTGAGCGCTGCGAGACGTTTTCGCGAACGGCGAAGCAGAAATCATCCCGCTACAGCGCCTCGCGTGAGCCGATGGCGATGACTGCGCGCCAGGAAATTCCTGAACACCCGGTATTCCTTGATATGGTCGCACAGGCGGCTGCACTCACGGCGACGCCGCAGGTCGATAAAGTGGTGCTTTCGCGACTGATTGATATCACCGCCGAGCAGACGCTGGACAGCGGCGCGCTGCTGGAGCGGCTGGTGGCGCAAAACCCGGCGAGCTTTAACTTCCACGTTCCGTTGCCCGATGGCGGCGTGCTGCTGGGCGCCAGTCCGGAACTGCTGCTGCGTAAAGAGGGCGACCATTACAGTTCGTTGCCTTTGGCGGGTTCCGCTCGTCGCCAGCCGGATGACGTGTTGGATCGTGAAGCGGGAAATCGTCTGCTGGCGTCGGAAAAAGACCGCCACGAACATGAGCTGGTGACGCAGTCGATGAAGCAGACGCTGGCGCCGCGCAGCCTACAGTTAACCCTACCGCAGACACCGCAACTGGTGAACACGCCAACCCTGTGGCACCTCGCGACCCCGATTGAAGGCCAGGCAAAAGCCGAGGAAAACGCGCTGTCGCTGGCTTGCCTGCTGCATCCCACGCCGGCGCTGAGCGGTTTCCCACATCAGGTGGCCAAACAGGTGATTGCCGAGCTGGAACCGTTTGAACGCGACCTGTTTGGCGGCATTGTGGGCTGGTGCGATAGCGAAGGTAACGGCGAATGGGTAGTGACCATCCGCTGCGCGCGCGTGAAGGATAACGGCGTGCGCCTGTTTGCCGGAGCGGGCATTGTCCCTGCTTCATCGCCGGAGTCCGAATGGCGCGAAACCGGCGTCAAACTTTCTACCATGCTGAACGTATTTGGCCTGCACTAGGAGCTTTCCCCCATTATGACCGTGGAATTTACCCGCTGGCCGGACGCGCTCGCGGCACGCTATCGCGAAAAAGGCTATTGGCAGGATCTGCCATTGACGGACATGCTGACCCGCCATGCGGACAGCGACGCGATAGCGGTGATTGATGGCGAACGCCAGATTAGCTACCGCCAGTTGAACCAGTCTGTCGATAACCTTGCCGCCGCGCTGCAGCGTCAGGGGCTTAAGCGTGGGGAAACCGCGCTGGTACAACTGGGCAATATTAGCGAGTTTTATACGACGCTGTTTGCGCTGCTGAACATTGGCGTCGCGCCGGTGAACGCCTTGTTTAGTCATCAGCGTAATGAACTGAACGCGTATGCCGAACAGATTGCCCCGGCGGTGCTGATTGCTGACCGTAGCCATGCGCTGTTTGGTGACGATACGTTCCTGAATACCTTCTGCGAGCAGTTCCGCTCCGTGCGCGTAGTGCTGTTACGTCAGGGAGACGGTGAGCATGCGCTGGAGGCGGCGATGGCGGAGCCGGCGGGTGATTTCACCCCAACGCCGACCGCCGCTGACGAAGTGGCTTTTTTCCAGCTTTCGGGCGGCAGTACCGGAACGCCGAAGCTTATCCCGCGGACCCACAATGATTATTACTACAGCATCCGTCGCAGCAACGAGGTGTGCCATTTTGACGCGCAAACGCGCTATCTGTGCGCTATCCCGTCGGCGCACAACTACGCCATGAGCTCGCCGGGTGCGCTGGGCGTGTTCCTCGCCGAAGGCACCGTGGTGCTGGCGGCGGATCCTAGCCCAACCCTGTGTTTCCCGCTGATAGAAAAACATCAGGTTAACGTCGCCGCGCTGGTGCCTCCGGCGGTAAGCCTGTGGCTACAGGCGATTACCGAGTGGGGGAGCAATGCCCAGCTTCGTTCTCTGACGCTGTTGCAGGTTGGCGGTGCACGCCTGTCGGCAACGCTGGCGGCGCGTATTCCTGCCGAGATTGGCTGTCAGCTGCAGCAGGTGTTTGGTATGGCGGAAGGGCTGGTGAATTACACTCGCCTCGATGACAGTGAAGACAAGATCCTCAACACCCAAGGCTATCCGATGTGTCCGGATGATGAAGTTTGGGTGGCCGATGCAGACGGCAATCCGCTGCCGCGTGGCGAAGTGGGACGTCTGATGACGCGTGGTCCATACACCTTCCGCGGCTATTACAAAAGCCCACAGCACAATGCCAGTGCGTTTGACGCCGACGGCTTTTACTGCTCCGGCGATCTTATCTCCATTGACGAAGACGGTTACATCACCGTCGAAGGACGCGAGAAAGATCAGATTAACCGCGGCGGTGAGAAGATTGCTGCGGAAGAGATTGAAAACCTGCTGCTGCGCCATGAGTCGGTGGTTTACGCGGCGCTGGTCAGTATGGAAGACACGCTGTTGGGCGAGAAGAGCTGTGCTTACCTGGTGGTGAAAGAACCGCTGCGCGCAGTCCAGGTGCGTCGTTTCCTGCGCGAGCAGGGCGTGGCCGAATTTAAACTGCCGGACAGAGTGGAGTGTGTGGATGAACTGCCGCTGACCCACGTCGGTAAAGTCGATAAAAAACAATTACGTCAGTGGCTGGCCAGCCGCTCGCAGGGCTGAAGGAGAAAACAATATGGCGATTCCTAAACTACAGGGCTACGCGCTGCCGACCGCGCTGGATCTTCCTGAAAACAAGGTTGACTGGGCGTTCGAACCGGCGCGCGCGGCGCTGCTGATTCACGATATGCAGGAGTATTTCCTCAATTTCTGGGGTGACGATAGCGAGATGATGGACACGGTGGTGGCCAACATCGCCGCGCTGCGTGATTTCTGCAAAAAGAATGGTATTCCGGTGTATTACACCGCGCAGCCAAAAGAGCAGAGCGATGAGGATCGGGCGCTGCTGAATGATATGTGGGGGCCGGGTTTGACCCGTTCGCCTGAACAGCAGCGGGTGATTGCTGCGCTGGCTCCGGACGAAGCCGACACCGTGCTGGTGAAATGGCGCTATAGCGCGTTTCACCGCTCGCCGCTGGAGCAGATGCTGAAAGAGAGCGGCCGCAACCAGCTGATCATCACCGGTGTCTACGCGCATATTGGCTGCATGACAACCGCCACCGATGCTTTTATGCGTGATATTAAACCGTTCTTCGTTGCCGACGCGCTGGCGGACTTCAGCCGCGATGAGCATCTGATGTCACTGAAGTACGTAGCGGGGCGTAGCGGTCGCGTGGTGATGACGGACGAACTGCTGCCGTCTATCCCGGCCAGCAAAGAAGCGCTGCGTGCGCTGGTGCTGCCGCTGTTGGACGAATCCGACGAGCCGTTCGATGACGATAACCTGATTGATTACGGCCTTGATTCGGTGCGCATGATGGCGCTGGCCGCTCGTTGGCGCAAAGCGCATGGCGATATCGACTTCGTGATGCTAGCGAAAAACCCGAGCATTGATGCCTGGTGGGCGTTGCTTTCTCGTGAGGTGAAATAATGGCTGGGCTGGATTTTAACGGCCAGACGGTGTGGGTCACCGGTGCCGGAAAAGGCATCGGGCACGCTACCGCGCTGGCATTTGTTGAAGCCGGCGCCACGGTTACCGGTTTCGACCTCGCGTTTGACGGTGAGGATTATCCGTTTGCCACTGAAGTGCTGGATGTGGCGGATGCGCAGCATGTCGCGCAGGTGTGCGAACGCGTGCTGGCGAAAACCGAGCGGCTTGACGTACTGGTTAATGCCGCCGGGATCCTGCGCATGGGGGCCACGGATACGCTGAGCCTTGCCGATTGGCAGCAGACCTTTGCGGTGAACGTGGGCGGCGCATTTAACCTGTTTCAGCAGACGATGTCGCAGTTCCGCCGCCAGCAGGGCGGGGCGATTGTGACCGTCGCCTCTGACGCCGCGCACACGCCGCGCATGGGCATGAGCGCCTACGGCGCATCGAAAGCGGCGTTGAAAAGCCTGGCGCTGACCGTCGGTCTTGAGCTGGCAGGGGCAGGGGTACGGTGTAATATCGTCTCGCCGGGCTCCACTGACACCGATATGCAGCGCGTGCTGTGGGTGAGCGATGATGCCGAACAGCAGCGAATTCGCGGTTTTGCCGAGCAGTTTAAGCTGGGTATTCCGCTGGGTAAAATTGCCCGGCCGCACGAGATCGCGAATACCATTTTGTTCCTCGCGTCGAGCAGCGCTAGCCATATCACGCTACAGGATATCGTGGTGGACGGTGGTTCAACGTTGGGGGCTTGAGATGATCTGGAAACGTCATTTAACGCTCGACGAGCTGAATGCCACCAGCGATAACACCATGGTGGCGCATCTGGGGATTGTCTATACCCATATCGGCGACGATAGTCTGGAAGCGGTCATGCCGGTTGATAGCCGCACGCATCAGCCGTTTGGCCTGCTGCACGGCGGTGCCTCAGCGGCGCTGGCGGAGACGCTAGGGTCGATGGCGGGTTTTCTGATGACCCGCGACGGCCAGTGCGTGGTAGGGACCGAGCTCAATGCGTCGCACCACCGTCCGGTATCGCAGGGGCAGGTGCGCGCGGTGTGTCAGCCGCTGCATCTTGGCCGCCAAAGCCAGAGCTGGGAAATTGTGGTATTTGATGAGCAGGGCCGACGCTGCTGTACCTGCCGATTAGGGACTGCCGTATTGGGCTAAACCGTAAATTGATGGGACGGATGGGCGAGGCCAAATACGCACTACGCCATCCGTCCTGTCCTGCAATTCATTCCTATCACGATCAGTTCACCCTTCTTCCCGTGATAATTCAGCCATTTTCCGCCGTTAAGTGATCCCGTTAACAATGTGATGTAAATGTCAGGTTCTCTTCCTGTTCATATCAGTTTCAAGGATGTTAAATCAGAGGTGTTGCTATGGACACAAAATGTAACATCCTCTGCTACTGATACGGACAATAACTATGAACAATTCAGGGAAATACCTTATATGGGCATTGCTCTCCATTGTTGGAGCCTTTGCCCTTGGTTATATCGCGCTTAATCGCGGTGAACAGATCAACGCGCTGTGGATCGTCGTGGCGGCGGTCTGCGTTTACCTCATCGCCTACCGTTTTTACGGTCTCTACATTGCGAAAAACGTACTTCAGGTTGACCCAACGCGTATGACGCCAGCCGTGCGTCATAACGATGGTCTCGACTATGTACCAACGGACAAAAAGGTGCTGTTTGGCCACCATTTCGCGGCGATTGCCGGGGCAGGCCCGCTGGTGGGGCCGGTGCTGGCGGCACAGATGGGCTATCTGCCGGGTATGATCTGGCTGCTGGCCGGGGTTGTGTTGGCAGGGGCGGTGCAGGACTTTATGGTGCTGTTTGTCTCTACCCGCCGCGACGGCCGCTCGTTGGGTGAGCTGGTCAAAGAGGAAATGGGGCCGACGGCTGGCGTGATTGCGCTGATTGCTACCTTTATGATTATGGTGATCATTCTGGCAGTACTGGCGATGATCGTGGTGAAAGCGCTGACCCACAGTCCGTGGGGCACCTACACCGTGGCCTTTACCATTCCACTGGCGCTGTTTATGGGGATCTATATCCGCTATCTGCGTCCTGGACGTATCGGCGAGGTGTCGGTGATTGGTCTGGTGCTGCTGGTGTTTGCCATCATTTCCGGCGGCTGGGTGGCAGCGAGCGAAACCTGGGCTCCGTGGTTTGACTATACCGGCGTACAGTTGACCTGGATGCTGGTGGGCTATGGCTTTGTGGCCTCGGTTCTGCCGGTGTGGCTGCTGCTGGCTCCGCGCGACTATCTCTCTACCTTCCTGAAAATCGGGACTATCGTCGGGTTGGCGATTGGTATTTTGATTATGCGCCCAACCCTTACCATGCCGGCGTTGACCAAGTTTATCGATGGTACTGGCCCGGTGTGGACCGGCGATCTGTTCCCGTTCCTGTTCATCACCATTGCCTGCGGGGCGGTGTCAGGCTTCCACGCCCTGATTTCATCCGGCACCACGCCGAAGATGCTGGCGAACGAAGGCCAGGCCTGCTTTATCGGCTACGGCGGCATGCTGATGGAATCATTCGTCGCCATTATGGCGCTGGTTTCCGCCTGTATTATCGATCCGGGCGTTTACTTTGCGATGAACAGCCCAATGGCAATGCTGGCGCCTGCGGGTACCGTTGATGTCGTCGCTTCGGCGGCGCAGGTGGTCAGTAGCTGGGGCTTTGCGGTTACGCCTGACCTGCTGCATCAAATTGCTAACGAAGTGGGCGAGCAGTCGATTATTTCACGTGCGGGCGGTGCGCCGACGCTGGCGGTGGGGATGGCTTACATCCTCCACGGTGCGCTGGGTGGCCTGATGGATGTGTCGTTCTGGTATCACTTCGCTATTTTGTTTGAAGCGCTGTTTATTCTGACCGCGGTGGACGCCGGCACCCGTGCGGCACGCTTTATGCTGCAGGATCTGCTGGGCGTTATCAGCCCGGGGCTTAAGCGTACCGACTCTCTGCCGGCGAACCTGCTGGCGACGGCGCTGTGCGTGCTGGCCTGGGGCTACTTCCTGCATCAAGGGGTGGTTGACCCGCTGGGCGGCATTAATACCCTGTGGCCGCTGTTCGGTATTGCGAACCAGATGCTGGCAGGCATGGCGCTGATGCTCTGTGCGGTGGTACTGTTCAAGATGAAACGTCAGCGCTATGCGTGGGTGGCCCTGGTGCCAACGGCATGGCTGCTGATCTGTACGCTGGTGGCGGGCTGGCAGAAATCGTTCAGCGCCGATACCAAAGTGGGCTTCCTGGCGATTGCCAATAAGTTCCAGGCGATGATCGACAGCGGTAACATTCCTCCGCAGTACACGGAATCACAGCTGTCGCAGTTGGTATTCAACAACCGCCTCGATGCGGGCCTCACGATATTCTTTATGGTCGTGGTGGTGGTACTGGCCGTGTTCTCTATCAAGACTGCGCTGGCGGCGTTGAAAGAAGACAAACCGACGGCGAAAGAGACCCCGTATGAGCCAATGCCGGCTGATGCGGAGAATCTGGTTGCTGCGGCGAAGCGTGCCCATTAATGACATCCGTAACCCGGCCTCATGATGTGAGGTCGGGTTGATGCTAAAAGGAAAACAAGATGTTTGATACCCTTTCGAAAGCCGGCAAATACCTTGGTCAGGCAGCAAAAATGATGATTGGCGTGCCGGACTACGACAACTATGTCGAACATATGCGTATCAATCATCCCGACCAGACGCCGATGACCTACGAAGCGTTTTTCCGCGACCGTCAGGATGCACGATACGGCGGCAAAGGCGGCGCCAAATGCTGCTGATCGCTTTAGACATCTAAACGTCTTGATTGCCAAGTCCGTTCACCGTGTTATATTGCTGTTAACACTGGTTCTTCGAGCGGCAGATAACTCATGACAACAAAGCAACTCATCCCTCAAAGCAAACTTCCCAATCTCGGTACGACGATTTTTACCCAGATGAGCGCGCTGGCGCAAAAGCACCAGGCCATTAACCTTTCCCAGGGATTTCCGGATTTTGACGGCCCGAGTTATCTTCAGTCGCGGTTGGCGCACCACGTTGCCAGCGGCGCAAACCAGTATGCACCGATGACCGGGGCGCTGGCGCTGCGTGAGGCTATTGCCGAGAAAACCGCCGCGCTGTATGGCCACACGCCGGACGTGAATAGCGACATTACGGTAACTGCGGGTGCAACCGAAGCACTGTATGCGGTAATCACTGCGCTGGTTCGAGAAGGTGATGAGGTTATCTGTTTTGACCCGAGCTACGACAGCTATGCCCCGGCGGTAGAACTTTCCGGCGGCATCGTGAAGCGTATTGCGCTGCAGCCCCCGCATTTTCGCGTCGATTGGCAGCAGTTTACCGCGCAGCTAAGTGAGAAAACCCGATTGGTTATTCTCAACACCCCGCATAATCCGTCGGCGACGGTGTGGCAGTCTGCGGATTTTGACGCACTCTGGCAGGCGATTGCCGAGCGGGAAATCTACGTGCTGAGCGATGAAGTGTATGAGCATATCTGCTTTGCCGACGCGGGCCACGCCAGCGTGCTAGCGCATCCGGCGCTTCGCGAACGGGCGGTGGCGGTGTCGTCGTTTGGTAAAACCTATCATATGACCGGCTGGAAAGTGGGTTACTGCGTTGCGCCTGCGGCGATTAGCGCCGAACTTCGCAAGGTACACCAGTATCTAACCTTTGCCGTTAACACGCCGGCACAACTGGCGCTTGCGGATATGCTGCGCGCCGAACCCGAACATTATCGGCAACTGCCGGATTTTTACCGCGCGCGGCGCGACCTGTTTATTGACGCCTTGAGCCAGAGCCGATTGAAGCTGCTGCCCTGCGAAGGCACTTACTTCCTGCTTGCCGACTACAGCGAAATTTCTTCTCTGGATGATGTGAGCTTCTGCCAGTGGCTAACCACAGAAGTAGGCGTGGCGGCGATACCGCTATCGGTATTCTGTGCAGATCCATTCCCGCATAAGCTGATTCGCCTGTGTTTTGCCAAACAGGAATCAACCTTGCTGGCCGCCGCCGAGCGCCTGTGTCGTCTCTAACTATTTGACCGTCCAGGCCTGTGAGAACTGGCGATTGCCAAACATTTCGCACAGGCCGTTAATCTGCTTCAACCGCAGCACTTCGTCTGCGTCCATCCCCAGTTCTTTCGCCATTTTTTCATCGCTCCAGCCGAGCTGGCTGAGTTCGCGCACAATTTCAGACATGGCGCTTATCTGGTGGCGGCCGCGGGCACGGTTGTGACGAATGGTCGCAGCCATTCTTGTCGATAGCGAGTGGTCGTTTTGTTCGAGTTGAGCGACCGGTACATAGCCGTGAAAGCGCTTTTTCAACGCAGCCTTTGACTGCGACAGCAGGTGTCGATGAAATCCATCAACAATTTCAAAGCGCTTATCCTTTTGCTCGAACACCACAATGGGCTGGGTAAAACCATCGTTTTCCAGCGATTTTGTCAGCAGCCTTTTTTCCTGCGGCGCCATGTTGTTGGGGTTGTAGCTGTTAGGGAAAACCTGTTCCTCTTTGACCCACAGCACGCAGTCAACGGGCTGATCCTTGAACGGGCTTTCTTCATGCAGCGCCTGGCGAAACTCGTTCAGGGCGTCGATTTTTTCCTCAAGGGTGAGGGGTTGTAGGTAGAGATGCATCTGCTCTATAAGTCGTTGTCGCATAAAAGTCCCCATTGTTGACGTTTTTGTTCCATGCGCGTGCGATAGCGTTGGTAGTGGCTGGCTTTCGTCGGGCTAAAGGACAGCATCCGGCACCAGTAATCATTACTTAACAGCACCTTACATATCCTTCGCCAGGACGGTATATCTTTTGAGCCTAGGTCCTTTTCCTGGCTTTCCGGAATATTTTCCCAGCCCTGTTTTTGGTACCAGTGGAGATAGACGGCAATTTTGTTGCGGTAGTGGTTGGCCGTGCTCTCCGGCATACTTTGCAGCAAGAAATTGGCATAGCTTTGCCAGCTGTAGTTTTGCGGTTTGTCGATTTTACGATGCCCGTAGAACTGATTATCCTGGCCGGCATAGATTCCACCGCTGTGTACGCCGCTAACTCGCTGACACATATCCGCCCAGCGTTCCGGCTCCAGTACGTGATAAAGCCATAGCCCCTGGCGCTGTTCGGGGCCAAATGGTTCGCAGATGCGCATATAGCGCAGCGGTACGCCAGCCTGAAACATCAGGTCGTAGAGCGGGTTGTAGGGCTGTTTGCTTTTGGCAAACCAGGTCCAGATATCGGCGGTTTTCCAATCGTAAATAGGATAGACGTACCAGGCGTGATTTCCCGGGGCAACGGTTGTCCAGGGTTTATCATCGGCAAAACGGCGTTTGCGCTGGGAAGCAATGGTTAGAAAGCGGTTATAGGATTCGTCGGCGCGGATACCGACCATGACCGCGGCCGGACGCTGACCGGAAAACCAGTCGGCAAACTTCTGCACGAACAGTTCGAAGGTGATGCCCGGTTGATAAAAGGGAAAGAAGCCAGGATCGGTGATGGCGTAATCCGGCGGCTGTCGTACCCATTTTATCCCCGGCTCCCAGCATTGCCATTCAGGCGTAAATTGGGTCAGTGAGTTTTGCGTTGTCAGCGGCAATGCAACCCAGTAAAAGTCCTCAATAACATCTTCATACAGCGCGCGTAATTTTTCGCAGTGGCTGATGGTGAAAGTAAATTGGGCTTCCCAGTCAATAAACAGTACGCAGATTTTTTTGCCTCGCGCACGCGCCATCTGTGCGGTTAAATGCAGCATGACGGTCGAATCTTTACCGCCGGAAAATGAAACGCAAGTACGGGAGAAATTATCCAGCGTCCAGGCAATACGGTCGTACGTCGCGTCCAGTACCGACTGGGATAACGGGATTTTGACCATGGACATACGTAGATCATCCTTGTTGATGAGTGAGTCGAATCGAGTCTTTACCCTAAGATAATATGATTATTCTCTATGAGCATGAATAATCATATTTCAGAATATTTTTTTAATTGTTATGAACTTTTAATTCTCACCAGATGGGCCTGGTATTAACTTTTCAATTATTCTTGTGAATAATTCAGAGTTAAGTGATGCACGGTTATAGAGGGTGTAAATGCTTATTTCGGGTAGCGGTGTGGAAAGTACAACCTCTTTTAATCGAAGAGAGTCTTTCAACATAGTGAAATAGGAATAGGGCATTAGGCCAATTAAATCAGTTTTGTGAATAGCATTTATAATCGAGATAAATGAGGATGAGCGAAATGCAAATTTACGCTCTGCCCAGCGCGTATCAGTGTCGTATTGATATTGTTTTATCCATGGATCCTGCACATCATAATGGGTGAACCTTTCCTTCAGTACTTGTTCTAGCGTAGCGAAACTCCCGAGCCGAGGATGATCTTCCCGACAGACGAGTATCACTTTGACATCAAGAAACTTTTCGCAGACCAAAGATCGGTTGTGTATAGCGGTGGTGGTGAAGATGATATCCGCTTTGCGGTAGTGAAGCAGGTTTTCTCCGCTATCGCTGGTCGTCGCAAAGTCGTGATATTCAATTTGCAGATCCGGTTCGGCCAATAGTGCATTCATAAAGTCGGCGAGTCGGGGAGTAAAATTGAGCTCGGGGCCGTAGATCACAAACTTTTTTTCCAGCTCAACGCTACCCATCATGTTAATCGTCTGTTCCAATTGATTAAGATTTTTGGATAGATGCTGATGAAGATTCGTGGCAACGGTCGTTGGGGTTATTCCCTTTCCGGAACGAACAAAAAGAGGATCGTTAAGCTGTGTGCGTAGGCGCTGCAGGGATTGGCTAACGGCCGAGGGAGTAATAAACAGCATCTCTGCTGCCTTACTGATACTAAGATGCTGGTAAATACATTCGAAAATAACTAATAAATTAAGATCGAATCGCTTCAGGTCATAAAGGTTTGCCATAAACTATCCTTATAAATCTCAGGGGTGTATTCAATTCCCTTATCAATACAATCCGTGTATTCGTAAAACTTAAAAACATCTGAAACCTTGCTAAATATATCAGAACTTGCGTGGTTAGCTACCGTTAAATAAAGATGAATTCACATTTGGTATTTTTATATCATGTGTTTTTTTAATTAATAATACGCATTATTAACTC
>NZ_BCTM01000009.1 GCF_001571285.1 Kluyvera cryocrescens NBRC 102467 | reverse complement strand
GATACAGCAAGGGCTGACGAGAAATCGTCAGCCCTTTTTGCTTGAATCGGATGATAACGGGCGCTCCCACGAGGCGGGTGAGAGCGACGTTGCAGGATTACACCAGCGCGCTCAGTTCCTCGCGCATGTAGTCAGAGAAGAATTCAGGGTGTTTAATCACGATGCGCTCGCCGGATTCAACGCGCTCGGCCCAGTTGGCGACTTTATCCGTAAACCCGGCATTCCAGCCGTCATGCTGGCCACGTTCGGTCACTGCCGCAGAGCTCACCGGCGTACCTAACTCTTTCAAATAGTTTAAAATTCCCTTCGCTGTACTCTCATCCATGGACTGTGGTACTGGCTCAGACGTGTTCATACCACCAATGAAATCCAATGCTTTATCAATGACTGCTGGCATATGCTTGTCCTTAAATTAACCACGTAGTAAACAAGTTATACTATGGACTGAAACCGGCGGTCATTACAAAGAAACAGCTCACGTTATTGCACTTTTTCGTGAGCTAAAACCGATTTTTACCTCACTTTTCATCATGGTGACGCCATTCAGCATAAAAAAAGCCAGCGCATAAGCGCTGGCTTTTGTCATTTCAAAGCGATTACGCGTTGGTGACGGAATTCTGCTCCGTGCTGGATTTGCTGTTTTCCAGCATCCGGCGTACCGGCACAATCAGCACGCACAGAACGGCGGCGCAAATCAGCAGCGCGATAGAGCAACGGGCGAACAGGTCAGGCAGCATATCCAGTTGGTCGGCCTTCACGTGACCGCCAATCAGGCCTGCGGCCAGGTTACCCAGCGCACTGGCGCAGAACCACAGCCCCATCATCTGGCCGCGCATTCTTTCCGGTGCCAGCAGCGTCATGGTTGCCAGACCAATCGGGCTTAGGCATAGCTCACCAAGCGTCAGCATCAGGATACTGCCCACCAGCCACATTGGCGATACGCCAGCCCCACCGTTGCTCAGCACATTCTGAGCCGCCAGCATCATCAGACCAAAGCCCGCCGCGGCGCAAAGAATACCGATAACAAACTTGGTGATACTGCCAGGACGCACGTTTTTACGCGCCAGCGCAGGCCATGCCCAGCTAAATACCGGAGCCAGCAGGATAATAAACAGGGCGTTGATTGACTGGAACCATACCGCAGGGATCTCGAAATCACCGATCATACGGTTGGTATAATCGTTAGCGAACAGGTTAAAGGAGGTCGGTTTCTGCTCAAATGCGGACCAGAAGAACGCGGCGGAGACCAACAGGATGAAGCACACCAGCAGACGCGCGCGCTCTTTGCGGCTCAGGCCGGCAAAGGCAAACAGATAGACAAAGTACAGCGCTACCGATGCCGCAATCACGTACACCAGCACGCTCGCCACCGCCACCGGGTTAATCACAATGATACCCTGTGCGATCAGCGTAATAATCACCGCCACGCCGACGGCCAGCGCCACCAGCCATGCGCCGACACCGCGCTTTTTAGCGACAGGGTTGTTCCAGGTTGAATCCAACCCAACTTCGCTGTCGTAGCGTTTCATCGCCGGTACGGCAAAGATGCGGAAGATAACCAGCGCCACCAGCATGCCGATCCCACCGATACCGAAGCCCCAGTGCCAACCGTGAGATTTAATCAGCCAGCCGGAAATCAGCGGGGCGATAAACGATCCCATGTTGATCCCCATATAAAACAGGGAGAAGCCGCCATCGCGGCGCGCATCGCCCTTCTTATACAGCGTCCCAACCATTACCGAGATACAGGTTTTAAACAACCCGGAACCCAGCACGATAAACATCAGACCGATGAAGAACAGGTTGTCACCCATAAAGGCAGACAGTGCGATAGCCAGGTGGCCCAGCGCAATCAGAATCGAGCCGTACCAGACGGCCTTTTGCTGGCCGAGCCAGTTATCCGCCAACCAGCCGCCCGGCAGAGCAGCCAAATACATTGTTCCGGCAAAAATCCCGACAATTGCCGAGGCATTTTCACGCGCCAGTCCCATGCCGCCGTCATATACGGTCGCCGCCATAAACAGGATCAGTAATGGACGGATACCGTAAAACGAGAATCGCTCCCACATTTCGGTAAAGAATAGCGACCCCAGCGGATAAGGGTGACCGAAAAAGGTTCGGCTTTCGTTTTTATTAACAGAGGAATGCATAGTTTCTCCAGAGAAGGTGCGCCGCAACGCGTGTAAGTTGTGTAAGCGGACTAGCCATTTTTTAATTTTGTCGATGTTTTACATCTAACGCGGTATTTTTTAACCATCCGATAACCATCTTATGGTCATGTCTAGCCCGTGACCCCATACTTTTAGACGAAAAGTCGATAAACATCTACTTTTACAGATTTTTTATTGGCATCAGCAAAAAGATAATTGACATCATTACCAGACTTAATAAGTGGTTAATTATTAATATAAAACAATAATATATTCTATTTTCAAACACAATAAACGCCCCAAAACAGGCCGAAAGATAGGAGTATAAAAAGTGTGGAAAATACGGCTCTCGTTTGGCTTATGAGGGTAAGCGGCGATAAATGACGCCGAATGGAAGTGCGCGCAGTGATTCAGGTATGGAGAGAAAGTGAGCAGGTGAAGCAGGCGCCAAAAGCGCCTGCTGATGGCTTATTTTGCGTGCCAGTACGCACTTGAACGAATCAATTGTGGATCCATCGCTTCGGTAACGAAACCGTCGGTCAATCCTTTCACCACTTTCCCCTCGCCCGTCAGCCAAATAAAGTAGTCTGACTCAGGTACCGTTAGCTGCGCCAGACGCGCGGTAACCGCGTTAGCATCGTAGCGGGTAAACCATTCGATATTACACTCGTCAAACCCGGCCAGATAGGCTTTATCCGCTTCATCACGCACCATCACCAGTGCAGTGACCTGGGGGAATTGTGGCAGCTCGCGTAATGCCTCCAGGCGACGGCGCAGCGCGGGCATCCCGGTTTCATCGCAGACATACAGTTGCCAGGCGTAATCCTCTGGCACCACCAACGAACCGCGCGGGCCACCGATCAGTAGCGTGTCGCCCGCTTTAGCCTCAATTGCCCACTGGCTGGCAACACCACCGTCATGGATAAAAAAGTCATAGGCCAACTCATGACGCTGCGCATTATACAGCGGCGTATAGTCGCGGGCCTGTGGGCGAACACCATCGGCCCAAACGATACCTTCGTCACCGACGGTTGGCGGCGTCAATGTTGTCCCCACCTGTGGGAAAAACAGTTTCGTATGGTCATCAAAACCGCGTGAGCTAAAACCTTCAAGCGCTTCGCCGCCCAGCACTATGCGCTGAAAGGCCTCGCCCACGCGCTCAACGCGTAATACGGTCAGTTCACGAAAACGAAGCTCATTGCGTACGCGCTGTGGGTATTTGTTCTCTTTCATTTGGCGTTTCTCTCAAAAATAGATATATCTAAAAACTTTGCAAATGATAATGATTGCCAATTGAAAAGAATGCAAGCACTTTTTATGATATAAAAACCATGTCATATCAGTAATGATTAAATAAAAAATAAGTCATTTAATATCAAACAACTGGAACAAAATCACTTTTAGATATTGCTAAAGATATAGAATTAGATATAAGTTAGATATATCTTAACAACACAAAGGAACACCGTATGAGACCTTTCCCTGGTGCAGAACATCGCGGCCGTGGCCATCGTGGCGAGCATGCCGATTGTGAACATCGCGGCGGACGTAGTGAAGGCCACGGCGGCGGTCGCCGACAGCGCTTCTTTGGGCACGGCGAGCTCCGCCTCGTGATCCTCAACATCCTCAAGCAAAGCGCTAGTCACGGCTATGAACTGATTAAAGCGATTGAAGGCCTGACCCAAGGCCACTACAGCCCAAGCCCGGGCGTCATCTATCCCACGCTGGATCTGTTACAGGATCAGGGGTTAATCACCGTCCAGGAAGAAGATGGCGGACGCAAGAAAATTGAAATTACCGCTGACGGAAGTCAGCTTCTGGAAGAAAGCCATGAACACCTGGAACAAATCCAGACCCGGCTGAAGGCAAGAATGGTGGGGCACGAGCTGCGTAAAAACCCGCAGATGAAGCGCGCGCTCGACAATTTCAAGGCGGTACTGGATCTGAAAGTCAATCAAGGCGATATCAGCGACGCGCAGCTTAAACAGATTATTGGTCTCATTGACCGCGCGGCGCTGGATATCTCGCAGCTGGATTAATGCAGCACGGTAACCGCATCCTGCAGGCGGCTCGCGCGGCGTTTCACCATCGCCGACACGCTCGCGCTCTCCGCCACCAACCCGGCATTTTGCTGGGTGATCTCATCAAGTTTAGCGACGGCACGCGTCAAATCTGACAGTCCCGTCGCCTGTTCTGAGGTTGACTGGCTAATCTGTGCAATCAGCTGAGTGACGTTTTGTACCTGGGAGACAATGTCATCCATCGTGCGCCCCGCAGCGTGAACCTGCTCAGAGCCCGACTGCACTTTACTGGCGCTAGCCTCAATCAGTTGGCGGATCTCATTCGCCGCCGTCGCACTGCGGCTCGCCAGATGTCGTACCTCACCGGCCACCACTGCAAAGCCTCTGCCCTGCTCACCGGCACGAGCAGCCTCAACG
This sequence comes from Kluyvera cryocrescens NBRC 102467, assembly GCF_001571285.1. Taxonomy (GTDB): domain Bacteria; phylum Pseudomonadota; class Gammaproteobacteria; order Enterobacterales; family Enterobacteriaceae; genus Kluyvera; species Kluyvera cryocrescens. The sequence continues at coordinate 191,252 of NZ_BCTM01000009.1, read as the reverse complement.
GCGGCATTCAGCGCCAGAATATTAGTCTGGAAAGCAATGTCGTTAATCAGGGTCGTGATCGAGCCGATGCGCTGCGTGCTATCGGCAATATCCTCCATGGTTTTCACCACCCGATGCATCGCCTGCCCGCCCTGAGTTGCCGCTCCGCTCGCGGCCAGAGAGAGCTTATCGGCCTGTGCCGCGGTATGGGAATTATTCTGCACCGAGGCCGCCATTTGATTCATGGTGGTGACTGTTTGCTGCACATTTTCTACCGTTTCCTGCGTCCGCTGATTCAGCGAATCGTTACCGCGTGCCAGCACATCGCTGCCATCGCTGACGCTGTTCACCTGGCTTGAAACATCATTAATCAACCAGCGACACATCAATCCAAGCTGGCCAACCGAGCGCAGTATCAACCCCAATTCATCGCTGCGATCCAGTTGTTCAACGCTGTTACGCTCCCCCGTCGCCACGCACAGCGCTTGTCGCGTAACATTCTCAATCGGCCGAACAATCTGCCACTCAAACACCCGTGTCGTCAGCAGCAGCAAAAGCGCCGACGCCAGTACCGCGGCAAATGGCGCATTCAGTGCGAATAGCGACCCGGCCAGCAGCAGATACAGCCCGAGCATAACGCTTCTGACCCGCCAGCGCAGCGGCATCGCCGAGAGCTTACCCCACCAGCGCTTACTGATAACGCGACCTTTATGCAGACGTTTATTGCTACGGTTTTCCCGCAGCGCCTGATACAGCGGCTCAACGGCCTCCACTTCCTGCGGGCTGGCCTTGGTACGAATGGACATATAGCCGATTGTTTTACCATTACGCACCTGGGGAATGGCGTTCGCGCGCACCCAGTAATGGCCGCCGCTTTTCGGGCGATTTTTCACAATGCCGGTCCACGGCTCGCCTTGCTGCAGCGTATGCCACATATCGGCAAACGCTGCTTTCGGCATATCGGCATGGCGCACCAGGTTATGCGGTTGGCCGTGCATCTCTTCGCGGCTATAACCGCTTATCTTCACAAAGGCATCATTAACGTGGGTAATGTAGCTGTTGAGGTCGGTGGTCGACATGAGGGTGATGTGATCGTCCAGCACAGTTTCATGCTGGTTTTGGTCGGACAGGGTAGACATACGAACATCCTTTTCAGGTGCGGAAAGAAAATGTATTACAATTGTTATATCGGAGGTTATTTAATTAACCTTAATTGTTAATTTTGCGTTAGATCGCAAAATCGACAAAAGCCCTACTTTTTACAAGGCGCGCAACCCTGGCGCAAAACGCGCACCGCGCTAGCGCACGCTGCACATCGATGACGCAATCCATCCCCCGCCTTTTCGCGCCTCCCGCCCCGCTGGACGATTAAATATTGTACAGAGGTGATTTTCCCTGGCATTTATCCCGATTTTCATCGCAACCGCTGAAGTGGCGTAATCCCTGCAATACTTAACTCAGTATCATGTGATACGTGAGCCCCGGGAGCACATTTTGAACAGGTTACCTTCCAGCGCATCGGCTCTGGCCTGCAGCGCACACGCACTGAATCTCATTGAGAAGACAACGCTCTCACATGAGGAGATGAAAGCTCTTAACCAGGAGGTCAGGGAATACTTTAAAGAACATGTGAATCCGGGGTTTTTAGAGTACCGAAAATCTGTAACAGCCGGTGGGGATTACGGAGCCGTAGAGTGGCAAGCGGGAGGGTTAAATACGCTTGTCGACACCCAGGGCCAGGAGTTTCTGGATTGTCTGGGCGGTTTTGGTATTTTCAACGTGGGGCACCGTAATCCAGTGGTGGTTTCCGCCGTACAGAATCAACTCGCAAAACAGCCGCTTCACAGTCAGGAACTGCTCGATCCTCTGCGCGCCATGCTCGCCAAAACGCTGGCAGCACTGGCACCGGGTAAACTGAAGTACAGCTTCTTTAGCAATAGCGGCACCGAATCGGTGGAGGCGGCGTTAAAACTGGCCAAAGCTTATCAATCGCCACGCGGCAAATTTACCTTTATCGCCACCAGCGGGGCCTTCCACGGCAAATCGCTTGGGGCGCTGTCCGCCACGGCAAAATCGACCTTCCGTAAGCCGTTCATGCCACTGCTGCCGGGATTCCGCCATGTGCCATTCGGTAATATCGATGCCCTGCGCACCATGCTCAGCGAATGCCATAAAACCGGTGATGACGTCGCAGCGGTGATCCTTGAACCTATCCAGGGTGAAGGTGGCGTCATTCTGCCGCCTCTGGGCTATCTCCCCGCGGTTCGTAAACTGTGCGATGAGTTCGGCGCGTTGCTGATCTTTGACGAAGTGCAAACTGGGATGGGACGAACCGGCAAAATGTTCGCCTGCGAACATGAGAACGTCCAGCCGGATATCCTGTGTCTGGCGAAGGCACTTGGCGGCGGCGTAATGCCTATCGGCGCCACTATCGCCACGGAAGAGGTGTTCTCAGTGCTGTTCGACAATCCATTCCTGCACACCACGACCTTTGGCGGTAACCCACTAGCCTGTGCCGCCGCGTTGGCGACCATCAACGTACTGTTGACCGAAAATCTCCCCGCTCAGGCTGAGCAGAAAGGCGATATTCTGTTGGATGGCTTCCGCAGCATGGCGCGTGAATACCCGGATTTGGTGCGCGAAGCGCGCGGTAAAGGGATGCTGATGGCGATTGAGTTTGTCGATAACGAAATCGGCTATAACTTTGCCAGCGAAATGTTCCGCCAGCGCGTGCTGGTTGCCGGGACGCTCAACAATGCCAAGACCATTCGCGTTGAACCCCCGTTGACCCTGACGATGGAACAGTGCGACCAGGTGCTGAAAGCGGCGCGTAACGCGCTGGCAGCTCTGCGGGTCAGTCAACATCAGGTAGCTACCGAGCAGTAAATTCACGCCCCCTACCACTTCGGTAGGGGGGCGTTTTTATTGCCACCTATCGCCAAATGGCGATGGGATATCCAGCCACTGAACTTCGCAATCGCTGGTGCCGCAAAACAGACGCCTCCCCCCCTGCTCCGTTTCCAGTAATCCGGCTGGGAACACGACGTCCCGTAGATCCTCACGCTTGCATTCCCCAGGCAGAAAATCCTCCCGACAGGCAATGATTTCCATCGCCGATGAGGTACCGCGGTGATAATCAAAGATAAAGCGAGCGGCGTAATAATGCCGATTTCCCATCTCATCAAATCGGGCAACGTGCGCCAGTACTTCAACATCCCCTTCGGAACGGCAATAGGCTGAATTGACCCCGCACCAATATTGCTCATCAAGATGAGGAATCAGCCTGGCACGGGAAATCGTCGACGCATTCAGTTCATTCAAACTGGAGATGATGACCCAGCCTATCGTCCCCCGCCCTCCAACCTCCCCTTGTGGACGGGTAAAGACCAGAATACGACCATCCGGCAGCGATACCAGGCGGATATCTTTCATTCCCCAAGGACCGGTTGCCAGAAGACGTAATGTGCTCACCGTATGACCAATGTAAAACCGGGTACGCCAGCGCAGAGGAACCCCATCAGGTGCATACTCCACCTCAACGCCACCAAACAGCAGCCGCCCGTCAATTTCCGCCACAAAAGGATCCTGCAGAATGAACTCGGGCAGATCGGGCTGCAAAGTGGCATGGTGGCCGCCATCCCAGGCAAAAAAAAGCACCCGAGAGCGTTCGCTATCGCGCATCTCGACGCGCGCGGCCAAATACCAGCGTCCAGCCACGTGAAAAGGTGCCGTCGGGTTATAGACATCAAAGCCGTCCACACCGTGGAAAATCATTTTTCCACCGCTACGCGGCCGAGCCTGGAGGCGATAGCGGCGATAAAGTTCGCTCACGTCTTCGCGCATTATGCCAGCCCTAAGTGCTTCCACAGCGCATCCATCGGGAGCGTGGCTAGCGCGGTACATTCATCCGCCGCGCCGTACCAAACGTGCAGCATCTCATTACGTACCAGCGCCCCGCAGGTAAAGACCACGTTACCGAAAAAGCCTTCCCGTTCATAAGCTGCGGTAGGCTCCAACAGCGGCACCGGAGATTTCGCCAGAATTTTCATCGGGTCATGCAGATCCAGCAGCAGTGCTCCCAGGCAATAGCGCTGATCCGCATCGACGCCGTGATAAATCTCGAGCCAGCCGCGATCCGTTTTAATCAACGGCGCACCACCGCCCGATTTTCGCGAATCCCATGCATCCCCTGAGCGCCCAAGCAAATGGCGATGGTTTCCCCAGTGCAGCATATCGGGAGACTCGCAGATCCAGATTTCCGGGTGGCCAAAGTGGCATGGTGCTGGGCGCGTTAACGCCATATAGCGCCCGGCGACTTTTTCCGGGAAAAAACAGACATCACGGTTATCCGGACAGAGGATTAAGCCGTGCTTTTCAACGTGCAGAAAGTCACGGGTTGTCGCCAGTGCCGTGGTGATCCCCAGCGATGACACCGCCGAATAGTTGATATACCAAAGATCGCCAATGTGCGTGATACGAGCATCTTCACAACCAAACTCTTCATAGCGGCTATCTGCGACGATAAAAGGCTTGTCATCAATCGTGTAATGCACGCCATCCCGGCTGCGCGCAAGGCGCAAATGGGACATCGAGGTCAACCATACCTGTGCTGGATCGCTCTTTAAGACGATGGTTCGCGGATCGCTAAAATCATAGCGTTGGTCGCCTCTGTCAAAGGTCTTCGTCGTCTGCTGCCAACCGTCTGCATGCGATTCAAGCAGCGGCACAACTATCTTCTGCGGATCGTGATTGATCACGCTCTCGGCAACGCGCAGTAGCAGGATAATTTCGCCGTGATATTCGCTAACGCCTGTATTAAAGACGCATTCAACTTTGCGTCCCGCAAGAGAAGGCAGCACATCTTTTGGGGTAATCAGCGGGTTATTGCTGTGTCTGTTCATGAACTTTCCTTTTCATCAGAATTTGATTTTTTTCTAGCCATTGAGTGTCCAGCCCGTACAGCACATCCGCGGCAATGTTCCACCAGGGATTGAGCACCGGCACACCAAAATTGATCGCCACCCAAATCCGTTCATTCGAGGTGGCTCGAGTAAACCACACGCACTCCTGAGTGAGGATAAGCGGGGTGCCGTCTCCGGCGTACAGCGCTTCCGTTGTTGCCCGCAGCGCAATGAGCGTCTGATAATCCCGCCACAGTGAACCTGCTGTTTGCTGTTGGCGTGCGGCATTAATCTGGGGAAAGTCGGCGCTGACGGGCATCCACGGAGCCACGGAGGAAAAACCGGCGAACGATGCGTCGCTCCACAGCATCGGAGCGCGAGAGCCATCGCGCGAGTGTTGAATCGCCTTAGCCAGCGCGTCATCGGCACTGAATCCTTGTTGTAGCGCCGTTTGATAATGCGTTTTTCCCTGAATATCGAAGATCTGTTCCACCGTTTCGGGGAGGTAATTGGTGATTCCTAGCTCTTCGCCCTGAAAGATAAACGGCACGCCGCGCACGGTGAGCTGGAGTGCCAGCACGGCTCGCGCACGCTCGGTGTCGCGTGGCCCCTCGCCAAAGCGGCTAATCATGCGTGGCATATCATGGCTGGAGAAAAAAAGCGTGGGAGGGCCTGACTGCTGCGATTGAGTGGCGTTAATCTCTGCACCCAACCTCGCGATATCAAAGGTTTTTTGGCTACCTATATTGAAATTAAACACGACGTCCATCAGATCAAGGCTTTGGTAGCGCGCCAAAATATCCAGCTCATCGCTGCCAATTTCGGCAATCAGAAAGGTGTCATCGTGTTGCCTTACGTGGCGGCATAAACGCTGTAATGTGTCGATAATTGCAGGCTGGTTAATGTCAAACAGATGCCGCTGTTCGCCGTTTTCTTCTGGGTTATCGGGGCCAATACCGTTGGTCGTCAAAAAGTTGATCACATCAAAACGAAAACCATCCACGCCCCGTGCTTTCCAAAAATCGATAACCCGAAAGATCTCCTGTTCAACCTGTGGGTTTTGCCAGTTTAAATCGACCTGCTGGGGTGCAAATTTATGGTAGTAATACTGGCCGGTGTCCGGCTCCACACACCACGCGCTACCGGAAAAAAATGACTGCCAGTTGTTAGGCTGCTGGCTAAACAGAAAATAGTCCCGATAGCGGCTGGCTGGATTATTCCATGCATCTTGAAACCAGGGATGCTGTGACGATACGTGGTTGACGACCAGATCGATAATCACCCGAATACCGCAGGCATGACAGCGTTCGACCACCGCACAAAAATCGAGTAGCGTGCCAAAACGCGGATCAACGTCGCAGTAGTCGCTGATGTCGTAACCGTTATCAACCAACGGCGACGGATAAAATGGCGTGATCCAGATGGCGTCCACACCCAACGCTTTCAGGTAGTCCACTTTCGTCAAAAGCCCGGGAAAATCCCCCAGACCATCGCCATTACCGTCGCAAAAAGACGGGAGATAAATTTGATAGCAGGTACTGGCCTGCCACCAGGGTTGCTTGTTCACCGGCACATTCCTTATTTCAGTGAGAGCGACATGCCTTGCAGGAAATATTTGCGGAACAGAATAAACAGCACCACCACGGGCAGCATTTGCACCACCGCGCCGGCCATCACCGGCCCCAGATAAACGCCGTAAGATTTACTGAAGGTTGCCAGCAGCACCGAGAACGGCATCTTGTCGACATCACGCATGACGATCAGCGGCCAGAGGAAGTTGTCCCATGAACTGGAAAAGGTAAACAGCGCGACAATCGCCAGAATGGATTTATTCAGCGGCATCATCACATGACGCAATATCCCCCACAGAGTGGCGTGATCGAGACGCGCGGCGTACAGGTAATCATTCGGCGTCCCTTTAAAGCTCTGGGACACCATAAAAATGCCCCATGCGCTCATGGCATAGGGCAGGATCATCGCACTGTAACCGTTAATCAGCCCCAGTTCCCGCATCAGTACAAACTGTGGAATGATGAACATAAAGACCGGGAATACCATCTGCACAATGAGCAAATTGCGAAACGCGTTTTTACCGCGAAACTCCGTCTTCGCCAGTGCGTATCCCACCAGCATCGAGGTCACGGTCACGCTGGCCGTGATCGTGACCGAAACAAACAGTGAATTGCACAGCGTGCGCAGAAAGGGTTTATCCGCACGCTGGCTGTTATCAAATAGAAAAGCGTAGTTTCCCAGCGTTAAATGCCCGGAGAATAGGCTGGTGGTGTAGATCTCCGCCGTGGGTTTCAATGAAGAGATCACCATCCAGACAAACGGATAGAGCCAGCTTAGCGCCAGTAAAAACATCACCGTATGAATTAACAGGCTCAGGGGCGTGAGTTTTTTCATTCACACAATCTCGATATTTTTTTCAAACAGTTTGCGGAAGAGCCATATAGCCAGGAAGCTACATCCAGCAACAATGATTGACATTGCAGCGGCCCAGGTCGGTTTCATATTTTGAAAAGCCGCTTCATACATCACGACCATCGGGCTGGTCGTGCTGTTGAGTGGCCCACCGCCGGTAATTAAGTAAGGCTCGGTGAAAATGCTGAATGCCACAGTAATTGCCAGCACCATAACCATCACGATTTGTGGGTTCATCATAGGCAACGTAATTGCCCAGCCCTGCTTAAACCGCCCGGTTTTATCCAACACCGCCGCGCTATAGATGTCTTGTGGAATAGACTGCATTCCAGAGTAAAGAATCAGACCGTAATAACCGACGAACTTCCAGGTAACAATCAACGCGATGGATAACATGGCGCAATCCGGATTTGTAAACCAGGGGACGGAAACACCCAGAAAATCGCCTAAAAATTGATTTACCGGCCCATATTCACTAAATAGCTTGGCAAACACTATCGAATAGGCCACGCCCGAAGAGATATTTGCCAGTAAAAAACTCAGCGCAATAAAACCCTTCCCATATTTAATTCTTTTCAACCCCGCGGCAAACAATAGCGAAGAAATAAAAACAATGGGCAAATACCACATCAGAAAGCGACAGATATTCCACATTGACGTCCAGAAGAGCTGGTCATTAATCACGCCAACCATATTTTGCAGCCCCGTAAAACGAGGCATACCGATAAATTGCCAATGGGTAACGCTCAGCACCAACAGCCAGGCTAACGGGTAAAACCAGAACAGTAGTGAATAGCCCATCCATACGGAGGCCAACAGGCCTCCGGTACGGGAATCATATCCGGCCATTTATCCCCCTTACCTGGCCAATAGCGCGTTGATTTCTTGCTGGGATTGCGCCAGCGCTTTGTTCGGTTCATCGTGGTTAAATATCACCCGTTCAAGCATCTGCGTCATACTGCGCTGGATCTCCGTGGTTTGCGTGGTCGCTACCGGTGGCAGCGCCACATCAACGTAAGAGGCAATATCTTTCTCAAGTGGGTTGTGGGCGAAGTACTGGGTAAACAGAGGATTGGTCATCAGGTCGGCACGGGCTGGCGGCATCCCCGTTAACTCTAGCCAACTGCGGTCATGCTCCGCATGGCCAAAAACCCACTGGATAAACGCCCACGACTCGGCCTTGTGTTTGCTGGAGCTGAACATCACCATACCTTTGCTATCGCCGAAAGTATGCGGATGACCCGTGCCGCTTTCCGTTAACATAGGGCCAATCTGGATGGTTTTCAGCACGTCAGGATACTGCTTACGATAGCGAGCGAGATCCCATGGGCCGCGCGCAGAAGCCAGAACCTGCCCGGTTGCCAGCGGATCATCAGCAGCGGTGAAGTCGTAGCTGCTCCACTTTTTTGCAAACACGTTGCCCATAAACGTCAGGACCGCATGGCCCGCGGGGTTGTTGAAGTCAGATTTGTTATCCGCAATATAGGTTTTGCCACCGCTCTGCGCGTAATACAGTGGGATAAAGTCAAACCAGCGCTCCCACCAGTTTTTACCGGCGGTTAGCTGCATCACATAGCCATTATTGTCCGCCGCCCGGCGTGCAGCCAGTTGGTACAGATCGTCATAGCGGGTTGGGACATGGTCGAAGCCATATTTTTTCAACAAATCACCCCGCCACCACCAAACGATAGGATTGATATAAATGGGCAGGACGTTTTGCTGACCTTTGAGCTTCCAGGCGGGCAGAATCGCGGTCATTTGGCGAGCTTCCACCAGTTCATTGAACCCAGGCATTTTAGATAAATCTTCTATCTGCCCGACATCAACAAGCTGGCTGGCAAAACCAATAAATATATTGCTGGAAATATCCGGTTCAGTTCCTGAAGCCAGCGCATTCATAATGGCTTCTTCCGAACTATTCGCCGCAGGAATAGTGGTAAATTCAACGGGCGTATGCGTGGCGTCTTTATTCCACTCCGTGACCATTTTATTCCAGAAAGCTTCTTCATTTTCATTCGGTGCAACCCACATTTTAATCGGGGTTTTTGCGCCATCCTGCACCTCTTGTTTATCATCCGGACCACAGCCGGCTAAACAGAGACTAAGTAATATTGACGTCGTCAATTTAGCAACCGTTGAATATTTCAAAATTAACCTCCCTGGCACTGAATTACGATTATTGGATTACCACAACCCTGCTTTTAATGTGGCGTAAACTAGCACCCCTTATTTATGTTTATCGTTAAACAAATCACAAAATCATTTTTGTTTAACGATAAACTCAGCGACCATTAACGCAATAAAAAACCTAATAAATATAATCACAGCAAATATAAAATAAGAAAACACAATGCCTGATAAATATAAAGACGCCAGAAAGGGTAGGATCACCATTAAATCATTAGCTAAAGAAATGAATATTTCTCATACCACGGTATCTAATGCCTGGAATAATCCAGATAAACTTTCAGTGGATTTACGCGACCGTATATTAACGTATGCTGAATCATTAGGATTCCGGGGACCGGATAAACTTGCCCGCGCACTGCGAACCGGCAAGTCAGATGCTATCGGTGTCATATTCAACGATTCAATGAGCTATGTGTTTATCGATTCGCATGACATTAAACTCATGCGTGGGATTGCGATACGCTGTGAACAACAAAATATCAATCTGGTACTGATCCCGCTGCAAAAAGGAAATGCGTGTCAAACGGCCTCCCTCACTACGCTGGTGGACGGTTATATCCTGAATGCCACCTATAACAACGCCGCGGTCATTCAACAAACGCTCGCTCGTCACCTTCCTATCGTGACGCTCGACTTCCAGCTACCGCAGTACAGCAGCGTGTCTATTGATAACACCTGCGCAATGCGCGATATCGCCACATACCTGATTCAAAAAGGGCACCGCCACTTTGGCATCATCGCCTTCTCTTCACGCCCGGGCGTGCAGGGATTACGACATCTTGAACGCCCAATTACCGGCGACAACGCGTTGATGCTGACCCGCGTAAACGCCTGTCGGGAAGTCTTTCATGAACAGGCTATCCCGCTGAACGATAGCTGGCTGTGCGAAACCCAGCACGATGAACACCATGGCGAGCTTGCCGCAGAAGCCTTGCTGACGACACACCCCCAAATTACTGCATTGACCTGCTTGTCAGACCGTTTTGCGGTTGGTGCCGTGAATTATTGCCAGCGAAATAACCTGCCTATTCCTCAGCGCGTCGCGATCACCGGGTTCGACAACATGACGCCAGAGGTGAATGGCATTGGACTGACGACGATTGCCCAGGATGCAGAACGAAAAGGTGAAATCGCCGTGGAATTACTCCTGAGAAATGGGCCGATAACCCACTATGCGCTGGAATATCAGCTCATCGTAAGGGAAACGGCCTGAGAACATATCGCTTAACAGAAGAGTGGATTATGGATGAACTGACCTGTTTTAAAGCTTATGACATTCGCGGTGTAGTCGGCAGCGAACTCACGCCGGAGATCGCCTTTCGGATTGGCCGAGCCTACGCCGCCTGGCTAAGACCTCGACGTATCGTCATCGGAGCTGATATTCGCCTGAGCTCAGAAGCACTAAAGGCCGCACTCGCCGAAGGGCTCATGGCCAGCGGCGTTGATGTGGTGGATATCGGTCTATCGGGAACGGAAGAAATTTACTTTGCGACCCGCGAGCTGCGTACGGACGGCGGTATCCAGATTACTGCCAGCCACAACCCTGCGCAGTACAACGGCATGAAGTTGGTACGTGAAGACGCCCGCCCGATTAGCAACGATAGCGGACTGCTAGAGATCAAAGCCCTGGCGGAAAACAATGATTTCTCCCCCGCCGTTCATCGGGGCGTTCTCACCGCTTACGACAACCGACCGGCCTGGATCCAATGCCTGCTGCGTTTTTTCAGGCTCCGCCTCATTCGCCCACTGCGGATTGTGGTCAACTCCGGGCACGGTACGGCGGGCCCAGCGCTCGATGCGCTAGCGCTGGCACTCAATCATACCGGAGTGCCGGTTGAGTTCATCCGCCTGTATCATCAGCCAGATGGGCGCTTCCCTGCGGGTGTCCCCAACCCCATGCTCGCCGAAAATCGGCTGGCCACCCAACAGGCGGTTCTTGAACATCACGCCGATTTTGGCATCGCCTGGGATGGTGATTTTGATCGCTGCTTTTTCTTTGACGAGCGCGGCATGTTTATCGAAAGCTATTACCTGGTGGGGCTGTTTGCCCGGAACTTTTTACAGCAGTCGCCCGGCAGCTGCGTGATCCTCGATCCCCGTTTAGTCTGGAATACTCTCGAAATCATCGCACGCCACGGCGGAGAGCCGGTCATCAGCAAAACCGGGCACGCCTTTATCAAAGCCCGGATGCGGCAGGAAGATGCCATTTACGGCGGCGAAATGAGCGGGCACCACTATTTCCGCGACTTTGGCTACTGCGACAGCGGGATGATCCCCCTGATCCTGATGCTACAAATCATTGGCTGTAGCCATCAGCCATTGTCTGGCTTTATTGCCGATGCGCAGGCGCGTTTTCCGGTATCAGGCGAGATTAACCGGACAGTCAACGATCCCGCCGCGGTCCTGAAAAGCATTACCGCACACTATCAGCCTCAAACACCACGGTATGACGACTGCGATGGGGTGAGCCTGGAATTTGCCAACTGGCGCTTTAATTTGCGCACGTCTAACACCGAACCGCTGCTACGTCTGAACGTTGAAACTCGTGGTGACGCGAAGCTACTGGCGACAAAAACCGATGAACTGCTGGCATTGATTGCCGCCAGGAGAGCAATGTGACCGCCCTTTATCTGAGCAATATCCATAAAAAATATGATAAAACCACCATCATTGAGAATTTGTCACTGACGATCGCCTCGGGGGAATTTATCGTTCTGGTTGGCCCTTCCGGCTGCGGAAAGTCGACCCTACTACGCATGATTGCCGGGCTGGAGATGCCTGATAGCGGCACACTCATGATGGGGGAGAAAGACGTCACCCATTTGGCGGCAGGGAAACGCAGCCTCTCAATGATCTTTCAATCCTACGCGCTCTATCCCCATATGACAGTGCGCGAGAATCTCGCCTTCGGTTTACGCAACATTCGAACGCCTGCGGACGAAATCACGCGGCGCATTGATCATGCGGCCACGATGCTGAAACTGGAGGAAATGCTCGATAGGCTGCCGCAGAATCTCTCCGGCGGTCAGCGGCAGCGCGTGGCCATCGGGCGTTCAATTGTCCAGAAACCCGAGCTGTTCCTGTTCGATGAACCGCTATCCAATCTCGATGCCGCGCTGCGGGTGGAGATGCGCCAGGAGATCCAGCAGTTACATAGCACGCTGAAAAACACCATGATATACGTCACTCACGATCAGGTCGAAGCCATGACCCTTGCCGATCGTATTGTGGTGCTTTACAAAGGCAAAATAGAACAGGTCGGTACACCGCTTGAGCTCTATAACGCGCCGGCTAACCTATTTGTCGCCGAGTTTATCGGCACGCCGAAAATCAATATCCTGCCCGCCGTGTGGCGTAAAGGCACTTTGCATATCACTGATGACATCATCTTCCCGCTCTCTCGAAAGCCCGCTGGCGTCCGGGAAGGAGACAAAATGTTCGTCGCTATTCGTCCGGAGCATATGCAATATCAGCAGCCGGGGGATTTTAGCCTCACCGGACGCACCCGCCTGTGTGAACTTCAGGGCGACTCTACGCTGGTCTGGCTGGATATCGATGGACACTCCGTTTGCCTGAAATCATTCCAGCAGTTGAGTTTCCCATCCAGGCAGTCGCTGACCCTGACCGTGCAGGAAGCCCACCTTCATCTGTTTGATGCGCTCGGTAAGCGGGTCGTCCTTTCCCCCACCTCGCTGTGAGAGCGGCCCCCGGTAACGGGGGCGTTCTTTGAATCCCATCACAATCATCGCATTCCCCTTTTCCCTTTTTCCCGCCGACGGCTAAATTAGTAACTCATCCGACCACATAACAATAATTTCACATACTGGACATTCTTATGAGCTATCCGTCGCTGTTCGCCCCGCTCGATCTGGGTTTTACCCAGCTTAAAAACCGTGTGCTGATGGGTTCAATGCATACCGGGCTTGAGGAATATCCCGACGGCGCGGAGCGGCTGGCGGCTTTCTACGCCGAGCGTGCGCGTCACGGCGTGGCGCTGATTGTTAGCGGCGGAATTGCCCCTGATGCCACCGGCGTCGGGATGGCGGGCGGTGCGATGCTTAACGACGCAAGCCAGGTCCCCCATCACCGTATCATTACCGATGCAGTGCATCAGGAAGGCGGCAAGATTGCTCTGCAAATCCTACACACCGGTCGCTACAGCTATCAGCCAAAGCTGGTTGCCCCTTCAGCCTTACAGGCGCCTATCAACCGCTTCACGCCGCACGCGCTGTCGCATGATGAGATCCTCGGCCTGATCGATGACTTTGCTCACTGCGCTCAGCTGGCGCGTGAAGCTGGCTACGATGGTGTGGAGGTGATGGGCTCAGAAGGGTATTTGATTAACGAATTTCTAGCCGCACGCACCAATCAGCGTGACGATGAGTGGGGCGGAGAATATGCCAACCGCATGCGTTTTGCCGTGGAGGTAGTGCGCGCGGTGCGTCAGCGGGTGGGAAAAGATTTTATTATCGTCTACCGCCTGTCGATGCTCGATCTGGTGGATAACGGCGGCACCTTTGATGAAACCGTCCTGCTGGCGAAAGCCATTGAGGCCGCCGGTGCGACGATCATCAATACCGGGATCGGTTGGCATGAAGCGCGGATCCCCACCATTGCCACGCCAGTACCGCGCGGCGCATTTAGCTGGGTGACGCGCAAGCTGAAAGGCCACGTGACGATCCCGCTGGTGACCACCAACCGTATCAACGATCCGCAGGTGGCGGATGACATTCTGTCGCGCGGCGATGCCGATATGGTGTCGATGGCGCGCCCCTTCCTGGCCGATGCCGAACTGCTGTCAAAAGCGCAGTCCGGCCGCGCCGACGAGATCAACACCTGTATCGGCTGTAACCAGGCCTGTCTGGACCAGATCTTTGTCGGCAAAGTAACCTCTTGCCTGGTGAACCCACGCGCCTGTCACGAAACGAAAATGCCGATCGTACCGGCCACGAAGAGCAAAAATCTGGCGGTCGTCGGGGCGGGCCCTGCGGGTCTGGCATTTGCCATCAACGCCGCCTCGCGCGGCCATCAGGTAACGCTGTTTGACGCCAACGCCGAGATCGGCGGTCAGTTCAATATCGCCAAACAGATCCCGGGCAAAGAAGAATTCTATGAAACGCTGCGCTACTACCGCCGGATGATCGAGATAACCGGCGTGACGCTGAAGCTCAATCAGCGGGTTAGCGCCGACGATCTTCTGCACTTTGATGAGACCATTCTCGCCACCGGGATCACTCCGCGCACGCCGCCGATCGACGGTATCGACCACCCAAAAGTGCTGACCTACCTGGATGTGCTGCGTGATAAAGCCCCGGTAGGCCAACGCGTAGCGATTATCGGCTGCGGCGGTATCGGCTTTGATACCGCCATGTATCTCAGCCAGCCCGGCAGCCCGACCAGCCAGAATATTGCCGAGTTCTGCGTCGAATGGGGGATCGATACCAGCCTGCAACAGGCTGGCGGCCTGCGCCCGGAAGGGCCACATCTAGCACGTAGCCCACGGCAAATCGTGATGTTGCAACGTAAGGCCAGTAAACCTGGCGAAGGGCTGGGCAAAACTACCGGCTGGATCCACCGCACTACCCTGCTTTCGCGTGGGGTAAAAATGATCCCAGGCGTGAGCTACCAAAAAATTGATGACGTGGGGCTACACGTGGAGATTAACGGCGAAGCGCAAACGCTGCCGGTGGATAATGTGATTATCTGCGCCGGTCAGGAGCCTAACCGATTGCTGGCAGAGCCGCTGCAGGCGGCGGGTAAAACAGTGCATCTGATCGGCGGTAGCGACGTGGCTGGAGAACTGGACGCCCGACGCGCTATCGCGCAGGGCACCCGACTGGCGCTGGAAATATAACGCTTGCGACTTTATCCGGCCCAATTTTCATCAGGCCGGATAAAGCGATTAACGGCGACGGCCGAGTTTCACCGCTTTCAGCACCACAAATTTATTGTTGGTAGCAATGGTTTCGCAGTTGCCAAAAATCTTCTTCAGCTTGTGGAAATAGTCAAGGTGACGGTTGGCGACGATGTACAGCTCACCGTTGATTTTCAGGCAGCGGCGCGCATGGTGGAACATCTCCCACGCAATGTTATCGGTCAGCGCGTGTTTCTGGTGGAACGGCGGGTTGCACAGCACCGCGTTAAAGCGGAACGGCTCCACGCCGGAGAGCGCGTTGTTGATCATAAACTCGCAGCGATCCAGCGCTTCCGGCAGGTTGCTTTCCACGTTCAAACGGCTGGAGGCAACGGCCATTGGGGATTCGTCAACAAACACCACGTTCGCCTGCGGATTCTTCTCCAGCAGCGTCATGCCAATAACGCCATTGCCGCAGCCCAGATCGACAATCTCACCTTCCAGGTTATCCGGCAGATGCTGCATAAAGAAGCGTGCGCCAATATCCAGCCCGGTGCGGGAGAAAACGTTCGCGTGGTTGTGGATAGTCCAGTCGGTGCCTTCCAGCTTCCAGCTCAGCGTCAACGAAGCATCGGCTAATTCTGGCTTGCTGAAGGTACAGTTAATCAGACGCGCTTTTTTCCACGCCAGCGTGGTGGTGGTTGGGCCGAGCACTTTTTCAAACAGCTCAAGCGTCGAAGTGTGGATATCGCGAGCTTTTGCGCCGGCGATAATACGCGTTTGCGGGGTGACCACTTCGCGCAGTGCGCGCAGCTGTTGTTCCAGCAGCGCCATGGTTTTCGGGATCTTAATCAGCACCACGCCCGGCGCCTGCGGATATTCGGCGGTGCTGTCGAGGAATTTGACGCTGGATTCGGCAATGTCGTTGTGACGCAGGTTTTCACGCGTCGCCAGCTCGCTCAAGTAGGAATCACCGATGCTGTATGGGGTATGCTCCGCCAGCGCACAGCCCAGCGCGCCGAAGGTATCATTCAGGATTATCACTGGGCCGCTAATCTCGGTATCGTCCAACTGTTGCAGCAGATATTCATCCGCCGCTTCCCACGCCAGCAGCGGGTTAACGTCATCCGTTTCCGGGAAACGTTTTAGTGTCAGCGAACGGAAACCGTTGTCTATGTGGCTCATCGGCCCTCCTGAATGGTAAAATTACGGCGTTATCCCTGAAAAGGGTGCGTGAGTATACACTTTTTATACACAAAATCATTCAAGTTGCATGAAAGCGGCAAGGGAATGACTCCCCGGGGCCAACTTCACTCAATGGCTGAGAAGTGCGCGCTCAGGCCGATTGAATGACATTGTGTCCATGATTTGCGTGGAGCATTGATGAAGCCACTAACCTATCTCCAGGGCTACCCAGAGCATTTACTGACTCAGGTACGCACGTTAATTAGCGAACGGCGTCTCGGGGCGGTGTTGGAGAAGCGCTATCCCGGTACCCATGATTTCGCCACCGATAAAGCGCTCTGGCAGTATACCCAGGATCTCAAAAGCCAGTTCCTGCGCAACGCGCCGCCGATCAATAAAGTCATGTACGACAATAAGATCCACGTGCTGAAAAACGCGCTTGGGCTGCACACGGCGGTATCACGCGTGCAGGGCGGGAAACTCAAAGCTAAAGCAGAAATCCGCGTTGCTACCGTCTTTCGCAACGCACCAGAAGCGTTTCTAAAAATGATCGTGGTCCATGAGCTCGCCCACCTGAAAGAGAAGGAACACGATAAAGCGTTCTATCAGCTGTGCTGTTATATGGAGCCGCAGTATCACCAGCTGGAGTTTGATACCCGTCTGTGGCTGACGCACCTTTCGTTAAAGGAAACTGCGTAGTCGGGCACTGGCATTGTCATAAAGGCGTGATACATTGACGAAAGATTCCCTTTATGGAGCCAGAAGGCGTTTATGATACGTTTCGCTGTGATTGGAACAAACTGGATCACCCGCCAGTTTGTCGATGCCGCTCATGAGACCGGCAAGTACAAATTAGCCGCCGTCTATTCCCGTAGCCTCGAGCAGGCGCAAAGCTTCGCTAACGATTATCCCGTCGAGCATCTGTTTACCTCGCTTGAAGCGATGGCGCAAAGCGATGACGTCGATGCAGTGTATATTGCCAGTCCAAACTCGCTGCACTTCCCACAAACTGAGCTGTTCCTGCGGCATAAAAAGCACGTGATCTGTGAGAAACCACTCGCCTCTAATCTGCGTGAAGTGGAGCAGGCGATTGCCGTCGCTCGCGAAAACCAGGTGGTCCTGTTCGAAGCGTTTAAAACGGCCAGCCTGCCCAATTTCCAGCTCCTGCAGCAAACGCTGCCGAAGCTCGGTCAGCTCCGTAAAGCGTTTATCAACTACTGCCAGTACTCTTCTCGCTACCAGCGTTATCTCGACGGCGAAAACCCGAACACCTTTAACCCAGCCTTCTCCAACGGCTCGATTATGGATATCGGTTTTTACTGCCTGGCCTCAGCGGTTGCGCTTTGGGGCGAGCCAAAACAAGTTCAGGCTTCCGCCAGCCTGCTGGACAGCGGCGTCGACGCCCACGGCGTCGTTGTGATGGACTACGGTGATTTCAGCGTCACGCTGCAGCACTCCAAAGTGAGCGACTCGACTTTGCCAAGCGAAATTCAGGGCGAAGCCGGGGCGCTGGTTATCGCGAAAATCTCCGAATGCCAGAAGCTCTCTTTCGTCCCGCGCGGCAGCAAAGCGCAAGATCTCAGCCAGCCTCAGCACATCAATACTATGCTGTATGAAGCCGAAGAATTTGCGCGCCTGGTCGAAAACAACGAAGTGAATCACCCTGGGCTCGAAGTCAGCCGCATTACCGCCAAAGTTCAGACCGAAATCCGTCGCCAGACCGGCGTCGTTTTCCCGGCTGATGCGCAGGCTTCGTAAAACAACGTAAAAGAGATATTGCGGGTCATTGACGAAATCAATGGCCTGTCATATTTTGTTACGTGCAAAGGGGAGTAACTTCCTGGTCGGTGGATCGTCATTACGATACGTGTAAAACGTATCCGGTCGCCGGGCAACGAAAAAGGAATACGAACGCGTATTCCTTTCTTGTTGTAAGTGAGACCTTGCCGGAAGGCGAGGTCTATGCATAAAAAGCAACGGCTATCGTCTTCTGACGTTAGCCGTTTTTTTATGCGTAAGGAAAATAGTTATGAATACAGTCGGTACACCGTTGCTGTGGGGCGGATTCGCGGTTGTGGTGGTTATCATGCTCGCCATCGACCTGTTTTTGCAGGGCCGCCGCGGCGCTCATACGATGTCGATGAAACAGGCTGCCAGTTGGTCGTTGGTCTGGGTCACCCTCTCTTTGCTTTTTAACGCCGCGTTCTGGTGGTACCTGGTTCAAACCCAGGGGCGTGCGGTGGCCGACCCACAGGCGCTGGCCTTCCTCACCGGCTATCTGATTGAAAAATCGCTGGCAGTCGACAACGTCTTCGTCTGGCTGATGCTATTTAGCTACTTCTCCGTGCCTGCCGCGCTGCAGCGTCGGGTGCTGGTTTACGGCGTATTGGGTGCGATCGTACTGCGTACTATCATGATCTTCGCAGGCAGTTGGCTCATCTCCCAGTTCGAATGGCTGCTGTATCTTTTCGGCGCGTTCCTGCTGTTCACGGGTATTAAGATGGCGCTGGCGAAAGAAGATGAAGGCGGTATCGGCGACAAGCCGCTGGTACGCTGGCTGCGTAGCCATCTGCGCATGACGGACAAAATCGAGAACGAGCATTTCTTTACCCGCAAAAACGGCGTGCTGTTTGCCACCCCGCTGCTGCTGGTGCTGATTCTGGTTGAGTTAAGCGATGTGATCTTCGCGGTCGATAGCATTCCGGCGATCTTCGCGGTCACCACCGATCCGTTTATCGTGCTGACCTCTAACCTGTTCGCGATCCTCGGTCTGCGTGCGATGTACTTCCTGCTGGCAGGCGTTGCCGAGCGCTTCTCAATGCTGAAGTACGGTCTGTCGGTGATCCTGGTGTTTATCGGTATCAAGATGCTGATCGTCGATTTCTACCACATCCCGATCTCTATCTCGCTGGGCGTGGTTGGCGGCATCCTGGTGCTTACGCTGCTGATTAATGCGTGGGTGAACCACCGTAACGATGCCAAAAAACAGGTAATGTAACTCCCCTCTCCGGACGAGCCGCGTGTGGCTCGTCCGAACCCCCACTCACGTTCATCTTTACGCCGCAAAAATGTAAATATTTAGTTAAGAAATATGACGCGAGACGTAAATTCCAGCATTTTGTCCTTCCCCAAGCGTAGACTTTCCTTATACTCGATCGAGCAAACACTTTTTTACATCCAGACATAAACGTAACAAATAATACGTCGCTGGAAAGACACAACTCATCATCCTAAGGAATGCAATGATGACACAACAACACGCATCATCCGGCTTTATACGTTTTCTGACTCGGGGCAGTCTGGTCAAACAGATCCTGATTGGGCTTATCCTCGGCATTGCGCTGGCATTGGTTTCCAAACCTGCCGCGGAAGCTACCGGCCTGCTTGGTACGCTGTTCGTCGGCGCGCTGAAAGCCGTCGCTCCCGTCCTGGTGTTAACACTGGTAATGGCCTCCATTGCCAACCACCAGCAAGGACAGAAGACCAACATCCGCCCTATTTTATGGCTTTATCTCTTCGGCACCTTTGCCGCTGCGTTGACCGCCGTGGTGGTCAGTTTCATCTTCCCTTCCACGTTGCAGCTGACAACAGGGGCAACGGACATCACGCCACCAACCGGCATCGTGGAGGTTATGCATGGCCTCTTGATGAGCATCGTGGCGAACCCTATTCACGCGCTGATTAACGCCAACTACATCGGCATTCTGGTGTGGGCGGTTGGATTGGGCTTTGCCCTGCGCCACAGCAACGACACCACCAAAAACCTGGTCAACGATCTTTCCAATGCTGTGACCTTTATCGTGAAAGTGGTCATCCGTTTCGCCCCTATCGGTATCTTCGGTCTGGTCTCTTCTACGCTTGCCACCACCGGCTTCTCAGCACTGTGGGGCTATGCGCAAATTCTGCTGGTACTGATTGGCTGTATGGCGGTTGTCGCGCTGGTGATAAACCCGCTGCTGGTGTTTATGCAGATTCGTCGTAACCCGTATCCGCTGGTCTTCCTGTGCCTGCGCGAAAGCGGCGTGACCGCTTTCTTCACCCGCAGCTCGGCGGCCAACATCCCGGTCAACATGTCGCTGTGTGAAAAGCTGAATCTGGATCGTGATACCTACTCGGTATCCATTCCACTAGGGGCAACGGTCAACATGGCAGGGGCGGCGATTACCATCACCGTGCTGACGCTGGCAGCCGTGCATACGCTGGGTATTGCGGTCGATCTGCCAACGGCTCTGCTGTTAAGTGTGGTGGCATCGCTGTGCGCCTGCGGCGCATCAGGCGTGGCGGGCGGTTCATTACTGCTGATCCCGCTGGCCTGTAACATGTTTGGTATTCCGAATGAGATTGCGATGCAGGTGGTTGCCGTCGGCTTTATTATCGGCGTGCTGCAGGACTCTTGCGAAACCGCGATCAACTCCTCCACCGACGTGATGTTCACGGCCGCCGTATGCCAGGCAGAAGACGCACGTCTGGCCAAGGATGCGCTGCGTAGCTAAGCCTTGAACCCCTTCGCCATCAGGCGGAGGGGTTTTCACTCTGTACTTTCTTTTCGACCTTAAACGGGTCAATCCCTTTCCGCTGCATGCGCCAGAAGCGAATAATGTTCAGGCCGTTCATCACGAGGAAGCTGCCTTCAATGAGCGTGCCGCCAATCGACCCCAGCCAGAAGTTATGAATGACCCAGCAAGCGGTCGAGCACCACATCACGCAGCGTACCGTTAGCCCTTTGCAACGAAACAGCGCCCAGGTACTGGCCACCGTGCCGATGACCGGCAGAATTTCCATCGCATGCTGCAGTTTGCCGATACCGATAATGAGCGTCAGCGCGATAAACAAGAACATCACCCACAAACGTCGGGTGTAGACCGAAATCACCGTACGAATCACGTTAAGTTCAGCGCTCGCCCCGGCGGGAATGGCCCCCATCAGGAAGAAGTGCAGGCCGATAACGCCGCTGTAAATGGCCAGTTGAAACTTGAAACGACGCTCGTCGCGGTTGATAAAGGTCGTGATACCGATCAGAAAAGCGATGATACCTACGCCCTGGGCGAGCCAATACGCAGTCATGAAGAGTCCCTGAAAAACAATGCCATAAAAAAACGGCGCTTCAGAATTTGAAACGCCGTTTTATCGTATCAGATTATCGTGCGACTACAACGTGACGCCGCTCTTAAACAGTGCCAGCTCGCGGAAGTCATTGCGCTCGTTGCAGGTCTGCTTGCCGTTGGCGAAGTCCACAATCGTATCAACAAACTCATTCAGCAGCTGCGGCATCGCTTTACCGTGAATCAGCTGGCCGGCATCAAAGTCGATCCAGTGTTTTTTCTTTGCCGCCAGTTCGCTGTTGGTGGCAATTTTAACCGTTGGCACAAAACCGCCGTACGGCGTACCGCGACCGGTGCTGAACAGCACCATATGACAGCCCGCACCAGCCAGTGCACTGGTAGCAACCGCATCGTTGCCCGGCGCACTGAGCAGGTTCAACCCGTGAGTTTTCAGACGCTCGCCGTAGCGCAGCACGTCAACCACCTGGCTTGAGCCCGCTTTCTGCGTGCAGCCCAGCGATTTATCTTCCAGCGTAGTAATACCGCCGGCTTTATTGCCCGGAGATGGGTTCTCATAAATCGGCTGATTGTGGGCAATGAAGTACTGCTTAAAGTCATTGACCATCGTCACCAGCTTGCCGAAGGTCTCTTCATCACGACAGTGATCCATCAGCAGCTGTTCGGCGCCGAACATTTCCGGAACTTCGGTCAGTACGGTGGTACCGCCGTTGGCAATCACATAGTCAGAGAAGCGTCCCAGCATTGGGTTCGCGGTGATACCGGACAGACCGTCAGATCCGCCGCACTCCAGACCAAACTTCAGCTCGCTCAGTTTACCCGGCTCGCGTTTGTCATGACGCATCACCTCGTACAGCTGGCGGAGGTGTTCGATCCCAGCTTCCACTTCGTCTTCCTGGTGTTGGCAGATCATGAAGTGAACGCGCTCAGGATCGAACTCTCCTAACGTTTCGCGGAAGGCATCAACCTGGTTGTTCTCACAGCCTAGCCCCACCACCAGCACCGCCCCCGCATTCGGGTGACGCACCATGTTTTGCAGCATGGTACGGGTGTTGATGTGGTCATCCCCCAACTGCGAACAGCCGTAGGTGTGACTGAAGAGATGAACGCCATCGATGCCTTCAGCATCGTTGCTCTCTTTGAGGAAACGCGTCTGCATCTGACGGGCCATCGCATTGACGCAACCCACGGTCGGCAGGATCCACAGCTCGTTACGAACCCCGACTTCACCGTTCGGCCGACGATAAATCTGCACCTCACGATCGGCCGGCTGCGCAACTTCTGCCTGGAAATCCGGTTGGTAGCTATATGTGTCCAGATCGCTGAGATTGGTGCGAGTATTGTGCGCGTGAATGTGCTCACCCGCCGCCACATCGACCAGCGTATGCCCAATTGGCAAACCATATTTGATGACGTTTTCGCCCTTCGCAATATCGCGTAGAGCGAATTTATGGCCACGCGTCACCGCCTGACGCAGGGTTATCGCCTGGCCATCAACGGTCACTTCGGTTCCTTCAGCCAAGTCAGCGAGCGCTACCGCGACATTATCCAGCGCATGGATCTTGATGTATTGCATACCAACCCCAGACCTTAGTTCAATTCAATGGCGAAGTAGTCACGCGCATTGTTAAAGCAAATATTTCTCACCATCTCACCCAGCAGTTGGATATCTGCCGGTGCTTCGCCCGCGGCAACCCAGCGGCCAATCATCTGGCACAGAATGCGACGGAAGTATTCGTGGCGAGTGTAAGACAGGAAGCTGCGGCTATCGGTCAGCATGCCCACGAAGCGGCTCAGCAGGCCCAACTGTGCCAACTGCGTCATCTGTCGTTCCATGCCGTCTTTCTGATCGTTGAACCACCAGCCGGAACCGAACTGCATCTTGCCAGGCATACCTTCACCCTGGAAATTACCGATCATAGTGCCCAGCACTTCGTTGTCGCGCGGGTTCAGACAGTAGAGGATGGTTTTTGGCAGCAGGTTCTGTTCGTTCTGTTTGCTCAGCAGCTTAGACAGCTCTTCGGCCATTGGGCGGTCGTTGATCGAGTCAAAGCCAACATCCGCGCCCAGCAGTTTGAACTGACGCAGGTTGTTATTACGCAGTGCGCCGATGTGATACTGCTGCACCCACTCGCGACGGGCATATTCCGCACCGAGGAACACCAGTACCGCTGTTTTGAACTGCGCCACTTCATGTTCGCTCAGCGTTTCGCCAGCCAAACGACGGGCCAGGATGCTATCGAGTTCTGCTTCGTTTGATTCGGCAAACAGCACCACGTCCAGCGCATGATCGGAAACTTTACAGCCGTGGGCAGCAAAGTGATCCAGACGTTTGGTCAGCGCGGTTTGCAGATCGGTGAAACGACGGATTTCGGTGTCAGACACTTCGCCCAGTTTCGCCATGTAATCGGTGAAGGTCGCCTGTTCAATGTTGAAGGCTTTATCCGGGCGCCAGCTCGGCAGCACTTTCACATCGAAAGAACCATCTTTCGCAACGGCCGCGTGGTGTTCCAGAGAATCGATTGGATCATCGGTAGTGCCGACCATTTTCACGTTCATCTGCTTCATGATGCCGCGCGCGGAGAATTTATCCTGCGCCAGCAGCTCATTACACTCGTCCCAGATTTCGCCAGCGGTAGCCGGTGACAGCAGTTTACCGGTAATGCCGAATGGACGACGCAGCTCCAGGTGAGTCCAGTGGTACAGCGGGTTGCCGATGGTATGCGGTACGGTCGCCGCCCACGCATCAAATTTTTCACGGTCAGACGCATCGCCGGTGCACAGACGTTCAGCAACGCC
The DNA here is from genome assembly GCF_001571285.1 of Kluyvera cryocrescens NBRC 102467. Taxonomy (GTDB): domain Bacteria; phylum Pseudomonadota; class Gammaproteobacteria; order Enterobacterales; family Enterobacteriaceae; genus Kluyvera; species Kluyvera cryocrescens. The sequence continues at coordinate 166,860 of NZ_BCTM01000009.1, read as the reverse complement.
GTTGGTACGCATTGCGCGCCACTTGTAGTGGTCGCCTTTCAGCCAGATGTCATACAAGTTTTTAAAACGATAGTCTTCAGCAACCTGCTGAGGCGGTAAATGGCAGTGATAGTCGAAAATCGGCTGGTCTTTTGCGTAGTCGTGGTACAGACGGCGGGCAAATTCAGTGTCTAACAGGAAATCTTCAGTCATAAACGGAGTCATTATCGTCTTCCTCTCAACGAGTGGGTCAGATGTTTATCTGTAATGTCGACAAAGTTATCACACCAATTTCATTGAGCCGAAGATTTTTTCGTGAGTTAGATCAATAAACCCTGACAAAAAATGACAAAAAAAATAGCAAAACAAAGCTGCAAGCCGCGTCACGTCTGGCCTGACTTATATACCCCTTAAACGCTATGGAAAATACCTCTTTTGTGACGGTATTCACCTTTTAAAGTTGTATGACAAGTTATCTTGCCCTCCGTCGAAACACATTCATCGACACAATGCATTAGCGGTGGTCGATAGAGACACCTGATTGAGCGGTACGGATACCGAATTCAGCACACGTACTAATGGCAAGTTCGGGCCGTACCGGGATTCACGTCCTCGGTAAGCCCTTCGAAAAAACATCATCTCCTGGCACAGGATGATGGCTGCGGAATCCGCAGAGATAACAAACGATGAGGTTTACATGCGTAAAATTAAAGGATTACGTTGGTACATGATTGCACTGGTGACCATGGGCACCGTGCTGGGATACCTGACGCGTAATACCGTGGCGGCAGCGGCGCCAACTCTGATGGCAGAGCTGCACATTTCCACACAGCAATATTCATACATCATCGCTGCTTACTCCGCAGCTTACACCGTCATGCAGCCTGTTGCGGGCTACGTGCTGGACATTCTGGGTACCAAAATCGGTTACGCTTTCTTCGCCGTTGCCTGGGCAGTATTCTGCGGCGCAACCGCGCTGGCAGGAAGCTGGGGCGGTCTGGCGATTGCTCGTGGTGCGGTCGGTGCAGCTGAAGCGGCAATGATCCCTGCAGGCCTAAAAGCAAGCTCGGAGTGGTTCCCTGCGAAAGAACGTTCTATCGCGGTTGGCTACTTTAACGTCGGTTCTTCTATCGGCGGTATGATTGCACCACCGCTGGTGGTCTGGGCTATCGTGATGCACAGCTGGCAGATGGCATTTATCATCTCTGGCGTACTGAGCTTCATCTGGGCGATGTCCTGGCTCATCTTCTACAAACACCCACGCGATCAGAAAAAATTAACTGACGAAGAACGCGATTACATCATTGGCGGTCAGGAAGCACAGCACCAGACCAACAACGGTAAAAAAATGTCGCCATGGCAGATCATTCAGACTCGCCGCTTCTGGGGTATTGCCCTACCGCGTTTCCTGGCAGAGCCGGCCTGGGGTACCTTCAACGCATGGATCCCACTGTTCATGTTCAAAGTGTATGGCTTTGACCTGAAAGAGATTGCCATGTTCGCCTGGATGCCAATGCTGTTTGCTGACGTAGGCTGCGTACTGGGTGGTTACCTGCCGCCGCTGTTCCAGCGCTGGTTTGGCGTAAACCTGATTGTGTCCCGTAAAATGGTTGTCACCATGGGCGCACTGCTGATGATTGGCCCAGGGATGATCGGTCTGTTCACCAGCCCATACATTGCTATCGCCCTGCTGTGCCTCGGCGGCTTCGCTCACCAGGCGCTGTCCGGTGCGCTGATTACGCTGTCTTCCGATGTGTTCGGTCGTAACGAAGTGGCGACCGCCAACGGTCTGACCGGGATGGCAGCATGGATGGCAAGTACCATGTTTGCTCTGGTGGTGGGTGCGCTGGCAGATACTATCGGTTTCAGCCCGCTGTTCGCCGTACTGGCTATCTTCGACCTGTTAGGGGCATTGGTTATCTGGACCGTCCTGCAGAATAAACAAGTCGATGACGGAGAATCCGGTACTCATCGTCCAACGCAGCAGGCAACGCAAAACTAATCTGTTACCGATGTCTGTTTTCTCACAAGCCGCCTTGATTCAGGCGGCTTTTTCATTTCAAAATGTGGTTAGCTGCTCGTAAAAGTGGTATAACAAATTTAATCTGCCGTACCCTGCCTGGAGAGCATATGGAAATCACCGACGCACGCCGTTTGTATCAGCAACTTGCCGCTGAGTTAAAAGAGCGCATTGAGCAAGGGGTATACCTTGTGGGCGATAAACTGCCTGCGGAGCGCTTCATTGCTGATGAAAAGAGCGTTAGCCGTACGGTGGTCCGCGAAGCCATTATCATGCTGGAAGTTGAAGGGTACGTTGAAGTCCGTAAAGGCTCCGGCATCCATGTCATTTCCAATCAGGCCAAATACCACCAGGCGCCGGATGAAAATCTGGAATTCGCCAACTACGGTCCGTTTGAACTGCTGCAGGCCCGCCAGCTGATTGAAAGCAACATTGCCGAATTTGCCGCCACCCAGGTCACCAAGCAAGACATCATGAAGCTGATGGAAATCCAGGAAAAGGCGCGCAAAGAGAAATGTTTCCGTGACTCCGAGTGGGATCTCCAGTTCCACGTGCAGGTTGCGCTGGCGACGCAAAATACCGCACTCGCCGCGATTGTCGAAAAGATGTGGACCCAGCGTGTGCACAACCCGTACTGGAAAAAATTGCATGACCATATCGACGCACGCACCGTCGATAATTGGTGCGATGATCACGACCAAATTTTAAAAGCGCTGATTCGCAAAGATCCGCATGCGGCCAAACTGGCGATGTGGCAGCACCTGGAAAACACGAAGTTAATGCTGTTCAATGAAACCAGCGATGACTTCGAATTTAACGCCGATCGCTACCTGTTTGCGGAAAACCCGGTTGTACACTTGGATACGGTCACCATCGGCGGTAAATAAGCTCACTTCGCGCCCTGCGAAAAACCGTTGAAATCTCGATAAGGCTTGCCCGACTTTCAGTGTGGGTAAGCCTTTGTAAATCCCCTAGCCTCTCCCCGCGCGAAGCCGCAAAATCAATCTGCAACAACTTGCAATTTCTGTGACGAGAAACCAGACCATTTGTTACAATTGAATGCATTTTGTCGTTTTGCACTTTATTTCGCCCAAAACAAGGACTGTTCAGCGCGTATTTACCGCGATGCTATTAAAATAAAAACAGAGAAGATATCGCAGCGCGTTCAGGCATTACGTTAATCGATGTACCAGGAATCGTGAATGGAACTACTAACCCAACTCTTAAATGCCTTATGGAGCCAGGACTTCGAGACTCTCGCAAATCCGTCCATGATTGGTATGCTCTATTTTGTCTTGTTTATGATTCTGTTCCTTGAGAATGGTTTGCTGCCGGCTGCGTTTCTGCCAGGCGATAGCCTGCTGGTGCTTGTCGGCGTGCTCATTGCCAAGGGCGCCATGGGCTTCCCACAAACCCTGATTCTTCTGACCGTCGCGGCCAGCCTCGGCTGCTGGGTGAGCTATATCCAGGGGAAATGGCTCGGCAATACCCGAATTGTCCAAAACTGGCTCTCGCATCTTCCCGCACACTATCACCAGCGTGCGCACCATCTGTTCCACAAACACGGACTTTCAGCCCTACTGGTCGGGCGCTTTATTGCCTTCGTCCGCACCCTACTGCCGACCATTGCGGGTCTGTCCGGACTGAGCAACGCGCGTTTCCAGTTCTTCAACTGGATGAGCGGGCTGCTGTGGGTACTGATCCTAACGACGCTGGGCTTCCTGCTGGGTAAAACTCCCGTCTTCCAGAAATATGAAGACGCATTAATGTCATGCCTGATGCTGCTGCCGGTCGTCCTGTTGGTGTTTGGCTTAATAGGCTCACTGGCCGTGGTGTGGAAGAAAAAATACGGTAATCGAGGGTAATTATGGGGTCTAACCACATTCTGCTCCGCCGATTTGCACTCAGCCTGAGCGTGATGCTGATGTTATGCATCATGGTTTGGCTATGGGCCGCGCTACAGCGCGAAGAATCCACCCTGGCAATTCGCCCAATGAACCAGGCCAACATGCCCGATGGTTTTTCCATCTCGCACCATCTGGATGCCAACGGCATTCGTTTCAAAAGCATCACCCCACAGGATGATGCGCTACTGATTACGTTTGAATCCAGCGAACAAAGCGCCGCGGCTAAACGAGTGCTGGATAGCACGCTGCCGCATGTCTACGTCGTGGCCCTGCAGGATGAAGGCGGCGACCCGGCAAGCTGGCTGTCCCTTCTTCGTGACACCTCTCATCGATTTGGCTAGCAACTTCCAGGATTCTGAATTATTTCATTATCTTTGGTGATTTTGTATTTTACTTACTATGCTTAGTGTCGTGGGTGTTGCATCGCCAATGCCCATAAACTGGGATAAGTACATAGAGATGTACTTCGCACAATGGAAGGCCCATACATGAAATACCGCATCATACTTGCGCTCACTCTCGCTTCACTCAGCGCGAGCGCCGCAGCAACATCACTGTGTCAGGAAAAAGAGCAGGACATCCAGCGTGAGATTGGTTATGCCGAGCAGCATAACAATCAGCACCGCATTGACGGTCTGAAAAAAGCGCTGAGCGAAGTGAAAGCTCACTGTACTGACAGCAAACTTCGCGCCGATCATCAGGAAAAAATCGCTGAGCAGAAAGATGAAATTCGCGAGCGCGAGCAGGATCTGAAAGAAGCGAAACAGAGCGGTAGTGCGGACAAAGTGGCTAAACGTGAGCGTAAGCTCAAAGAAGCCCAGCAAGAACTTAACGCGCTGGAATCCCGCGCGTATTGAGTCAAAACCCTTACAGGAGAGATACGATGGCTAAAGATTCGACATCAGAACAGTTACGTGCAGAGCTCAAAGCCCTGTCCGATACCCTGGAAGAAGTCCTGAATACTTCCACCGATAAATCCAAGGAAGAGTTAAGCAAGCTGCGTAGCAAAGCGGAAAGCGCGCTGAAAGAGAGCCGTGACCGCTTGGGCGAAACCAGCGACGCGCTGGCGAAACAGACCCGTGAAGCCGCCGCAAAAGCCGATGGCTATGTGCGTGAAAACCCTTGGACCGGCGTTGGTATCGGCGCGGCTGTAGGCCTGGTGCTGGGCGTTCTGCTGACCCGCCGTTAAGCATGAGCGATTCTCACCACCCACAAGGCCCGGGAAAAAACATCCTCGGCATTGGTCAGCGTATCGTCACCCTTGCGGTGCAGATGGTCGAAACACGGCTGCGTTTAGCGGTCGTGGAGCTGGAAGAGGAGAAAGCCAATCTCATCCAGCTGCTGTTAATGGCGGGGCTAACCCTGCTGTTTACCGCATTTGGCCTGATGAGCCTGTTGGTGTTGGTCATCTGGGCGGTCGATCCTCAGTATCGTTTACACGTCATGATGGCCACCACCGGCACGCTGCTGCTGCTGGCGCTGATTGGCGGTATCTGGACAATCCGCAGAGCCCGCCGTTCCACGCTATTGCGCCATACGCGCCATGAACTGGCAAACGATCGCGCCCTGCTTGAGGACGATAAGCCATGAGCCCACGACAGTCGCGTGACGAACGCAAGGCGATTCTGCTGCGAGAAATACAGCAGCAGCGCCTGGATCTGATCGCCACCCGTCGCGACTGGCTGGAGGCGACCGGCGTCTACGACCGCGGCTGGAGCAAGCTCGTGAGTTTACGCTCATGGGCGATTGTCGCCAGTAGCGCAATGGCCGTCGTTTCGCTGCGCCATCCGCGTTTTCTGGTGCGCTGGGCTCGTCGCGGGCTGGGTATCTGGAGTACCTGGCGCATGGCCAAAAACCTGCTGCGTTAAGCATTCTCATCGATAAACCGGCTACCTGAGCAACGAGATCCACACCCTCTTCTTGCCAGGCACTGCCGGTCATTGCTCGTCTCAACCATTCACACGGTACACCACTCCCCCCGTCCTGTTGACCTGCGTAAACTGGGTCTTTACCGGATATCGTTGCGCACTGCCATACATCGTTGCTCAGATTCTTTGAAGAAGTTCAACAGTTTTCCTTGCTAACAATTGCCGAACGCCGCGGTTATATTTCTCTCCATCGACAGCAGATACACGCTATCGACGTGTAAACGCTCAATAATATGGTTTAACTACCCGCAAGGTTCTCTGGAGAGAAAGATGAAAAAATTAGAAGATGTTGGTTTCCTGGTTGCTCGTATTCTGATGCCTATTCTGTTTATCACAGCGGGCTGGGGCAAAATTACCGGGTATGCGGGTACGCAGCAGTATATGGAAGCGATGGGCGTCCCAGGGTTCCTGCTGCCACTGACCATCCTGCTTGAGTTCGGCGGCGGTCTGGCAATTCTGTTTGGTTTCCTGACCCGTACTACCGCGCTGTTCACCGCAGGCTTCACCCTGCTGACCGCGTTCATCTTCCACAGCAACTTTGCTGAAGGCATGAACTCTCTGATGTTCATGAAAAACCTGACCATCGCTGGCGGCTACCTGCTGCTGGGTATCACCGGTCCAGGCGCATTCAGTATCGACCGTGTACTGAATAAAAAGTGGTAAGCGCACTATACTGAATGAAATAAAAGCGAGGAGACATCTCCTCGCTTTTGCTATCTATACTCCGGCGAGCTAACGCGAGCACGTTGAGTATTAAAAGGAGAACATCATGGGACAATTAATCGACGGCGTCTGGCAAGACGTCTGGTATGACACCAAATCCACCGGTGGACGTTTCCAGCGTTCAGTCTCCGCTTTTCGTAACTGGCTGACCGCCGACGGCGAAGCTGGCCCAAGCGGCAACGCGGGCTTTATCGCAGAAAAAGATCGTTATCACCTGTATGTTTCCCTCGCCTGTCCTTGGGCGCATCGCACGCTAATGCTTAGGGCGTTGAAAGGACTGGAACCCTTTATTTCCGTTTCCGTCGTTAATCCGCTGATGCTGGAAAACGGTTGGACCTTTGACGCGGATTTCCCAGCCGCAACGGGCGATGCGCTCTATCAGCACCAGTTCCTGTATCAGCTCTATCAGCACGCCGATCCCGGCTATTCTGGCCGCGTGACGGTGCCGGTACTGTGGGATAAAAAGAATCAGACTATCGTTAGCAACGAGTCGGCGGAAATTATCCGCATGTTCAACACCGCCTTTGATGCGCTGGGCGCCAAAGCGGGTGACTACTATCCGCCCGCGCTGCGCGAACAAATCGATGAGCTAAACGGCTGGATCTACGACACCGTCAACAACGGTGTGTACAAAGCCGGTTTTGCCACCAGCCAGGCGGCCTATGATGAAGCGGTAGAGAAAGTCTTCAGCTCGCTGGAACGTCTGGAAAAAATCCTCGGCCAGCATCGCTACCTTACCGGTAATCAGTTGACAGAAGCCGACATCCGCCTGTGGACGACGCTTATCCGCTTCGATCCGGTCTATGTCACCCACTTTAAGTGCGACAAACACCGCATCAGCGACTATCTGAACCTGCATGGCTTCCTGCGCGATATCTACCAAATGCCGGGCATTGCGGAGACCGTCAACTTTGACCATATCCGCACCCACTATTTCCGTAGCCACAAAACCATCAACCCGACGGGTATTATCTCCATTGGGCCGTGGCAGGACCTCGATGAACCGCATGGACGCGACGAACGCTTCCGCTAAGCGCAAAGGGCATCGTTAATCGATGCCCTAATTTATTTCCCGTCAATATTTACCCCCTTTTCATTCGCGACTATCCTTACCTTGATCGCTTTAAAAACAAGTGATTAATGATCAATAGAGGCATGAAAATGGATTGGTATCTCAACGTTATACGTAACTATATTGGATTTGGCGGTCGCGCCCGCCGCAAAGAGTATTGGATGTTCATTCTGGTGAACGTGATTTTGACGGCCGTCTTAAGCGTGGTCGACAAAATGCTTGGCTGGCAGCGTGCCGGTGGTGAGGGGATCCTCACTACAATTTACGGCATTTTGATCTTTCTGCCCTGGTGGGCGGTACAGTTCCGTCGTCTGCACGACACTGACCGTTCAGCATGGTGGCTACTGCTACTGCTGATCCCGATCGTTGGCTGGATAGTCATTATTATCTTCAACTGCCAGAACGGGACGCCGGGCGATAACCGCTTTGGCCCAGACCCTAAACGCATTTCCTAAGGGAATTGCCCAATCAGGACGCCCGGACGAGGTGCCACCGCACCCGCTCCGGGACATCCCTTGAAACGCCTACTCTCGCCCGGATAACCGGCAACTATCTGGTGGTCAGCAGCTTCTGAATTTCGCGCAGGCACCAGGACTTGGCTTCGCCCATGCTATCGCGTCGCCAGGCCATGATGATATCGATTTCATTCGTATACTCCGGGCTGACAACCCGCAGGCGCCCCTGCGCAATATCGTCCTCCACCAGCGGGTACGGCATGGTAGCAACCCCAAGCCCAGCCAACAGCGCCTGACGTTTTTCTTCCATCGACGTGACCGTCAGTCGCGGCTGTTTATCCAACAGCTGCACCGTCAGCACCGGGCGTTCACGCGCGGTATCGGCAATCGCTACGCCGCGATACTTCACCCGCGTCACTTCTGACAGTGGTTCTGCTTCCTGGTGAATAGGATGATCCGGTGCGGCAACATACACGTTCATCACCGAGTAAAGCTTGCGCGAGTTGATCTCCGTGGATGAACGGAAATGCATGTCCGGCGCAATCACAATGTCCGCACGCCCCTGTTCCAAACGCTCCCAGGCTCCCGCCAACACTTCGGTAATAATTGATAGCTGAGTGTTGGACTTGGCCGCCAGCTTCTCGACCAACGGGAATAGCGTTGAGGTTGGGATTAACGCTTCAGCCACAATGGTCAGGTGCGTTTCCCAGCCGCGCGCAAGGGCTTCAGCATCGGTCGTCAGCTTATCCGCCGCTTCCAGCAGCACTCGCCCACGCTCCAGCAGCATACGCCCAACGTTGGTGAATTTTGTTCGATGACCTGAGCGGTCAAATAACACCACGTCCAGCTCTTCTTCCAGCTTTTGCATGGTGTAGCTCAATGCCGAAGGCACACGGCCTAGCTCATCGGCCGCCGCGGCAAAACTGCCGCGCCTATCGATGGCGTCCATTACTCGTAGTGCTTCCAGCGTCAGTGCTCTCTCTTTAGCCATGGCGTTCTCATTCAGGAAATTTGAACATACCGGGCAGAATATCTGGCTAACAATGCAGCGTCCATACCTTTACCATTGATTTAGTGTAAAGGAGGGTCAAGAAGATGATTACCACAAGAACAGCAAAACAGTGCGGACAGGCCGACTTTGGTTGGCTGCAGGCCCGCTATACCTTCTCTTTTGGGCATTATTTTGATCCGAAACTGCTGGGTTACGCCTCTCTGCGCGTGCTGAATCAAGAAGTGCTCGCGCCCGGCGCCGCCTTCCAGCCGCGGACCTACCCGAAAGTGGATATCCTTAACCTGATTCTGGAAGGTGAAGCGGAGTATCGCGATAACGAAGGCCATCACGTTAAGGCCAAGGCCGGTGAAGCCCTGCTGATCGCCACACAACCCGGCGTCAGCTATAGCGAACATAACCTCAGCAAAGAGAAGTCGTTAACCCGGATCCAAATCTGGCTGGATGCCTGCCCAGAACGTGAGAACTCTCGCGTGCAGAAAATTAAGCTGCATAACAGCGCGCATCAATTGCTGGCGTCTCCGGACGGCAGCGAAGGCAGCCTGCAGTTGCGCCAGCAGGTCTGGCTGCATCAAATCGAATTGGATAAAGGTGAACAGGTGAGCCTGCAGCTACATGGGCCGCGCGCTTATCTGCAGTCGATTCACGGTACGGTGCACGCGGTTGCCCATGACGCCGAAAAGCAGGCTCTCACCTGCGGTGACGGGGCGTTCATACGCGATGAAAGCAATATCACCCTGGTGGCTGATACCCCACTGCGCGCTTTACTGATAGATTTACCGGTATAGCCTCAGCAGGGAGCAGTACAAAATGAGTAAGAGAAACAAGAAACAACAGCACGTCATCGAGGTTGTAAAACCAACGCCATCGGTTGACGCACCAACCGCGTTTGGTTTTGAAGAGATGCTTAGCGAGCTGGAAGCCATCGTTGCCCAAGCGCAAGATCGCCTGGCGGAAGAAGCCGAGACGGTATAAAGAACGGCCCCGGCCGGCAACCGGGGCGCTCCATTAGGCGATTTTACTCGCCATGATTTCAATCACCTGCTTATCGGTCTGCTGCATAGAATGGCAGGCCAGCGCGCAGAGATTGCTTATCGACTGTTCCACATCGTTTGCCACAATGCCTTCGTTGCCGGTCACCGACGTTTCATCCAGCGCCATCAGCACCGCTTTCCACGCCGACGATACGCTGGTAGAGACCTTCATCGCGCAACTATTGGACGCGCCATCGCAAATCATGCCGCTGACATCGCCAATCATGCTGCTGATGGCCATGGAAATCGTGCGGTAGCTACCGTCAATCAACCAGCAGATACCCGCCGCCGCCCCCATTGAGGCGGTCGTTGCGGCGCACAATGCGGAGAGCATCGGTAGCTGATGGTGAATGTAGATAGCCGTCAAATGCGACAGAATCAACCCACGCGCCATTTTCTCCTGTGAACACCCCAGATGCTCAGCCACCACCACCACTGGCATGGTGGCGGCAATCCCCTGGTTCCCCGAACCGGAATTGCTCATCGCTGGCAAACAGGCTCCGCCCATGCGCGCATCAGAAGCCGCCGAGGTGCGGATGATAATATCGCTCAGCAGATCTTTTGCCAGCAGCCCCCGTTCGCGCTGGCGCTGTAAGGTCGCGCCAATATGCAAGCCGTATGGCGCGCGCAGCCCCTCATGAGAAAGCGCATCGTTAAGCAGGGCCGCATCAAGAATAAAACTGATGCGTTCAAATGGTACCTGTTCGGCAAATTCCACCACCTGCGCCAGCGTGACGTTCTCCAGCGATACCGCTGACTCCTCCCCCGAACCCGCACAGCCGCCGGCATCCAGCAGCACGACGTTATTTTTAACGATCCGCACAACCCGCGTATGGCCGCCCGCAATGGTGACGGTGGCTGACTCATCGACGGTGTAAACGGTCGCGCTGGCGTACAGCACTTCGTCACACGGTTCCTGAATCGTCACCGAGACCTTGCCGCTGGCGAGCAGCAGCTTGCCTGCGGCAATGGCATCCACCGATGCGCTTTTCAGTACTTCCAGTCCCGCATGAGGATCGCCGCCTAGCGCCCCCACGGCGGCGGCGATGGGGAGCCCCACCATCCCGGTGCCCGGCACGGTGACACCCATACCGTTTTTCATCAGATTGGGTGAAACTTTAGCGTCAACACGGATGACGCGACCAGCCAGGTGAGAGGCGGCGATGGCGCTGGCTAAAGCCAGCGACACCGGCTCGGTACACCCCATCGCGGGCTTGACGTTCTGTTTTACCGCCTGAATCAGCACGTCCCACAGCGGGTTCATTTTCACTTCATCCATTTTTACCACCAATTAATCAAGAGAATGCCAGGAACGGAGACACGCAGAGCAGCAGACCGGTGATGATAATGATCACCAGCGATACGCCTTTGTACTTGTGTAACGCCGGCACTTTGTAAACCAGCCAGGCCGGAATAAGACAGCCGACCATACCGAAGATAGGACTGCAGATAGAGGTGAAGCTCAGTACCGGCGCGTTGAGCACAATGGCGCTCCAGGCCAGCAGGATGGCGAACAGCATGATCCCGCGCTGCACCAGCTTCTGATTGATTTTCTCCTCCGGCATTTTGCGGCGCAGCAGGTTAATCACGATCCCCTGAGTCGCCTCACGGAAGCCAAGATAAACGCCGAAGAAAGCGGTCATGACGGCAAAGATGTTGAGGATCACGCTCACAACGGTGACCCAGGCCCCTGCGCTGCCGTTGATAAACTGCGCGGCAATCGCCAGCGCCGAGATGTTTTGTTCATAGGCTTTGACCGCTTCATCATGACCCATCGCCAGGGTGAACGAGACGGCGTAAAAGAAGACCACCACAAACAGAATGCCAAAGGCGATGTTCATGGCGCGCAGTGCCTTATGGCGGGCCACTTCGCGTGATTTCTCCTTCGAGCGATAGGAGATAACCATCGGGCTAAGGGTCTGAATAAACAGAATAGAGGTCAGCGTAAACGGCAGCGTGATGATGGCATTTTTAATCAGCAGCCCCATCGGCGGCAGCGTACCGGCGTTGTACAGATGCCACATTCCCACCATCGATGCCCCCAGCGCGGCGACCACCAGTAGCTTGGTCAGCACCATAAAACTGGAGACTTTAAACAGCAGCTTTTCGCCTCGCGAAGAGATCGCCACCAGCACGCAGATCAGCACCAAACCATAGAACGGGTTTTCGGATAGCAGGCCGTCGGTAACGCCAAAGGTATGCAGGTAGGAAGCGCTATCGTTGGTGATGGCGGTGGAGTAAACGAACATCCAAATCACCAGCATGATGAAATAGAGTGCGCCCAGCAAAATGCCCCAGTTTTTACCAAGATAACCGCTGATGACGCTCGGGTAGTCTTTACATTCCGGCGACTCCGCCAGGGTGTTGATAAACAGCCGTTGAAACAAATACATCGCCGGATAGCCGACGATAGAAGAGAGCAGGAACACCCATAGGCCCATTAATCCAACCTGTACGGGCAGAAACACAATCCCCGCGCCGATAGCCATCCCGATACTCATAATGACCCAGCCCACATCGGTACTGTCGAATTTTATAGCCGCTTGCCATTCACTTTCCGACATGCCCGCTCGTGCCGCTGCGCTCGAGGTTTGCGCCGGGGTAATTGAGATTGTTTCCATAACAAAGTCTCACTCTTGGTTTGTAGGGTTTATTGTTTTAATACAGATTGATATTCCACAGATTTTTAGCAATGCAGTGTTATTAACCATATTTTTTATAGTGAATAGATGATAGCGCGGGTTGTGGAGAAAAAACTTGTCACTGATGGCATGAGAAGGGTCATTAGGAGAATATATTGCTACAAATAGCAAGATATAGACCACCTTATTTCTACGCGAGTGAATTCATAAAGGAATTCAATACATCGGCCTGGTGCCAAAAATCAATAACTTGTTGTTTTATATCGAATTGCTCTCTATCCGCGTTTTTAACCTTAAAGCATGCTGCGGGGGTTCTGTGAAGCAGCGCAAACAGATGCGTTAATGAGATGTAACTGCCGGCGGAAGCAAAAAATGATGGCTATCACAGCGCGCGATTGATTTAGTGAATAACTCCAATGTTTGTATGAAAATCGTAACGAAACAACATAATACACTGGCTAATTCACCGAATTTCCCCGCGCGCAGCCCATACAAAAACGCCCCAGTCCTGATGGTCTGGGGCGCTGCAATGAAAGCCGTCAATACATGGGCGGCATGATGATGGACGATGGTGTGGGTTAATCGCAGAGCACTTTTATTGCCAGCCCACCGCGCGACGTTTCCCGGTATTTTTCGTTCATGTCTTTACCGGTTTCATACATGGTCTCGATAATTTTATCGAGCGACACCCGCGCTTCGCTGGTCCGTTGGATGGCCATACGCGCAGCATTCACCGCTTTTACTGCGTTAATGGCGTTGCGTTCGATGCAGGGGATCTGCACCTGCCCGCCCACCGGATCGCAGGTTAAGCCCAGATTGTGTTCCATGGCGATCTCCGCCGCCATGCACACCTGCTGCGGGCTGCCGCCGAGTAACTCAGCCAGCCCCGCGGCCGCCATCGACGCGGCCACGCCGACTTCCCCCTGACATCCGACTTCAGCGCCCGAAATCGACGCGTTGCGCTTATACAGCCCACCAATTGCGCCAGCGGCCAGCAAATAGCGCGCAATCGAATTACCGTTCGCCGTACGCCTGAACTTATCGTAATAGGCCAGAACCGCCGGGACGATGCCGCAGGCGCCGTTAGTCGGGGCCGTCACCACCCGGCCCCCCGCCGCGTTCTCCTCGCTCACCGCGAGGGCAAACATGTTGATCCAGTCGATCACATTCATCGGGTCGCTTGATGTGCTGTCGCTGGAAACCAATTGTCGCCGTAGCGCGACGGCGCGGCGCGGAACGTTCATCGGCCCCGGCAGTACGCCTTCGGTATTCATGCCGCGTTCGATGCCGGTGCGCATCACGTGCCAGATGCGCGTCAGCCCGGTATCAATATCGCTCTGGCTTCTTAGAGCCAGCTCGTTTTGCATCATCAGGCCAGAGATTGAGAGTCCATGCTCTTTGCACTGCGCCATCAGCTCGCTGGCGGAATGAAACGGATACGGCACCGGCTGTTCCACCTCAAACTCCTGGCCAAACTTCGACTCCTCCACGATAAAACCGCCGCCAATGGAGTAGTAGGTTCTGCTGAGCAAAATCCCCGTTTTGCTATACGCGGTAAAGCGCATGCCGTTTTCATGGCGCGGCAGAGCCTGGTTATGGAAGATAACATCGTCACTCAGGGAAAATGGCACTTCTGCATCCCCCTGCGCAACGCTTAACAGCCCACTGCGCTCGACGGCGCGTATAAACGGCTGCATCGCGTCAATATCAACGCTTTCAGGACGATTACCTGCCAGCCCCATAATGACCGCCACATCGGTCGCATGGCCCTTCCCGGTGAGGGAGAGCGAACCGTAAAGATCGACCGTCAGGCGCGTGGTTTGCGCTAAAAGCGCCTCCGCTACCAGCTCGTCAATGAACGACTTCCCCGCATTCATTGGCCCTACAGTGTGGGAACTGGATGGCCCGACGCCAATTTTGAACATATCGAATGTACTAATCATATCCGTGACCTCGATACGGCTTCAGAGACGGGCTGCCGGATGGCAGCCCGGTGTCGCAATACGCACTCCAATCCTACGATTAAATCGCCTGGGTAAAGGTGCGTGAGATAACGTCCTGCTGCTGCTCGCGGGTTAGCGCATTAAAGCGCACCGCGTAGCCTGAGACGCGAATGGTGAGATTCGGGTAATTTTCCGGGTGGGCAATCGCATCCAGCAGCATGTCACGATTCATGACGTTGACGTTGAGATGCTGCCCCCCTTCCACCGTGGCCTCATGGTGGAAGTACCCATCCAACAGCCCCACCAGGTTGGTTTTACGTACCTTGTCCTCTTTGCCCAGCGCCGCCGGCACAATTGAGAAGGTGTACGAAATCCCATCTTTTGCGTAGGTAAACGGCAACTTCGCCACCGACGTGAGTGAGGCCACCGCCCCTTTGCGGTCGCGGCCATGCATCGGGTTCGCCCCCGGCGCAAACGGTGTGCCCGCGCGGCGGCCGTCCGGCGTGTTCCCCGTTTTCTGCCCATACACCACGTTGGAGGTGATGGTGAGAATCGACTGGGTCGGTACCGCATGACGATAGGTCGGCAGCACTCTGATTTTCTTCATAAAGCGCTCAACCAGATCGCAGGCGATGCTGTCCACGCGCTCGTCATTGTTGCCGTACTGCGGGTACTCACCTTCAATTTCGAAATCGACCGCCAGGCCATTTTCATCGCGAATCGGCTTCACGCGGGCATGCTTGATGGCCGACAGAGAATCCGCTGCCACCGACAGCCCAGCAATACCGCAGGCCATGGTGCGATACACATCGCGGTCATGCAGCGCCATCAGCGACGCTTCATAGCTGTACTTGTCGTGCATATAGTGAATGACGTTCAGCGCGCTGATGTACTGCACCGCCAGCCAGTCCATAAAGTGATCGAGGCTCTCCATCACTGAGTCATAGTCCAGCACATCATCCATCAACGGCGCGGTTTTCGGCCCCACCTGGATCTTCAGCTTCTCATCCACTCCGCCGTTGATCGCATACAGCAGCGTTTTCGCCAGGTTGGCGCGAGCCCCGAAGAACTGCATCTGCTTACCAATGACCATCGGACTGACGCAGCAGGCAATCGCGTAATCATCGCTATTAAAATCAGCGCGCATCAGATCGTCATTCTCATACTGTAGCGATGAGGTGACGATAGAAACCTGCGCGGCATACTGCTTAAAGGCAGGCGGTAGCGCTTCCGACCAAAGGATGGTCAGGTTTGGCTCCGGCGCCGGGCCCATGGTGTGCAACGTATGCAGATAGCGGAACGCGTTTTTGCTCACCAGCGTGCGTCCATCCAGCCCCATGCCACCAATCACTTCCGTGGCCCAGATCGGGTCGCCGGAGAACAGGGTGTCAAACTCCGGTGTCCGCAGGAAACGCACCATGCGGATCTTCATGATGAAATGGTCAATAAGCTCCTGCGCCTGCTCCTCGGTGAGACGCCCTTCCTGCATGTCACGTTCAATATAGATATCGAGGAAGGTGGCAGTACGGCCGAGCGACATCGCGCCGCCGTTTTGTGATTTCACCGCGGCGAGGTAGGCAAAATAGAGCCACTGAACCGCTTCCTGAGCATTGAGCGCTGGACGAGAGATATCACAGCCGTACTTCGCCGCCATCTCCTGCATTTGCAGCAGCGCGCGACGGTGCTCCGCCAGCTCTTCACGCAGGCGCAGCGTGGCTTCCAGATCCTGCCCCCACTCCAGCTTGGTTTGTAGGTCAGCGAACTGCAGTTCGCGCTCGCGTACCAGATAGCGGATACCGTACAGGGCCACGCGGCGATAATCGCCGATAATGCGCCCGCGCCCGTAGCCGTCCGGCAGACCGGTTAGCACGCCCGATTTACGACAGCGCAGCATGTCCGGGGAATAAGCATCAAAGACGCCCTGGTTATGGGTTTTACGCAGCGAGGTAAACTGGTACTCGAAATCGGCGTCCATTTCACGACCATAGGCTTCAAACGAGCTTTTGATCATGTTGATGCCGCCAAACGGATGCAGCGCACGCTTGAGCGGTTTGTCGGTTTGCAGGCCGACGATCTTCTCCAGACGCTGGTCGATGTACCCGGCGTCATGCGCGGTAATCGTCGTCGCGATGTTGGTATCAAAATCAACCGGGGCATGGGTGGCGTTTTCGATGCGAATGCCCGCCATCACCTTTTCCCACAGCGCGGTCGTCGCCGGCGTTGCCGCCGCGAGGAAAGATTCATCTCCTTCATACGGCGTGTAGTTGTGCTGGATAAACTCGCGAACGTTAATCTCTTCCTTCCATTCGCTACCGTTAAAACCGCGCCATGCATCGGCAAAATGCATATCGTTAAGATCGATATTTACCTTCATGAAAACTCTTCTCTCAATAATAAAAGCGATTAACTCAGGCGTATTCCGCTACCGTACTGAGGTTTCCTAAACGGATAGCGTCCAGCGCAATCATTTTCTCTTCATTGGTTGGAATCACCGCACAGACCACGCTGGAACGTTCGTCAGAGATAATCCGTTCCCCATCGCTGTTTGGTCGGCTATTCATATCGTCATTGGCGATCACCCCCAGCACGCGTAAATGCGCCATCACCAGACGACGAATCAGCTGCGAGTTTTCACCGATACCGCCGGTGAAAATAATGGCGTCAAGGCGGGTAAGTGAGGCTGCGTGTCCGGCGATATGGCGAGCAATGCGGTGGACGAAGGTTTTGATCGCCAACTGTGCGCGTTCATGCCCCTCATGCCAGGCCTTTTCCAGCGTGCGCAGATCCGACGACAGCCCGGAAATTCCCAGCAAACCGGACTCTTTATTGACGATGCGCTCCAGGTCACTCATCGTCTGGTTGGTCTGGTCGGCAATCCACGCCATCGCACCAAAGTCGACATCACCGCTGCGGGTGCCCATCATCAACCCTTCCAGCGGCGTCATGCCCATTGAGGTATCCACACTTTTGCCGTTATGCACGGCACAAATCGATGCGCCATTGCCGAGGTGGGCAATCACCAGCCCGGAATCCTCCTCCTGTAGCTTCAGCAGGTCATAGGCCTGCTGGGCAACATAGCGGTGTGATGTCCCATGGAAACCATAGCGACGTACGCCAAGCTCTTCGGTGTATTTCCACGGTAATCCATAGAGATAGGCTTCCGGCGGCAGAGTTTGGTGGAAGCTGGTATCAAACACCGCCACCTGCTGTACACCGGGGAACAGATGCCGCGCCGACTCAATCCCGCTCAGGTTGGCGTAGTTATGCAGCGGTGCCAGCGGCGAAACCTGTCGAATACCGTCGATCACCTCATCGGTAATCAGCGCGGACTGGGTAAAAATATTGCCGCCGTGGGCAATGCGGTGGCCAATTAAGGCCACACTATCGATTAAATCGCGCGTTTCCAGCTCGAAGGAAATCGCCTTTAGCGCGGCTTCATAGGTCGGGTGAGACAGCGGTGAAGACTCACCGCCGTTGACCGATAATCCCGCCCGCTCTGTATTAATGCCTTCCGCGATCCCCGCCAGTAGCACGTCACAGGTATCAACATCCAGCACTGAGAATTTAATAGACGATGAACCGCTATTAATCACCAATACAACCGGGAACTCATTCATATTACGACTCCGCTCATCCTGAGCTTGTTAATTAAAAGAGCTTGTAAACGATGTTCAGAATGGTCAGTAGACCGATAGCCGTAACAAACACGTTGTCCAGCTTGCCGCGGTATTTCGCCAACGATGGCGCTTTACGGATGGCGTACATTGGCAGCAGGCACAGCAGGGAAGCGATAATCGGCGCGCCCATGGCTTCAATCAGGTCCAGGATGTTCGGGTTGGCGTAAGCCACAACCCAGGTGGAGCCCATGATGAAGATCATGCTGATGGTGCTGAGCTTGCGGTCAGAGACTTTGGTTTTATCGCCTTTGTAACCGAACTTCAGTACCAGGCCATTAAGCCCTTCCAGCGTGCCAAGGTAGTGGCCGAAGAAGGATTTGAAGATTGCCACCAGCGCGATAATCGAAGCGCCGTATTCCAGGGTCGTTGCGAAGGTTGATTTCTGGCCGGCCATGGAGGAGAAGTGGTTTGCCAGGTAAGAAAGCACCGGAATATTTTGCGCTTTCGCTTCCGCCATGTTCTGCGGGGAGAGCGTAAACAGGCAACTGAAGGCGAAGAACATCACTACGGCCACCATCAGCATGCTGGCACGGGAGATAATTTTGGAACACTTGCGTTCGGTATATTCACGGCCAAACTCCCCTTCGTACTCTTCACGTTTAGAGACCACAAATGAAGAGACAATCGGTGAGAAGTTAAAGGAGAACACCATGATGGAAATCCCCAGCCATACCGTCACCAGGATGCCGTCATGACCGGTCAGCGAGATCTCGCTCAGGCTCACCTGATCGATAACCGCGGAGTTCCAGTAAGGGATCAGCGACAGGGAAATCAGCACCAGACTGGCGATGAATGGGAACACCAGGTAGCTCATCACCTTGACCATCAGGTCTTTACCAAACCAAATGACAAACGCCATCAACAGCAGCAGCAACAGTGCCACCACGCCGCGGTTGAGCGCCGGCATTTGAAGCTGGTTTTCCCAGAAGGTCATAAAGGTGTTAGTGATGGTGACACCATAAATCCACAGCAGCGGACAGATAGCGAAGAAGTACAGGAAGGTGATCACTACCCCGCCGGTTTTACCAAAGTGCTCTTCTACCGTTTCCGTAATGTTCCCGGACGGATTGGAGCCGGAAAGGCACAGGCGCGCCAGCGCGCGGTGGCAATAAAACGCAATCGGATAAGCGAGCAGCAGCATCAGCAAAATAGGAATCAGGCCGCCATAGCCAGCACGAATGGGGAAGAATAATACCCCTGCACCGATTGCAGTACCGAATAAACCCAACGTCCATGTGGTATCCGATTTACGCCAGGAGGATTCTTTGGTTTGGCTAACATTAATACTTTCTGTCGTACTCATAATATGTCCTTGAATTAATGTTTTCGTCATTTTTGGATAACAGGCAGCCGGGCATCAAGAAGCTGCCTGAAATAAACCAGGGAAGAATTAATTAAGCGCCAACGAATCCGGTAATTTCTGAAACACGCGACAGGTCGATATTGCCGCCAGAAATAATACTCACCGTTTTGCGCCCTTGAATATAGTGATCGAGCTTGCCACTTAATAATGCGGCAGACGCTAAAGCGCCAGCGCCTTCGGTCACCACTTTATTTCGCTGGATTAGAGCAATCATGCTGTCACGAATTTCATCTTCGGTGACCAGCACAATATCATCCACCAGCTCACGAACGATTTCGAAGGTCAAGCTACCCGGACGCGCAACGTCGCACCCATCAGCCAGCGTCGTACAGGTGCGGTGGTTGGTTATCTCACCGGCATAATAAGAAGCGGCCATACCGTGGACATTTTGCGACTGCACGCCAATGATTTTAATCGTCGGGTTAATGGATTTAATCGCCGTTGCAATTCCGGCAATCAGACCGCCGCCGCCGATAGGCACAATGACGTTATCCACATCGTACAGGTCTTCCAGAATCTCCAGCCCGATGGTGCCCTGTCCGGCAATCACCAGCGCATCATCATACGGTGGGATAAAAATCCGGCCTTCCATTTCAACTATTTCACTGACTTTGGCAATGGTGTCATTGAAGTTATCGCCGTGCAGAATGACTTCCGCTGAATAGTCCTGAGTCGCCGCCACTTTTGATTTTGGCGCCCCTTTTGGCATCACCACTTTACCGTCAATGCCAAGCATCGCACAGGAGAGAGAGACCCCCTGAGCATGGTTCCCCGCTGAGCATGCCACCACGCCTTTACGGCGCTCCGCTTCGGTCAATGCGCTGAGTTTGTTAAAAGCACCGCGAATTTTAAACGACCCAGTACGCTGCATGTTTTCGAACTTAAGGAAGATTTCACCTTTGCAGCGTTCGCTCAGGTAGTTAGAACGTGGCATACCGGTTTTATAAATTTTGCCAGCGAGTCTTTTTTTCGCTGTTTGAATGTCATCAAGGGTAACAGGAAGATCGTAGGTAATATGCATCGTATCCTCTTATCAGAATAGGCTTCTGACGTTAGACAATATCAGGGTAGCAGAGCTATAAATAACTCTGGAGTTCTTTTTAATTTATTCGCTTTAGTACTTCAGCAGAAGTTTAATTTATTTCATTCTTATCGGGTGGCGAAGAATATTTCTTGGCCAACTCCACTAATACTGAGGCCGGTTTCTTTATACGATAATTCTTTGACCAAATTGCGGCATAGCGCGCCACAGGTAATACGTCTTCGACTGGTAAAATAATAAATTGGTCAGAACCAAAGGGCGCAATCATATCTTTCGGTATTACCGTCAGGAAACCGGCATTTAAGACCAGGTTGTAGATGGTAACGACGGAATCGGTTTTGACGATATTTTCGGTGCTGATGTGATGAAGGTGGAGGGTGGAGAGGAGTTCTTTGTAGTAGCCCATATCGGTTTGCGGGAAGACCCACTGCTCACCGGAGAGCGACTCCAGCGCGACCGTTGACGTACACGTTCGTGATTTGGAAGCAACCACGACAAACTCAGACTCAAAAAGCGGTTCCACATGCAGATCCTGTAACTGCATCTCATCGCTTAGCGTACCAATGGCAAAATCTAATCGCCCATCGCGCAGCGCCGGTAAAAATGACGACAGTTGGGCTTCAAACATGGTGACCTGCGCGGCCGGAAACACCTGTTTAAAGGTTTTAATCATCTCCGGTAGGAAGGTGAAGCCAATCAGCGAGGGATAGCCAAATGAGACATCAACCACGCTGCTGCAGCTCAGGCTGTTCATCTCGTTGACCATATTTTTCATTTTACGAGTGATGGACTCCGAGTAACCCAGCAGCACCTGGCCGGCGCTGGTCAAGGTCACCCCGGTATTTTTACGTACCATCAGCTCAATACCGAAGTTAGATTCGATATCATTGATAATTTTACTGACCGCCGGTTGGGTTAAACCGAGCTGTTTTGCCGCAGAGCCGAAAGATCCACTTCTAATGACTTCCTGGAACACCACAAGGTGTTGCGTTTTAGGCAGAAGAACATTATCCATTTTTTCTTTCTCCTCTTATTTCCACTTGGCGAGGAGGATTCTATTAAATATAGGTAATAGAGATGTGTGCTACCACTCACAATTTACTTTAAACCCTAGCTACCACATATCCAATAGACAAACAAAATTCATATCTATCAATTAGTTACAAATATAAAATATGATATTACACTGACTTTCATCAATAAAAATGAGGTGTATGAATTTATTTTATGGCGATAAATAATGATTTTTTTGGTGATTTAAAATTAAATATTTAGATCATCTTTCAATCATTCTCAGTCTGTTTTTTACGCAGTGAAAATCAATAAATAATATTTGATAAAATAAAATTAAATGAGAAAAAGTACGACTTCTAGGCCAATTCTTCGCGCATCATCACACAACCCCCAATCAAACATACATTCACGTTAATATGTTTAGATCACCTCCGTTAACATTATCAAAACACAGCAACAACATTATGAGGCGTGATTTTCCCTGATTTTCTGCCCATTTCAGTCGATTACAAAAGGGTAAAGGCGTCATTGGCAGCACAAAAAACCAATCGAAACGTTTAAATTAGTGTTTTGTGCATCATGTCGCATTTCGACAAAATGAGCGTTTTTTGTCACCCTAAAACGAGCAACATGAAGAAATTACCGAGCGCCGTAGTTGACCCTTTTTGGGCGCGGTAAAAAGCAAAAACCCCGCCGAAGCGGGGTTTTTTAAGAGGTGAAACTGACCGATAAGCCGGGTTCTGTCGTTGGACAGTCATTCATCTAGGCCAGCAATCGCTCACTGGCTCAAGCAGCCTACCCGGGTTCAGTACGGGCCGTACCTTATGAACCCCTATTTGGCCTTGCTCCGGGTGGAGTTTACCGTGCCACGGACTGTTACCAGCCGCGCGGTGCGCTCTTACCGCACCCTTTCACCCTTACCTGATCCCACTTGCGTGGGCCATCGGCGGTTTGCTCTCTGTTGCACTGGTCGTGGGCTGTTACACCCCCCAGGCGTTACCTGGCACCTTGCCCTATGGAGCCCGGACTTTCCTCCCCTCCGCCCGTCTCCCCCGAAGAGGACGACGACGAAGCGGCGACTGTCTGGTCAGCTTCGGCGCGCAGTATAGTGGGTTTGCGCGCCGATGTCACCCTTGAGTTTGCGCCTGCATCCCCATTTGCAGCGTGGCGGCAACGTTGCGCGAGGTGAGGTAAATATTCTCCGCTGCGTCGCGAAACGCCTCTTCCAGCGAACCAATACGGTTGAGAACGCTAAACACCGAATCAATGCCGTACTGATGCACGATCCCAACGTCACGCGTCAGGCTTCCGGCAATACCAATCACCGGCTTATGGTATTTTTTCGCGACGCTAGCCACGCCAACCGGGACTTTACCGTGAATACTCTGGCTATCAAGGCGCCCCTCACCGGTGACGACCAGCGTGCAGTCATGAATGTGTTCTTCCAGGTTGAGCGCTTGCGTCACAATCTCAATTCCGCTGCGCAGCTCCGCGCCGAGGAAGGCCATTAACGCCGCCCCCATACCGCCAGCCGCACCGGCTCCCGGCACCTCTTTCACATCCACACGCAGCGATTTTTTAATGACGTCAGCAAAATGCGCCAGATTATGGTCCAGCTCGCGGATCATCGCCTCGGTGGCCCCTTTCTGCGGGCCAAAGATGAATGAAGCGCCCGACGTGCCGGTCAGCGGGTTAGTGACATCACAGGCCACCCGAATGCTGCACGTCTGTAGGCGGGCATCAAGATGGCGAATATCAATATTGTTCAGGCTCATCAGGCTACCGCCGCCAAAGCCAATATCAGCCCCGTTAGCGTCGCACAGCTTCGCACCAAGCGCCTGAACCATTCCGGCTCCGCCATCGTTGGTGGCGCTGCCGCCGATGCCGATAATGATGTTCTTTACCCCGCTTTCCAGCGCCTGCAGGATAAGCTCCCCGGTACCGTAAGAGGTGGTAATAAGTGGGTTACGTAACTCCGGAGGCACCAGCGCCAACCCGCTGGCGGCGGCCATCTCGATAAATGCCGTTTGGCCATCGCCCGAAATTCCCCACTGTGCCTCGACGGTATCGCCAAGCGGACCGGTGACGGTTGAGGTCACCGCCCGCCCCTGCGTTGCCGCAATCATCGCCTCAACCGTTCCTTCTCCACCGTCGGCGACCGGTACTGATACAAACTGCGCTTCCGGAAAGATTTCCCGAAATCCTTTTTCTATTGCCTGAGCTACTTCGGTAGCAGAGAGGCTTTCTTTATAAGAGTCTGGGGCGATTACGATTTTCATATCTGAGCCTATTAGCGCACGACGGCGGATGGCGTATGACTTATCCGGCCTACAAGGTAGGCCCGGTCAGCAAAGCGCCACCGGGCACGACGTCATTAGCGAGAAACTTCCACTTTCGCCAGTTTTTCGTAGTAGCACGCAATAGCGCTATGGTCAGCGGTTCCGAGACCGTCGGCACGTAGCGCCTGCATCATCTCCATCACTGCTGCCGTTAACGGCAGCTGCGCGCCCACGCCGTGGGAAGTATCCAGCGCGTTGGCCAGATCTTTAATATGCAGATCGATACGGAAACCCGGTTTGAAGTTACGATCCATGACCATCGGTGCTTTGGCATCCAGTACCGTACTTCCTGCCAGACCACCGCGGATTGCCTGATAGACCAGATCCGGGTTTACGCCCGCTTTGGTGGCCAGGGTCAGCGCTTCGGACATCGCCGCGATGTTCAGCGCAACGATCACCTGGTTTGCCAGCTTCGTGACGTTGCCCGCGCCAATCTCACCGGTGTGCACCACGGAACCCGCCATGGCTTTCATCAGATCATAGTACTTGTCGAAAATCGCCTTATCGCCGCCGACCATCACCGATAGCGTGCCGTCGATAGCCTTCGGCTCACCGCCGCTCACCGGGGCATCCAGCATATCAACGCCCTTCGCCTTCAGCGCATCGCTGATTTCACGGCTTGCCAGCGGAGCGATAGAACTCATATCAATCAGAACCGTACCCGGTTTCGCACCATCAATAATCCCGTTCTCACCCAGCGCGACCTCTTTGACGTGTGGGGAGTTTGGCAGCATGGTGATAATCACCTCACACTGCTCGGCGATGGCTTTTGCCGTGCTCGCCGCTTCCGCACCGGCCGCCATCACTTCGGCAACGCTTTCCGGATTGCGGTCACAAACCACCAGTGAGTAACCCGCTTTCAGCAGGTTTTTACTCATCGGTTTACCCATGATACCCAGGCCAATAAAACCAACTTTCATCGTCATTTCCTCAATTTTGCGTGTATGCGTGGTGGTTACTTTTTAAAAGCGTCGGCCAGTTTCTGCGTCCCGGCGCGGAACACGCCCAAATCGCTGCCGACGGCCACAAAGGTGGCTCCCCATTCCAGATAGCGGCGCGCATCAGCTTCAACCGGAGCCAGAATACCGCTAGGTTTACCGTGCGCTTTGGCACGGGCAAAGATGTGTTGAATTGCCTTCTGCACTTCCGGGTGCGAGGCGTTGCCAAGGTGGCCTAAGGCCGCAGCCAAATCGCTTGGTCCCACGAAAATACCGTCAACGCCTTCGGTCGCGGCGATAGCATCGACGCTATCTACACCCAGTTGGCTTTCAATCTGTACAAGGATGGTGATGTTCTTGTTGGACTGCGCGAAATAATCCGGCACGGTGCCAAACATGTTGCCGCGGTGGGAAACGGAGACACCGCGAATGCCTTCTGGTGGATAACGCGTGGCGGCGACCGCCTGCTCTGCCTGCTCCTGAGTTTCAACAAAGGGGATCAGGAAGTTATAAAAGCCAATATCCAGCATGCGCTTGATAATCACCGGCTCGTTGGTCGGGATACGCACCACCGGCGCGCTGGCGCTGCCTTTTAATGCCATCAGCTGCGGGATTAACGTCGTCACATCGTTCGGCGCGTGTTCACCGTCCAGAACCAGCCAGTCGAAACCGGCCAAGCCTAACACTTCGGTACTGATTGGGCTGGACAGCGCTGACCAACAGCCAATCTGAACCTGATTTGCAGCCAGTGCTGCTTTGAATTTGTTAGGGAAAATCGCGTTATCCATTTTTATTACCTTAAGTTAGTCGTGACTTACTTCCGCAGTTCCAGACGTTTGATGTCACCTACCACAAACAGGTAGCAAACCATCATCATCAGCGCGGAACAGCCTACAAAAATCAGTGCGCCATTAAAGGAGTGCAGTTCGCTAACGATATAGCCGATGACCAGCGGCGTAACGATAGAGGCCACGTTGCCGAAGACGTTAAACAACCCGCCGCACAGCCCCACAATCTCTTTCGGTGCCACATCGGAGATAACCGGCCAGCCCAGTGCACCAAAGCCTTTGCCGAAGAACGCCAGCGCCATCAATGCCACCACCAGCGCCGTGTTATCGGTGTAGTTGCACAGAATAATCGTTGATGCCAACAGCATGCCCAGCACGATAGGCAGTTTTCGGGCGAAGGTCAGCGTGCAGCCGCGGCGAATCAGATAGTCAGAGAACAGGCCGCCCAGTACACCGCCGCCAAAACCGCACAGCGCAGGAATTGACGCCACCATCCCAACCTTCAGAATCGACATACCTTTATCCTGCACCAGGTAAATCGGGAACCAGGTCAGGAAGAACCAGGTGATGGTGTTCAGGAAATACTGACCAAAGAAGATCCCTAACATCATACGGCTGCTGAGCAACTGCTTGATGTAATCCAGCTTCGGGCCTTTCGCTGCTTCGCTACCCGGCTTTTTATGGTCCATATCGACCACGGCGCCGTTATCCGCGATGAACGTCAACTCTTCTTTGGTCATCCGTGGATGGTCGGTTGGGTTGTGGACGAACTTGACCCACATCGCCGTCAGCACGAAGCCAATTGCCCCCATGACGGTAAAGACATGTTCCCAGCCCCAGGCAAAAGTCAGCCAGCCCAGCAGCGGCGAGAACAGTGCTAAGGAGAAATACTGCGCGGAGTTAAAGATTGCGGATGCGGTACCGCGCTCTTTGGTTGGGAACCAGGCGGCCACAATACGGGCGTTAGCCGGGAAGGATGGCGCTTCAGAGAAACCGAGCATAAAGCGCATGATAAACATGGAAACCCCTGCCCACGCCAGCGGGAAAAAGCCCACAAAGCCCTGCAGGAAAGTAAACAGCGACCAGAAGAATAAGCTGTAGGTATACACTTTCTTCGAGCCAAATTTATCCAGTAACCAACCACCGGGGATCTGCATGAGCAAGTAAGCCCAACCAAATGCAGAGAAGATATACCCCATTGATACCGCGCTAAGACCCAGCTCCTCAGCAACGGATGTACCGGCAATGGAGAGCGTTGCGCGGTCTGCGTAGTTAACGGCCGTAACAATAAAAATAATTAATAAAATTAAATATCGGGTAGGCATACCCTTTTTTGATTCAGCAACATCAGCAGTATCGTGTATCATTTTATTATCCTCGGGTACAGGACACCTTAATTATATTATTTTTTATTAAGGTGTGTTTCGCTGACTATTTATTGATAACGGGTAGTCTCAAAAAACAAATCAGACACCATGAAATCGAGATTCAGTATAATCAGGAACCCACACTCGCACATTGTGCAAAAAACCAATTTAACCGTTTTTATAATTCATTAAATTGATCATATGCACATAACACTGGGCGCTAATGCACAATTTCAACCATTGATACCCTTGCCCCACGGGGCATCACGAAGATGAGTGATCTGCGTCACATTCTTATATCCGAACTCCTGACATTCTTTATTCCATTATTCAGGTGTTTTTATTTCCTATAACCAGAAGCAAAACACTTATACACATTATTCTTTTTACCCCGTTGCTGGAGAATGCTGGACAATGGCAAACATTGAGATCAGACAAGAATCGCCGACTGCCTTTTATATAAAGGTACATGCAACAGATAATGTTGCGATCATTGTCAACGATAACGGATTAAAAGCCGGAACCCGTTTCCCTGATGGTCTGGAATTAATTGAACATATTCCACAGGGCCATAAAGTGGCATTGGTTGATATTCCACAGAACGGTGAAATTATTCGCTATGGCGAAGTCATCGGCTATGCGATTCGTGACATCGCGAAAGGCAGCTGGATCGACGAATCCACGGTCGCTTTACCGAAAGCACCGCCGCTCAACACATTACCGCTGGCAACCAAAGTGCCAGAGCCGCTGCCAACGCTTGAAGGGTATACCTTTGAAGGCTACCGCAATGCCGACGGCAGCGTGGGGACCAAAAACCTGCTGGGTATCTCCACCAGCGTGCACTGCGTCGCGGGGGTGGTGGATTACGTCGTCAAAATCATCGAGCGTGATTTACTGCCTAAATACCCCAACGTTGACGGAGTGGTGGGTCTGAACCACCTCTATGGCTGCGGCGTCGCGATCAACGCACCGGCTGCAATTGTGCCTATCCGCACCATCCACAATATCGCGCTGAACCCGAACTTTGGTGGCGAAGTGATGGTGGTCGGCCTTGGCTGTGAAAAACTGCAGCCAGAACGCCTGCTGGAAGGGACCGAAGATGTGCAGAGCATTCCGGTGGATAGCGCCAGCATCGTGCGCTTGCAGGATGAACAGCACGTCGGCTTCAAATCCATGGTCGACGATATTCTGCTTGTTGCCGAACGCCACCTGGAAAAACTCAACAAGCGCCAGCGTGAAACCTGTCCGGCTTCCGAGCTGGTCGTGGGCATGCAATGCGGCGGTAGCGATGCGTTCTCCGGCGTCACCGCCAACCCGGCGGTGGGCTACGCCTCCGACCTGCTGGTCCGCTGCGGCGCGACCGTGATGTTCTCTGAGGTGACTGAAGTCCGCGATGCCATTCATCTGTTAACGCCGCGTGCCATCAATGAAGAGGTCGGTAAACGCCTGCTGGAGGAGATGGCCTGGTACGATAACTATCTCGATATGGGACAAACGGACCGCAGCGCCAACCCTTCTCCGGGCAACAAAAAAGGCGGGCTGGCGAACGTCGTCGAAAAAGCGCTGGGCTCCATTGCTAAATCCGGTAAGAGCGCCATCGTCGAAGTGTTATCGCCGGGCCAGCGTCCGACCAAACGCGGCCTGATTTACGCCGCAACGCCTGCCAGCGATTTTGTGTGCGGTACTCAGCAGGTGGCGTCCGGGATCACCGTACAGGTCTTTACCACCGGCCGCGGGACGCCTTACGGCCTGATGGCGGTACCGGTTATCAAGATGGCCACCCGCACCGAGCTTGCCAACCGCTGGTATGACTTAATGGATATCAACGCAGGCACGATTGCTACGGGTGAAGAGACGATTGAAGACGTCGGCCTGAAGCTGTTCCACTTCATTCTCGACGTCGCCAGTGGACGTAAGAAAACCTTCTCGGATCAGTGGGGCCTTCACAACCAGTTGGCGGTGTTTAACCCCGCGCCGGTGACCTGATAGCCGTCTGCCAATAAAAAAAGAGGAGCATCATGCTCCTCTTTTTTTTAATCCGTCAGCGAGACCAGAATCACGTCGATACCGCTTTTACGCAGCCCTTCGAGGCTTTCCGCCGGGATCCCTTCATCCACAATAATCATGTCGACGCGCTGCATATCGATAATTTTATGCAGGCTGGAGCGGTTAAATTTGCTGGAATCGGTGACCACGACGATTTTTTCCGCCACTTCAGACATCCGTCGATTCAAGCGGGCCTCATCTTCATTATGGGTGCTGATCCCACGCTCAAGATCGATGGCATCGACGCCTAAGAACAACATGTCAAAATGGTAATTTTGCAACGATTGCTCGGCCTGATCGCCATAAAAAGATTGCGACTGACGGCGAAGATGACCGCCGGTCATCAGCAGCTCAACCCCCTCGGCTTCCAGCAGCGCATTGGCCACGTTCATGCCATTGGTCATGACAATCACGTCCGTATGCTGACGCAGCATACGGGCAATTTCAAACGTGGTCGTCCCGGAGTCAAGGATGATGCGATTTCCGGCTTTAATCAGCTGCGCCGCCTCGGCGGCGATGCGCCGCTTAATCGCGGTATTGAGTGAGCTTTTATCTTCAACAGAAGGCTCATTACCCGGCACGTTGCTATCGCAAATCAGTGCGCCACCGTAAGCACGAACCGCGATCCCCTGTTTCTCCAGGAAGGCTAAATCATTGCGAATGGTGACCGTTGAGACGCCAAAATCAGTGGAAAGATCGTTAACCTGCACGCTTCCTTGCTGGCGCAAACGCTGAATAATGAGCTCACGCCTTTCACTGGTGCCCGTAATACGTTTTTCAGTCGACATTGCAGTGCTGCTCATAGTGCATCCCTTAAACCAATCTTTCGTTTCATTTCGATTTCCATATTAACGCCTTTCCTTTACCAGAATGCAAGTGCCATCACCCCATTCTCCGCCTATCATCAGTATCCCAAATCTTTCATTATGTTTCTTTTGTGAAATAGATCGGAAAACTATTATCTTTCGTTTTATTTTTACAACACCATAATGCAGTATTAAACGAAACAAAACGAAAGATAACTATCACGGCAATCTGTTCTGGAGAGGAAAGTGAAACATCTGACTGACACGGTAGCGCTGCATAAACAAGGTAAAGCAAATGGGATTTACGCCGTTTGCTCCGCACATCCGTTGGTGCTTGAATCAGCGCTTCGCTTTGCCCACGCGCATCATACCCCTCTGCTGATCGAGGCAACCTCCAATCAGGTTGATCAATTCGGTGGCTATACCGGAATGACTCCGGCTGATTTTCGGGACTTCGTCTGCCAGCTCGCGGACTCGCTGCACTTCCCCCAGGATCAGCTGATTTTAGGCGGCGATCATCTGGGTCCTAACCGCTGGCAAAATTTAGCCGCCGAACAGGCCATGCTCAACGCCGATGATCTGATTAAAAGCTATGTTGCTGCTGGCTTTAAAAAGATCCACCTTGATTGCAGCATGTCCTGCGAGGGCGATCCGGTGCCGCTGACCGACGAGATCGTCGCTGAACGCGCCGCGCGCCTGGCGAAGATCGCCGAAGAGACCTGCATTGACCACTTTGGCGTCGCCGATCTGGTCTATGTCATTGGCACCGAAGTACCTGTTCCAGGCGGCGCCCACGAAACGTTAACCGAGCTGGCCGTTACCACACCGGATGCGGCTCGTGCGACGCTCGAAGCCCATCACCATGCATTTGAAAAGCAAGGCTTGAATGCGATTTGGCCCCGTATTATTGCATTGGTTGTGCAGCCTGGCGTTGAGTTTGATAACAGCCATATTATCGATTATCAGCCGCAGAAAGCCGTTGAGCTGAGCAAAATGGTTGAGGCGTATGACACACTGGTCTTTGAAGCCCACTCCACGGACTACCAGACGCCGCAGTCGCTGCGCCAGTTAGTGAAAGATCACTTTGCGATCCTAAAAGTCGGCCCGGCGCTGACTTTTGCCCTGCGGGAAGCGCTCTTCTCATTGGCCGCCATCGAAGAAGAATTGCTGCCCGCCAAAGCCAGCTCTGGCCTTCGCCAGGTACTGGAAAACGTCATGCTCGACAGACCGGAATATTGGCAGAGCCACTATCATGGTGATGGCAACGCGCGTCGACTCGCGCGCGGCTATAGCTACTCCGACCGCGTTCGCTACTACTGGCCTGATAGCCAGATTGATGAGGCATTCGAACGCCTGGTGCGCAACCTGGCGGACGATACGATCCCTTTGCCGCTTATCAGCCAGTACTTACCTTTGCAGTACGTCAAAGTACGCGAAGGCGTTCTTGGCGCAACGCCGCGCGAACTCATCATTAGCCATATTCAGGACGTTTTGCAGCAGTACCACACGGCTTGCCTGGCCACGACATCCCAAAACGGATAACAACAAAGAGGAACAACACGATGCCAAATATCGTTCTTAGCCGTATCGATGAAAGATTAATTCACGGACAGGTCGGCGTGCAGTGGGTTGGATTTGCGGGAGCCAATCTGGTGCTGGTCGCTAACGATGAAGTTGCTGAGGATACCGTACAGCAGAATTTAATGGAGATGGTGCTGGCCGAAGGGATCGCCGTCCGTTTCTGGTCGCTGCAAAAAGTGATCGACAATATTCATCGCGCTGCCGATCGGCAGAAAATCCTGCTGGTCTGCAAATCACCGGCGGATTTTCTCAAACTGGTTGAAGGCGGCGTTCCCGTCACTCGTATCAACGTAGGCAACATGCACTACGCCAATGGCAAGCAGCAAATTGCCAAAACGGTTTCTGTCGATGCCCAGGATATTGCCGCGTTTAACGGCCTGAAAGAGGCCGGTGTGGAATGCTTTGTACAGGGCGTACCAACGGAAGCTGCCGTAGACCTCTTTAAACTCCTCTGAGGGATTCACAATGGAAATTAGTCTATTGCAAGCTGCCGCGTTAGGCCTCCTCGCCTTTATCGCGGGGCTGGATATGTTCAACGGCTTAACGCATATGCACCGCCCGGTGGTACTGGGCCCGCTGGTCGGCCTGATCCTGGGCGACCTGCATACCGGTATCCTGACCGGCGGTACGCTGGAGCTGGTTTGGATGGGCCTGGCGCCGCTGGCCGGTGCACAGCCACCTAACGTTATTATCGGGACGATTGTCGGCACTACCTTTGCTATCACCACCGGCGTGAAGCCAGAAGTCGCCGTCGGCGTGGCCGTGCCGTTTGCCGTCGCGGTACAGATGGGGATTACCTTCTTGTTCTCCGTGATGTCCGGCGTCATGTCCCGCTGTGACCGCATGGCGGCCAATGCCGATACCGATGGTATAGAGCGCGTTAACTACCTCGCGCTGCTGGCATTAGGTATCTTTTATTTCCTTTGTGCCTTCCTGCCCATTTATTTCGGCGCGGAGCACGCAAAATCCGCCATTGATGTGTTGCCAGAGCGTCTGATTGACGGCCTTGGCGTCGCAGGCGGCATCATGCCGGCCATCGGATTCGCCGTGCTGCTGAAAATCATGATGAAAAACGTCTACATCCCCTACTTCATTATCGGGTTTGTTGCCGCAGCCTGGCTCAAGCTACCGGTGCTGGCTATTGCCGCCGCCGCGCTGGCCATGGCGATGATTGACCTCATGCGCAAATCTCCTGAAGCAGCTGCACCAGCGGCGAAAAAAGAGGAATTCGAAGATGGAATCTAATCCACAGGCGCTGCCGAACGTGTCGGAAAGCGAACAAACATTGCTGTCCGGCGTGAATGAAAATATTTATGAAGACCAGAATATTGGCGCAGATCTGACGCGAAAAGATATTAACCGTGTCGCCTGGCGCTCTATGCTCTTACAGGCTTCATTTAACTATGAACGTATGCAGGCTTCCGGCTGGCTCTACGGGCTGCTGCCGGCGTTGAAGAAGATCCATACGAACAAACGTGACCTGGCCCGTGCGATGAAAGGCCATATGGGTTTCTTCAATACCCATCCGTTTTTGGTGACGTTTGTTATCGGCATTATTCTGGCCATGGAGCGCTCAAAGCAGGACGTTAACAGTATTCAAAGCACCAAAATTGCCGTCGGTGCGCCGCTGGGTGGGATTGGCGATGCGATGTTCTGGCTCACTCTGCTACCGATTTGCGGTGGGATTGGGGCCAGCCTGGCCCTCCAGGGATCGATTCTCGGTGCGATTATCTTTCTGGTGATGTTTAACGTCGTCCACCTTGGCCTGCGCTTTGGTCTTGCACACTATGCTTACCGGATGGGGGTTGCCGCCATTCCGCTTATCAAAGCGAACACCAAAAAAGTGGGCCACGCGGCCTCTATTGTCGGGATGACCGTCATCGGCGCGCTCGTAGCCACCTATGTTCGTCTGAATACCACGCTTGAAATCAAAGCGGGTGATGCGGTAGTCAAACTACAGGCTGACGTTATCGACAAACTGATGCCCGCATTTTTACCACTGGTCTATACCTTGACGATGTACTGGCTGGTTCGTCGTGGCTGGAGCCCGCTACGCCTCATCGGTATCACCGTGGTACTGGGTGTCGTCGGTAAGTTCTGCCACTTCCTGTAAAGCAAATGAGGTCTGAAATGTTAGGTATTATTTTGACGGGACACGGCGGGTTTGCCAGCGGTATGGAAAAAGCGATGAAGCAGATCCTCGGCGAGCAGTCACAGTTTGCGGCGATCGATTTTCCTGAAACCTCAAGTACCGCACGCCTCACCGCGCAGCTTGAAGAAGCGGTAGCTCAGCTGGACGGTGCGGAAGGTATCATCTTCCTGACCGACCTGCTCGGCGGTACACCGTTCCGCGTGTCCTCGACGCTGGCGATGCAACAGCCGGGGCGCGAAGTCATCACCGGCACCAACCTTCAGCTGTTACTGGAGATGGTAATGGAACGCGATGGGCTCAGCAGTGAAGCATTCCGTTTGCAGGCGCTGGAGTGCGGACATCGCGGCCTCACTAGCCTGGTTGACGAGCTCGGGCGCTGTCGCGACGAGGCACCGGTCGAGGAAGGCATATGACGCAAACCCTACGCGCCAGGCGTTTGCTGACTGAACAGGGCTGGCGAGACGATCATCAATTGCACATTGTCGATGGCGTAATTACGGCGATTGAACCGATCCCCGCTGGCGTCACGCAGCGCGATGCCGAGCTGCTGTGCCCTGCCTATATCGATACCCACGTCCATGGCGGCGCGGGGGTCGATGTGATGGACGAAGCACCGGATACGCTCGATACGCTGGCGATACACAAAGCGCGTGAAGGGGTTGGCGGCTGGCTGCCAACCACCGTCACTGCCCCCTTAAACATGATTCACCGGGCGCTGGAACGTATTGCGAAGCGATACCACGCCGGTGGCCCTGGCGCACAAGTGCTGGGTAGCTATCTGGAAGGCCCCTACTTCACGCCGCAGAATAAAGGCGCGCATCCTCCGGCGCTGTTTCGCGAGCTGGATATCAGCGAACTTGATGAGCTGATAGCGGTCTCTCAAGGCACTCTACGCGTGGTCGCCCTCGCGCCAGAAAAGCCTGGGGCAGTAGAAGCCATTCGTCACCTCAAGCAGCAAAACGTGCGGGTGATGCTAGGTCACAGTGCGGCCACCTGGGAACAAACCCGCGCCGCATTTGATGCCGGAGCGGACGGTTTGGTGCACTGCTTTAACGGCATGACCGGTTTACATCACCGCGAGCCGGGAATGGTCGGTGCAGGATTAACCGACCCGCGCGCATGGCTGGAGCTCATTGCCGACGGGCATCACGTGCATCCGGCGGCGATGAAACTGTGCTGCAGCTGTGCCAAAGAACGCGTCGTGCTGATAACTGATGCCATGCAGGCCGCCGGCATGCCGGACGGGCAATACACCTTGTGCGGCGAGCAGGTTGAAATGCGCGGCGGGATTGTACGCACCGCATCCGGCGGACTGGCCGGCAGCACGCTATCCGTGGATGCTGCCGTGCGTAATATGGTGGAACTTACCGGCGTTTCGCCTGCAGAGGCGATTCATATGGCATCGCTGCATCCGGCTCGTTTGTTAGGTATCGACGGACAGCTCGGGTCGCTGAAGGTGGGTAAACGCGCCAGCATTATCGCCCTTGATGGCGGCCTACACATTCAAGATATCTGGGTTCAGGGCCAGCGGCTCTCCCTTTAATCCCCTTTATGGTGTGCCCCTTTGGCCTTCGGTCGTCGATCGCAAGGCCTTTCTTTTCCTTTCTTTTCACAAAAGAACTTAATATTTTCTTATTTTAACTACTCATTAAAAATCAATTAGATACCTACACCTTACGCTTCACCGATCACAGATTTCGTTTTATTTCATTTTTCGTCATTGAACTTTCGTTTTCTTTTCTATAGATTTTAATTAACTGATATACGAAAAAGTGAAACGAAACGAAAGACAACGACAATTTGCCTGCGTCTGATGTGGAATTCACAAGACTAAGGACTGAGTTATGCCTGAAACCTATACCCCAGCTCTCTCTGCAACCGGTACATGGACAGAAGAAGAGATCCGCCAGCAGCCGAGCTGCTGGATCCGTTCACTCTCCAACATTGAAAAGATTCGCGCTGACATTGATGGTTTTCTTACACCGCTGCTGGCGAAAGAAGATCTGCGAATCGTGCTGACCGGCGCCGGTACTTCGGCCTTTATCGGCGATATTATCTCCCCTTGGCTCGCCAGCCATACCGGGAAAAACATCAGCGCGGTACCGACGACCGATCTGGTCACTAACCCGATGGACTATCTAAATCCGGCCCATCCGCTGCTGCTAATCTCGTTTGCCCGTTCTGGCAACAGCCCGGAGAGCGTCGCCGCCGTTGAGCTAGCCAATCAGTTTGTTCCCGAGTGCTACCACCTGTCGATCACCTGCAATGAAGCAGGCAGCCTGTATAAAAATGCGGTCAACTGCGACAACGCCTTTGCACTGCTGATGCCAGCAGAAACGCACGATCGCGGCTTTGCCATGACCAGCAGTATCACTACCATGATGGCGAGCTGCCTGGCGGTATTCGCGCCAACCACCATCAACAGCCTTACCTTCCGCGACGTCGCAGACCGCTGCCAGGCCATTCTCAGCTCGCTGGGCGACTTCAGCCACGGCGTATTTGGCGAAGAAAACTGGAAAAGAATCGTTTATCTCGGCAGCGGCGGCCTACAGGGCGTTGCGCGTGAATCCGCGCTGAAGGTTCTGGAGCTGACGGCCGGTAAGCTCGCCGCGTTTTACGACTCGCCGACCGGTTTCCGCCATGGTCCTAAATCATTGGTCGATAATGAAACGCTGATCGTAGTGTTTATCTCCAGCCACCCTTATACCCGACAGTACGATCTCGATCTGCTGGCTGAACTGCGCCGTGACCAGCAGGCAAAACGTGTCGTCGCTATTGCGGCAGACACCGATGCCATCATCGAATCAGGCCCGCATATCCTGCTGCCACCAGCCCGCCATTTTAACGATATGGAGCTGGCTTTCTGCTTCCTGACCTACGCCCAGGTCTTTGCGCTGACGCAGTCAATCAAGGTCGGTAATACCCCCGATACGCCATCCGCCAACGGCACGGTTAACCGCGTCGTACAGGGCGTTGTTATTCACCCGTGGCAGGATTAAGAGGAACGAATCATGAGCATTATCTCCACCAAATATCTTCTGCAGGACGCGCAGGCAAAAGGCTACGCGGTGCCGGCTTTTAATATCCACAACGCCGAAACGATCCAGGCGATCCTCGAAGTGTGTAGTGAAATGCAGTCTCCGGTGATC
This sequence comes from Kluyvera cryocrescens NBRC 102467, assembly GCF_001571285.1. Classification (GTDB taxonomy): domain Bacteria; phylum Pseudomonadota; class Gammaproteobacteria; order Enterobacterales; family Enterobacteriaceae; genus Kluyvera; species Kluyvera cryocrescens. Next base: position 129,886 of record NZ_BCTM01000009.1, on the reverse strand, counting down.
CTCGCCGGGACGCCGGGGACGTTTAAGCATATCGCGCTGGAAGAGATCTATGCGCTGTGTCGCGCTTACTCCACCAGCTACGATATGCCGCTGGCGCTGCACCTCGATCACCATGAATCGCTGGATGATATCCGCCACAAAGTGAATGCCGGCGTACGTAGCGCGATGATTGATGGCAGCCACTCACCGTTTGAAGAGAATGTGAAGCTGGTGAAATCGGTCGTCGATTTTTGTCACGCCCATGATTGCAGCGTCGAAGCTGAACTGGGGCGCTTAGGTGGCGTAGAAGACGACATGAGCGTCGATGCGGAAAGCGCATTCCTGACCGACCCAATGGAAGCTAAACGTTTTGTCGAACGTACTGGCGTAGACAGCCTTGCCGTAGCCATCGGCACCGCCCACGGCCTGTATACCAAAAAACCTAAAATCGATTTCCAGCGTCTGGCAGAAATTCGTGAAGTGGTGGACATCCCGCTGGTGCTGCATGGCGCAAGCGATGTTCCCGATGAATACGTTCGTCGTACCATCGAACTCGGCGTGTGTAAGGTCAACGTTGCGACTGAGCTGAAAATCGCCTTTGCCGCCGCGGTAAAAGAGTGGTTTGCGGAGAACCCAGAAGGTAATGACCCGCGCTATTACATGCGCGTCGGTATGAATGCGATGAAAGAGGTGGTGCGTAGCAAAATAAATGTATGCGGCTCAGCGAATAGGCTGCTCCCAACACAGCATGCCTAATATGCAGTGTTTAATTAGATAATAAAAATATTAATAACAACCCACCTCTCATTTTGTAAAGGTCATGAGTATTTTCTCATGACCTTCATATTATACTGATAGAAATAATGGAGTACTCTACATGACACAGGAAAATTCTATAAAGTCGCGAGTATGGGAGTTTTTTCAAAGTCTGGGTAAAACATTTATGTTCCCCGTATCGCTATTAGCGTTTATGGGTTTGTTATTAGGTATTGGCAGTTCAATTACCAGTCCTTCCACCATTAAAAGCTTTCCTTTTTTAGGCGGTGAGTTAACGCAGTTAACCTTTGGTTTTATTGCCACCGTCGGGGGCTTTGCATTTACCTATTTACCGGTTATGTTTGCGATTGCCATTCCCTTTGGGATGGCGAAAAGAAACAAAGCTGTTGGAGCTTATTCAGGGTTTGTCGGCTATATGCTGATGAATATGAGCATCAATTATTATCTGACGGTGACACACCAGCTTGCGGATGCAGCCACCATGAAGCAGGTCGGCCAATCCGTCGTACTCGGTATCCAGACTCTGGAGATGGGGGTGCTAGGCGGCATCATTGCCGGTGTTATCACCTATTTCCTGCACGAACGCTTTCAGGACACCGTGCTGCATGATGCCTTTGCCTTCTTCAGCGGTATCCGCTTTGTTCCTATTATTACCTCTCTGACGCTGTCGATCGTCGGCCTGGCTATCCCGCTTCTGTGGACCTATGTGGCCATGGGTATCGCCGGTATTGGTCATATCATCCAGAGCACCAGCGTCTTTGGCCCCTTCCTTTACGGCGTTGGCGTACTGCTGCTCAAGCCTTTCGGTCTCCACCATATTCTGCTCGCCATGGTGCGTTTCACCCCGGCGGGCGGCACTGAAATCGTTAACGGCCATGAAATTGCCGGTGCTTTGAATATTTTCTACGCCGAACTGAAAGCGGGCCTGCCTTTCAGCCCACACGTGACTGCCTTCTTGTCACAAGGGTTTATGCCAACCTTCATTTTTGGTTTGCCAGCGGTGGCGTTTGCTATTTATCGGACGGCGAAACCCGAGAACAGACCGATTATTAAAGGATTATTACTTTCCGGAGTGTTAGTTTCCGTTATTACCGGCATTTCCGAGCCTATTGAATTCTTATTCCTTTTCATTGCCCCTGCACTGTATGTATTCCATATTATCATGTCAGGCTTAGCCTTAATGGTGATGGCACTATTGGGAGTGACCATTGGTAATACCGACGGTGGGATTCTCGACCTGTTAATTTTCGGGGTAATGCAAGGAACCTCAACTAAATGGTATTTATTATTCCCCGTCGGCGTGGTGTGGTTTGCGGTCTACTTCCTGGTATTCCGCTGGTATATATTAAAACACGATATTAAAACCCCAGGTCGTGAAGATTCTTCTGATGGTGCATCACAAGCAGTAGCCGCAAATACCAAAGCGCGCGGCAAGTCAAAATACGATCACGGTCTTATTTTGAACGCTCTCGGCGGCAAGGAAAATATTACATCACTGGATAACTGCATCACCCGCTTACGCCTGGTGGTGAAGGATATGACGAAAGTCGATCAGCAAACGCTAAAACAGGCCGGTGCACTTTCCGTGGTCGTCCTTGATGCGCATAGTGTTCAGGTCATTATTGGCCCGCAGGTTCAGGGCGTAAAAACCGGCATTGAAGCCTTAATTTAACCAGGAGTTGGAGATGTTCGATTTCGATAAAATCATCGAGCGTAAAAGCGATAAGTGCCGTAAATGGGACCACGCATTTGTCTGCTCTCGCTTCGGAGAGGTGCCACAGGATTTTATTCCACTGTGGATTGCCGACATGGATTTCACGTCACCGCCCGCCGTCATTGATGGCTTCCAGCGGATTGTGGAGCACGGAACCTTTGGCTACACCTACAGCTTTGATGAATTTTATGCTGCCGTGATCGGCTTCCAGCGCGATCGCCACCATGTCAACGTCGAGCGCGACTGGATAACCCTCACCTACGGCACCGTTTCTACGCTGCACTACCTGGTGCAGGCATTCTGTCAGCCTGGCGATAGCGTGATGATGAATACGCCGGTTTATGACCCGTTTGCCATGGCGACACAGCGTCAGGGCGTACAGGTACTGGCGAATCCGCTAAAAATTGAAGATAACCGCTATCATCTCGACTTTGCGCTTATCGAAGATCAGCTCAAGCGCCACAAACCAAAGCTATGGCTTTTATGCTCTCCGCATAATCCGTCCGGGCGCATCTGGACGCTGAGCGAAATTCGCCAGGCTTCGGATCTTTGCCAGCGCTATGGCGTTGTTCTGGTGGTCGATGAAGTGCATGCCGAACACATTCTGACGGGTGAATTCACCAGCTGTCTGACAGCTGGTGGGGCGGCTCAGGACAATCTGATTCTGCTGACCTCACCCAATAAGGCATTTAATCTGGGTGGGCTCAAAACGTCGTACGCCATCATCCCGGATGCGCAGCTACGTCAGCGTTTTCGCCAGCAGCTGGAAAAAAACTCCATTACTTCCCCCAATATTTTTGGCGTCTGGGGAATAGCGCTAGCCTATCAGCATGGTCTACCTTGGCTCGACGCGCTCAACGGCTATCTGCGTAGCAACGCTCACTATCTTGCTGACGCCATTCAAACACATTTTCCAGAGTGGAAGATGATGACGCCAGAGTCATCTTACCTGGCGTGGATCGATGTCAGCGGCAGCGGGCGTACGGCGACGGAAGTGGTGAACCATTTCGCCCACCATGCAGGGGTCATTATTGAGGATGGTAGTCATTATGTTCAGGATGGCGAGCGTTTCATCCGCATTAACTTTGGCACACAGCGCTACTGGCTGGAACAGGCGATAGAGAGGATGCGAAAGCAATCCTGATGCCCAGAAAAAACAAAGGCAGATAACTTTCGCCATCTGCCTTTTTCTTTGCGATTCAAAGCGCGTTATCGGGCAACCGAAACACGCAAGTTCGGCCTATTGCTTACTCCCCCTGCTGCTCCAGGGCATACTTATACAGCGCGTTTTTCTTCACGCCGTGAATTTCCGCCGCCAGCGCCGCCGCTTTCTTCAGCGGTAGCTCACTTTGCAGCAGCGTCAGGGTACGCAGCGCGTCGGCCGGCAGTTCGTCATCCTGCGCTTTATGGCCTTCGACAATCAGCACCATTTCACCCTTGCGACGGTTTTCATCCTCTTTCACCCACGCCAGCAGTTCACCTACCGGCGCGCCGTGAATGGTTTCCCAGGTTTTGGTTAGCTCACGGGCCAGCACCACATAGCGCGCTTCCCCCCACACCGCGACCATATCCTCCAGGCTATCGAGAAGACGGTGGGTAGATTCGTAGAAAATCAGGGTGCGCGGTTCCGTTTCGATTGCCTTCATCGCATCGCGGCGGCCTTTGGATTTGGCCGGCAAAAAGCCTTCGTAGCAGAAACGGTCTGACGGCAGCCCTGCGGCACTCAGCGCGGCAATCGCTGCACAAGGCCCCGGCAGTGGAACCACGCGGATACCGGCTTCACGGCAGGTGCGCACCAAATGGTAGCCAGGATCGTTTATCAGCGGCGTGCCGGCATCGGAAACCAGCGCGATGTTCAGCCCCTCTTTGAGCTTATCCACCAGCATTTGTGCTTTTTGTTGCTCATTGTGATCGTGCAGCGCAAACATCCGGGCGTTAATTGCGAAGTGTTGCAGCAATAAACCGGTATGTCGCGTGTCTTCAGCCGCAATTAAATCAACAGCTTGCAATACTTCTAGCGCTCGTTGGGTAATATCAGCCAAATTTCCGATAGGAGTAGGTACAATAAAGAGTTGGCCTTGAGTATTATCCGCCGATTCGTGTTGTTTCATTGTTTAGTCCGTATTGCCGATTTAATATTGAGCATTGCGTAAAAAATATCACTGGATACAGTATGGTACCCTCAACATTTTCTCGTATGAAAGCCGCGCGCTGTCTGCCTGTTATCCTGGCTGCGCTGATTTTTGCAGGCTGTGGAACCCAGGCTCCCGATCAGAGTGCCGCCCAACTTCAGGGTGCGACGCAGGCTGACTCCGGCTTTTATCTGCAACAGATGCAGCAAAGCTCGAATGATAGCAAGACCAACTGGCAATTACTCGCCATTCGTGCACTGCTGAAAGAAGGTAAGAGCCAGCAGGCGCTGGAATTGTACAACCAGCTGCCGCAGGAGCTTAACGCTGCACAGCGCCAGGAGCAGTCGCTGCTGGCCGTTGAGGTAAAGCTGGCGCAGAAAGATTTTGCCGGCGCACAGGCATTACTGCAAAAACTCAAAGCCGATGATTTCGACAGCGCACTGCAGGCGCGTTTCTGGCAAGACACCATCTCCGCCGAGCAGGGCAAACCATCGCTGACGCTACTGCGGGCGTTGATTGCTCAGGCTCCGCTGCTGGCGACACAAGCGGAAAAGCAGCAAAACAGCGATGCCACCTGGCAGGTGCTCTCCTCCATGACTCAGGCGCAGGCAAACGCGCTGGTCATCAATGCCGATGAGAACGTCCTGCAAGGCTGGCTGGATCTGCAGCGCGTCTGGTTTGATAACCGCAACGATCCCGACATGATGAAAGCCGGGATTAAAGACTGGCAGACTCGCTACCCGCAAAACCCGGGGGCGAAAGTGTTGCCGTCACAGCTGGCCAACGTGCAGAGCTTTAAACCGGCTTCGGTCAATAAAATCGCCCTGCTGCTGCCATTAAGCGGCCAGGCGTCGGTCTTTGGCCGCACCATTCAAAAAGGCTTTGAAGCGGCGAAGAACGGTATCTCACCGGTGAGCGGCAGCGCCGTACCTGAGCAGGTGGCGCAAGCGGCGTCCACGGATGTTATCAGCCCATCGCAGGCGGAAATTACCGATCTGACCTCCCCACAAACCCAGGCACCGGTCCAGGCACCAGCGGCCGCAGCACCGGTTCAGGCCGCGGCCACCGCCCAATCAGACACCACAGCAACACCAGAGACAGCAGAGCCTTCACCCACCGCGCAGCCACAGGCTGTCGCGAGCGTAGCGGCAAACCCATCCGCCGAGCTGAAAATTTATGACACTTCCGCCCAGCCGCTGAACCAGATTCTGGCACAGGCGCAGCAGGATGGCGTTAGCCTGGTGGTCGGCCCACTGCTGAAAAACAACGTTGATGAGCTGCTGAAAAGCAACACCTCGCTGAACGTACTGGCGCTCAACCAGCCGGAAAACGTGAGCAATCACGCCAACATCTGTTACTTCGCGCTCTCTCCTGAAGATGAAGCCCGCGATGCCGCGCGACATATCCATGAGCAGGGCAAACAATCTCCGCTGCTGCTGGTACCGCGCAATACCCTTGGCGATCGCGTGACGCAGGCCTTTGCCGATGAGTGGCAGAAGCTGGGCGGCGGCACGGTGCTGCAGCAGAAATTCGGTTCGCTGTCTGAACTGCGCGGCGGCGTGAACGGCGGTTCCGGCATTGCGCTGTCCGGCACGCCGGTTATCTCCACCCAATCGCAGCCGCAGGGTGTGACCATCGGCGGCCTGACTATCCCAGCCGCCCCAACCGACGCACAGATTACCGGTAGCGGTAAGGTCGACGCTGCCTATATTCTGGCAACGCCGGAAGAAATTGCCTTTATCAAACCGATGATTGCGATGCGTAACGGCAGCCAGAGCGGTTCTCTGCTGTATGCCAGCTCGCGTAGCGCGCAGGGCACTTCAGGCCCGGACTTCCGTCTGGAGATGGAAGGCCTGCAATACAGCGAAATTCCAATGCTGGCTGGCAGCAATCCGGCATTGATGCAGCAGGCGCTGCGTGCGGTCAACAATGACTACTCGCTGGCTCGTCTGTACGCGATGGGCGTTGATGCCTGGGCGCTGGCGAATCATTTCGCCCAGATGCGCGGCATGCCGGGCTTCGAGATCAACGGCAATACTGGCGATCTCAGCGCCAACCCGGACTGCGTGATTAACAGGAAGTTATCATGGCTCAAATACCAACACGGACAGGTGGTCCCCGCCAGTTAACCACTAAACAGCGCGGCGATGCGGTGGAACTCCGCGCGCGTCGCTGGCTGGAAAAGCAGGGGCTGAAGTTTATCGCCGCCAACGTGCATGAACGTAGCGGCGAGATTGACCTGATTATGCATGACGCTACGGTAACGGTGTTTGTCGAAGTCCGTTACCGTTCGTCCGCGGCCTACGGCGGTGCAGCCGCCAGTGTGACCCGCAGCAAACAACAAAAATTATTACAGACTGCCCGCTTGTGGCTTGCCCGGCACAATGGGAGTTTTGATACTGTGGATTGCCGTTTCGATGTGTTAGCCTTCACGGGCAATGAGATCGAATGGCTCCAGAACGCTTTTAGCTAACAGAATGTAAAGGGATATCGTGCTCGAAAGAATTAAAGTGTGCTTCACCGAAAGCATTCAAACCCAAATCGCGGCGGCGGAAGCGCTTCCGGACGCTATCTCCCGAGCAGCGATGACCCTGGTACAGTCACTGCTTAACGGCAACAAAATTCTCTGTTGTGGCAACGGTTCTTCTGCGGCCAACGCACAGCATTTTGCTGCCTGCATGATTAACCGCTATGAAACCGAGCGCCCTGGTTTACCAGCGATTGCACTAAACAGTGATAATGTGGTCTTAACCGCGATAGCGAACGATCGTCTACACGAAGAGATCTACGCCAAGCAGGTACGCGCGCTGGGTCACGCCGGCGACGTGCTGCTGGCTATCTCTACGCGGGGTAACAGTCGCGATATCGTCAAAGCGGTCGAAGCTGCCGTTACCCGTGATATGACCATCGTCGCCCTCACCGGCTATGACGGTGGTGAGCTGGCGGGCCTGCTGGGGCAACAGGATGTCGAAATTCGCATCCCTTCGCACCGCAGCGCGCGTATTCAGGAAATGCATATGCTCACGGTTAACTGCCTATGCGATCTGATTGATAACACTCTTTTCCCACACCAGGACGACTAAGGAGAATAAATGAAGGCAATTTCGACCCTCGCAGTCCTTATTTCCGCATTGCTGCTTCAGGGATGCATTGCCGCCGCCGTTGTTGGCACGGCCGCAGTCGGCACCAAAGCCGCTACCGATCCGCGTACAGTGGGAACTCAGGTGGATGACAGCACGCTGGAAGTTCGCGTGAACAGCGCCCTGTCGAAAGATGCACAGATTAAGAAAGAAGCCCGCATCAATGTGACCGCGTATCAGGGCAAAGTTCTGTTAACCGGTCAGGCGCCGGATCTGAGCCTCGCCGCGCGTGCGAAGCAGATTGCCGTCGGCGTAGACGGTGCAACGGAAGTCTTCAACGAAATTCGTCAGGGGCAGCCAATCAGCCTTGGTACCTCGTCTTCTGATACATGGATTACCACCAAAGTTCGTTCTCAGCTGTTGACGACCGACCAGGTGAAATCCTCCAACGTGAAGGCGACAACGGAAAACGGCGAAGTGTTCCTGATGGGTCTGGTTACCGACCGTGAAGGCAAAGCCGCAGCCGACATCGCCAGCCGCGTGAGCGGTGTTAAGCGTGTCACCACTGCGTTTACCTACATCCAGTAAGCATGCTGCCCGGCAGATTCACTGCCGGGCCATTTCTCTAAGCTGTCGTGACGACAGTATCGTCAGCGGAACCGTTCCTGGCTCCTTCGCCATTTTCAGCATCGCTTTCGCCACATCTTCCGCCTGAATCGACTTCCAGTTTCCCGGTAGCAGACTAAACAACGGCGCCAGCAGCTGTTCGTTGAGCCGAGGCAAACGTCGGTCGCCCAGCAGCATAGACGGACGCGCTAGCGTCAACGTTGACCAGCCTTGCGCAATCAGTGCCGCCTCCGCTTGTCCTTTGACGCGATTGTAAAAGAATGGCGATTGGGTATTCGCGCCCATCGCGCTAACCACCAGCATCTGCTGCGCACCAAGCCGGAGCCCCGTGAGTCCCGTTTCCACCACCAAATCGTAGTCAACGTAAGTGAACGCTGACTTCGAACCCGCCTCGCTCTGCGTGGTGCCCAGACAACAAAAGACGGTATCAACTGGTGTATTCACTTCCGCCAGCGCCTCGCGCAGGTCGGCATTATGCGGATTGCCAATACCGAAAGCGTGTTCCAGCGGTCGGCGAGTGGGAGCGATGATGGATTCGACCTGCGGCTCGCGGCGCAGCATGTTGAGTAAGTGCCCACCAACCAGACCGGTGGCACCGGTGATGAGGATATGGTACATGTCATCGCTCCTTGTATTCCCGACGTCGCGTCACTTGGCCGGGTCATGAGTGTGGTTCCGAATGTTGTCCGCCACCCTTTGGCGAGATGCTGTTCACTTACCTCAATGCATTAGGGGAAACACCGGGATTGGGTTCCCGGAGGGACACCCAACCCGATGGTCGCCCCGGGTAGCTCAATCTTAAATGAACAGCCCCGTGCGATTATCCGTGGTGTTTATTGCGCTGTAACGCTATCAATTTATAAGCCGCAGGGATAATAAACAACGATAGCAGCGGCGCGGTGATCATGCCGCCAATCATCGGTGCCGCGATGCGGCTCATCACTTCTGAACCCGCACCGGTTCCCCATAGAATAGGCAACAGACCGGCAATAATCACGGCGACGGTCATGGCTTTAGGCCGAACGCGCAGTACCGCACCGTGATACAGCGCGTCATCCAGGCGTTCCTCACTGAAGGTTTTCGGGTCCTGCAGCGCTGGATCGGCCTCGATGGCATGGCGCAAATACATCAGCATGACCACCCCAAACTCGGCCGCCACCCCAGCCAGCGCAATAAACCCGGTGCCCGTTGCCACCGACATGTGGAACCCTTGCCAGTAGAGGAACCAGATACCGCCGACCAACGCAAACGGCAGGCTCATCAGAATCAACAGCGCCTCTTCCACCCGGCGAAAAGCCAGATACAGCAGAATGAAGATAATCATCACCGTCATCGGCACCATCAGCTTGAGTTTTTTGTTGGCGTGCTCCAGAAGCTCAAACTGACCGGAGAAAGCCACGCTGGTACCGGGTTTTAGCGTGACGCTGCGGTTAATCGCGGTTTGCAGATCGCGCACTACCGAGACCATATCGCGGTCTCGCGCGTCGATATAAATCCAGCTCGCCGGGCGGGCATTTTCCGTTTTCAGCATCGTCGGACCGGAAACCACCTTCACCTGCGCCACGTCACCCAGCGTAATTTGCTGTTTACCGGGAGTCAGAATCGGTAGCTGACGCAGCGCCGTCGGGCCATCGCGGAATCCCTGCGGATAGCGGATGTTGATCGGGTATCGCGCCACACCTTCCACGGTCTCCCCGATCGTTGCCCCCCCAATGGCGGATGAGACAAACAGCTGCACATCACCCACGGTCATCCCGTAGCGCGCGGCTTTTTGTCGGTCGATATCCACATCAATATAGCGCCCACCTTCCAGCCGCTCTGCCAGCGCAGAGACGACGCCGGGCACCGTTTTTGCGACCGTTTCAATATGCTGCGCCGCCTCATCAATGTCGGCTAACGAAGTGCCCGACACCTTGATTCCAATCGGGCTCTTAATCCCGGTGGACAGCATATCAATACGGTTACGAATCGGTGGTACCCACAGGTTCGCCAGCCCCGGCAGACGCACGGTGGCATCGAGTTCGTCGATAATTTTGTCGAGGGTCATTCCCGGCCGCCACTGATCCTGCGGCTTAAGCTGGATCGTGGTTTCAATCATCTCCAGCGGCGCAGAGTCGGTTGCCGTCTCCGCTTTACCCGACTTACCAAATACCGAGGCCACTTCCGGCACCGTTTTAATCAGCTTATCGGTTTGTTGTAGCAGCACCGCCGCCTGCCCCGGCGAAATCCCCGGCAGCGTTGATGGCATGTACAGCAGGTCACCTTCGTTGATCTTCGGCAAAAATTCACCGCCCACTTTGCTGAGCGGCCACAGCACGGTAAACATCGACAGCAGCGCAACCAGCAGCGTCAGCTTCGGCCGGCGCAGCACTTTCAGCAGCAGAGGATGATAGAGAGCGATCAGAAAGCGGTTCAGCGGATTGCTCGCCTCTGCGGGGATCTTCCCCTTGATCCAAAACCCCATCAGAATCGGGATAACCACGATCGCCAGCGCGGCTGCCCCCGCCATGGCGTAGGTTTTGGTAAAGGCCAGTGGGCCAAACAGCCGTCCCTCCTGCCCTTCAAGAGTGAAGATCGGGATAAATGACAGAGTAATAATCAGCAGGCTGATAAACAGCGCCGGCCCCACTTCTACCGCAGCGTCGGTGATCTCCCGCCAGCGGGTGCTGTTGTCCATCAACTGCCCTGGATGAGCCTCCTGCCAGTGCTCCAGCCGCTTGTGGGCGTTCTCGATCATCACGATCGCCGCATCCACCATCGCCCCTACCGCGATGGCGATCCCACCCAGCGACATAATATTGGCATTCAATCCCTGGAAGTGCATGACAATAAAGGCAATACACAGTCCCAGCGGCAGCGAGACGATCGCCACCAGCGCCGAGCGCAGATGCCAGAGAAACAGCGCACAGACCACTGCCACCACGATAAATTCTTCAATCAGCTTCGATCGCAGGTTGTCGATAGCCCTGTCGATAAGCTGGCTACGGTCATAGGTGGTCACCACCTCAACGCCCGCAGGCAGGCTTTTTTGCAGCGCAGCCAACTTCTCTTTCACCGCCGTAATCACTTCACGGGCATTTTTGCCGGAACGCAGTAAGACCACGCCGCCCGCCACTTCACCTTCACCGTTAAATTCCGCGATCCCGCGGCGCATTTCCGGGCCAATCTGCACCCGGGCCACATCTTTCAGATAGATCGGTACGCCGTTCTCTCCGGCCTTCAGGACAATGTGATTAAAATCATCGAGGCTTTTCAGATAGCCCGTCGCGCGGACCATATATTCCGCTTCAGCCATTTCAACCGACGATCCGCCCGCTTCCTGGTTGGACGAAGCTAGCGCCTGTTTGACCTCACTTAAGCTTATGCCGTACTGAGCAAGCTTCATCGGGTCGACCTGCACCTGATACTGCTTCACCACCCCGCCCACCGAGGCGACTTCCGCCACGTTGGGGATCGTTTTCAGCTCATACTTCAGGAACCAATCCTGCAATGAGCGCAGCTCTGCCAGATCGTGTTTGCCGCTTTTATCCACCAGCGCATATTCAAAAATCCAGCCCACCCCGGTCGCGTCGGGGCCAATTTCTGAACTGACGCCCTGCGGCAGTTTGCCCTGTACCTGATTTAAATACTCCAGCACGCGCGAACGCGCCCAGTACAGATCGGTACCGTCTTCAAAAATGACGTATACGTAGGAGTCGCCAAACTGCGAGAACCCGCGGACCGTTTTGGCACCCGGTACCGACAGCATGGTAGTGGTCAGCGGATAGGTAACCTGATTTTCGACAATCTGCGGCGCCTGGCCTGGGTAGCTGGTTTTGACGATCACCTGCACGTCAGAGAGATCCGGCAGCGCGTCAACCGGCGTATTTACGATGGTCCAACCGCCCCACAGGCTCAGAAATAACACCCCCATCATCACCAGGAAGCGGTTGGCGACCGAGCGCCGGATAATCCATTCAATCATCGCCGTCTCCTTAATGCCCGGTATGGGCGTCGGCGGAATGGCGCATTCTGTCCAGCGCGCCGCTAATATTGGCTTCAGAATCAATCAGGAACAGGCCATTCACGACAATCGATTCCCCCGCCGACAGCCCACCCGCAATGCCCGTTTTATCCCGGAATTCATGCAGCACCTGAATCTTCTTCGGCACAAATTCACCGTTGCTATCCACCGCGATCACCCGCTGCTCATCACCGGTATCAATTACCGCCTGTGACGGGATCAACAGCATTTCGTCGCTTTGCGCATTGAGCTTCAGATAGGCATTCATACCGGGCTTGAGCAGTTCATCGGGGTTATTGACCTGCAGGCGGACCTGCAGCGTGCGGGTCGCCGGATCGACGCTCGGCAGAATGGCGGTTTTTTGGATCGTGAAGTTTTTTCCGGGATAAGCCGGAATAGAAACCGTAAACCGGGTGGAATCGTTGAGCAGATAGGCAATCGACTCTGGCACTGCGGCGCTGATCCACACCGGATCCATGCCCTGGATTTGCGCCACCACGTTGTCTTTGGCGATATTCATTCCGCTTTTCAGGCTGAATGCGGTAAGCACGCCGTCGATGGGCGCGGTAAGGGTAAACTGCGTCTGTACGCGCCGCGTGGTGCGCATGCGTTGAATATCCGCTTCCGGCATCCCCGCCAGCCTCAGGCGTTCAAGCACGCCTTCCAGTTGGGTCGCGGTACCACCAGAATTGGCCAGCAGCAGGTATTCGCTCTGCGCCTCAACCCATGACGGGATCGTCACCGCTACCAGCGGTGTGCCCTTGCGGACTTTATCGCCTACCGTCAGTGGGTAGACCTTCTCAATAAATCCTTCGGCCCGCGCCTGGACAATCACGAACTGATATTCGTTATAGCTGACGTTCGCCGGGAGGATTTGCGTATAGTCGAGCCGCCCCTTGCTGACCTTGGCGGTACGTAGCCCCAGGTTGTGCACCTGCGTTGGGTCAATACGCACGCCGCTCGACTGCGTATCTCCGCCTTCATCGGCGTATTTTGCCACCAGGTCCATATCCATAAATGGCGATTTACCGGGCTTCTCAAAGCGCACGTCGGGCTTCATCGGATCGTACCAGTACAGCACCTTGCGTTCAGCCGGCGAGGATTCCGCCTGCGCTGCGGGCGCCATAAAGTGGCTAATGGCGGCTGTCGACAGCCCGCCAATGATCAGGCTGCCAACCATTGCGGCCGTATATTTTAATTTGGCTGTCGTCATCGTGATTACAGCGCCTTGATGTCCTGAAGAAGGGAAAGATTACCCTGCTGAACGAAGCTGAAGTTAACCTGCTCGCCTTCTTTGAGCTGTTTAATCGCCTCGGTCGGCTCGCTAAAGGTGAAACGCATGGTCATCGCTGGCCAGCCAATGGCAGGGATCGCTTGATGGTCGATGGTGATCTTCTTCGCATCCATATCGATGCGTTTGACGATGCCAGTCCCCTCAATAACCTGCGCTTTCGCGCTCATATCCATCATCTGTCCATGGCCGTCATGCTGCATTTCTGCGGCCTGTACTTTCATCGCCAGCATCATAAAAACGCCGCCCATCAGAGTGATAAATTTACGCATATCTCAAGACTCCTGAATTAAAGTTAGGCTTTCCAGCCGCCGCCAAGGGCGCTGAACAGATTGATTTCATTAACCTGCTGGGAATAAATCAGATCGAGGATCGTTTGCCGGGTGGCGAACAGCGAACGCTCGGCATCCAGCACTTCGATATAACTCACCGCCCCGCTGGCATAGAGCGCGCGGGCGCGTTGCGAAGTGATTTGCAGCGACGCCAAATAGCGCTGCTGGGCCACCAGTTGCGCCTGAATGCTGTCACGCAGCGAGAGTGTGTCGGCGACCGCTTTAAATGCCGCCTGAATTTTTTGTTCGTAGTTCACCACCGCCTGGCGCTGCTTAACGTTCGCCAGCGCGAGGTTGGCTTCGTTACGTCCGGCGTTAAAGATGGGCAGATCAATCTTCGGCACAAAATTCCACATGCCGCTGCCCGCGTTAAACAGGCTGGAGAGCGTTGCGCTGCTGCTCGAAACGCCGCTGGTCAGAGTAATCGATGGGAAAAATGCTGCTCGCGCCACCCCGATATTGGCATCTGCCGCACGGAGCTGATGCTCAGCCTCCATAATGTCCGGGCGCTGAAGCAGGATCGTGGAAGAGAGATTCGCCGGCAGCGGCAGCGGGTGGACCGACTCGGCAGAGGATACGCTGGCGCTTAACGGGGTACTGTAGTTACCCAACAACTGCTGGAGCGTATGGTTAGCCTGCGCCAGTTCGCCTTCACGCTGAGCGATATCGGCGCGGGTGCTTTCAATCACCCCGCGTGCCTGTTCCAGCGCCAGCACGTTGGTACTGCCAGTCACCAGTTGCTGTTCCACAAAGGCATAGGACTGCTGATAGTTTTTCAGCGTTTCTTTGGCAATCGCCAACTGGGCGGTCAGCCGACGCTGATTGAAATAGGCCTGGGAGACATTGGTCACCACCACGATTTGCGCCGCGCGCTGGGCCGCATGGCTGGCGAAGACGTTCTGCCTGTCGGCTTCACTCATGTTTTTCAGCTTGCCGAAAAAGTCGAGCTCGTAGCTGAGATTCAGCCCCACATCGTAGCTTTTGGTGGTGGATTTTTGCCCCTGAAGATCGCCTTCGTAGTTTGCGCCAGAGGTACCATTAAGCTGCGGATAACGCCCGGCATCGGTCACGTTATACTGCGCGCGAGCGGCTTCCACGTTCAGCACCGCCATACGCAGGTCGCGGTTGTTACGCAGCGCGACATCAATCAAGCGCCTGGCCTGCGGGTCAGCGAAAAAGGTTTGCCAGCCGGTCTCTTGCCATTGGCTGCCGGTCGGCACCAGCGCGCCCTGGGAGAGCGAAAACTGTTCCGGAACCACCTTTTCGGGCGGCCGATAGTCCGGCGCCAGCGAAGTACAGCCGGCCAGAATAAACGCCATCATCAGCGTCAGCGGTTTGAGAGTAAGCATGTCACGTCCTGTTCAGCCAAATCAGAAGGGGCTGGTAATGTGCATACCTTACGGGAGTGACTCTGTTTGCTCGGTGACAGGATAATGACAAAGTTGTCATTTAAGCCGCAGAGGGAAATTTGGCTGTGATCGCGTTGGCGAAAAATAGCGCTAATGAAAGACCCGGGTTTATTTCATCGGTAAAAAGACGATTATTTAATTCCAAATATTCGCCGCCATCACACTCTATGATGAAAACAATAATCGGCTCACACTTTAACGACCATTCAGGTCGATAAAAGAATAAAACTAAAAATACAAAAACCAATTATTTCATATAGATAAAAATAACCTGTTAATTACAGTCTATTTTTACTGTGAAACTCGCCACACAACGACACAATATTGATGCAGTGCCAATATTAAAACATTGTTTCACCCTAAGCCCGCTTCTATCATCATTTTGCTTCACCTTTTCACCCATTCTTACCTCTGTTCAGGGATAGATAGTCTCGCCCGTCAACCGGAGTCAAAAATGAAAGTTAAAACTAAAGCGCTAGGTCTGGCCCTGTTATTCACCCTTTCACCCCATGCCTTCAGTGAACAACTCGATGTCTGGATCCGCGCCAGCAATGATTCAAAAGTTATCTATCAAAAGCTCGCCGACCAGTTCCAGAAAGAAACCGGGATTTCGATAAAGTACTTTAATGCGGTCACCGACTTTGACCAGCGTTTGGCGCGCGCAGCAACCGGCGGGGCATTGCCCGACGTGGTATTTAACGATGCGATTATCGTCGGCCAAATGGTCCAGCTGGGTATCGTCGATGAGATTAAGCCGGGCGAATTGAAAGGCGGCAGCGATGTGTATGAGGCGGCGTGGAAATCGACTCAGCAGCCGGATGGCAAATACTATGGCGTACCCACTTCGGCACACACCTATGCGCTGTTTATCCGCCAGGACTGGCTTAACAAGCTGAACCTGAAAGCGCCAACCAACTGGGATGAACTGAAAAAGGTCGCTCAGGCATTCACTCACGACGATCCTGACGGCAACGGCAAAAAAGATACCTACGGCTTTACCATGCCGCTAGCCACCACCCGTGGCTACGCCAGCTCTTTCTCCTCGTCCTATCTGTGGCAGGCGGGCGGCAACTATTTAGTTGCGACCCAGCCGGGGAAATTTAAGGCTGCGCTGGACAGTAAAGAGATCGCCAGCGCGATGGCCTTTATGCGCGGCATGGTGTGCGAAGGGCTGGCGCAGCCGGGCGCCATTAACCACACCACCGCCGATGCCAACACCTCGTTCCGCTCCGGCCAGACCGGTATGTACTCATCCGGCCCGTACCATATCGCGCTATTCGATAAAGTTCCGGGCAAACAAACCTACACCGTCGTGCCACCCCCGGCGGGCCCCGGCGGCGCAGCCTCCATGGCGGAAGGCACCACCGCATTCCTGATGAAAACCAGCTCACGCAAAGCGGCAGCGAAAAAATTCCTTGAATTTCTGATCTCGCCAGAAGGGCAAAAAATCGGCATGGCGGTGGATAGCACCTCGATGCCAATCGTCCGTCTGCCGGTAAACAAAACGCTGAATATCAAGGATTACCACGACGATCCGCGTTGGGAGGTGTTTGCCGAAACCTACGCCAAAGAGGGTCGCTACATGCCGCAGATCCCAAATTGGATCCCGGTGCGGCAGATTACCGCCGACGGTTTCAACAAAATTTACGCCAACTGCGACGGGGATATTCCGACTGTGCTCAAAGAGATTAACGACAAGGTCAATGAGGAGCTGAAACGGCAGGACGCCTGGGCGGAGTAAGGTTCCAATATGAGCCTGCGCCAGCCGCAGGCTCTTCCCCTGTCTTGCTATCGCCCTGCGCTCCATTAGAATGGCCCCATCACACAGCAGCGATGGAGGGCGCGTGAAAATACTGGTTGTCGAAGATGAGATCAAAACGGGTGAGTACCTGAGCAAGGGGCTAACGGAAGCGGGTTTCGTGGTGGATCACACCGACAATGGCCTTAACGGCTATCACCTGGCGATGACTGCCGATTACGATCTGATCGTGCTCGATATTATGCTGCCGGACGTGAACGGGTGGGATATCGTTCGCATGCTGCGCGCCGCCAATAAAGGTATGCCGATCCTACTGCTGACCGCGTTAGGCACCATCGAACACCGGGTGAAAGGGCTGGAACTCGGCGCCGATGACTATCTGGTGAAGCCGTTCGCCTTTGCGGAACTGCTGGCACGCGTCAGAACGCTGCTACGCCGGGGTGCTGCCGTGATTGTCGAAAGCCAATTTCAGGTCGCCGATCTCACCCTCGATCTGGTTTCCCGCAAAGTCACGCGCGGCGATATCCGTATCACCTTGACCAGTAAAGAATTTACCCTGCTGGAATTTTTCCTGCGCCATCAGGGCGAAGTGCTGCCGCGATCGCTCATCGCCTCCCAGGTGTGGGATATGAATTTCGATAGCGATACCAATGCCATCGACGTTGCCATTAAACGCCTGCGCGCCAAAATTGATAACGACTTTTCGCCCAAGTTGATTCAGACGGTCCGCGGCGTAGGCTATGTGCTCGAGGTGCGCGATGAAGGTTAACCTGCGCCGTCGCCCGTTTTCGCTGGCGACCCGCCTGACCTTTTTTATTAGCCTCGCCACCATCATCGCCTTTGCCGCCTTTACCGGCATGATGCTGCACTCGGTGGAGAAACACTTCGCTGAACAAGACGTAAGCGACCTTAAACAGGTGAACGCCACGCTCAGTTCATTGCTAACCGCACCGGAGACTTCCGAGGCGGAGAAGATCAGCAACATCGGCAGCGCGCTGGCCAGCTATCGCAATATTGCCGTGCTGCTGCGCACGCCGGACAACCCACAGCTATTTCGCTCCCCCAATGGGCCTGACTTATCGCCAATCTTTGCCTCTCCCCAGTTTGCTCAGGAGCTAAAAACCCAGCGCATGTTCCGCTGGGAAGGCAGCAGCATGCCACCAATGCCGGGGCATGAAGCCAGCGCCAGGCCAACGACCACTTACCGGGTCATCGCCTCAACCTTCCATGACAACGAGCGCACCTACACGCTGCTGATTGCGCTGTCGATCGATTTTCACCTGCATTATCTCGATGAGCTCAAACGCAACTTGATGATGATCGCCGCCGTCATTAGCCTGTTGATTATCGGGATCGTGCTGATCGCCGTCCGTAAAGGCCACCAGCCGCTGCGTAACGTGAGTATGAAGATCAAAAACATCACCTCGGATAATCTCGATGTGCGGCTGGAACCCGAGCGCGTGCCGATTGAACTGGAACAGTTGGTGATTTCGTTCAACCAGATGATCGGCCGGATCGAAGATGTTTTTCGCCGTCAGGCCAATTTCTCTGCCGATATTGCTCACGAGATCCGCACGCCGATCACCAATCTGGTGACGCAAACTGAAATCGCCTTAAGCCAACCCCGCACGATCAAAGAGCTGGAGGATGTGCTCTACTCAAGCCTCGAAGAGTACAACCGGATGGCGAAGATGGTGAGCGATATGCTGTTTCTGGCGCAGGCCGATGAAAACCTTCTGATCCCGGAACGCCTGCCGTTAGATCTGCAAACCGAAACGATCAAGGTCTTTGAATTCTTTGAGGCCTGGGCCGAGGAGCGTGAAGTCAAACTGCGCTTTGTCGGGCAGCCATCGCTGATTGAAGGCGATCCGCTGATGATCCGTCGGGTCATTAACAATCTGCTGTCGAATGCGATCCGTTATACCCCGCGCGGTATGTCGGTGACCGTGCAGGTCAGCGAACAGGAAAACCATATTCTTTATCGCGTGGAGAATCCGGGAACGCCAATCCCGGCCGAACATCTACCGCGCCTGTTCGATCGTTTCTACCGGGTCGATCCCTCGCGGCAGCGCAAAGGGGAAAACAGCGGCATTGGGCTGGCGATCGTTAAGTCGATCGTGCGGGCGCACGGCGGAAAGATTAGCGTGACGTCGGACACCGTCGCCACGTGCTTTACGATCGTGCTGCCGAAGATGGGCGGTTAGTCGCGCAGCCAGTGGAGTTTTTTGCCAAAGCCTAACGTGTTGTCGGTGAACTTCAGTTCATCCAGGCGCAGCTCCCAGACCGGGGCAGACAGGACGCGGGCAACCTGAAAACGGCGCACGTACAGCGCCCGTTTTTCCGCGGCCTCATCCCCATCCAGCAGGCGAATTTCGCCTTTAAACTGCACGCCGCGAATGAGCGCTACCGTTTTGGGTTGACCATTAACGGTACCGGCAACCGGCGCCTGTTTGCCGGTCATTTGTCCATGGCGCGTGGTCTCTTCACTGAGCAAATAGAAAGCGACGCGCTGCGGGTCGTAAACGTAGAACGCGTTGGCGCACCACAGCTCACCCTCGTTGGCCACGCACCAGCTAACCACGTGTTGTTTTGCCAGCCAGCGGCTAATGGCAGCGAGCGTTTCCATCTGTTCTCTCCGTTATGCTATGGTGCGACCATCCTTACAGACAGGTTGGCACACGTGCGTTGGTTTCTTTATCTCGTCCGGACCGAGGACAACAAATTGTACACCGGTATCACCACCGATGTTGAACGGCGATTCCACCAGCATCAAAGCGGTAAAGGGGCGAAGGCGCTGCGCGGCAAAGGCGAGCTGAAGCTGGCATTTTACGGTGAGGTCGGTGAGCACTCGCTGGCGCTGCGCCTCGAATACCGTATCAAGCAGCTGACGAAGCGCCAGAAAGAGCGCCTCGTCGCAGGTGACGGTTCATTTGAAACGTTACTGGACAGTCTTAAAATCGGTTGAAGTGGTCAGAATACTCCACCAGACCGTGTACGCCTTTCAGCGCGTCATCTGCCAGCGGATGGACCATAAACGCCTCTTCGGTGCCCGGCCAACGGCAGCGTAAATCATACTGCGCGGCACGTTCAAAGCCGAAACGACCGTACAGCGCCGGGTCGCCCAGAGTAACGACCGCCGCGTAGCCAAACTCGTTCAGCGAGTCGAGCCCTTCGTAGATCATTTGGCGCGCCAGCCCCTGACCGCGGTACTCTTCATCCACCGCAACCGGTGCGAGACCCACCCATTGTCGTTCTTCACCTTCAACGCTAACCGGGCTAAAGGCGACGTAGCCAACAACATGACCTTCATCATCCGTAGCCACCAGCCCCAGTGTAATCAGGCCGTCTTCACGCAGATCGCGTACCAGACTGGCTTCGCCATCACCGTTGAATGCGCGACGCAGCAGCGCGTCGATTCCCGGGGCATCAATTCCAATTTCTACTCGAATCAGCATGGCTCACCTACCGATGTATGTTTAGTTTCTGATGGTGATTTTAGGCCAGCTTCAACAAAATCAGCCAGCTGCATCAGCATCACGCGCAGCGCTTTTGGCATCTGCTCAAGCTCAATGGCATCCATCAGGTTTTTGACATAGAGACCCAGCTCCGTATCGCCTTCGATGACCAGCCGACGCTGGAAGAAGAGCGTATCCGGGTCCTGTTTACGCGCCGCGATCATCAGCAAGTCGCTGGCATCCGCGCTGAAGCTAACATCCGCCTGGGCGTTGTCACTTACAATTAAGCGCTCGTTCTGTACCGAGGTGAACCATTTGAGGCCAATATCGCGAACCTCGATGCTTAACCAGCGGCCGTCGAGAAAATCCAGTTCGCCGTCATTGAGCGCCTGGCGGAACTGCCAGCTTAACACCTGCTGCAGAACCTGGCGTTTAAGGGCGAACGGCGTAAATTTCACCGGGACGCTCATCAAAGTTGGCGCTACATGGACCAGACGTGAACGCAGTTTATCCAACACAAGCTTTACTCCCTGAATGCAATAGTTCCGTTATTTTGCCATATCAGATAAACGACATAGCGGCGTAAATCAACAATTATGTCGTGAGACAGAGGGATTATTGCCGTCATCAATACGCTTTTGTCTGCCTCAAATCAAAAATGATTAGCGATAGGTTAACTAAAATCCCTAATCATTAACAATAATGCGCCCCTGCTGGGCCGCGAACTCAGGAAGAATTATGGAGTTGCTCTGCCCTGCCGGAAACCTTCCGGCGCTAAAGGCGGCTATCGAAAACGGTGCCGATGCGGTGTATATCGGTCTGAAGGATGATACCAACGCCCGCCATTTCGCCGGTCTTAACTTCACCGAGAAGAAGCTGCAGGAAGCGGTAAACTTCGTGCACCAGCATAACCGCAAACTGCACATCGCTATCAATACCTTTGCGCATCCCGATGGCTACGTGCGTTGGCAGCGCGCGGTGGATATGGCGGCACAGCTGGGTGCCGATGCGCTGATCCTCGCCGACCTCGCGATGCTTGAGTATGCCGCAGAGCGCTACCCGCATATTGAGCGCCATGTCTCCGTTCAGGCATCCGCCACCAACGAAGAGGCGATTAATTTTTATCATCGCAACTTTGAGGTGGCCCGCGTAGTCCTGCCGCGCGTGCTGTCTATTCACCAGGTAAAACAGCTCGCCCGCGTGACGCCAGTGCCGCTGGAAGTCTTTGCGTTCGGTAGCCTATGCATTATGGCCGAAGGCCGCTGCTATCTTTCCTCTTACCTCACCGGTGAGTCGCCAAATACCGTGGGTGCCTGTTCGCCTGCGCGCTACGTGCGCTGGCAGCAAACGCCGCAGGGCCTGGAATCCCGTCTTAATGAGGTGCTGATCGACCGTTATCAGGACGGTGAAAACGCCGGCTACCCGACGCTGTGTAAAGGCCGTTATCTGGTCGACGGCGAGCGCTATCACGCGCTGGAAGAACCGACCAGCCTCAATACCCTGGAACTGCTGCCGGAGCTGTTGGCCGCCAATATCGCCTCGGTGAAAATCGAAGGCCGTCAGCGCAGCCCTGCGTACGTCAGCCAGGTCGCCAAAGTCTGGCGCCAGGCCATTGACCGCTGCATGGCCGATCCACAGAACTTCGTCCCACAGGCTTCCTGGATGGAGACGCTTGGCTCCATGTCCGAAGGTACTCAGACCACCCTCGGTGCGTATCACCGTAAATGGCAGTAGGAACAGCAATGAAATATTCATTAGGGCCAGTGCTTTACTACTGGCCAAAAGAGACGCTGGAAGATTTTTACCAGCAGGCCGCCGCCAGCAGCGCCGATACCATTTATCTGGGCGAAGCGGTATGCAGCAAGCGTCGCGCCACTAAAGTCGGCGACTGGCTGGATATGGCGAAAACTCTCGCCGGCAGCGGCAAGCAGGTGGTGCTCTCGACCCTCGCTCTGGTTCAGGCGTCATCCGAGCTGGGTGAGCTCAAGCGCTATGTCGAAAACGGTGATTTCCTGGTAGAAGCCAGCGATCTCGGCGTGGTGAATCTGTGCGCCGACCGCAAGCTGCCGTTTGTTGCCGGTCATGCGTTGAACTGCTACAACGCCGTCACCCTGCGCCTGCTGCAAAAACAGGGCATGATGCGCTGGTGCATGCCGGTTGAGCTGTCGCGCGACTGGCTGGTCAACCTGCTCAATCAATGTGCAGAACTGGGTATTCGCGATAAGTTTGAAGTGGAAGTGCTGAGCTATGGCCATCTACCGCTCGCCTATTCTGCCCGCTGTTTTACCGCCCGTTCCGAAGACAAACCCAAAGATGAATGCGAGACCTGCTGCATCAAGTACCCTACCGGGCGCAGCATGCTGTCACAGGAAAACCAACAGGTGTTCGTGCTTAACGGTATCCAGACCATGAGCGGTTACGTCTATAACCTGGGCAATGAGCTGACGTCAATGCACGGCCTGGTTGATATGGTCCGTCTGTCACCGATGGGTCATGAAACCTTCGCCATGCTCGACGCCTTCCGCGCCAACGAAAATGGCGCCGCACCGCTGCCGTTGACCGCCAACAGTGATTGTAACGGTTACTGGAAACGACTGGCCGGGCTGGAACTGCAGGCCTGATAAAAACCGCTCACTTTGTTAACAACAGTCATCAAATTTTAATGCATTATTAAAGATGCAGCTTTTCTGGCCGGGCATCCCCCGGCTGGATGAAGACCTTCAATCTGATGACTATGCACGGAATCATTCAGGTTTTTCACCGCGAATAGTGGGCTAGCCTGAAAGATAACGTGTATATGCTGTAGCAAAGTGAGCCTTTATGACTGACAAAAACGTTTCATATTCGGTGCTCGACCTCGCACCGATCCCTCAAGGTTCCTCCGCACGGGAAGCCTTCTCCCATTCACTCGACCTTGCCAGGCTCGCTGAAAAGCGCGGCTACCATCGCTACTGGCTGGCTGAACACCACAACATGACCGGCATCGCCAGCGCGGCTACGTCGGTATTGATTGGCTATCTGGCAGCCAATACCACCACACTGCACCTGGGATCGGGCGGCGTAATGCTGCCAAACCACTCACCGCTGGTGATTGCCGAACAGTTCGGTACGTTGAATACGCTCTACCCAGGACGCATCGATCTCGGCCTTGGGCGCGCGCCGGGCAGCGATCAGCCAACGATGCGCGCGCTGCGCCGTCATATGGGGGGCGATATTGATAACTTCCCACGCGACGTGGCGGAACTGGTCGATTGGTTCGACGCCCGCGATCCAAACCCACAGGTGCGTCCGGTACCGGGCTACGGCGAAAAAATCCCGGTATGGCTGCTGGGTTCAAGCCTTTACGGTGCGCAGCTGGCGGCGCAGCTTGGGCTACCGTTTGCCTTCGCTTCACATTTCGCCCCGGACATGCTGTTCCAGGCGCTGCATCTCTATCGGACCCACTTCAAGCCGTCGGCGCGCCTGGAAAAACCGTACGCCATGGTGTGCATCAATATTATCGCCGCCGACAGTAACCGCGATGCGGAATTCCTCTTCACCTCCATGCAGCAGGCGTTCACTAAACTGCGCCGTGGTGAAACCGGGCAGCTGCCGCCACCGATTGAAGATATGAGCAAGTTCTGGTCGCCGTCGGAGAAATATGGCGTCGATCAGGCGTTAGGCATGTCGCTGGTTGGCGATAAAGAGAAAGTTCGTCATGGTCTGGAATCGGTGCTGCGTGAAACCCAGGCGGATGAGATTATGGTCAACGGCCAGATCTTTGACCATCAGGCACGTTTGCATTCGTTTGACTTGGCGATGGATGTAAAAAAAGCGCTGTTGGGATAGCGCTTTTTTCAGGCCGGATAAGGGTGACATCTTATCCGGCCTGTCTGTTGTGTCTGTCCGGGTACGGCCGCTTATTGATAAACCGGCAGCAGATTAAAGCTCGACAGAATATGTACCAGCGCGTTGCCCACACCAAACACCAGCACTAACGCAATCATCGGCTTCCCTCCCCAGACGCGGAATTTTGGGCTACCAAAGCGCTTACGGGATTTACGCGCCAGCAGCGCCGGAACAATCGCCGCCCAGATAGTCGCCGCAAGGCCTGCATAGCCAATGGCGTACAGGAAACCGTTCGGCCACAGCAGGCCACCAATAATCGGCGGCAGGAAGGTCAGAAGTGCGGTTTTAAAACGCCCCAGCGCGGAGTCATCAAAGCCAAACAGGTCAGCCAGGTAATCAAACAGGCCCAACGTCACGCCGAGGAACGAACTCGCGACCGCAAAGTTAGAGAACACCACCAGCAGCAAGTCCAGGCTACGGCTATTGAGCACGCCGCTCAGCGCCTGTACCAGCACATCAATATTGCCACCCTTCTGCGCAATGCCAATAAACTCAGGCCGCGGAATATTGCCCATCGTTCCCAGTAACCATACGGTGTAGAGCACCAGCGCCAGCAGCGTGCCGTAAACCAAGCATTTCACGATGGTTCGCGGATCTTTGCCGTAGTATTTCATCAGGCTCGGCACGTTACCGTGATAGCCAAAAGACGCCAGACAGAACGGCAGGGTCATCAGCAGGTAAGGCGTATACGAGGCATTGCTCTCAGCAACGTTAAACAGCGTTGTCGGCGTAACGTGCCCCATCAGGCTGCCGAAGGTCAGGAAGAACGTAATGACCTTCGCGCCGAGAACGATAGCCGTCATGCGGCTTACCGCTTTAGTACTTAACCACACCACAAACGCCACCAGCAGCGCAAAGCTAAAGCCCGCGGCACGTGCCGGAACGTTCAGCGACATTTCGGCAAAAGTATGGTGCAGAATCGAGCCGCTGGCCGAAATATAGGCATAGGTCAGGATGTAGAGCACAAAGGCGATGGATATACCGTTAATCACGTTCCAGCCCTTGCCCAGCAGATCTTTGGTGATGGTGTCGAAGCTCGAACCAATACGGTAGTTGAGGTTGGCTTCAAGGATCATCAGCCCCGAATGCAACATACA
Organism: Kluyvera cryocrescens NBRC 102467; assembly: GCF_001571285.1. Taxonomy (GTDB): domain Bacteria; phylum Pseudomonadota; class Gammaproteobacteria; order Enterobacterales; family Enterobacteriaceae; genus Kluyvera; species Kluyvera cryocrescens. The sequence goes on along the minus strand of NZ_BCTM01000009.1, from coordinate 104,343 downwards.
GAACCAGGTAAACACCAGCGCAGCCATCGACCAGAAGAACCACGCACCGGACATTACCACCGGCAGGGAAAACATCCCCGCACCAATGATTGTGCCGCCGATGATCACCACGCCGCCAAGCAGCGAAGGTGACGTTTGGGTGGTGGTTAGTGTCGCCATACAGCCTTTTCTCCAGTGTATTATTTTGCTACTGCATTTTAATGTGTCGCACTGTACCAGTACATGAGTACAAAAGAAATAAAAAAAGCCCCAATCATAATGATCGGGGCTGTATCGTTTACTTTACGCTAATAAACCGTGAGGCTTATGCGTCACCGCCGAAGCGACGACGACCGGTAGAGTCATCACGACGTGGTGCTGCACCAGCATCATCACGGCGCGGCGCACGGTTACCACCGTCACGGCGCTCGCCGCTGAAGCGACGACCATCGCCACGGCCGCCTTCACGACGCTCACCACCGAAACCGCGGCCGCCTTCACGACGTTCGCCACCGAATGCACGACCGCCTTCGCGACGTTCGCCACCGCGACCACCACGGTCAGGACGAGGCTGAGCATCGCCCATCAGCTGCATGTTCATCGGCTTGTTCAGGATGCGAGTGCGAGTAAAGTGCTGCAGTACTTCTCCCGGCATGCCTTTTGGCAGTTCGATAGTCGAGTGCGTACCGAACAGTTTGATGTTACCGATGTAACGGCTGCTGATATCACCTTCGTTCGCGATAGCGCCAACGATATGACGAACTTCAACACCGTCATCACGGCCAACTTCAATACGGTACAGTTCCATATCGCCAACGTCACGACGCTCACGTTTAGGACGATCTTCGCCGCCACGGTCGTTACGATCGCGTGGACCACGGTCGTTACGGTCACGACGTTCGAAACGGTCGTCACGCTCGCGGAACTCACGCTTAGGACGCATTGGCGCATCTGGTGGAACGATCAGAGAACGTTCGCCCTGTGCCATTTTCAGCAGAGCCGCGGCCAGCGTTTCAACGTCCAGCTCTTCGCCTTCAGTCGTTGGCTGGATTTTAGCCAGCAGACCACGGTACAGATCCAGATCGCTGCTTTCCAGCTGCTGCTGTACTTTCGCGGCGAATTTTTCCAGACGGCGTTTGCCCAGCAGATCTGCGTTTGGCAGCTCAACTTCTGGAATGGACAGCTTCATGGTGCGTTCAATGTTGCGCAGCAGACGACGCTCACGGTTCTCAACGAACAGCAGCGCACGGCCAGCACGACCCGCACGGCCGGTACGACCAATACGGTGAACGTAAGACTCGGAGTCCATCGGGATGTCGTAGTTAACCACCAGGCTAATACGTTCAACGTCCAGGCCACGTGCCGCAACGTCGGTTGCAATCAGGATGTCCAGACGACCGTCTTTCAGACGTTCCAAAGTCTGCTCACGCAGGGACTGGTTCATGTCACCGTTCAGCGCGGCGCTGTTATAGCCGCTACGTTCCAGTGCTTCAGCCACTTCCAGAGTCGCGTTTTTGGTACGGACGAAGATAATCGCCGCATCAAAATCTTCCGCTTCCAGGAAACGTACCAGCGCTTCGTTTTTACGCATGCCGTAGACAGACCAGAAGCTCTGGCTGATGTCCGGACGGGTTGTCACGCTAGACTGAATGCGTACTTCCTGTGGCTCTTTCATAAAGCGACGGGTAATACGACGGATAGCTTCCGGCATGGTTGCAGAGAACAGAGCGGTCTGATGACCTTCTGGGATCTGGGCCATGATGGTTTCAACGTCTTCGATAAAGCCCATACGCAGCATTTCGTCAGCTTCGTCCAGCACCAGACCGCTCAGTTTAGAGAGATCCAGAGTGCCGCGCTTCAGGTGGTCAAGCAGACGACCTGGGGTACCGACAACAATCTGTGGCCCTTGACGCAGGGCGCGTAACTGCACGTCATAACGCTGGCCGCCGTAAAGGGCTACCACGTTCACGCCGCGCATGTGTTTAGAGAAATCAGTCATTGCTTCAGCCACCTGAACCGCCAGTTCGCGGGTCGGGGCCAGCACCAGAATCTGTGGTGCTTTCAGCTCAGGATCAAGGTTGTTCAGCAGCGGTAAAGAGAACGCTGCGGTTTTACCGCTACCGGTCTGGGCCATACCCAGAACATCGCGGCCGCCCAGCAGGTGTGGGATACACTCAGCCTGGATCGGAGATGGTTTTTCGTAACCCAGATCGTTAAGGGCTTCAAGGATAGGAGCCTTCAGCCCCAGATCTGCAAAAGTGGTTTCGAATTCAGCCATGTAGTACGTGTGCCTCAAAATTAATGGCGGCCAGTCTACATAACTCATCGTGAAAATTTTCGGTAATTTTCATTAAAAGTGTGAACCGGCTCAAAGTAGATGTATTAACGAACAACAACGCCCTCACCCGTGAAGGTGATGGCAATCAAATGTGATTACGGGCTGATGTGTACGTCAGCTATTGCTGGTCCGATTCTGCCAGGTCGTCTTGCTCCTGGCCCAAGAGCGCTAATTCCAACAATGCGTATCGGTGCTCAACGTAGTTGTGTACGTTGTTGGCAACCGCCAGTTTGAACAGTGCCGCAGCGCTGTCCTTGTCCCCCAGACTTAGGTAGTACTTACCTAAATAGAAGTTGGTTTCACTGAGATGCTCAGCGAGCGAGGTGTTATCCGTTGCGTCCGCCTTCAGGCGTTCCATTAACGTTTTTTCGTCAATGTTGCCCAGGTAGAACTCGACAATGTTCCATCCCCATTGCTCTTTATCCGATTTGTCGAAGCGTTGCTTCAACGCGACTTTGGCCTGCTTCTCATCGAGCTTCTGCTCAGCGAGATATAGCCACAGGCTGCGGAAAGGATCATTGGGATCGTCTTGATAAAACGCCAGCAGATCATCTTGCGCTAACTTCGCACGGCCACCGTAATAAAGCGCGATGCCGCGGTTCAAGTGCGCATAATTGTAAGTTGGATCAAGCTCAAGTACAGAATCAAACGCTTCATAGGCAGCATCAAAATTGCCTGCCTGCGTTAAATAAATGCCTAAGTAATTGAATACTTCAGGCATATCAGGTCGGATAGCCAGCGCTTGCGAAAAATCGTTACGCGCTAGTGCTCTCAAACCAAGACTATCATACAACACTCCGCGCTCATATAAAAGCTGTGCGCGTTCGTCATCGGTTAAAGCCCGACTGGCAAGTATTTGTTCCATGCGTGCCAGGATTACTTCCTGCTGTAAAGTCGGTTGCAATGGCACCGCGAGGACTTCACTCTTACGCCAGGCAGAGTTGCTGCATCCTGCCAGCGTGAGTGCTGTCGCAACGAAACACCAGCGCAAAAAAGGCTTCATTTCCCACTCCCGAAGACAACAATTGGATGAACGTCCTGTCCCCCGCCTGCAAACAAGGCATCCTGCCAGCTAAATGTGCCCTCCGCAAGCGCGGAGGGCAAAAGGCAAACCTTACTCGCCTTGTTCTGCTACCGGAGCTTCCGGCGCGGCAGAGGACTGCTCGGTTGCTTCTTTGATGCTCAGACGTACGCGGCCCTGACGGTCAACTTCCAGGACTTTAACCGGTACTTCCTGATTCATCTGCAGATAGTCGGTCACTTTCTCAACGCGTTTGTCAGCGATCTGAGAGATGTGAACCAGACCTTCCTTACCGCCACCGATGGCAACGAACGCGCCAAAGTCAACGATACGGGTCACTTTACCGTTATAGATACGGCCAACTTCGATTTCTGCAGTGATCTCTTCGATACGGCGAATCGCGTATTTCGCTTTTTCACCGTCGGTTGCTGCGATTTTCACGGTACCGTCATCTTCGATTTCGATGGTGGTGCCGGTCTCTTCGGTCAGCGCACGGATAACAGAACCGCCTTTACCGATAACGTCTTTGATCTTGTCTGGGCTGATCTTAATGGTGTGGATACGCGGTGCGAACTGAGAAATGTCGCCGCGCGGCGCGTTAATCGCCTGTTCCATCACGCCCAGGATGTGCAGACGTGCACCTTTAGCCTGGTTCAGAGCAACCTGCATGATCTCTTTGGTGATACCTTCAATTTTGATATCCATCTGCAGCGCAGAGATACCGTCGCGGGAACCCGCCACTTTGAAGTCCATATCGCCCAGGTGGTCTTCGTCGCCCAGGATGTCAGACAGAACAACGTAGTTGTCGCCTTCTTTCACCAGACCCATCGCGATACCCGCAACGGCCGCTTTGATCGGCACGCCTGCGTCCATCAGCGCCAGGGAAGCACCACACACGGAAGCCATGGAAGAAGAACCGTTAGATTCGGTGATTTCAGAAACCACACGAACGGTGTACGGGAATTTTTCCAGATCTGGCATCACTGCCAGCACGCCGCGTTTTGCCAGACGACCGTGACCGATTTCACGACGCTTCGGAGAACCTACCATGCCGGTTTCGCCGACGCAGTATGGAGGGAAGTTGTAGTGGAACAGGAAGTTGTCAGTACGCTCGCCCATCAGTTCGTCGAGGTTCTGTGCATCACGGGTGGTGCCCAGGGTCGCGGTAACCAGCGCCTGAGTTTCGCCACGGGTGAACAGTGCGGAACCATGGGTACGCGGCAGTACGCCAGTACGCACGTCCAGACCACGGATCATGTCTTTTTCGCGGCCATCGATACGCGGCTCGCCTGCCAGTACGCGGCTACGAACAACGTTTTTCTCGATAGCGTGCAGGATTTCACCCAGTTCGTTCGCGTCCAGGGATTCATCTTCTGCAACCAGCGTGGCGATGGTTTCAGACTTAATCACGTCAACCTGAGCATAGCGCTCTTGTTTGTCAGTGATGCGGTAAGCGTCGCTCAGGCGCGCTTCTGCCAGCGCAGCAACGCGCGCGTTCAGCGCTTCGTTGACGGCTTCTGGCTGCCAGTCCCAACGTGGTTTACCGGCTTCTTTCACCAGTTCGTTGATTTCTTTGATAACAACCTGCTGCTGGTCGTGACCAAACACGACAGCACCCAGCATCTGGTCTTCGCTCAGCAGTTCTGCTTCGGATTCAACCATCAGCACGGCACCTTCGGTACCGGCAACCACCAGGTTCAGTTTGCTTTCTTTCAGTTCGTCCTGAGTCGGGTTCAGCACGTACTGGTCATTGATATAACCTACGCGTGCAGCACCGATTGGGCCGTTGAAAGGAATACCGGACAGAGACAGCGCAGCGGATGCACCGATCATGGCAACGATATCTGGGTTGATCTGTGGGTTAACGGAAACAACGGTCGCGATAACCTGAACTTCGTTCACGAAGCCTTCCGGGAACAGCGGACGAACCGGGCGGTCAATCAGACGCGCGATCAGGGTTTCGCCTTCGCTTGGACGGCCTTCACGACGGAAGAAGCTGCCTGGGATACGGCCAGCAGCGTAAGTACGCTCCTGATAGTTAACGGTCAGCGGGAAGAAGTCCTGGCCTGGTTTCGCTTTTTTCTGGCCGACAACGGTCACGAATACCGCGGTGTCATCCATGCTAACCATAACGGCAGCGGTCGCCTGACGCGCCATCATGCCGGTTTCCAGCGTCACGGTGTGTTGGCCGTACTGGAACTTACGAACGATCGGATTAAGCAAAATTCTATCCTTTCTTAATTATGCGGCGGAACACCCTGTGGTGCGCCTGCCAATGAAACCGATCTTCTTTGCATCCTCGCGACTAATGACAACCCTAACCCGGTCTGGGTAAAGCCTCTCATTAGCCGCGCGAACCTCTGCAATGAAGAATATGCACAACAACAATACATTATACCTGTTATCTTTCAAAATACTGCTGTGTTGGTAATTCCAGCTCAATTTTGTCTCAATGAGATGGTTTTACCTGAACATCAGGCCGATTTTTTACAGGTACGTGTTCTCAAAATTGCTGTCATCTGGTGGAAAAAAGGGGCCATAAAGGCCCCTCTTTCTGAAACTCGCTAGAGTTAGCGACGCAGACCCAGACGCTCGATCAGCGCGGTGTAGCGTGCAACATCTTTACGTTTCAGGTAGTCGAGCAGTTTACGACGCTGAGAAACCATGCGCAGCAGACCACGACGGCTGTGGTGATCTTTTTTGTGCTCTGCAAAGTGACCCTGCAGGTGGTTGATCTGTGCAGTCAGCAGTGCAACCTGTACTTCGGTAGAACCGCTGTCGTTTGCGCCACGACCGAACTCAGAAACGATTTGTGCTTTAGCTTCAACGCTTAGAGACATTTTGAACTCCAAATTTAAAAGAAAGAAAGGGTGCCGATCTCTAATTCAGCAGCCCCTGATATAACGCTCGTCAATTGTTAAACAATTACACGGACGTTAAGCCGCGATATTCTACCCGCAGCGCTCTGTTATCGCAAGCCACAGAGTCAAGCTGACTCGGGGTATTCGACGACCAGACGGCGTGGGGCCACGCGACCTTCATCATCAATTTCCCCCATGCCAAGGAATTTCCCTTCATCGCCTTCGGTGACGCGAACCAGCCCGTCTAGCGGCGCGCCGCTCGTCCGTACCGGATTACCATTTTTAAAGTAAACCGACGAAGTCAGGGGAAGATTAACGATCGGGTAATCCGAAGCTGGACTGTCCATCGGCATTAAAAGCGGATCGAGTAGATCTGCTGCGGGGATCCCCTGCCGATGGGCCTGTTCAACCAGTTCGTGCAGTTGCTCCAGCGTGACCATGCGGTCGACCGGATATTTGCTGACTGCCAGACGGCGCAGGAAAATCACGTGCGCGCCGCAGCCAAGCTTTTCACCCAGATCGTCAATGATGGTACGAATATAGGTGCCTTTCGAACAGTGAATTTCCAGCTCCAGCTCGTTACCTTCGTGACGAATAAACAGCAGTTCGTAAACGGTAATCGGGCGTGCTTCGCGCGGAACATCAATCCCCTGGCGGGCATACTCATACAGCTTTTTACCCTGATACTTCAGCGCGGAGTACATGGATGGCACCTGTTGGGTGTCACCACGGAAACTCTCAAGCGCGTCAGCCAACTGGGCATCACTGAAGTTCACCGGACGTTCTTCCACAATCTGCCCGTCGGCATCCGAGGTATCGGTGCGCTGCCCTAGGCGCGCAATCACCCGATAGCGTTTGTCGGAGTCCAAAAGATATTGGGAAAACTTGGTGGCTTCGCCGAGGCAAATCGGCAGCATACCGGTTGCCAGCGGATCCAACGCGCCGGTATGGCCGGCGCGATTGGCATTATAAATACGCTTAACCTTCTGCAGGACATCATTGCTGGAGGCGCCCTGCGGCTTGTCCAGCAATAATACGCCGTGAATATCACGGCCGCGACGACGAGGACGACTCATCAGTCCTCCTTGCTGTCGTCCGGGTTCACACGACGTTCGTCGTCATGTTTCACCACGTTGCTGACCAGGTTCGACATGCGCATCCCTTCAACCAACGAGTTGTCGTAGAAGAAGGTCAGTTCTGGCACGATGCGCAAGCGCATGGCTTTACCCAGCAGCGAGCGGATGAAGCCGGAAGCTTCCTGCAACGCTTTGATGCCAGCTTTCACCGCAGCTTCGTCTTTGTCGTTCAGGAAAGTCACAAACACTTTGGCATAGGCCAGATCGCGGGACATTTCAACACCGGATACGGTCGTCATCATGCCCAGACGTGGGTCTTTAATTTCACGCTGCAGGATGAGAGCAATCTCTTTTTGCATCTCCTGAGCCACGCGCTGTGGGCGACCAAATTCTTTCGCCATAATAAATTCTCCAGACAAAAAAGGGGCTATCAGCCCCTTTTGAAATAATTGCCGGGTGGCGCTTCGCTTACCCGGCCTACGCAACATCATCTTCTCAGGACTTTGGGCGACAATTCAGCAGCCCTAAAGACAGCGAAGATTATGCGATGGTACGTTGGATCTCGATGATTTCGAACACTTCGATCATATCGCCAACGCGAACGTCGTTGTAGTTCTTAACGCCGATACCACATTCCATACCGTTACGGACTTCGTTAACGTCATCTTTGAAGCGGCGCAGGGATTCCAGCTCGCCTTCATAGATAACCACGTTGTCGCGCAGAACGCGGATTGGGTTGTGACGCTTGATGGTACCTTCGGTAACCATACAGCCCGCGATCGCACCGAATTTCGGTGATTTGAACACGTCACGTACTTCAGCCAGACCAATGATCTGCTGTTTCAGCTCAGGAGACAGCATACCGCTCATTGCTGCTTTCACTTCGTCAATCAGGTTATAGATGACGGAGTAGTAGCGCAGATCCAGGCTTTCGGATTCAATCACTTTACGCGCAGAAGCATCCGCACGAACGTTGAAGCCAACCAGGATAGCGTTGGATGCTGCGGCCAGGGTCGCGTCGGTTTCGGTGATACCACCTACGCCAGAACCGATGATCTTCACTTTAACTTCTTCAGTAGACAGTTTCAGCAAGGAATCGGAGATCGCTTCCACAGAACCCTGAACGTCGGCCTTCAGAACGATATTCACTTCGTGAACTTCGCCTTCGGTCATGTTAGCAAACATGTTCTCGAGTTTAGATTTCTGCTGACGAGCCAGTTTAACTTCACGGAATTTGCCCTGACGATACAGTGCAACTTCACGCGCTTTCTTCTCGTCACGCACCACGGTCACTTCGTCACCGGCAGCCGGCACACCGGACAGGCCCAGGATTTCAACCGGGATGGATGGACCCGCTTCCAGAACTTCCTGACCCAGTTCGTTACGCATTGCACGAACGCGGCCATATTCGAAGCCACACAGAACGATATCGCCCTTATGCAGGGTACCTTCGCGAACCAGGACGGTAGCCACTGGGCCACGACCTTTGTCCAGGAAGGATTCGATAACTGCACCGCTCGCCATACCGTTACGGATAGCTTTCAGTTCCAGAACTTCAGCCTGCAGCAGGATAGCGTTCAGCAGATCATCAATACCGGTACCTGCTTTCGCAGAAACTGGGATGAACTGAGATTCGCCGCCCCACTCTTCCGGCATAACGCCGTACTGGGACAGTTCGTTCTTCACGCGGTCCATATCGGCTTCTGGCTTATCGATTTTGTTCACAGCAACAACCAAAGGCACCTGCGCCGCTTTCGCGTGCTGGATAGCTTCGATGGTCTGCGGCATCACGCCGTCATCTGCTGCAACAACCAGTACAACGATATCCGTTGCCTGCGCACCACGAGCACGCATAGAGGTAAACGCGGCGTGCCCCGGGGTATCCAGGAAGGTGATCATCCCGTTTTCAGTTTCAACGTGATATGCACCGATGTGCTGGGTAATGCCGCCCGCTTCACCAGAGGCCACTTTCGTTGAACGAATGTAGTCCAGCAGAGAGGTTTTACCGTGGTCAACGTGACCCATGATGGTCACAACCGGTGCACGTGGCTCAGCCTGTGCGCCAGTGTCACGGTCGCTCATTACCGCTTCTTCCAGCTCGTTTTCACGACGCAGGATAACTTTGTGGCCCATCTCTTCGGCAACCAGCTGTGCGGTTTCCTGGTCGATGACCTGGTTGATGGTCGCCATTGCGCCCAGTTTCATCATCGCTTTGATGACCTGAGAACCTTTGACCGCCATCTTGTTCGCTAAATCGCCAACGGTGATGGTTTCGCCAATCACAACGTCACGGTTAACTGCCTGAGCTGGCTTCTGGAAGCCCTGCTGCAGGGAGGAACCTTTACGCTGTTTGCCGCCTTTACCGCCACGAACCGCTGCACGCGCTTCTTCACGATCGGCTTTAGACTCAGCGTGCTTGTTGCCTTTTTTCGCTGGACGAGCCGCTTTCGCGCTGCGAGTACGGCCACGGCCGCCTTCAACTTCACGATCGTTTTCGTCTTCAGCCTGGCGAGCATGCTGAGAAGTGGTCACGTGATAATCGCTGGTGTCTTCGGTCGGTTCAGCGTTATTCACACCATTTTTCTCGTTTTCTTCTGCCATACGGCGAGCTTCTTCCGCTACGCGGCGCGCTTCTTCTTCAAGCTTGCGACGTGCTTCTTCTTCCGCTTTACGCTTCAGCTCAGCTGCTTCATTTTCACGGCGGGCTTTATCGGCCTGGGCGGTTTTTGTCATATCGTCGGTCTGTTGATTGCTCACTTTGTCTTTTTCCGCAGCTTCACGTTTCGCTTTATCAGCGGCTTCACGTTTAGCTTGTTCTGCGGCCTCGCGTTCAGCTTTATGTTGCGCCTCGCGTTTGGCCGTTTCTTCTGCCTCACGACGGGCTTGCTCTTCCGCTTCACGCTGCGCCTGCTCTTCCGCGGCAAGGCGTTCAGCCTCTTGCGGATCGCGTTTCACAAAGGTGCGTGTCTTGCGGACTTCGATTTGTACCGATTTACTTTTTCCACCGGTACCAGGAATGTTGAGAGTACTGCGCGTTTTGCGCTGCAAAGTCAACTTATCCGGGGCAGAACCGTTTTCACGGTTCAAATGCGCCAGTAAGGTTTGCTTCTCTTGCGCGGACACAGAGTCGTCAGCAGACTTCGGGATACCAGCATCAGCAAATTGCTGTACCAGGCGATCCACGGAGGTCTGTATCTCTGCAGCCAGCGATTTTACGGTTACATCTGTCATACTGTTCCTTCCTGCTACAGTTTATTACGCTTCGTCACCGAACCAGCAAATATTACGGGCAGCCATAATCAGCTCACCGGCTTTTTCGTCGGATAACCCTTCGATATCAGCCAGATCATCAATGCCCTGTTCGGCGAGATCTTCCAGCGTACAAACACCACGGGCAGCCAGTTTGAAGGCCATCTCACGATCCAATCCTTCCAGATTCAGCAGATCGTCAGCCGGTTTATTATCACCGAGGCTCTCTTCCTGGGCCAGTGCCAGAGTGGTCAGTGCGTTTTTAGCACGCTCGCGCAGTGCTTCAACGGTGGCTTCATCCAGGCCGTCGATAGCCAGCAGCTCTTTCATCGGCACGTAAGCCAACTCTTCGAGCGTTGCAAAGCCTTCTTCAACCAGTACCGTTGCGAAATCTTCATCAATATCGAGATATTTGGTGAAGGTATCAATGGCTGCATGCGCTTCAGCCTGATGCTTAGCCTGCAGGTCATCAACGGTCATCACGTTGAGTTCCCAGCCGCTCAGCTGTGAGGCCAGACGGACGTTCTGGCCGTTACGACCAATCGCCTGTGCCAGGTTACCGGCTTCAACGGCGATATCCATGGTGTGCTTGTCTTCATCAACCACGATGGATGCAACATCAGCCGGTGCCATCGCATTGATGACGAACTGCGCCGGGTTATCATCCCACAGGACGATATCAATACGCTCGCCGCCCAGTTCGGTAGAAACCGCCTGAACGCGTGCGCCACGCATACCAACGCAAGCACCAACCGGGTCGATACGTTTGTCGTTAGTTTTAACGGCAATTTTCGCACGAGAACCTGGATCGCGAGCGGCAGCTTTGATTTCGATAACTTCTTCGCCAATTTCCGGCACTTCGATACGGAACAGTTCAACCAGCATTTCTGGTTTAGAACGGGTGACGAACAGCTGAGCGCCGCGCGCTTCCGGACGTACGGAATAGAGAACGCCACGAATACGGTCACCTGGGCGGAAGTTTTCACGTGGCAGCATATCTTCACGTTGGATAACGGCTTCAGCGTTGTTGCCGAGATCCAAAGAGATGTTGTCGCGGTTTACTTTCTTCACCACGCCGGTGACGATCTCACCTTCGTGTTCGCGGAACTGATCGACAACCATCGCGCGTTCAGCTTCACGTACTTTCTGTACGATAACCTGTTTAGCCGTCTGAGTGGTGATACGGTCAAACGTCACAGATTCGATCTGGTCTTCAACGTACTCACCCACGTTCAGACTTTCGTCTTCATAACGCGCTGCTTCCAGGGTGATCTCTTTGGTTGGCTGGGTAACTTCTTCGACAATAACCCAGCGGCGGAACGTGTCGAAATCACCGCTACGACGGTCGATCTCTACACGAACGTCAATTTCTTGTTCGTATTTTTTCTTGGTTGCTGTAGCCAGCGCACTTTCCAGCGCTTCAAAAATTTTCTCGCGTGGCAGTGATTTTTCGTTGGAGACGGCTTCAACAACAGCCAAAATTTCTTTGTTCATCGCGGGCTTTTCACCTCAATCCAGACTGTTAAAAGTGGGGAACCAGGTTCGCCTTCTGGATATTACTCAGCGCGAACACTTCATCTTTACCTTCGACTGTGACAGTGATCATTTCACCATCCACCGCTTTGATAACGCCCTGCCATTTACGACGGTTCTGTACCGCCATACGCAGGACCAGCGTTACCTCTTCACCCATGAAACGCGTGTAATGTTCCGCGGTGAACATAGGACGATCGAGGCCCGGAGAAGAAACTTCCAGGTTGTAGGCTACGGTGATCGGATCTTCAACGTCCATCACCGCACTGACCTGGTGGCTGACATCAGCACAATCATCAACATTGATGCCATCTTCACTATCAATATAGATGCGCAGTGTCGATGTGCGACCACGAATAAATTCGATGCCGACCAGTTCGTAGCCCAGGGCTTCAACCGGCGCTGTAATCATCTCTGTTAATTTTTGCTCTAATGTGGACAAACCCACCCCCAAGACATAAAAAAAGGGCCTAAAGCCCAGTTATTCTGTAGTCAGATAACAAAAAACCCCGATAAATCGGGGCTTTAGATAACTGAACCCTATAGCCGCAACTGCGGCCTGGAGAACCTTCCGAATAGAATTTTTTTCAAATCCAGCTACGAAGGCCTAAGTCTTCACAGTATATTTGAAAAAGAACACTAAGGGAAAGTGGTTGCGGGGGCCGGATTTGAACCGACGACCTTCGGGTTATGAGCCCGACGAGCTACCAGGCTGCTCCACCCCGCGCCTGAAACGTGGCAAATTTTACGCGTTTTGAGTAAAAAATGCAAATAATGCTGGGATTTGGTACCGAGGACGGGACGTAAAATCGACCTACAGTATAGTGATGTCGATCACAGCTTGTCAACCTCACATTCTATGCAGAAGAAATGCGCATGCAGTCGCGATATTGTACCCCTTGCGACTCTCGCTGGCAGTACGGTTTTTTTGAATAAAAATGCATGAACCACTTCCAGTCTCCAGCAAAAGATGATTAAATTAAAACTCATTTATTTTGCATAAAAATTCACTGACAGCGGAAGGCGATTCCACCTTCAGTCACTTAAGCAGGGTTTTACTTTATGACGACGATTCTCAAGCATCTTCCAGCAGGTCAACGTATTGGTATCGCCTTCTCCGGCGGTCTTGACACCAGCGCAGCGCTGCTGTGGATGCGAAAAAAAGGCGCTGTCCCTTATGCATATACTGCAAACCTGGGCCAGCCAGACGAAGATGATTATGATGCTATCCCTCGTCGCGCTATGGAATATGGCGCAGAGAACGCTCGCCTGATCGACTGCCGTAAGCAGCTGGTTGCTGAAGGTATCGCCGCCATTCAGTGTGGCGCATTCCATAATACCACCGGTGGGCTGACCTACTTTAATACCACCCCACTGGGCCGTGCCGTGACCGGTACCATGCTGGTTGCCGCCATGAAAGAAGATGGCGTCAACATTTGGGGTGACGGTAGCACCTATAAAGGAAACGATATCGAACGTTTCTACCGTTATGGCCTGCTGACGAACGCCGAACTGCAGATTTACAAACCGTGGCTGGATACTGACTTCATCGAAGAGTTGGGTGGACGCCATGAAATGTCCGAATTCATGATCGCCTGCGGTTTTGACTACAAAATGTCCGTTGAGAAAGCCTACTCAACCGACTCCAACATGCTGGGCGCGACACACGAAGCGAAGGACCTCGAGTTCCTGAACTCCAGCCTGAAAATCGTTAACCCCATTATGGGCGTAAAATTCTGGGATGAGAGCGTCAAAATTCCGGCGGAAGAAGTCACCGTTCGTTTTGAACAGGGTCATCCGGTAGCGCTGAACGGCAAAACCTTCACTGACGATGTTGAGATGATGCTGGAAGCCAACCGTATTGGTGGCCGTCACGGTCTGGGCATGAGCGATCAGATCGAAAACCGTATTATCGAAGCAAAAAGCCGTGGCATCTACGAAGCCCCGGGGATGGCGCTGCTGCATATCGCTTACGAGCGTCTGCTGACCGGTATCCACAACGAAGATACCATCGAGCAGTATCATGCGCATGGCCGTCAGTTGGGTCGTCTGCTGTATCAAGGCCGTTGGTTCGATTCCCAGGCGCTGATGCTGCGTGATAGCCTGCAGCGTTGGGTTGCCAGCCAGATTACCGGTGAAGTGACGCTGGAACTGCGTCGCGGCAACGACTATTCGATTATGAATACCGTTTCTGAGAACCTGACTTATCAGGCTGAACGCCTGACCATGGAAAAAGGCGACTCTATGTTCACCGCGGAAGATCGTATCGGCCAGTTGACCATGCGTAACCTGGATATCACCGATACCCGTGAGAAATTGTTCGGCTATGCAAAAACGGGGCTGCTGTCGGCGTCTTCCACAACCGGCGTACCGCAGGTAGAAAACCTGGAAAACAAATCCAAATAGCGCTTCCCGCGCTATAGAAAAAGGCCGCATATGCGGCCTTTTTGACGTTTGGAGTCTCCCACACGCCGCGCGAAAGGTTATTTTCGCCGCCATTCACCAGGCGTTTGACCATAATGTTTTTTAAAGGCCTTTGAAAATGAAGCTTGAGACTGGAATCCACAGCGCTCAGCAATGGTATCCAACCGGGCCTGTCGGTCTTGCTGTAACAGTCTGGCCCCCATCGCCATACGCAATTGAGAAAGCCAGGCCTGCGGCGTCAGGTGATAAACGCGCGCAAAGTGTCGGGCAAACGTAGCGCGTGATAAAAAGGCGCGTGCCGCCATACTCTCCATCGTCCAGGGCTGTTCCGGCGTCGACATCACCGCCAGAACGGCGGGCATCAGCCGATCATCGCTCATCAAACGCAATAGGCCAGCAGGCGGCGCCTTCATCCCCAGTAACGTACGCAACAGCAGTACCAGCAGCGTGTCCCCGAGGCTGCGCACAATCGCCGCGCCGCCAGGACGCTCGGTAATACTTTCGCGCACCAGCACGTTAAGCAAGATTTCCAGCTCCGGACACTCGGCACGCTCATCGGTGTGCAGATGAACCAACTCCGCCTCGTCGGCAAACAGCCAGCTCACATGTGGGCCAAAATAGAACTCACCGCACAGCATCTCCAGCGCATCGTCCTGCGCTGCGGTGCGCATTTCGGTCAACGTCCCGTTAAAGCGGTGGGCAACGGGCAGCACCTGCCCCCATTCGACCAGACTTTCCATCAGATGCGGCGAACCGTGTGGCAATAAGATCACATCCCCTGCACGCATATCTCGGGTCTGATTGCCAACGGTGAGCCGACCTTCACCGCGCAATACAAAATGCCACGGCACGATTCCTGCGCGCATTTGATCATGGCCCACCTGCCAGCGCCCACCAAAACGGCAGTGCAGATTCACCTCACAGCGAGGTGCTAGCAGAGTTAATAGATGACTCAGACTATCCATATGTCTCCTGAGACGATAAGACAAAAAGATGAGACGCAGACCGGCAGTCTATCATGAGGCAGGGAACTAAGATGTCTGCGTTGACACAACATCCCCTTAGATGACAGGAGTACACCATGAGCCGTTTAGCTGACATTCGTGAACAAGATGCGACAGGTAAAGCCGCTGAAATTTTTGCAGGCATTAAAAAAGCGGTAGGGAAAGTACCCAACGCCTACCTGACCATCGGAGGACACTCACCTGCCGCACTGCAGCAGGCGCTGGCGCACAATGCGATGCTGCAAAAAGGCAGCCTCAGCGCCAAAGAGCTGGAAACCATCAACTTGTCGGTCAGTGAGGCCACCGGTTGCGACTACTGCCTCGCCGCGCACAGCATGATGGCGAAAAAGGTGGGTTTTAGTCGCGAGCAAATTCGTGAATTGCGCCATGCCGAGTATGCGGAAGATGCTCATCTTGATGCGCTGGCGAAATTCGCTAAAACCGTGGTCACCACGACCGGAACGCTGCCACAGGCCGACGTCACCGCTCTGCAAAACGCGGGGTTCGACGATCGGCAGGTGATTGAGATCATCAGTGCGATCAGCGCCATCCTGTTCACTAACATGGTAAACCGGGTGAATGACACGGTGGTTGATTTCCCGAAGGCTGATTAATGCCCTATAGCCCGGTCAGGAAAGGCAGCGCCTGATGGTAGAAACATAAAATGTACAGACGAAAAAAAAGACGCTTTTCAGCGTCTTTTTTTCGGAATATTGGTACTGAGGATGGGACTCGAACCCACAAGCCCGTTAGGGCACTACCACCTCAAGGTAGCGTGTCTACCAATTCCACCACCTCAGCACAGATACTACTATTAGTGCGGGATATCGCTGGTCGGCTGTGCCGGTGCAGCTGGCTGAGTCTGCTCGGATTTAGCCGGTGCAGTCAGGTTATCCCACTCGCTTCCTTTATTGGTCTTGTTACTGTTGATGTTGCCCAGAACCAGACTGATAATGAAGAACAGCGTCGCAAACACGGCGGTCATGCGGGTCATGAAGTTACCAGAACCACTAGAACCAAACAGCGTGCCGGAAGCGCCTGCTCCAAAGGAGGCTCCCATATCAGCGCCTTTACCTTGCTGCAGCATAACGAGGACCACAAGGCCAATCGCTACAATAAGGAAAACAACTAAAAGAGCTTCGTACATAATCAACCTGTTCCTTGCGGGGTCACCGCGTACCAAGTGCTTCTACCAATAAAGTGGGATGCTTATGTTTCCCACTGAAGCGGGTGTGAATACTAACCAAAGCGAATGACCTTCGCAAGGGCAATTTCCACACATTGTATCAACTGCGGAAAAAAACAGCAAAAGTGCATAGAATTATTCATTAACAGGCGGCAAGCGCCGCCTTTTTAATCACTTAGCGTTCTTTTAAACGGCTTTAACCGCATCAGCAATGCGATGGGCGAAGGCGTTAACCTGAGCTTCATCTTCCCCTTCCACCATCACGCGGATCAGCGGTTCTGTGCCGGACTTACGCAGCAGCACGCGACCGCGATTACCGAGAGCCGCTTCGACTTCCGCCGTTGCTGCTTTCACGGTATCAGCTTCCAGCGGATTAGATTTTCCGTCGGTGTAACGAATGTTGACCAACACCTGCGGGAACATTTTCATCCCGCTGCACAGATCGTGCAGACTCATATGGTTACGCACCATCGCCGCTACAACCTGAAGGCCGGCGACAATACCGTCACCGGTGGTGGTTTTATCCAGCAGGATCACATGGCCTGAGTTTTCCGCACCGATACGCCAGCCCTTCTCCTGCATTTTTTCCAGCACATAGCGGTCACCCACTTTCGCGCGGGTGAAGGGAATGCCTAGCTGCTTCAGCGCAACTTCCAGGCCCATGTTACTCATCAGCGTACCGACGGCACCGCCGCGTAGCTGCCCCTGGCGCAGCGCCTCGCGCGCAATGATATACATGATCTGGTCGCCATCGACTTTGTTACCTTCGTGGTCAACCATGATCACGCGGTCGCCGTCGCCGTCCAGCGCGATCCCCAGATCCGCTTTTTCAGCCAGTACACGGGCCTGCAGCGCGCGTACGTCGGTGGCGCCGACCTCTTCGTTAATATTGACGCCGTTAGGCTCGCAGCCAATCGCGATAACGTTCGCGCCCAGTTCGCGCAAAACGTTCGGCGCAATGTGGTAAGTGGCGCCGTTCGCACAGTCGACGACAATTTTCAGTTCGTTCAGATTCAGTTCGTTCGGGAAGGTGCCTTTACAGAACTCGATATAGCGACCCGCGGCATCAACGATACGGCTGGCTTTCCCAAGCTCCGCAGAATCGACGCAGGTGATCTCTTTTTCCATTTCGGCTTCAATCGCTTCTTCGACTTCATCCGGCAGCTTGGTCCCGTCGATGGAGAAGAATTTAATCCCGTTATCATAGAACGGGTTATGCGATGCGGAGATGACAATACCGGCTTCCGCACGGAAGGTACGCGTCAGATAGGCAACCGCTGGCGTCGGCATTGGGCCGGTAAACGAAGCGGACAACCCTGCCGCCGCGAGGCCGGCTTCCAGCGCTGATTCCAGCATATAACCGGAGATGCGGGTATCTTTACCGATGATGATCTTACGTGAGCCATGACTTGCTAACACCTTGCCTGCCGCCCAACCCAGCTTTAAAACAAAATCAGGGGTAATTGGCGCATCGCCTACACGGCCACGGATCCCATCGGTACCAAAATATTTGCGATTACTCATAACGTTTATTTCCCTTCGCAGACAGGGTGGCCTCAACCACACGCATCGCTTCTACAGTTTCTTTTACATCGTGGACGCGAACAATATGCGCGCCCTGCATGGCTGCAATCACCGCACACGCCAGGCTGCCGCTCAAACGTTCCGACGGACCTACATTAAGCAGTTGACCAATCATCGACTTGCGCGACATACCGACAAACAGCGGTAGTCCAAAATGATGGAATTCTGATAAGCGTGCCAGTAATGCATAGTTATGAGAGAGATTTTTACCGAAACCGAACCCCGGGTCGAGCAACAATTTATCTTTTGAGATTCCCGCCCGTTCGCAGCGGGCGATTTGGTCAACAAAATACTGGTTCACTTCGGCAAAGACATCCTGATATTTCGGGGCGTCCTGCATCGTTTTCGGGTCGCCCTGCATGTGCATCAACGAGACCGGCAGGCCGGTTTCGGCCGCCGCTTCCAGCGCACCCGGCTCGCTCAGAGAACGGATATCGTTGATGATATGCGCCCCAACGCGCGCGGATTCGCGGATCACCTCAGGTTTTGAGGTATCAACAGAAATCCACACCTCAAAGCGCTGAGCAATCGCTTCAACCACCGGAATAACCCGCTCCAACTCTTCCTCAACGCTGACATCCAGCGCTCCGGGCCGGGTGGACTCACCGCCAACATCAATGATCGTAGCCCCAGCATTAATCATCAAATTGGCATGCTTCACCGCCTCAACCAGCGTGTTATGCGTTCCGCCGTCGGAGAAAGAGTCCGGCGTGACGTTGAGGATCCCCATAACGTGTGGATGGGAGAGATCCAGGATGGAGCCCTGGGCGGTGAGTTTCATAGCGAGTCCTTTGAGTTATTGATTTCAGAATGAATACGCACAGTCATTCAGGTTGCCGTATGACGCGTATAAAAAACCCCGGGGCAAGCCCCAGGGTTTTAGGTGAAGCACAGTTATCCACGAGGGAGAACTTACTTGTCGCCCAACTGCTCTGACATGGTGCCAGAGTCCGGCGCACGAGGTTCATCAACCGGACGTGGTGCACTCGGCGTACCGTTGCTGCCAGAGTTGTTGGATGAAGAACCTGGTTCTTCCCAACCGGCCGGTGGACGCACATCGCGACGAGCCATCAGATCATCAATCTGCGGCGCATCGATGGTCTCATATTTCATGAGCGCATCTTTCATCGAGTGCAGGATGTCCATATTGTCGTTCAGAAGCTGACGTGCGCGATTGTAGTTACGTTCAATCAGCGCTTTCACTTCCTGGTCGATAATACGTGCCGTTTCATCGGACATATGCTTCGCTTTGGCGACAGAACGGCCCAGGAATACTTCGCCCTCTTCCTCTGCATACAGCAGCGGACCGAGTTTGTCGGAGAAGCCCCATTGGGTCACCATGTTACGTGCCAGGTTAGTCGCCACTTTAATATCGTTCGACGCACCGGTAGAAACATGTTCTACACCATAAATAATCTCTTCCGCCAGACGACCGCCGTACAGGGTTGAAATCTGGCTTTCCAGTTTCTGACGGCTGGCGCTAATCGCGTCGCCTTCAGGCAGGAAGAAGGTCACACCCAGCGCACGGCCGCGCGGAATAATAGTCACTTTATGCACCGGATCGTGTTCCGGTACCAGACGACCGATAATCGCGTGGCCAGCTTCGTGGTACGCGGTCGATTCTTTCTGCGCTTCCGTCATCACCATGGAGCGACGTTCCGCACCCATCATGATTTTGTCTTTCGCTTTCTCGAATTCAACCATCGAGACGACGCGTTTGTTACCGCGAGCGGCAAACAGTGCGGCTTCGTTTACCAGGTTCGCCAGATCGGCACCGGAGAAACCAGGCGTACCGCGGGCAATAATCGCCGCGTCAATGTCCGGGGACAGCGGTACGCGACGCATATGCACTTTCAGAATCTGTTCACGGCCGCGAACGTCTGGCAGACCAACCACGACCTGACGGTCGAAACGACCTGGACGCAGCAGCGCTGGGTCAAGTACGTCTGGGCGGTTAGTTGCCGCGATAACGATAATACCTTCGTTACCTTCAAAGCCATCCATCTCAACCAGCATCTGGTTCAGCGTCTGCTCACGTTCATCGTGACCACCGCCGAGACCCGCGCCACGTTGGCGGCCTACGGCGTCGATTTCATCGATGAAGATGATGCACGGTGCCGCTTTCTTGGCCTGTTCGAACATGTCACGCACACGGGATGCACCAACACCGACGAACATTTCCACGAAGTCAGAACCGGAAATGGTGAAGAACGGAACCTTCGCTTCACCTGCAATGGCCTTCGCCAGCAGGGTTTTACCTGTACCCGGAGGGCCGACCATCAGGACGCCTTTCGGAATTTTACCGCCCAGCTTCTGGAAGCGGCTCGGTTCGCGCAGGTATTCAACCAGTTCAGCCACCTCTTCTTTCGCTTCGTCACAACCCGCGACGTCAGCAAAGGTGGTTTTGATCTGATCTTCCGTCAGCATACGCGCCTTGCTCTTACCGAACGACATGGCACCTTTGCCACCGCCGCCCTGCATCTGACGCATGAAGAAGATCCAGACACCGATCAGCAGCAGCATTGGGAACCAGGAGATGAAGATAGAAGCCAGCAGGCTCGGCTCTTCAGGCGGTTCGCCAACCACTTTGACGTTTTTCGTCAGCAGGTTATCAAGCAGCTTCGGATCGTTAACCGGAATATAGGTCGTGTAACGGTTACTATCTTTCTTGGTAACGTTGATCTCACGTCCGTTGATACGCGCTTCGCGAACCTGATCGTTATTGACCTCTTGCAGGAAGGTAGAATAATCCACCTTGTGGCTGTTCGATTCGCTGGGCCCAAAGCTCTGGAATACTGACATCAGCACGACGGCAATGACCAGCCAGAGTATTAGGTTTTTCGCCATGTCACTCAAGGGATTAACCTCTTATTACAACTGTGTTAAAAACAGCGTCAGGATACGCTATATCCGGTTTCTTTCAAACTTTCATCTGAAATCGTCGGTTATGGTTTTCGCCCGGTCGCTACAATGTACACTTCGCGTGAACGCGCACGCGAAGAGTCCGGCTTACGAACTTTGACCTTCGTAAACAGGGAGCGAATTTCCCTTAGATACTCATCGAAACCTTCGCCCTGGAACACTTTCACTACAAAATTTCCGCCCGGCGCTAACACATCACGAGCCATTTCAAGCGCCAGTTCCACCAGATACATGGCCCGGGGGATGTCAACCGCCGGCGTTCCGCTCATGTTTGGTGCCATATCTGACATGACAACTTGTACTTTACTGTCACCAACTCGTTCCAGTAATGCCTTCATCACGAGTTCATCACGAAAATCGCCCTGAAGGAAGTCCACACCAACGATTGGATCCATAGGTAAAAGATCGCAAGCAATGATGCGGCCTTTGCCACCAATCTGCGTGACCACATACTGTGACCAGCCTCCTGGGGCAGCACCGAGGTCAACTACCGTCATCCCCGGTTTAAAAAGTTTGTCACTTTGCTGTATTTCATCAAGTTTAAACCAGGCACGGGAACGTAACCCCTTTTTCTGTGCCTCTTGAACATATTTATCGCTAAAGTGTTCCTGAAGCCAGCGGCTGGAACTGGCAGAACGCTTTTTACCTGTCATTTAACCTTCCCATCGGGACAGTTCATCGTAGCCTATGGCGTAAATTTCTACGCATCATTTGGCGATATAAGGGAGATGGCGGTAGAATGACCCGTTTTCAATCCCAACGTAAGCAAAAATATACGATGAATCTGAGTACTAAACAAAAACAGCACCTGAAAGGTCTTGCACATCCGCTCAAGCCAGTAGTTATGCTTGGCAATAATGGTTTGACCGAAGGGGTACTGGCCGAGATTGAACAAGCGTTAGAGCACCATGAACTTATCAAGGTGAAAGTCGCCTCGGAAGATCGCGAAACCAAAACCTTGATCGTGGACGCTATCGTGCGCGAAACCGGCGCCTGTAACGTACAGGTCATCGGTAAAATGCTGGTGCTTTATCGCCCTGGTAAAGAACGCAAAATCTCGTTGCCACGTTAAGAATATCCTAATTTCTGACACAACATTGTGTTAAATGAGGGATTTTCTTCACGAGGGCTAGCAACATGCCACGCTCTCAAGCTTGATAAAAGGCCGCTATGCGGCCTTTTTCTTATCTTTACACTCAATCAACATTTTGAGTGTCGAACAAATCTTACAGATAATCCACTTTGACGATTTCAAACTCTACTTCGCCGCCCGGCGTGCGGATAACGACAACGTCATCCTGCTCTTTACCGATAAGACCGCGAGCAATCGGGGAGTTCACAGAAATCAGATTCTGTTTGAAGTCAGCTTCGTCATCACCCACGATACGGTAGGTCTGTTCTTCGTCGTTATCCAGGTTCAACACCTTCACGGTAGCACCAAAGATCACGCGGCCGTTATTTGGCATTTTGGTGATATCGATAACCTGCGCATTCGACAGCTTCGCTTCGATATCCTTGATACGACCTTCGCAGAAGCCCTGCTGCTCACGGGCAGCATGGTACTCAGCATTTTCTTTCAGGTCCCCGTGCTCGCGTGCTTCAGCGATGGACGCGATGATTTCCGGGCGACGTACGGACTTGAGAAAATCCAGTTCTTCACGCAGTTTTTCTGCACCACGAAGGGTCATCGGAATAGCTTGCATCGTTATACCTCTTAAACATTCCTGTAGGGAGCGGTTGACACCGCCCCGGCTGTTAAGCCCGCCTGTATCGCTATTAACGCCAGGCCAGAAGCAAAAGAAAACCGACCCGGGTGCAAAGCCCCAGGTCAGCAGTAATTTTTAATTTGATACGTATTTTACCCTGAAGTTCACTACGGGTCATCGTTTACTTTACAGGGCTTTGCGCCGTAGTATGACGGCTTGTTTCCAGGTTGTTAGCGCGAGATTATGCGATTTTCCAGATTTATCATCGGATTGACTACCAGTATAGCGTTTAGCGTTCAGGCCGCGAATGTTGATGAATACATCAATCAACTTCCTGCCGGGGCCAACCTCGCGCTTTTGGTGCAGAAAGTGGGCGCACCGGCGCCGCTCATTGATTATCACGGGCAGCAGATGGCGCTCCCGGCCAGTACCCAAAAGGTGCTGACCGCGCTAGCGGCGCTGTTACAGCTTGGCCCTGACTTCCGCTTTACCACCACGCTTGAGACCAAAGGCAGTGTGGATGACGGTACGCTGAAAGGCGACCTTATTGCACGATTTGGCGGCGATCCGACGCTAAAACGTCAGGATATTCGCAATATGGTGGCGACGCTGAAAAAATCCGGCGTGCAAAAAATCGAGGGTAATATACTCATCGATACCTCCATATTTGCCAGCCATGATAAAGCGCCGGGCTGGCCGTGGAACGATATGACGCAGTGCTTCAGCGCCCCACCGGCGGCGGCAATTATCGACCGTAACTGCTTCTCCATTTCGCTCTACAGTGCGCAAAAAGCCAATGATATGGCCTTTATCCGCATTGCTTCGTACTATCCAGTGACCATGTTCAGCCAGGTACGTACGCTGGCAAAAGGCTCCCCGGACGCACAGTACTGCGAACTGGACGTGGTGCCGGGCGATCTCAATCGTTTTACGCTGACCGGTTGCCTACCGCAGCGTGCTGAACCACTGCCGCTGGCGTTCGCTATTCAGGATGGCGCCAGCTACGCTGGCGCCATTATTAAAGACGAACTCAGGCAGGCGGGCATCACCTATTCCGGCACTCTGCTGCGCCAAACGCAGGTGAACGAACCGGGCACGGTCATTGCCAGCAAACAGTCCGCACAGCTTCACGATTTGCTGAAGATCATGCTAAAAAAATCGGACAACATGATTGCCGATACCGTGTTCCGCATGATTGGCCATGCGCGTTTCGGCGTGCCGGGTACCTGGCGGGCGGGTTCTGATGCAGTACGTCAGATTCTGCGTCAGCAGGCTGGCGTAGACTTAGGCAATACCATTATTGCCGACGGTTCCGGGCTGTCACGACATAACCTGATTGCCCCCGCTACTATGATGCAGGCGCTGCAATACATCGCTCAGCATGATAATGAGCTGGATTTCATCTCCATGTTACCGCTTGCCGGACACGATGGGTCTTTACAGTATCGTGCGGGCCTTCATCAAGCGGGCGTTGACGGGAAAGTATCCGCAAAAACAGGCTCGCTGCAGGGCGTCTACAACCTCGCTGGTTTTATCACTACCGCCAGCGGGCAAAGAATGGCGTTTGTGCAGTACTTATCAGGCTATGCGGTTTCGCCGGCCGATCAGCGTAACCGACGCATTCCGTTAGTCCGCTTTGAAAGCCGGTTGTATAAAGATATTTATCAGAATAACTGATGCCGTTTTGCCGCGTAGCGGCGCTGGGAAGAGAGATAAAAAAACGGGCCGCAAATGCGGCCCGTTGAATTTTGTAGGCCGGATAAGCGCAAGCACCATCCGGCGATGAGATTAACGTTTGTAGATGAACTCAACGCCTTCTTCGTCGTCTTCGTCCCAATCGTCATCCCAGTCTTCGTCGTCTTCTTCAGCTTCAGCAGCCACTTCGTCAAGCTGCTGACGGTGGTAATCATCCCACATGAATTCAACTTTTTCTGGCTGCTTGGCTTCTTCAGCCTGCACGAGTGGGTTTTCAATGATGAAGTTCATCACGTCCCAGCACAGGTCTTTAACGCCAATCTGGCTCGCCGCAGAGATCAGGTAGTGTTTACCTTCCCAACCCATGGCCTCGGCAATCGCCTGTGCTTTCGCTTCGGCTTCAGCTTTGTCCATCAGGTCGATTTTGTTGAACACCAACCAACGTGGCTTACTGGCCAGCTTCTCGCTGTATTTTTCCAGCTCACCAATGATGATGCGCGCGTTTTCGGCCGGATCGGAACCGTCAATAGGGTCGATATCGATGATGTGCAGCAGTACGCGGCAACGCTCAAGGTGCTTCAGGAAGCGGATACCGAGGCCTGCGCCTTCAGATGCGCCTTCAATCAGACCCGGAATATCAGCAACCACGAAGCTCTTCTCGTTATCGACACGGACCACGCCAAGGCTTGGCACCAGCGTCGTAAACGGATAGTCCGCAACTTTTGGCTTCGCGGCAGAGACGGAACGAATGAAGGTGGATTTACCGGCATTCGGCATCCCCAGCATCCCTACGTCAGCCAACAGCATCAGCTCCAGTTGCAGATCGCGTTTATCACCCGGCGTACCCATCGTCTTCTGACGCGGAGTACGGTTAACGGAAGATTTAAAACGAGTGTTACCCAGGCCGTGCCAGCCACCCTTGGCCACCATCAGACGCTGACCGTGTTTGGTCATATCACCCATGGTTTCGCCAGTGCCCTGATCGATAACGCGGGTACCGACCGGCACCTTGATGGTGACGTCTTTACCGCGCTTACCGGTACAGTCGCGGCTCGCACCGTTCTGACCGCGCTCTGCGCGGAAAGATTTTTCAAAACGGTAGTCGATCAGCGTGTTCAGGTTCTCGTCGGCTTCCATCCAGACGTCGCCGCCATCGCCACCGTCGCCACCATCCGGGCCACCGCGTGGAATATATTTTTCACGGCGGAAGCTAACGCAACCATTACCGCCATCACCTGCTACGACCAGGATCGTTGCTTCATCAACAAACTTCATTTTACTCTCCGTAAATCATTCGCCTGCGCGGGGCAACGGCACAACCGCTTCACGCTTACGCCATCGCCCCCAAAGGCGATGACCAATGGCGGAATACATCGCGCCCGCAACCACGATAAACGCACCGAGGTAACCTAAAAGGTTCAACATCGGTCGGGCGAAGAAATCGGGCCAGGCCATTGATAAAAGATCTGAAAATAACAGTGTAAACAAGGGAGTAAGCGTCACTAATGCGCTTACCTGTGCCGCCTGCCAGCGTGCCATGGCTTCCGCCAACGCCCCATAACCAACCAATGTGTTCAGACCACAAAAGATCAGGCAGGCTAGCTGCCAGTCGCTCAGTTGCCCGATAACCTCAGGCTTTGCTAACGGCAGCAGTGCAATCGTACATAAAGTGTACAATAAAAAGAGGATCTGCTGTGAGGCCATCCGCCGCAATAACACCTTTTGCGCGACGCCATAGCTCACCCAGACCATCGCCGCCCCGACCCCGAAGATAACGCCCCAGGTATAGTCAGTCAGACGGGTAAAAATTTCTATCAAGCTGGTGTTGAAAAACATCAGCAGGCCACAGATCAGCATGATCGCGCCGATTATCTGCGTGCCGCGCATCTTCTCTTTGAGGATCAAGACGCTAGCAACCATCATGCCGACAGGCGAGAGTTGGCCAATCACCTGCGACGCCGTTGGGCTGACATACTGTAGCGATGAGCTAAACAGAATGAAGTTGCCAAACAGGCCCCCGGTGGCGATCAGCAACAGCACCAGCCAGCGTGGGTCGCGGAAAATCCGTAGTGGAGGAAGTTTGCGCTTCCATGACAAGATGAGGCCCAGGCCGCAGCTCGCCATCAAAAAGCGGTAGAACACAATGGTAGGCGGTTCCATCACTTCCAGAACCTGCTTCATGGCAATCGGTAAGGCTCCCCAGCAAATTGCCGTTGTGAGCGCCAAAAGAATGCCAATACCCGCCTGCTGCTTCATACCGGATTCCCTGTCCCGAGTTTTCCTGGCGTCGAATGTAAAAAGCCCCGCAACACGTTGCGGGGCTTTCATCCGTTACCGGGACGCGAAAAACTTATTCAGCAACAATGCTGATAAAACGACGGTTTTTCGGGCCTTTCACTTCGAATTTCACTTTACCGTCTGCTTTAGCAAACAGAGTGTGGTCTTTGCCGCAGCCTACGTTAGAACCAGCGTGGAACTGAGTACCACGTTGACGAACGATGATGCTACCAGCCAGAACGGATTCGCCGCCGAAGCGTTTTACGCCCAGACGTTTAGCTTCTGAGTCGCGACCGTTACGAGTCGAGCCACCAGCCTTTTTATGTGCCATTTAATCTGCTCCCCTTAACTTAAGCGCTGATGCCAGTGATTTTCACATCAGTGAACCACTGACGATGGCCTTGCTGCTTACGATAGTGTTTACGACGACGAAACTTAACGATTTTAACTTTCTCGCCACGACCGTGAGCAACAACTTCAGCTTTGATTACGCCGCCATCAACGAAAGGAACGCCGATTTTGACTTCTTCACCGTTTGCGATCATCAGAACTTCAGCGAATTCAACAGATTCGCCAGTTGCGATGTCCAGCTTTTCCAGGCGAACGGTCTGACCTTCGCTAACTCGGTGTTGTTTACCACCACTTTGGAAAACCGCGTACATATAAACTCCGCTTCCGCGCACAACTTTGTGTGATTCAGAGTGCGCTATAAATATTCACAATAGGGCGCGAATATTACGCAAAACGTGAGCCTTTGACAAGTGCTACCATCAATAGATGCAGAAAAAAAAGACAACAGGCACGACAACGTTTATCTGAGGCGTTTTTTCAGTACAATCGTAGGCACAACGCTAACGTAAAACCTTCGTTATCCCGTATGGATAAGTGGTAAACAGGACATCAAGCCCGGCTTTTGCGATGAATTTACAACAAATCAATGAGTTAACCGCGCAGGATATGGCGGGTGTTAATGCGACGATTCTTGAGCAGCTCAACTCGGACGTCCAGTTAATCAATCAGCTAGGTTATTACATCGTCAGCGGCGGTGGAAAACGAATTCGTCCGATGATCGCGGTGCTAGCCGCTCGCGCCGTTGGCTATCAGGGAAATGCCCACGTCAACATCGCCGCGCTGATCGAATTTATTCACACGGCAACGCTGCTGCACGACGATGTCGTCGACGAATCCGACATGCGTCGCGGCAAAGCCACAGCCAATGCTGCCTTTGGTAATGCGGCAAGCGTACTGGTTGGCGACTTTATCTACACGCGCGCCTTCCAGATGATGACCAGCCTCGGCTCGCTGAAGGTCCTGGAAGTGATGTCTGAAGCGGTGAACGTCATCGCCGAAGGCGAAGTGCTCCAGTTAATGAACGTCAACGACCCAGATATTACCGAAGAAAACTACATGCGCGTGATTTACAGCAAAACGGCGCGCCTGTTTGAAGCCGCAGCCCAATGCTCTGGCCTGCTTGCTGACTGTACCCCAGAACAGGAAAAAGGGTTACAGGACTATGGTCGCTACCTCGGTACCGCTTTCCAGCTGATTGACGATTTACTCGACTACAGCGCCGATGGCGAAACGCTGGGTAAAAACGTCGGCGACGATCTCAACGAAGGCAAGCCCACTCTGCCCCTGCTGCACGCCATGCGAAACGGCACGCCGGAACAGGCGCTGTTGATTCGTGGAGCAATTGAACAGGGTAATGGCCGTCATCTGCTTGAACCTGTTCTGGCTGCCATGGCCGCCTGCGGTTCTTTGGAATGGACGCGTCAGCGTGCTGAAGAAGAAGCCGATAAAGCGATTGCCGCCCTGGCACCGCTGCCTGATAGCCAATGGCGTGACGCGCTCATTGCTCTCGCCCACATCGCCGTTCAGCGCGATCGTTAATCCCATTTCCCGCGCTTTGCGCGGGAAAATTCTCAAAAAGTCTTAAACCGTCTTAATTCCGCCCCAAATATTATCTTTTTCTGAATTTAACACCACTTACAAGAACTTTTTAGAATCCTGTCGAAAAGCGCGATACAGTACAGACTTCGCTCAATATGGCGATTTAAACACCGCTTTCACGGAGGAAGTATGGATACGTTTACCGACTGGCATCCAGCAGATATCATCGCGGGATTGCGTAAAAAAGGCACATCAATGGCCGCAGAATCGCGTAAGAATGGCCTGAGTTCATCGACGTTAGCTAATGTGCTCTCGCGCCCATGGCCGAAAGGTGAAGTGATTATTGCGAAAGTACTGGAGACTGAACCGTGGGTGATCTGGCCATCGCGCTATCACGACCCGGTCACTCATGAGTTTATCGACAGAACGCAGATGATGCGTCAGCCTAAGCAGGGAAAATAACGCCCTCAGGACGAGCCTGAGAGCGTTTGCTGGCGTATGCGATTACTCGCCTTTGATACGCTCGATATTTGCGCCTAACGCGCTCAGCTTGTCTTCAATGCGCTCATAGCCACGGTCGATGTGATAGATGCGGTCAACGATCGTGGTGCCCTGAGCGATACAGCCGGCCAGAACGAGGCTTGCAGAAGCGCGCAGGTCAGTTGCCATCACCTGAGCACCGGAGAGCTGTTCGACGCCGTGACAAATCGCGGTGTTGCTTTCGATTTCAGCGCGAGCGCCCATACGAATAAGCTCAGGAATGTGCATGAAGCGGTTTTCAAAGACCGTTTCAGTGATCACCCCCGTCCCTTCCGCTACCATGTTCAGCAACGTGAACTGAGCCTGCATATCCGTCGGGAATGCAGGATGTGGCGCGGTACGCACGTTCACCGCTTTCGGGCGTTTACCGTGCATATCGAGGCTAATCCAGTCTTCGCCCACTTCAACGTCAGCACCGGCTTCACGCAGCTTCGCCAGTACGGCATCCAGCGTATCCGGCTGCGCATTACGGCAGACGATTTTGCCACCCGAAATCGCTGCCGCCACCAGGAAGGTGCCGGTTTCGATACGGTCTGGCAGCACGCGATACACACCGCCACCCAGACGTTTTACGCCTTCGATGGTAATACGGTCGGTACCCTGCCCCGTGACTTTCGCCCCCATCGCGTTAAGGAAGTTCGCCGTATCGACGATTTCCGGCTCACGCGCGGCGTTTTCAATGATGGTGGTGCCTTCAGCCAGGGTCGCGGCAGTCATGATGGTCACGGTCGCGCCAACGCTGACCATATCCATCACGATGTGCGCGCCTTTCAGGCGGCCGTTGACGGATGCTTTGACGTAGCCTTCTTCCAGCTTTATTTCTGCACCGAGCTGCTCAAGGCCGGAAATGTGCAGATCAACGGGACGCGCGCCGATGGTACAACCACCCGGAAGAGAAACCTGACCCTGGCCAAAACGTGCAACCAGAGGCCCCAGGGCCCAGATAGAGGCACGCATGGTTTTCACCAGGTCGTATGGCGCACAGAATACGTCTACCGGGCCTGCGTCAATCCATACCGAACCATTACGCTCAACCTTCGCACCCAGCTGAGTCAGCAGCTTCATGGAAGTATCGACGTCTTTCAGCTTTGGTACGTTTTGAATCTCAACCGGCTCTTCTGCCAGCAAAGCGGCAAAAAGAATCGGCAGGGCAGCATTCTTAGCACCGCTAATGGTGACCTCACCTTCCAGGCGGGTCGGCCCCTGCACACGAAATTTATCCATCAAATCTAATCTCTGTTAAGTATTCACGTTCGCCACCGGGAAAGTGATTCCACTTTCCCCCTGGCTCAAAAACCGTTGAGTTTGCGATCGCGCGCCCACTCCTGCGGGGTATACGCTTTGATCGACAGGGCATGAATGCGGTTGTCCGCAATGTACTCCATCAGCGGGGCGTAGACAGTCTGCTGCTTCTTAACCCGGCTCATGCCATCAAACATCTCACCCACAACAATCACCTGGAAGTGACTGCCATCACCAGAAACGAGAACTTCCTGAAGGGAGAGTGCATTCATCAGCACGGTCTGAATTTCATTATTTTCCATAGGTTCGCATTTCATTAGAGAGTGAAAACAGCCCCACATCTTAGAGGAAAGTGGCGCAGTCTTAAACAAGCAAAAAGCCCCATCGTTGAGATCGATGGGGCTTTAAGAATATTAGAAGCAATAACGCACTGAAATTTTTAAGGGATCATATCTTCCGGCAGATTATACAACCCTTTCAGCGTGGCCACTTTTTCGCTCACGCCCTCCAGATTCGCCGTACGCCCCTGAGAACGAATCAGCTCAACCAGATGCACCAGCAGCGCCAAACCAGCGGTATCTACGCGGCTCAGACCACTGAGGTCAATAACCGATACACCCTGCGTGGCATCGTTCCTGGCGTCCCATAGGGGCACCAGAAAATCCTGATCCAGTTCACCGTGCAGCGACAGGCGTTCACCCTCGCGCGTCCAGCTTAACTGTTCGGCCATTATTTTTTCTGTTCCAGAGTAATTGGCTGCGCTGAGATAGATTTCAGCTGTGCGGTCAGGCCATCAATCCCCTTGGTGCGCAGCAGATCGCTCCATTCGTTTTGCTTGGTGGTGATCATGCTCACGCCTTCAGCAATCATGTCATAAGCCTGCCAGTTACCCGTCTGGGTATTTTTACGCCACTGGAAGTCCAGGCGTACCGGCGGACGACCATTTGGATCATTGATGGTCACGCGGATAGGTACGATGGTCGCGTCGCCCAGAGCCTGCTCTGGCGCCACCTGATAAGTCTGGCCGTGATACATCGCCAGCGCCTGGCCGTAAGCCTGTTTCAGGTATTCACGGAAGGCAGTGAAGTAAGCTTCACGCTGCGCCGGGGTAGCATCTTTATAGTAACGGCCCAGAACCAGCGCACCGGCATATTTCACCTGAACATACGGCAGCAGTTCCTGATCGACGATATCGCGCAGATAATTCGGGTTGGAACGAATCTTAGGTTGCTCGGTCTTCAGACGGTCGAAGGTTTTCTGTGCCGCTTCGTTCATCAGTTTATAAGGGTTAGTTTGGTCTGCCGCCGTGGCTGCCGTTAATGGGGCAATCACCAGCATAGCGACCATCAAAAAACGTTTAAACATGTCGAGTATCTCCTGAGATTAATTCGTCGTGCCAGTAGCAGGCGCCGCCGTATCAGTATGTCCGTCGGTTGAATCCTTCGCATCGCCTGAATTCTGATTGTCGCTGCCTTTACTGTTGTAAAGGAATTGACCGATCAAGTCTTCGAGCACCATCGCCGACTTGGTGTCCTGAATAGTGCTGCCATCTTTAAGGATAGACGTTCCCAGCTCAGGGTCTTCAAAGCCGACGTTCAGCGCCAGATACTGTTCACCCAGTAAACCGGAGGTCCTGATGGCCAGCGAGCTGGTATCCGGAATATGGTTATAGGTGTCTTCAATATCGATAGCGACGCGCGGCAAGTAGGTCTTCGGGTCGAGGCTGATGTCAGCCACACGCCCAATCACCACGCCGCCGATACGCACCGGAGAACGGCTTTTCAGACCACCGATATTATCGAAGGTGGCGTAAACGCGGTAGGTTGGCTCTGACTTAATTGACGACACATCCGCTGCTTTCAGGCACACAAACAGCGCCGCCAGCAGGGCAACCAACAGAAAAATACCGACCCAGATTTCACTCTTTTTCGTTTGCATTCACTCAATTCCCAAACATCAGTGCCGTCAGCACAAAGTCCAGCCCAAGAACCGCCAGCGACGCATGCACCACGGTACGGGTGGTCGCCCGGCTGATTCCGGCAGAAGTGGGGATCGCATCGTAACCGTTAAATAACGCAATCCATGTCACCGTGATGGCGAAAACAACGCTCTTAATCAGGCAGTTCACCAGATCAAGACGCCAGTCCACCGCATTTTGCATCGCCGACCAGAAGAACCCGGCGTCGATACCTTTCCAGCTTACGCCCACCAGCGAGCCGCCCCAGATGCCCACCGCAACGAAGATAATCGTCAGCAGCGGCAGGGAGATAACGCCAGCCCAGAAGCGAGGAGAGATCACCCGACGCAGCGGATCCACCGCCATCATCTCCATGCTGGAGAGCTGCTCGGTGGCCCGCATCAGACCGATTTCGGCCGTCAGCGCCGAGCCAGCGCGTCCGGCGAAGAGCAGCGCGGCCACTACTGGCCCCAGTTCACGTAGCAGCGACAGTGCGACCAGCATACCGAGACTGGTCTCAGCGCTATAGGTGGTCAGCACCAGATAACCTTGCAGCCCCAATACCATGCCGATAAACACGCCCGACACGATAATGATGACCAATGAGAGTACGCCGACGTTGTACAGTTGGCGAACCAGCAGCGGCGCATGCTTGCGAAACTCTGGCTTACCAACAACGGCATTGAATAACATTAACCCAGCCCGCCCAAACGTCGCGATAGTCTTAATTCCGCGATGTCCAAGCGCTGCCAGTGCATTTAACAACATGAGTCGTTTAGCTCCCTGTGCCGATGAGGTCGCGGCGATAGTCGCCCGCAGGAAAACGGAATGGCACCGGGCCATCGGCGATACCATCGAGGAACTGTCGTACCCGAGGATCGGCATTTTCCTGCAGCGACGCTGCGCTACCGTGAGCAATGATTTTCTGGTCTGCCATGATGTACGCGAAATCCGCAATGCTCAGCACTTCCGGTACATCGTGCGATACCACAATACAGGTGACACCCAGCGCGCTGTTGAGTTCGGAAATCAGCTTAACCAGCACGCCCATGGTGATAGGGTCCTGACCAACAAACGGTTCATCGAACATGATGAGATCCGGCTCCAGCGCAATCGCACGCGCCAACGCCGCGCGCCGCGCCATCCCACCGGATAGCTCTGACGGCATCAGCTTCGCCGCGCCGCGCAGCCCCACGGCTTCGAGCTTCATCATCACCGTGCTTTTCAGCAGCGGAGCCGGTAAATGAGTGTGCTCACGTATCGGGTAGGCAACGTTATCAAACACATTCAGATCGGTGAACAATGCCCCCGACTGAAACAGCATACTCATGCGCTTACGCACGGTATAAAGACGGGAGCGCGACATTTGCGGCACGTTTTCACCGTCAAAGAGGATCTCTCCGCTGTCCGGGGGAATCTGCCCGCCTATCAGGCGCAGCAGCGTGGTCTTGCCAATCCCCGACGGCCCCATTATCGCGGTGATTTTTCCGCGGGGTACCGAAAGCGATATGTTGTCGAAAATAACGCGATTGCCACGCGAAAACGTGACGTCACGCATATCGACCAGATTCGCTAGATTTTGGCTCATAGGCTTACCTTTCCAGGTCCTTAAGTAGGGCAAACTCCTGCTTGCCCCCGCATTCTTACAGAATCCTAACCGCTCTGGTTAACGAAATCTGGCATTTGTTTTACTTTTCCTGCGCATAAAGTCAAAATTAGGAATTCGTTACGTCCAGATGTGCGGACCGACGATTATACCCGAATAAAGGACTTTAGATGCTCTTAGCTACGGCTCTGTTAATTATTGGTTTACTTCTGGTGGTATACAGCGCTGACCGCCTGGTGTATTCCGCGTCAATTCTTTGCCGTGCTCTAGGGATCCCACCGCTGATTATTGGCATGACTATTGTCAGTATAGGCACATCGCTGCCGGAAATAATCGTCTCCGCCGCCGCCGCGCTGCACGGGCAAGTCGATGTTGCCATCGGTACCGGCATCGGATCCAATATCGTCAATATTCTGCTGATCCTCGGACTCACCGCGCTGTTCCACCCGTTTACCGTGCATTCTGATATCCTGCGCCGCGAAATACCGCTAATGTTGGTAGTGAGCCTGCTGGCGGGGTATGTGTTGTATGATGGCGAGCTGTCCCTCCTCGACGGCATTTTTTTAATCATACTGACCGTTCTGTGGCTGTTGTTTATCATTAAAATAGCCCGCCTGGCCGAACGTCAGGGTAATGACAAATTTACGCAGGAGCAGCTGGCCGAGCTGCCGCGCGACGGTTCGCTTCCGGTCGCCTGCTTATGGCTTGGCGTGGCTTTAATCATCATGCCAATGGCAACCCGGATGGTTATCGATAATGCCACCGTGATGGCGAACTATTTCGCCATGAGTGAATTGACTATCGGCCTGACAATCGTCGCACTGGGCACCAGCCTGCCGGAGCTGGCCACCGCGATTGCCGGGGTACGAAAAGGCGAAAATGATATTGCGGTCGGCAATATCATCGGTTCAAATTTCTTTAATATCGCCATCGTGTTGGGGATCCCTGCCCTAATCGCACCAGGAGCGTTTAACCCGCTCGCGTTTAGCCGGGACTATGGCGTGATGGTATTGGTCAGCGTTGTTTTTGCCCTACTGTGCTGGCGCCGCCGTCAGATAGGTCGTCGTGCAGGCTTACTGCTCATCAGCGGGTTTGTTGTATGGCTGGCATTGCTCTACTGGGGCACGCCGCTTTTCATCGAATGAATCGGGATAACACTATGTCGCAAATAGATTTGCAGCCAAATTTCGATTTCCTGCAGGCGGGAAAAGAAGTTCTGGAGATTGAACGGGAAGGGCTGGAACAGCTCGATCAATACATTAATCAGGATTTTACCGACGCCTGCGAGAAGATTTTCTACTGCAGCGGGAAAGTCGTGGTGATGGGGATGGGCAAGTCCGGGCATATCGGCCGCAAAATGGCGGCGACCTTTGCCAGTACCGGGACCTCAGCCTTCTTCGTTCATCCCGGCGAAGCCGCGCATGGGGATTTAGGCATGGTGACGCCGCAAGACGTCGTCATTGCACTGTCCAACTCCGGCGAGTCCAATGAGATTCTGGCGCTGATCCCGGTGTTAAAACGCCTGCGCGTGCCGCTTATCTGCATGACCAGTAAACCCGACAGCAGCATGGGGCGTGCGGCTGATATTCACCTGTGCGTGAAGGTTCCGCGCGAAGCTTGTCCGCTAGGGCTGGCGCCAACCTCCAGCACGACCGCTGCGCTGGTGATGGGCGATGCACTGGCCGTTGCGCTATTGAAAGCCCGTGGTTTTACGGCAGAAGATTTTGCGCTGTCGCACCCCGGCGGCGCACTTGGTCGCAAGCTGCTGCTGCGCGTTAACGATATCATGCATACGGGTGATGAAATTCCGCACGTCAGCATTGACGCTTCGCTGCGCGATGCCCTCCTGGAAATTACCCGCAAAAATCTGGGTATGACCGCCATCTGCGATGACAATATGCAGATTAAAGGCATTTTCACCGACGGTGACCTGCGACGTATTTTCGATAATGGCGTTGACGTCCGCACGTTGGGGATTGCCGACGTGATGACGCCGGGCGGTATTCGCATTCGTCCGGAGATGCTGGCGGTAGACGCCCTGAACCTGATGCAGTCACGTCATATCACCTGCGTACTGGTTGCCGATGGCGACCATCTGCTAGGTGTGATACATATGCACGACCTACTGCGCGCAGGCGTAGTGTAATCAAGGATATAAAGAATGAGTCAAGCTGTTGCCCCGGTAGCCACCTGTTACGGCCCGGTGAGCCCACAATTTATTGCCCAGGCGGAAAAGATTCGCCTGCTGATCCTCGACGTTGATGGGGTGCTCTCGGACGGCCTTATCTACATGGGTAACAACGGCGAAGAGCTGAAAGCCTTCAACGTGCGCGATGGCTATGGAATTCGCTGCGCCCTCACCTCAGGTATCGACGTGGCGATTATTACTGGGCGAAAAGCTAAACTGTTAGAAGACCGCTGTGCAACGCTTGGCATCACCCATCTTTACCAGGGGCAGTCGGATAAGCTCATCGCCTACCGTGAACTGTTGGCGAAGCTGAACCTACAGCCGCATGAAGTCGCCTACGTTGGCGACGACTTGATTGACTGGCCGGTGATGGCCGAAATTGGCTTAAGCGTTGCCGTTGCCGATGCGCACCCGCTGCTGCTGCCGCGCGCAAATTATGTGACGCGTATTGCTGGCGGCCGCGGTGCAGTCCGTGAAGTGTGCGACCTGTTGCTGCTGGCGCAAGGTAAGCTGGACGAAGCCAAAGGGCAATCGATATGAGTAAAACCAGACGTTGGGTTATCATTCTACTCGCCCTGGCGGCGCTGGTCCTTATCGGCCTGAATCTTGCTGATAAAGACGACCCGAGCCAGTTTGCGGTGAACGCCAATGACCCGACCTATCAAAGTGAACATACCGATACCGTGGTATACAGTCCGGAAGGTTCACTCAGCTATCGGTTAATCGCCGAGCACGTGGAGTATTTTTCCGATCAGGGGCTGTCGTGGTTTACCCGTCCGGTGCTCACCACTTTTGACACCAATAAAGTGCCAACCTGGTCGATAAAAGCCGATAAAGCCAAACTGACCAACGATCGCATGCTGTACCTCTACGGGCACGTTGAAATCAACGCGCTGACAGAAGATGCACAACTGCGTAAGATTACGACGGATAATGCCCAGGTGAACCTGATTACTCAGGACGTTGCCTCTGACGACCTCGTGACGTTATACGGAACATCATTTAATTCCAGCGGCCTGAAAATGCGCGGCAATTTACGCAGCAAAACCGCCGAGCTGATTGAAAAGGTTAGAACCTCTTATGAAATTCAGAACAAACAAACTCAGCCTTAAGCTGGCGCTCGCCGGTTCCTTGCTGGCTGCTAGCCTGCCGGCAATGGCGCTCACCGGGGATACCGATCAGCCGATTCATATCGAATCCGATCAGCAGTCGCTGGACATGCAGGGCAACATCGTGACCTTCACCGGTAACGTCGTCGTAACCCAGGGCACGATCAAAATTAATGCCGACAAAGTCGTGGTCACCCGCCCGGCGGATCAAAAAGGCAAAGAAGTGATCGACGGCTACGGTAATCCTGCAACCTTCTATCAGATGCAGGACAACGGCAAACCGGTGAAAGGCCGTGCGTCAAAAATGCATTATGAACTGCAGAATGATTTCGTGGTGCTGACCGGCAACGCCTATCTTGAGCAGTTGGATAGTAATATTAAAGGCGACAAGATTACCTATCTGGTGAAAGAGCAGAAAATGCAGGCGTTTAGCGATAAAGGCAAACGCGTGACCACCGTTCTGGTTCCGTCACAGATTCAGGATAAATCCAAAAGCCAGGCCCCGGCCGAGAAGAAGAGTAACTAATTCGTTATGGCGACATTAACTGCAAAAAACCTGGCGAAGGCCTACAAAGGCCGTCGCGTCGTGGAAGATGTCAGTCTGACCGTGAATTCCGGTGAGATTGTGGGTCTGCTCGGGCCAAACGGCGCGGGTAAAACCACCACCTTCTACATGGTGGTCGGGATCGTTCCGCGCGATGCCGGCAATATTATCATCGACGATGAAGATATCAGCCTGCTGCCGCTGCACGCCCGCGCACGTCGCGGGATCGGCTATCTGCCGCAGGAAGCCTCTATTTTCCGTCGCCTGAGCGTGTACGACAACCTGATGGCGGTGCTGCAGATCCGTGACGATCTGAGCAACGAACAGCGTGAAGATCGCGCGAAAGAGCTGATGGAAGAATTCCACATCGAGCACCTGCGTGACAGCCTGGGCCAGGCACTCTCCGGCGGCGAACGCCGTCGTGTAGAAATTGCCCGTGCGCTGGCGGCCAACCCTAAATTTATCCTTCTGGATGAACCGTTTGCCGGCGTAGACCCCATCTCCGTTATCGATATCAAACGCATTATTGAACACCTGCGCGACAGCGGTCTTGGTGTCCTTATCACCGACCACAACGTACGTGAAACCCTTGCGGTGTGTGAACGCGCCTATATCGTCAGCCAGGGGCATCTGATTGCCCACGGTACACCTCAGGAGATCCTACAAGACGAACATGTTAAACGCGTGTATCTTGGGGAAGACTTCAGACTCTGATAGGGTATGGATAACGACGTTAGCGGGAGAGATTCGATCTGAACATGAAGCAAGGTTTGCAATTAAGGCTCAGCCAACAGCTTGCCATGACGCCGCAGCTACAGCAGGCGATCCGTCTGTTGCAACTGTCGACGCTGGAACTTCAGCAGGAACTCCAGCAGGCGCTGGAAAGTAACCCCCTGCTTGAGCAAACCGATCTTCACGAGGAAGTAGAAACCCAGGAAGCCGCTGATACCGAAACGCTGGACAGCGTGGACGCGCTGGAAAAAGCGGAAATGCCCGAAGAGCTGCCGCTTGACGCCAGCTGGGATGAAATTTACACCGCCGGCACGCCATCAGGCACCGGCGTTGATTATCAGGATGATGAGTTACCGGTCTATCAGGGTGAAACCACCCAGTCCTTACAGGACTATCTGATGTGGCAGGTCGAACTGACGCCGTTTACTGATACCGACCGCGCCATTGCCACGTCGATCGTGGATGCTGTCGATGACACCGGCTATCTCACCGTGACGCTGGAAGATATTCGCGAGGGCATGGGTAACGACGACATCGGCCTTGATGAAGTCGAAGCGGTGCTTAAGCGTATTCAACGTTTCGATCCCGTCGGCGTCGCTGCGAAAGATCTGCGCGACTGCCTGCTGATCCAGCTTTCCCAGTTTGCTCCTGACACCCCGCGAATCACTGAAGCGCGGCTGATCATCGCCGAACACCTCGATCTCCTCGCCAACCACGACTTCCGCTCGCTCATGCGCGTCACGCGGCTGAAAGAAGACGTGCTAAAAGAAGCCGTTGATCTGATTCAATCGCTAGATCCGCGCCCAGGGCAGTCGATCCAAACCGGCGAGCCGGAGTACGTCATCCCGGACGTTCTGGTGCGTAAAGTCAGCGGTCGCTGGATGGTTGAGCTTAATGCTGACAGCATTCCACGTTTGCAGATCAACCAGCATTACGCGGGCATGTGCAATAACGCCCGCAACGATGCCGACAGCCAGTTTATCCGCAGCAATCTGCAGGATGCAAAATGGTTGATTAAAAGCCTTGAGAGCCGTAACGACACGCTTCTGCGCGTCAGCCGCTGCATCGTTGAACAGCAGCAGGCCTTTTTCGATCTCGGCGAAGAACATATGAAACCGATGGTGCTGGCCGATATCGCCCAGACCGTCGAGATGCACGAGTCCACGATTTCGCGTGTCACCACGCAAAAGTATTTGCATAGCCCACGGGGCATTTTTGAGCTTAAGTATTTCTTCTCCAGTCACGTGAGTACCGAAGGCGGTGGCGAAGCCTCTTCCACGGCGATTCGCGCGTTGGTGAAGAAATTAATTGCCGCGGAAAATCCCGCGAAACCACTGAGCGACAGTAAACTGACCACCATGCTCTCTGAACAGGGTATCATGGTGGCACGGCGTACCGTTGCAAAGTACCGAGAGTCTTTATCCATCCCGCCGTCAAACCAGCGTAAACAACTGGTCTGACTCTACTGATAAGGAAGACACTATGCAGCTCAACATCACTGGACACAACGTCGAAATTACCGAAGCGATGCGCGAATTTGTGAATACCAAATTCGTCAAGCTTGAACAGTATTTCGAAAGGATCAATCAGGTCTATATTGTGTTAAAAGTGGAGAAATTGACGCACATCTCGGATGCAACATTGCATGTTAACGGCGGCGAGCTTCACGCCAGCGCGGAAGGGAAAGATATGTACGCCGCCATCGACGGCTTGATCGACAAACTGTCGAGACAGTTGAACAAACACAAAGATAAACTAAAACAACACTGATTGTCCGAGCGATCGCCCGGTATGCCCCCGCATATCGGGCGGTGCTTAGGTGAAATTATGACAAATAATGATTCAGCTCTTCAACTGAGCAATGTCCTTAACCAGGAATGTACCCGCAGTGCCGTGCACTGTCAGAGTAAAAAACGTGCGCTGGAAATCATCAGCGAGCTGGCGGCGAAACAGCTTAGCCTGCCTCCGCAGGTGGTGTTCGAAGCCATCCTGACCCGTGAGAAGATGGGCAGTACCGGCATCGGCAATGGCATCGCGATTCCTCACGGTAAACTGGAAGAGGATACGCTGCGCGCGGTAGGTGTCTTTGTGCAACTGGAAACGCCGATTGCCTTTGACGCTATCGACAATCAGCCCGTTGATTTGCTGTTTGCCCTGCTGGTGCCAGCCGATCAGACGAAAACCCACCTGCACACGCTCTCTTTGGTGGCAAAACGTCTGGCGGATAAAACCATTTGTCGCCGCCTGCGCTCTGCACAGAGCGACGAAGAGCTTTATCAAATCATCACCGATACGGAAACCCACGATGATGAATAATGGACATCACATCGTACTGAGGAGAAACGGTACATGGTACTGATGATCGTCAGCGGCCGCTCTGGCTCGGGAAAGTCTGTTGCCCTGCGCGCGCTGGAAGACATGGGGTTTTACTGCGTCGATAACCTCCCGGTTGTGCTGCTGCCTGAACTGGCGAAAACGCTTGCCGATCGTGAGATTTCGGCGGCAGTCAGCATCGACGTTCGTAACATGCCGGAATCACCGGAAATTTTCGAACGAGCGATGGAAAATCTGCCGGAGAACTTCTCGCCGCAGCTGCTGTTCCTTGATGCTGACCGCAACACGCTGATTCGCCGCTATAGCGACACCCGTCGTTTACACCCGCTTTCGAGCAAGAATCTGTCGCTGGAAAGCGCCATCGATGAAGAAAGCAACCTGCTGGAACCGCTGCGTTCCCGTGCCGATCTTATTGTCGACACCTCCGAAATGTCCGTTCATGAGCTGGCAGAAATGCTGCGTACCCGTCTACTGGGCAAACGCGAGCGCGAGCTGACGATGGTGTTCGAGTCCTTCGGCTTCAAGCACGGTATTCCGATCGATGCCGATTACGTCTTTGATGTGCGCTTCCTGCCCAACCCACACTGGGATCCGAAGCTGCGTCCAATGACCGGGCTCGACAAACCGGTGGCCGCGTTCCTCGACCGCCACACCGAAGTCCACAACTTTATTTACCAGACGCGTAGCTATCTTGAGCTATGGTTACCTATGCTGGAAACCAACAACCGTAGCTATTTAACGGTGGCCATTGGTTGTACCGGCGGTAAGCACCGTTCGGTTTATGTTGCCGAACAGCTGGCTGACTACTTCCGCTCGCGCGGTAAGAACGTACAGTCTCGTCATCGGACGCTGGAAAAACGTAAATCATGACCGTAAAGCAGACCGTTGAAATCACCAATAAGCTGGGCATGCATGCGCGCCCGGCCATGAAACTGTTTGAACTGATGCAGGATTTCGACGCAGAAGTGCTGCTGCGTAATGATGAGGGCACTGAAGCTGAAGCCAACAGCGTGATTGCGCTGCTGATGCTGGACTCCGCCAAAGGACGCCAGATTGAAGTCGAAGCCACCGGTCCCCAGGAAGTGGAAGCGCTGGCGGCAGTCATTGCGC
The DNA here is from genome assembly GCF_001571285.1 of Kluyvera cryocrescens NBRC 102467. Lineage (GTDB taxonomy): Bacteria > Pseudomonadota > Gammaproteobacteria > Enterobacterales > Enterobacteriaceae > Kluyvera > Kluyvera cryocrescens. The sequence continues at coordinate 62,236 of NZ_BCTM01000009.1, read as the reverse complement.
TGTTTAACGCCGGGTTCGACGAAGACTAGTTTGCATGGTGCGCTTGCGCCGCCATTCAACGACAAGCCTGATTGCGCCTCACGCATCAGGCTCATTCAGGCTAATACAGCTTATTCTCCCGCATAAACCCCTCCCCTCCCAACTGCCTCATCTGGCGTAATATCCACGCCTGACGACTGCGCACGTAGCCTGACGGCGCACTGGCTTTGAAACGAATGGGGTTCGGCAGAACGGCGGCTAAAAGTGCGGCTTCCGCCATCGTCATTCTGCTGGCGGGCTTATGAAAGTAACGCTGAGATGCGGCCTCTACGCCAAATACACCGTCGCCAAACTCGGCAATGTTCAGATAGACGGTCAGAATACGCTTCTTGCTCCACACGGTTTCAATACCCAGCGTCAAACCGGCTTCCAGTCCCTTACGAACCCAGCTGCGTCCATCCCACAGAAACAGGTTTTTCGCCGTTTGCTGCGACAGCGTTGAGGCTCCGCGAATTCGGTTTTCGTTACGTTCATTGTGGGCCAGCGCTTTCTCGATAGCAGAGACATCAAAACCCCAGTGATCCGGGAATTTCTGATCTTCCGCGGCAATCACCGCCAGCCCCATCCACGGCGACATCTCATCCATGCTGACCCAATCCGAATGAGCAACGTAGCTAAAGTTTCCCGTTAGCCACGCCCCCACCTGACGTTCAACCATCACTGCGGAAAATGGAACCGGCATAAAACTAAACAACGCAATGCCGCCGCCCCAGAAAAGCACCAGCAGCAACAACAGACGCCCTAACAGACGTTTTAGCCACGCTACTCTTCTCAAAGCCATCTTCCTCACGCTAACCCTCTGACACTGATTAATATTTCTGATTAAGACGCTATGGTTCACACATTTTACTGATTCACGTAACAATCATTTTAAGATTTGCTATCTTATTGAGCGTGCAATCGTAATTCAGGTTGTGTCAAAAAAATCAAAATCATGTCAAGTATCTGACGCAACCACCAGTTCCCTGGTGTTGGCGCAGTATTCGCGCACCCCGGTCAAGCCGGGGTCATTTTTTTCCAGCCGCCGCTACCCAGGCCTTCAGTACCGCGACATCGTGTTGCCACTCAGACTTCATCTCCTCAACCCATTCACCAACATTATCTGACCATGCTGGTAAATCTGGCGATTGGATCTGCTGCCCGAGCTGCTGCAAATGGCGTAAACCAATAGAACCCGCAGCGCCTTTGATTTTATGCCCTTCCTCAACAATACCTTTCTTATCCCGGGCGGTGAGGTTAGATTCCAGCACCGCCAGATAGCCCGGCATCATCTTCTCGAACACGGTCAGACCGTCGGTAATCAGCTTCGGTCCCACCAGTTCGATGTACTGTTCCAGCATCGGAATATCCAGCAGCTGCTGCGATTTACCACTCTCAACAGGGGTCACGGCACTCTCCTCTTCGTCTTCCACGGTATCCCAGAATTTCTTGATCATCGCCGTCAGGGCCGGTACCGAAAGTGGCTTGCTCAGCACGTCATCCATGCCGGCATCCATATACTCTTTTTTATCTTTCAGTACGTTAGCCGTCAGCGCTACCAGCGGTGGCAAATCGTCAGCGTGGTATTTACGCGTCAGCTCGCGGGAAATATCCAGGCCGGTCATGTCCGGTAGCTGGATATCCAGCAGTACCAGGTCATATTCGCCCGGCGTGAACTTCTCCAGCGCTTCTTTGCCAGTCATCGCCACATCCACGCTATTGCCCAGCTTCTCGAGTACCGAACGGGCAACAATCACGTTCAGCTCGATATCTTCCACCAGCAGCACATGCAGCGCAGGCAACGGCATCTCATCTTCTTCAAAAGCGTCTTCCACTTCTTCCGCCACGGCCGGCGCATGCACCGTCAGGGTAAAGACCGAACCGTGCCCCGGTTGGCTGGAAACCTCAATATCGCCGCCCATGCTTTTCGCCAAACGACGCGAAACGGCAAGGCCAATCCCGGTACCGGTGGCCGGTTTACCCCCCTGGCTGTCTTTCACCTGGTAATACATGGCGAATATTTTATCCTGCTCTTCTTGCGGAATACCGATACCGGAATCCTCAACCTCAAAGTGCAGCATATCGCCCGCATCGTAGCGCACGCGAACTACCACGTTGCCCTGCTGGGTGAACTTCACGGCATTGCTGATCAGATTCCACAGGATCTGGCGTAGACGGGTCCCATCGGTGATCACTTTATGCGGCAGCGGCAACGTCGGCTCCATCACGAAGCGTAGCCCTTTCTGCTGCGCCTGCAGGCCGGAGAGGTTTTCCAGGTCGGCCAGGAAGCCGGTAAAGTCAACGGGCTGGTTATCCAGCTGCACTTTACGCCGTTCCATTTTGTCCATATCGATAATATCGTTGAAGATATTACCCAGCGTCACCGCCGAAACGTGGATGGTTTTCAGGTATTTCTCCTGCTCGGCGGTCAAATGCGTGTCGAGCAGAATACGGCTCAGCCCAACGATACCGTTCAACGGCGTACGCAGTTCATGGCTGATGGTAGAAATGAACGTCGTTTTGTCGCGGCTGGCGCGTTCCAGCGCATCCTGATAGCGCTTACGTTCGGTGATATCACGGCCAAAGCCCATGAGACCGTGGCGTTTACCCACGCGGTCGTAGTACGGCACTTTGCGGATCTCAAAACAGGCTTTACGCCCGTCCGGATAATCAAGCCACTGTTCGTAGGTCAGCGAGACATTGTGACGGAAAACTTTCTCATCGGTTTCAATCACTTTAGCCGCCGCCTCCGGGGTGTAAACCTCTTCAGGGTGCAGGTGAATCAGCTGTTTCTCGCTTTTGCCGGTCAACAGTTCCATGGCGCGGTTACAGCCGGAAAACTCTTTATCTTCATTACGATAGAAAACCAAATCCGGTGAAGCATCAAGGAAAGAGCGCAGGAAGGAGGACTGTTGTTCGAGGCGGATCTGCGTCTCTTCGCGCTCCTGCATCTCGACCTTCAGCTGTTCCAGCGTGACCTGACGTTCAGCCTCGGCTTTTTCACGATCGCTAATTTCCTGATTGAGCTGTGAAATATTGTCCTTAAGCTGGACGTTCAGCTTCAGGTCGCGCTCGCGCATCTCTTCCAGCTTCTCGACCAGGCGGGACAATCGCTGTCGCGACTCCTCAAGCTGCTCCACAACGACCGAAAGGAAATAGACCGCCCACGGGGTGATCAGCAGGCCAAAGAAGATGGAGCGAATAACGTCAATGCTTTCAACCTGACCATGCAGCACCATGGTCACCGCCATTTGTACGACGATGGCCAATACCACCAGCGCCAGCGCCAGCAGCAGGGAAAAACGTACCAGACCCAACTTCATCATCAGGTCGACGTAATACTGCGCCAGCATACGGATTTGCTTCATGAGGAGTTCCTTAACAACGACATCGCTCAATAATACCCAATTCTGGGCGCGGCGCGGTAGGTTGTACGAAAAATGCGAGGATTATCTGTGAAATGGGTTAAAAGCAGGGAATGAGGGCGACGGTCTGGTGCTGGCCTACCGCACCGGGAAAACCCGGTGCTAATGATGGGGCGACATCAACACCCCAAAAAGCCTCAAGTGGGCTGTACCCACGGCGTACCCAATGCCGATCCCTGCACGCCGTGCTCATTGAGGTACTTATCCAGCTCGACCATCCCAGTCCAGCGATTTTCACACCACAGCGGTGCCAGCAGCGTTGGGCGACGAGCGCTGGCGGAGATACGGTGATATATCACCTCCGGCGGCGTATGGCGAATCATCTCACCGGCGGTGATCGTATAATCGTCCAGTTCGATTCCATTCAAACGCCCGGCTTGCCAGGCCTTCGCCATAATGCTGCCAGTCACGATATGCAGCGGATGCAGTTTAATACCGTCGACGCCTGTCTCCACCACCTGTTTAAGCGTCTCCAGACACTCTCCCTGCCCTTCACCCGGCAGACCGACAATAAGATGGCTGCACACCTTCAGACCGCGCTCACGCGCCAGACGTGTGGTTTGCTGGTAACAGGCGAAATCATGGCCGCGATTAATACGATGCAGAGTTTTATCATGCGCAGTTTGCAGGCCCAGCTCCAGCCATACCTCGTAGCCCTGCTCATGGTATTCGCTGAGCAGGTCGAGCACAGCTTCTGGCACGCAGTCCGGGCGCGTCCCCACGCACAAGCCAACGATATTGGCCTGGCTGACCGCCTGTTGATACATCGAACGCAGCACCTGCACTTCGGCAAAGGTACTGGTATAAGCCTGGAAATAGGCCAGATAGCGTTTGGCGCGGTTCACCAACTGCGCCTGATGCGCCAGTTGGTCAGCGATCGATTTGTGCTGCTGCGCTTCATCAGCGAAAGAGGCCACGTTACAGAATGTGCAGCCCCCGCGCCCGATGGTGCCATCGCGGTTTGGGCAGCTAAATCCACCATGCAGCGTCAGTTTATGAACCTTTTCGCCATATCGACGCGTAAGATCGCCACCAAACATATTGACTAATTTTTGTAACTGCATAATCTGATAGACCGGCCTGAAGAAAGGGGCCAAGCCTGCCATTTTTAGTCTCGATCGGCGATGACCTGGATCAATCGCCATGAAGACCGCTTACCTCATTGCATAACAACTCAAAATAACTGCAATTTCATTCATAAGTAATGAGATTATTTTTGCTTATATCTGCCGACAAATTTGCAATAATCCGCGCGTCGTTGAAAAACAGAGTGATCCTATATCCCCACACTCAATGCCAGCATTAAATTCTGCTTATCAGATAAAAAACAGCGTATAACGATTATCGCAGCGCTTTCATATAGTGAGACAGATCACACTCGCTCAGCCCCTCCATTCCGTCTGACGCGAGAAAAAATAGCCACATTCCCCTTTTTAATCATTCAGTTAACTAACCCATAGCACATTTTTGTATAAATAAGATTGCCATTTGACCTATGTATCGATTCCCGATAACTTGGAAATCCGCTGGAAGCTTTCTGGATGAGCAGTCTGCTCATCATATTTATGCAGTAATTGAGATTCCCTCTTAAGCAAGTCCTCAAACTTGTGTGACCTACGCGAAAAGGATAAAAGAGGGCGAATGCGAGGTAGGCAAAGAATGCCATACCCCGTCGCCATGCTCTTGCTGTGCCTTGCGCGCAATCGATTAAGAGGGTCTCCCGTAGAGCCTGGGGAGGTTCACTGATATGTTGTACGATAAATCCCTTGAGAGGGATAACTGTGGTTTCGGCCTGATCGCCCACATAGAAGGCGAACCTAGCCACAAGGTAGTGCGTACCGCTATACACGCACTGGCCCGCATGCAGCACCGTGGGGCAATCCTCGCTGATGGTAAAACCGGCGATGGTTGTGGTCTGCTGCTGCAAAAACCTGACCGTTTCTTTCGCATCGTCGCCGAAGAGCGCGGCTGGCGCTTAGCGAAAAACTATGCCGTCGGGATGCTGTTCCTTAATAAGGATCCTGAACTGGCCGCCGCTGCCCGTCATATTGTAGAAGAAGAGCTGCAGCGCGAAACGCTGTCTATTGTCGGCTGGCGCGATGTGCCAACCAATGAGGGCGTGTTGGGTGAAATCGCCCTCTCCTCTCTGCCACGTATTGAGCAGATTTTTGTGAACGCCCCTGCTGGCTGGCGTCCACGTGATATGGAACGCCGCCTGTTTATTGCGCGTCGTCGTATCGAAAAACGCCTCCAGGAAGATAAAGACTTCTACGTTTGTAGCCTGTCGAACCTGGTCAATATCTATAAAGGTCTGTGTATGCCGGCGGATTTGCCGCGCTTCTACCTGGATCTTGCGGATCTGCGTCTGGAATCCGCCATCTGCCTGTTCCACCAGCGCTTCTCCACCAATACCGTACCTCGCTGGCCGCTGGCACAGCCGTTCCGCTATCTGGCGCACAACGGTGAAATCAACACGATTACCGGTAACCGTCAGTGGGCGCGCGCCCGTACCTATAAATTCCAGACCCCGCTGATCCCCGATCTGCATGATGCTGCGCCGTTCGTCAATGAAACCGGCTCTGACTCCAGCTCCATGGATAACATGCTGGAACTGCTGCTGGCTGGCGGTATGGACATCATTCGCGCCATGCGTTTACTGGTACCACCGGCCTGGCAGAACAACCCGGATATGGATCCGGATCTGCGCTCCTTCTTTGACTTTAACTCCATGCACATGGAGCCGTGGGATGGTCCGGCAGGTATCGTTATGTCTGACGGTCGCTATGCGGCCTGTAACCTTGACCGTAACGGCCTGCGCCCGGCGCGCTACGTTATCACCAAAGATAAGCTCATCACCTGCGCCTCTGAAGTCGGCATCTGGGACTACCAGCCCGATGAAGTGGTCGAAAAAGGCCGCGTAGGCCCGGGCGAGCTGATGGTTATCGACACCCGTTCTGGCCGTATTCTGCATTCAGCGGAAACCGATGACGATCTGAAAAGCCGCCATCCGTACAAAGAGTGGATGGAGAAAAACGTTCGCCGTCTGGTGCCGTTTGAAGATCTGCCGAACGAAGAGGTCGGCAGCCGCGAGCTGGACGACGATACGCTCGCCAGCTACCAGAAACAGTTTAACTACAGCGCCGAAGAGCTGGATTCCGTCATCCGCGTGCTCGGCGAAAACGGCCAGGAAGCCGTTGGCTCAATGGGGGATGATACCCCGTTTGCCGTGCTTTCCAGCCAGCCGCGCATTATTTATGACTACTTCCGCCAGCAGTTTGCGCAGGTCACTAACCCGCCAATCGATCCGCTGCGTGAAGCTCACGTCATGTCGCTGGCCACCAGCATCGGCCGTGAAATGAACGTCTTCTGCGAAGCGGAAGGCCAGGCGCACCGTCTGAGCTTCAAATCACCGATTCTGCTGTACTCCGATTTCAATCAGCTCACCACGATGAAGGAAGAGCACTACCGCGCTGACACGCTGGATATCACCTTTGATGTGACCGAAACCAGCCTGGAAGAGACGGTAAAAGCGCTGTGCGATAAAGCCGAACAGATGGTCCGTGATGGCACCGTTCTGCTTGTGCTCTCCGACCGTAACATCGCGAAAAATCGTCTGCCGGTGCCGGCACCAATGGCGGTAGGCGCGGTTCAGGCGCGTCTGGTAGATAAGAGCCTGCGCTGCGATGCCAACATTATTGTTGAAACCGCAAGCGCCCGCGATCCGCACCACTTTGCGGTACTGCTCGGCTTTGGCGCAACGGCGATTTATCCATACCTGGCCTACGAGACCCTGGGGCGTCTGATTGACACCCACGCTATCGAAAAAGATTACCGCACGGTGATGCTGAACTACCGTAACGGCATCAATAAAGGTCTGTACAAGATCATGTCCAAAATGGGCATCTCGACTATCGCCTCTTACCGCTGTTCCAAACTGTTTGAAGCGGTTGGCTTGCATGACGACGTCGTCAGCCACTGCTTCCAGGGCGTGGTTAGCCGTATCGGCGGCGCATCGTTCGATGACTTCCAGCAGGATCTGCTGAACCTGTCGAAACGTGCCTGGCTGGCGCGTAAACCACTGGATCAGGGCGGCCTGCTGAAGTACGTCCACGGCGGCGAATACCACGCTTACAATCCGGACGTGGTGCGCACGCTGCAACAGGCGGTTCAGAGCGGCGAATACAGCGATTATCAGGAATACGCCAAACTGGTTAACGAACGCTCAGCGGCGACGCTGCGTGATTTGCTGGCGATTGCCCCGAACGGCGATACCGTTGATCTGGCTGACGTTGAGCCGGCCAGCTCGCTGTTCAAGCGTTTCGATACGGCAGCGATGTCTATCGGTGCGCTGAGCCCGGAAGCGCATGAAGCGCTGGCGGAAGCGATGAACAGCATCGGCGGCAACTCTAACTCCGGCGAAGGCGGCGAAGACCCGGCGCGCTACGGCACCAACAAAGTGTCGCGCATCAAGCAGGTGGCTTCCGGCCGTTTCGGCGTGACGCCGGCGTATCTGGTCAATGCCGACGTCATTCAGATTAAAGTTGCTCAGGGTGCAAAACCTGGCGAAGGCGGTCAGCTGCCAGGGGATAAAGTCACCCCATACATCGCCAAACTGCGTTATTCGGTACCGGGCGTGACGCTGATCTCCCCACCGCCGCACCACGATATTTACTCTATCGAGGACTTAGCGCAGCTGATTTTCGATTTAAAACAGGTCAACCCGAAGGCGATGATCTCCGTGAAGCTGGTTTCCGAACCGGGCGTCGGCACCATCGCCACCGGTGTGGCCAAAGCCTATGCGGACCTGATCACCATCGCCGGTTATGACGGCGGCACCGGGGCAAGCCCACTTTCTTCAGTGAAATATGCCGGCTGTCCGTGGGAGCTGGGCCTCGTAGAAACCCAACAGGCGCTGGTCGCAAACGGTCTGCGTCACAAGATCCGTCTGCAGGTTGATGGCGGCCTGAAAACCGGCGTGGATATCATCAAAGCGGCAATTCTGGGCGCAGAAAGCTTCGGCTTCGGCACCGGCCCAATGGTCGCGCTGGGCTGTAAATACCTGCGTATTTGTCACCTCAACAACTGCGCAACGGGTGTAGCAACCCAGGACGAAAAACTGCGTAAGAACCACTATCACGGCCTGCCGTTCAAAGTGACCAACTACTTTGAATTTATCGCTCGTGAAGTCCGTGAGCTGATGGCAAGCCTGGGCGTGACTCGTCTGGTGGATCTGATTGGCCGTACCGACCTGCTCAAAGAGCTGGAAGGCTTCACCGCCAAGCAGCAGAAACTGGAGCTGTCTCGTCTGCTGGAAACCGCTGAGCCGCATCCGGGTAAGGCGCTGTTCTGCACCGAGAACAACCCGCCGTTTGATAACGGCGTGCTGAACGCACAGCTGTTGCAGCAGGCGAAACCGTTTGTCGATGAACGCCAGAGCAAAACCTTCTGGTTCGATATTCGCAACACCGACCGTTCCGTTGGCGCATCGCTGTCTGGCTATATTGCACAGACGCACGGCGACCAGGGGCTGGCATCAGACCCGATTAAAGCGCACTTCAGCGGTACCGCGGGCCAGAGCTTCGGCGTGTGGAACGCCGGCGGCGTTGAGCTGTACCTGACCGGCGATGCCAACGACTATGTCGGTAAAGGCATGGCGGGCGGCCTGTTGGCCATTCGTCCTCCGGTGGGTTCTGCCTTCCGCAGCCACGAAGCGAGCATTATCGGTAACACCTGTCTGTACGGCGCGACCGGTGGTCGTCTGTACGCAGCGGGCCGTGCGGGCGAACGTTTCGGCGTACGTAACTCCGGCGCGATCACCGTCGTCGAAGGTATCGGCGATAACGGTTGTGAATACATGACCGGTGGCATCGTCTGTATCCTCGGTAAAACGGGCGTTAACTTCGGCGCCGGTATGACGGGCGGCTTCGCTTACGTACTGGACGAAGACGGTGATTTCCGCAAACGCGTGAACCCGGAACTGGTTGAAGTGCTGGGCGTCGAAACCCTGGCGATTCACGAAGAGCATCTGCGCGGTCTGATCACCGAGCACGTGCAGTTGACCGGTTCATCACGTGGGGAAGAGATCCTGGCGAACTGGCCGGCGTTCTCCGCGAAATTCGCGCTGGTTAAACCGAAATCCAGTGATGTGAAAGCACTGTTGGGTCACCGTAGTCGTAGCGCAGCAGAGCTGCGTGTGCAGGCGCAGTAAGGGGTCATCATGAGTCAGAACGTTTATCAATTTATCGACCTGCAGCGCGTTGATCCGCCGAAGAAGCCGCTGAAGATCCGCAAGATCGAATTTATCGAGATTTACGAGCCGTTTTCCGAAGGCCAGGCCAAAGCACAGGCTGATCGCTGCCTGTCCTGCGGCAACCCGTACTGCGAGTGGAAATGCCCGGTGCATAACTACATTCCAAACTGGCTGAAGCTGGCCAACGAGGGACGTATTTTTGAGGCAGCAGAGCTGTCGCACCAGACCAACACCCTGCCAGAAGTCTGCGGCCGCGTCTGTCCACAGGATCGTCTGTGTGAAGGTTCCTGTACGCTGAACGATGAGTTCGGTGCAGTGACCATCGGCAACATCGAACGCTATATCAACGATAAAGCGTTCGAAATGGGCTGGCGTCCGGACCTGACCGGCGTGAAGCAAACCGGCAAAAAAGTCGCCATCATCGGTGCCGGCCCGGCAGGCCTGGCCTGTGCCGATGTGCTGACCCGTAACGGCGTGAAGGCGGTGGTCTTTGACCGTCACCCGGAAATCGGCGGTCTGCTGACCTTCGGTATTCCGGCCTTCAAGCTGGAGAAAGAGGTCATGACCCGTCGCCGTGAAATTTTCACCGGCATGGGCATTGAGTTCAAACTCAACGTGGAAGTGGGCCGTGACATCCAACTGGATGACCTGCTGAAGGATTACGATGCCGTATTCCTCGGCGTCGGCACCTATCAGTCGATGCGCGGCGGGCTGGAGAACGAAGATGCCTCTGGCGTATTCGACGCTCTGCCATTCCTGATTGCTAACACCAAGCAGATCATGGGCTTCGGCGAAACTACCGACGAGCCGTATGTCAGCATGGAAGGCAAACGCGTTGTGGTACTGGGCGGTGGCGATACGGCGATGGACTGCGTACGTACTTCTATTCGTCAGAATGCGGCCCACGTTATCTGCGCCTATCGTCGCGACGAAGAGAACATGCCGGGCTCGAAACGCGAAGTGAAGAACGCGCGTGAAGAAGGCGTCGAGTTCCAGTTCAACGTCCAGCCGCTGGGTGTGGAAGTGAATGCTAACGGCAAAGTGAGCGGCGTGAAAATGGCGCGCACTGAGATGGGTCAACCGGATGCGAAAGGCCGCCGTCGCGCGGAAATCGTCGCCGGTTCTGAACATGTGGTGCCGGCAGATGCGGTAGTGATGGCGTTTGGTTTCCGTCCTCACAGCATGGAATGGCTGGCGAAGCACAGCGTGGAGCTGGACTCTCAGGGCCGTATTGTCGCGCCGGAAGGTAACGAAAATGCGTTCCAGACCAGCAACCCGAAAATCTTTGCCGGTGGCGATATCGTGCGTGGTTCGGATCTGGTGGTCACCGCTATCGCGGAAGGCCGTAAAGCCGCTGATGGGATCATGAACTGGCTGGAAGTGTAACGAGCGTTCCCCTTCACACACCCTTCTCCTCAATAGGGAGAAGGGGTCGATAGTGCCAATACTCAAGCTTACGGTGACGCTCCCCTCTGCGGGAGCGTCACCTTTTTGTCTATCCCTAACGCTCGGTGTTCTTCCTCTCACCATGAGGGCGAATTGAGGTGAGGGTATCCGCCCGTACCTTGATGACCACCTTCTTGATTTCCCCAGCCTCATCCACCACGCACCCCGGCTTATGCGGTTCTCCCGGCATAAACACCGCGAACGACCCAGGCCTTAGCGTTACACTTTGCTGATTTTCCATCGCCGAACAAAGCTGATAATCCTCTTCCACATGCCACGCTTCGCACTGTCTTGCGGCTCCCGCGATAGCAAACAGAATCCGCTCCTCGCCGCTCAGCAAAAGCTGGATATCAACGTATTGCGCATGCAGCTCAGCCTTTTTGCTTTCCGCCGGTTGCGTAGCAAACGCCATGACGTTCATAAAAACATCATCCCCACGCAGCTCATAACGCCCCGGCGCTTTCTCCTGTGGGCGTGCCGTTAACGCCAGCGCAAGCGCTTCGGCCAACGCAGGGTGTAGCCCGGCCGAGCCCATAGTCTGAATGTCACCTGTTACCATTATTTGTCTCCCTGAGCCAGCAGCGCGGCGCCCAGTAATCCGGCGTCGTGCCGATAATGCGCCGGTTGTAACCGAACCTGATAGGCCTGTGGTTCCTGCGCCAGATAAGCGTCGACCTGCGTCAGATATCCTTCCGCCAGCCCAACGCTGCCACCAAGCACCACGCACTGGCAGTCGGTGGTCGCCTTCACATCCGCAATTAATCTCGCCAGCGCCTGCGCCGAACGGTGAATCAGCCAGGCCGCCTGTTCATCTCCTTCTCCGGCACGAGTGAAGATCGTTTTCGCATCGCAGCCCGCCAGTTCCCCCTGCGCTGCGGCCGCTATCCCGCGGCCAGAAGCCATGGCCTCCACGCAGCCGCGACGACCGCAGCCACACATCGGCCCGTTGGGGTCGGCTAGCGTATGCCCAAGATGCCCGGCGAAACCGCCCGTACCGCACATCAGTTGGCCGTTATGCACCACGCCGCCGCCCACGCCGGTCGAGATGGTGATAAACGCCATGTCGCGATAATCATCCCCCAGCGCCCGGTATTCCGCCCATGCCGCCGCCTGTGCATCATTCACCGCCAGCACAGGCAGGCCGGTCATTGCGCTTAGCGTGTCCGCCAGCGGGAAATTGTGTAATCCCCCCAGATTTTGCGGATTGATGGCCAGCAGCATGCCGTCACGAATCATCCCGGTCGACGCAATCGCCACGCGGTCCGCGCGGGGAAAGAGCGGCGAAACAAGCGTCCGTAACGCCGCGTGAAGCGCATCGGGTGTTTGGCTGGCAGGCGTAGATAACTCACGGCGCTCAAGAAGATTCAGCGCGTCATCCACCAGCGCAGCGGCCAGTTTGGTGCCGCCAATATCAATCGCCAGCGTCGTCATAGCACCGCCTGTTTTAACGCCGCGTTGTACCACTGGCAGATATGCTCCAGACGGGTAATCGCCGAGCCCACGGTCACTGCCCACGCACCGCATCGCATTGCCTCTGCCGCCTGTGCTGGCGTGTTGTAACGCCCTTCGGCAATCACCCGACATCCCGCGTCACTTAAGGTTTTCACCAGTTCAAAGTCCGGCTCATCGGGTGCTTCCGCCGTGGTGTAACCGGAAAGCGTGGTACCAATAATCTCAGCGCCCAGCTGCTGGCAAGCCATGGCATCTGCAAAAGTTGAGCAATCGGCCATCGACACTAATCCGTGCTGGTGAATAGCTGCCAGCAGCGACGCCACGGTGGCTGGACGAATGCGGTCTGTACCGTCGATGGCGATGATATCGGCACCGGCCTGCGCCAGCGCGGCAACGTCATCAGGGAAAGGGGTGATTCGCACCGGTGAATCGTCCAGGTCACGCTTGAGAATGCCGATAATCGGAATAGAAACCACGGCACGGGTGGCGCGTAAATTGGCGATACCTTCAATACGCAGCGCCACGGCGCCCGCCTGCTCCGCCGCCAGCGCCATCGCGGCCACAATGTCAGGTTTATCAAGCGGGCTGTTGGGAACCGGCTGGCAGGAGACGATCAGGCCACCGGACTGCGCAATTCGTTGATTAAGCTGTTCAAGTAAAGACGTCATCACTTCCTCATGGATTTGCCCGACAGACGCCGGGCTCCCTGGTTAACTTTTACTTTTTACCAAACCGCTTTTGCTACTGCCGAGCGGCACTGCCCCGCTAAACGGTCGGCCGTCGATGGCATCATGAGTGCGCAGTGCTTCAGGACGGATCCAACGCTGAACGCGCGTCGGCATGTCGAGGCCAATCAGCAGGATCACCACAAAGGTCAGGCTGAAGGAGAGCGAACCCAGCGCGGTCCCCAGATCCAACCGCTGCGCGATCAGCGCACCGAGGATCGGCGCCAGTGCACCGCCGAGCGCGCCGACGTTATAGGTAAAGCCCAGACCTGCCGCCCGCTGGTCAGTATCGAAATAGCCGCCGATGAGCTTCGGTAAGATCCCCGAGATCCCCTGCCCCAGCATCTGCTGGAAGAAGAGTAAGAAGCCCAATACCCAGACGTTGGTGCCGCCAATCGCAAATACCGGAATAATCAGCAGCTGGGAGGCTAACAGGCTACACACATAGGCTTTGCGGGTGCCCAGCCAGTCGCCGAGGAAGCCGCCGACGCAGCAGCCTACCGCCGCGCCGAAGCCGCTAAAGAACAACACGTTAGCCACGGTGTGTGGGTCATAAGCCAGTTCGGTTTTCAGATAAGTTGGCAGTAAGGCCTGAATCGGCCATGAGTAGAGGAAAGCGAACAGCACCACCACCATCAGCATGACCCCGGTAGGCCAGCGCTTCCCGCTGCTTTGCACCATAAAGCTGATGAAGATAATGGCGCAGACCAGACCCAGCAGCGCCACCAGCCCGGCAATGCGCGCCTCACCGGCAAAGCAGTACCACAGCGACGCCCCCGCCACGCAGGTCATGATGATGTTCATCACCCGATACTGACCACGGTAGAGAATGTCGACCATGGTGCGCACCGGCGCTTTACCTTCGTGCTTTTGCTTCCAGTCTTCCGCTTCCGGGATGTTTTTCCGTAACCAGAGGGCGAATATGATCGGCACAATGCCGATGAAGAAGAGCGCTCGCCAGCCCCAAACCGGGACCACCAGGCTATAAACCTGCGCCGCGATTACCGCGCCAACGGAGAAACCGGAGATCAGGAAACCGCTGGCCTTATTACGCAACTGCTTCGGCCAGCTTTCGATGACATAGGTGGCGCTGGAGCCGTACTCCCCTGCCATTCCCATACCAATAACCAGGCGGGCAATGAACAACGAGGTGTAGCCAGGCGCGAAGCCGCAGGCGAGTGTACCCGCAGAAAAAAGGATAATGCTGGTCACCATCGCCAGACGACGACCGTAGCGGTCGCCCATGGCACCCAGCATCAGACCGCCAAACCAGCGGGAGATAAAGGCGGCTGAAATCAGGCTTGCGGCCTGAACCGTCGTTAAACCAAACTCGCCCTGAACTTCAGTCAGCACCAGCGCGATTAACACAAAATCAAAACCATCAAGCAAATACCCCAACCAGGCGGCGGAAAATGCCCGCCACTGTGCCCGGTTGAGATGGCGATACCACGGGATGTTCTGGGTCGTTGTACTCATGGTGAGTCTCCCGCGGTGGGCGATGCCCACGCGCTTTGGTATGAATGAGAGCGGGATTTCCCCTTACCCTCTCCCTTCAGGGAGAGGAGGCCGTCGAGTGCGGTATTAGCCACGCTCCTGCATCAGCTGCTGCGCCAACGCTTTCAGTTCCGGCAGGAATTGTTCATCCACCGGCGCAAACGGCTTGCGGCACAGCGGTACGGAAACCACATCCATGTAGTGCAGCACGGTTTTCAGCCCACGGAATACGCCCACTTTGATAAGCAGATCGATAACCTTGTTACACTCACGCTGCAGCTCCTGCGCCTTATCGATATCCCCTTCTTTTAGCGCTTGTACAATCGCCATGTAGCGCCAGCCCATGATGTTATAGGTGCTACCGATACCACCGTCTGCACCCGCTAACAGCCCAGAAGCAAAGATTTCATCGTAGCCGTTATACAGCACCAGATCCGGATGCGCGCGGCGGATCTGATCCATCTGATAAAGATCGCCGGAGGTTTGCTTTAACGCACCGACGCCCGGCAGCGTCACCAGCGTGCTGATCTGATCCAACGTCAGTTTGACCCCGCTTAACGCCGGAATGTTGTAGACCACCATCGGCAACCCATCAGCTGAATCAATAATGGCACGGTAATGATCGCAGTGTTCTTCAAAGCTGAATGGATAATAGAATGGAGTCACTGCTGAAACGGCATCGAAACCATAGCTTTTTGCCGCCGTCGCTAACCGTTGGCTTTCCGCCGTACTCACACAGCCAACATGAGCGATTAACGTGATCTTTCCTTTGGCTTCATCAGCCACAATTTCAAGGACTTCCTCTCGCTCCGCTAGGCTCTGAATAAAGGCTTCGCCGGTTGATCCCCCGACATAGACTCCATCGACACCCTGCTCAATGTTAAAGCGCACCAGGCGGCGCAGACTGGCCTGGTCGATTTTCTGCTGGGCATCGAAAGGTGTCAGAAGCGCGGGCATCACGCCACGTAAATTGTTCGTCATACATACCTCGTAGTGATATTAAACTGAATTGGCTATGTACCTTTATACCTGTTATACCAGATAGTTTTTGCGACAGCGTAATACAGAAAGCTTATTGTGCGATCGACTTCACTAAACCGATCGCGACACGAGGATCATTTACGGGATTTTTTGGCTTTGCCGAAGGCGTGCCAGGTAGCAGAAACGCTATTAAGATGGGCCTGTAGCGCGCGATCGGCTTCATTCGGATCGTGGGCACGAATCGCATCAACAATCGCAATATGCTGTTGATAGCTCACATTATTATGCTCATGAAGTTCTTGATCCGCGACTTTAGGGCGTGCCGCAATCAGCCAGTCCAGCAGCGCCACGTGGATAGCCATAAAGATCGGATTGCCGGGGATCTCGGCCAACACGCGGTGGAAGTCGACGTCGGAACGAATAAACTGGGCATTATCGTCCAGCGACTGACTGTTAATCTCCAGCGCTTTACTCAGCAGAGCAATTTGTTCATCCGTGGCATGCTCAGCGGCATAGCGCACCAGACTGGATTCGAAGAACAGGCGCAGCTGTTCAAAATGCGCGATACCACCAGGGTGCGAGAGAAAATCTTTCGCCATGCCGGAAAGTTCGCCAATGATGGTATCTGCCGATGGCCGCGAAACGCGCGCGCGTTCACCGTTGTTGATCTGGACCAGCCCCTTACGTTTGAGGGCGGCCAGCGCTTCACGCACCGAAGGGCGGCCAACGTTAAAGAAGGCCATTAGCTCTCGCTCGGACGGCAGTTGCCCTTCTTCACCAAACTCCCGGCGACGAATCATCTGTTCCAGCTCTTCTTCCACCATGTCAGACAGTTTTTTGCGCGCCAGGGGGCGGCGACGCAGGCTGTTGCCGATAGTCTCTTCTGAGTTGGAGTCAAATGCGCTCATAGGTACCGTTTAACCAGGATAGATGGGGGAAATTTACAGCGTTTTCATCATATCACAAAATATGAAGGGGAAATGAGTGTGGGAAACCTGGCGGAGAGATGAAAAAAAACAGACCCGTTGGGTCTGTTCTCAATACGTTACTTCACGACACGGAGCGCCGGACGCCCACCGCGAGGCGGTGGTGGTGTATCATCCGGGGAATCGCCGTCGTCACTATCTGGCTTATCGCCATCGATGATCGACATCACCGTCTCGCTTCCAGCGTTTTCCACGCTATCGTCGTTAAAGCCTTCAGCGTCTTCATCATAAGCCGCTTCCGCTTCAAACATAGTTCCAGCACCGTTCTCACGCGCATAGATCGCCAACACGGCGGCCAGCGGTACGGAAACCTGACGCGGGACGCCGCCAAAGCGCGCATTGAAGCGCACTTCATCGTTGGACAGTTCAAGGTTGCCCACGGCGCGAGGCGCAATGTTCAACACAATCTGACCATCACGCGCATACTCCATCGGTACGTTAATTCCCGGTTGCATAACATCAACAACCAGGTGTGGCGTCAGCTGGTTGTCCAGCAGCCACTCATAGAACGCACGAAGCAGATACGGACGACGTGGAGAAAGCTGTGAAACGTCCATTCAATTAACCCCGGCCAATGCGCATTTCGCGCTCGGCTTCCGTTAAGGACGCGAGGAATGAATCACGTTCAAAGACACGCGTCATATAGCCTTTCAGCTCTTTCGCACCAGCACCAACCAGTTCAATACCCATAACCGGCAGACGCCACAGCAGCGGAGCCAGGTAGCAGTCAACAATGCTGAACTCATCGCTTAAGAAGAACGGCTTCTGAGTGAAGACCGGCGCGATGGCCAGCAGCTCTTCACGCAGCTGCTTACGCGCAGCATCAGCCTGAGCGGCAGAACCGTTCATCACGGTGTGCATCAGCGAATACCAGTCTTTCTCGATACGGTGCATGTACAGGCGGCTTTCACCACGCGCAACCGGATAAACCGGCATCAGCGGTGGATGAGGGAAACGCTCATCGAGATATTCCATAATGATGCGAGACTCCCAAAGGGTCAGCTCGCGGTCTACCAGTGTCGGAACGCTTTGATTCGGGTTGAGGTCAATCAGATCCTGTGGTGGATTGTCCTTTTCCACGTGCTCTATCTCAAAACTCACACCTTTCTCAGCCAGCACGATGCGGACCTGATGGCTATAGATGTCAGTAGGACCAGAAAACAGCGTCATTACCGAACGTTTGTTGGCAGCGACAGCCATGAAAACCTCCAGGTATAATCAGAATTTGTACTGCTACCAGCCACAACGGCGGCTAGCCAGATGATAAGCCTCATCTGCACGTTAGACGACATTCCCGTTCATAAACTAAACAAAAAATGAACAATCGCGCGCATTTGGGCAGAAAATTGGATGATAGTCTACCAGATTTTGAACGGCTTGTGGTGAGGGGATTCTGGAAAAGCGGAAAAAGAGCCTGTATACCCCGCTTTGCGGGCATAAAAAAACCCGCCGAGGCGGGTTTTTTCGCAAATTGCCGTCTGCCGAAGCAGAAACCAATTAACGTTTGGAGAACTGAGGACGACGACGTGCTTTACGCAGGCCGACTTTCTTACGTTCAACCTGACGAGCATCACGGGTAACGAAGCCAGCTTTACGCAGTTCGCCACGCAGGGACTCATCGTACTCCATCAGAGCGCGGGTGATACCGTGACGGATCGCACCAGCCTGACCAGAGATACCACCACCTTTAACGGTGATGTACAGATCCAGTTTCTCAACCATGTCGACCAGTTCCAGCGGCTGACGAACTACCATGCGGGCAGTTTCACGACCGAAGTACTGTTCCAGAGAACGTTGGTTGATAACGATTTTGCCGTTGCCCGGTTTGATGAAAACGCGAGCTGCGGAACTTTTGCGGCGACCAGTGCCGTAGTATTGATTTTCAGCCATTGCCTATAATCCCGATTAGATGTCAAGAACTTGCGGTTGCTGTGCCGCGTGGTTGTGCTCGTTACCTGCGTAAACTTTCAGTTTACGGTACATTGCACGACCCAGCGGGCCTTTTGGCAGCATGCCTTTAACCGCGATTTCAATCACACGCTCAGGATGGCGAGCAATCATCTCTTCAAAGGTCGCTTCTTTAAGACCACCGACGTAGCCAGTGTGACGATAGTATACTTTGTCAGTACGCTTGTTGCCGGTTACAGCAACTTTGTCAGCGTTCAGAACGATGATGTAATCGCCAGTATCTACGTGCGGAGTGTATTCCGCTTTATGCTTACCGCGCAGGCGCAGAGCCAGTTCGGAAGCCAGACGGCCCAGAGTTTTACCGGTCGCGTCAACAACATACCAGTCGCGTTTTACGGTTTCTGGTTTAGCTGTAAAAGTTTTCATTAAAAGCTTACCCAAATAAATTAGTTACACGTTGGTGAACACCCAAACGTTTAGTCAGATGAGGTTCACACGACATTGTCCAGCAAACCTACCCCTTCGAATAGCCTATGCCGGCGCATAGAAAGTTTTGGGAAAAAAACTCTCTCGTAACGTGGGGTCGCAAGAGTATAGAGAAGTCGGGGTCAAAGATCGACCCCTTTATGTGATTTGCGCAGGGTTTTATGCCGGTATGGCCTCACGGCATATGCGGACGCTTCAAATACTCCTCGCTTTGCATCTCCTGCAGGCGTGACAGGCAGCGCTGGAACTCAAACTTCAGCCGCTCCCCTTGATAGATGTTATAGAGCTCCACTTCAGCGCTCACCACCAGCTTGACATGCCGTTCGTAAAATTCATCAACCAGCGCAATAAAGCGCCGCGCTTCGCTTTCCAGCAACGGCGTCATCACCGGAACATCAAACAGCATCACCGTGTGGAACAGGCGCGAGAGGGCAATATAGTCATGCTGGCTGCGCGCGTCGACGCACAGGGTGGTAAAGGAAACGGCCAGCGTTTGATTCTCCACGCCGAGCGTCGGCAACGGCCGATGGTTAATCTCCAGCGTCGTTTGATTCTGCTGCGAGGTGCCCGCCAAAGCCAGCCACAGTTTATCCATCTGCTGACGCGTATCGGTATTGAGCGGCGACAGCCACAAATGCGCCTGGGTCAGCGTGCGCAGACGGTAATCGATACCGGCATCGACGTTCATGATATCGCAATGCGCCTTAATCGCCTCAATTGCCGGCACAAAGCGCGGCCGCTGCAGGCCATTACGGTACAGTTCATCCGGTGGAATGTTCGACGTCGCCACCAGCGTAATCCCACGGGCAAACAGCGCTTTCATCAGGCCACCGAGCAGCATGGCATCGGTAATATCAGAGACAAAAAACTCATCGAAACAGAGCACATCGGTTTCAGCTTTAAAGCGTTCCGCGACAATTTCAAGCGGGTCGCTGTGACCCTGCAGTGCCGCCAGCTCTTCATGCACGCGCAGCATAAAGCGGTGAAAGTGCAGACGCTGTTTACGCGTACCCGGCAGGCTATGATAGAACATGTCCATCAGCCAGGTTTTACCTCGCCCCACGCCGCCCCACATATAAAGGCCGCGAACCGCCGTTGACGAGTCGGTCTCTTTTTTACCTAACAGCTTACCGAAACGCGCTTTCAATCCGCCGCCTGAGACGGAAGCTGCGGGTTTGCTTTGAAGTTCCTGATAAATCGTATCGAGGCGGCTTACCGCCTCACGCTGAACATCATCGGGTTGATGACTACCCTGCTCGAGGGCCTGAAGATAGCGCGATGTGGGGGACAGGCTTTGCATGATCTAATTCTTATTCCTTTGAAAACCGGTATGTCTTACTTCACGATTGACCAAAAAAAGTCCGTTCTACACTACGCGATGATGCGTCAGGATTCCACTTCTACGGGAATAGCGGTTATAGTGGCACTATCGGGCGTAGGCATGGAGTTGCCGAAGCCGCCAAGACCCTACGGAACAACAAAACAACGGGAGATGTTCATGACCTGGGAATACGCGCTAATTGGGTTAGTTGTCGGTATCATCATTGGTGCCGTGGCCATGCGTTTTGGTAATAGCAAGCTACGCCAGCAGCAAGCGTTGCAATACGAGCTGGAGAAAAACAAAGCCGAGCTGGAAGAGTACCGCGAAGAGCTGGTCAGCCATTTCGCCCGCAGTGCCGAACTGCTGGATAACATGGCGGACGATTACCGCCAGATCTACCAGCACATGGCGAAAAGCTCCAGCAACCTGCTGCCAGGTATGTCGCCGGAAGCCAATCCATTCCGCAACCGTCTGGCGGAATCCGAAGCGGGTAATGACCAGGCTCCGGTTCAAATGCCACGAGACTATTCTGACGGCGCTTCAGGCCTGCTGCGTAGCGGCGCTAAACGCGATTAATCTGCATTTCAGTTATTTTTTACGGGCGCATGACATGCGCCCGTCCTCTTCTGCGCACGCCGACTATATTTACTTCAATAACATCAGTTTTTTCGGGAAGCATTGTCCTTATATCCAGGGTCATGAGGGCCAGCATCAATGAGCAAATCGACTTTACTGTTAAGTGCGTTAGCGTTAAGCATTGGATTATCTCTTGCCGTACCGGCACCGGTACTGGCGTCGCTGCCAACGCAGGTTCCCGGACAGGGCGCGGTACCAAGCCTCGCCCCGATGCTGGAGAAAGTGCTGCCGGCGGTCGTTAGCGTGCAGGTTGAAGGCACCGCGCCGGTTAATCAGCAGGTACCCGATGAATTAAAGAAATTTTTTGGTGACGATGGCGGCAGCGCGCCCAATCAACCAACACAGCAGTTTGAAGGACTGGGCTCTGGCGTCATCATTGACGCCATTAAGGGCTACGTGCTGACCAACAACCATGTGATAAGCGACGCGCAGAAGATCAGCGTGCAGTTAAACGACGGCCGCGAATTTGACGCTAAGCTCATCGGCAGCGATGACCAAAGCGATATCGCCCTGCTGCAAATCCAGAAGGCCAGCCACCTGACGCAAATCGCTATCGCCGATTCCGACAAACTGCGCGTCGGTGACTTCGCCGTGGCGGTAGGTAATCCGTTCGGACTCGGGCAGACCGTCACCTCGGGGATTGTCTCCGCGCTAGGACGCAGCGGCCTGAACCTCGAAGGGCTGGAGAACTTTATTCAGACCGATGCCGCCATTAACCGCGGTAACTCCGGTGGTGCGCTACTTAACCTCAACGGCGAGCTGATTGGTATCAATACCGCCATTCTGGCGCCCGGCGGGGGCAGCGTAGGGATCGGTTTTGCCATCCCAAGCAATATGGCGCAAACCCTGGCCCAGCAGCTCATTCAATTTGGTGAAATCAAGCGCGGCCTGCTCGGCATTCGCGGGATGGAGATGACGGCAGATATCGCCAAAGCCTTTAACCTCAACGTACAGCGCGGCGCCTTCGTCAGCGAAGTCCTGCCCGGCTCCGGCTCGGCAAAAGCCGGGATCAAGTCAGGCGACGTGATTACCAGCCTGAACGGCAAACCGCTTAACAGCTTTGCGGAGCTGCGTTCACGTATTGCCACTACCGAACCGGGCTCGAAGGTTAAACTGGGTCTGCTGCGCGACGGCAAACCGATGGACGTCGAGGTCACGCTGGATAAGAGCACATCGTCCACCGCCAGCGCCCAGCTGATTATCCCTGCCCTCGAAGGGGCATCGCTGAGCGACGGCCAGGCAAAAAATGGGACAAAAGGCGTTATCATCTCAAGCGTAGAGAAAGGCAGCCCGGCCGCTCAGGTAGGTCTGCATAAAGATGACGTCATCATTGGCGTCAACCGCCAGCCGACCCAGTCGATAGCGGAACTGCGCAAGGTACTGGAAGCCAAACCGGCGGTGATTGCGGTTAACGTTATGCGCGGCGATGAAAGTATCTACCTTCTGATGCGTTAATCCACGAAAAACCGGACATAGCATGGAATGTATGTCCGGTTAACTCGTGGTATGCTTCGTCCAGTTTCCTTATCAATGATGCCGGTATCATGCTTGTAAAGCTCTTACGTTCGGTCGCACTCGGTTTATTGGTCGGTGGCATACTGATTGTCACGGTGCCCTCTTTACGCCAGTGGAATCCCTTATCCTCCCAGCGCTTTAGCAGCATGGATGAAGCCCCGGCGAGCTACAACTCGGCGGTGCGTCGCGCAGCGCCTGCGGTGGTCAACGTGTACAACCGCAGCTTAAACAGCAGCACCCACAGCCAGCTTGAGATTAAAACGCTTGGCTCCGGGGTGATTATGGACGAGCGCGGCTACATCATTACCAACAAGCACGTCATCAACGACGCCGACCAAATTATTGTCGCCCTCCAGGATGGTCGCGTGTTTGAAGCGCTGCTGGTCGGCTCCGATAGCCTGACCGATCTGGCAGTACTCAAAATTAACGCCACTGCTGGCCTGCCGGTTATTCCCATTAATCCAGCGCGCGTTCCGCACATCGGCGACGTGGTTCTGGCGATTGGTAACCCGTACAATCTCGGGCAAACCATCACTCAGGGGATTATCAGCGCCACCGGTCGTATCGGCCTGAACCCAAGCGGCCGACAAAACTTCCTGCAAACCGATGCCTCGATCAACCACGGGAACTCCGGCGGCGCGCTGGTGAACTCGCTGGGTGAACTGATGGGAATCAACACCCTCTCCTTCGATAAGAGCAACGACGGTGAAACGCCGGAGGGTCTGAGCTTCGCTATCCCGTTCCAGCTGGCCACCAAGATTATGGACAAGCTGATTCGCGATGGTCGCGTGATCCGTGGCTTTATCGGCATCAGCGGGCGTGAGATTGCACCTGTACATGCACAGGGCGGCATCGATCCGATTCAGGGTATTGTGGTCAACGATATTTCGCCAGATGGCCCGGCGGCGCAGGCGGGGATCCAGAATAACGACGTGATCATCTCGGTAAATGGCAAACAGGCCGTTTCCGCGCTGGAAACCATGGACCAGGTGGCAGAAATTCGCCCGGGTTCGGTGATCCCAATTGTGGTGATGCGTGATGATAAGAAGATGACGATGCAGGTGACGGTTCAGGAATATCCGGCATCAAACTAAGCAGGAAAAAGCAAAGGGGCCATCGGCCCCTTTGTTGTCTTCAAAATGTATCGCGCTTATTTATTAACGAACTCTTCGCCCAGTTGAATATCTTTGCGCAGCGTCTCCAGCATACCGTCCAGCGCCTGCTGCTCGTAGGCGCTCAGTTTGCCGATAGACTGACGTTCTTCAATCCCGTTTTTCCCCAGCAGCAGCGGCTGAGAGAAGAAACGCGCATATTCGCCGTCACCTTCAACATATGCACATTCCACCACCCCTTTCTCGCCCTGCAATGCACGCACTAACGAGAGACCAAAACGCGCTGCGGCCTGTCCCATCGATAGGGTGGCAGACCCGCCACCCGCCTTCGCTTCCACCACTTCGGTGCCCGCGTTCTGGATGCGTTTGGTCAGGTCATTCACTTCTTGTTCAGAGAAGCTGATACCCGGGATTTGAGATAATAAAGGCAGAATGGTTACGCCAGAGTGGCCGCCAATCACCGGGACTTCAACATCGCCACAGTTCTTGCCTTTCAGCTCCGCCACAAAGGTATTTGAGCGAATGATGTCCAGCGTGGTCACGCCAAACAGTTTGTTCTTATCGTACACGCCCGCCTTTTTCAGCACTTCAGCGGCAATGGCCACCGTAGTGTTGACCGGGTTGGTAATGATACCAATACAGGCTTTTGGCGCGGTCTTGGCAATTTGTTGCACCAGGTTTTTCACAATCCCGGCGTTAACATTAAACAGATCGGAGCGATCCATGCCGGGCTTACGTGCAACACCCGCTGAGATGAGGACAACATCAGCCCCTACCAGCGCAGGCGTCGCATCTTCACCTGAGAAACCTTTGATTTTAACATCAGTCGGAATATGGCTCAGATCAACAGCCACGCCGGGCGTGACGGGGGCAATATCATACAGAGAGAGTTCTGAACCTGAAGGAAGTTGGGTCTTTAGTAGTAGGGCAAGCGCCTGGCCAATACCGCCGGCGGCACCAAGGACTGCGACTTTCATCCTAAACTCCTTATTATGGTTAATGACATTCAGGTAGCAACCTGTCGTGGACCGCATAACCAACGCAGGAGAGACCTGTAGTTACTCCGTTGCGGCGACCTTAATTCACAAGGTAAATAATTACAATATAATTGCTTACAGAATGCGGCGTCTCCAACAGCATTGCGGATGGCGCTGCACCACTCCCAGAAAAAGGCCTATCTACGAAACCAAATTTTCATCAACTATCGATTACAATATACGCAGCATGTTGCGTAAAACAACAGCAATTTAATAACAATTCATTTACTTTTAACTTATTTGGATCCCGTGATATAGGCATGTTTCTTAGGTCTAATTTTTGCTAAAATCCCGCCTTTCTCTATTCGAATTAGCCTCTTCAGGCAAATTGTTTGCATAAAAATTCACCTATATGCATAATAATGTTAATTTCACCACCATACTCGGGTGACTTATGCGAAGTTCAACCAAACAAGAAGAATTAGTTAAAGCCTTTAAAGCCCTATTGAAGGAAGAAAAATTTAGCTCTCAGGGCGAAATTGTTCAGGCCTTGCAAGAGGAAGGCTTCGATAATATCAACCAATCCAAAGTCTCTCGTATGCTGACGAAGTTTGGTGCCGTGCGTACGCGCAACGCCAAAATGGAGATGGTTTACTGTCTGCCAGCCGAACTGGGCGTGCCGACCACTACCAGCCCACTCAAAAATCTGGTGCTGGATATCGATTACAACGATTCCGTGGTCGTCATTCATACCAGCCCGGGAGCAGCGCAGCTAATTGCGCGTCTGCTGGACTCATTGGGTAAAGCGGAAGGCATTCTCGGCAGTATCGCCGGTGATGACACCATCTTTACCACGCCGGCCAGAGGCTTTACCGTGAAAGATCTCTTCGAAGCGATTCAGATTCTGTTCGAACAGGAGCTGTAATTCCCTTCTCTACTCCTCTGGGTCTCCCAGAGGAGCCGTCTTCCCCCGCACTTCCCACATCTTCGTCTGCCGTTTCGTTAGCATTTAGTGCGATTCTGCGGCCTAACTCATAGATACAGTGAATATATCCTGACTTAATCGCACAAAATATCAAATTCTTCTATCTTTTTGATTTTCCGCATTTTTACAGCCCCGCTTTGCCAAAATATGCGTTTTTTTATACATATATGTTCTAAAAATGACGTTTTTTGACATGTAATTACACGCGAAACCATTAGTCGGGTATTAATATTTTATGTGATTAGTGTATACTTAATTTCGTGATGAGGGTCACAAAACAAAGACCCTCCAAAAAAATTCGACGAGGTGAGTATCATGAAAATCAAAACTACCGTTGCTGCTCTAAGCATCCTTTCCGTTGTCTCGTTTGGTGCATTCGCCGCTGATTCTATCAACAGCGATCAGGCCCAGAATCGTCAGGCAATGGGTACCGTTTCGATCGGTTCCGTTGGTTCTTCTCCAATGGATATGCATGAAATGCTGAACAAAAAAGCCGAGGAACAGGGTGCATCATCCTATCGCATCATTGAAGCCCGTACCGGTGACCATTGGCACGCAACGGCTGAACTGTACAAATAAGTCAGTGTGAAGCAAAACGTCGGCAGTAAATGAATAAATACCCACAGCGGTCCAGGACAAAAAGTACATCCTCTCACCGCTGACAATAAGGTGAGGAGTAACACTATGAAAAGCGCAATGATTATCGCATCCCTTGGTCTGGCATCTGTTCTGTCTTTCGGCGCAAGCGCCGCAGTACATCAGGTGAACGCAGAGCAGGCTCAGAACCTTCAACCAATGGGCACCATCTCTGTATCACAGGTGGGTAGCGCCCCAATGGATATGCGTAGTGAGTTAGCCGCAAAAGCTGAAAAAGAAGGCGCTAGCAGCTATCGCGTAATTGAAGCACGTACCGGCGACCATTGGCACGCTACGGCTGAGCTGTACAAATAAACCCTCGTCGTCTTGTCCGACGACTTGCCCTCGCCCTTATGCGAGGGCTTTTTTTTATCCACGCTGAACGTTAAAGCGCAGCATCCCTTCCAGCTCCTCTTCCGCCTCATCAAACAGAAGAATCAGCGCCCCGTAGCGCCGCCGCTGTTTATCATCCAGATGAATGAATTCAATCTCCAGCGGCGTCGGCATTTGCGGGCTAATGACCGCATCCCATAGCGCATCAAGATTGCGAATCTGTTCGCTGTCGAGGGCAAAGAGTCGAGCGAATTCCCGATAAAAATCGCCCTGGTTTTCTATTTCGTCAAAATCAAAAGTATAGATTTCCATCTTACGCCCTCTCCCCATCCATCAGGACTAAAGTCCCCCGATGTGTAACGTTTTTACCTCAAGATACTCTTCCAGCCCCAGCACTGAGCCCTCACGTCCCAGCCCGGACTCTTTCACACCGCCAAAAGGCCCCAGCTCGGTCGATACCGCACATTCGTTAATACCTATCATGCCGCTTTCCAGCGCCTGCGACACGCGGAACACGCGGGAAAGATTCTGGGTATAGAAATATGCCGCCAGGCCGTAGGGAGTATTATTCGCGCGATGAATGACATCTTCTTCATCACTAAAGCGGAAGCAGGCCGCCAGCGGGCCAAACGTCTCCTCCTGCGCCAACAGCATCTGCTCATGGCACTCCCCCAGCACCGTTGGCTGCCAGAAGTTACCGCCAAGCTCATGCGCCTCACCGCCCGCGAGCACTTCGGCACCTTTCGCAACCGCATCTTCAACATGCTCGCGCACTTTTTTCACCGCCGCGGCTTCAATCAGCGGCCCAACCACCACGCCGTCATCCAGGCCATTTCCCACTTTTAGCGCCTTAACCGCTGACGCCAGTTGGCTGACGAAACGCTCATAGACGCTGTCATGGATATAAAAACGGTTCACGCTGACGCATACCTGGCCTGCGTTACGGAATTTGTTGGCAATAGCGCCCTGCACGGCGGCATCGATATCCGCATCGTCAAACACGATGTAAGGCGCATTTCCACCAAGCTCCATGGAGACTTTCTTCATGGTCTCTGCCGCGTTACGCACCAACGTTTTCCCCACCGATGTCGAACCGGTGAAGGAGATTTTACGCACCTCGTGGCTGGCCATAATCGCGTCGCTGATCTCCTGCGTATTGCCCGCCACCGCATTCAGTACACCATCCGGGATCCCCGCTTTCTTCGCCAGCGCCAGCAGCGCAAAAGCGCAAAGCGGCGTGTTATTGGCGGGTTTAATCACCCCGGTACAGCCCGCGGCCAGCGCGGGACCAAGCTTACGAGTCAGCATCGCCATTGGGAAATTCCACGGCGTAATCGCGGCAACCACGCCAATCGGTTCACGCGTCGCAAGGATGCGCGATCCGGGTTTTGCCGGCGGAATGATTTCGCCGTTAGCCCGTTTCCCCTGTTCGGCAAACCATTGGATAAAGCTCGCCGCGTAATCCACTTCACCTTCTGCTTCTTTCAACGGCTTACCCTGTTCAAGGGTCATCAGCCGTGCCAGCCAACTTTTATTGTCGATAATCAGCTGATACCAGCGATAAAGCAGCTCTGAGCGCGCTTTCGCGGTTTTAGCTCGCCATTGTGGAAATGCCTTAGCGGCCGCGGCGATGGCCTGTTCAGTCTCTTTTTTTCCGGCCTTCGCGACCTTTGCCACCACTTCGCCCGTCGCGGGGTTAAGCACGTCAAAGGTGGTATTCAGCTGGTGCCATTCGCCGTTGACCAGGTATCCGGTCTGAAAAAGGTCATTATCCTGCAGTGCTTGCGTGGTCATCACACCCTCCTGAGAAATGGTTCTCTCTAAGTATAGGGGGCGATGGGAATTGTGGGGTTTCAGGAGAGGCCCCAGGCGTGATCGCCCACGCCTGGGCAAAGTGACTTAACTGCTGGTCAACGCGCCTTGATATTTGTGAAGCATCAAGACCAAACGCTCAACCGGCTCCGTAACCTGCGCCGGAGCTTCCCAGGTACGCAGCTTCTGCTGATATACCTCAAGTTCACCAAGCAACCGCGTGAAGTAATAGCGACGCTTGTCGTCGCTGCTGGCGGAGATCACTCGGTCGGCAGTGCAGCGAAGCTGACGGTGAAATTCAGACAGATCGTCATTTATCGGGATTGGCGCATCGCGTAGGCGCTGGTGTGCAATGATCAGCGTCAGCGCCAGCCGGAACTTGGCGATATCACCGGGAAATTTGTTCAGCAGTAAAAACAGCTGCTGATAGAGCCCCGGGAGATGGTTCTCTTTGCGTCGCGCCATGTTGGTGGTCATCGCCGACACGGCGGCAAATACAAACTGGTTTAACAGCACACGCCCCGTACGCAGACGGGAGTTATCGCGGATAAGCAGGATAACGATGAAGGCCATAAAGCAGCCGACGATTTGCCCTAACGCACTGTCGAGGAACTGGCTGAAGTGGAAAGTCATCGGGTTATCCAGCACCAGAATGTTGATGGTACTGGCCAGCGCACCGAGCGAACCCAAACGCCTTTTCTGTACTTCAATCCCGATAAAGAAGCACATCACCGCCAGGCTCAGGCACAGCAGCAGCATACTTTGCTGGGTAGCAGGCATAACAACCAGGAAGTAGAACGCCCCGATGGGAAGAGCCGCGATGGTACCGTAGAGGAAATCGATCGCCACCATACGCGGGTTCGGCAAACGCATCGCCAGGGAGGTCACCACGGCGATCATCACCATCGCACCGCTGCCGGAGGTCCAGCCGGTCCACAGCCAAAATAAAATGCCCAGCGCACAGGAGACGGTCGTTCGCCAGAAGTTGATCATCGCGTGATGACGCTCAGCGGAGTCCGGACGCACTACCACTTCGCTTTGCAGGATCTCTTCTTCGCGGGCGCTAATTTTGGCGTTACCAATCACCCCTCGTTTAAGCAGCAGATAGCGCGTCGCCGCGCCGACCCAGCTGTAAATGGTGACCGGCGTGTCGTGTTCACCCGTCCACGC
Source organism: Kluyvera cryocrescens NBRC 102467 (assembly GCF_001571285.1). Classification (GTDB taxonomy): domain Bacteria; phylum Pseudomonadota; class Gammaproteobacteria; order Enterobacterales; family Enterobacteriaceae; genus Kluyvera; species Kluyvera cryocrescens. The sequence continues at coordinate 32,568 of NZ_BCTM01000009.1, read as the reverse complement.
CAGCACACGACGCATACGTTTGAGCTGGCGATGCACATCCTGCACCGTCTCTACCGGTTCTTCAAACAGCTCACGATAGGCGTCGGTGACAATCTCCGGACGCGAGTTTTGCATGATAAAGGTTTCGCAGGCCTGGGTAATCATGGTCAGCGAAACGGTATTCAGTGCTTTCAGACGACGGTTAGCCCGCGCCCAGCGCGAGGATTCCATATTCAGATTGCTGCGCATCCCTTCCAGTGCGGCAGTACGGCGGCCCAGCGCAAGCCAGGCGCGATCCATCTCATCGCTGTCACCGTGTTTGATGCACAGCTGCATCAGGCGGTACTGATCGATAAGCATGGCATCGAGCTCGTTATCGATCTCTTTTTTGATCGATCGCGGCGAGAACAACAGATCGGCAACGATCGCGCAGATGATGCCCAACACGATTTCACTGCAGCGCTCGACGGCAAACTGTGGCGTCAGCAGCGGTTCCGTTTGAATGGTGACAACAATAATCAGCGCCGTATAGCCGGATAGCCCCCAGGCGTAGGAATTCTCGACCCGCACCAGTGACGATACCCAGGTACAGAACCCCGCCCAAATGCTGCAAACCAGCAGCATCAGCAGCGGAGCACGGATCATGGTGATGATAATGACCAGCGCCGCGATACAGCCAATAAAGGTACCGACGATACGCAGCATCCCACGATAGCGAATCGCCCCCGCATAGGGTTCACCACCCGCGGCAAACGCCGGACCAGCCGCAACAATCGCGGCGGTCAGCACCGCCCAGCGCGGCGTTTCGAGCTGAAAGTGGAAGCCAACAAACAGCGCCAGCACCACCGCGCAGGCCAGTTTGATGGCAAAGCGAATATGCTGGTTGGCAATACTGAAAATGCCCATGACGATTAACCGAATTCACGCAGGCGCAGCGCCAGTTTCTGGAAGAAGGTCATCTGGCTGGCATCGCGATCTTTTTTACCGGTAATCACCACCGTCGCGGTGGTGCCCGCCGGCCACAGGTTACCCGGCTCTTCGTCCAGACGAATACGCACCGGTACGCGCTGGGCCAGACGCACCCATTCGAGGTTAGAGTCGACGGTCGCCATGCCTTTGCTGTCCACGCTGCTGCTGGCGTTGGTGACGCCCGCAGCCACGCTGTCGACGGTACCTTTCAGCACATGGTTGCTGCCCAGCGGAGTCACCTCTGCACGGTAGCCTGGGCGCACGCCCTCAAGCTTGGTCTCTTCAAGATAGGCCATAACGTAGAAGGAGTGCTGTTTTACCAATGCGACCGCCGTTGAACCACGGGTAATAAATTCCCCCGCGTAGACGTTCAGGTTAGTGACCCAGCCATCTGCCGGGGCGCGAATAACGGTACGATCAAGATCAAGACGCGCCAGATCGCGCGTTGCCTGTGCTTTTGCCATCTGATGCAGCACGGTTTGCAGCACGTTATTCGATTGGTCGATCTCTTCACGCGACATGGCGCTCACGCCAAGCTTGTTACGACGCCCGGCTTCGCGGCTTTTTTCTTCTGCCAGCGCCTTGTAGTAGGAAACATCCGCCTCGGCTTCAGCAAGCGCCTTTTGGTAACGCGGTTGGTCGATAACAAACAGAACCTGATTTTTAGCCACCAGTTGGTTATCCTTAACCGCAACCTGAGTAATCAGGCCTGAGACATCAGGAGCTATCGCCACCACATCCGCGCTAAAGCGGGCATCACGCGTCCACGGCGATTCGGTGTAATACACCCAGGCGCGGAAAATCGCGATGAACGCCAGGATAACCAGTATCACCGTAATGGCGGTACGAGAGATTTTTCTTGTTAGTGTTTTCACTTCCACCTCAAACGAACAAACGTGATATCAAATAAAACAGGCAGCAATACAGTGCGGTGTTGAACAACGCGGGATGCCAGACGAAGTCATAGATCCCGGTTGGCGTCAGCACTCGACGCACCAACCAAAAAATGGCGAGCGATAGCAATAGCTCAAAGAAAATCGGTGGGAAAGAGAGACCGAAAATCACGATGACAGGAAACAGGCTCATGTTGACCTTACTAGACTAGCGTGCAGATGAGATTGAAACGTTACACTTGATCATTCGGGCATCTCTCTATTGGCGGCACCATTCGCCCGGCGACTGACTTACGTCGACGCCGGGGATTCAGGCCGTTACCACGGGGATACTGCTAGAATGGTTTTGTGTATTTAGTTATTCAGCTAACAGTATTTTAACGTAACAGTTATAGCCTTATCTACATAGTGTGATGCAAATCACTTTTAAGCCAGAGTGAACAATGGAACGATTAAAACGGATGTCGGTGTTTGCCAAAGTCGTCGAACAAGGCTCCTTTACCGCCGCGGCACGGCAGCTTCAAATGAGCGTTTCATCGATAAGCCAGACCGTCTCTAAACTGGAAGATGAACTCCAGGTCAAACTGCTCAACCGCAGTACGCGTAGCATTGGCCTTACCGAAGCCGGAAAAATTTACTACCAGGGCTGCCGCCGAATGCTGTACGAAGTCCAGGAAGTTCACGAACAGCTCTACGCCTTTAACAACACGCCTATCGGTACGCTGCGCATCGGTTGTTCATCAACTATGGCACAAAATGTTCTCGCCCGGATCACTGCCGATATGCTGAAAGAGTATCCGGGTCTGACGGTCAATCTGGTCACCGGGATCCCGGCGCCGGATCTAATCGCCGATGGGTTGGATGTGGTGATTCGTGTCGGCGCGCTGCAGGATTCAAGCCTGTTCTCACGCCGCCTGGGCTCCATGCCCATGGTGGTGTGTGCAGCCAAAAGCTATCTGCTACATGCTGGCGTGCCAGAAAAACCCGCGGATCTTGCCAACCATTCATGGCTGGAATACAGCGTGCGCCCGGATAATGAATTTGAACTCATCGCGCCGGAGGGGATTTCGACGCGTTTAATCCCTCAGGGACGGTTCGTCACCAACGATCCGATGACGCTCACCCGCTGGCTCTCGGCCGGCGCTGGGCTAGCCTACGTGCCGCTGATGTGGGCGATCGATGAGATCAACCGCGGCGAGGTAGAGATCATTATGCCGCGCTATCAGTCCGATCCTCGCCCGGTCTACGCGCTGTATACCGAAAAGGACAAACTGCCGCTGAAGGTGCAGGTGTGTATTAATTATCTGACGGATTACTTCGTGGATGTCGCCCGGCTTTACCAGGGAATGCGCGGACGCGGAGATGAGAACGATTTGGTGAGATAAAGAGAAGCGTGCGCCCGATATTCACGGGCGCACGCCGCGCATCAGGCGGTTCCGCCTACGGTCAGGTTGTCGACCTTCAGCGTCGGTTGACCGACGCCAACCGGCAGACTCTGCCCTTCTTTACCGCACACGCCCACGCCGTTATCCAGCTTGAGATCGTTACCCACCATCGAGACCTGCTGCATGGTTTCGATACCGGAGCCAATCAGGGTCGCCCCTTTCACCGGCTTGGTCACCTTACCGTTTTCAATCAGGTAGGCTTCAGAAGTCGAGAAGACGAACTTACCCGAGGTGATATCCACCTGGCCGCCGCCAAAGTTAGGCGCATACAGACCGTACTCAACGGACTCAATAATTTCCTGCGGCGTCGATTTGCCTGCCAGCATGTACGTGTTGGTCATACGCGGCATCGGCAGGTGCGCATAGGATTCACGACGACCGTTGCCGGTTGGCGCCACGCCCATCAGGCGCGCGTTGAGTTTGTCCTGCATGTAGCCTTTGAGAATCCCGTTTTCGATCAGCACATTGTACTGACCCGGCGTACCTTCATCATCGATAGCCACGGAACCACGGCGGTCGGTCATCGTGCCATCATCGACGATCGTACACAGCTCAGAAGCCACCAGTTGCCCCATCTGCCCGCTGAAGACCGAGGTGCCGCGACGGTTAAAGTCGCCTTCCAGGCCATGGCCAACCGCCTCGTGCAGCAGGACGCCAGGCCAGCCGGCACCCAGTACCACCGGCAGCGTTCCCGCTGGCGCCGCTACCGCTGACAGATTAACCAGCGCCATACGCACCGCTTCTTTTGCCCATGCGTCGGCACGAACGTCGCCATCAAGATCGGCGAGGAAATAGTCATAGCCAAAACGACCGCCGCCACCGCTGGCTCCGCGTTCGCGCTTACCGTCGTCTTCAACCTGAACGCTCACCGATAAACGCACCAGTGGGCGCACGTCCGCAGCCAGCGTACCATCGGTTGCCGCCACCAGAATCAACTCATATACGCCGGTCAGGCTGGCGCTCACTTCCTGCACGCGCTTATCGGCGGCGCGGGCGACGCTGTCTACGCGGCGCAGAATATCCAGCTTCTCTTCGCGGGTCATGCTTTGCAGCGGATCAAGCGTGGTGTATAGCGGCGAGTATTCAACGGCGCCAAGGGTCTGAACTTTACCATTACCGCTATCACGCACGATGGTGCGCGCGGCCTGTGCGCTCTGCTCCAGCGCCAGCAGGCTAATTTGGTCAGCGTAGGCGAAACCGGTTTTCTCACCGCTCACCGCACGTACCCCAACGCCCTGGTCGATATTGTAAGAACCATCTTTAATGATGCGGTCTTCTAAAACCCAGGATTCGTGATAGCTGGACTGAAAATAGAGATCGCCATAATCCAGACGGCGCTCCGTGAGTTGACCAAGAATGGTAAACAGATCCTGATGATTCAGGCCGTTCGCCGCCAGCAATTGTTCACTTACCAGATTTAGACTCATTATTTCGCTACTCGTTAATGCCCGCGCGCGTTACGCGTATCGGGCCTGAATTCCGGGTGTTTGTGTTATGAGATTGAGGCAATTCAAGGCTTGCGTCAAATCATGGCTTTTTATCGCTGCGCGCCTGGCGCAGCACTTCATTAATTTGCGGTTTATCGATAGGGCCCGTAATGCGATAGCGCAGTATCGATACTTTATTCCACAGCGGCCCCAGTACTTTGGTCGCAGCAAATACCGCCGCGCCGATAATCGGGTTGACGGCAAACGCCGTCGCGACGCCGACCGTCGCCGAGATTTCCGGCGCCACTATCGCCTCCATATCCAGCTCACGGCGCACCAGGTTAACCGACCCTTTCATGGCGATATCGGCTTCTAAGCCATCCACCAGCGTGTCATCGGTATTCAGCACCCCGTCTTTAATCCACGCGGTGCTACGAATGGAGTCGAAATAGAAACCTTCGCTAAAGGTATCGCTGAAGTCAAAGCGTAGCTTACGCAGTAACGCATCCACGCTCAGCAGACGCAGAAGCTGCCCGGCATGTCCCGTCGACAGATCGGTAAACTGCCCCTTACCAACGTGCGCTTTCAAAATACCGTTTAACGAGGCCACGTCCGGCTGCCACGGTTTATCGCGCCAATGTAAATCGTAGTCCACATCCACCGAAGAATCGCGTATCGGCGTGGAAGCGCCGAAGAAAGTCACCGCATCGTCAATCTTGTTGCCATGGATTTTCCCCTTCAGCGAGGTGCGCTGGCCGGAAGCGGAATTAACCCACACGCCGTCGGCGGTCAGACGACCAAAACCGGTATCCACCAGGCCATTTGCCAGCGATAGGGTGTCGCCCTTAATGCTGAAGTCACCGTCGATACGGCCATATTTCTGTCCCCACAGCCAGCATTCGACGCAGCGTAGCTGGAGATCCGGCCAGCCGTGAAAATCAATCGGGCTGTTCACCGGCTGGCGGCTGGCGGTAACCGTAGACGCTGCGGCCAGCGGATTAGCCGATGGGTTGTAGTAGAGATAGCGCACCGCCGCCTGCCACGGCTGAGCGTCTTTCATTGTCAGGCTGGCGTTGATTTCCCGTCCCTGCGCTTCAACGCGTGAGCCGCCCGCCGTCGGCTGCGACACGATGCTCAAGTTATTCCACTGCTGGCCGGCGAAGGTCAGGGATGGCGTGCGCAGCGTTACGTTTTGCGGGAAGGCCGCCGCAGTGCTCACGCCATCGGCCGCCCCATGCTGGAACAGCGCTAGCCACTGTGCGCCGTCCATCGGCGGCAGGTTAAGTTCGATACCCGGCGTTGCCGGCAGCGGTGGAACGGTCCGGCTGTCCGAAGCCCAGATGGCGCTTTCCAGTCGAAGCTTGTTGCCCAAAAGCCAGCGGCTGTTGAGATGATTGGTTGGTCCGACATTGCCGGTCAGGCCAAAACTGTGCAGATTGCCGTCGACGTTAATTTTCAGCGGCAGCGGCTGGCCGGCGCGTTTATTTGCCGGCGATGGTAAGTCACTGCTTACATTCTGTAGATCGCCGGTAATGCCCACCTTGTACGTAGCACTGCCGCTGTACGGCAGGTCGATGGCGACATTGCCTTTCCACGGCACGCTACCTTTCAGTGCGTCATTGAGCTGTTTCGGCAGCACGCCAGTCCGCGCAGGCTGCCAGTCAGCCTGTAGGTTTACCCCCACCTGATATGATTTCGCGCCTTCGGTAGTGGTGAAATCAACGTTCAGCGGCTGATTAAACCAGGTCGCGGTCAGCGGCCCGCTGGTCAGATTACCGTTGTTAAAGCTGAATTTGCCTTTGAGATTATGCAGCGTGCTATCTAGCGGTTTGATCAGCAGGCTGTTGTTGTTCAACGCCACATCACCCGTCGCGGTCACCAGCTCGCCGTCCAGCGGGATATTGAGATGTAAGCGAGCGCTCACGTCGCCATCAATCTGCAACTCATCAAGCGTTGCCCCTAAGGATTTACTCAGCGGAGTGTCCTTGAAGTAAGGGCCCACCGCAGCACCCGGGCCGTTAATATCGGCGTCAATCAGCAGCTTCTCTTTGGCGTAATCAGGAATCGAGGCGTCCAGATTGCGGGCAGTGACGCCGCCTAGCATCGCTTTGTCGACCTTCATCCACAGGCCGCTGTTGACAAAGTTCAGCTCAATATCCAGGTCAGTAAGCGCCGGCCAGTCCGGCTGGAAGGCAAAAGTGGCGTCGTGTAACGGTACATAGACCTGGAACTGCCCTTCATTATGCGGATACGGGAATAGATGCGGGTTGCCGCCGTATACCAACGTCGCATTCTCCGCCTTACCGGCCTTTATCGCACCGCTCAGGTAGTCAACCAGCTTGCTGCCCATCAAATTCTCAGGGAAATAGCGCCACGCCTGACCACCATCATGAGTACTGATCCCCGCCAGAATTCCCAGCCACGGCTGATCGTCCTTCGGCTGGAGATAACGGAAACCACCGGCGGCGCGAACGCCTGTCGCCTGCACGTCAATGTTGCGGCCATCCAGCATGAAACCTTTGTCGTTGTTCACCCAGTTGAGGGTGGCAACCCCATTGGAGATCTCCAGCGGCGCGCGGAATACGTGTTCGTAAGGCATCAGCGCCTTTTGCATCGCTACCTGCAACGAGCCATTTTCAACGCTGCCCACGACGCTGCCAGAAACGTGCTCCGCCCCCGGCAATAGCTTCCACTGCTTCCATGCCAAATTATCCCAACTGGCGTTAAAGCGCGTTTTCGCCGTGTCTTGCAGGGGAATATCCATCGCAAAGGCATCAACCGTGCCGGTTGGTTGGGTAGTGCGCCAAATATCGGCAAGCTCAGGTGAGAGATTTTGCGCAATCGGCAGCAGGCCGTTCAGGCCGGCCAGAGACAGGTGGCTTGCGCGAATACGCAGTTCATCGCTGCGCTGATGATCCGGGCCGCCCACTTCCTGCGACGGGATCCACGCCAGCGCCAGCGCGCCGCGCGGCCAGGCCGTGTTATCGATAGAGATACGAGTATCCGGGATCCGGAACTCCCATCCCTCTTTTTCACGCGACAGATGCGCCGTGAGATTATCTACCGCCAGATGGTGTTCCTGCTGCTCACCTTCCCAGCTGGCACCGCCCTGTTTTAACCAGATATCACCCGTGGCGATTTCGCCTTTGTCCAGCGATGCCCAGCCTTCAAGGCTAAAGCGGGCGCTGGTGAGCGCGATGTTGTCCTGCATCCAGCGACCTAACCACGGCTTAACGTCGATATCATCGGCCTGAAGCCACAGGCGACCTTTATTCAGCAGGCCGTTTTCATCGCGCAGATCCATGCGCACCTTCATCACCCCATGCTGGCCAGTGAGGCTGGAGAGGCTCAGTTCGCCTTCAGCACGGTGACGATTTTTGTCGTTCAGCCAGGTTAGCTGCGGAATGGTTAACTCTGCGCGCTGACCAGAAAGCGTCAGGAAACTGAGCTGGCTGTCGCGGAGCGTAAAGTGGTCAAACTGGCGAAGGAACAGATCGGCAACACGATCGCCCTTAATGCCATCGCCGCCGTCGTTGTTCTGCAGAGGGGTATTGGTGTGAATTTGCAGCTGCCAGAAGGTCAGTTCGCGGAACTGCCAGCGCATATGCAGTAAGCTTTGCCAGACGTCCAGCGCCATCGACGCGCGTTTGATGGACAGCTCGCCGCCGTCCTTCAGCCCGGCTTTAATATCACGGACATCCAGCGTCGGGCCAAAATTCTGCCAACTGGCGGCTATCTGCGAGGCGTCAACCGGTAATCCGGTCGCTGCCTCGATTTTCCCCAGCAGCGCCGGACGCACGGAGTCCAGATGTGGCAAGGCGAGACGCAGGCCGCTCACCAGCAGCGCGATAATCACAATCAGTGTGGCAGCGGTGAGCAGTAAAATCCCCGGCAATCGCCTCACGCATCTCTCCTTGGGTTGCAGCAGGCTGCGAATTACATCATCACCACGTCAAACTGCTCCGGGTTATAGAGCGGTTCGATCTGGACTTTGACCTGCTTACCAACAAAAATTTCCACTTCCGCCAGCGCGTGGGACTCTTCCCCCTTCAGCGTCTCCGCAACGGAAGGTGACGCATACACCAGGAAGCGATCGGAATCATAGGCATGATGAACGCGAACGATCTCACGCATAATTTCGTAGCATACCGTCTCGACGGTTTTTACCGTACCGCGGCCGTGACAGGTCGGGCACTCATTACATAACACGTGTTCGACGCTCTCGCGAGTGCGCTTACGGGTCATTTCCACCAGGCCCAGCGCGGAGAAACCGTTTACGCTAGTCTTCACGCGATCTTTACTCAGCGCCTGCTCTAACGAGTGCAGCACCCGGCGGCGATGATCTTCATTATTCATGTCGATAAAATCGATGATGATAATGCCGCCCAGATTACGCAGACGCAGCTGACGAGCAATCGCCTGCGTCGCTTCAATATTAGTATTGAAAATGGTGTCGTCGAGATTACGGTGGCCAACAAACGCCCCGGTGTTGATATCCACGGTGGTCATCGCTTCGGTTTGGTCGATAACCAGATAACCGCCGGACTTGAGCTCGACTTTGCGTTCCAGCGCGCGCTGGATTTCATTCTCAACATCGAATAGATCAAAGATAGGCTGGCGACCGCTGTAATGCTCAAGCTTACTGGTCATTTCCGGCATATATTCCGCCGTGAATTCCATCAACGCTTCATAGGTCAACCTGGAGTCAACGCGGATTTTATCCAGTTGAGCATCGGCAAAATCGCGAAGTACGCGCTGCGCCAGCGCCAGTTCACCGTACATCTGGTAGCGGGTCTGGTTGCGTTTTTTACGCTCCATCACTTTGGTCCAGACGCGCTTGAGATAGGCGGCATCGGAGGCTAAATCTTCTTCGCATACCCCTTCGGCAGCGGTACGAATAATAAAGCCACCTTGCTCATCGCAGTAATCGGCCACGACCTTCTTTAATCGGTCGCGCTCGACTTCACTTTCAATACGCTGTGAGACACCGACGTGCGAGGCGCCCGGCATAAAGACCAGGTAGCGGGACGGTAAGGTAATATCCGTGGTCAGACGTGCGCCTTTGGTACCCAGGGGATCTTTGACCACCTGCACCATCAGATCCTGCCCCTGACGCACCAGCTCGGAAATATCGCGGACGGTAAACTGCTTTTGCTCTTCGCCGGCGACACATTCAGTGTGCGGCATGATATCGGAGGCATGGAGGAAGGCCGCCTTATCGAGGCCAATATCTACAAAAGCCGCCTGCATTCCCGGCAAGACTCGACTAACGCGACCTTTGTAGATATTGCCTACTATTCCGCGTCGCGCTTCACGCTCAATATGAATTTCCTGCAAAATGCCGCCATCGATATACGCCACCCGCGTCTCCGATGGCGTCACGTTAACTAATAGTTCAGCCGTCATGTTTATCCCTTTTTTCACGTAGCGAGTTAAAGTTACTCAGCAACTCATACGTTTCCACCAGCGGTAAGCCGACTACGGCGTGGTAGCTGCCATTAATCTTCCTGACGAAACAGCCACCCAGCCCTTGAATACCGTATGCACCTGCTTTATCTAAAGGTTCTCCGCTCGTGACATAGTGTGTAATGTCTTCATCCGACAGCGTCCGGAAAGTCACCTCAGTCACCACCAGACAGTCGAGCGTATGCTGGCTATCAGCCAGCGCCACGGCGGTCATCACCTGATGGGTATTTCCTGAGAGCATCCGCAGCATGACGGCTGCATGCGCAGCATCACGCGGCTTCTCCAGCACCTCACCGTTGAGAATGACAATGGTATCTGCCCCCAGCACCGGGAGATCGTGGGCGGTTAACGCCACGCCGGCCTGGGCTTTCTCGCGCGCCAGACGCCCGACATACTGCTGCGCCGACTCGTGCGGGCGACGCAGCTCTTCAATTCCGGGAACCACTTTCTCAAACGAAATACCTAACTGTGTGAGAAGTTCCTGACGGCGCGGGGAACCTGAAGCAAGATAGAGAGATACCATAACGACCTTATTGAACGGCAAATTGCTGGCGAACTTTTCGCATCAGAAGAAAGATCCACGGCCAGAGCACGCCGTTTACTACACTACTCCAGAACACTTCAGGTCGGAAAGAGACGTTGATCACTAAAAACTCTGCCCAGAAAACAATAATATCCGTGGCGAGCGAGAGCAGCATGACCACCAGCGCCTGTTGCCAGAGTGCCAGGTTACGAAACAGCTGGTATTTGAGTGCCACCAGATAGGCCACGATGCTCAATGACATCGCGCGTACGCCAAGCGTAGATCCGCTGATTAAATCCAGTATGGCACCCATCACAAAGCCCGTCCCCACATTCACCCGGTGCGGCAGCGCCAGCGCCCAGTAAAGCAGAATGAGCAGAACCCAGTTAGGCCGGAAAACGGTAAGGTCTTCCGGCCAAGGCATGACCTGGAGCAGCAGTGCGATAAGAAACGAGAGCCAGATGACCCAGCGTCCCTGGCTGCGATAACTTGCCACTATTGCCCCCTTGTTGAGGGTTGTGGCGGCGTCACCGCAGGCGGTGTGGTAGTAAGACCGGTCGCAGGAGCAGGAAGCTGCGGCCCCATCGTTTCAGGCGACGGTAGAACCTGAGGCATCATCTGCATCAGGCGTTCGTTGGCAACGCGGTGTACTTCTTCCGGCGTCATAGGGTTGCTGCCGTTACGGTCAGCTCCCCACAGCAGCAGCAGATAGCGCAGACGCTGCAGGCCCGCGGTTGGACGCGCCTGAATCACGGTATACGCGCGCTGCGTATCCAGCTTCACAGAGGAAACGACGCCCACCGGATAGCCTTCAGGGAAACGACCGCCCAGCCCCGACGTCACCAGCACATCGCCCACGCGAATATCGGTATTGGCGGGCAGATGCTCAAGCTGCAGGTCGTCCGTACAGCCGTTGCCGGCCGCAATGACGCGAATATCGTTACGCAGAACCTGGATTGGCAGCGCATGGGTCGCATCGCAAATCAGCAGCACGCGGCTCGTCAGTTTGGCCACCGCCACCACCTGACCCACTACGCCTTTATCACTGATAATCGGCTGACCTTCATAAACACCGTTAACGCTGCCCTTGTCGATAACGACCTGATCGCTATACGGATCGTTAACCGTTGAGATCACCTGCGTCACCATTTTCTGTTCATCCTGGCGCAGCGGTGAACCTAACAGCTCACGTAAACGGGCATTTTCTTGTTTGTACTGACCCAGCATCAGCAGGTCGCTATTTTTTAACAGCAGCTCCTGACGTAATGCGCGGTTTTCAAGCTCTAGCTGATCGCGTGAAGCCAGCGTTTGCGAAACGCTATCCAGCAGTTCACGAGGACCATTAGAGACAAAGTAGAAAGGACTGACGGCAGTATCCATGTACGTTCGGATTTGACTGAACATACCCAGGCGGCTGTCGGCGATAATGACACCCAGCGCCACCAGCACCGCCAGAATAAGGCGAATCTGCAGCGACGGGCCACGGCTAAAAATGGGCTTCATAGGCTATGCGTATTCTCGTGTCAGTGAAATTGAGGGTAGCCTGCTGGCTACCCCGAACTTCATGCTGACTACTCTTCGCTAAACAAATCGCCGCCGTGCATGTCGATCATTTCCAGCGCCTTGCCGCCGCCACGCGCTACGCAGGTCAGCGGATCTTCAGCAACGACAACTGGAATACCGGTTTCTTCCATCAGCAGACGGTCGAGGTTGCGCAGCAGCGCACCACCACCGGTCAGCACCATGCCGCGCTCGGAGATGTCGGAAGCCAGTTCTGGCGGACACTGTTCCAGCGCAACCATCACCGCGCTCACGATACCGGTCAGCGGTTCCTGCAGTGCTTCGAGAATTTCGTTGGAGTTCAGCGTGAAGCCACGTGGAACACCTTCAGCCAGGTTACGGCCACGTACTTCGATTTCACGCACTTCATCGCCCGGATAAGCAGAGCCAATTTCGTGTTTGATACGCTCAGCGGTCGCTTCACCAATCAGAGAGCCGTAGTTACGACGTACATAATTAATGATGGCTTCATCGAAACGGTCGCCGCCGATACGAACAGAAGAGGAGTAAACCACGCCGTTCAGGGAGATAACGGCCACTTCAGTGGTACCGCCACCGATATCCACAACCATGGAACCAGTTGCTTCAGAAACCGGCAGACCGGCACCGATTGCAGCAGCCATTGGTTCTTCAATCAGGAACACTTCACGCGCGCCTGCACCCTGAGCGGATTCACGGATCGCACGACGTTCAACCTGAGTGGCGCCAACTGGCACACACACCAGTACGCGCGGGCTTGGGCGCATAAAGCTGTTGCTGTGAACCTGTTTGATGAAGTGCTGGAGCATTTTTTCGGTGACGAAGAAGTCGGCGATAACACCGTCTTTCATCGGGCGGATGGCCGCAATGTTGCCCGGCGTACGGCCAAGCATCTGTTTTGCATCATGACCAACGGCAGCAACGCTTTTCGGCGAACCTGCACGGTCCTGACGAATGGCGACCACGGAAGGCTCATTCAATACGATGCCTTGTCCTTTTACGTAAATCAGGGTATTCGCGGTACCCAGGTCAATGGACAGGTCATTGGAAAACATGCCACGAAATTTTTTCAACATACTAAGGGATAATCCTGAAAGCTGGGGCGGAAAAATAAAATCCGCTTACTTTACCAACCACACGTGGCAGCGACAAGGCGCAAAAATCATCTGCAACGGTGAAAATTAGTGCAGTTCGTTACCTTTGTTACAAATCCAACCTGACTCCTTCAGTGCAGGGAGACTCACTGCAGCTCCTTCCTGGATTTGTACCTGTCAAAGGTCGTCACATGCGTGATGCGTTATTTTTCTGGCAAGCGGACATGCACACTCCCAGAAAAAACCGCGCGCGTCATTCTACGTGATAAACACGTTAAACAGCAGGTCAAACCGAATATCTTTGCGAATATTTTTTCACATTTGAGTCAAGTGGCTGTGAGGCGGCAAAAAAATCGCCCTGACCGCCGAAAACTCCGCATTCGGTCAGTACCTGCCACTCACTGCGGCTGCGAACGCCAGCGGCGAAAACCTGTATTGATGTTCCTTTACACGCTTCCACCAGACTTTGCACCAGCAGCTGGTTTTGACTCCGTTTTTCAATATTCCGCACCAGAACGGGATCGATTTTAATCAGTTCAATCTCCAACTGCTTAATCCAGCTGGTACTGACCAACGCCAATCCCGCCTGTGTTACCGCCACCCGAACGCCCAGAGCATGAATTAAACGCACGATCGGCTGTAAACGCGTGATATGTTGACAGACATCTACCTCTGCAAGTTCAAAAATAATGCGTCGACGCTGCGATTTCTCGCATTGCATTAATGTATCGCGCAACCAGCGCTGAAAACGCGGTCGGATCAACGATTCTACTGTGACCTGGATCGCCAGATTTTCCTCCGGCCAGAATCCCAGGAACGGAATCAAGCGGCCAATCTGCTGGCGGTCATACGTTTCACCCAATCCGAACTCGAGTACCATCGGCAGATACTCAGCGGCAATCACCTCTTCTTTCCCGTCGAAGATACGGCACATCAGCTCACGGTGATGAACCTTTCCATCCAGAGTGACCGCCGGTTTTTGGTAAATCCGCGGGCCGCCTCTGCTGAGCATCTGTTCAATCAGAGTGCGCCAGCGCACGTTGCCTCGCCCTTTTTCCGGCAGCGAATCATCGTAAATCGCCCAGCTATTACTCCCCTGCAGGACAGCGTTGCGCACCGCCGCCTCGGCATGCTCCATCACCTGCTCGGTGGTCTGCCCGCTGCGCCATGCGCAGATGCCAATGTGCATCATGTCGTCGCGGTCGAGAATTTTCGCCAGCGGCAGCCCATCAATCGCTTTCAGCAATTGCCCAGCGATGCTGTCCGCTTCTTTTAAAGTACGGTGCGGTAACAATACGGTGAAATCACTACGGCGATAGCGCGCTAACAGCGCGCCGGGGTAACGCATAATAAAAGTAGAGAGCAGATTAATCAGCGTGAAGACATGTTCTTCGGCTGCCGCACGCCCCCAGTTGTCGCGCAGGAAATCAAAATCAGGCAAGCGGATCATCATCACGATGCCGTGAGAGCCAACGTTCTCCTGGTCATCCAGCAGCGTCGCCAATTGGTTGTCAAAGAAAAGGCGGTTGCTTAGGCCCGTTTTTGAGTCCTGCGCAGCGTAAGAGCGAATCAGCGTGTCGAGGCGGCTTCGCTGCTCTCCAGCAAACTGTATTTCAGAGAGCAAGGTATCCAGTGCGCTGCTGGTACGGGTTGGCCACTCGTGGATATTGCCTTTCGCTTTCGCACCGCGATCGCCATTGAGGATCCGAACCGCGCGCATCTCCAGCAACTCTTCCCCTGCTAACTGCCGACGCAGCCAGCGCACCGCAATAAACACCACCAACACCATAAAGGCTATCGTGACGGTCAGCGGTGCCGTGGTCAGCAGCGAGCGAAAGTAGTTCGCCATCGGATCCTGATAGACCAGGTGAATCGTCATGCCGGGATGTTTGAGTGAAGGGACTGCTATCTCACGGTACTGGTAGTGGCTGCCAACCGGCAGGTAGCTGCTATTGCGCGCATGATGAAACAGCGATTTGCCGTCGAGCGTAAAGTCGATACGGACGATGTCGAGCGGCACCATAATCTCATCAAGTTGGCTATCCAGCTTATCAAACGAGGTGTTGACCAGACGGTTATCCAGCACGGTGGCCACGGCCTGAACGCGATTGGCTATCTTATATTGTATGCCGTTGTAAAAACTCAATGAGGAGCCTATCAACGTCACAAAGATGGTCAGCCCGGTTAAGAGCGTGAAAAAGGCGGAGAACTTCGTCGTTAATCGCATCCCTGAGTTAACTCCGTAGGTTAAACGTACCCGACAGAATATCGGGAGCTAGCGTCCGTGTCTTACCAGAAGTAAGCACTAACATATCATACCAGGTCGGCATACTACCAAACCTGGCGGATCTGGCAATTTATTGCGCCAAATCGTTATCAGATGATGATAAACGAGTATAGTCCTGGGTAAATTTTTTCACTACACAGTCCACGTAAGGAAGGGTTATGCAGGCTCTCATCTTAGAACAGCAGGATGGCAAAACCGTTGCCGCAGTAAAGGCCGTTGACGATAGTCTGCTGCCGCAGGGTAATGTCACCGTTGATGTCCAGTGGTCCAGCCTGAATTACAAAGATGCGCTGGCGATTACGGGAAAAGGGAAAATCATCCGTAATTTCCCTATGGTGCCAGGGATTGATTTCGCCGGCACGGTTCATGCCAGCGACGATGCGCGCTTTACGCCGGGCCAGCAGGTGTTGCTGACCGGCTGGGGCGTGGGTGAAAACCATTGGGGTGGCCTATCCAATCGCGCTCGCGTTAACGGTGACTGGCTGGTGCCACAGCCAGCGGGTCTGGATGGCCGTAAAGCCATGATCATCGGTACCGCAGGTTTTACCGCCATGCTGTGCGTGATGGCGCTGGAAGAAGCCGGCGTTCGTCCTGAAGACGGTGAAATTGTTGTTACCGGTGCCAGCGGCGGCGTTGGCAGTACCGCTATCGCGCTGCTGCATAAGCTCGGCTATCAGGTGGCCGCAGTCTCCGGACGCGAAAGCACCCATGACTATCTGCGAGCGCTGGGCGCAAGCCGTATTCTTGACCGCGCAGAGTTTGCCGAAACCCGTCCCCTGGAAAAACAGATATGGGCCGGCGCCATTGATACCGTTGGCGATAAAGTACTGGCAAAAGTGCTGGCACAGATGAACTACGGCGGTTGCGTGGCGGCCTGCGGCCTGGCCGGTGGCTTCGCTTTGCCAACAACCGTGATGCCGTTTATTCTGCGCAACGTCCGTTTGCAAGGCGTGGATTCAGTGATGACGCCAGCGGATCGTCGCGCACAAGCCTGGAAACGCCTGGTTGTCGATTTACCGGAATCATTCTTTGCACAGAGCGCTACGGAAATTACGTTGGCACAGGCTCCCGAGTTTGCCGACAAGATTATCAACAACCAGATCCAGGGTCGTACGCTGGTCAAAATCGCCTAATTTGCAATTTTTCGTGATAAATTCGCAATAACAGATTGCCTCCGTCATGCTTAGAAAAAAGCATGACGGAGAGCACAATGAGCCCTAAAAAATTAACCGAATCAGACGTCACCGCCGAGTCTGTATTTATGCTGAAACGCCGCCAGGTTTTGAAGATGCTCGGCATCGGAACCGCGGCCGCTTCCCTTCCGCTGCATGCCTCCAGCCTTACGGACTGGTTTAAAGGTAATGACCGTCCACCCGCCCCGTCTGGACCAGCCCTGACCTTCAATAAGCCCACTCAGTGGCAAAGCCAATTAACGCTCACGCCGGAAAATAAAGTCACCGGCTACAACAACTTTTATGAATTTGGCCTCGATAAAGCCGATCCGGCGGCCAATGCTGGCAGCTTGCCCACCCATCCGTGGACGTTGACCATCGGTGGTGAAGTCGCGAAACCGCTGACCCTCGATCACGACGATCTGACGAAGCGCTTCCCGCTGGAGGAGCGAATCTATCGTATGCGCTGCGTGGAAGCCTGGTCGATGGTGGTGCCGTGGATTGGTTTCCCATTGCACAAACTGCTGGCCGCCGTAGAGCCCACCAGCAATGCGAAATACGTAGCCTTCAAAACCCTTTACTCACCGGAGAATATGCCGGGGCAAAAGGATCGCTTTATCGGCGGCGGCCTGGCGTATCCTTATATAGAAGGACTGCGCCTGGACGAGGCCATGAATCCACTCACATTGCTAACCGTCGGCGTGTATGGCAAAGCGCTGCCGCCGCAAAATGGTGCTCCGATTCGTCTGACCGTACCGTGGAAGTATGGCTTTAAAGGCATTAAGTCGATCGTCAGCATCATGCTCACCCGCGATCGCCCGGATTCCACCTGGAATCTCGCGGCCCCCAACGAATACGGTTTTTACGCCAACGTAAACCCACACGTTGACCATCCGCGCTGGTCGCAGGCGACGGAGCGCTTTATTGGTTCCGGCGGCATTCTCGATGTGAAACGCCAGCCAACCTTGCTGTTTAATGGCTATGCTGACGAAGTTGCCTCGCTGTATCGCGGCATGGACCTACGGGAGAATTTCTAATGCGTCTGACGTTAAAACAGGTCACCTGGCTGAAAGTTTTACTGCATCTTGCCGCATTTTTGCCGTTCGTCTGGTTATTTTGGGCGGTGTCGCAAGGGCAGTTGAGCGCCGATCCGGTGAAAGATATCCAGCATTTTACCGGTAGGATGGCTCTGAAATTGCTTCTGGCAACCTTGTTGGTCAGCCCGCTGTCGCGCTACGCTAAACAACCGATGTTGATACGCACTCGCCGATTGCTAGGGCTGTGGTGCTTTGCGTGGGCGACAATCCACCTCACCAGCTACAGTTTGCTGGAGTTAGGCATTCAGAATCTTTCGTTGCTGGGACAAGAAATTGTGACGCGCCCTTACCTGCTATTAGGTTTTGCCTGCTGGCTGATTTTGCTGGCGCTGGCGGTAACATCAACACAGGCGATGCAGCGAAAACTGGGACGTCGCTGGCAGCTTTTGCATAACTTCGTCTATCTTGTCGCGATCCTCGCGCCGATACATTTTCTCTGGTCGGTGAAGATTATCTCACCTCAGCCGGTGATTTACGCCGGGTGCGCAATCGAACTGTTAGCGTGCCGATATAAGAAGTTTCGCCAATGGTGGCGTTAGCGTCACGATGTGTGCGTTTTCCCGCATTTCTTTTATCGTTCGGTGTTCTTTACACGATAGCGGTTGATAATCTTCCCTGATAAGACCAGTATTTAGCTGCCAAATGCTACGAAATAGTTATAATGTGCGACCTTGGTTTACCCGACAGTGGTTTTAGGCCTCTGAAAAGGTGACAATCGCGCATCGAAGGTATATTTTGTTTTTTACCCGAGAATTGCAGGAGATAGCAGCACAATGACTGACAAGTTTCGCATTTTGCTTTTGAACGGCCCGAACCTGAATATGTTAGGCACCCGTGAGCCAGAGAAGTATGGCACGCTGACGCTTTCCCAGATCGTTAGCCGCTTAAACGCGGAAGCCGAAACGCTGAACGTCACGCTCGACAGTCTGCAATCTAACGCCGAGTACGTCCTCATCGACCGTATTCATCAGGCTAAAGACAACATTGACTATATCCTGATTAATCCGGCCGCGTTCACGCACACGAGCGTTGCCATTCGCGATGCGCTGCTGGCGGTGAGTATTCCGTTTATCGAGATCCACCTGAGCAACGTGCATGCGCGCGAACCATTCCGCCACCACTCATATCTGTCCGATATCGCCTCTGGCGTTATCTGCGGACTTGGGGCTGACGGCTATTCATACGCTTTACAGACGGCGGTAAAACGCCTGTCACAATCACACTAAACAAAGAGTACGGAACCCACTCATGGATATTCGTAAGATTAAAAAACTGATCGAGCTGGTCGAAGAGTCTGGCATCAACGAACTGGAAATTTCTGAAGGCGAAGAGTCTGTACGTATCAGCCGCTCAGCACCGAGCACCGGCTATCCAGTGATGCAGCAGGCCTACGCAGCGCCTGTTATGCAACCGCAGGCACCTGTTGCGGCAGCAGCAGCACCAGCTGCAGCTGAAGCTCCGGCTAAAGCTGAAATCAGTGGTCACATCGTACGTTCCCCAATGGTTGGTACTTTCTATCGCACACCAGGCCCGGATGCTAAAGCATTCGTGGAAGTGGGCCAGAAAGTTAACGTGGGCGACACCCTGTGCATCGTTGAAGCGATGAAAATGATGAACCAGATCGAAGCTGACAAAGCCGGGACTGTGAAAGCAATCCTGGTAGAAAGCGGTCAACCGGTTGAATTTGACGAGCCTCTGGTCGTCATCGAGTAACGAGGCGAAGATGCTGGATAAAATTGTCATCGCTAACCGCGGCGAGATCGCACTGCGTATTCTTCGTGCCTGTAAAGAACTGGGCATCAAGACCGTCGCCGTGCACTCCACAGCGGATCGCGATTTAAAACACGTATTACTGGCGGATGAGACGGTTTGTATTGGCCCGGCTCCATCCGTGAAAAGCTACCTGAACATCCCGGCTATCATCAGCGCTGCTGAAATTACCGGTGCTGTTGCAATTCACCCAGGCTATGGCTTCCTCTCTGAGAACGCCAACTTTGCGGAGCAGGTTGAACGCTCTGGCTTTATCTTCATCGGCCCGAAAGCTGACACCATCCGTCTGATGGGTGACAAAGTGTCCGCCATCACCGCGATGAAAAAAGCCGGCGTACCGACCGTTCCAGGCTCTGACGGCCCGCTGGGCGACGACATGGACGCTAACCGCGCTCATGCTAAACGCATCGGCTACCCGGTGATTATCAAAGCCTCCGGCGGCGGCGGCGGTCGTGGTATGCGCGTTGTGCGCAGCGACACCGACCTGGCGCAGTCCATTGCCATGACCAAAGCTGAAGCTAAAGCAGCCTTCAACAATGACATGGTGTACATGGAAAAATACCTGGAAAATCCTCGCCACGTCGAGATCCAGGTACTGGCTGATGGTCAGGGTAACGCTATTTATCTGGCTGAACGTGACTGCTCTATGCAGCGCCGCCACCAGAAAGTTGTCGAAGAAGCACCAGCACCGGGCATTACCCCGGAACTGCGTCGCTACATCGGCGAACGCTGCGCGAAAGCCTGCGTGGATATCGGCTACCGCGGTGCGGGTACTTTCGAGTTCCTGTTCGAAAACGGCGAGTTCTACTTCATTGAAATGAACACCCGTATCCAGGTAGAACACCCGGTTACCGAGATGATCACCGGCGTTGACCTGATCAAAGAGCAGCTGCGTATTGCTGCCGGTCAGCCGCTGTCCATCAAGCAAGAAGAAGTTCAGGTTCGTGGCCACGCGGTAGAATGCCGTATCAACGCCGAAGACCCGAATACCTTCCTGCCAAGCCCTGGTAAAATTACCCGTTTCCACGCGCCTGGCGGCTTTGGCGTTCGTTGGGAGTCTCATATCTACGCGGGCTACACCGTGCCACCGTACTATGACTCAATGATCGGCAAACTCATCTGCTACGGTGAGACCCGCGACGTGGCGATTGCTCGCATGAAGAATGCGCTGCAGGAGCTGATCATCGATGGCATCAAAACCAACGTAGATCTGCAGATGCGCATTATGAGCGACGAGCACTTCCAGCATGGTGGAACTAACATCCACTATCTGGAGAAAAAACTCGGATTACAGGAAAAATAATCCTGTTATCGCAGCAAAAGGCCGGAATTTCCGGCCTTTTTTCTTTTTCTCTCCCCTCATCTTTTCCTTGCGGTACAATCCCCGCTTTCTTCATCCACAAGGGACAAAAAATGGACAAGCGTTTTGTTCAGGCCCATAAAGAGGCGCGCTGGGCGCTGTGGCTAACCCTTTTCTATCTTGCTGCATGGTTAGCAAGTGCTTACCTACCAGATTCGATGCAGGGTTTCACCGGCCTGCCGCACTGGTTTGAGATGGCCTGCCTGCTGATGCCGCTGATTTTTATACTGCTGTGCTGGGCGATGGTGCGCTTTATCTTCCGTGATATCCCGCTGGAGGATAACGATGCAAACTGAAATTATCATCGTATTGGTTTTGTACCTGATGGTCGTGTTCGGTCTGTCGCTGTACGCCATGCGTAAGCGCAGTAGCGGATCATTCCTCAGCGAGTATTTCCTCGGCAGTCGCTCTATGGGGGGTCTGGTGCTAGCCATGACGCTGACCACCACCTATATCAGCGCCAGCTCGTTCATCGGCGGCCCAGGAGCCGCCTATAAATACGGCCTTGGCTGGGTGCTGCTAGCGATGATTCAGGTGCCGACTATTTGGCTATCGCTGGGCGTTCTGGGTAAGAAATTCGCGATTCTGGCTCGCCGCTATAATGCGATTACCCTCAATGACATGCTGCAAGCGCGTTATCAAAACCGTGCGGTAGTATGGATTGCCAGCATCAGCCTGTTGGTTGCTTTTGTCGGTGCCATTGCGGTGCAGTTCATCGGCGGCGCCCGCCTGCTGGAAACCGCGGCGGGTATTAAATACGAAAATGGTTTGCTGATTTTCGGCATCACCATTGCGCTGTATACCGCGTTTGGCGGCTTCCGCGCCAGCGTACTCAACGATACGATGCAGGGCATGGTTATGCTCATTGGTACCATCGTGCTGCTGGTCGGTGTGGTTCACGCGGCAGGGGGGCTGCATAACGCGGTCGAAACGCTGGAACAGATCGATCCGAAGCTGGTGTCTCCGCAAGGGGCTGACGATATCCTGACGCCAACCTTTATGACTTCATTCTGGGTACTGGTCTGCTTCGGGGTCATCGGCCTACCGCATACTGCGGTACGCTGTATCTCGTATAAAGACAGCAAGGCGGTGCATCGCGGTATTATCATCGGTACTATCGTGGTGGCGCTGCTGATGCTGGGAATGCATCTTGCTGGCGCACTGGGCCGCGCGGTGCTGCCACATCTGACCGTACCGGATCTGGTCATCCCTACGCTGATGGTACAGGTATTACCGCCGTGGGCGGCAGGCCTGTTTCTTGCCGCGCCGATGGCCGCTATCATGTCGAACGTTAATGCTCATTTGCTACAAGCTTCTGCGACTATCGTGAAAGATCTGTGGCTCAGTGCGCGTCCGGCTAAAATACGTAATGAACACCGTCTGAAGCGCATTTCGACCTGGACCACATTGGTGCTGGGTATTTTGATGATGCTGGCCGCCTGGCGTCCGCCGGAAATGATTATCTGGCTGAATCTGTTGGCCTTCGGCGGCCTGGAGGCGGTGTTCCTGTGGCCGCTGGTGCTGGGCCTCTACTGGGAGCGGGCGAATGCAGCTGGCGCGCTGAGCGCGATGATCGTCGGCGGCGTACTGTACGCCGTGCTCGCCACATTTAAAATTCAGTATCTGGGCTTCCATCCGATTGTGCCTTCATTACTGCTAAGTTTGCTGGCGTTTGTGGTGGGGAACCGTTTCGGTCAACCCGTCCCACAGGACGCCGTAATTTCTACTGATAAATAAAGAGTTTTGCCATGCCGTGGATCCAACTAAAACTGAACACTACCGGCGCAAATGCCGAAGACCTTAGCGATGCGCTGATGGAAGCCGGCTCGGTCTCCATCACCTTCCAGGATACGCATGACACGCCGGTATTTGAGCCACTGCCGGGCGAAACTCGCCTGTGGGGTGATACCGACGTTATCGGCCTGTTC
Source organism: Kluyvera cryocrescens NBRC 102467 (assembly GCF_001571285.1). GTDB lineage: Bacteria > Pseudomonadota > Gammaproteobacteria > Enterobacterales > Enterobacteriaceae > Kluyvera > Kluyvera cryocrescens. Next base: position 9,619 of record NZ_BCTM01000009.1, on the reverse strand, counting down.
GATGCAGAAACCGACATGAAAGAGGTGGTTGCCCTCCTCGAGCAGCACCCGCTGTTGGGTGTAGGCTTTGCGCACAAAATCGAGCAACTGGAAGATAAAGATTGGGAACGCGAATGGATGGACAATTTCCACCCCATGCGTTTCGGTGAGCGGCTGTGGATCTGTCCGAGCTGGCGCGATGTGCCGGATGAAAACGCCGTCAACGTCATGCTCGATCCGGGCCTGGCGTTTGGTACCGGTACCCACCCAACAACCTCTCTGTGTCTGCAATGGTTAGATGGGCTGGATTTAGAGGGTAAAACGGTTATCGACTTTGGCTGCGGATCGGGGATCCTGGCGATCGCCGCGCTGAAGTTGGGTGCGGCCAAAGCCATCGGGATCGATATCGATCCTCAGGCGATTCAGGCCAGCCGTGACAACGCCCAGCGTAATGGCGTTTCTGAGCGTCTGGAACTGTACCTGCCGCAAGACCAACCAGACGCCATGAAAGCCGATGTGGTGGTTGCTAACATCCTGGCGGGTCCTTTACGCGAGCTGGCTCCATTAATCAGCGTACTGCCCGTTACAGGCGGTCTGCTGGGACTTTCTGGTATCCTGGCAAGCCAGGCTGAAAGCGTGTGCGAAGCCTATGCCGATCTCTTTGAACTCGACCCTGTGGTGGAGAAAGAAGAGTGGTGCCGCATTACCGGGCGCAAAAAATAATCGTTTTTCGATGCGGCCTTCGGGCCGCATTTTCCCCTGTTATATCGGCCATCAGCGCCATAAATGAGAAGCAGATCTCATTTCTTGCTCCGTTTTCGTTCATAAAATCATCTCTTTATCGGTCGAGTCATCCCCTTTACGTAAGAAATCGCGAGAAGTTTTACGAATTTATGATTGAGCACAAATCATCCACTTCCATTTAATGTGATGATTAATATAGATATTTATTAACAATTCACTCCCAACGCTGAGATTCATTGATCTACAACATCTGATTGCTCAAAGTTTGGCCTTTCATCTCGTGCGAAAAATGCGTAATATACGCCGCCTTGCAGTCACAGTATGGTCATTTCTTAACTCATGCGCATCGGACAATATCAGCTCAGAAATCGCCTGATTGCAGCACCTATGGCTGGCATCACTGACAGACCATTCAGGACGCTGTGTTACGAGATGGGAGCAGGTTTAACAGTATCCGAGATGATGTCCTCAAACCCTCAGGTTTGGGAGAGCGACAAATCTCGTCTACGGATGGTGCACGTTGATGAACCAGGTATTCGTACCGTGCAAATCGCCGGTAGCGATCCTGAAGAGATGGCCGGAGCCGCCCGCATTAATGTGGAAAGCGGTGCCCAGATTATTGATATCAATATGGGCTGTCCGGCAAAAAAGGTGAATCGCAAGCTTGCAGGCTCAGCCCTACTGCAATACCCGGATCAGGTGAACGCTATCCTGAACGCGGTTGTTAAGGCGGTGGACGTTCCTGTCACACTCAAGATTCGCACTGGCTGGGCTCCAGAACACCGTAACTGTGTAGAAATTGCCAAACTGGCTGAAGACTGTGGCATTCAAGCTCTGACTATTCACGGACGCACCCGCGCCTGCTTGTTTAACGGAGACGCTGAGTACGACAGCATTCGGGTAGTTAAGCAGAACGTTTCCATTCCGATTATCGCGAATGGCGACATTACTGACCCGCTTAAAGCCAGGGCTGTACTCGACTATACGGGGGCTGATGCCCTGATGATAGGACGTGCGGCTCAGGGAAGACCCTGGATCTTTCGGGAAATCCAGCATTATCTGGACACTGGGGAGCTGCTCCCGCCACTGCCTCTGGCAGAGGTGAAGCGCTTGCTTTGTACGCATATTAGGGAACTGCATGACTTTTATGGTCAGGCTAAAGGGTACCGAATTGCGCGTAAACACGTATCCTGGTATCTCCAGGAACACGCTCCAAATGACCAGTTTCGGCGCACATTCAACGCCATTGAAGATGCCGGCGAACAGCTGGCGGCGTTGGAGGCATACTTCGAAAATTTTGCGTAATTAGAAATAAAGAGCTGACAGAACTATGTTCGAACAACGCGTAAATTCTGACGTACTGACCGTTTCTACCGTTAACTCTCAGGACCAGGTAACTCAAAAACCCCTGCGTGACTCGGTTAAACAGGCACTGAAGAACTATTTTGCTCAACTGAATGGTCAGGATGTTAATGATCTGTATGAGCTGGTACTGGCTGAAGTAGAACAGCCCCTGTTGGACATGGTGATGCAATACACCCGTGGTAACCAGACCCGCGCCGCCCTGATGATGGGTATCAACCGCGGTACTCTGCGTAAAAAACTGAAAAAATATGGCATGAACTGATACTAATCAGTTAAGTTGCTGTTTAAGAAGGCGCTACTCGGCATGGGGACGCGCCTTTTTTATTGCTCTTTTTAAACCGCAGAATAGATCAGCTGATACCCGCGCTCAGCCGGCAGCACCAAAGCAAATCCCGAACCGCCAAAGTGCATTCCCGCCACCAGCACGCCCTCTTCCGCTACCTGCGCCATAATCCTCTGGCGTGACGCCTGCGCCTGTACAGGATCGATATCAAAGGCCACCGTTGCCTCCGGCCGCGCCGTCTGAATATAAGGGAAATGCACAATGTCTCCCCAGATAAGCAGGCTCCTATCATCCGCATCAATTCTATAGCCCGTATGCCCCGGCGTATGACCTGGTAATGGTACAGCGGAAAGACCTTCCACAATAGGCCGTTCATTAAGAACGTGGACTCGTGTGCCATAGACATCCAGCGTCTTGCGTACACGGGTAAAATTACGCTGTGCGCGCTCGTTTGCCTGTGCAAATCGTTCATCATCGAGCCAGTGGGCTAATTCATTGGGATGTAGGTAGACATCAGCACAGGGATAAACCGCCTGATGGTTATCATCCAGTAGCCCACCAATGTGATCCGGGTGAGCATGAGTCAGCAGTATCGTATCGATGCGATCGGGCGTAACGCCTCTCCGGAGCAAATTGGACTTCAGTTGACCGCCAACGTTATTTACCCCACCCGTCCCTGAATCCACCAGAATGGTGCGCCCACGCCCGCAAATCAGGTAGCCATAAATGTGGAGATTGCCAGGTTCAACAACGCCAGCGCTGCGCTGTATTTCCCCTGCATCCGTTATTTCTATCCCCGATAGTAGATCCAGGCTGGCTTCCATATTGCCATCACTCAGTGCGGCAACCTGAAAATCCCCAATCTGGCGAAAGTCATCATGCATAAAAACCTCATTATAAGCAGGATCAGTAGAACACAAGATGACAGATACCGCATGCGGAGGACAGCGCGAGGGCGGTTAAATGAATTAATTTCAGGCGCCGTCATTCACTAACACGAAATCCGGCCAGGTCAGCGACGCTGACGATAGCAGGTAGCCATAATGTTATCGACCAGCAATGGCGCCTGTTGGTAAAGGTCGAATTGCTGCGGATCCATTAGCCAGTTTTTGATAATCCCGCTAAAAGCGCTGTGCAATATTATCAATATAATTTCGATATTTGTATCAACCGGTAATAGACCATTACGCACGCACATCTGGAATGTGCTCCGCATAAGCTCATAATTAAAACCTATCTTTTTCCTGATTTCAGGTTCTGACAACATTTCATTGTTGAATTCACATTTATGATAGAGGATTTGCATCAATGCACGCTGTTTTGGCGTCTCGGCAATATATTGCAAAGCGATAATGAATTTATTTTTCAAATGTTCTAATGGATTAGTATCATCCAACTGTATCAGTTTATGATGCACCAATTCTCTCAGCGGTAGCTGTTCCTGCCACATGGCATTAAACAATTCATTTTTACTGGTGAAATGCCAATAAACAGCGCCGCGTGTAACACCAGCCGCATCGGCAATATCAGTCAACGTCGTACCACTGACGCCATGTAGCGCAAACTGCTCAATCGCAGCATTAAGCAGCATCTGCCGGGTTCTGAACGCCTCTTCTTTCGTTCTTCTTGCCATACAGGGTTTCGTTTCCCTATCAATATGCGGCGATTGGAATAGTCAAACTGGATTAAATTTACCACTCAAGTTACACGTAGTATTTAGCAAAAAGTTTTATCGCATCATAAAATCAATAAATACACACAACGAATGAATTTATAAAAATATATTACAGCGATGAATATATAACTCCCCCACCCACAAAAATTAAATATTTAGACACAATGATTTTGTGTTTTCGTGCTTTTGCTGGCCAGACTAAAATAACTAACACTTACATCCATCATTGTTTATTTGTAGGATGACGAACTGCTTTTTTATTCATTATTTCTTCCACAGATTATTAGCCAAAATGGGTTATCAGTCTATAAGGGAACTGCAATGACGAGTTACGCCAGAGTTAAATTTATATCTAGCTTAATTATCACCACCGCGCTGCTCAGCGGTTGTGATAATTCAGGAGATCAACAAGCGCACGCGCCAATGCCCCAAGTGACCGTGCATGTTGTGAACAACGCGCCATTGTCCATCACCACAGAGCTCCCGGGCCGCACCACCGCATTCCGTATTGCCGAAGTTCGACCGCAGGTCAGTGGAATCATCCTTAAGCGTAATTTCACCGAAGGCGCCGATATTCTGGCTGGACAATCGCTGTATCAAATTGATCCTGCAACCTACCAGGCAGCCTATAGCAGTGCAAAAGGCGATGAATCAAAAGCGCAGGCCGCCGCGGCAATCGCCCATTTGACGGTGAAACGCTACGTTCCCTTGTTGGGTACTCAATACATCAGTCAGCAGGATTACGACCAGGCCGTCGCGACGGCTCGCCAGGCCGATGCTGACGTTATGGCAGCCAAAGCTGCCGTCGAGAATGCACGGATTAATTTAGCCTACACCAAGGTTACCTCGCCAATTTCAGGCCGTATTGGGAAGTCCAGCGTAACGGAAGGCGCTCTGGTCACTAACGGCCAGTCCGATGCATTAGCGACCGTACAGCAGCTCGACCCGATTTACGTCGATGTCACCCAGTCCAGCAGCGATTTCATGCGGCTCAAACAAGAGAGCCTGCAACACGGTAACGAGGCTAAAAGCGTTCAACTGCTGATGGAAAATGGACAGGCTTACGCGTTGAAAGGTTCATTGCAGTTCTCTGATGTCACCGTCGATGAAAGCACGGGGTCAATTACTCTACGAGCTATTTTTCCCAATCCACAGCACGAACTGTTACCGGGCATGTTTGTCCGCGCACGTGTAGATGAAGGCGTAAACCCGAATGCCATGCTGGTTCCGCAACAGGGGCTGACTCGTACGCCGCGTGGAGACGCAACGGTCCTGTTGGTTAACGATAAAAATCAGGTCGAGGCACGCAGCGTGGTGGCAACACAAGCCATTGGTGACCATTGGCTTATTACCAGCGGTTTGAAAGCCGGCGAGAGAGTGATCATCAGTGGCCTGCAGAAAATACGCCCGGGTGTCACCGTAAAAGCTGAAGAAGATACTACGGCCCCTGCGGCACAATAAGGTACCGATCCCATGTCTACGTTTTTTATCCACCGACCGGTGTTTGCTTGGGTGCTGGCAATCATCATGATGATTGCCGGCGGCTTAGCTATTTTGCAATTACCTATCGCTCAGTACCCCACAATAGCCCCACCAGCCGTTGCCATCTCGGCTACTTACCCCGGAGCTGATGCGCAGACAGTGCAGGACACCGTCACTCAGGTTATCGAACAGAACATGAACGGTATTGATAACCTGATGTACATGTCCTCAACCAGCGACTCCGCGGGTTCAGTGACCATTACGTTAACCTTTGAATCCGGTACCGACCCCGATATTGCTCAGGTTCAGGTTCAGAATAAGTTGCAGCTGGCGACGCCGCTGCTGCCACAGGAAGTTCAGCAACAAGGGATTAGCGTCGAGAAATCAAGCAGCAGCTTCCTGTTGGTCGCCGGTTTTATTTCCGATAACCCGAGTACGGTACAAGACGATATCTCCGACTACATCGCCTCTAACGTGAAGGATCCTATCAGCCGTCTAAACGGCGTCGGCGATGTGCAGTTATTCGGTGCTCAGTACGCGATGCGTATCTGGCTCGATAACAATTTGCTGAATAAATACAATTTGACGCCGGTAGACGTTATCAACCAACTGAAGGTACAGAACGACCAAATTGCGGCCGGCCAGTTGGGTGGAACGCCTGCAGTAAAAGGGCAGCAGCTTAACGCGTCCATTATTGCGCAGACCCGCCTGAAAGATCCTGAAGAATTCGGCAAAGTCACTCTACGCGTCAATGCCGATGGCTCAGTCGTGCATTTAAGTGACGTTGCGCATATTGAACTTGGCGGTGAAAACTTCAACGTGGTTGCACGAATTAATGGTAAACCTGCATCAGGCCTTGGGATCAAGTTAGCGACAGGGGCCAACGCATTAAATACTGCGAACGACATTAAGGCCAAACTGGCAGAACTACAGCCCTATTTCCCTCAGGGGATGAAGGTGGTCTATCCATATGACACCACCCCCTTTGTCACCCTCTCTATTCATGAAGTTGTTAAAACGCTATTTGAAGCTATCATTCTCGTCTTCCTTGTGATGTATTTGTTCCTGCAAAACATCCGCGCAACGCTCATTCCGACCATTGCGGTGCCGGTTGTACTGCTGGGGACCTTCGCAGTACTGGCAATCTTTGGCTACTCAATTAACACATTGACCATGTTTGGGATGGTGCTTGCCATTGGCTTGCTTGTTGATGATGCGATAGTGGTGGTCGAGAACGTCGAACGCGTAATGGCTGAGGAGAAGCTATCCCCGGTTGAAGCAACGGATAAGTCCATGACCCAGATACAGGGAGCGCTGGTCGGCATTGCGATGGTGCTATCTGCAGTCTTTGTACCAATGGCTTTCTTCGGTGGGTCAACTGGCGCTATCTATCGCCAGTTCTCTATTACCATTGTATCGGCGATGGCGCTGTCCGTTCTGGTCGCCTTAATTTTGACACCCGCATTATGCGCTACGCTGCTTAAGCCGGCGTCCGCCGATCATCATGAGAAGAAAGGTTTCTTTGGCTGGTTTAACGCGAAGTTCGAACGCAGCGTAAACCACTACACCAATAGCGTAAGTGGCATTCTCCGCTGCACGGGCCGTTATCTGATTGTTTATCTGCTGATTGTGGTCGGGATGGCTGTACTGTTTGTACGCTTGCCAACTTCTTTCCTGCCGGAGGAAGATCAGGGTGTATTCATGACCATGATCCAGCTCCCTGCGGGAGCAACGCAAGAGCGCACGCAGAAAGTATTGGATACCGTAACGCACTATTATTTGAATGATGAAAAAGCCAATGTCGAGAACGTATTTACCGTTAACGGCTTCAGCTTCGGCGGTCAGGGGCAGAACTCCGGTATGGCGTTTGTCAGTTTAAAACCCTGGGATGAACGTCGTGGCGATGAGAACAACGCTGAGTCAGTCATTAAGCGTGCCACGATAGCGTTCAGCCGCATTAAAGATGCGATGGTATTCCCATTCAACATGCCTGCAATTATTGAGCTGGGTACCGCAACGGGTTTTGACTTCGAGCTTATCGATCAAGGCGGCCTTGGCCACACGGCCCTGACTCAGGCACGTAATCAACTATTAGGCATGGTGCAGCAACACCCTGATCAGCTTGTCCGTGTCCGTCCAAACGGGCTAGAAGATACAGCTCAGTTCAAGCTTGATGTTGACCAGGAGAAAGCGCAGGCGTTGGGCATTTCGCTGTCGGATATCAACGAAACAATCTCAGCGTCATTAGGCGGGTATTACGTTAACGACTTTATCGACCATGGCCGCGTGAAGAAAGTCTATCTGCAGGCTGACGCGAAGTTTCGTATGCTGCCAAGCGACGTCAATAATATGTTCATACGCAGCGGCAACGGGAAGATGGTTCCGTTCTCTGCCTTTGTAACATCACGCTGGGTTTATGGCTCTCCGCGCCTGGAGCGCTTCAACGGTCTGCCATCAATGGAGATTCTGGGTGAAGCAGCTCCCGGTAAAAGTACCGGTGAGGCTATGACGCTCATGGAACAGCTAGCTGCTAAGCTGCCTGCGGGTATCGGGTTTGATTGGACGGGTATGTCTTATCAGGAACGGTTGTCCGGCAACCAGGCTCCTGCACTCTATGCAATTTCATTGATCGTCGTCTTCCTGTGCCTGGCGGCACTTTATGAGAGCTGGTCAATACCGTTCTCCGTCATGCTAGTCGTGCCGTTAGGCGTCGTCGGCGCACTGATCGCGGCCTCACTGCGTGGTATGAATAATGATGTCTACTTCCAGGTTGGCCTACTTACAACTATCGGTCTTGCCGCCAAAAACGCCATCTTGATCGTCGAATTTGCTAAGGATCTGATGGATAAAGAGGGGAAAGGGATCATTGAAGCTACGCTCGAGGCATCACGTATGCGCTTACGTCCGATCCTGATGACTTCTCTGGCCTTCATCCTCGGCGTAATGCCGTTGGTGATCAGCCATGGCGCAGGCAGCGGAGCACAAAATGCGGTGGGTACCGGCGTGATGGGAGGGATGCTAACGGCAACGCTGCTAGCAATCTTCTTTGTCCCGGTTTTCTTCGTCGTCGTCCGGCGCCGATTTGGCAAACATACGGAGTAATCTCCATTAATTCTCTGCAAAGGCGCCTCAGGGCGCCTTTTTTGATCCCGTGAACGTCATTATCTATAACGTCTCAAGGCGTTACAGCTTTCCCCCTTAAATCCTCTGAATGAATCCGGTATTCATTATTTTCTCCTACATTATTTCTTCACAATTTCGACGATTTCAATACTTGTTCTCCATGATATTTACGTAACACATAAATTGAGATTATTTCCCCTATCAGGGCGCTATAGTGAAGATGATAAAATAAGCCATTCCGTAATACGGTATCTTTCTGCCGTATTGAAACGGACTCTTTAGAGGCTATATCATGAAAAAATTCATTCTGGTAACCCTTCTGGCCACATTGCTGGCTGGCTGTGCTCACGACTCACCTTGCGTACCCGTTTACGATGATCAGGGTCGTTTGGTTCACACCAATACCTGTATGAAGGGTACAACACAGGACAACTGGGAAACAGCAGGCGCGATCGCTGGCGGTGCAGCGGCACTGGCTGGTCTGACATTAGGTATTGTCGCCCTGACCAAATAAGGTTTTACCGTTCCTCCTCCGCGCTTATCCGCTCTCAGATAAACAGCATAAGCGCGGAGTGATTACCTTTTCCGATCCACCGTTGTTATTTCCAACCTCTTAAAAATAACCAACTAATATAATGCATTAGCAAATGCTGTTTTATATTCTGCAACATCACCAACCGCTCGTTAATACTTATCAAAACGTCCCACTCAGCCCGTTAGAGCCCCAGTTAGAATACTGAATAATAAGTACATAAGAGTTAAAAGTATTGATTTGTGCTCGTCATGGCTAAGCATTGAAAATTGCCGAGGTGTAGGTTCACATCATTTAAATAGCGGTAATTATAGTTATATACGTGTAAGCATAGATGCAAGAAGGGCCCATTCTAACGAATGGGCCCTTCTTTTCGTGATGTTATATAAACAAAAGGCCCAGTCTTTCGACTGGGCCTTTTGTTTTAATTGATGTC
>NZ_BCTM01000008.1 GCF_001571285.1 Kluyvera cryocrescens NBRC 102467 | reverse complement strand
GCTTTAAGAGAACGCCGGCGGCGTCGGTTTGCGCCAGGATTTCGCGCGCAAAAGCGGTAAGCGCAGTTAACGCGGCGGTGTCTTCACCACTGAAGTACGGCATTTTATCTTTCGTACCAGCAAGCGTGGCCAGTGCGGTAAGCGTCGCATTAATTGACTGAAAATATTCGCTCCCATTGCGTGAGGTGATCACTGGTGTCCAGTGTGCCGATGGCGGCTCATTGCCTGTATTGGCGTCCTCAATGGACTGATAAGCAACACCGGTATGTGTGCAGACAGAGCCTGCGTAATATTCCTGCTCTTCGTGCCATTCCGGAATGCCAGCCTGATGCTGGTAAGCAATAAACTGGCTCAAGGCGTACATGGCGCCATTAAAGTCTTCAAGGGAAGGATGTTCCGACGGGCCAACAATTCCCCAGCCGCGCAGGAACGCCGCTGTTATTTGCGAGGTTAGATCGTTAGCTTGTGTCGTTTCACCAAATACAGTTCTTTCAACCCCCTGCGCGCTGGAAGCAAATGCCTGGACATTCCCCTGATAACGCTCAATTTTAGACATGAATTTTCCTCGAAAAAAAACCGCCCTTGTAAGCGGTATTGAATTTGCTGGCGAAGCCTCTGGCGGCTGGATTTCTGGAGAATCCAAACGCCTCGCCTGGCGTCACCTGATAGAAATAGTCGTAACGAACTCCGGCTGGTTTGGGTAGCAATCCTAGCTTCACAATGAGGCGCAGTTCATCGACAGAAACCTGGGGGGAAATGTTTAACGCGAGCGTCATATCCTTGCGATCAGTAACGTAGGCCTCGCCATTAAAGGCCGCCTGAATAACTTCCTGAAGGCTGACGCGGTCATCGGAAGATATGGTTGAGGCAGCGGCGTTTCGAGCGATCTTAACCTTCAGGAATCGGCGGTATTCGTTATCCCCTAACTGATACTCGCCGTAAGCCGGTGCGAATTTACTGAAAAATGGGGCGCCGGTAATCGCAGCGTTGGATTTGCTCCCGAACCCCTCCGAATTAGGGTGCCCATCAAAGCCAAAAAATACCTTTGCCAATGCATCAGGTACGCTGCGCGGTAACCCGACGATTCTCCCGATAACATCCAGTCGATAACCGGTAACGCGGTCGAGATCAAAGTTGTCTGGGTTACGAATGAAGTCAGCGATAATTTGCCACTGCCCCAGCATTGCATTGATTTCAGCCTTTGCTTTTGGCTTTTCCCAATACTGTTTGATGAGCATCAGCGTATAACGCTGAATGATGTCTCCATTCATGCAAACACCTCATCAATATTGATATTTGCCTCATCAATCGTAAATTTCCCCTGAAAACCCGGAGACAATTCACCGTCAGTAAACGTTAATCCGTCGTCGCTGATCTGCAGGTCAGTCAGGGTGAAGTTAACCCGGCTGACGCCATACCCATCCTCGTAGAACTCATTGGCATCAATACTTTCGCCAACGTGCATAACCCGGGAGGCCAAAGCCTCTTTGAGAGAATCAATATCCACCGGATCATTTGTTTTCTTGCGTTTAGCCCTTAATTGAATATGCAATGGTTTGTAGATTGGCCTGTCGAACTGCATGTCGTGGGCAATCTGGAGGGTCGAACCATCAGGCCTGACAAGTGTCTCAATATAACGCCCGGTGACGCTCCCCTTCGTCCCCGTCCCGCCTCCTTTCTGCTTAACCATGACCTCTACGATTTCAGAAACGGCCCCACCTTCAACGACAAGCCAGATTGAGTTGGCGGGGATGCCCGTAACCTCGTCATCTGTTTTGGTGTCGTTCTCATCAATATTCAGATCTGTAACGCCCGCCAGATTAGCTACCTTTGCGAATATCGCGCCGGTGCTACCCGTTGCGGGATTCTCCAGGGATCGGTTACGGCGCTGCCGGAATTCTTCAGGTGTTTCTTCGTCACGCCCCACCACAACGTCAGAATCAGAGGAAAACCCCAATACCCCTTGTTCCGGGGTGAGCTGCGTAAACGTATCCGTTACCAATCCCGTAACCTTGCCAAAGTTCTGAGCAAAAAAGGTTACAGTGGTTGTTCCCGCAGGAACGGTTACGTTCTGACGTACAAACCAGATCTGATTAGCCTGGTCGCGGATTTTATATCCGCTATACAAAAGGACGGGCCTGTCAGTGTTTACAACTAAATCCCGCTGCGAACGTGAACCGGGCCGCATGTATAGGCCATGCAGTTTGGCGATAATTTGTTGCATATCACCGGAATTAAAGTCCGGGTCCATTTGCGAATAAAGCCACTGAAGCGCCGCCTCAATATCCGTTCTGGCCTGTGCTTCAATAGCGACACGCTGCCCGTCTGGAGAGTCTTGGTCTAAATCAATATCCTGACCATAAATTTCTTTATAGTCGTCACTTAGCGTCTCAAATATCTCCCTGAAGGAATCCACCTCCAGACCGTTATTGCTAAACCGCAGTGCCATCTTTCAACGCTCCATTTATTGGAAAGGTGATGGTTTGCTCATCGAAAACTGTTTCAATTTGCAGCTCGATGGACTGTTTCCGGGTTGTTTTATTGACCAGCATCGAGAGTTCTATAATTCGCATAACACCATCAGTTGCGAGTGTTACCCGCTCAACCTCACGCAATATGTCCTGCTCGGTATTCTTCTCGGACAGCAGATAAAACCAGTCGATGTTGTCCGACATATTTAACGGGTTATCGTTTTTAAAGGACCGCAGGCGGCACTTTACTTTTTGAGCGATAGCCGGGCCGCCGGTGATGTAGTTTTGCCGACCGCGTCCAAACCCCCAGTCATTATCGTTATCAAGCGCTGATACAATCATGAGATCCCCGTGATGATTCCGTTGGTTACGGTGATTGTTTTCCCGTCCTCGCTCCGGAAAGAACCGGTCACCCCCTGTTTCCCTGCTGTTTCAACTGAGCCATATTTCATTAGCCCATTCACCACGCATTCCGCCAGAGTGGAAACGCCGCCCTCTTGCGTGATGTTTCCGGTGACATTAAGGTCGCCATCGTGATCACTGACGCCTTTAATCAGCCTGTTTTTCTTGGGGATGGTGATTGCGGTCGAGGAAGGATTAACGCCACATAAAGCAAAACCGTCAGAATAGTCATGCATTCGCATTTCGAGCGGTGAGACAAAATCGCTTCCCGCATACCAGGCGTCATAGCAGCGTTCTGATATCAAAATAAGGCAATAGCCGCCTGGCTTAATCGGCTCAACAATATAGCTGCCCTCGCCCTGCACTATTACCGGCGGCACTTCTATAAATTCCGGGAGCTGCTCACTACTGCCCTTCACAACGCGATTGATAACGGGTTTGCAACCGATCGTCGTATCATTTACTTCTGTGATTTTTGCGACAACAATAGTGTGAACATCGGCCAGAGCGAACTCGACGCCAAGGTCGATGGTGTCATGAAGTTCTTCGATCATGATGATGGCTCACTGATTACGTTATTTTCTCTACACACAGCAGAGGTGAACAATGGGATTCAAATTCAGGAAGAAAATAAAAATAGCACCAGGGATTTCTGTGAATATCAGTAAAAATGGGATCACTAGCGCAACTATTGGCAAGCCAGGCTCCAGTGTAAATGTAGGAAAACGTGGGGTTAAAGCCACTACGGGCATACCGGGAACAGGATTATCCTATACAAGTGGTAATTTGCTTGGTGGCAAAAGTGAGCATGGTAAGCAAAATGCCGAGGCGGAATCAGTGCATGCTCAAGCCCTGCTTTATGACGATTCCAATGACCCCATTTCCACACCGACTCTTCCATTGGTACTAACGAACAAGCAGTTCAGAAAACTATCTAAAGAAGATAAAAAATCATTTAAAAAGGCCGGAGGAAAGATAAAGCTATCAACCGGTGAAAAGATATTTATCGCTATAGTGATAGCTCTCGGTATTGGTTGGCTATCATCCAAGCACTCTACCGAAAGGCCCCCGACAGCCACCTCAACCGAAGCATCAACATCTATTAAATGATAAATGTGTAACACTCTGGGGAGTATTATGAAAAGAAACATACTTATTCTTGGTTTTTTGTTCTCTGCTACATCCTTTGCTGGTCCTTACGCCGATATCGCCAAAGCAAAATTTGAAAGCGCAATGCTCGAAGCCCTGCAAGCAACAAACGCTGATCATAAAAAAGTAAGTGCAGGTATGTCTCAGTTACCAGCAATGGAAAAACAAATGAGAGGGGTGGTTCGTGAAGGCTTAAAAGAAAACAAGTCTTGCTCAAAGATAAAACGTGATTTCATCAAACAACAAAAAGACATGATGGAAAAGGAAGAATGGCCTGACCAAGACTTTGTCGAGTCATTTCTTTCTGCAGGTGGTGATTATGTCGCTACCATTTGCCTTGACATGAAATAATTACTTAATTACTGAATAATTACCTGCCGGCTGGCAAACCACTTTTTGATACCAGGCTGCGCCAGTATTCTGACCGTTGGTTTCTATCTGGTAAATTTTATAAACCCCGTTCAGTGCGGGGTTCGTTACGCTCTCAACCGCACAAAGCCCGCCGATCACCAACATTGGGTTTAGTTTTGTGTCGAATACAATCTGCCCTTTTGATTGGGGGACCGATGTGCTCGAGTCAGCTTTGTCGTTGCTGTTCCCCCCGGGATCCGTTTCCGGGTTGTTCGTGGGTTTTACTCCTTTCTTCCCGCTATCATCCTGGGCGCTAATCTTCGTAGATTGTGGTGTATTCAGCAGCCCACTGCGTGCGTTGACAACTGGGATATTCCCCGATGCGACTTCGTGCGCCTTCAGAATATGAATCCGTTCATCTTTAATAAAAAAACTTTCATCAGGTGCCAACATATCACTGATAATTTTGCTTGAACGACCAACCAATACTTTTGGCCTGACTAATTGTTGCTGGCTCGTCACCGCTCCTTTCTTCGTGTTCGGCATATCCTGGAGGACAGAATCTATAACCTGCTCTTTCCCGCGAACGGTTCGAGATGTGAACGCATTTATGTAATCGTGGCCACCATCTTCACATTCTAGGCTGAGGACGTGGATCGGACCTTCACGCTTTACCGCTCCACTCTTTACAGAACCCTGAAATACCTGCCGTAGCTTTCCGTCGTAGCCGATCTCGAGTTTAATCGGAATGTATTTATCATCATCCTCGGCCTTGACCAGTTGCAAGCGTGTTGAGGGTTTGAGCCCGTTGATTGACACGCTCAGTTTTCCGAGTGATTTCTTATCCACGGTTTCCAGCGCCTTGAATGACACAGTGAACGGCGGTTCGATAATCACGGCCTGATTGCCGATCCCCACCGTCAGCCGGTAGTCGCGGTAAAAAGTGTCCATTACGGTACATCTCCCCCTCGAATTTCAATCATTTCCTCCGGCGTGATCATGTAAAGCTCACAGCGGCCGGTGGCGAAATCGTCAGCGCGATACGGATCAATCCCGGAACTATCAGTGGCGAGTAGTGCGATATCAAAGGGCCAATTTTTATGACGAAAATGCATCGTTCCCAACGATAATTTCACACCATCTATGTAATCACCATTGTACTCCACCCGCATTTTCCACATTTCAATTGTTGGCAGGTGCCGGAAGGTAACCACCGCCTCGCCACGATCAAAAATCAAGACGTGCCGCTGAATAGGCTCATCCGTTACATTTGTTATTCGATTCATCAGCTTTTACCATAGAGCGTATCTTTAAATGAATACGCTACAGATTTTGACTGGTTGCTTTGTTTTGAGTTGTCAGCTGGTGTTTGTGCCCCCTTATTTGCCACAGCCGCCGTTTTGGATTTTGCTGCCGCTGATGGTGATTTGAAATGCTGCTCAATAGGTGCGGTAGTGATCAGACTGAAATTCACTTTGGTAAAGCTGGCCTCAAACTTTGTTTCACTGGTCTGGTTATCGGTGCTGATGACCAGCCCACTAAGCGCCATGTTTTCATGCGTCCGGTAATCGACTTCTACAGAGATCAGCTGCTTGCCGAAGTAAACGGCTTCGATGAAGTCCAGAAACTGTTCACGTATGCTCTTAGCCCCGCCGGATACAGGGTTACCAACCAGTCCGAAGAGTTCTGCGCCTTTATCTGCCAGGCGCTTCGCTTCCAGTATTTTTTGCTCGGCACGATCAGCAATTTCATTCATTCGTTGCAACTGCTGTTGCGTCTTCGACGGGATGTATTCGATGACTTCGCCATACTTCGAGTAATCAGGCATCAGGCTAAATGATGAGTTGGGTTTTGCATCAACGTACACATCTGCAACGACACCACTGATTTTGATGGTAATTGGCCCATTGATAATGTCGTCAGATGCATTGCTGCCATCTTCCAACACATCGACGGGAACCTGCGCGGGATACTCGGTGGAGTCGTTCACTCGCGCAAACATCGAATACCCGCCAATGCCCACCTTCTTCACCGAGTCTTTGCCGGAGGCCTGAGCCTGAGTAAAGCCGTCAAGAATGCCCATTATTTTCCATTCCCCGAATACATGCGGCGTGCGTCACGCATCTGCTGTTGGCTGCTGTCTGCAACCGCTGATCCAGCAGCCTGTGCATCAGGCGCCGTAATGTAGTTTTGCTGACTGAAGGTGAATGAACTGTTGTAAGCAGCCCCACCACCAGCCATGCCAACCGCTTCGTTCATACCGTAAGGGATGCCGCCAGCGCCAATTCCACCATTCCCGCCGCCTGTCGGCCCCTGCTGTTTTTCATCGTCTCCGAATCCGAAGAATGATTTAGTTGCGCTCCAGGCGTTTGAGGCTGCGTTGGTGATGACATTGCCGATATAGTCGCCCAGTCCGGCAAAGATGTTTTTTGCCCAGTCGATGAACGCCGTAAACGGGGCTTTCATCTGCTCCACGCTGTTGTCGAAGATTTTCACAACATCGGCCCACGCCCCCTCAAAATCTCCCGTTACCAGCTTCCACAATGCGGAAAACATCAGCAGGATATTGTCGAGGCCGACCTTGAACGATTCGATAATGTAATCAACCACCACCATCACAGCGTCTTTGATAGCCAACAGGCCGGGGACTATATCGATCCCCCAGTTATCTTTGAAGAAGTCAGCGATAACGCTCTGCCCGCCTTCCATCGCCGTTAGCAGGTCATCGATGACCAGAATGACGGCCAGTATCGCCGCAGTGATGAGGACTACTGGAGACATTAGAACGCCCATTGCAGTAGCAAGCCCACCAGTAACCAGCCACCAGACAGAGAAAGCGATCGTGATAGCGGCAACAATCGGCAAGAAGCGGCGAATCATACCCATCACGGAGAAGATGATTTCCCCAAGGTGAGAAAGACCATTTTTGATAAGGTCTTTATTGGCAATCAGGAAATCCGTGAAGCCGTCGATCAGGTCTTTGAGTACCGGCACAAAACCGATTGCCACCTGAAACTTAATCCCGTCGAACCCTTTACCCAGGGTCGTCAGTGAATCGTTATAGGCGGCGAACTGGTCGGCCTGCGCCTGAGTGACAACGCCAAGCGCATTGGCCTTATCCTGCAGCGCTTCGATTTCGTCGCCGGTGCGTGATAGCAGCTGCACCATCGAACGGTCGATGCCCATCTTATCCAGCACCGAGAACTTTTCGGCCTGGCTCATGCCTTGCAGCTTGTCGGCCAGTTCGCGAAAGATAACGTCAGAGGATTTAACCTGCCCGTTGAGGTCTTTAAATTTCAGCCCCAGCCGATCAACAACATCCTTTGCCTCGCCCTCACCGGTAGAGACAAATTCCCCAACGCGCGTGGTCATTTCGCTGAGTGATTCTTGCAGGGCATCCACGCTTGACCCATTCACGGACGCGGCATAACCCAGCGTTTGCACTGTCTCAATCGCAACGCCCGTTTCCCTGGAGAACTGGATAAGCGGGTTAATGGATTCACTGACTGACGTAACCCAGCTCGCAACGCCCACCGCCGAACCAGCAATAGCCGCGCCCATTGTCGCCAGCAGCCCGATGGAGGCTTTAAGGTTGGCGTTAAAGGCCTCCTGCGGGGCCAGATTGCCGACAAAGCCGAACTTGGTGATCAGCTCGTTAACTATCGCCATTGCGGGATTTCTCCATTTCATAGTGCTGAATGTCAGCGCTAATGTTTTCAAACTCGAGCATATCCAGAAGCTCAGGCGTATCCAACTTGACCAGTTCGCTATATGAACCGTACCCGGCTTTTGACAAGGCCAGGTACATGCTCATTTCATCGCTTACGTTCGACTTTTTAACGTAATCTTCTGAACGTCTGGAGCTTCTGAAGTTGAGTTCATAGTGCTCCCGCCCATAAAAGGCAGGCTGATGACCTGCAACGCGGTGGTAACCACCATGACGTAATCACCAGGGAAGGATTCGAAATGATCGGCCTGCTTTGACAGCTGCACGCCGTCATACAGAACGTAATCGAACATCAGCCGCTCAATTTCTTCGAAGCGCTCAGTATCGAGGAACTCGAGCGATTGTCGCGAAAGCTCACTGGCAATGCCCGTGAAGAACGCGAAAACCTTGCGCCGCTTTTTGTGCGTCATCGCGGCAAAGTCGTAGCGGTTGCCGTTAATCTCCGCAAAGCCGTCTTTGTACACGGCCTTGATCATATCAAGGGCTTTCTGCTGCTTTTCTTTCAGTTCTTTGTCGTTAACCATGGGATGCCTTACACGTTACGGACGACATTACGGAACTCGATGGTGTACTCCATGAGCGCATTAACGTCCTGGTTGTTTTTGGTTTGTGTCGGCTGCGTGGTGATAGAGCCGACCTGCAGATCGTAGGTTTCTTTCAGTGCCGCCCCATCGCGTACAAACGACTCTTTAACCGAACCGTCAAAAACGACCGGAATATCGGCTTTGATCTGCTGGCTCAGCCACACATCATCGTTTGAGTATTTTTGGACGCGCAGCACCATTACGTGCACACCGGCATCAACACGTTTCGCAATGGTCACGCCATTTTTAGCGCTGTTAGCCCTGCTGGTTAATGGGTTGGAAGGGGTTAACGTGATGTAATCACCCGCCGCGATATCCGTGATGATTCGCCCGTTCAACACGGTGGTCGCGGTATCTGCACTAATAACAATCTGAGACATTTACCGCCCCTTACTTGTTGAAGTTGATAATAATGTCTTCGCTATGCACTGCACCGGCGTTCTTCACAGCGATTTGCAGAACCGGGGATTTGCGCGCCTGGCGATCAGCCGTTGATTGATCCGCAAGGTCACCGGCCAGGACGTAATACCCGTTTTGCTCAATGTTGCGCAGGAACATATCCCGGTCACCGAAGAAGTCCGGAAGTGTCCAGGTGCCCGGATTGAAGACGCCAGCCTTAACAAAGCCGCGAGTGGTTTTTTCTGCACAATCTTCTAACTGGTCCACGCCGTAATAGGTTTGCGGAACCTTAGTTGGCGTGGTTTTCAGGAGGTTGAAGGAGTCAGTTTGCACCGCGTCAACGTAAGCCATCAGGTTATAAACGTTGTCCACGAAGTCATTAGCGTCGCTGGTCAGCACGCATGGCGTGTCTTTAATCGTGGTGTAAATGTCCAGACCGACCGCCTTCGCCTTATCGATCTCAGTCTGAGAATATGACTCAGCCGTGACATTCAGCGTCTTCAAATTCAGGGTGATAGCAGTGCGCTCACCGCTGAAATTCACCGTGTGAGTACGGGCCATATAGCTAACGCCGTACTTACGATTGCCAGCCTTGCTGTACAACATGCGGAAATTTCCCTGACTGGCGAGAGTCACCGCCCATACGGGGTTGCCTGGATCAATTTCCAGCGCCGCCGCACCGGTGAACGTTTCGAAGACAAGAACGGAATTAGCTTTTGCCCAGGCTGCAATCAATGGCACCTGCGCGCTGAGGATCTTATCGATGAAGGCAACACCCTTAACGTTGACCTGCGCCTTGAGCTGACTCAGGCAATCCAGTTGCTTTTCCGGATCGACTTGAGACTCAGCTTTACCGTTAACCTGCGCGGCGCCAGAGCCATCAGCAATTGCCAGAACATCCCCAATAAACGAGCCGCTTTCCAGCGCCACCGGAAAGCCCACAACCGAAGATGCCCCGGTTGTTTTGCTGGTGAATACGATTTGAGAACCATCAAACACGACCGACGCAACCGCCGGCGTAATAGCAGCCTGGATTTTTGCAACCACATCCGAGAGTGTGGCCGCCGTGGTGCCGTCAATCCCGGTGACTTCGTGGTCAGTACCGTCGATAGTGATACCGAATGACCAGTCGGCTTTCTGGCGTAAAGCTGGCAACACTACAGCCTGGGAAATCTCAGCGCCGCGCAGCAAGCCAGCCGTTTCAGGCAGGGTTTCCCCGGCGGCGTTCCAGAAACCGATTACCAGCGTCCCACCAGCAGAGATAGGGTTCGGACTGGTGCCAAAGAAGGCATTCGCAAAGGCAGCCGTTACCGATGATGCGCCCCAGTCTTGCTCTACTGCTGAGGCGCTTTTGTAGGAGCGCCAGCGCTCGACGGTGCTCAACACTCCAGTTTGACTGGTCACGATCGCGCAAACGTTGATGTTATCGCGCGCAGCAGCCTTTCCTTCTTCAAGAAGCGTCACATTAATAACGTTATTAATTGATGCTGACATTTACTTATCCTCTAAAAATTGAAACTGCGGCGTATCGATACGCAGCGTTTGAACATCGTGCGCAGGTGCATACTGAACGTTGAAACTGAGGTTGACGCGGTTACCGTGAGACTGACCAAGCAACTGGCCCACATCGATGATGTTTGATACCGCCATAATGGTTATTGCGTGCTGACGCCTCAGCTCGTTCGCTGCCTGGCTCTCACTCAACATCAGGAAGTTTTCAGCGTTGCTGTATGCCCCGTCCCCGTAGAACTCCAGCACAATCGCGTGGCTCACTGAGGCGGTATAAGTCATCACCTCAGCGTCACCGTTAAAGCGCTGGCCTCTGGCCAGAACCGATTGCGGCAGCGAGCCGTTGACCACGATATAACTGGTGGAGAAGTCCGACGCCTGCACGTTCCGTCGGTCGAACTTGATCAGCTGCTCGTCGTAGTCCAGAAGGTCACGAACGAAACGCGCGACCGCTTTCAGGTGGGGTTGTGTCATGGCGTTGGCACCAGTAGCGGGAGCCGGGTTTCCTCGGCAATGACGGCGCAGAATCCATAATCCATGTAATCGGCCGGGGACACGACTTTGTAATCCTTCCCGCCCTTTTCGATGAACTGGCCGGTTTCAATTTTCAGCCGCGCGTGAATCAGCAGATACTCTTTCGACCAGTCCAGGCTATCCAGCGTCAGATTCTCTTTGTTCGCGCTTTGCACCACCGCCAGAATGTCCTGACTGGTGACGATTACAGACGCCTCAAAATCCACGGTCTTTTCCGTCCGGGTTTTGAGTTTTAAAGGCTGCTCCCAACCAATTAGCGCGTCGCTCATATCAAGTTCTGATAAGTCGCTCACTTACGAACCTCCCATGTGATAGTCCCCCGTAACTGCCCTTTATCAATCAAGATCGCCGATGAGCCTTTGGCTTTTTTCGTTGCCTCGGTGATATCCGGCCACGTGCCATAACCACCCGTTTCAAAGGCTTTCACACTGATATTCCGCGCGGTGGCACCTATCAGGTTTAACGCGGTTGTTGCATCCATTTTCCCGGAGCCTACAGCTTCACAAGCCTTTTCGATTGCCCGGTTAATTTCTGATTTTTTGAGGGTGAATGGAGCGCGGAGAAAAGAACGTTCAGGGAGTGTTATTTTGTGGGCTGCCGTAAAGCCGCTAACCGGCCCCATGAGGCTATTTTTGGTAAAAGTAGCCTTGCCACCCATTGCCATATATCCGGTGCCGCCAGGGTGATCGATTTCAGCGCCGAATTCGTGGGCCGCCCCAATCTCAATTATTGATGTTCCATCATCATTGGTTTTGTTTCCCACTTTGCCCGCTGGCAAACCCACGGCGACGTAATGCGTTTTCATCGCCTCCAGGTTCTTCAGGTATTCAGTGGTGATTTTGAGAGTTTCTTCCGGAGTCATAGCAAATCACTCCCTATTCGCTATCGAATAGCCAGCACATGCACGCCCACCAGCTTACGCAGCCTCAGATACTCTTGCCCGTAAGAGCTGGACGCGTAGCCGTCGTGACCGGTGCCAAACCCGGCATCGGGCGCTGAATAGCCAATAGACACGCCTGCAACAGATCGGCTGGTGATTGTCTGGATGGGTTTTCCGTTGCTGCTGCCGGAAAGATTGAGCACGCCAGCCGCATAAAGCAGATGCGCCGCTAAAGCATGAAGCCCTTGCTCATAGAGCTTGTTCCATACCTTGCGGCTCATCTGGTTAGCAGCATCCTGTAGCGCCCCATCTATACGGGCAGGGGCGACACTGGCGAACTCGGGGTAACGAACGGTAAATTCCATGCTACCCCCTGCGATTACTCTGCCGGTGAGGATTTGTAATCGACATACACCGCTGACTGCGGCTGTTTCCACATCGCGCCACCGAAGGCAGAACGATAGCCACACTCATAGGTCAGCAGATCACGCTGTCGTACCGCCAGCAGCTCAGGCATATGCACCTCCATCTCGATGTATTCCGATTCGTAGGTGTAAATGGCCAGGCGCGTTTTACCCGATTTGATACCTACCGCGTAATTGCTCGGGACTTTTACAAAGGTGATATTGAAGGATTCGTTGCCAGAAGCCTTACGCAGTGCCGCCATAATGCGATCCATTGCAGCAATCGGGAGCAGGTCAGTGCCCACAACGGTCGGATTCGGGTCGAATTTCTGCATGGCGAGCATGAAGTCGCTGGCATCCATTGCAATATGCGTAGGCTGAATGCGGTAGCTGGACTTGCGCCACGCCACGTTGTAAGCATCCAGTACCAGTTTCACGAATTCATCAGAGGTCATTTCGGTAATAGTTTTACCTGAAGCATCGACAACGATCTGAACCGACGCACCAGTCAGCAAGCCTTCCTGCCCTTTAACCCCCATGTGACCGACATAGCCCGCATACTGGATGGTAGCCAGGGCATTGGCGTAAAGATCATCCTGCTTTTTGGTCTGCAGGCTGATATTGAGGCGAGCAATTTTCTCCAGCTCCTGCTGAGTCCAGGTTGCAGCTTTAGCCCACTGACCAACGGGTGCTTTCAGCCATTCAATCTCACTATCAATGGTTTTCAGGCTGTTGGTCTTGTTACCGATGATGCCGTCTTTAACAGAGCCAACCACTTTCGACACGCCGTAGTCCGCATATTCCAGAGCAAAATCCAGACCATCTTTAATCGGGAGAGCCTCGCCGATGTTAATCTCTGGCAGCTCCTTTTCCTTCAGATCTGTGTCGCGCTCGGTTAGTGCTTCCTGCAGCACCTCTTCAAAATCTGCTGATTCCATAGGCATTGGTTATGCTCCTTCCGTCTGCTGAACTGCCTGTTGTACGTAGCCCAGGGTGATAGCAACGCAGTTATTACCTGCACTCACATCTTCCACCCAGTAACCCAAATCAATATTGCCGGCTGCTTCTGTCGTCACCTTTCCGGCATCGGCACCCGTCGCCACGATGTAGGCCGCCGCGCCGCGCGTAAAATCAGCGTCATCGACCGTCAGCGCGCCGACGCTATCACCGTGAGAGAAATGCCCGACGTTGACCTGTTTGTTATGCGGTGCGCCGTCGCCGTAAATATCACGCACAACAATCCCATGAATGCGCAGGCCAGCAGCGAGAGGCATCACGCCACCGTCTGGGTTGACCGCTACGAACGTGCCATAGAGCAACTTCGTTTCTGTCAGGTTCTCTTCGCCCCAAACTTTGTCGTTTGAGCTGGAGGCGCGTTTAATCGAGCCCGGTTTAATAGTGCCTTCGGCACCATCCCAATCAGTAAATCCGAAAGACATAGTTATTTACCCCCAAGGCGTTGATTTGCGGTTTTGGTGCTTTTGTTCGCTGAGTCATTAAACAGATGAGCACCAATTTCACTGCGCGGCTTTGACGTTGCCTGGATAGCCGCGTATGCCGCGCGTACTTCGCTATCCGTCATCGCGCTAACCTGGGTATCGTTAAACGCCTTGGTGCTCACCAGAACGGCAGCGCGAACGTCACGCGCTGATTTGGCATCGTTGAAACTGACTTTAGGGAAGCGGGCTTTCGCATCGGCCAGCGTAGCGCTGGTTTCATTGCCTGATTTCACCTGCTCCAGTTCATCTTCCAACGCCTTAACCTTTGCTTTCAGGTCGGCGTTTTCGGTTTCCAGCGCGGTGATTTTTGCGTCCTTGTCATCACCGCCACCTGCGGCGGGGTCGTCATCGTTTGGCGCAGGAGTCCCCTTCATACTTTCCAACTGTGTTTTGAGTTCAGCGAGCTGCGCCAGCACTTCCTGTGCTTTAGCCGTTGACTCATCAGTTCCTTCCCCTTTGAGTTCCTCCAGCGCCTTTTCCAGCGCGGCAATCATGCCGACCAGCTCGTCAGCAGTCAGCGCGACGCCTTCCGAATCCTTCAGTTTTTTGCCCTTCAGAAACGCCAGGGCGTCAGCTAATTTTGCAAACATTGGCTTACCTTTTTTGTCGTTTAACTTGCACTGAGGCCCGTATCGCCCCGCCGCCACTCCCGCGACGTGATTGCCGCGAATGTTGATGTGGTAAAGCTTCCCGCCTCTCTCCTCGAGCTGAGCTGGTTCATACCCAACAGACACTTCACGTATCCCTGTCTCTTCCAGCGTCTCGATTCCTGCGGCATCCGTCAGGAAAACGTCACAAACCACGTCACCGCCCTCGATGCGGGTGTTGGCAATATGCCCGGATGCTTTCTCGTTGTGGTCTGCTGCGGTGACCTCCCCGTCGTCGGGGTGCGTTATGGTGAACGGGAGGCCATTGAATGAAGCGAGGGTTTCGGGTTTTGACAGTTCGTCGAGGGTGCGAACAACGGTGATTTTTTTGTTGGCATCGCTGCCAGTTAGTCCCAGCTCATGACCGTAATACTCAATCGGTCCGGCGCGGGTGATCGTCGCAGTGGTAATCACGTACCCCTGCGGTGTTCGTTTCCACGTCATTGATTAATCCCATGAGACGTAAGGAAGGGCCAGGCATCGGCATTGGTAGTCTTCGCCAGGTTTGCCGATGAATGCCCCGATGGTTGAGCGTTTCTTCCAGGTTTTGCCGCCGTCGTCCGAGTAGACCGTCGGGTCGGAATACTTGCACAGCTTGCTGTTTAACGCGGAATGACTATCTCGCTCGCGTTCGTCGCCAGTGCCGCCCCACTCGTACAGGTCAAGGCCAAGCGCCACATTGCGCGCTTCCGTGAGGTCTGCGTTAAGTTTCGAGGTCTGGTCACGTGCGATTAGCCTGGCGCGGTTGCGGGTGACGTTCCCGCGCTCCTTGATTATGTCGATCAGGTTTTCATGTCGGCCGCCGTCTTTCATGTTGTCGAAAACCGCCGCGCCGATATCGTGAATAAAATCGGTATGGATGGAGGTAATCAGGTCAACGTTGTCACTTACGGCTTTTTCCATTTCTGGCTTCACTGCGCCGTCACCGAGCATCCCGGTCAGGTCAATCTCAAAAGCCTGGGCGAAAGTGCGCTGCGTCTGTTCTTTGTTCTGCAAGTTCGCACGTGCAACGAACCCGGCAGACAATCGGGCGGCGACCTCCTGAATTGAAATGCTCGCTAATCGCTGCATAACAGCCGCAAGGCGCGCCGTAATCGACAAAGGAGTGGTATCGGGTGCGTCGGTGAGCGTGGGCTTGTCCAGCTCATCCAGGAGCGTCTGAAGCATGCTATCGACAAACTCTATCAGCCTGTCTCGATACCAGACCTCGGCGCGCTTGCTGGCGGTTGGTGGTCGCATCCGTCGGCGGCGCGGTCTACTTCGCCCCTGCTTTTGCTCCAGCAGCTGTTTCAGCTCCATGTGCCGCCTCCTGCGACAATCGCTTTAATCTCCTTCTCGGTGACGGTCTTTAATACGCCGCGGTTAACCATTTCCCTGATAGCGACTTCTTCCGTCAGTATCGAGCTTGTCACCAGCGTATTAAATCCGGTTGCGTACTGGCCGAACCGCGTCGCCTCGTCAGATTCGTTGATGCTGTCGATTGTTGGGTATTCGTAGGTAAGGCTTTCCGTAATAGCGAGTTTGTCCAGCGTGAACTGGTCGGCGAAATCCTGCATTGGACGAAGTCGCGACTCCTGCAGGCCGTTAATCGTCTCGTAATAGGATTTGTTATCTTCCTCGCCACTACTGAACCCACTGGCCGACTCACCAAACAGAATCGTTATGGGTCTGTCCAGCGCACCGGCCAACACGATCGCCATTTTGCTGATTACGTCAGACAGCCCGGTGAATTGCGCGTTCTTCTGCTCATATCGCCCCTGCGCCTCACTGTCTCCAGCGTCAATCAGCAGCAGTCCGGTAGAGGATTTGGTTTCCTTCATCACTCGGGCGTATTCGCGAACATTGCTTTCCTGACCAGCTGCGATCTGGTTGTTCATGTTCGGGACAAAAAGCACATCGACGTTTGCCTCCTGGATGGTGTCACCGGTGCTCAGGATTGCCGTGTCGAAGGTTTTGATGTGCTCATAGGGAGCCTGAAGGTCTGACGTGCCAAACTTGGCGCGATCCTTAATGCTGTGATTGCCTAGCTTCGTTCGGCAGCAGCGGGAGTGGTGAAACTTGAGTTGCTTCGTCCCTACGTCCAGTTGATACGTCAGCGGCTCGCCGAAACAATCTGAGCGGATATCGGTGATGACATTGCTATCCGGCGTGTACTCCCCCTTTCGGAACACCAGAAACTTAACGATATCCTCATCCTGCAAATTGAGCGGCAAGGCGATCTGCTCGTCAGCGCAATCAGTGATAGCAACGATTAACGAGTCTCCCAGTAACGACGCCCACCCCAGCGCGCTATGAAAGACTGAGTTCAATTTCAGCTCTTTTTCAGCATCAGCGATGCGCTGAGTGATATTACTGTCAACGTCGCCCGAAAACTTCCGGGGTAGCTTCAGCATGTCATCAGCCGTTTTGTTGATGTACTTTTTCACCACCCACGATTTCTTATTCATCGCGAGCAGCTCTTTATCCGACACATCGGGTTTGCTGCTGCTGTATCGCACTGCGCCGATCTTCTCGCCTAGAGAAGTCATCAAGCTAACCAGGCCATCATTCAGACGGCCGACAAAGTTCTTTTTCGCCATTACATGAGGTCCAGTGGGCTGAGTGTTTTACGTTGGTACAAGTCGCGTAACCCCTGCGTCATTGCATCGACAACGTCGTCGTTCGCGCCGACCGGGAAGGTGGTGATTTCCTCGACCGTCTCGGTGATCCAAGGGGCAATATCTTTGTGAGGCAGGAAAACGTTACCCGCTTCCCATACGGCGGTAATCGCATGGGCGCGGGCTACTTTGCTGCCGTCCGGTTCAACGGGAACGAGCCCCGCAACGGTGCTTTTCAGTGAATCAATAACCGCCGGGCCGTTGGCTTTGTCCTCCACCAGCTTACGTAAGCCTTTGGGATATTCGTCGGCCATGCGTTTAACGGCTTTCAGCGTTGCGGTGAAGCTCATGCGCGCGCGCACCTGGTGAAGCAGGTAGGCGTTTGCGCCCTTTTTACCCCATACCTGACCGACAACGTAGTCAGTACCTTCGCTGTCTTTAAACGTCATATCCCAGCTGTGGATGAC
The DNA here is from genome assembly GCF_001571285.1 of Kluyvera cryocrescens NBRC 102467. GTDB lineage: Bacteria > Pseudomonadota > Gammaproteobacteria > Enterobacterales > Enterobacteriaceae > Kluyvera > Kluyvera cryocrescens. The sequence goes on along the minus strand of NZ_BCTM01000008.1, from coordinate 181,180 downwards.
GATGTCGAAGTTGGTCGGCAAGTCTTTCGGGAGGTAATACTTGATCCATTCGTCTTTGAAAATGGAGCCACCAGCCTGTTTTGGTGACTGCTGATACATCGCAGACCAGAAGTAATCCCCTAGAATGGTTTTTGTTTCGAGCAGTTTTTCTTTTGGGTGCAGCTCTGGCACCAGCGCTTCACCCTGCTCGTTGATTGCAGGGAACGCCAGCACCTTAGCGCGTGGCGTGATTTCCACTACACGCCCGGATAAGTCATCCGTCGCCCAGCGGGTCGCCATGATGATTTCGCCGCTGTTTTTCGACAGACGCGTTTTAAACGTGGAAACGTACCAGTTCCAGATAGATTTTTTGGTCGTCGGGCTGAGTGCTTCTTTGGCGTTTTTTATCGGGTCATCGATGATACCGAGATCGATTTTCTTACCTGTTAACGGGCCGCCTACGCCCGCACAGACATACGTTCCCTTATGGTTGGCTAAACCGAATTCGTCAGTGTTACGCTTTACGGCCACACCATCAGCCGGCTTATTGCCCAGCCAGGCGCCCGGGAATATGTTGCGGTATTCCGGTGTGGACATAATGCGCTGAACGTCGGCGTTCATATCCCCAGCAAGGTCAGCAGAGTAGGACAGCGCACCTACGCGCATTTCCGGGTACTTACCAAAGAAATACGCTGGCAGGTAACGCGAAACGATATCCGATTTACCATGCTGCGGCGGCGCACCGAGAATCAGAATCGGGCGCACTCCATTCATCATATCCAGCAAAAACTGATCCAGAGCATCGCAAACCGTCTGAGAGAACTTGCTGGTGATGTATTCGGGGTTTATGTACTGAATGAAGTCGTGGAGGCTTGCTCGGGCACTGCGCCGCTTGAGTAGTTCCCTGGCTGCTGCCTGCTTACTTACCGCCGATAATTGCGGCGAGTTGCTCATCAGTGAGATCCTCCGCACTTAAAGAGTGGCTGTGCTGGATAGGCTCACCATTCGGCCCGCTCAGTTCGGTTTTTGTTTTCAGCATGCCGAGGTGTTGGGCCACCATCTTCATTGCGTCATCCTGATTACGGGTGATGACCTCAAGGCCAGATTTGCCCTCTTTAATCCCAGCGAATAATCGTCGCTCCGCACCAGTTAAATCACGCGTGTCGTGAAATACAGAGCGACCGATGCCGACGCCATTGCAGCGCGGGCAATCCGGGTTCGGGTCCACGGTGCCGTCGTAACCATAGCCGCCAGTGTCCTGCGGTAGCCTGGCTCCTTCCTTCCTCGCCGCGTTTTCCGATTCCTCGCCAAACTCGACAGCGTCGCGCCATTGGTAGTTATGACCGAGCCCCCAGCAGTAGCGGCAACAGCCGCGGTGGTGTTCAGTCAGTTGCGTGGCATCTGCCGTCGCAATGTCCCACCACCATTTCAACACTTCGTCCTGCGTTACCTTCACTCTTCGCGAACGTTCATCCAGCGCGTCGCGGATTGCCTGGCTGACCTTAGCATTTCTTAGCAATCGAGAGGCGTTAACGTAAGCCGTATTGCCTTCGCCTTTGTAGCCAGCCCGCTTGTATGCAGCGGTCCTGTTCAGATCGAGAAGATACTCTTCGACAAACCTGATCTGCATATCGTTAAGGCCGTAATTGCGCAGGTTGAAGGGTTGCGCACTTTCCTGTATATCGGTCTGCGCATCAGTTGAGGATTGCTCATACTGCGCAGTGGTAGGGGCTTGTTCAGTCTGTGCATTGCGCGCTTTCTTCTGCGCAGTTTTTTGCGCAGTTGGCTTTTTGATGTATCTGCGCGCTGATGTGTAATTCAGCCCCTGCGCTTCGCACCATTCTTTAGGTGATATACCTGTTTTGGCATGCTCGGCGAGGAACTGGTCTTGCAGTGCTCCCCAGTCCGGTTTTGCCATGAGTTAATCCTGTTTTATATACGGCAAAAATGCCGAAAACATTCTGTCGAGCAGATAGCAGTATGTTTCGTTTGCCGTTCCAGTGTCGATTGTCACACCAACATCATTGCAGCAGTAAAACGTTGCATGAGCGCATTCGTGAACAAGGGTACTAACGCTGTTATCGAAAACACCAATCAGATAAACGTTTTCACCTGTTACATCATCGAAAAAATGGCGGCACACGCCGTTATTGAAACTTATGTCGGAAGGAGGAACTCCGATTGCCGATTCCGACTGCTGCCATTCATCTTTTGAGCGGCATAGATACACATTCGCACAGTGAAACAACGGAACGAAAAAGCGCGGTAACTTAGGCCATTTTATTTTTGCCATTTTTATTAGCTCAGTATTTCATTATCGAAGCCCCTCAGTGAAGAGCTTCTGTAATGCGGTCAGGCCTGCGCCTTACTGGCAAGCTCAACCAAATCTTTGAAGTCCTGGCACATATCCAGTCGATGACCATGATCATCGACAAAGTTATAACTTTTGAATAGCTCTACGATTTCCTCGGGACTCTTCCCATTCAAACGAGGAAACTGCTTTGATTCGTCAACCTGTTTCATCTTCAAATCTCCAATCAGTAGGTTATGACCAGGCCACTTCGACGCTGGAAATTGCATTCCATCGCAGTGGCATTTATCAATACTCTCGGGTTCCATCTACCGTGTACACGGCACTAATGAATGCGTCGTCAAAAGGCCAGTATTTTGATGCCCACATCAAAAAAGCTGGCTACCCTTATCGCAAAGTTGGCTAACAGCTAGCGGGGATTCGTCCCCGCTTTTTGCCAGATCCCGTTATTTGACTCTCTCACCGAGTCGTAAACGCGCTCACACGTCATTCCTGCCCGGTAGCGTTCGTCAGCGATTCCAGCATATCGTTTAGCTTCTGCTGCAATATCTCCGAGCATGTCGGCAAGCAATCCTGCGTTAGTGTCGGTTGTTTTGCTTCGGGCGGTAGCGGCAAGATCTGCGGTGTGCTTTGCGGCGTCCAGGCGGGTAGCGAGTTTTGTTGCTTCGGTGCGCAGCTGCTTAACGCTGGCAGACAGGCCAGCAGAAGTAACGGCAGCACGCGCTGCTTTAGCTTGAGCATCTTTAACAGCCTCATCACGGGCTATTGTTCGCCCTTGTTCAATCATGCGAGCAGCGGTCTGTGCGTTCGCTTCCTGTGAAGATTCCGCGCTATCCCGGTCAGCCCACTTTATTTTCCAGCTGCGGTTCGTCCACTCACTGCCAGCGAGAAACGCGCAAGCCACCAGCAACGCAACGACAACGAGCTGAGAACGAATGCTCATAGCAGAATCACTCCCACAAATAGGAACCATCCCCAGCCAGGCAATCCCATAACAGCCAGCACACCAGCCGCAATGAAACAAATGCAACTTGGGTTCACTGGCCTATCCCCCAGCACGTCAGCGCGCTTTCCTGGTCTCGACGCTCTACCTGCCCATAGCAGCCATTTTTCTGACCTTTGGTCAGGCGACAATCGCGGCCGCCGTCTTTAATCCACCAACGAATAGCTTCGCAGGCACCCTTCGTGTCACCGGCGTTCATGCGGCTATAGAAGGTTGATGGGTAGCATTTACCTGGCCCGATGTTGTAGGGGCAGAACGACGCAATGCCGACCTTCTGTGGTTCAGTCAGCGGCACCTTGATATTGCGGTCAACCCACGCCAGCGCCTTATCACGTTCTATGGCGTTAACCTTTCTGCACTGAGCCTCGGTTGCGGTTTGCCCCTGCACGACACGCTTACCATCAATAACCGTCACGCCATGGCATAAGGACCAGACACCACCGGGATCGACAACTGCCACCAACGCATTACCTTCTTTCTCGTCAACGAACTGATCAAACAATTCAGGAGCAGTTGCCCCAGCAGCGAGAAGTGCCAGCATGGCAGCGCTGAACTTCACTTTGTTCGACATCACTCACCCCGCGCGGCCTTTCGCCGGTCCTCTTTGATTTTGAAATACAGATTCGTCAGATAGGTCAGCAGGCCAAACATCAGGCTTCCGAGAACGCCAATTGCGGCCCACTGTGATGGGGTTACTTTGTCCAGCAATTGAAGTACCCAGTATCCGGCGTTACCTGCAGACGCCCCATAGGCAATGCCCGTTGTCAGTTTGTCCATTCGATACATGCTCTCACCTCGCTGCGTGGCGGGTGCTGTGTGTGATGGAAGGGATCAGGCTCGCGGGCTCTTAGGTAAAGGGGGATGTAAGAAATGATTCCCGGAGCCTGAATTCGGTGGTCACCACAGCATCCAGAGGCAGGGTGTCCGTTATGTTTTGTTGAGATTTTCAATCTCGCCGACTGTTTGCATGAACCGTTCGGCTTCAAGTTCGACACCGATGGCCCGGCGTCCTAACTCAATTGCGGCTTTCACAGTGGAACCGGACCCCATAAAGAAATCGGCAACGATATCGCCTGGCCTGCTGCTGGCGCTGATGATTTGCTTCAGCATGTCGGCAGGTTTTTCACATGAATGTTTGCCCGGATAGAACTGGACGGGCTTGTGCACCCATACATCGGTATACGGAACAAGAGCAGAAACGGAGAAGCAACGCCGGAGCGTTTTATACTCTTTCAGTAATTCCGAATACTTGCGATTCAATGACTGGTAAGTAGCCACCAGCTGGTGGTGAGGATGTTCCAGCTTTTGCTGCAGGTGTTTCTCAATGGCGATCCGGGTGAACAATTCCTGCAACTTCCGGTAATCCACCTCGTTCGGCAACTGCCACTGACTCATCCCGAACCAGTGTGACGCCATGTTTTTCTTTCCGGTTGCCTCAGCTATTTCCTTTGAACTCACACCCAGCGATTCACGGGCATTGCGGAAATAGTCGATCAGCGGCGTCATAAGGTGCTGCTTGAGTTCAGTGCTTTTAGTCTCGTAAGCATCCTCTTTCCCCGTATACGGCCCAAGATAATGCTCGGCAAACAGGATCCGCTCTGTTGAGGGGAAGTACGCGCGCAGGCTTTCTTTATTACAGCCATTCCAACGGCCTGATGGTTTAGCCCAGACGATATGGTTTAGGACGTTGAAGCGGCCTCGCATCATGATCTCAATGTCTGAGGCCAGACGGTGACCACAAAATAGATAAATGCTGCCCGCTGGTTTAAGCACTCGGGCATATTCAACAAGACAGCTATCAAGCCAGCGTAGGTAGTCCTCGTCCCCTTTCCATTGATTGTCCCAGCCGTTCGGCTTCACCTTAAAATAGGGCGGATCCGTAACAATCAGGTCAATGGAGTTATCCGGAAGGGTGGCGATGTAATGCAGGCTATCAGCGTTGATTAATTCAACACTGTTTATTTTTACAGTATTTTCCATAGATCAGTAAGCGTAACTCTGATAGGCTCACTATGCTTTTGCGCTAAAGCGGTGGGCCTTGGTTAGCTTGTGACCTGAAAGCATGAGCTGATGGCTGGCTGGGTGCTACAACACCCACCAGCCGCCCATTTCCACAGCAGAAAGCCCCCATCACTGGAGGCGCTTATAACATCCGAACTGGTAATCTGATAACCCCGCCATCACCAACTGCGTGAGAATGAGCTGGCAACGTTCGCGGCTAAGGTGGGTATTCTGTGCAATCTCACCAGCCGTAGCGGGCTTATCGCTTAATTCATTGAAAACAGCCTTTGCTGTTTCTGTCATATCCTGCTGATTTAGCATGCCTTTTACCTTAATTTTCGTGGTGTGACATACAGATAGCTCTGGTCGCCCAGCCCAGCAAGAGAAGAATTCAATTCTGCGACCACCAGCGCGTTGATGCGCTCGGCAAGACCGTTTTGCCATAAAAAAACCCGCTCGATGGCGGGTTTATATAAATTTGGCAGCATATCAAAGTAGACTCAAATATGGCCTATTTAATTGACTTTTGCAATACCTTGCTGTGAAAAAGCAGCTTTTTGTTGCGATCGTGTTCTCACAACCAGCATTAACGCTTCACTATCCATTGAAGCAAATATGCCGCACATAGCGCGCCAGTGATCACCGTAGTTTTTACTCCAGTTATCTGGCTTAATGCCCACCAGCGCAGCAAGGTCACAATATTGGTAAGTGTCTTTGCCGCCCAACTCAGCTTTCACATCCTGTGCCGCCAGCCAGATGAGCTTCTTCAGCCGCTCCATTGTCTTCCCGGCCATCTTCTTACCCGCCAGCTGCGCGCTGAACTCAGCCCAGGCCCATTGCGTTATTGCCACCTGATGCTCCCAACTAGTGTTCTCGCTGTAGTTCCATAGCAGCCAGGCCTTCTGATGTTCTTCGAGCGATAGCAGCGCTCGGCGCCATGATGCGGTCGCATACTCAACCGGCTGCACCAGAGGGATATGAGAGCCTTTGGCATGCGATTGCTTACCGGGTATCGGTGGGTTATCCAGTGTGATCACCTTCCCGGTCACCTCATCCAGCACCCGGGGCTTTTTACGCTTAAACGTGTTCGTGTCGATCTGTGCGTTCTCCAGCCACGCCATTAACTGCCCTTTCGTTGCCCCGCTTAAATCGGCTGTGGCCACCATCAGCTGCTGGCGTACATATTCGAGGTATTGAGTATTCATGCTGCACCGCCCATGGTTTTCACGTAATTTTTCAGTATCCGGTAGTCCGTCAGAATGGAGCCGGGAAAGTGGTATAAGCGCATCCGCTGCCAGCGAACGCGGAGGTGATCGGCAAAATAGGATTCGAATATCATGCGGCCTCCAGCTTTTTCAGCGTGCGCAAATCCGCCAGGGCCGCGAGCCTGATTTCCTTCAGCTCTTCGACCGTCCAGCGATGTGGGGTGTTGTTGTTCTCCAGTGCCAGTACCGGCTCTTCGCCGTAACGCTCCACCAGCGCGGCCCGGTAGGCTTCAATGTTTCCCGATTTGTGAACGTTGCAGACATCGCACTGAAGATGGATGTTGAAGCGGGTGAAGCGCAGGTGCCCGGCGGCGGCCGTCGTGCGGTAGTGTCCTGCATGCCAGGCAAACGCCGTTTTCGTGCCGCAGGAAATACAGCCCCGCCCCTCTGCCAGCTCGGTTTCGCGGCAAATGTCGTTTACGGCGCGCTGCGTTAGGTCAATCCAGTGCTTCAGCGGCTTAACTGCGGCTTTGCGCTGGCGCCAGGCTGCACGCTCTTTCTTCTCGACGGCGCGCTGATGCGATAGCTCCTTGCGCTGCGCGGCTTCGCGGGCTTTTCTGGTCTGTTCTTTGCCGACGGCGCTGGCGCATTCGTAACCGCATACGGTCTGTGTGTCGCGCGCCGGGTGGAACCACTGGCGGCATTCTTTGTTGGCGCACTTGCGGCGCGGTAGCTTAGCCATGCTCACCCCCACGCCTTGCTTTGCCACACACGGCTCGGGCGCGGCGCTTTATCGCCTTCCGGCAGCTGCGCGCTGATAGTCCAGGTGATGTTGTCACGGTTCAGGCTGCGCTCGACTTTCACGCCACGGCGCCGGTAGTTGTCCACCAGGTCGTCGGCCTGCTCGGTGGTGCATTCGTGATGATGGAACCAGGAGAATTTCATCGGCATCATCCCCCAAAGCTCATCAGCTGGGCGGCGGCGTTCTCGGCCTCCTGCTGCGTTCGGAAAGTCCGGGACAATATCCAGCGCCAGAGAACATCGAGCACAGCCTTGTACAGCTGCTGGAATTCGATTTCGTCCATGTTTGAGAAGGAAATGCTGCGGGGATGTTTACGCAGGGTGTCGTCAGGCAGCCGGATAGCATCGTAATGTCCGGCTTCGACAGTTACCCAGGCACGGTAAGCATCAAAGGATTTACACAGGCTGATGCCATTGGTAACGCGACGGCTAGCAATCTGCTCCAGATACTGTTCAGCAGCATCCAGCAGCGCGCTTTCGTTGCCGCCATAAGAAGACAGGAACTTTGCATACCCGGTTACCAGCTTGCGCTCGTTCGATGAAATGGCGCCGCCGGTTGGTTCCCAGTATTCAAACCCGAGATTCAGGAGCGCAAAGAAACGGCGATGGAATGCGGGATTCCTCACCTGACGAAATTCGGCTACCAGCACGGCGCCGAGTTTGATTTTTGATTGCAGAATATCGCTGGTCTCCGGCGTAGCGGGGATCAGGATTCCTGATGATTGCTTAATGAGTTGTAGTTCGTGCGCCATGGTACTCTCCGTGGCGCATAAGGCTGTCAGTTGTTCAGGCTGACACTGACATTATGTACAGGTGATAATGGAAAATCAATGCAAGAAAAAACCCGCCGTAGCGGGTTGCTCATAATTACCGTAATCAGGCGGCTATCTCCCTGGCCCGACACAGTTCCGGCAGATTGGCCCGCACCAGCGCCTCAGCGAACGGCGGCGGCACCGCATTGCCGCAACGCGCAACCTGCTTGTCTTTTGCGTACTTCTTGCCGCTGTAGTCCTGGTCGATGATGTACCACTCTGGGAAGCCCTGCGCCCGGTACAGTTCATGCGGTTGCAGCATACGCATTCCGATATCAACGATGCGGTAAGTGATGCCGTCAACCGTGACCAGACCGTCGCAATCCTCGCCGCAGTATTCCCGCAAGAATGCCAGCGTTTGCTGCGCGCGGTGCTCGTCATACCCATCAGCTGCCAGCGTGGTTTTCACCTCGCCAACGTGCTGGCCACCAGCGGTGACCGTCGGCATCGGTTCGTTTGTGCGCTGCCCGGTTGCGCCGGTGCGGAATTTCGTCAGGTGTGGAACGGCAACCGCATAGCCATGGGTTTTCGTGATTGTCTGTAGCGGTTCGGTCAACGCCTGCCCACGGAAACAATCATATTTTCCCTTTGTCGTGGTGTGGTTACACTTCACGATAAACGGCGCTGGGCTATCGATGACAAATCGCTGGATGCCGCGCGCGATACGCTTCAGCGTATTCACAGCCAGAGATTTTTTGCGGTCGAAAATGCTCGTTGCAGGAATCGTCCAGTCGATACACTCCGCAGCGGTGCGCCATGGCGCCAGCTTGCCGCCCTGCACCTCTGGCGTTTTCGGGTCACCGTGGGTCGGCTCCGGCCAGATTACCGGCACACCATCGCAACGCATCACCATGAAAAAACGCTTCCGTATGGTCGGCGCGCCAAAGTCACACGCGCGCAGTTCGCGGTGGTCAACGGCATATCCTAGCCCGGCAACCAGCTGCTTCGCCAGCTCGCCGTCAGCGGCAATACCCAGGAACTCGCAGCACTCCGCCAGCGCTGGATGCCCGGCAGGTATGCCACCAGACAGCATGCCACAGAACGCCTCGAAGGTTTCACCAGCACGAGCAGGGTCCGGGCGCAGGCCGCCATCCTCAGCAGCGATAAGCGGTCCCCACGTTTGGAACTCCTCCACGTTCTCCAACATCATGACGCGTGGCCGCACCGCCAGTGCCCAGCGAATAACGATCCACGCCAGACCGCGAATCTCTTTCTCCACCGGCTTCGAGCCTTTGGCCTTCGAGAAATGGCGGCAATCTGGCGAGAACCACGCCAACCCCACCGGTCGGCCAGCAGTCGCAACCAGGGGATTTACATCAAAAACGGATTCGCAGTAGTGCAGCGTATCCGGGTGGTTCGTTGTGTGCATGGCCACTGCGTTCACATCGTGGTTGATCGCAATATCCACGCTTCGCCCGGTAGCCATTTCAATGCCAGTGGATGCCCCGCCACCACCAGCAAAGTTATCAACAATGATTTCTGAATGAATCACGCGTATTTCTCCATGGCAGTGGCCAGCGAACGCGCCGCGGCGATGATGGACGGCACCGGCATTTTTTCCAGCCACATACGATTGATATGGTGCTGCAGGCGGCGCTGGTGATGCGCCGGGAGTCCCCCGGCGACTTCAACCTGAGATAAGACCATGCCAACTTCGGCAGGCCAGGCAGTTTCAGGCACTTCCACCAGCAGCAGACCTTCCAGCTCCATGACGCGCTTACAGGCGTACTCGAGTAATGGATCCACTATTTCACCTCAGACGATTTATCAGCATCGGCTTTACGGCGCTCCAGAAGCTCGTCTATCGCTTTTATCGCATCGGCGGTGACATAGTCCTGGGTACTGCCGTTTTTGTACGTAAGCGTGCGCTGTAGCTCGTCACGTACACGGATAAGCCGCTCATCTGTCAATTTGTCATTCGCTGGATGGTTAGCTGGGTCTGTTAATAGGTTATTGGTCATTTAGAATCACCTTAATCGCGAACACCTTCACCGGCTTATCACCAAAGTGAGGATGTGTAATTGTTTTGATTTCATAGCCGCTGTACTTCACGTCAAGGCGGCGACTGGTATCGTCTTTTCGCGGATAACCTTTGGTGATAATCAGGCGGTCATATTGGCGCGGAAAGTCCTTCCAAGCCTCGGTTATTAGGCGATTACGCCAATACTCGTTATACAGCCGGTATTCTTCGGTTTTATCTCCGCGCTTCATTGCGTCGAAATACTCACCTTTAACCGCAAGTTGGAGATTCATTGTCCTTCTCCTTCGATAACCTGGATGCCAGCCACCTGCAGTATGTGCTCTACATCAAAGCGAGAGAGCCATGTGCCGTCGTCTTTCGGAATCATCACACCTCTTTCCCCTTCGTTAATCGGGTGCCCAGGCCGAACAAACATAGCCGGTCGGCAGCTTCACGGTGACGGTGCGGGATTCCGATTCCAGCGGCGGTAGGTCTGGAGTGTTCACGCCAAACAGCGCCGCCATTGCTCGGTAGTTCTGCTCGCTGTGATAGCGGCCTTTGCATCGGACTAGTTTCTCGGCTGCTGCGGTGATTGCCTGCGCCTTCTCCAGCGCCCCTACCAGCGCCAGGACGTTGGCTGGACTTGACGCGTCGTTATGGGCAATAAGCGCAGTAATGTCAGATTCAAGTTGTGCATTTTCTGCAAGCGAGGCATCGAATAGCCCATCTGACGGCATAGCGCTAAGTCGCTCATGTGCTTCGGTGGCTTTCTCTGCTGCCGCTTTCATGGTCGCCATCAGTGCGGTGATATCGTTCATTGGGCTGACTCCTCGAATAAAACCTCACCTTCAATCCCATCGACCTGATAGACGATCGAATCATCTTCCCGATATTCCACCGGTGCAGCGCTCCAGTTCTCGCCGTTAGGTTCATCATCATCGCCAACCTGCACAAACCCGCCAGCAACAACTCGGGCCGGATACATTTCGCCTTCAGTCCAATAGCCTTCAGTATCCTTGATGCATTTGAGAAATAATTGGTTACTCATAGCGCGGCCTCCAGTGCTGCGGCGATTTCTTCGAAGAACTTCTCCCGGGAATGGCTGGTCATGGCCGGTACAAACGCGGTCATCAACTTGCCAAGGTCGCAATTCTCATCATCGGAAAATAAAACGACTTTCTTATCGAGGCGTGTTTTTGCCTCCTGCAACTGCTCGTTCTTGCTCGCGCGCTGGATGTACTCGGCGATGATTGCGATCGCTTTATTCGTCTGCTTCTCGATGACTTCACTCATGATTCGCTCCCGATTTTTTCAATCGTTTCCAGCAGCAATCGGTGGCGAGTTAATTCGCCAAAATGACGACGCCCAGTATCTTTGTGGTACATCTCGTTCTTCCCGGCACACCACATGCTTTTCGTTTCGTGCAGTTTTTTACGCAGCGGCCCGTCTTTGGTGATCACTATTCCGGTGTGAGTTTTGACTATGCTCATTTCACAGTCCTCAGATGCGATACGTTCTTGCGGTAGCTGGCCCAGTCAAAGTTCACCCAGATGCCGTTATCCATGGTTAAGCGGTCGATAATTCGAAGCCCCAGCGCATCCTGAAGCCCTGCATGATTCAGGTTCGTCAGTACGCCAACAGGCTTCATCGACGACAGCCGGCGATCGATAACCTGATTCAGAATGACCTTTTCGCCACTGCTGCCGCGTTGAATACCGACCTCATCCAGCACCAGCAACTCAACTTTGCAAAGGTCATCCAGTAGCGATGCTTCTGACTGGCCGCCGTCGTAGCATTCGCGAACCCGAAGCATCAGATCCGGAATGGTGACGACCAGAACCGAATGGCCAGCAGCCAGGAGATGGTTGCCAATCGCCGCGGCAAGATGGTTTTTGCCGGTGCCCGGGCCGCCACTGAACACGAAGCTCGCAAAGCCGGTCCCGAAGTTCTGCGCGTAGCTTTTCGCCATAGTGTAGGCCTTGCGCTGCTGCTCGCTGGATACTTCGTAGTTGGCGAACGTGCAGCTGCGGTGCAAGGTCTGGATGCCAGAGCGACCGAAGATTTTCTCAGTGCGCGCCTTCTGGTTCAGTCGACTCAGCTCCTCGCAATGCTTCAGCCCCTCTTCCCGCTGCCACGCCAGCAGCTCAGCTGCGCTGGTGAACTTCGGCTGTACGCCTGGCGGAATGAGTTTCTTCAGGCGCTCAAGGGCGCTGCCGGAATTAACAATATTTTTCACTGTTACCCCCTGAACCCGGTTGGGATGGTTTTATCTGGCTCTGAAATGTGATTCACATCCCGGCCCGCTTTGCGCTCAGCGAGAGCAAACTTCGGCTTGAACAATCCCTGGTACCCGTTGGCGATGCTGGTGTTGATCACGTCAACCGGGTTATGGCCTTCGTCCAGGCAGGCTTTCAGCAGTTTGAAAGCCTTGGTGACCGTCATTTCGGTCTTGATGGCCTTGCCAGATTGCTGGCGATAAGCAACCCATTCACTCCATGACTCAGAATCAAGCCACTCAGGAACAGGGATTGTCAGCGGGTCAAACTTCACCTTCCCCTTTGGGGGATTAGAGGGGGTTAGATCTGTTTTTATATTTGTCTTTGGAAGAATGTCTTTGGTGTTCCCTGTTTTCGGGGATAGCGTTCCCTGAATTCGGGGATAACCATCCCTGTTTTCGGGGATGGTTGGAGGGTTGAAATCACCATCCCTGTTTTCGGGGATAGCCATCCCTGTTTTCAGGGATAACTGTCCCTGATTCTGGGGATTGCTAATCATGAATTCAGGGGCATTGATAACCCATGTTTCGACTTCAGCAGCCGGGAACGCCGCCGGACACTTCATGCAATTTGGCTTGGTATAAGCCCACTTATCTAGGCAGGTATTAACCCCGATGTATCTGGTTTGCCCAATTCGACGCAGGATGATGATGTTCCGATAGGCAAGGCTCAGCACAGCTTCAGAAACGTGCTTCACCTTCAGCGTCGTTTTGTCGGCAATGAGGCTATTAGCGATGCGGTCAGACTTCTTGGACCAGCCATAGGTCAGACGAACGATGGCATTCAGCACGCGGAATTCACGGCCTGATAGCTCAACGATACACAAGGCATCCTGAATCTGGTTGGCTAAACGCAAATAGCCGTTCTCCAGCTCAGCCATGCGGCTCTCCTGTTGCCCCTGTGGTGGGGCGGGAAATTTGATAACTTCAGCGGTATTTGACATACTTATCTCCGCAATTACCTACCGTTTTTGCACTAGAAAGCCGTTGGTGTTCGAGCACCGCGGCTTTCGCCATTTCACTTCGATTGTTTTTCATCGATACCTCACATAAGGCCCGGGGCAACAGCTGCTATCCCGCTGAGAACCTGAGCCATAGCTTCAACCGGCAGTAGCCCGAGCAGATGCTCGATCCCCTCACGAACCTCTTTCACCATCTGGTGCTGTGGCGCGCGAAGCATCAGCGCCTGTTTCGCCTCGCTGACCTCCTTCTCCATCGCCGCATAGCGCGTCATGAAGTCATCCTGCTGCGCCAGGCGGCCCCGGAATTCCAGAGGGAGAACCGCAGTTATCGCCGGGGTCAGTAGCTCGATATTGCGATGCGCCGCCACGGTGGTGCCGTCGAGCCAGCGGAACAGCTTCTGTCGCCGGCGGCTCAGGTCGTCAGGGAAGTCCAGCGCGCCGCCGCCCTGCCGTTCCCATTCCTCGACGATCAGACCAGCGACTACGTCCTGATTGTTGATTGACATCGCCCAGGCGCGGACGGCATCACGGATTTTTTCCGGTGATACGCTTTTCGCTGGCTGATAACGGTTTATCAGTGGCTTAGTGGAAAACGAGGTATCCTGGTGAAACGTAAGTGATTGCATAGTGCTTTCCCTTTCGTGGTTAGAATTGGCTGCTGTTTGAACTAAGCAACATGGCAAGGTCTGGACGAATGTCAGCGGGTTTAACCTTCCCGTTGGTTGCCGACACGATTTTCATGACGTATCGCGCATCAATGCCGCCGCCATGCAGCCATCGCCAGACCGTAGGCTGAGCAACACCGCAGAGATCTGCGAGTTTCTTTTGGCTGCCAGCAATGTCGATGGCGTGTTGGATGATTTTGTTGGTCATTTTCAATTCCTAAAAGTATTGAACAAAACAATAATAGCAATGCGTATTGCCCTGAGCAATAGCAAAACGTGTTTTGACCATCAATACGCAAGCGTATAAATTAAAAACTATGAAAAAAGAAACTCTTGCTGAACGCCTGAATCAGGCAATGGAACAGTCGGGAATGTCTCAAGGCGCTCTTGCGAAGGCGTCGGGTGTTGCCCAGCCAACTATCTGGAGGCTAACTAGCGGCAATGCGCGAGGGTCGACCAAGATTGTAGAAATTGCGAATGCGCTTGGGGTTCGAACGGAGTGGTTGTCTACGGGAATAGGCCCTATGAGGGCTGACGGCCAACAACCGACTTTTATTGCTCCTGTTAAAACAGATCCAAATATCTTCAGGGTTGACGTTCTCGACCTAACAGTCAGCGCTGGTCCCGGAATCATTAATAGTGAGTTCGTGGAGGTATTACGCTCCGTGGAATACTCCGTTGAAGATGCTCGCCAGATGTTTAACGGTCGCAAACAGGAACAGATCCGCATCATCAACGTTCGCGGCGACAGCATGTCAGGAACGATTGAACCGGGAGATTTGCTGTTTGTGGATATTAGCGTTCAACACTTCGACGGTGACGGCATTTACGCCTTCATCTACGACGATACGTCGCATGTTAAGCGCCTGCAGAAGATGAAAGACAAACTCCTGGTTATCTCCGACAACCCTACTTATCGACCGTGGGAGCCGATTGAAAAGGAAGAGATGAACAAAATCTTCGTCTTCGGCAAGGTGATCGGAAGTATGCCGCAAACTTATCGGAAGCATGGCTGAAAACACAGCTGACCCACCGTTCACTTAGTATAAAGAGGTTAATGATGGCTGACATCAAAGGAAAAATAGCCTTTGTTTACCCTTCGCGCTATTCATTAGGTTTAACTGTGGGTGAAACCAAGCCTAATATTTCTATAATTTGTGACAGTTACCCCTCAGAGCAAACCATCGCCATTAATTTTGGTGTAATTGATTTTAATGGCACAGATAATTATTCGCTGGAAGTATCTATTTTTCACAATGATGAAGATGTAACTATTCCTGCAAAAAAAAGTAACCTGTTCAAGTATGACCCTAGATGGGGTGATACTGGTGAGTTTGTAGCAGAGATGGCGGTCATAGATACTTTTGTGGCCACAGCTCCGGGCTACTATCGTATTAAGCTCCAATTGTTATTTAGAGACTCAAACCCAGAATCTGTGTGGGAAGTTATCGATGTCGCTAGCGCCTATTTTTCAGTGTCGACTAAGTGGAAAAGCAATGATGCCATATGATAGGAATGTTTTTCAGCTACCCAATGGAAACCTTGATGCTTCAAATGAAATAATACATGATGAGAAGCACGGTGGAGGCAATGGCGGAGGCGATGACATGCAAGCAAGAGTAGCTAAGCTCGAATCCGACGTCGAGCACATGAAAAACACCCTTAAAGAAATTAAAGATGATGTCAGAGAAATCAAGCGTGATGCGCGAAGTGACTTTCGCATTTTATTTGGTGCCATCATCGCTGTGGCACTAGGCCTTGCCGGGTTAATGGCTAAAGGATTCCACTGGCTATAGCATTGGCAACCCGTCCAATCAGGTTTTGTACTGCCCATTCCTCACGAACTCCGCAGCATCCCGCAACACTCCTTTGTGGATCACATTGCCCACAGCTTTCCGCTTCGCTTCCAGGCTATCCGCAATAGCATCCCGACTAATCACTCCCCCGCCAATAATCAACTCAACAACCGCCCCGCCAATCTCGCCAGCGATGAAAGCTGCGCGATCTTCCAGCAGTTCATCACGTGACATATCCATTCCCAAGCCCATAGAGATACCCTCTTTGATGTTTTTTTGAGCATAACACGCACATTACTAAAAAATAAATTCCTTTCGCTATCAATCTTTTAATACTAATTCAAACCAATAAATAGCAATACGTATTGATACAACCAATACCCATTGCTATTATCACCTCATCGCGAAACACAACGCGCATAAGGTTCAACAACGTTCCGCTAGCCGGCGACAAGGCAAGACACAAAAAGTGGGCTTCGCGGTGGTGAATTGCAGAGTGAAAAAGCTCAACCGTGGGTATCAGCTACACGGCGCCACCAGCGAAGTTCACTTAAGAAAACTGGAGAACATCATGGTTCATCAGCACTACGGCACACAGACGATCAACCGCGGCGCGGTTCTGCCCGGAATGCTCGTCAAACACAAAGACGCAACCTGGACTGCATCAGCCAACGCACGAGGTCGTTTGTATCTGCATCGCGGCGTAGAGCGCACTTATACAACCGAGCTTTTGGTTGAAGTGTTTCTGAATGGTGTAGGCAATGCCCTTAGTCATTAACGGGGGGAGATATGCAAGAGAAGAAATGCGCTTACCGCCTCTGCGGAAAGCCAATTGAGCAAGGAAAAGAAGTGAAGAACACGCTGACGTTGATCCACGGCGCGCAGCTGACGCACGAAGAGCGCGATTACTGCTGTGTACGTTGTGCTTCATACGACCAGATGGCTCACGAGTCATAACGTAAAAACCCGCGCAAGGCGGGCCTGTACGTCCGGTGCTTCCGACCAAAGTTACACCGGAATTTATACCAAACCAAAAAGACACCCAATGGGCGCCATCAATGGCCCGGGGATTCTAACACCCAAAAAAGAGGATCTCACATGGAATTCTTTAATGTGGTTAAAGCCACTCAGAAATCCGGCAAGAAAGATGCAGTGATTTGGCGCAGTGCGAAATCAGAAGCGCGCGCAAATCTTCAGCTCGATGTTGATCTGGAAGATGCCGGAATTGAGACCGGTCGCGGCAAGGATTACCAGAAGCCAATCCGTACTGACTTCCCGGTATTTAACGACCTGCCAGAAGAAGGCGTGGTTGATTTTTCCTGGTGCGAACGCTACGAACTGGCCGACGACCAGCGCACCTGGCAACTGAAACCCGGCGCGGCGCCGCAGGACTCTTTCCACCAGGAAGACGTTGCAGACAACAATTTAACCACTGAGCTGATGGCCGAAGAGAACGGCGACCGCAAGGTCGAATACTCAGACGACGCGAACGCAGAGTTTCAGCTGGTCACCATGCCTTTCCGCATCCAGTTGCTGGCGCAGCTGTGCTCCGAAACAGGCCACGTTTACCACATCAGCATCCCACGCCGTAAAGAGCTTTCAGCGTTAGAAATGGACATGGATAACACCTACGTTCAAAACCTGCTGCTGGCCGTAGAGAACGCGCCAGAGGTTAAAGCATACGACATGCCAAGCCTCTGGAAGCTGACCGACGCAGTGCAAAAGGCATTGTCACAGACGAAGCGCCATGAGCTGAACCACTTTATTCAGTTCGTTAAAGCGTGGGTGAGTACCGAATACATCGATCGCGTTCTGCTGGTCAAAGAATGGCAGAAAGGCAACCGTGTAGCGCTGATTCAGCGTACCGACGTAAAAACCAATGCTGGCGGCGGTAATAAGACAGACCGCAACCCAACTCTTACACACACGCTGGACACCCTGGACATTGAAATTGCGCTGGCCACTCTGCCAATGGATTTCAACATCCATGATATCCCCGGCGGTGTTTTCCGTCGTGCAAAAGAGATCGTCAGCAAGAAAGAAAGCCCGTTCAAAGAATGGTCCGAAGCTCTGCGTAAAACGGCTGGCATCCTGGATTATTCGCGCGCTGCTATCTTCGCGCTCATCCGTGGCGCCGCAGAGAACGTTCACCACTTCCCGGTCAGCCTGCAGACGTATATCAAGGCGAACCTGACGGAATCCGACCACGAACACCCAACCGAAGAAACCCTGGCGGCGGCCGGAAACGTGCCGGAAAAAAGCTGGGAAAACGAGATTAACGAGCAGGTCGCAGCAGAGCAGAAAGCCGCAGCCAAACAACCAGAAATCGCCAACGTAGGTGGAGGCATTTTCTCCATCGATGGCCTGATGAACGCCCCAGCAAAACCGACCGAGGAAACCACCAATGAGCCGATGGAAGAGACTAAGCGCACCGAAGGCGAAACTAACGATGCGGTATCAGCAGGCGAAGGTGCTGTGGAAGATGATCCGCAGACAGATACCGTAGAAGAAATTGTGTGCACCGGTTGCGGCGCTGTCGGCGGTGGCCACTGCCCGGAATGCGGGCCCGTTGCTGGCGATGCTACTTACGCAGCAATGGAAGCGGATTTGAAAGAAGAAGCTGACGCGCAGGAGCTTGAAAACTGCAACGCGGATATTCTGGCCGCCGCCGCGCCAAGCCTGGCGAACCATGAAGCGGCAGATGTAAACCAAAAACCGGAAAACGTGACTCAAAATGACGGTTCTGTGCATCAGGAAGCCCAAAATGCGCATCAAAGCAGCCCAGAAGTGAATCAGCCAGAACCGGTTGCCGAATACCCTGCTTTCTTCGAACCGGGCCGTTATGAAGGTCTGCCAAATGAGGTTTACCACGCGGCTAACGGCATCAGCTCAACACAGGTGAAAGATGCTCGCGTGTCCCTGATGTACTTCAACGCGCGCCATGTTGAGAAGACCATAACGAAAGAACGATCTCCGGTTCTGGATATGGGCAATCTGGTGCATGCGCTGGCGCTGCAACCTGAACAACTGGATGCCGAATTCAGCGTTGAACCGGTCATCCCGGAAGGTGCATTCACCACAACGGCAACGATCCGGGCGTTCATTGATGAGCATAACGCCAACCTGCCAGCGCAGCTATCTGCTGACGATATCAAAGCGCTGCTGGAAGAGTACAACGCCACCCTGCCGCCGCAGGTGCCGATGGGTGCATCGCTGGAAGAAACCGGGCAAAGCTACATGGCTCTGCCTGCGGAGTTCCAGCGCATTGAAGAAGGTCAGAAGCAGACGGCAACGGCGATGAAAGCCTGCATCAAAGAGTACAACGCCACCCTGCCGCCGCAGGTGAAAACCAGCGGCAGTCGTGACGCTCTGCTCGAGCAACTGGCGGTGATTAACCCTGACCAGGTCGCGCAGGAAGCACAGAAGCCTCAACCGTTGAAAGTCTCCGGCACGAAAGCAGACCTGATTCAGGCTGTGAAAACCGTTAATCCGGATGCGGTGTTCGCCGACGAACTGCTGGATGGGTGGCGCGAGAACCCGGAAGGGAAAGTGCTGGTCACCCGTCAGCAGTTGAGCACCGCGCTGGCCATTCAGAAAGCTCTACTCCAGCACCCGACAGCCGGCAAGCTGCTGACGCACCCTAGCCGCGCTGTTGAGGTGAGTTATTTCGGGTTCGACGACGAAACCGGGCTGGAAGTCCGTGTGCGTCCGGACCTGGAAATCGACCTGGATGGTGTGCGTATCGGTGCCGACCTGAAAACTATCAGCATGTGGAACATCAAGCAGGAAGGCCTGCGCGCCAAGTTACACCGGGAGATCATCGACCGCGATTACCACATCAGCGCAGGCATGTACTGCAATGTCGCCGACTTTGACCAGTTCTTCTGGATTTTCGTCAACAAAGACGAGGGTTACCACTGGGTAGCCGTTATCGAAGCGTCTGAAGACTTGCTCGACCTCGGTCTGCTGGAGTATCAGCGCACTATGCGCGCATTAGCACAGGCATATGACACCGACAGCTGGCCGGCGCCAGTCACTGAAGATTACACCGACGAACTGAACGATTTTGACGTGCGCCGCCTTGAAGCGCTGCGCCTGGCTTAATGGAGGATTTGACCATGCAAAATACTAACATCATCACGACAGAGCAGGCTCCGAACACCATTTCAGCCAGCAACGCTGTCTTCAACGTGCAAGCGCTGGGACAACTGACCGCATTCGCCGACCTGATGGCGCAGTCAGCCGTTACTGTTCCCAAGCACCTGGCCGGTAAACCTGCCGACTGTATGGCGATTGTCATGCAGGCCATGCAGTGGGGAATGAACCCGTACGCGGTAGCGCAGAAAACCCACCTAGTTAATGGTGTGCTGGGTTACGAAGCCCAACTGGTTAACGCGGTGATTTCCAGCTCAAGCGCGATTCAAGGCCGTTTCCATTACGAATATGGCGGTGATTGGGAAAAAATTGCCGGTCAGAAAGACGGGCGCGATGAGTTAGGCCTGTTTATCCGCGTTGGCGCAGTCCTGCGCGGTGAGGCGGAGATCACCTGGGGTGAGCCAATCTACCTGGCCGACATCACCACCCGCAACTCACCGTTGTGGAAGACAGCACCGAAGCAGCAGATCGCTTACCTCGCAGTGAAGTACTGGGCCCGCCTGTACTGCCCGGAAGTCATCTTGGGCGTTTACAGCCCGGATGAAGTTGAGCCGCGCACAGAGAAAGAGATTAACCCGGCGCCGCAGCGCGTAAACCTGAAAGAAATTGCAGGTGACACAGTTTCAACCACCAGCAGCGCACGGGAATCCACCGTGAATGTTGATGCGATCGCTGACGAATTCCGGGACCGGATTGATTCTGCCGAAGATGTGGACGCGGCAAAAGCAGTCGGTGAAGACATCAATCAGGCGAAAGCAACACTGGGCTCAGCGCTGTACACCGAACTCAAGAACAAGGCTACGCAGCGTTATCACCGGGTTAATGCTCGCAACAAAATCGAGGCGACTATTAACTCCCTGCCGAACGCCGGCGAACCGGATGCGTCCGAGTTGTTCGCGAAGGCAGAAGCAACACTCAATGCTGCGCGCCGTCACCTGGGCGACGAATTGTATGAGCAGTTCCGCGTAACCCTCGACGATATGAAACCGGAATACGTTGGCTAACGGAGGTCGGCCCCGTATGGGGCCGGATACCAGCATGGTAAGTAAAATTGAACGTCAGAACGCGGTCGCTAATTACCTGCTTGATAACCCGCAGGCCAGCCCCGCAGAGATCAGCGAAGCCCTTTGCATTACAGATCGGAACTTGCGACACATCATCAATTCACTGATCGATAGCGGGACGATTGCCCGGTGCAAACGCAGTGAAGACTCCAGATGGTACCGCTTTGTGCTGAATACTCGGCATCTCGGCAAGTCCGGCGGCCAATCAGCAGAATCAAACCAGCTTAGCCAGTTGGAGGTGGTAGCGACTCAATTAGAAAAGCGCGGCCTGTGGCGCCGGGCGGCGACAGTCTGGGCCGAATTATCCCGCATGCAGAAGACTGTAACCGGCGTGGCCATGATTGCGTCGCGGCGTAACCGCTGTATTCGATTAGGGAGAGCGTAAACATGAGCCTGAAACACCGCCTTCAAGAACTGGAAGCCAGCATTGAACCTGCTGCGCTGCGCGCGGCTGCAGACGAGTATTCCGACCTGCTGCTGACATTGTGCCTGTGCATGAAGTTGGCCGGTCCGACCCGGGCGAACGTCCGCGCCTGCGCCACCTCACTGAAAGGCCGCCTGACAACCTGGCACAGCCAGAAAGAACTGAGCGCCATCCTCAGCAGCTGGGACCCTGTTGGTTATGTCCTCGGCCTTCGCCGGGAAGCGAACCGCGCCGCCGCCAGCAATGGCGATCCGATTGATGTGTTTGTGTGAGGTGAGCATGAAGCTAATTAACCGCGGCAGCAAGCAATCACCTATCGCGCGTCAGGCATGCGAGATAGCGCTGGCAACACACCAGAAACGCTACGGCGACTATGGACGCAGCAATGACGGGGATGCGCCGGCTGCGTGCGCTACCGGGCCAGGTGAGTTGATAAATACTGAAAAATGGCCCGGCATGGGCCATTGGAGAAAAACGATGGATGATATTTTGCTGACGTCAGACCTGACCAGTCGATACAAAATTTCACGCAAAACCCTTTGGTCATGGCAAAGCGTGGACACGATGCCGCGAGGTTTCATAAGTCCATTCCCACAACCGGACTTCCCGGGCAACCCTAATCGTTGGCGCGCTGAGTCGGTCAAAGAGTGGGAAGGAAGAAAACGGATCAATTAGCTAAATGGCTCATCAATGATCTTTTCAAGATGGCTCTGCCAGACGCGGAGCCAATGCTTTTGGTCATCGATATAGTCGTGCAGGTTGTAGTGTGCCATGACTCCAACCATCTGGTGACCGAGTATCTTTTCAATAACATGTGGCGGGCAGCCAAGCTCTGAGAGATTTGTCGCGATTGTCCTTCGCATGTCGTGTAGAGACCATTCATCCATTCCGACACCTCCCCATATAGACCGCGCATAATTTGAAGCTACTGGCGGAAGCACTGGGCTGTCTTTTATCTTACCCTCAACGAGACGCTGAGACGTCACCAGGTGGACCGTGTTAATTTTCTTAAGATGGTTTTTTATCAGTTCTACCGCGGCGTCAGATAGCCCTCGGCGTACGCTAACTCTGGTCTTGTAACTCCCAGCAGGAACACTCCACTCGTTTTCATCCAGACGAAACCAGGATCGTTCACTAAGACGAATTTCTGCAGTACGGCATCCGGTCAACATAACAAACTTGACCAGAAACACCGACTCAATCGACATATGATTTTTCAGCCACTGATAAATCGTGCGTAACTCATTGTCATCAAGGCGGCGGGTTCTTTTTTTTGGTTTTTGCCCAACGTCCGTTGGAAGCAGTCCTTCCAGGGGGTTAGTACAAATCACTCCCCTGTTGATACAAAACCTGAATGCTCTTTTGCATAACGAGAGCATGTAGTGGGCCATCACCCTACTCTCCATTCTGTCAAAAGCCTCAATCCAATGAAGCCTTGTTGAATTATCAACTTTCACGTTCATCATTGGTTCTGCAATATGCTTTGCGAAGACCAGACGATAGTAATCAACTTTGGCCAGCCCATTAGCAATGCAGTGTCTTTCTATCCAATAGTTGAACGCCTCGGCGACTGACATTGAATCCTGGCGGGTCATTTTTTCCAGTTTGACCTGTTCCCGCGGATCTAATCCATCTGTTAGCCAGGCTCTGAATTGTTGTCGCCGGTCTCTTGCCTGAGCGATGCTCATTGCGGGATAATCACCGACATTAAGTTTTACAGCTTTACCGGCCCACCTGTAGCGGTAGAAGAACGAGACCTTGCCCGCCTGGCTGATTCTTGCATTTAGTCCGTGAGAATCTGAGACAACCTCTATCTCATCGCGTTTCTTGCCAAGGGCCTTCCTGAGCTTTGTGTCAGTGATCATTGAATGGGTACACATTTGGCTTTTGAGTACGCAAAAGTGTACACAAAACCCAATGCTCAAAGATACTCGCAATGTAACACTTGTACTCGAAGTGTGATGGTTAAGGACTGGAAAGTTAGGCGAGGAAGGGGTTCAGCGTAACAGAACGTTTTTAAGCGGAATTCTTCGAAATAAGCCGGATGACAATTTAAAAAAGTATTCTGATATGCCGCTGGCGTGACGCCAGCCGGAAATGACAGAGGGCACCATAGACGGTGCCCTTTTTTACCATCAGAGTTCGTAAATGGCATAAAGCAAGCAATTGCGCTGCCGGCCGACAATGCATTTTCTGATGGCATGGATGCGCATGTTACGACGCGACTGAGATTCCAGCCAACGCGATTTGCGGCGGCTTGCTTGTCTCAGCATCCGCCAGCGCCCCACTTCTGGTCTACTACGCTTCATTTCTAACGCTCTTTCTAATAAAGACGGCTCATTATAGCCCCTTGCCAAACGCTGACCAGCGCTTTCTCGTCGCGTTTTTATTTGCCAGATGACCTGTGATGCGTAAACTCATAACAACTGGCTTTCAAAAGGATTTTCGAAATATGACAACCGTCTACACCGTAGTAAGTTGGATGGCTATTCTGGGGTACTGGTTGTTAATCGCCGGGGTAACATTACGTATACTCATGAAACGCCGCGCAGTGCCATCGGCTATGGCCTGGCTGCTTATCATTTATATTCTGCCGCTGGTGGGAATTATTGCCTATTTGTCGCTGGGTGAGCTGCACCTTGGTAAACGTCGCGCCGAACGCGCCCGCGCGATGTGGCCCTCGACGGCGAAATGGCTTAACGATCTCAAAGCCTGCAAACATATCTTCGCCGAAGATAACAGCCAGGTCGCCTCTTCCCTGTTTAAACTGTGCGAACGCCGCCAGGGCATCGCAGGCCTGAAAGGTAATCAGCTACAGCTTTTGACCGAAACCGATGACGTGATGCAGGCGATTATTCGTGATATCCAGCTCGCACGGCATAATATCGAAATGGTTTTCTATATCTGGCAGCCCGGCGGCATGGCCGATCAGGTGGCTGAATCACTGATGGCAGCGGCTCGCCGCGGCGTTCATTGCCGCTTAATGCTCGACTCCGCGGGCAGCGTAGCCTTTTTCCGCAGCCCGTGGGCGGCCATGATGCGCAATGCCGGTATTGATGTGGTCGAAGCGCTTAAGGTCAATCTGATGCGTGTATTTTTACGGCGCATGGATTTACGTCAGCATCGTAAAATGATCATGATCGATAATTATATTGCCTATACCGGCAGTATGAATATGGTCGACCCTCGTTTCTTCAAACAAGACTCTGGCGTGGGGCAATGGATCGATCTGATGGCGCGTATGGAAGGCCCTATCGCAACCGGAATGGGGATTGTCTATTCCTGTGACTGGGAAATTGAAACCGGTAAACGGATTTTACCCCCAACGCCCGACCTTAATATCATGCCGTTTGAAGAGGCCAGCGGTCATACCATTCAGACCATCGCATCGGGTCCCGGCTTCCCGGAAGATCTGATCCATCAGGCATTACTGACAGCGGCCTATTCCGCACGCGAATATCTGATAATGACCACCCCCTATTTCGTTCCCAGCGACGATCTGCTGCACGCTATTTGTACCGCCGCGCAGCGAGGCGTTGACGTCAGCATCATTATGCCTCGTAAGAATGATTCGGTGTTGGTGGGTTGGGCTAGTCGCGCATTCTTCACTGAACTGCTGGCAGCCGGGGTTAAAATTTATCAGTTTGAAGGTGGTCTGCTGCACACCAAAAGCGTGCTGGTCGATGGCGAGCTGAGCCTTGTCGGAACGGTCAACCTCGATATGCGCAGTCTGTGGCTCAACTTTGAGATAACGCTGGTCATCGATGACGCAGGATTTGGCGCCGATCTGGCGGCGGTACAAGACGATTACATTTCACGCTCACGCTTGCTGGACGCGCGGCTGTGGGTTAAACGCCCGTTCTGGCACCGTATTGCCGAACGGCTGTTTTACTTCTTTAGTCCGTTGCTGTAAAACGTGCCCATCAGAACTTAACAGGTAGTCATTATGGATATGGATTTAAACAACCGCCTGACCGAAGACGAAACGCTCGAACAGGCATACGATATTTTTCTCGAACTCGCGGGGGATAATCTGGACCCTGCGGATATCATCCTTTTCAACCTGCAGTTTGAAGAGCGCGGCGGCGCCGAGCTGTTTGACCCGTCTGAAGACTGGAAAGAACACGTTGATTACGACCTGAACCCGGACTTCTTCGCAGAAGTAGTGATTGGTCTGGCCGAGACTGACGGGGGCGAACTAAACGACGTTTTCGCACGTGTGCTGCTGTGCCGCGAAAAAGATCACAAACTCTGCCATATACTGTGGCGTGAATAATAAAAAAGGGCAGCTTAGCTGCCCTTTTTTATTGCCGCCACGTCACCGCAGCGGGCCGGCTACAGTTTATTCGGAAGTGCCGTGCCACAGCTATTACAGTAATGCGCCTTTGGCTCATGATCGCGCTGCTTACAGTGCGGACACACCCGCTCCTGACGCCGCTTTTGTAACTCATTGGTCAACTGCGCGCTGATAATCCCGGTCGGAATCGCAATCACGGAATAACCAATTAAGATCAGAACCGAAGCCACCATTCTACCCGCGGGTGTATGCGGCGTAATATCGCCATAGCCGACCGTCGTCACCGTGACTATCGCCCAATAAACCGAGGTACTGAGCGTGGTAAAGCCATTTACCGGCCCTTCGATACCGTACATCAGCGCGCCGGCAACGATCATCACGATGCTAATAAAGACATAGAACAGGATCAATTGATGACGAGAGTTAACGATCGCGCCCCATAGGCTATTTAACGCCGGCATTAAGCGCAGCAATTTCAGAATACGCAGCACCCGAATCACGCGCATCGCACGCCAGGCAAAGAGATATTCCACGCCAATTTCTGGCCACAGCATGATCACATAGAATGGCAAAATGGTCGCCAGATCGATAAAACCCCAAAAGCTAAACACGTAGCGTGCGGGATTAGGCCAGCAAAAAAGCCGTAGGAAATATTCCAGGGTAAAAACCAGCGTAAACGCGATCTCCAGCCAGACGAAAGCGTGCCATTCGTCGTAGGTCAGATGGTAGGTCGTGCCGATGCCCGACTCAATAAAAATGGCAATAACGCTTAATAAGGCGAACAGACCGCATAGCGCTTCAAAGCGTCGGCTGGAATTCGTTCGTTGATCGAACAGAAAATGATAAAGACGATGGCGCAAAGCGCTAATAGCCACCACGTTGTAACCTCGTATAAAAAAGGGCTGGCACATTGCCAGCCCTGACGATTATAACGGGTCAACCTTCAGACAGGAAACGGCATGGCGGAAACTTCCTTCCAGAAGCGGACGGGTTTTCGCACATTCAGGCCCGGCCAGCGGGCAACGGGTTCGGAACACGCAGCCTGACGGCGGGTTGATCGGTGATGGCAGTTCCCCTTCCAACAGTTGGATGGTTTTATTCTGCTCAAGATCCGGATCCGGAACCGGCACCGCTGACATCAGCGCTTTGGTATAAGGATGCAGCGGGTTGTTGTAGACCTCATCATAGGTACCCAGCTCAACCGCATGTCCCAAATACATCACCAATACGCGGTCTGAAATATGTTTCACTACCGCCAGGTCATGGGCGATAAAGATCAGCGACAGCCCCATCTCACGCTGTAGCTGTTGCAGCAAGTTGACCACCTGAGCCTGGATTGAAACGTCCAGTGCGGATACCGGCTCATCGCAGATAATCAGCTTCGGCTCGAGGATGAGCGCACGGGCAATCCCGATACGCTGGCACTGACCGCCGGAAAACTCATGCGGATAGCGGTTAACCAGGTTTGGCAGCAACCCGACCTTCATCATCATGGTTTTCACTTTGTCGCGCACTTCTTCACGCGGCATTTTCGGGTAATAAGTGCGCAGCGGTTCGGCAATGATTTCGCCAATGGTCATACGTGGGTTCAGCGACGCCAGAGGATCCTGGAAAATCATCTGAATATCACTACGCACCTCGCGCCATTCGTTAGGCTTCATACCCAACAAATCTTTGCCAAGCCACGCCACTTTGCCATCTGTCGCTTTCACCAGGCCAATAATTGCACGGGCAAAAGTGGACTTACCGCAGCCGGACTCACCCACCACACCGAGCGTTTCCCCCTCGTACAGACGAAGCGTCACGCCGTCTACCGCTTTCAGCGATTTTGGCGGCTGCCAGAACCACTGTTTGCCATCTTTAATCTCGAAATGAACCTTCAGATCGGCAATTTCGAGCAGAACTTTTCTTTCGTCAGCTACGGCGTTCATACCAGCTCCCCCACGGTTCTAAAGCAGGCACGCAAACGGCCTGGCGCAAACTCTTCCAGCGGCGGTGCGCTGCTGCAGGTTTCAATCGCATGCGGACAACGGGGCTGGAATGGGCAACCGGTCGGTAAACGTAACAGGTTTGGTGGATTGCCTGGAATGGTCAGCAGCGCTTCCCCTTCCGCATCAAGGCGTGGTACTGCGTTGAGCAGGCCGATAGAGTATGGGTGCGCCGGATGGTAGAACACATCGCGCGCTTTGCCGTATTCCATGGTTCGCCCAGCGTACATCACCAGCACTTTGTCGCAGATCCCCGCGACTACGCCCAGATCGTGGGTGATCATGATAATCGCGGTGTTAAATTCGCGTTTCAGCTCATTCAACAGGGTCATAATTTGCGCCTGAACGGTCACGTCCAGCGCCGTGGTGGGTTCATCAGCGATCAATAATTTCGGCCGGCACATCAAGGCCATGGCAATCATTACGCGCTGACGCATACCGCCGGAAAATTCATGCGGGTACATTTTCATGCGCTTACGCGCTTCCGGCATTTTAACGGCATCCAGCATTTTGACCGATTCTTCAAACGCTTCGGCTTTGCCCATGCTTTTATGCAGCATCAGCACTTCCATCAGCTGTTCACCTACCCGCATGTACGGGTTGAGCGAGGTCATCGGATCCTGGAAAATCATCGATATCTGTTCGGCGCGCAGTCTGTTCAGCTCGCGCTCAGGCAGGTTCAAAATCTCTTTACCGTTAAACAGCGCCGATCCGCCAATCTGACCGTTACTGGCCAGTAACCCCATCAGGGCGAATGCGGTTTGCGATTTACCGGAGCCAGACTCACCGACAATGCCCAACGTTTCGCCCGCACGCAGGCTAAAGTTAAGATCGTTTACGGCAGTCACATCGCCATCGGGCGTTTTAAAGGTGACGCGCAGATCTTTGACGTCCAGCAGTCGCGGTGACGCGGTTGCCGTTTCAATTATGCTCATGGCAACACTCCTTAACGGTCTTTCGGATCGAGGGCATCACGCAGGCCATCGCCGATAAAGTTAAAACAAAACAGCGTCACCACCAGGAATCCTGCCGGGAACAGCAACAGCCACGCCGACACTTCCATTGAGTTAGCCCCGTCGCTTAACAGCGCGCCCCAGCTACTCAGCGGTTCCTGCGTCCCGAGGCCTAAGAAGCTCAGGAAAGATTCGAACAGGATCATGCTTGGTACCAGCAGTGAGGCATAAACCACCACCACGCCCAGTACGTTCGGCACAATATGGCGTACAACGATATTAAAGGTTGAGACCCCGCCCACCTGTGCAGCTTCGATAAACTCTTTCCGTTTCAGGCTAAGGGTTTGGCCGCGAACAATACGCGCCATATCCAGCCAGGAAACCATTCCGATAGCGACGAAAATCAGCAGGATGTTTTGACCGAAGAAAGTCACCAGCAAAATAACGAAGAACATGAACGGGAAGGAGTTGAGGATTTCCAGCAGACGCATCATCACCGAGTCGACTTTGCCGCCAAGGTAGCCGGATAGCGAACCGTAAAGCGTCCCTACCACCACAGCCACCAGCGCAGCGGCAATCCCCACCATCAGGGAAATTCGCCCACCGATAGCCACGCGAACCAGCAGATCTCGCCCGGAGGAATCCGTACCAAAATAGTGCCCGGACTCCATATCCGGCGCGTTGGACATCATGCCCCAGTCCGTGTCGAAGTAAGAGAACGGCGACAGCATCGGAGCCAGTGTCACAAACAGCGCAATCAGCACCAGCACAATTAAACTGGCTACCGCCGCCCGGTTATGCATGAAACGTCGACGGGCGTCCTGCCACAGGCTGCGGCCTTCCACTTCCAGCTTCTCACTGAATTTTTCCAGTGCCTCGCTGTTTTTTTTACTTAATATCATGGCGAGCTCCAGCCTTAGTAACGGATTTTCGGGTCAATCACGGCGTAGAGGACATCCACCACCGCGTTAAACAGGATCGTCAATGCGCCGACCAAAATGGTCAGGCTCAGCACCAGGGAGTAATCACGGTTAAGCGCCCCGTTGACGAACAGTTGTCCAATACCCGGCAAGCCGTAGATCGTCTCAATGACCATCGAGCCGGTAATAATACCGACGAAGGCAGGCCCCATATAAGAAAGCACCGGCAGCAGCGCGGGCTTCAACGCGTGACGGAAAATAATCCGGCGCATCGGCAACCCTTTCGCACGCGCAGTACGAATAAAGTTAGAGTGCAGCACTTCAATCATTGAACCACGGGTGATACGCGCAATGCTGGCGATATAGGCCAGAGAGAGCGCCACCATTGGCAGGATCATAAATTTAAGCGCCCCGCCATTCCATCCACCACCGGGAAGCCAATGTAACGTAATCGCAAATATCATGACCAACAGCGGTGCGACAACAAAACTCGGTATAACCACACCGGTCATTGCCACCCCCATCACAGCAAAATCCCAGCGGGTATTTTGTTTTAACGCAGCGGTCACCCCCGCCGTTACGCCAAGAATAACGGCGAGAAGAAATGCCGCCGCCCCCAGTTTCGCCGAAACAGGGAAACTGACCGCAACCAGATCGTTAACGGAATAGTCTTTATATTTAAAGGAAGGTCCAAAATCGCCGTGGGCTAGCTGTTTCAGATAATTGCCGTACTGAACCAGGATAGGATCGTTTAAATGATATTTCGCTTCAATATTCGCCATCACTTCCGGCGGCAGCGCACGCTCGCTGGTAAACGGACTGCCAGGCGCAAGGCGCATCATAAAGAATGAAATCGTAATTAGAATAAATAGCGTCGGAATCGCTTCCAGACAGCGACGTAATATAAATTTTAACATTGCCCGTACCTTCTGGCATGTGCCTTTGCACTGCTCTCAAATAAGACACGATGGGGCGAATATCATTCGCCCCACGTATTGCCATTAATGCTTGATAACGTAGAGATCTTTCGTATAAACGTTATCCATCGGGTCTTTACCGGTGTAGCCGCCAACCCATGGTTTCACCAGGCGGGCGTTCACGTAGTAATAAACCGGCACGATCGCGGTATCTTTATCCAGCTGCTGTTCAGCTTTCGCATACGCGGCGGTACGTTGCTCTTCATTAGATGCTTTAACTGACTCGGCCATGATCTTATCGAACGCTTCGCTCTTATAGTGCGCAGTATTCATTGAGCTGCCGGACAGCATGGTGTTCAGGAAGGAAGTCGGTTCGTTGTAGTCCGCACACCAGCCCGCACGCGCAACGTCGTAGGTCCCCTGGTGGCGCGTATCGAGGAAGGTTTTCCACTCCTGGTTAACCAACTTCACTTCGACACCGAGGTTTTTACGCCACAGAGAAGCGGCTGCGATAGCCAGCTTTTTGTGCAAGTCGGAGGTGTTATACAGCAGGTTGAAGGTCAGCGGCTTGTCGGCGGTGTATCCCGCTTCAGCCAGCAGTTTTTTACCTTCTTCGTTACGTTTTTCTTGTGACCACTTGAACCATTCTGGCTCTGTCAGTTTTGCACCGTCTGTATACGGTGGTGTGTAACCGTAGGCCGGCAGATCGCCCTGACCTTTTACTTTATTCGCAATGATATCGCGGTCCAGACCCAGCTTCAGCGCAGTACGTACGCGGGCGTCGGTAAACGGTGCTTTCTGGTTGTTAATTTCGTAGTAGTAGGTGCACAGATACGGATCGACGTGAACTTCGTTCGGGATCTCTTTTTTCAGCTTCTGGAACAGCTCGATAGGCAGCTGGTTATAGGTCATGTCCAGCTCGCCGCTACGGTAACGGTTAACGTAGGTCACTTCTGAAGAGGTCGGCAGCCAGGTCACTTCATCAACAACGGTTTTCGCGTTATCCCAGTACTGCGGGTTACGCGCCATGACGATACGTTCGTTAACAACCCAGTCTTTCAGAGTGTAAGCACCGTTGGTTACGATGTTACCTGGCTGAGTCCATTTTTCGCCAAACTTCTCAACGGCCGGTTTGTAGACCGGAGACATTGCTGGGTTCACCAGCAGTTTATAGAAATACGGGACCGGTTCGCTCAGCGTCACTTCCAGCGTATGGTCGTCCAGCGCTTTCACGCCCAGCTCGCTCGGCGCTTTTTTACCGTCGATGATGTCATCAACGTTAACAATATGGCCGTACTGTGGATAGCTGGCGTATGGAGAAGCGGTTTTCGGATCAACCAGACGCTGCCAGCTATAAACGAAATCTTGTGCGGTAACCGGCTCACCGTTAGACCATTTGGCGTCTTTACGCAGGTGGAAAGTCCAGACTTTAAAGTCTTTATTTTCCCAGCTTTCTGCCACGCCCGGAATTGGGTGACCATCTTTTGGTGAGGTATTCAGCAGACCTTCAAACAGGTCACGGCTAATATTGGCCTCAGGAACCCCTTCAATCTTATTCGGGTCGAGGGATTGTGGCTCTGCGCCACTATTACGAACCAGCGTCTGTTTGCTCGCTAACTGCACGCCCGCAGGAACATCTGCGGCCATTGCAACATTTCCTGCGATCAGCGCGGTGAGAATTCCAGCCGCAACCAGGCTTTTTTTTGTGATGATGGACATTGTGTTGATACTCCGTTCATTATTATTACTGACGTTTGTCAGCCTGTTTAGTGCCCTTTCGGGTTCCTGTACAGCGCAGGAGATTTTTGCGTCTGTCAGGTCATTTACTGCCTGCTATCACCGACTTTTTTATTACGGTCGCTCTTATGGCAACCTGACGTCGATTCATTTAAAGCCTCCCCCCTGTCGGGAGACTTCTCTTATTCGTTTCATAACCGTTTCCAATTAGGAACAGTTATCATTTACAAAACTTTATGTTGCGAATAACTAAGGCCGGAAAGTACCAAATGACTCTCACCGTCGCCAATATAATTTGCAAATTTGTTAACCAATTCTCTTTTGTTGAGAAAGCTGGGTTTTAAGCGACAGGTTAGCCGTCAATTGAACATACCCTAAATCACTATTTATCAATTAGATATGTAAAAACCGTCTACCCCTGCGCACTTTATCTGCGAGATGTTTGTTTTTTGCACAAAAAATTAACAGTTGTTCATTTTTTAGCACATAACTCTGCATTGAAAGTAAAATTACTAATATCATTTCAATTATCTAACGGCAAGCCCCAGAGTATCGTGTGACGGAAATAACATTTAAGCGACGTATCAAAGAATCGTGAAAATAGCGCATTCTATTGATAGTTAGTGATTTTTTTAAATCATTCGAATTGATTATCTCTGCGTCGGGGCAGTGACCGAGGGATAGGTTTTTCTGATATTAACGGCGCGCAAAGGAATACGCCTCCTGTTGCGCGCGGTTGTAATTAGGCTACAAGGCCAGGGAAGATAGATTTGATGCCGGTGACAATAAACTCGATGCCCAATGCCATCAGTAAAAGCCCCATGATTCGCGTGACCACGTTAATGCCCGTTTGCCCAAGCATACGCACCAGCCACGGGGAAATACGGAAAATTCCCCAGCAGCACGCCGCAAACAGCGCAATAGAGATGGAAAAACCGATTAAATAAGAGAAGGAGTGATAGCGCGTCCCCCAAACGATGGTGGAACTGATGGCCCCTGGTCCTGCCATCAATGGCAAGGCCAAAGGAACGACACCAAGGCTTTCACGTACCGCGGTCTCTGATTTCTCTTGTTTATTCTGTTTGTCTTCCCCCAGCTTGCCGCTGATCATCGACATTGCAATCGTCACCACCAGGATCCCGCCGGCTATACGGAAGGAATCAATGGAAATACCGAACAGTTGCAGAATAAAGTCGCCGAGGAATAACGAGGTCAACAGAATAATGGCCACCGACAAACTGGCGGTCAGGTTGGTTTTATTGCGCACCACCGCCGTCTGGTAGCTCGTCAGACTAATAAAGACCGGAATGATCCCCACCGGGTTAACCAGCGCAAAAAGCCCGATAAAGAACTTAAAGAAGATAGGAAAATCAAACAGCGTTTGAATCACATGAACCCCGAAGAACCATTAAAAGTTGTAGTTGACGAACAACAAACCGCGAAACGCGCTGACAATACCCTTTTTATTAGCAGTCTTCATCTGAATTATCCATAAAAAGAGGGTTAAAACAGAGTGTTATAGATTTGTGTAAACTATGCTAATGTCTCACCCGTCCTAACTCACGATTGATTAACAGTTTCCATGTTTTACTAAAAGCCCCCTGCTGAAAGGTGTCAGCTTGGCCTAGATTTGATTTAGATCACGTAAATCGTACTCAGAAGTGGGTAATCTGCTTACACCGAAAGGGATTCAGCCAGACAAAAAAGGCGTATCTCTAAAGGTAGGCTCCTTGGCTAAATCGAAGCTCTTTTAGTAAATCAGTGAATCAGTTTGTGAATAACACTTTGTTT
This sequence comes from Kluyvera cryocrescens NBRC 102467, assembly GCF_001571285.1. Lineage (GTDB taxonomy): Bacteria > Pseudomonadota > Gammaproteobacteria > Enterobacterales > Enterobacteriaceae > Kluyvera > Kluyvera cryocrescens. Next base: position 147,164 of record NZ_BCTM01000008.1, on the reverse strand, counting down.
TCTTAACTTTTTCACCAGCTGCAGGTGATTTGTCTATACTGACTTGTCGAGCAGATGATTCACTAAAAAAGTTTAACATTATCAGGAGAGCATTATGGCTGTTACTAATGTCGCTGAACTTAACGCACTCGTAGAGCGCGTAAAAAAAGCCCAGCGTGAATATGCCAGTTTCACTCAAGAGCAAGTTGACAAAATCTTCCGCGCTGCCGCCCTGGCCGCTGCAGATGCTCGAATCCCTCTCGCAAAAATGGCCGTTGCCGAATCTGGCATGGGTATCGTTGAAGACAAAGTGATCAAAAACCACTTCGCGTCTGAATATATCTACAACGCCTATAAAGATGAAAAGACCTGTGGCGTGCTGGCTGAAGACCACACCTTCGGTACCATCACCATCGCTGAACCTATTGGTATCATCTGCGGTATCGTACCAACCACTAACCCAACTTCTACCGCTATCTTCAAATCGCTGATCAGCCTGAAGACGCGTAACGCCATCATCTTCTCTCCACACCCACGTGCGAAAGATGCGACCAACAAAGCTGCCGATATCGTTCTGCAGGCTGCAATCGCCGCTGGCGCACCAAAAGATCTGATCGGCTGGATTGATCAACCTTCCGTTGAACTGTCTAACGCGCTGATGCACCACCCTGACATTAACCTGATCCTCGCGACCGGTGGTCCAGGCATGGTTAAAGCAGCATACAGCTCCGGTAAACCCGCTATCGGCGTTGGCGCAGGTAACACCCCTGTTGTTATCGATGAAACCGCTGATATCAAACGTGCTGTTGCATCGGTACTGATGTCAAAAACCTTCGATAACGGCGTCATCTGTGCTTCCGAGCAGTCCGTTGTTGTCGTTGACTCCGTATACGACGCCGTTCGTGAACGTTTTGCTAGCCACGGTGGCTACATGCTGCAGGGCAAAGAGCTGAAAGCCGTTCAGGATATCATCCTGAAAAACGGCGGTCTGAACGCCGCTATCGTTGGTCAGCCGGCGCATAAAATCGCTGAACTGGCAGGCTTCACCGTACCAGCAACCACCAAGATTCTGATTGGTGAAGTGAAGGTTGTTGACGAAAGCGAACCGTTTGCACACGAAAAACTGTCCCCAACTCTGGCGATGTACCGCGCGAAAGACTTCGAAGATGCAGTCAATAAAGCGGAAAAACTGGTTGCCATGGGCGGTATCGGTCATACCTCTTGCCTGTACACCGACCAGGATAACCAGCCAGAACGCGTCGCTTACTTCGGCCAACTGATGAAAACCGCGCGTATCCTGATCAACACCCCGGCTTCTCAGGGTGGTATCGGTGACCTGTATAACTTCAAACTCGCACCTTCCCTGACTCTGGGTTGTGGTTCATGGGGTGGTAACTCCATCTCTGAAAACGTTGGTCCTAAGCACCTGATCAACAAGAAAACCGTTGCTAAGCGAGCTGAAAACATGTTGTGGCACAAACTTCCGAAATCTATCTACTTCCGTCGTGGCTCACTGCCAATCGCGCTGGATGAAGTGATTACCGATGGTCACAAACGTGCGCTGATCGTGACTGACCGCTTCCTGTTCAACAACGGCTATGCTGACCAGATTACTTCTGTTCTGAAAGCGGCTGGCGTTGAAACTGAAGTGTTCTTCGAAGTTGAAGCTGATCCAACGCTGACTATCGTACGTAAAGGTGCAGACCTGGCGAACTCCTTCAAACCAGACGTGATCATCGCGCTGGGCGGCGGTTCCCCAATGGATGCTGCCAAAATCATGTGGGTTATGTACGAGCACCCAGAAACTCACTTCGAAGAACTGGCGCTGCGCTTTATGGACATCCGTAAGCGTATCTACAAGTTCCCGAAAATGGGCGTGAAAGCGAAAATGGTAGCGATCACCACCACTTCCGGTACCGGTTCTGAAGTGACGCCATTTGCGGTAGTAACGGACGATGCAACAGGTCAGAAATATCCTCTGGCAGACTACGCGCTGACTCCAGACATGGCGATTGTCGATGCCAACCTGGTCATGGATATGCCGAAGTCACTGTGTGCTTTCGGTGGTCTGGATGCCGTGACTCACGCGCTGGAAGCTTACGTTTCCGTACTGGCTTCCGAGTTCTCTGACGGTCAGGCTCTGCAAGCGCTGAAACTGCTGAAAGAAAACCTGCCAGCGTCCTACCATGAAGGTTCTAAGAACCCGGTAGCTCGTGAGCGTGTTCACAGTGCAGCGACCATCGCCGGTATCGCGTTTGCTAACGCCTTCCTCGGTGTATGTCACTCAATGGCTCACAAACTGGGCTCTCAGTTCCACATTCCTCACGGTCTGGCGAACGCCCTGTTGATCAGCAACGTTATTCGCTATAACGCGAACGACAACCCAACCAAACAGACTGCATTCAGCCAGTACGACCGTCCACAGGCTCGTCGTCGCTACGCTGAAATCGCTGACCATCTGGGTCTGACTGCACCGGGCGACCGTACTGCAGCTAAGATTGAGAAACTGCTGGGCTGGTTGGACGAAATCAAAGCGGACCTGGGTATTCCTAAGTCAATCCGCGAAGCGGGTGTTCAGGAATCTGACTTCCTGGCGCATGTCGACAAACTGTCTGAAGATGCGTTTGATGACCAGTGTACCGGTGCAAACCCACGCTACCCACTGATTGCTGAACTGAAACAGATTCTGCTGGATACTTTCTACGGTCGTGAATACGTTGAAGGCGCTGCAGAAGAGAAGAAAGAAGCAGCACCAGCTAAAGCAGAGAAAAAAGCGAAGAAATAATTCGTTTCAACTTTGCTGAACAGTGAATATATCAAGCCCCATCTTAGATGGGGCTTTTTTTATGGCGTAAACAACAGAGAAAAAGAGTGCGAAACATAGCGGAGCGTCATCCCTACCCCTTAGCCGTATGCAAGGGGCAGGAAACGCGTCAGGAGACGATGGGAGTTAACGGCAGGCTTGGCGATGTGTATCCTGAATCAGGGTCAGAGAACCCTTCTCCAGCGCTTCTTTGTAGTGTTTGCGGCACACCGATACATAACGCTCATTGCCGCCAATAACGACCTGTTCACCTTCGTTATACGGCCGCCCTTCCTGATCGAGACGTAAAACCATGCTGGCTTTACGGCCGCAGAAGCAGATCGTTTTTAATTCCACCAGCTTATCTGACAGCGCCAGTAAATACTGGCTACCACCGAACAGCTCGCCGCGGAAATCCGTTCTCAGCCCGTAGCACAATACCGGGATATCAAGGTTGTCGACCACATCAGAAAGCGCATAGACCTGTTCACGCGTCAGGAACTGGCATTCATCGACCAGCACACAGTTAACCGGCTCACGCGCGTTCTCCGCGCGAATTTCCTCAAACAGATTACTGTCGTGATTAAACAGTTTTGCCGGTGATGACAAACCAATACGGGAACTGACTTTACCCGCGCCAAAGCGATCGTCTATTTCAGCGGTATAAACGATGGTGCGCATACCGCGCTCCTGGTAATTGTATGACGACTGCAACAGGGCCGTCGACTTCCCTGCATTCATCGCTGAGTAGTAGAAATAAAGTTGTGCCATTGGCTGAGAGATCCTAATCAATGCGTTTTTTAAACGGCCCGCAGTGTAACATATTTTCCGTCCCTGATTCCTGCGTCACTCCCCATTGTGTATGAACATATGCTGCGCATCCCTTCCCCGTTGACCAGACGCGTCCAGCGTCTTCCGATAATAATCGGCACGCTATTTGCGTACCGATTATATTTAACGCTAATTACGGTTAACATCATCATATACCTGAAGTATTTTGTTTCTTTACTCGGCCAAACTGCGCGGTTTTCCTGAGTAATGCGATAAAATAGCGAGCATGATGAATAGTTGAAATTTTTAATGAATCCGACATAAAAAATGTGACCGATACCAATTTGTGTAGCGATATACCGACCTTTGTTATCTGTAAATTAAACAGTTTCCGGCTGAAATAACATCGTCATAACTATGGCCTTAGCGCTGCAGTCCATCATTAACCGCACTGTATTGCCCGTCCAGGCATTGAACATTGTTATCATAGTGCGACAATTTACCCGTACAGGTATGAAGGTAAATAGATAAGCAGTAGTTAAGGCAATCGATACAGTAAGCCTGGCGGGACGCAAAGTGGTTGAGGGACGTAACGATTCACAAGCTATAAAACGAAGCACAAAATGAACAACCGCTGGGTAATACATAAGGTTGATATTTATCCATACGGAGTATATTTATGGGCAGGCGCCCGGCGGCATACCGCATGTTATCTCGTTTCTCTGCACGACAATAAGGTCTACCAGGTTCAGTATCGTTGCGGACAATTTAACTTATAAATATTAATAACAGCACCAAATAACACGTTATTTTGAATTCCTTACATTCTTCCCTATTGCACAACTCATTTTATCGCTCTATTATTACAACAACAAACCACCCCACAATATAAGTTTGAGATTACTACAATGAGCGAAGCACTTAAAATTTTGAACAACATCCGTACTCTTCGTGCGCAGGCAAGAGAATGCACCCTTGAAACGCTTGAAGAAATGCTGGAAAAATTAGAAGTTGTTGTTAACGAACGCCGCGAAGAAGATAACGCTGCAGCTGCAGAAATCGAAGAACGCACTCGTAAACTGCAACAATATCGCGAAATGCTGATTGCTGACGGTATTGATCCGAACGAACTGCTGAATAGCATGGCGGCTGCTAAAACTGGCACCAAAGCTAAACGCGCTGCACGTCCGGCTAAATATAGCTATGTTGACGAAAACGGCGAAACCAAAACCTGGACTGGCCAGGGCCGTACCCCAGCTGTAATCAAAAAAGCGATGGACGAACAGGGTAAATCTCTGGACGATTTCCTGATCAAGGATTAATCCTAACGCTTCGCGAAAGTCCCGCTACGGCGGGATTTTTTATATCTGAATGTTCCCCAACCTGTGATAACTTTCCCGTCCAAAAAAGTACGTTTTTTATCCATTGCCGTTATTGAGATATAAAAAAACCGGGTTTCCCCGGTTTTAGTGGCCGTCGCTAAATTACTTTGCGATGCCCAGAGTATCTTGCAGCCAGGCTTTGAAATCTTCACCCAACGTATTGTGGCGGATACCGTATTCGACAAACGCCTGCATATAACCCAGTTTATTACCGCAGTCATGGCTTTTGCCTTTCATGTGGTACGCTTCAACCGTCTCTTTTTCGATAAGCATATCGATAGCGTCAGTTAACTGGATTTCATCGCCCGCTCCTGGAGGAGTTTTGGCCAGCAGAGGCCAGATTTCCGCACTCAGAACATAACGGCCGACAACGGCAAGGTTAGATGGCGCGACGTCAGCCTTCGGTTTCTCAACCACACCGACCATCGGTACGCTGTCACCTGGGTTCAGGGCCGTGCCCTTGCAGTCCACAACACCGTACGCAGTCACGTCTGCGACCGGCTCAACCATAATCTGGCTAGCGCCTGTTTCGTCAAATCGCGCGATCATATCAGCCAGGTTGTCACGGCTCAGATCGGACTCATATTCATCAAGAATAACGTCCGGCAGAATGACCGCGACCGGCTCATCGCCGACAACTGGGTGCGCGCACAGCACCGCATGTCCAAGCCCTTTAGCCAGCCCCTGACGTACCTGCATAATGGTCACGTGCGGCGGGCAGATAGACTGTACTTCTTCCAGAAGCTGACGTTTAACGCGCTTCTCCAGCATGGCTTCAAGCTCAAAGCTGGTATCAAAGTGGTTTTCGATGGAATTCTTGGAAGAATGGGTAACCAGTACAATTTCCGTGATACCAGCGGCAATACACTCGTTCACGACATACTGAATTAAAGGCTTGTCCACCAGCGGCAGCATTTCCTTAGGAATTGCTTTCGTCGCAGGTAACATCCTCGTCCCTAATCCCGCAACCGGGATTACAGCCTTTCTTACTTTCGAATTTAGGGCAGCCATTCAAATCTCCTGAACTGTTCAAACTTTGAACTTGCTCGTTAATTAAGTACGCATCGAGTATATCATTACAACCCTATGAGGCTGCTCTGAAAAGGACACGTTGACCTCGAATTAAGATTTATACTCGTAGTCGAAGACATTGAGCTGAAGGAGGAGCGCTTCCCAATTCCCCGGATACCTCGTTATACACCGCAACGATCATATTGGGTCGGGTCAACACACCAGCAAGCTGAAGCATGACGAGTATATCCACATCAATTTGCAGATAGTATCACCACGGCCGATAAGCCGTTAAAGCTATCCCTATAAAAAAATGCGTTTGCTCATTCTGCAGACAACATTAAGCGTAAACGGCCACCATTTCCCCAAACCTGGCACTGCCATGATGTGCAGCGCTGACTTATTTGGTTGAGATAAGCGTTTCCCAGCGTGCCTAACGGCACACCATTACTTATTTGGATTTGATGTTCACCGGTATTTAATGTCCCGTTGAGTCCTGCCGAAACCAAAATGAGATTTTTTAACCCGCTGTGATAATAACCGACGAGTAACGGAAACTGCCCGGGCAGGTTAGCCTGTCGCAGTAGCTGATTAACCTGTTTTAACAGGCTCCCTAATTCTGGTAGTCGCTGGCCTTGATGAGACAATTGTTCTTGCAACAGACCATTGAAGAGTACCCGCAGTAATAACGCGGCCAATACACCGTTATCACCGGCGCGCGTCACGTCCAGGCAATAAAAGGCTAAATCATGTTCCGATAATGGCGCTATATCCAACACCAGTCCCGGTGCATCAACCGCCATGAGCTGACGATAATTTATACGGCAATGCGATATTTGTTGCTGCACCGGCGGCTGTAGCTCTTGTAACAATTTTGCCGCCGCTGCCGGATTGTTTACCAGCGCATCCCAGTCCTCAAATAACCGCTCTTCCTCTTCCACGCGGGAATTAAACATATTGGGATAAAGGCACGCCAGAACGGTTTCACGCAGCCGATTCAAATCTTTAACCGGCTTTAATAATACGTCCTGGACGCCAAGGCGCAGCGCTTTGGCAATATCCGCCATATTCTCAGTGGCAGAGATGATAAGGATGGGCAACGTATCACCGGCGTTGCGCAGATGCTCAACCAGCTGTAGCCCATTCATGCGCGGCATCGCCAGATCGCAAATCATCAGATCCGGTTTCTGATTTTCCATCTGCGTTAACGCATCGACGCCGTCCTGGGCCAGGAGAGTGCTCGCGCCGAGTGACGAAAGCCATGAATCCATAAGTGAGCGGAAAACGGGTTCGTCTTCAACAATTAAAATCTGTTTTCCCGCCAACGGCTGCGTCATGATATCTCCCCTGCCCGACGATAAGTAAATAGTGGCATGCTATTGTGATAATCGCCTTTCAGAATTTGCTGAAGTAGTCGAAAAAAATACCTTAAGTGGAACTTTGCACTAAAGGCAAAAGCTCATCTGTCTTTTTTTCAACCGCTTGTTGACCCGCGGCTATTGCAGATGAAGCTCGATGAAAATCCAGAGTCGAAATCTGGGGGCAAAACGGTTGTATGAGGATATCCGGCGGATCGCCCGCCATACGATTTCGCTTCAGCCGATTTTCTAGCACCTGTATCGAGGTGGTCATGATTTCCATCGCCGTCGGTGCTACCACCGAACGACGCGCCGCTACGCGCCCCAGGCGTGTGCGCAGACGCTCATGCCATGATAGCTCATCCGCTGATGCATTCATCTCGCCATCTGGCTGTATATTGACGGACAGAAGATCCTGCTGCATAAGATGTGCGTCATGTTGCAAATCGACAGCAATCACAATGTCGGCGCCCAGCGCGCGCGTTAGCGAGACCGGTACCGGATTGACCACCGCACCGTCAACCAGCCAATAACCGTTATGCTGCACCGGCGCCATGAGCCCAGGAATGCTGCACGAGGCCCGCACGGCCATATGCAAATCCCCTTCGGTAAACCATAGTTCACGCCCGGTACTGAGATTAGTCGCCACCGCCGCAAAGCGCCGCTCGCACTGTTCAATCATCTCATTCGGCATTATCTGCCGGTAGTGATTAAACACGCGCTCACCGCGCAGCAGCCCACCCCGTCGCCAGGAGAGATCCATTAAACGCAGGACATCCCAGTAGCTAAACGAGCAGACCCATTTTTCCAGTGCAGGAAGACGGTTGCTGGCATAGGCGGCACCGACCAAAGAGCCGATAGAACACCCCGCGACAATATCAATCTCAATGCCCATCTTTTGTAGCGCTTTAATGACGCCAATATGCGACCAGCCTCGCGCTGCCCCTGAACCTAACGCCAGGCCAATTTTGATTTTTCTCATTATTCCCGATGAACGTCCTCTTGCTTCTGGCGTGGCATCATTGCCAGCGCTCGGTTACCATAGTGCTATCAGGCGTCACTGCGCCATTATTTGTCGATTCAGGGAGACATCTTTGTCAGAACTTTGCCCATGCGGCAGCGCTCTCGAGTATAGCCTATGTTGCCATCGTTATCTGTCCGGCAACGAATGTGCTCCAGACCCGTCGCACCTTATGCGTTCCCGCTATTGCGCCTTCGTCATGAAAGATGCAGATTATCTGGTCAGGACCTGGCATCCATCCTGTCAGGCTGATACTTTCCGCGCCGATATTCAACAGGGTTTTGCTCATACCCAATGGCTCGGGCTGACCGTTTTCGCCACGGAAGAGGGGCGCAGCCCTGATGAAGGGTTCGTCAGTTTCGTTGCCCGCTTTAGTGAAGGTAACAAGAACGGGGCCATCATTGAGCGTTCACGATTCTTAAAAGAAAACGGGCAGTGGTACTATATAGAAGGTACACGGCCAATTATTGGCAGAAACGATCCCTGCCCATGTGGTTCAGGTAAGAAATTTAAAAAATGCTGCGGGCAATAGACCCGATAACAGCTTCGCAAACATCATCAACAGGATTTACCCGGCAATGCACTCCATTCAACGAAAAGTTCTGCGCACCATCTGCCCTGACCAGAAAGGCCTGATCGCGCGTATCACCAACATCTGCTACAAGCATGAACTTAACATCGTGCAGAATAATGAATTTGTCGATCACCGCACCGGTCGCTTCTTTATGCGAACCGAACTGGAAGGGATCTTCAATGACACCACTCTGCTCGCAGATTTAGACAGCGCGCTGCCGGAAGGTTCCGTGCGTGAGCTCACTCCCGCCGGGCGTCGCCGTATCGTCATTCTGGTGACCAAAGAGGCCCACTGTCTGGGCGATCTGTTGATGAAAGCCAACTATGGTGGTCTGGACGTAGAGATTGCGGCCGTCATTGGCAACCATGAAACCCTGCGTTCTTTGGTTGAGCGTTTCGACATTCCTTTCCAGTTGGTCAGCCACGAAGGCCTGGCGCGCGAGGAGCACGATAAGCTGATGGCCGATGCCATTGACGCGCATCAACCGGACTATGTGGTGCTGGCAAAATACATGCGCGTTCTCACACCGGAATTTGTTAGCCGCTTCCCGAATAAAATTATCAACATTCACCACTCATTCCTGCCGGCGTTTATCGGCGCCCGCCCTTATCATCAGGCCTATGAACGCGGCGTGAAAATTGTCGGTGCCACCGCGCACTACGTGAACGATAACCTGGATGAAGGTCCAATCATCATGCAGGACGTTATTCACGTCGATCACACCTATACGGCGGAAGATATGATGCGAGCAGGTCGCGACGTTGAGAAAAACGTGCTGAGCCGTGCGCTTTACCAGGTATTAGCCCAACGCGTGTTCGTTTACGGCAATCGGACGATTATTCTTTAATCGCTAGCGAAATGAATTGATTAGCTTTAATCCGTTACGGATGAAAAGTACGCAAACAGTTCATTTTCGATAAAGGAATACTTTACAGCGGCGCGTCATTTGATATGATGCGCCCCGCTTCCCGAGTAAGGGAGCAGGCCAGTAAAACCAAGCAATGCCCCGTGGTGGGGTTCCCGAGCGGCCAAAGGGAGCAGACTGTAAATCTGCCGTCATCGACTTCGAAGGTTCGAATCCTTCCCCCACCACCATCTCCTCAAGCGTTACCGACAATTTGAATTACCCCTGGTGGGGTTCCCGAGCGGCCAAAGGGAGCAGACTGTAAATCTGCCGTCATCGACTTCGAAGGTTCGAATCCTTCCCCCACCACCATCACTTCAGAAAGCACATCACTCCAATCGATACGCATTACCTCATATTCTGCCCATGCGGGAAGGATGAGAAGCGTTGACCAAGGTTCGATTCGAGTGGGGTCAGGTCGCACTAGCGGCGCGCCACTGCTTCACCATTTCGGCTGTCACCTCACGGCTATAGCAAATGGGTGAATATCCCCCTTTCCGGCTCCAGGCGCTTCGTCCGCCGCAGGCGCGGCCATTACGCATGGCATTAAACGGGCATGGGCAATTTCCAGGATAGGCTGCAATTGACTCTTCAATGATGCGCTGCTTAATTTGATTCTCCGAAATACCCGCGCTTTTCGCCTGGCTGGTTACGCTGAGAAAGCCCCCCAGCAACGCGCACATAAGAATAAATACCGTTCTTAACGCCACAACACATCCTGAATAGCAAAATAAAGACCCGTATTAAATACAACGCCGCTCCCTGAGGTTTTGATTCGACACAATATTTTCTCTCACCCATAAAAAAAACCCTGCCGAAGCAGGGTTTAGCTCAACGCCATCACCTCTTAGTGACGCGCGCGTACAATCTGGTATTTACGGGTCAGATATTCGACCGGCACGCTCCAGATGTGAACCAGACGCGAGAACGGGAACAGCAGGAACAGCGTCATCCCGAGCACCAGGTGCATACGGAAAATAAACGCCACGCCATCCAGATACTGAGATGCGCCGCCGTGGAACGTCACCACGGACTGAGCCCAGTTCACCAGTTTCATCATTTCGCTACCGTCCATATGCTGGGCGGAGAATGGGATCGTCAACAGACCCAGTGCGCACTGGATAACCAGAATCGACAGCACCAGAATATCGGCACCGGTGGTGGTTGCACGCACGCGAGGGCTGAACAGACGACGCTTCAGCAACAGCACGCCGCCGACGAGGCACATCACGCCGGACGCGCCGCCCGCGAACATGGCCATCTTCTGTTTCACTTCCAGCGGCAGCCACGCTTCATACATCCAGTGCGGGGTCAGCATCCCCAGGAAGTGGCCGGCGAAAATCCCCAGAATCCCGATATGGAACAGGTTAGACGCCAGGTTCATCCCTTTACGATCCAGCATCTGGCTGGATGCGGCGCGCCAGGTGTACTGGCCATAGTCGTAGCGCAGCCAGCTGCCAATCAGGAAGACAGAACCCGCAATGTACGGATAGATGTCGAAGAAGAACATATTCAGGAAGTGCATTATTGCTGTCCTCCGTTAGAGATATTCAAATATTGCGGGGCAACGGCTCCGGCAAAACGACGCTGGTGATTGCTGATTTCTGACTCACCGCAGCCCTGGTCGGCAAAGAATTTCACCTGCTCTTCTTCCCAGACCGCATCCAGCGCTTGTGGCGTATCATCACGGGCTTCGTCCGCAATTTTTTCCGCCACTTTCGCTTCGTCAACCGCGCTATTCGCCAGTTTCAGCAGCTGTTCGAACAGCACCGCATAGGCGCTTTCACGCTGCTGCAAACGAGCACAAAGCAATGCCAGAATCGGCGCGATATCCTGCAAGCCGCCAATCGCCTCGCTCTCTGGCAGCTGCGCCAGATATTCCAGATACAGCGGCAGGTGATCCGGCAGCTCGCGGCTGTCGAGCTCCAGACCGTGCTGCTCGTACTGATTCAGCAGATCCACCATCGCCTGACCGCGGTCGCGGGATTCACCGTGCACATGTTCGAACAGCAGCAGCGATGTTGCGCGGCCACGGTCAAACAGTTCGCTGTACGCGGCCTGAGCATCCAGCGGATCCTGCGCGGTTAAATCGCGCAGGAAGATGCCCAGAGCCTGGGCATCCGCTTTATCCAGTTTCTCTGACGAGGACAGAGCATCGAAGAGTTCACCTTGATGCTGCCACAAGGCAGCATCCGGGTACTCAAGCAAACGAGATACCACCACGAGTTCGATCATGCGTGCGGCTCCGTTTTGCTGCTCACATCCACCGAGTCAATACGACGGCTGTTGAACAGATTGAACTTGGTGTCGGAACCGTGGCAGCCATCGCCAAAGCTAAAGCCACAACCGTTTTTCTCCGGGAACGCTTCACGAGCCTGTTCGCGGTGGCTGCTTGGAACCACGAAACGATCTTCGTAGTTAGCAATCGCCAGGTAGCGATACATTTCCTGCGCCTGGGCTTCGGTCAGACCGACCTCTTCCAGCGCGCGGGTATCGATAACGCCATCAACGGTTTCCGTACGTTTAAAGTGACGCATTGCCAGCATACGTTTCAGCGCCAGCAGCACCGGCTGGGTGTCACCTGCGGTCAGCAGATTGGCCAGGTACTGAACCGGGATACGCAGACTTTCTACGTCTGGCAGAATACCGTTGCTGCCCAGTTCACCCGCATCGGCCGCAGACTGAATTGGCGACAGCGGTGGTACGTACCACACCATCGGCAGCGTACGGTATTCCGGGTGCAGCGGCAGCGCCAGCTTCCAATCCATCGCCATTTTGTAAACCGGCGATTTTTGGGCTGCATCGATAACGCTCAGTGGAATGCCATCTTTCTGCGCCTGTTCAATGACTTTCGGATCGTTCGGATCGAGGAACACATCCAACTGACGCTGGTACAGGTCTTTCTCGTTCTCAGTACTCGCTGCAGTCTCAATCGCGTCTGCGTCATACAGCAGCACGCCAAGGTAACGAATACGACCTACGCAGGTCTCGGAGCACACGGTCGGCTGACCCGCTTCGATACGCGGGTAGCAGAAGATGCACTTCTCAGACTTGCCGCTCTTCCAGTTGAAGTAGATTTTTTTGTACGGGCAGCCGGTGATACACATACGCCAGCCGCGGCACTTATCCTGATCGATAAGAACGATACCGTCCTCTTCACGCTTATAGATAGCACCGCTCGGGCAGGTGGCCACACACGCCGGGTTAAGGCAGTGCTCGCACAGGCGCGGCATGTACATCATGAAGGTGTTTTCGAACTGGCCGTACATCGCCTTCTGCATATTTTCGAAGTTCTTGTCTTTCGACAGCTTCTCAAACTCACCGCCCAGATCGTCTTCCCAGTTCGGACCTTTGGTAATTTTGTCCATCCGCTTGCCGGTAATCAGCGAGCGTGGGCGGGCAATCGGCTGCGCTTTGCTATCAGCCGGCGCGTTATGCAGCGTCTGATAGTCAAAATCAAACGGCTCATAGTAGTCATCCAGGCCCGGCAGATGCGGGTTCGCGAAGATTTTACCCAGCAGCAGCGCTTTGTTACCCATGCGCGGCACCAGTTTGCCGTTGATCTTACGGATCCAACCACCCTTCCATTTTTCCTGGTTTTCCCAATCGGTCGGGAAACCGGTACCTGGCTTGGTTTCTACGTTGTTGAACCACGCGTACTCGGTGCCTTCACGGCTGGTCCAGACGTTTTTACAGGTGACTGAACAGGTGTGACAGCCGATGCATTTATCGAGATTCAGCACCATGCCGACTTGTGAACGAATTTTCATTTTACGCTCTCCTGTACCTGGTCATTGCCTTCGCCATCCAGCCAGTTAATGTTCTTCATCTTACGTACCACCACGAACTCATCACGGTTGGAACCTACGGTGCCGTAGTAGTTAAAACCGTAGGCCAGGTGTGCATAGCCACCGATCATATGGGTCGGTTTCGGCGTAATGCGGGTCACCGAGTTATGGATACCACCGCGTTGACCGGTAATTTCAGAACCCGGCAGGTTAACGATACGTTCCTGCGCGTGGTACATCATGGTCATCCCGGCCGGTACGCGCTGGCTGACTACCGCACGTGCGGTGAGCGCACCGTTGTTGTTGAAGACTTCAATCCAGTCGTTATCTTCAATACCAATCTCTTTGGCATCCTCTTCGCTCATCCATACCACCGGACCGCCGCGACCCAATGTCAGCATCAGCAGGTTGTCGCTGTAGGTGGAGTGAATGCCCCATTTCTGGTGCGGCGTCAGGAAGTTCAGCGCCTTCTCTGGGTTGCCGTTAGATTTTTTACCCATCACCTCTTTCACCGAACGGGTGTCGATCGGTGGACGGTAAACCAGCAGGCTTTCGCCGAAGTCGCGCATCCACTGGTGGTCCTGATACAGGGACTGACGACCAGACAGCGTACGCCACGGGATCAGCTCATGGACGTTGGTATAACCTGCGTTGTAGGAAACGTGTTCGTCTTCCAGACCAGACCAGGTTGGGCTGGAGATAATCTTGCGCGGCTGCGCCTGAATATCACGGAAGCGAATTTTCTCGTCTTCTTTATTGAGCGCCAGATGCGTGTGGTCACGACCGGTAAACTCACTCAGCGCCGCCCAAGCTTTCACCGCCACCTGGCCGTTTGTTTCCGGCGCCAGGGTGAGGATCATCTCCGCTGCATCAATCGCCGTATCCAGCATCGGCTGACCTTTCGCCGGGCCTTCTGCCTTGGTGTAGTTGAGCTTACGCAGCAGATCCATTTCGCTCTGGGTGTTCCAGGCAATCCCTTTACCGCCGTTACCGATTTTTTCCATCAGTGGGCCAATGGAGGTAAAGCGCTCGTAGGTCGCCGGGTAATCACGTTCCACCGGAATGATGTGCGGTGCGGTTTTACCTGGGATCAGGTCGCATTCGCCTTTTTTCCAGTCCTTCACGTCTAACGGCTGCGCCAGCTCAGCGGCGGAGTCGTGCTGGATTGGCAGCGTGACCACATCGGTTTCTTTGCCGAGGTGGCCAACGCACACTTCGGAGAATTTCTTGGCGATACCTTTGTAGATTTCCCAGTCGCTTTTCGATTCCCATGCAGGGTCAACGGCGGCGGACAGCGGGTGAATAAACGGATGCATATCCGAGGTATTCATGTCGTCTTTTTCGTACCAGGTCGCCGTTGGCAGCACGATGTCAGAGTAGAGACAGGTGCTCGACAGACGGAAGTCCAGCGTGACCACCAGATCCAGTTTGCCGTCGAGACCGTTATCCTGCCATTCCACTTCTTCAGGCTTCAGGCCGCCCTGTTTGCCCAGATCCAGCCCCTGAATGCCGTGCTCGGTACCCAGCAGGTACTTCAGCATGTATTCGTGGCCTTTACCGGAAGAGCCCAGCAGGTTAGAACGCCAGATAAACAGGTTACGCGGGTGGTTTTTACCGTTTTCCGGCTGCTCAGCCGCAAAGCGAATAGTGCCTTCTTTCAGCGCCTTCACGGTGTAGTCCACCGGCGTCATACCGGCTTTCTTCGCCTCGTCAGCGATACGCAGTGGGTTGGTACCTAACTGCGGTGCAGACGGCAGCCAGCCCATACGTTCTGCACGAACGTTAAAGTCCAGCAGATGGCCGGTGTAGCGGGATTTATCCGCCAGCGGTGACAGCAGTTCCTGCGCGGTAACGGACTCGTAGCGCCATTGGCTGGAGTGGTTATAGAAGTAGGAAGTACTGTTCATATGACGTGCCGGACGCTGCCAGTCGAGGGCAAACGCCAGCGGCTGCCAGCCGGTCTGTGGACGCAGTTTTTCCTGGCCCACATAGTGGGCCCAACCGCCGCCGCTCTGACCGACGCAACCGCAGAACATCAGCATGTTGATAAGACCGCGATAGTTCATATCGAGGTGATACCAGTGGTTCAGGCCGGCACCCACGATGATCATTGAACGGCCGTGCGTTTTATCTGCGTTATCAGCGAATTCACGGGCGGTGCGAATAATCTGCGCACGTGGAACACCGGTAATTTTCTCAGCCCAGGCTGGAGTGTACGCTTTCACGTCATCGTAGCTGGTCGCACAGTTTTCATCATTCAAGCCGCGATCCAGACCGTAGTTCGCCATGGTCAGGTCGTACACGGTGGTCACCAGCGCGGTGCTACCATCGGCCAACTGCAGGCGTTTTACCGGCAGTTTGTGCAGCAGAATGTTTTCCAGCTCAACGCTGGTGAAGTGTTCGGTGCCTTCACCGCCAAAATACGGGAAGCCCACCTGCGCGATATCATCCTGGCTGCCGAGCAGGCTAAGCTGCAGTTCGGTCTCTTCGCCGGATTTACCGTCGCGCTGTTCCAGGTTCCACTTCCCTTTTTCGCCCCAGCGGAAGCCGATGGACCCGTTTGGAGCCACCATGTCGCCATGGGTGTTGACCGCAACGGTTTTCCATTCAGGGTTATTTTCCTGGCCCAGAGAATCCACAAGGTCTGCGGCACGCAGCATACGCCCAGCGGCGTAGTAGCCTTCACGCTCTTCAAGCATCACCAGCATTGGCATGTCGGTGTAGCGACGCACATAGTCGGTGAAGTATTGGCTTGGTTTGTCGAGGTGGAACTCGCGCAGCATCACGTGGCCCATCGCCAGCGCCATCGCCGCATCGGTACCCTGCTTCGGTGCCAGCCACAGATCGCACAGCTTGGCAATTTCGGCGTAGTCCGGCGTGATAGCCACGGTCTTGGTACCTTTGTAGCGAACTTCAGTGAAGAAGTGCGCATCCGGGGTACGGGTCTGCGGAACGTTGGAGCCCCATGCGATGATGTAGCTGGAGTTGTACCAGTCTGCGGATTCCGGAACGTCGGTCTGTTCGCCCCAGGTCTGCGGAGACGCTGGCGGTAAGTCACAGTACCAGTCGTAGAAGCTCAGGCAGGTACCGCCAATCAGCGACAGATAACGCGCGCCGGAAGCGTAGGAGACCATCGACATCGCCGGAATCGGCGAGAAGCCAGCCACACGGTCCGGGCCGTAGGTTTTCACGGTATACACGTTAGATGCTGCAATCAGTTCGTTCACTTCCTGCCAGGAAGAACGAACGAAGCCGCCGCGACCACGCGCTTGTTTAAAGCTTTTCGCCTTATCGGCATCTTCAATAATGGACGCCCATGCATCAACCGGATCGCTGTGCAGCGTTTTCGCTTCACGCCACATTTTCATCAGGCGTTTACGCATCAGCGGGTATTTTAAACGGTTGGCGCTATAGAGGTACCAGGAATAGCTTGCACCGCGCGGGCAGCCGCGTGGTTCGTGATTTGGCAGATCTGGGCGGGTACGCGGGTAGTCTGTCTGCTGGGTTTCCCAGGTGACCAGACCATTTTTGACATAAATTTTCCAGCTGCAGGAACCGGTGCAGTTAACGCCGTGCGTAGAGCGAACGACCTTATCATGCTGCCAGCGCTGGCGGTATCCATCTTCCCAATCCCGGTTGGTATCTAGAATCTGTCCGTGCCCATCGGCAAATGTTTCGCCCTTCTGTTTAAAGTAGCGAAACCGGTCCAGGAATTTACTCATCGGGTCTCTCCTGTTTGGAGCCTTACGGCTCTCTGATAAGTCGACATTGCTGAATTTGCAGCGAAGGTAACGCGCTGAAACATGTAGGGAATTGATAACGATCAAGGTGGCTTTGCTTTATTACTGCCGCCAAAAACACAAATACCACCTTGGTGGTAGTTATTTTTATTTTTTAACACACTGTAAATTAAGGTTTTTTATTAAAAATTAAATATTACAAGCTGTAAAAAACGGCGCTGTCGGTATTAAGGGGTAGAGACTTTTTATCTCCTGCAAAACCATTGCGGGCACGATGCTAACGGGATAAAAAATATCACCAGTATGTTGTAACTAAGTAGCGATAAAAATAAAGGCGCGAACCCTCGCGCCTTTATTCACAAATAACACTTCAGGTTATTTCTTCGCTTTACGTCCGTAAACGGCCCACGTCACAACGACGCAGACAATATAGAACACAAGGAATATTTTCATTGCGCCAGCCGGGGAGCCGGTCATTTCCAGCGAAATACCGAACGATTTCGGAATGAAGAAACCGCCAACCGCGCCAATCGCAGAGATAAAGCCCAACGCCGCCGCCGTATCCGTTGCCGCTTCACGCTGAGCATGTTCTTCGCTGCCACCCTGCGCTTTCACGCGATCCATGGTCAATTTCCGGAAGATAACGGAGATCATCTGGAAGGTGGATGCGCTACCCAGCCCGGCCGTCACGAACAGGCCCATGAACACCGTAAAGAATGCCACGAAGTTTCCGCCCTGGCCGTTGGTTGGCAGAGTCAGGAACAACAGTGCCGAGAAAATAGCCATCGCGATGAAGTTTATCAGCGTCACGCGAGTCCCGCCCAGACGATCGGAAATACCGCCTCCGAGAGAACGCGCCAGCGCACCGATGAACGGGCCGAAGAAGGCAAAGTGCAGAATATTGATATCCGGGAACTGGGTTTTCGACAGCATGGCAAAGCCCGCAGAGAAACCGATGAACGAGCCGAAGGTCGCCAGATAAAGCACCGCCATAATCCACAGGTGGCCACGTTTGAGCACCGGCAACTGCTCACTCAGTGACGCTTTAGAAGCGGACAGATCATTCATGCCAAACCAAGCTGCCAGCGTGAAGAAAATCAGGAACGGTACCCAGATCCACGCGGCATTTTCTACGAACAAGACAGAGCCGTCTGCCTGTTCAACACCTTTGCCGCCGAAAATAGCGAAAATGGACATGCCGATGGCCAATGGTGCAACCAGCTGCATCACGCTCACGCCCATATTGCCCAGACCGCCATTCAGACCCAACGCGCTACCCTGCTTCGCTTTCGGGAAGAAGAAGCTGATGTTAGCCATACTAGAGGCAAAATTCGCGCCAGCGAAACCGCACAGTAACGCAATAACCACAAAGACGCTAAACGGCGTGGTAGGATCTTGCACCGCAATACCGAGCCACACGCACGGAATAATCATTATCCCGGTACTGAATGCCGTCCAGCGGCGTCCGCCAAAAATCGGCACCATAAATGCGTAAGGAACTCGCAGGAGTGCCCCTGATAAGCCCGGCAATGCGGTCAGCATAAAGAGCTGGTCGGTGGTAAACTGGAAGCCTACTTTGGGTAAGTTGACAGCAACGGCACTGAACAACATCCAAACGCAAAATGCCAGCAACAAACATGGTACTGAAATCCACAGGTTCCGGCTCGCGACGCGGTGACCGCGCTCTTGCCAGAACGCCGGATCTTCCGGACGCCAGTCGGTAATGACAGCGCCGGTTGCCCTTTCGGGGGCAGTGGAGTGACTCATAGACACCTCTGATTATTAATATCAACCCCTGCCACATTAGGGTTTACACCGCGCGGTAAGTTGATATAAATCAAAGGAAAAGTTGGCTATATCTCGCTCAAAAAAACAGCATCATCCTTAGTGGGTAGTTTTTTACACCTAAAAAAACCTGTTTTATCACGTGGCTGTTATGCTGCTACCCCATCCTCTCCCGCACGTTGACTATTATGGAAATAAAGGGGTAACTCTTTAGGGGTATGGGTATACTCCAGGCGATAGTCGAAAATAACGCCACTCGCCGGAGAGTCTTCCGCCAGGAGCCACATCGAATAATGTTTAAACGTTTTTTTACACCACTCACGCTAGTGAATCAACTGGCGCTGATCGTACTGCTGTCTACCCTTATCGGGGTGGCGAGTATGATGATTTCCGCACGCCTGATCAATGGCGTTCAGGGCAGTGCGCACGCCATTAACCAGGCGGGTTCCCTGCGCATGCAGAGCTATCGCCTGCTGGCGGCAATTCCGGTGAAAGAGAGCGATCAAGCGCTGTTTGATGAAATGCAGCGTACCGTATTTAGCCCCGAACTGCAGCTCGCCGCCGAGCGCGACGGGCAGGTCAAACAGTTGGCCTCACTGCAACAATATTGGCTTAATTACCTGGCACCGGACATTCGCAGTGCGCAAAGCCAGTTGGCGGTGGTCAATGATCTAACCGGCTTCGTCGACCGCATCAACCAACTGGTGACCGTTTTCGATCACACGACCGAAGAACGCATTGCCCACGTGGTCTGGATGCACCGGCTGATGGCCGTGTTCATGGCGCTGCTATTTATCTTCACCGTCTTCTGGCTCCGCACCCGTCTGCTCCATCCGTGGCGTCAACTGTTGCGTATGGCGGAAGCCATCAGTCATCGCGATTTTACCTATCGCGCGCAAATCAGCGGCCGCAATGAGATGGCGACGCTGGGTATGGCGCTGAATAACATGTCCGCCGAGCTGGCGGAAAGCTACGCCTCACTGGAAAAACGGGTGCAGGAGAAAACCGCCGGGCTTGAGCAAAAGAATGCCATTCTCTCCTTCTTATGGCAGGCCAACCGCCGCCTGCACGCCAGCGTACCGCTGTGCGAACGTATCTCCCCGGTTCTGAACGGCCTGCAGGAACTCACGCCGCTGCGCGAAATTGAGGTGCGGGTTTACGATATTGAAGACGAAGAAAACCATCAGGAGTTTAGCTGCCATTCCGGCTGGGAGTGCGATGACAAAGGCTGTTATCTGTGCCCACGTGATATTGATATGTCGGCCCCGGACGGCGTCACGCTGAAATGGCGCCTGACCGATCCGCGCAACCAATACGGCATTCTCCTCGCCACCCTTCCGCACGGTCGCGAGCTCAGCCACGATCAGCAGCAGTTGGTTGATACCCTGCTGGAGCAGTTAACGTCCACGCTGGCGCTGGATAAACAGCTTGAACGCCAGCAGCAGCTAATCGTCATGGAAGAGCGAGCAACCATTGCCCGCGAGCTGCACGACTCCATCGCCCAATCGCTATCCTGCATGAAAATGCAGATCAGTTGCCTGCAGATGATGCAAAACGAGCAGTCTTCTCCGGAGAGCCGCGAACTGCTGGGCCAGGTGCGCACTGAGCTGAACACCTCCTGGGCACAGCTGCGGGAACTGCTGACCACTTTCCGCCTGAAATTAACCGAGTCCGGGCTCCGCCCCGCGCTGGAGTCCAGTTGCAAAGAGTACAGCAACCATTTTGGCTTCCCGGTACAGCTTGATTACCAGCTCCCGCCACGCTACGTGCCTTCACATCAGGCGATTCACGTTCTGCAAATCGCCCGCGAAGCGCTGAGTAATGCGTTAAAGCACTCGCAGGCAACCGAAGTGAAAGTCAGCGTCACTCAGCATGGCAACCAGGTCAAAATGGTGGTGGAAGATAACGGCTGCGGCGTCCCGCAGCATGCTGAACGCAGTAATCACTATGGCCTTATTATTATGCGTGACCGCGCGCAGAGCCTGCGCGGCGATTGCCAGGTTCGACGCCGTGAAACCGGCGGTACTGAAGTCGCGGTTACGTTTGTCCCCGAAAAATCGCTTTCAACTCCCCAAGGAGAAATCCATGAGTAATCAGGAACGGGCTACTATCCTGCTAATCGACGATCATCCCATGCTGCGCACCGGCGTAAAACAGCTGGTCAGTATGGCATCGGATATTCAGGTCGTGGGCGAAGCCAGCAACGGTGAGCAAGGTATTGAGCTGGCAGAAGCGCTCGATCCAGACCTGATCCTGCTTGACCTCAACATGCCCGGCATGAACGGCCTGGAAACGCTCGACAAGCTGCGTGAGAAATCGCTCTCCGGCCGCGTCGTGGTCTTTAGCGTGTCAAACCATGAAGAAGATGTCGTCACGGCCCTCAAGCGCGGTGCCGATGGCTATCTGTTAAAAGACATGGAGCCAGAAGACCTGCTGAAAGCCCTGCAACAGGCCGCTGCGGGTGAAATGGTATTGAGCGAAGCATTAACGCCGGTATTAGCCGCCAGCCTGCGCGCCAACCGCGCCACCTCTGACCGCGATATCAACCAGCTCACCCCACGCGAGCGCGATATCCTGAAGCTTATCGCTCAAGGGCTGCCAAACAAGATGATTGCCCGACGTCTCGATATCACGGAAAGCACCGTGAAGGTTCACGTCAAGCATATGCTGAAGAAAATGAAGTTGAAATCCCGCGTCGAAGCGGCGGTTTGGGTCCATCAGGATCGTATTTTCTAAACCGCCGCCGCTTAATTGTCGTGACAGGAACTCCGTCACGCACAATTAAGGTGTCATCCCCGGCCAGCCGTAGTTCATCGGCGCAAAGCTGACGACCGGCTCGGTCAATGCCAGCGTGATCTCATTCGAGGTGACGCGCTGGCCCTTCTTATCTTCCACAATCACCGACAGATGCCAGGTATTGCTGGCCCCTTCGCTGTAATCCCAGGCAGGCATGATAATGCTCCAGCCGTCGGTGCCATTATTGGAGGCCGGTGGCGTCAGGCTCAGCGCCGTGGTATCCCCCTGCCACGTCAGCGACTTCACGCCGTACTCATCACGCACCTGCAGCTTCAGCTCTACCGTCTCAGAACCGGTCAGATTCCACGGCGGCGTCGCCAGGTACACCGTCAGGCTCTTACGCTGGCGATACTCCATCACCGGCAGATTATTTCGTTCCGGCGCATCGTAGCGGCTGCCGCGCAGCGTGCGCGTTTGCGCGACTTCATCAGCAGCCAACTGTTTTTTCAGCGGCACACCAAACCGGTAGTTCACCTTCATCCCCAGATTATTCTGGTTAACGCCGCTCTCCCCCTGCTTGTGCTGGGCGCTAAAGGTGAGCAGCGGCACCGGGGTATAATTCAGCCCCAGCGAGACCGCTACCGGGTTATGGTAGCCGGTACCGGTGCGAAACAGATCGACGCTATCGCCGAAATACTGCTCGACGCTCAGGCTGGTGTTGATGTGGTTATAGGCGGGGATCCACGCCTGCGCAGTCAGATCATAGCCGCGTGCCATACGCTGCTGCAGCGTAGTACCCGTATTTTGCCACTCGCGTAGCGGATGATAATAGTTAGCGGAAAACCGCAGATTTTCACCCCAGGCCTCCGCGCCAATACCACCACGGTTGAGGTTCTCATCGAGCAAACTGTCGTAAAAGGTGTTGTAGCCCAACAGCCAATGTCCGGCGACCCAACGCTGCCCAACGCCGAGATTTCCCACCAGGCCGTCATCCTGCTGGGTAACGCCAAGCTGGCTCCAGGTCAGGTAGCGGGTGTTGTCCTGAATAGGAATAAACCAGCTACCGTGGCTACCGGTCAGCTTCCCTTGTTCATCGACGAGCATCTGAATATTGGTATTGCCCCACGGCGACAGCCAGCTTTCAAGCTGTTGGTTCATCTGGCCGTTGATCCGCTCCTGAAGCTGGGTCAGCGCAAACAGCCGCGCCTGTTCGCCGGTATCAAGGCCGTTGTCGGTCATGCTCGCTTCGCCGAAGGATTTCACCATCTCCGCCAGCTGTTTTTCCGCATCATGATTTTCTGGCGCAATACTGAGATCCGGTAACGTATCGAAGGGATGTTCCGCCTCTTCAATAAACGACTGCCGCGCCCGTGCGCTGCCGCTAGCCAGCATCACCAATACCAAACATGACGAGTAAAAACGCAACGCAACCACCACAACCTCATAGCCAATGCAAAAAGAGGGCCGGAAGTCGCCGACCCTAACCTTTTTAGTTTAGCCTTTTTAGCCGCCTCCTTCAGCCTTCGCGCCGCATTCCAGGAATAGACTGAATGGTTATGGAATCATCACCTTCCGCTCGGTGCAGGCCAGCAGTGCTTTCAGCTCAGGAATGCACGAGCCGCAGTTGGTGCCGCACTTCAGCGTGCGCCCCAGTTCAGCCACCGTCGAACAGCCTTGCTTTTCAATGGCTTCGGCGATGGTTTTTTCACCGATACTGAAACAGCTGCAAACAATTTTCCCGACCTCAGGACGCGCCAGATCCCGGCCGCTGAGCAGTCCATGACGTTCAATCAGTGTCTGCGGTGCGACGTTAAACGCCGCTTCAATAAGCGCGGGGTCAAGCGCCGGCAGCGTGCGGCTGCTCCAGAATCCCAGCATCAGTTTTCCCTGCTCCCACGCCAGCAGATGCCATGTGTCCCCCAGACTGGCAAGCTGAATCTGCCAGTGATGGCGCTGACACCAGGCTAGCAGTTCCGCCTGGATCGTCCGTTCGCCGCAAACCGTCAAATGATGCAACCCTGCCGCAGCTTTACGCCACCAGTGCACATGCGGCGGTAACGTCACCGGCGTACGGGAGTACAACTCGCCCTGCCAGCGCGGTTGCCACGGTGCAATACGTACTGCCGTCTGTTTGCTCTCCGGCTGTCCGGAATCCGGGTCGACGACCGCCGCGACCAGGCTATTAATTTTTCCCTGCCGCGCAAAGCAGTCATTCCAGTGCATCGGTGTGAACAGCGATCCAGGACGCTGGCTGTCGGTCACCACAACGCGCACGACCATCACCCCACTGAGTGAACTGATCCGCGCCAGCGCACCGGTTTGCAGGTTGAAGCGACCGGCATCCTGCGGGGCTATCTCAACAATGGGCTGGGCGATATGCTGCATTAACCGCGGTACATCACCAGTACGGGTCATGGTATGCCACTGGTCGCGAATGCGGCCACTGTTCAAAATGAGCGGATAAAGCGGCTCAGGTCGCGCCTGCATCGCCCGCGGCGTAACCGGCACCATGCGCAGCCGCCCGTCGCTGCGCCAACCGCGTTGCCAATCCCACGGTTTTTCGCTGCGACTCACCGGCCAGCGTACCGGCTCCAGCGCATCCCACTCTTCGCGCGTCAGCGCTGACAGCCCGCTGATATCAAACGCCCGCTGGCCGTCGTTCTCATAACCGGAAAGCGCGGCGTGTTCACTGAACACTTCATGCGGGTGCTGCCAGTTAAAAGCAGCGGCAAAACCGAGCTGTTTTGCCACTTCGGCGATGATCCACCAGTCTGCTTTTGCCTCACCAGGGGCCGGTAAAAACGCCCGCTGGCGGGAGATCCGCCGTTCGGAGTTGGTGACGGTACCATTTTTTTCTCCCCATCCCAGCGCGGGGAAGCGAATGTGGGCATAGCGCGATGTTTCAGTCTCAGCCGTCACTTCAGAGACAATGACCAGCGGGCACGCCGCCAGCGCCTGACTCACCGCATGGCTATCCGGTAGCGACACCGCCGGATTGGTGCCCATAATCCATACCGCTTTCACTTCGCCGCGCCCGATGGCGGAAAATAAGTCCACCGCCATAAGCCCTGGCGTCTGCGCCAGCCGTTCTGTCCCCCAAAAGCGCGCGACTCGCGCGAGATCCGCCGGTTCAAAATTCATATGCGCCGCCAGCATAGTCGCCAGGCCACCGACTTCCCGCCCCCCCATCGCATTGGGCTGTCCGGTCAGCGAAAAGGGTCCGCAGCCGGCACGACCAAATTTACCGCTCGCCAAATGGACGTTAATAATGGCGTTGCATTTATCGCTCCCGCTGGAAGACTGGTTAATGCCCATGGTGTAAAGAGTGATGGCGCGCGGTGCGGCGAGAAAGCGCTGGTAAAACGCCTGAACTTCGGCGGCGGGCAGGCCGCAAAAATCCGCGACTGCGGCTACCGTCCAGCCAGCCGCCTTCTCCAACGCGATGGCAGCATCGGCAAAATCCGCGTTCACCTTATCGGTTTCCGCTATCGCCTGGAGCAGACCGACGAATAAGCCCGCATCCGTACCTGGCGCAATCGCCAGATGCTGATCCGCAATATCGCAGGTGGCCGTTCGCCGCGGGTCGATCACCACCACATTCATCTGTGGATTGTCCCGCTTTGCCTGAACCAGTCGTTGATACAGCACCGGATGAGCCCAGGCCGCGTTGGAACCCACCAGCACCACCAGATCGCTATGCTCGACATCTTCATAGCTGCACGGCACCACATCCGCACCAAACGCCCGCTTGTAGCCGGTCACCGCGGAGGACATGCACAGCCGCGAATTGGTATCGATATTCCCTGCGCCGATAAATCCTTTCATGAGCTTATTGGCCGCGTAGTAATCTTCCGTTAATAGCTGGCCGGAGGCGTAAAACGCCACCGCCTGCGGGCCGTGTTCGGCAATAATCGCCCGCAGGCGCTCACCCGCTGCATTCAACGCCTGCGGCCAGCCGACGGTTTCCCCATCAAGCTGAGGGTGCAGCAATCGCCCAGCGAGCCCGGTGGTTTCCGCAAGCGATGCCCCTTTCACGCACAGTCGGCCAAAGTTGGCCGGATGCGCCTCATCGCCCTGCACGCTCACTACCCCATCGCTTACGGTTGCCCGCACCCCGCAGCCAACACCGCAATATGGGCAGGTGGTTTGGGTTTGCATCATGATGCCTCCGCACGCATCACCAGCGCCTGGTTACCCACCCACACTTTGCCGTCTTCAATTTTGACCGGCCACGCTCGCACCATGGGCTCGCCGCTCTCGCATGAGCGCCCATCGCGCAGACGAATGCGCTGTTTATACAGCGGGGAGATAACCATCGGCTCACCGCCGGCATCCCCCAGCAAGCCACGCGAGAGCACGTTGGCCTGGCTGCCCGGCTCCTGGTTATCCAGCGCATAGACTTTATCATTCAAGCGGAACAGCGCGATTTGCATCTCCCCGAGACGGGCACCAATGCCCGCCTGCGCCGGAATTGCCTCGACGGCGCAGACGGCCTGCCACGGTTTGTTGCTGGCTGCCAGCACAGGCAGTTCCGCCACGGGCGCAAGCTGCAATTGGCCGCGTACCGGCTGGCGAGCCACGGCTTCATCCGGGCTATCGCTATTCACAAACGAGCGGAACAGCGCCAAACGCTGCGGGTCGTTGAGGGTGGTTTGCCATTCACACTGGTAGCTGTCGATGACGCGCGCCATCTCCTGCTCCAGCTCTTCGCCAATCCCCAGTGAATCATCGAGGATCACGCTTTTGAGGTAATCGAGCCCGCCTTCGAGATTGTCCATCCAGGTACTGGTGCGCTGGAGGCGATCGGCAGTGCGAATATAAAACATCAGGAAACGGTCGATGGTACGCAGCAAGGCGGCATCGTCGAGATCGCTGGCAAACAGATCCGCATGGCGCGGTTTCATCCCACCGTTACCGCATAAATAGAGATTCCATCCCTTATCCGTGGCGATCACCCCGACATCTTTGCTTTGTGCTTCGGCGCATTCCCGGGTGCAGCCGGAGACCGCCATTTTGATTTTATGCGGCGCGCGCAGCCCCTTATAGCGGTGTTCAAGCGTCACCGCCAGCCCGGTCGAATCCTGTACGCCGTAGCGGCACCAGGTGGAGCCGACGCAGGATTTCACCGTCCGCAGCGACTTACCGTACGCATGGCCGGTTTCAAACCCCGCCGCCAACAGCTCACGCCAGATATCCGGCAACTGTTCCAGCCGCGCGCCAAAAAGATCGATGCGCTGCCCGCCGGTGATTTTACTGTACAACGCGTACCGTTTGGCGATATGACCAATCGCGATCAGCCCGTCCGGTGTCACTTCTCCCGCCGGCATCCTTGGCACAATCGAGTAGGTTCCGTCCTTCTGAATATTGGCGAAATAGCGATCGTTGGTGTCCTGCAGCGGTAAGTGCGCCGGTTTGAGCAGGTATTCATTCCAGCACGACGCCAGTACTGAGCCCACCAGCGGTTTACAGATCTCGCAGCCGTCACCGTGACCATAGCGCTGAATCAGTTGTTCGAAGGTATGAATGCGGTTGACCCGCACCAGGTGATAAATCTCCTGCCGCGAATACGGGAAATGCTCACAAATGTCCTTTTTCACCTCAACGCCCTGCTGCGCAAGCTGGTATTCCATCACCTGTTTCACCAGCGCACTACAGCCGCCGCAGCCAGTCGCCGCTTTGGTACAGCTTTTGATGGCGCCGATGCTGCTTGCCCCTGCGCTGACCGCCTGACAAATATCGCCTTTACTGACGTTATGACACGAGCAAATCTGCGCACTGTCCGGCAAAGCCGCCACGCCCAAGGCTTTCGGGGCGGAACCTTCCAGCGCTGGCAGGATCAGCGACTCAGGGCGTGATGGCAGCGCTATCTCGTTCAGCATCATCTGTAAAAGCGTGGCGTAATCGCTGGCGTCGCCCACCAGCACGCCGCCCAATAGCTGTTTGCCATCGGCGCTAACCACGATTTTTTTATAGACCTGTTCCGGGCCATGGATCCACTGATAGCTCTGGCTGCCAGCGGTACGCCCTTGGGCATCGCCAAAGGAAGCCACATCAACGCCCAACAGCTTGAGTTTGGTGCTCATGTCCGCGCCGGTAAATGCGCACGCCTCGCCGGCGAGCACTCCCGCGGCGACCCGTGCCATCTGGTAGCCCGGGGCCACCAGGCCGTAAATTTTGTTGTCCCACAGGGCGCATTCGCCGATCGCGTATATATCCGCAGCGGAAGTCCGACATTGGTTGTCCACCGCGATACCGCCGCGTTCGCCAAGACGGATACCGGCGCTGCGGGCTAGCGCGTCCTGAGGGCGGATCCCGGCCGAGAACACCACCATATCGGTTTCCAGACTGCTGCCGTCGGCAAAGTTCAGCATCAGCCCATCGGCCATTGGCGTGATGGCGGTCGTGGCTTTGCTGGTATGCACGCCCACGCCTAATTCCACGATCTTCTCGCGCAGCATCGCGGCGCCGCCGTTATCGAGCTGAACGGCCATCAGGTTTGGCGCGAACTCCACCACCGCAGTCGACAATCCCAGTTGGCGCAGCGCATTCGCCGCTTCCAGCCCCAGCAGACCGCCACCGATGACAACGCCGCGAGTGGCCGTTTTTGCCCGCGCGGCTATGGCATCTAAATCATCCAGAGTGCGGTAAACAAAGCAATCCGGCAGATCGTTACCGGGGATCGGCGGAACAAACGGATACGATCCGGTGGCAAGTACCAGTTTATCCCAATGCAGCTCATGGCCTTCTGCATCGCGAATAACACGCGACTCGATGTCTATGCCGGTCACCGCCTGCGACAAACGTAGCTCGATACCGTGCTCGGCAAAAAAATCCCCCGCCACCAGCGACAGGGAGTCGGCGCTACGCCCGGCGAAATACTCAGATAAATGCACCCGGTCGTAGGCCGCGTAGCGTTCTTCGCCAAACACCACTATCTGGTACTGCTGATGCAGGTTACGGCTGACGCATTGCTCAAGAAAATGGTGGCCGACCATACCGTGCCCCACCAGCGCTAATGTTGGTTTTGTCATTGTTTGCGTTCCTGCAGCCGATGGCTGCGTCGTGAATTGGTCGAAGATCCAACCCGCTTGTGCAGGCTGCGTGGTATGCAGTAAATCGGTGAACGTCGCGGCGCTGGCGCAATCGCCAAACAACAGCACGCCCGCCAGTTGCCCATGGCGCACGAGCAGGCGGCGATAGTGTCCAGTGACAGGATCCAGCGAACACCAGCTTTCGTCCTCCGGGGTAGCCTGGATGCGCCCAGCGCTGAAGAGATCGATGCCGGTGACTTTCAGCCGTGTGCCGCTGTCCTGCCAGTGAAAGTCCTCACCGCCGTTGTCCGCAAGACGCGCCGCCAGCACGTCCGCCTGTTGCATGCAGGGCGCAACCAGGCCAAAGGTTTGGCCATCGATTTCACAACACTCACCGATGGCGCTCACCCCAGGTACCGCCGTCGCCAACCGGCGGTTGACGATAATGCCGCGCTGGCAGGCGAGTCCGGCGCTTTGCGCCAGCGTGATATTTGGCCGCACGCCGGTGGCCATCACGACTCGCGCGGCCGGTATTTCACGCCCATCGCTGAGCAGCACCGCCTGCGGTGTCACCCGTTCAACACCGGCATTGAGCGCACAGGAAATTCCCCGCTCCGCCAGACGCTGTGCCAACAGCGCACCGGCCTGTTCATCCAGCTGTTGCTCCATCAACCGATCGCCGCGATGAATTAAAGTGACGTTGTCACCTAATCGCCGTAGCGCGGCGGCGGCTTCAACGCCTAACACGCCGCCGCCAATCACCACCGTATCGCCTGCAAGCGCGAGGATGGCATCAACATCTTTGATACTGCGAAAAGCCTGGACGTGCGGCAGGTCGATGCCGGCTAAAGGGGGTAAAAAGGCCGTCGAACCACAGGCAAAGACCAACTCATCCCATGCCAGCTCACGCTGGGTGGTGCGCACCCTGCGCGCCGTGGTATCCACCATCAGCGCCGTTTCACCGCAGCATAGGGTGATACCGTGTTCGGCATACCACTGCGCCGGGTGCAACAGCGTCTGTGCAAAAGCCTTTTCACCACCGAGTACCGGCGACAGCTGAATGCGGTTATAGGCCGGATGCGGCTCATCGCCGATAATGGTTATCGCAAACGCGCCGGGCGCGGTAGCCACCAGCGTTTCCGCCAGCCGGGTTGCCGCCATGCCATTGCCGATGATCACCAGTTGCCGCATAGCCCCTCCTTACGCCGCTTTCGGCTGCTTTTCATAGAGGAAGTGAAGAATTTGCTGGCGCAGATGATGGTAACGGCTGTCATCCGCCAACTGCACCCGATTGCGCGGACGCGGCAAATTGACATCCAGGATCTCGCCAACGGTGGCCGCCGGGCCATTGGTCATCATCAGCACTCGGTCCGACAGCAGCACCGCCTCATCAACGTCGTGGGTAATCAGTACGATGGTGGTGTTCAGCGCCTGCTGGATTTGCATCACCGAATCCTGCAGGTGTGCGCGGGTCAGCGCGTCCAGCGCACCGAACGGTTCATCCATCAGCAGGACTTTGGGTTTCATCGCCAGCGCCCGTGCGATGCCCACGCGCTGCTTCATGCCGCCTGAGATTTCGCCGGGACGTTTGTGCATGGCATGCCCCATCTGCACGCGATCGAGATTGTGCTCAATCCACTCGCGACGCTCGACTTTGCTCATGGTGCGCTGGAAGACGTGGTCAACCGCCAGCGCGACGTTATCAAAGCAGCTCAGCCACGGCAGCAGCGAGTGGTTTTGAAATACCACCGCGCGTTCCGGGCCGGGCCCTGCGATTTCTCGGTTGTCGCAGATAAGCCCGCCTTCGGTCGGTAGCGTAATACCGGCGATCAGATTCAGCAGCGTGGATTTCCCGCAGCCGGAGTGGCCTATCAGGCTGACGGTTTCCCCCTCGTGGATATCGAAAGAGACATTTTGCAGCGCCAGAAACTCGCCGCTGGCGGTGTGAAAACGCTGGCTTACGGCCTGTACCTGAATTAATGGTTTCATTGCTCTCTCCTCACTTTTCTTGCCAGCTAAAACGACGCGCAATCAGCATCAGCCCTTGCTCAAGCAGCAGTCCCACCACGCCAATAATCACGATGGCGATCAGGATGTTTTCAACATTAAGGTTGTTCCACTCGTTCCAAATCCAGAAGCCAATTCCCAGGCCACCGGTGAGCATTTCCGCCGCCACAATCACCAGCCAGGCAATGCCAATCGACAAACGAACGCCGGTCAGCACCGACGGCAGCACCGCCGGGAACAGAATTTTGCGCATCACCGTCCATTCGGAAAGTTGCAGCACCCGCGCCACGTTGAGGTAATCCTGCGGTATGCGTTTCACCCCTTCGGCGGTGTTGATAACCATCGGCCAGATCGAGCAGATGAAAATCGTCCAGCTCGACGCCGGTTCCGCCTTCTGAAACAGCAGCAGACCGATCGGCAGCCAGGCCAGCGGGCTGACTGGGCGCAGCAGCGCAATTAGCGGCGTAAACATGCGCGAAGCGAAGGTAAAGCGACCAATTAAAAAGCCCAGCGGGATCCCGACCAGCGCCGCCAGCCCAAAGCCCACCGCCACGCGCTGCAAAGAGGCCAGCACATTCCAGCCAACGCCCACGTCGTTTGGCCCGTTGATGTAGAACGGATCCGCAAACAGCGTTAACGCAGAATCCAGGGTGCTGAGCGGCGTCGGGAAGCCCTTGCTGTTCACGGCGGCAAGCTGCCAGGCCAGCACCAGCAGCCCAAGCCCCAGTAGCGCCGGAATGGTGCGTTCGGCAAGCGCGCGCAAATGACGTCGGAACGCGGGCGGCTGGCGACGCACCTGCACCGGCGGTAGCGTAATCACTTCACCTGCGGGTGCAGGCACATCGACAATCGTGGTTTTGGTCTTCATCTCATGCCCCCAGGCGTTGAACGTTAAAACTCCGGGCGTACCCGGCTGGATCGGCCCCGGTCCATATCGAGCCGTCGATCAATTTGCTGCTGCGCAGCGTTTGCGTTGGCGCAGTGACCCCGCCCACCGCCAGCGCCGCCTCTTTCCACACCTCGATACGGTTAATACGCTGGGCAACGGCCAGATAATCCGGATCGCTCTTCAACAGGCCCCAACGGCGGAACTGCGTTAAGAACCACATGCCGTCAGACAGCCAGGGATAGCTAACCTCGCCCTGGTCAAAAAAGCGGATCGGATGCGGGTCCTGCCAGCGGCGACCGATACCGTTGTCGTAGGCGCCGAGCATACGGCCGGTCAGATATTGTTCTTTGGTATTCAGCCAGCCGCGCTGGGCGAGGATCTTCGCGGTCTCGCGTTTGTTATCATCGGAAGCGTCTATCCAGCGCGCGGCATCAAGCAGGGCGGCAACCAGTGCGCGGCTGGTATTAGGATGTTGCTCGACCCAGTCCCGGCGAGTGCCGAGCACTTTTTCCGGATGATCCGGCCAGATGTCCTGGCTGGTGGCGGCGGTAAAACCGATGCGGTCGTTGATGGCGCGGGCATTCCACGGCTCCCCCACGCAGAATCCCACCATGTTGCCAATCCGCATGTTCATCACCATCTGCGGCGGCGGTACCACTACCGTTCGCACATCGGTAAACGGGTTAATGCCGCCGCTCGCCAGCCAGTAATAAAGCCACATGGCGTGAGTGCCGGTCGGGAAGGTGTGGGCGAAGGTATAGGTGCCCGGCTCACTGTTAGCGACAAGCGTTTTCAGGCCACCAAGATCGGTGACGCCCTTTTCCTGCAAATCCGTCGACAAGGTGATCCCTTGGCCATTGCGGTTCAGGGTCATGAGGTTGGCCATCGCCTGCGGTTTACCGGCAATACCCAACTCCAGCCCATACAGCAGACCATAGAGAATATGAGCGGCATCCAGTTCGCCGTTAACCAGCTTGTCGCGTACTGCCGCCCAACTGGCCTCTTTGCTCGGCACCAGCGTAATGCCGTACTTTTTATCGAACCCTTTCAAGGAGGCTATCGCCAGCGGCGCGCAGTCGGTCAACGGGATAAACCCCACCTTGACCGTTGTGAGTTCCGGCTTATCCGAACCCGCCGCCCAAACCGATGGCACCATGCCGGGCAGTAGCATCGCCCCGCCCAACGCCGCTCCCGCCTGTAATAACCGCCGCCGTGATAGTGAAAACGTCTCGCCCATACTCGCTCCCGAATGCAAAAAAAAAGCGCCCGGCAATGCTTACGCATTGCAGGACGCCTTTATCCTCGTGGTTCACGCGCCGCCATTGGCGCACAACCGACTGTTTTCAGAACTAATGCAAATCAGATGCCAGGTGTGAAATCGCGTAATATCCGGGAAAAACAGTTACTGCTCTCGCCCTGTTGCACCGCGTTCAGGCATTCATGCCCGGTGATTGTGCAACGGGGCTTCCTCATCGCTGTGCCACAGTGACTTAACCGCCAACAGCGCGCGGGCGATTTCCACCATCCGCTGGTTTTTGTCCATCGCCATCTTACGCAGGCAGTGCCAGGCCTGCTCCTCGCTCATTTGCCGATGGGTCATCAGGACGCTTTTCGCCTTATCAATTAAACGCCGTTCTTCGAGCGTATCCTTCAGCGACGCCAACTGAGCGGAGAGCTGCTCCAGCTCGCGCGCCTGCTGACGAACCAACGGCAACAGTTGGCGGTCAAGATGCAGTACCAGGCTGTCGCTCTGCGGGTCGTCATACGTCGGTGCTAGCGCCTCGTCCTCGTGCAATAGATTGTCGACGGCGGCCATCAGCTCACCAATCAACAGCTCTTCCAGCCCGCGCATGTGCTCGAGACGTTGGGTTTGCAGGGTAAACCAGTGCAGCGCGCTCTGCCCATCATCCGCCGTGGGTTTTCGGGTACAGGCGATACGGCGCAGCTGCTCGATGGCAATTCCCGCCTGGCACTCGGTAAAGAACAGCATTTTGAGCGGCGCGCTGGCCAGCGATAAAAAACTGTCGAAACAGGGCTGCTGGCCGTCAATTCGGTCCACCAGACGCTGGCGCAGTTCATCACTGAAATCACCCAACGCAAAGCCCTGCGCCCCAAGCGCTCGCTCCTGGCCCACTAATTCTTTCCCCTGCATAAAGCTGTAGAGTGCCACCAAACGCGCGGCGAGCGTGGGATCGTCAATGCTGTCATTGAGCTGTGGAATGATATTCAGCAGATGGCGGATCGTCCGGCTGAACTGGACTGTGGCGGTCTCCGGACTGATTTGTCGAGCGGTCACTTTTTCGCGCAGCGCCGGCAATTGTTCCAGCGACCACACCGCACGAGCAATGCGCTGGCACAGGCCGCTGGCAGAAGGTAAATGCTGTGGGACCAAATACGCCAGCAGCGCGCGCGTCTGTTCGTCCACTAGCGCGGCGCTGGCGCGGCGTTCGGCGGCGTATAAAGCCCCTTGCGAGCACAACCAAATGTTGGATGCCCCCCGCTCACACTGTAACATGTGCACCACGTGGCTTAACTGGCTCACCAGTTGCCCCTGCTGTGCGAGCTGATGGAGCTGCTCTTTCTGCACCTGACGCGCGTAACGAAACCACTCGATAGCGCCGGGTGTCTCATCTTCACGGTTTATCATGCGCTCTCCCGTTATAGGATTTTCTTACCGATAGTCCTAACGTTAAGCAATAACCGTGCCTTAAAGGAGTTCAGATGCAACGTATCGTCATTATTGCCAACGGTGCTGCTTACGGCAGCGAATCCCTGTTCAACAGCCTGCGTTTAGCTATCGCTCTGCGCGATCAGCAGGATGACCTGCAGCTGCAGCTATTTTTAATGTCCGATGCGGTTACCGCCGGCCTGCGCGGGCAAAAGCCGGCAGAAGGCTACAACATTCAGCAGATGCTGGAGATCCTCACCGTCCAAGGCGTCCCGGTTAAATTGTGTAAGACCTGCACCGATGGCCGCGGCATCAGCACGCTACCGCTGATTGACGGCGTAGAGATCGGCACGCTGGTTGAACTGGCGCAGTGGACGCTGGCGGCGGATAAAGTGTTGACCTTCTGATTCACAGCGATTTAGCCGGGCACGCTAAAATCCACGCAATTTAAAGGATTTTATATTACCTCTGCGGCATTCCTCGTAGGAATGTCATGAAAGCTGAATGGATTCAGGGATTTTGTCATTTTTGTTGAAGCGTTACTGATTTTTTTGATCAAAATCAGCATCCCCCCTCCCCGGGTTTGGTGTTATGCCATGAGTGATTTGTGAACAATATCACAGGCGAAATAGAGGATTCGATCGCAGGAAGCGGGTTGACTCATAGGCAGCGGGGTAGATTGGCGATGGTTAAGGCAAGTTTGACATTGTTTGGTGGGGATACGGTGGTGGTGCGTTGTTCAGAGCGTTGCCATATTCATTTAATGAGCACGCAGAAGAATACCAGCAGCCACAATACCGATGTTTTGAGCGTACAGAACGAAGAAAAAGCGTATCTGACCGTACCGTATAGCGGAACCTGGAATGTGCTGATCGATAGCCACAGCCAGTCTCTTGAGCACTCCATCAGCTACGTAGCAGCCTGATGTTTCACCCCGGAAGCACGCACTTCCGGGGTTTTCACAGTACCTTCTAGGCCAGGCCCGGCGGATTCACGCCGCCAACCAGCGTCCGTACCTTACCAATCAGCTCATTCAGGCCGTCATCCGGCATTCCCAGCTTTTGCAGCTCCTGCTCAAGCGAGAACAGATATTGCGCATTGGTACCCAGCGGCCCGCTGGCGCGCGCGATCAGCGGCGCAATCACCTGCACGCTGGTATCGGACTCATACAGCGGATGACGTGGATCCATAATAAAGACCAGCGCGTTCACCGTGCGGCCATCATCCAGACACAGCTTGCACCAGGTCGGCAGGTAGCAGCCGGTGATCATCTCGCGCTTCCACAGCAGGGAAAGCTCGTTTTCAATTTCGTCGTCCGGCAATCGATAGGCCACGCCCGTGGTGCGCCCGCCTTCTTTAAGCGCCAGCATCCGCCCCGGCTGGCAGGCGCTACCGCGGCCTGCGGTAAGACGTAGGCAGAACGCCCGATGCCAGCCAACCAGCGTACCGGTGACCGACTCACTAAAATTAAGCGCCGGGTTCCACATCAGAGAACCGTAGCCGAAAATCCATACCGGACCATTATCCGGGCGGCAGGCCAGCGTTGCCGCCAGCGACGCAGCACGTTGTTCAGCAGACCACAGCAGCGATTCCTCAATGGCGCCAAACGCCGTTGTACAATCTGCCTTCATCAAGAAATCACGCGTTAACACTTTAAACCTCCACCACCACTTCTCTTCCCTGCAACACATACGCCCTTAAGGGAACGAATGGTGACCTCCGGAGCTGTCATTGATGAAATATTATCCAGATTTATGCGGCAGGATGCAATTTGTCTGCTATGGCTTCGATGAGAATTCATGGCCTTTTTAGCGACAAAAACAGTGAATCCCAACGCAGCAATATGCTGTTATTTAAAAAATATTTAACCGACATTTTATATTATAGACATCTCTAAGAAAAAATGGCGATATGGGTAAATTTTAGTAAAAGATCGCATTACCCATAGAAAAATTTGTTAATTTATACCGCTGCTTTTTTCTATAATTATAAATACCTGCACAGATGGAGACAAACATGACCCACGCGCATGAGGCGGTGAAAACTCGCCATAAGGAGACGTCGCTTATTTTCCCGATAGTGGCGCTGGCAATCCTGATATTCTGGGGAAATAATCAGTCATTGCCAGTGGTCATCGCCATTAACGCTATGGCGCTCGTCGGTATTCTTTGCAGCGCATTTAGCGTTGTACGCCACGCGGATGTTTTAGCACACCGTCTTGGCGAGCCATACGGCTCTCTGATTTTAAGTCTTTCCGTGGTTATCCTTGAGGTTAGCCTGATATCCGCATTAATGGCAACGGGCGACGCCGCCCCTACCCTGATGCGCGATACGCTCTATTCCATCATTATGATCGTGACCGGCGGGTTAGTCGGTTTCTCGTTATTGCTCGGTGGCCGAAAGTTCGCCACGCAATATATGAACCTGTTTGGCATCAAACAGTATTTAATTGCGCTCTTCCCGCTGGCTATTATTGTGCTGGTCTTCCCGACCGCTCTGCCGGGCGCCAATTTCACCATTGGCCAATCGCTGCTGGTTGCCCTGATTTCTGCCGCCATGTACGGCGTATTCTTGTTAATTCAGACCAAAACCCACCAGAGCCTGTTTATTTACGAGCATGAAGATGACAGCGATGATGATGACCCGCACCATGGGAAACCATCGGCACACAGCAGCCTGTGGCACGCGGTGTGGCTGATTGTTCACCTGGTTGCCGTTATTGCGGTCACCAAGATGAACGCCAACCCGCTGGAGACATTGCTCACCAGCATGAACGCGCCGGTGGCCTTTACCGGTTTCCTGGTGGCGCTGTTAATCCTGTCGCCGGAAGGACTGGGTGCGCTGAAAGCGGTACTGAACAACCAGGTACAGCGTGCGATGAACCTGTTCTTTGGTTCAGTGCTGGCGACCATCTCACTGACGGTACCGGTGGTGACGCTGATTGCCTATATGACCGGTAACGACCTGATGTTTGGTCTGGGCATGCCTGAAATGATTGTGATGGTGGCCTCGCTGGTACTGTGTCATATCTCCTTCTCCACCGGGCGTACCAACGTGCTGAACGGCGCGGCGCACCTGGCGCTGTTTGCCGCCTACCTGATGACAATTTTTGCCTAATGTCTGAACGCGTGCTGGCAGGAAAACTGCCAGCATTTTCTTTCCGTTAGCGATCACACTTCCCCTTTTTGCCCTTATTTTTACGACAGACGCCCCTACTCCCTTCCCCCTAGTATTGCCCTGCCTGCGCTTTTCAACAAAACAATAACCATCAGCGCTTTAGTTGCACGACAGGGAAAATTTTATGTCTGAAAAACAAACTCATGCTGCTCAACCGGCGGCAAATGCGGGTTATAGCCTTAATCGCCTGGATATTATTCTGGGACTCGTCTGCGCCATCTTCTTTATCGACACCGTAGCCCCCATTGCCGCAATGGGCGTCACCTCGATTGCCTGGATGGTGATCATCGGCGTGGTGTTCTTTTTCCCAGGCTGCCTGGTAGTTGCAGAACAAGGGGCGGCTTATCCGGAAAATGGCGGTCTTTATGCATGGATAAAACGCGCATACGGCACTCTCTGGGGCGCACGCATCGCGTGGATGTATTGGTGCGGTAACGCGCTCTGGATCTCGTCGGCCATGACGGTCATCGTTAACGTTTTCTGTCAGCTATTTGGCGTTGAGATTGGCCTCGCCGGGAAAGCCGCGCTCAATATTCTGCTGGTCTGGTTGATTACCGGCTTGGCGCTACGTCCGATGAAAAATTCTACGCGAATTATAAACTTTGCTGCCTCGGTTAAAATTCTGATGGCATTCGGGTTGATTATTAGCGGAAGCATTTGGCTCGCCTCCGGGCACGCGCCAGCCAATACCTTTGATTGGCAAGCAATACGCCCTTCCTACGGCCAGGCGATGGTGTTTATTCCGGCATTGATTTATAACTTCCTCGGCTTCGAGACCATGTCAGCCGCTGCCGCGTCGATGCGTAATCCGAAAAAAGATGTACCGATTGCATCGCTGAGCAACGTGCTATTGGTGATCGGCCTTAATATTATTGCGGTCAGCGGTGTGCTACTGATTATACCCAGCGCCAAGGTTGATATTATCGGCGGTATTTTGACCTGCTTCACTTTGGGTTTAAACCATGGAGTCCTGGGCTCACTGATTGTCTATGCCATCGGCATTCTGTATCTGGCCGCCTTGTGTTCGCAGTCGCTGATGTGGATGCTCGCTACCTGTCGAATGGCACAGGCCACCGCTCAGGCCAATGAGCTCCCCGCCGTACTCGCCAAATCTCACCCCCGTCACGACAGCCCCGCAGGCGCTCTGATTGCCGGAGCCTGTATCACGACGGTAATGACGATCACCAGCACCGTACTGTCCGGTTCGGCCCAGGAGATGTTTTGGTCTATTTTTTCCTCCACGACCATCCTGTTGCTAATCCCCTATTTCGTCAACTTCCAGGCGTTCCTGAAGTTACGTAAACACGACAAACAAACGATACGTCCCTATATCTTTCCCGCCCCCGATTGGGTCGTGACGGTCCTGATGCGGCTGGCACAACTCATTCTATTTCTGACCGCCTTCTTTCTGATTTGGGTACCGGGAGAACCGTTCAAAGCCGCCAACGCAGGGTTTATTGCCATCGGCGTCATCCTTACGCTCGCCATCGGGGAAACGCTCATCAGAAGAAGTTTGAAACGTCGCACCTCTCCAGATTCATCCACTCAACCCTCAGCAGCCGATGCCTGAAAGGAGCAATTATGTACGCAGAAATCGTGTTTAAAAATGGTGTTATCTGGACGGCCGATCGGCTGCATCCTCTCGCGCAGGCAATCGCCGTCACGGGTGAGGAGATTATTTTTTGCGGAAGCAATGCAGACGCCTGTGCCTATACCGGTGAGAAAACGCAGGTCCATGATTTAGCGGGCCGTTTCATGATGCCAGCATTCATTGACGGACACTGTCATTACACGCTGACCGCCGATGATATCTGCGGCGTTAACTTACAGGGAATGAATACGCCAGAGGCGTATCTCCGCGCGATTGGCGACAAACTTGCCGCGCGCCCAAATGCTGAGTTCATTCGCGGCGGTGGCTTTCTGGAAGCAGTCTTCCCCGACGTTGGCCCGGACAAAGCTCTACTGGACGCCATATCGTTGGATATCCCCATCGTCATCGCCTCTGAAACCTATCACTCCCTCTGGGTGAATTCGAAAGCCTTAGCGATAGCGGGGATTAACGCCCACACGCCGGATCCGCTCAACGGACGAATCGAACGTAACTCTCTGGGCGAACCCAGCGGCTGTTTACGCGAAACAGCACAGGCATTGGTGTTGGAATGCTTGCCTGACTGGTCAGTCGAGGAATATAAAGAGTCGATCCTTCACTTTCAAAACCTGGCCCATCGTTTAGGTATTACCGGCGCCTGCGATCCGTGGCTTGATATACACGGGCAAAATGCCACCAGCGCACTTATCGAACTGGATGACCAGCGACAAATTAAGATGAACCTGCGCGGAGCCATATTAGCCGCCCCTGCGCTGGGTCGGGAGCAATTCCCCGCGCTCAATAGCCGCCTTAATACGCTACGCCGTCAGGGGAAACACTTTCAGGCAACCACACTGAAGTTCTTCGCGGACGGTATTTTTGAAACGAAAACAGCGTTGATGCTTGAGCCCTACGCGGCAGCCGCCGGGAAAGGTGACAACTACTATGGGGAGCAAAACTGGAACACCTCGGAACTGCAGGCGCTGTTTACCACGGCGGATAAAGCGCATTGGCAACTGCATATTCACTGTATTGCCGATGGGGCAGTACGCCAGGCGCTCGACGCATTTGAACACCTGCAAAGAACCAACGGTAAACGCGATTCTCGTCACTGTATCGCCCATGCGACTGCCTGTGCCGCAGAGGATTTTCCCCGTTTTAAAGCGCTCGGGGTTAGCGTAATGCTCAATACCTTTTGGGCCTCCCGCGACAAAAC
Source organism: Kluyvera cryocrescens NBRC 102467 (assembly GCF_001571285.1). Lineage (GTDB taxonomy): Bacteria > Pseudomonadota > Gammaproteobacteria > Enterobacterales > Enterobacteriaceae > Kluyvera > Kluyvera cryocrescens. Next base: position 106,736 of record NZ_BCTM01000008.1, on the reverse strand, counting down.
CTGGCTAATGATAGCCGATTGGATTGGCCACGATCGCGCCGAGCGTTACCTTTATCCGGTCGAGAGCTTCTTCAACGCCGGGGCCATCGTCACCAATGCCAGCGATTATCCGGTGACGGCCTGGCCAAATCCCCTTATTGGTATTGAAACCGCCGTCACCCGTCAACCCGCCGATAATTATCATCCCTGGGTGTTTGATTACAGCAATCCCGTACATCAGCAGGTTCCCTGGCCTGAAGAACGAACTAGCGTTGAGCGCATGCTCGAGGCTTGCACGGTAAATCAGGCGTGGGCCAACTTTATGGAGTCGTATACGGGTTCAATCGTGCCGGGTAAAAAAGCTGACTTTATCATTCTGAACAACAATCCGCTGAGCGTCGCGGCAGAAGATATTGGCGTGATAACCGTGCACCAAACCTGGTTTGAAGGTGAATGCGTTTACCGCGCCTCCTCACAGCCTGATATACCCGCTACTCACGATCTTACGTCATGCTAGCAACCGCGCGATCAGCCTGCGTTTGCGGGGCCGATCGCGCTTTATTATTTCAACTTCCACTAGGGTAAGAGGCAGGATAATCAGGCTGGAGGCACCGATGTCCATCACACTGTCAGATGCAGGGGATATTGTTAACGAATTGGGCAGTGAGCGGTTCCCATGGTCCATTCAGAAATGGTTGAGTCGTCATGCCACCTTGCCCGCAATCTATCACAGCATCGCCATGTGCTACGACAGCGTCCCCGCGCCAACGCATAACATGCGGCGTTTTCATCAGGTCAGCAGTCTTTTTTCCGCCAGCGATATTGCGCCGGATTTAGTCCTGGAAGCGCTTGATTTATATACCCGCCATGGAGAATGGCGCCAGGACGAACTGATTTCACGGCTTGAACGTAAGTCAACCGCCGACATGCGCATTGAACAAATTCCCCCGCCCGCCGCCGAGAACGCCCGATTTAACCCCTATCTTCAACTGTTTAATTACAGTCAGCTTGGCATTGAATATGCTCTGACGCTGACTGACGAACATCGGGTTTACACGTATTCGCTGTTCCAGAAACGCGGGGATTTGCCCTTTAGCGCAAACGCATTACGCGGGCTGTCGATCTACGGGCCCTTTATTTTGACCCTACTCCGAAAGCATGCGCAGTTTACTCTCCGCTCGCGGCCCAATTTATCAACCCCTCAGCAGCAGTTCAGCGCACGGCTATCGGGCTGCGGAGTGAAATTATCAGCGCGCGAGTACGAAACCTGTCTTGGTGTCCTGAACGGCGAAAACATCACTCAACTTGCTCAGCGCATGCAGGTGAAAGAGACATCGGTCAGAACGTATCTCGACCGGGCGTTGATAAAATTACACCTATCGGGGAAGCGCGCGCTGTATCAATGGAGTATTGCGGGACAACAGAGTGAGGAATGAAAAAGGCCCGCAAACAGAACGTTTACGGGCCTACTAGCTTACTTGCTGGTATCCAGCTCATCGAAGCCTTTTACCAGGTCATCGATGGCTTTCATTTGCTTCAGGAACGGTTCCAGTTTATCCAGCGGCAGCGCAGACGGGCCGTCGCAGCGCGCGTGGTCTGGATCTGGGTGCGCTTCGATGAACAGACCGGCGATCCCAACCGCCATACCGGCGCGCGCCAGTTCTGCAACCTGCGCACGACGACCGCCAGATGCGGCGCCAAACGGGTCGCGGCACTGCAGCGCATGGGTGACGTCAAAGATAACCGGTGAATTGTTGGAGGCTTTTTTCATTACGCCAAAGCCCAGCATATCCACGACCAGGTTGTCGTAACCGAAGTTTGCGCCACGGTCGCACAGAATGACCTGGTCATTACCGCCTTCAATAAATTTGTCGACGATGTTACCCATCTGACCTGGGCTCACGAACTGTGGTTTCTTCACGTTGATCACCGCGCCGGTTTTCGCCATCGCTTCAACCAGATCGGTCTGGCGAGCGAGGAACGCAGGCAACTGGATTACGTCAACCACATCGGCAACCGGCTGAGCCTGGCTGGCTTCGTGAACGTCGGTGATGATTTTCACGCCGAAGGTTCGCTTCAGTTCCTGGAAAATTTTCATCCCTTCTTCCAGGCCCGGGCCACGGTAAGAATGGATAGAGGAACGGTTGGCTTTATCAAATGAAGCTTTGAACACATAAGGGATGCCCAGCTTCTGGGTCACGGTCACGTAGTGTTCGCAAATACGCATTGCCAGGTCGCGTGACTCCAGCACGTTCATGCCGCCAAACAGAACAAACGGCAGGTCGTTTGCTACTTTGATATCACCAATGCTAACCACTTTTTCTTTCATAAGATCGCCTTGTTAGGGTATTTCCGCGATTATATACGCAAATCATTTAAGTTACATCAAAGGGGGCAAGGGAACGAATCAGCCCCGCTTAAGACGGGTCTTCGCTGAGAAAACGGCCTCCCACCGCCCTCCCGGTAACGTACGGCGGTACGTTGCCAGGATGTGGCATTCAGCCAGCGCCAGGGCAGTCTGAAGGAGGATATGGATAACCGAGGTTACCACCGACTAGTGAAGCGTAATTTGCTTATGCGCGATGGTATTAATCTGCGCACGGATCATTTCACTGATCGGGTCTTCCGGACACTGTTCAACGAAATAATTCAGATCATTCAGCGCAATGTGTTCACATTCCAACTGCGCGTAGATGAGTCCGCGGTCGCGAATCTCATACGGGTCCTCAGGATTAAACTGCAGCAGCGTTTGACTGGCACCCAGCGCAAGCTCCATCTGCCGCTCTTCCATCAGCGCCGATTTCAGCGTGTCGAGCAGTTTGCGGATCACTTCAGCGTTATCCGCTTCATCGAGATCTTCATTAAACAGCTCCGCCGTCGGGCTGATGTTGCCCTTAAGCCACACTTCGAGCGTGTGCTCGTCGAGCGTATCGCCGTTAAACGGATTCACCAGCCACAGCTCTTCGTCATCGACATCGGCACGCAGCAGCAGTTGCGTCGGGAAAATGACCGGCACCACGGGAATATCGAGATGGCTGGCAATCCACAGCACAATCGCTCCTAGCGCCACCGCACTGCCCTGACGATTTTTCAGCACCTGATCCAACCACAGCGCGTCTGACAGGCGGTAGACGCCAGAAGAATCGCCAAAATTCCACTCATGATAGAACAGCTCAATCAGACGCTCCATTTGGCGCGTCAGCGTCCACGAAGGGCTAATCTCCTCGCGGGCCAGTGCGACCAGACATTCGAGTTGTTCACGCACCTTCTGCGACGGAAAATCATCACGAATCATTTCGGAAATAAGGATCATGCCATCGCACAGCGGCGCTTTATTAAATTCAAAATCAGCCAGTGACTTCATACCTTACCCCAACAACGGAACTTTAGTGATGGCGAGTTTAACGATGATGCACAACACCACCAGCGCGAGCAGAAAGGCAATAAACCCACTCTGCTGGCTGCGCGGACGACGACGTCCAAGCGCGACAAAACCCAAAAAGATGTAAATGATAACGCCAAACAGCTTTTCCGTCAGCCATGTCCCTTCTTCGGTGAAAGGAAAATAGCGCGTTATCAGCATCAGCGCGACGCCGCTGAGCAACAGAACGCTGTCAACCGCATGCGGTAACACGCGCACCCAGCGCGCCTCCAGCATGGCGTTTTGATGATGTTTCCACCAATAACGTAATGCAAAAAAGCTGACAGAAACAATGGCCGCCCCAATATGCAGATAGAGCACCCACAGGAATAAATTCATGAACTCACCTCCGCATCGCCCGGCCACTGCGCCAGCGTCAGGCGATCGTTGTCGCCGTAGTCGCGACAGGTTTCTGCGTACTGATAACCCGCGGCCCGGAACAGTTCTCGAACCGCTTCGCCCTGCTTCCAGCCGTGCTCCAGCAGCATATAGCCGCCCGGTAGCAAATGCTGACGCCCAAGACGAATAATGTACGCAAGATCGGCCAGCCCATTTTCGGCGGCCACCAACGCGGTTTTTGGCTCAAAACGCACATCCCCCTGCGCAAGATGTTCATCCTGCTCATCAATATAGGGGGGATTACTGACGATGACGGCAAAACGCTGACCGTCTAATGCGCTAAACCAGTCGCTTTGCAGAATCCGAATATTGCGGATACCGAGGTTATCGGCATTTCGCTGCGCCAGCGCCACCGCATCGGCAATAAAGTCGACGGCGGTCAACTGGCAATCCGGGCGTTCGCTGGCCAGCGCGAGGGCAACCGCGCCAGTGCCGGTGCCCAGATCGAGAATGTGACAGGGCGATTGCGGCAGGCGCGCCAGCGCCTGCTCAACCAGGCATTCCGTGTCCGGCCGCGGGATCAGCGTAACCGGAGAGACAAAAAGCGGCAGTGACCAAAACTCCCGCGTCCCCACCAAATGCGCTACCGGCTCACCATTGGCGCGTCGCGCCAGCAGTTCAGCCAGCGTTGCCATCTGCGACGCGGTCAATTCGGTCTCATCGAAGGCCAGAATGTATGTCCGCGCCTTGCCGGTTACATGCCCCAGCAGGATCTCGGCGTCGCGGTGCGGGCTTTCGCCTGCCGCAAGCGCCGTGATGGCCTGTTGCAGCCACTGTCGAAAGGTCATCATTCCGTGTCGGACAGCGCCGCCAGCTGATCGGCCTGATATTCCTGCACGATAGGCTCGATAAGCATATCCAGCTTGCCTTCCATCACTTCATCCAGACGGTAAAGCGTCACGTTGATGCGGTGGTCGGTCACTCGCCCCTGTGGGAAGTTATAGGTGCGGTTACGATCGCTGCGATCGCCGCTGCCCAGCAGGTTACGGCGCTCAGAGGCTTCCGCCTGCTGACGACGGGCAATTTCAGCGGCACGGATACGCGAACCCAGTACCGACATCGCTTTGGCTTTGTTTTTATGCTGGGAACGTTCGTCCTGACACTCCACCACAATACCGGTTGGCAAGTGGGTAATACGGATCGCGGAGTCGGTGGTGTTAACGTGCTGGCCGCCCGCCCCTGAGGAACGGAAGGTATCAATACGCAGGTCTGCCGGGTTGATATCCGGCAGTTCGGCTTCCGGCACCTCTGGCAACACGGCCACGGTACACGCCGAAGTATGAATACGCCCCTGGGATTCGGTTGCCGGAACGCGCTGTACGCGGTGACCGCCGGATTCAAACTTCAGCCGGCCGTAAACGCCTTCGCCGCTGATTTTCGCGATCACTTCTTTAAAACCACCATGCTCGCCTTCGTTGGCGCTCATGATTTCCACGCGCCAGCGGCGGGATTCCGCATAGCGGGTATACATACGGAACAGATCGCCCGCAAACAGCGCCGCTTCGTCGCCGCCGGTACCGGCGCGTACTTCAACAAAGGCGTTACGCTCGTCGTCCGGATCGCGCGGCAGCAGCAGCACCTGGAGCTGCTGTTCGAGCTGTTCTTCGCGCGCTTTGGCTTCCTGTAACTCTTCCTGCGCCATTTCGCGCATTTCAGGATCGTCGAGCATCATCTGCGCGGTTTCAATATCTTCCTGAACCTGGCGCCAGTCGGTATAACAACGGGAAACGTCGCCCAGCTGTGCGTACTCACGCGACAGCGCCCGGAAACGGTCCTGATCGGCAATAGTTGCTGCGTCTCCCAGCAGCGCCTGAACTTCTTCATGGCGCTCGTAGAGAGCTTCCAGTTTAGCAACAATAGAAGGCTTCATTGGCGTAAATGCACCTTGTAATAAATAGAGTTGTGCTACTCCAGCCCGAGGCTGTTGCGCAGAATATGCAGGCGTTCATCATCCCCGTCACGGGCGGCCTGCTGAAGTGATTTGGTTGGCGTGTGGATCAGACGGTTGGTTAATTTACGCGCCAGATCCTGCATGATGGCCTGCGGATCGCCGCCCTGTTCGAGCGCCGCTAACGCTTTCGCGGTGAGTTCTTCACGCGCACTTTCCGCCTGGGCACGATAATCACGAATGATTTCGCTGGCGCTTTGCGCGCGCAGCCAGGCCATAAATTCACTGGCTTCCTGCTCAACAATCGTTTCAGCCTGGACCGCCGCCGCTTTGCGCTGCGCCAGATTGTGCTGAATAATATTTTGCAGGTCATCCACGCTGTAAAGATAGGCGTTGGCGAGTTTCCCCACCTCCGGTTCAACGTCGCGCGGTACGGCGATATCCACCAGCAGCATTGGCTGATTGCGGCGCGCTTTGAGGGCACGCTCAACCATGCCTTTGCCGATAATCGGCAGCGGGCTGGCGGTTGAACTGATAATAATGTCGGCTTCTTTTAGCCGCTCGTCGACGTCGCTTAAGGCAATCACTTCCGCCCCCACTTCGTCCGCCAGCACCTGCGCCCGCTCACGGGTACGGTTGGCAATCAGCATTTTTTGCACGTGATGTTCGCGCAGATGGCGCGCCACAAGCTCGATGGTCTCACCTGCGCCAACCAGCAGCACCGTGACCGTCGAGAGAGATTCAAAAATTTGTCGCGCCAGCGTACAGGCCGCAAAGGCCACTGACACCGCGCTGGCGCCGATATCCGTTTCCGTACGCACCCGCTTGGCCACGGAGAATGATTTCTGGAACATGCGTTCCAGTTCGCTAACGTTGAGATGGCCGCGGCTGGAGTCGGCAAAGGCTTTTTTGACCTGACCCAGGATTTGCGGTTCACCGAGCACCAGCGAGTCCAGCCCGCTGGCGACGCGCATCAGATGGCTGACGGCGTCGTTATCCTGATGCCAGTAAAGGCTCTGGCGAAGCTCGGCTTCGTTTAATCCGTGGTAATCGCACAGCCAGCGGATAATCGCTTCATGCTGATTATCCTGCTCTTCGACGCTCAGGTAGAGCTCAGTGCGGTTGCAGGTCGATAGGACCACTCCCCCTTGTACCATTGGCTGAGCCAACAGGCTCTCCAGCGCCTGGTCAAGCGTATCTGGCGAAAACGTTACACGTTCTCGCAGCGCTACCGGGGCTGTTTTGTGGTTAATGCCAAGAGCTAAAAGGGTCATTGTGCGGGAGTAGTACCAGCGTTGATAAGGTTAGTCTGAGCGCATCATACAGGATGCGCGAGATCAATAAAAGGGAGGCTCCCCTTTTGGAGTAATAGGCAAGCTGGGTTAATTTTATGATTTAAGACAACTTGAGCGTAGACGCTGCCCCCCGGCGACGCTAGCATTAAGCGTAATAACTGCAACGCATTTCAAGGATTGTCATTATTATGGCCCTGTCTGATTTCCGCATGGTTCGTCTGCTGCCGCTGGCAGCGCTGGTTCTTACCGCCTGTACCACTACTCACCCACAGGGTCCGGGTAAAAGCCCAACCTCTCCCGAGTGGCAGCAGCATCAGCAAGAAGTGCGCAAGCTTAACCAGTTCCAGACGCGCGGCGCCTTTGCTTATCTCTCTGACCAACAAAAGGTTTACGCTCGTTTCTTCTGGCAGCAAACCGGCCAGGACAACTATCGTCTACTGCTGACCAATCCGTTAGGCAGCACCGAGCTTGAGCTGATTGGCCAGCCGGGTTCTGCCCAGTTGACCGATAATAAAGGCCAGCATTACACCGCCGCCGATGGCGAAGAGATGATCGGTAAGCTGACCGGGATGCCAATTCCACTCAACAGCTTACGCCAGTGGATCGTTGGTCTACCGGGCGATGCCACCGACTATAAGCTTGACGATCAGTACCGTCTGAGCGAGCTCAACTACACCCAAAACGGGAAAACCTGGAAAGTGGTCTACGGCGGCTACGACAGCAAAACCCAGCCGACGCTGCCATCCAACATGGAGCTGACCCAGGGTTCTCAGCGTATCAAGCTGAAAATGGATAACTGGATCGTTAAATGATGACCCGCTGGCCCTCTCCCGCAAAGCTGAACCTGTTTTTATACATTACCGGACAGCGTCCCGACGGCTACCACACGCTGCAGACGCTGTTTCAGTTCCTGGATTACGGCGACACGCTGACCATCGAGCCCCGTACCGATGGGCAACTGCGTCTGCTCACCCCGGTGGATGGCGTACCGAATGAAGAGAACCTGATTATTCGCGCCGCCCGCCTGCTGATGAAAACGGCCGCCGAGACGCAACGTCTGCCGGAAGGCAGCGGCGCTGATATCCGTATCGACAAACGGTTGCCGATGGGCGGCGGCTTGGGCGGCGGTTCGTCTAACGCCGCGACCGTGTTAGTCGCGCTGAACCATCTCTGGCAGTGTCATCTTTCGGAAGACGAGCTGGCGACCATCGGCTTAACGCTGGGTGCGGACGTGCCGGTATTTGTTCGTGGCCGCGCCGCCTTTGCGGAAGGCGTCGGCGAAGTTCTGACGCCGGTGGACGTGGCGGAAAAATGGTATCTGGTCGCCCACCCCGGCGTCAGTATCCCGACACCGGTCATTTTTGGCGATCCGGAGCTGCCACGAAATACCCCTGTCAGGTCAATAGATACGTTATTAAATTGTGAATTCGCTAATGATTGCGAGGTTATCGCAAGAAAACGTTTTCGCGAGGTTGATGATGTGCTTTCCTGGCTGTTAGAATACGCGCCGTCGCGCCTGACTGGAACAGGAGCCTGTGTCTTTGCTGAATTCGACACGGAACTCGCTGCCCGCCAGGTGCTTGAGCAAGCCCCGGAATGGTTGCAAGGCTTTGTGGCGAAAGGTGTAAACCTCTCTCCATTGAAGCAAGCCCTACTCTGAATTATTCGGATTTCCGCCAGTTTTGCTGACGAAAGAAGAAAAGTGATGAGTAAACCCTGCCGGGCAAACTGAGCTCCGGTGACAACGTCACCCCGTTCCAGACGTTGCATCGCGCTCTTTAATACACCGCCTGGATGAAATCGCGCCTGGCCCGCACAGTTTTTGGCCCGTTTCATCCACCACTGGACGCATGCCTGAGGTTCTTCTCGTGCCTGATATGAAGCTTTTTGCTGGTAACGCCACCCCGGAACTAGCACAACGTATTGCCAACCGCCTGTACACTTCTCTCGGCGACGCCGCTGTAGGTCGCTTTAGCGACGGCGAAGTCAGCGTACAAATTAATGAAAACGTACGCGGTGGTGATATTTTCATCATCCAGTCCACTTGTGCCCCTACTAACGACAATCTGATGGAATTGGTTGTTATGGTAGATGCCCTGCGTCGTGCTTCCGCAGGCCGAATCACTGCCGTTATCCCTTACTTCGGCTATGCCCGTCAGGACCGTCGCGTACGTTCTGCGCGTGTACCGATCACCGCTAAAGTTGTCGCTGACTTCCTGTCCAGCGTTGGCGTTGACCGCGTACTGACCGTAGACCTGCACGCTGAACAGATCCAGGGCTTCTTCGATGTACCGGTTGATAACGTGTTTGGTAGCCCGATTCTGCTTGAAGATATGCTGCAGCTGAACCTGGAAAACCCAATCGTGGTTTCTCCAGACATCGGTGGCGTAGTTCGCGCACGTGCTATCGCTAAACTGCTTAACGATACCGACATGGCTATCATCGACAAACGCCGCCCACGTGCGAACGTTTCCCAGGTTATGCATATCATCGGTGATGTTGCCGGTCGTGACTGCATTCTGGTTGATGACATGATTGATACCGGCGGCACGCTGTGTAAAGCAGCTGAAGCGCTGAAAGAACGTGGTGCTAAACGCGTATTTGCCTACGCAACTCACCCGATCTTCTCCGGTAACGCGGTAAACAACCTGCGTAACTCCGTCATCGACGAAGTTATCGTCTGCGATACCATCCCGTTAAGCGATGAGATCAAAGCGCTGCCAAACGTCCGTACCCTGACCCTGTCCGGGATGCTGGCCGAAGCGATTCGTCGTATCAGCAACGAAGAATCCATCTCCGCCATGTTCGAGCATTAATCGGATTTGGTTAAAAAACCCGCTGCGGCGGGTTTTTTTGTCTATAGTGTTTATTTGTATGATTTATGCCAACTTCACTGCCATTCACCTGACAGATGATGCGCTCATGGATGAAACAGTATTGTGAATAAATTATTCTCCCCCGATATCATGCCTTTCCGCGCGCTAATTGATGCCTGCTGGAAAGAGAAGTACAGCTCCGCGCGCTTTATGCGCGACCTTATCGCCGGGATCACCGTCGGTATTATCGCGATCCCGCTGGCCATGGCGCTGGCGATTGGTAGCGGCGTTGCGCCACAGTACGGCCTTTATACCTCTGCCGTCGCTGGGATTGTCATCGCCCTAAGCGGCGGTTCCCGCTTTAGCGTTTCCGGGCCAACCGCGGCCTTTGTGGTGATCCTCTATCCGGTTTCTCAGCAATTCGGTCTGGCCGGTTTACTGGTCGCCACGCTGATGTCCGGCCTGTTTTTGATCCTTTTTGGCCTCGCCCGTTTTGGCCGTCTGATCGAATATATCCCGCTGTCGGTGACCCTCGGTTTTACCTCGGGGATCGGTATCACCATTGGGACCATGCAGATAAAAGATTTCCTCGGCCTGCAAATGACGCATGTACCGGAGCATTATCTGCAGAAAGTGGGGGCGCTGGCGATGGCCCTGCCGACCATTAATTTCGGCGACGCGGCGATAGGCGTTGTCACTCTTGGGACCTTGATCCTCTGGCCACGTCTCGGTTTGCGTCTGCCGGGACACCTGCCGGCGCTGATTGCTGGGTGTCTGGTGATGGTTATCGTCAACCTGCTCGGCGGCCAGGTTGCGACGATTGGCTCTCAGTTCCACTATATTCTGGCGGACGGCTCCCAGGGTAACGGCATTCCACAGCTGCTGCCCCAGTTTGTCTTGCCGTGGGATCTCCCCGGTTCCTCCTTTACGTTAAGCTGGGCTTCACTTCACGCCCTGCTGCCTGCTGCTTTCTCCATGGCGATGCTGGGTGCGATTGAGTCGCTGCTGTGCGCCGTGGTGCTGGACGGCATGACCGGTACCAAACATAAAGCTAACAGTGAACTCATCGGCCAGGGGCTGGGTAATATTGTTGCGCCGTTCTTCGGCGGTATCACCGCGACTGCGGCCATTGCCCGTTCCGCCGCCAACGTGCGTGCGGGTGCCACCTCACCGGTATCCGCCGTCATTCACGCGATTCTAGTCATTCTGGCGCTGCTGGTTCTTGCCCCCGTGCTATCGTGGCTGCCGCTTTCGGCCATGGCTGCCCTGCTGCTGATGGTGGCGTGGAACATGAGTGAAGCGCATAAAGTGGTGTATCTGCTGCGCAAAGCGCCGAAAGACGACATCATCGTGATGCTGATTTGTATGTCGCTGACCGTGCTGTTCGATATGGTTATCGCCATCAGCGTCGGCATCGTGCTGGCATCGCTGCTGTTTATGCGCCGTATCGCCCGCATGACGCGTCTTTCGGCAGTAAACGTCACCGTCCCGGACGATGTGCTGGTGCTGCGCGTCATTGGCCCGCTGTTCTTTGCCGCCGCCGAAGGGTTATTTACCGATCTGGAAACGCGTATTGCTGGCAAACGGATTGTGGTGCTGAAGTGGGATGCGGTGCCGGTGCTGGATGCTGGTGGTCTTGATGCGTTCCAGCGTTTCGTCAACAAACTGCCGGAAGGCTGTGAGCTGCGGGTCTCGAATCTTGAGTTCCAGCCGCTGCGCACCATGGCGCGCGCAGGTATCCAGCCAATTCCGGGGCGACTGGCCTTCTTCCCGAACAAAGACGCCGCGCTGGCGGATATTCAGTAAAAAAAATGGCTCCCCAGGGAGCCATTTTCATTTCCGCATCAACGCCAAACGTTACGCTTTCAGCAGCTTCTCTGCGGTCTCTTTCACGCTGGCCAGCAGGACTTTGACATCTTCCAGGCACACGGTCGGGTTCAGCAGAGTCAGCTTGAGGCAGGTGATGCCATCGGCTTCGGTAACGCCAACGTTAGCGCTGCCGGAGGCCAGCAGCACGTCGCCAATGCGTTGGTTCAGCAGGGCTACAAACGCCATATCCGTGCTTTCCGGACGGAAGCAGAACAGAACGCTTGCCAACTGCGGCTGCATCACCAGTTCCAGATGCGGCTGTGCTGCCACAAACTCGGCTACGTCGCGTGCCAGCGTTACGCCGTTATCAATGATTTCGGCATACTGCTTTTTACCCAGTGCTTCAAGGCCCATCCACAGCTTCAGCGCATCAAAACGACGCGTGGTCTGCAGGGATTTCGACACCAGGTTCGGTACGCCGTGCTCTTCATCAAAATCAGAGTTCAGGTACGCAGCCTGGTAGCGCATCAGCTCGTAGTGGCGCGCTTCTTTTAACAAGAATGCGCCGCAGCTGATGGTCTGGAAGAACTGCTTGTGGAAGTCCAGGGTGACCGAGTCAGCCAGTTCCAGGCCATTCAGGAAGTGACGATACTTCTCAGACAGCAGTAACGCCCCACCCCATGCCGCATCCACATGCATCCAGATCTGCTGTTCAGCCGCCAGTGCCGCGATTTCTGCCAGCGGATCAATAGCGCCCGCATCGGTAGTTCCTGCGGTAGCGACAATGGCCATCACCTGTTCACCGTTGGCTTTCGCCTGCGCCAGCTTCTCACGCAGATCGTTGAGATCCATGCGCGAGAACTCGTCGGTCTTCACCAGCGTGACCGAACGATAGCCCAGCCCCATCAGCGCCATGTTTTTCTGCACGGAGAAGTGAGCATTTTCAGAGCAGAACACTTTGATTTTGCTCAGATCGCCGGTTAAACCATCCTGCTGGATAGAGTGCCCCTGACGCGCGAAGAACGCGTCGCGAGCCAGCATCAGCCCCATCAGGTTGCTCTGGGTTCCACCGCTAGTGAAGACACCGGCATCGCCTGCGCTGTATCCCACCTGCTCACGCAGCCATTCAATGAGTTTGATCTCAATAATGGTCGCGGACGGGCTTTGATCCCAGGAGTCCATGCTCTGGTTCGTGGCGTTAATCAACACTTCCGCCGCCTGGCTAATCACCAGGCTTGGGCAATGCAGATGCGCGACGCACTGTGCGTGATGCACGGACAGGCTGTCTTTAAGGAAATATTCAACCGCACGCTCGATAGCGGCCTGGTTACCCAGGCCCCCGGAGGTGAAATTCAGGCTGATACGAGAGCGCAGCTGTTCAACAGTTTTGCCCTGATACATTTCAGGCTGCTTCAACCATTCAACAACGGCTTTAGTGCTCTGCTCGATAGCGTCCTGATAGGCGGCAATACTCTGCGCCGAGCCGGACAGAATCGGGTTTACATCAGACATTCGACCCACTCCGTTAAACCGGCTTCACGCCAGCGCCCAGCAAGGCGTTTTCAAATTTATCGAGGAAGATTTCCAGCTCTTCATTGGTGATCAGCAGCGAAGGCAGCAGACGCAGTACGCAACCGTTACGCCCACCGCGCTCCAGAATCAGACCGGATTCGAAGCATTTTTTCTGCAGCAGAGCAGACAGTTCGCCATCGGCCGGATAGCAGCCCATGTGATCCTGCGCTTCGTTAGGTTTCACGATTTCGAGACCAATCATCAGACCCAGGCCGCGAACCTGGCCGATAACCGGATAGCGCTTCTGCAGTTCTGCCAGTTTGCCTTTCAGCCACTCGCCCTGGGCGGCAACTTTGTCGGCAATTTTGTCGTCTTTGAGGATCTTCAGCGTCGTCAAACCAGTGGCCATTGCCAGCTGGTTGCCGCGGAAGGTACCGGTATGGTGACCCGGCGCCCACGCATCGAACTGCTTTTTAATCCCCAGAACGGCCAGTGGCAGACCGCCACCTACAGCTTTGGACATCACGATAATGTCTGGCTCAATACCCGCGTGTTCAAAGGCGAACAGCTTACCGGTACGGGCAAAGCCGGCCTGAACTTCATCGATAATCAGCAGGATGCCATGTTCCTGAGTCACTTTGCGAATACGCTGCAGCCACTCGACCGGAGCCGGGTTCACGCCGCCTTCGCCCTGAACGGCTTCAAGGATCACTGCCGCAGGTTTACGCACGCCGCTTTCAACGTCGTTGATCAGGTTTTCAAAGTAGTAGGTCAGCGCCTTAACGCCGGCTTCGCCACCGATACCCAGCGGGCAGCGGTATTCATGCGGATAAGGCATGAACTGAACTTCTGCCATCATGTTGCTGACGGCTTCTTTTGGCGACAGGTTGCCGGTCACGGACAGTGCGCCATGGGTCATCCCATGGTAACCGCCGGAGAAGCTGATAATGCTGGAACGGCCGGTGACTTTCTTCGCCAGTTTCAGTGCCGCTTCAACGGCATCTGCACCGGATGGGCCGGTGAACTGCAGGCAATACTCTTTGCCCTGTCCCGGTAATAAAGAGAGTAAATAAGATGAAAATTCATCTTTTAATGGCGTAGTAAGATCGAGTGTATGTAACGGTAGGCCACTGGAGATGACACTTTGAATGCTTTGAAGCACATCGGGATGATTATGACCAAGCGCCAGGGTACCGGCACCTGCCAGACAATCAAGATATTGATTATTTTCAACATCAGTAATCCAGACGCCCTGCGCTTTGGCAATAGCCAATGGCAGTTTACGTGGATAGCTTCTGACATTAGATTCAAACTCAGCTTGTCTTGCTAAAAAGGTATCATTGCTTTGCGGTAATGAATTAGCATTTAAAGTATCAATACGGACTTTATCCGTCATCATATCACTCCTACAAGCAGGCGTAGATTTGCGCCCGATTGAATAAATGGTTAAAAGGATTGCCTGTAAAAAAACGCGGCTAATATATGTTGTTTTAAGCATGGACTCAATCATTTATTTTTAAACGCTTTTTTACAACTTTAATCCCTTTAAAATCAATGATTAACAAAAGATCACCAACAATGATTTTACCAAAAATTGTTACCATTTATCTTAAACAGCAACAGTTGGCTACAATGCGGACAATCTAATGAAATCCATCGCGTTGACAGGGTTTTATTAATCTTTTACACGTTTTTACCGTTAATAGCGTAGGGTCTCTTTAGTTAAAGCACGATCTTTGACTTGTTTATGGTTAATTAAAATAAATAAGTCGATCCCTAAGGATAAATCACTTAGTATGGCGCGCTTATTTACATACTCTGTGAATAAACAGTTAATGCGCATTCCCCGGTAACGAGCGACAGGCGAAACTCGTTATCGACAACAGGAAGTATTTCCTGGGTTGTCATTAGAAGTGTTCGCGGGCGGACATTTCGTAAGGCGAAGAGATCTTCCCTTATGCCGAGAATGAAAATTTTCTAGCCATGTATTTATGGCGCCCTGATATGAGATTGTTATGACTCGCATTTATCCACAGTTCATCGTTGCCAAATTTGGCGGCACTAGCGTTGCTGATTTTGATGCAATGAATCGCAGCGCCAGCATTGTCCTTGCCGATCCAAATGTTCGTTTAGTGGTTCTGTCGGCCTCGGCAGGCGTCACAAACTTGTTGGTGGAGCTTTCTGAAGGTCTGGAAAGTCATCTGCAATTCGATAAGCTTGAGACACTCCGCACTATCCAGTACAACATTATTTCTCGCCTGAAGAACCCATCCATCATCAGCACGGAAATTGATAATCTCCTCGAAAATATAGGCCGCCTTGCGCATATTGCGATGACGTCTCCGTCAACTGCTTTGAGCGATGAACTGGTCAGCCATGGGGAGTTGATGTCGAGCCTGCTTTTCACCGAAGTTTTGCGTGAACGCGGCGTGGAAGCCAGCTGGTTTGACGCGCGTAGCGTGATGCGCACCGATTCCAACTACGGCTGCGCGGAGCCTGATGTCACCACGCTGGCTGAACTCGCGGAACTGCATCTGCGTCCGCGTATTGAGCAGGCCATCATGATTACCCAAGGTTTTATTGGCCGCGATGAGTCGGGGCATACAACAACCCTTGGTCGTGGCGGCAGCGATTATACTGCGTCCCTGTTGGGGGAGGCGCTGCATGCGGCGCGCGTGGATATCTGGACCGATGTCGCCGGGATCTATACTACCGACCCGCGCATTGCGCCAAAAGCCAAACGCATCGATAGCATCTCATTTTCAGAAGCCAGCGACATGGCGGCTTACGGCGCCAAAGTTCTGCATCCGGCAACCTTGATGCCCGCCATGCGCAAAAATATTCCGGTATTTGTCGGCTCCAGTAAAGATACTGCCGCCGGCGGCACGCTGGTCTGTTGCACCACCGAAAATCCGCCGAGCTACCGCGCCGTAGCGGTGCGACGTAAGCAGACGCTGGTTCGCTTGCACAGCCTGAATGCGCAGCCATCCTACCGCTTTTTAGCGCAGATTTTTGCCCTATTAGAACAACATACGGTGGCGGCAGATCTGGTCACAACCTCAGAAAACAGCATTGCGCTGGCGCTGGACTCGACCAATGCCACATCCGGCGAAGATCCCACGCTGACGACGGCGTTATTCACCGCCCTGTCCTCGCACTGCCGCGTTGAAGTGGAAACCGGACTGGCACTGATCACGCTGATCGGCAATCAACTGACCCAAGCGTCCAGCGTGTGTAAAGATGTCTTCGCCCGCTTTGATGAGCATGCGGTACGAATGATTTGCCACGGCGCATCGAGTAACAACCTGTGCTTCCTGCTGCCTGGCGATGTGGCCGACAGCGCGGTCAAAGCGTTACATCAGCGCCTGTTCGAATAGCCGAAATCATTTACGCAGATTTGAACTGACCGAAAAACAAAGTCCCGGCCTTTCGACCGGGACTTTGTCTATAATTCCTCAGGCTCCTTTGGGAGCGTTCATTCAGCTGTGGCGATGTGAAGTGTTGTCGTTGCGACGGCAGCGTTTGTCGTAATGACGCACCCACCAATATCTGTCGCTGATGCGCTCATGTCCACCGACACGTGCCCCGGTTAACCAAAGAACGGCGCCGACGAAGATGCTGAGAATCGCACCGTGTGCAAAAAACTGCGGCAGGTTAAGTTGCGGCAACTGGTTTAAAATAGAATAACCGACGCCGACGACCATCACGATCAAGCCTAACCCCATAAGCACATTACCGAGTAACGAAGCGTTTTTGCGTTTCATAGTGTCACCTCCGTAGATTGGCTGCGGGTTTAGGGATATATCCCTATTCCTAGTGTGTAAAGTATAGACAACACCACCAAATATAATTGCGCCTCCGATCACAAATGAGCACATATAATCAACAAAACTTTACATTTAAGTTACTGAAATACATCAAATCAATATTATTACCTTTTTGAACTATTCCATTTTCTCCCCTTTCGCCGCTAATTTTTGTCAACAGCGCTGCCACGACGTAAACTAGCCGCCGGAAAGATTGCCCACTCAGGAATAACTACGTGACGATTAAACTGATTGTCGGCCTGGCCAACCCCGGTGCAGAGTACGCGCAAACGCGCCACAACGCGGGTGCCTGGTATGTCGATTTGCTCGCAGAGCGCTTTCGCGCCCCGCTGCGCGAAGAGAGTAAATTTTTTGGCTACACCTCCCGCATTAATATGGCCGGAGAAGATGTTCGTCTGCTGGTGCCAACCACCTTTATGAACCTTAGCGGCAAAGCCGTTGCGGCACTGGCGACCTTCTATCGTATTAATCCAGATGAAATTCTGGTGGCGCACGATGAGCTGGATCTGCCGCCAGGGGTGGCAAAATTTAAGCTCGGCGGCGGCCACGGCGGCCACAACGGGCTAAAAGATATCATCAGCAAATTGGGGAATAACCCCAATTTTCACCGCTTACGCATCGGAATCGGTCATCCGGGCGATAAAAGTAAAGTTGTCGGATTCGTTCTGGGAAAACCCCAGCCGGCAGAACAGAAGCTTATCGACGATGCGGTAGACGAAGCGGCGCGCTGCACCGAGGTTTGGCTGAAAGACGGCCTGACCAAAGCCACCAACCGCTTACATGCTTTTAAAGCGCAATAAGTATCCAGCGATACACAAATCCTTTGCGCCGCTTTCACGACGAGTTCGGCCCCGGTGCCGAAACGAAGCGATCGCCGACGGCGCGGGCTGCGCTTGAAGGGTAAAGTGCATACGGTATTTTTCCCGTATGACGTGTATAATAGGCAGAGTTATTTACTTTTCTACAATCTGTTTGAGATAACAGGTTGGAAATCAAAAGATTAAGGTGATTTAAACATGGGATTCAAATGCGGTATCGTTGGTTTGCCAAACGTAGGCAAATCCACCCTGTTCAACGCGCTCACTAAAGCGGGTATTGAAGCGGCAAACTTCCCGTTCTGTACTATCGAGCCGAACACCGGTGTTGTTCCGATGCCCGATCCGCGTCTGGATCAGCTGGCAGAAATCGTCAAGCCACAGCGCATTCTGCCAACCACCATGGAATTCGTTGATATCGCGGGCCTGGTAAAAGGCGCATCCAAAGGTGAAGGCCTGGGCAACCAGTTCCTGACCAACATTCGTGAAACCGAAGCGATCGGTCACGTGGTTCGCTGCTTCGAAAACGACAACATCATCCACGTGAACAACAAAGTTGACCCGGCCGATGATATTGACGTAATCAACACCGAGCTGGCGCTGTCTGACCTCGATACCTGCGAGCGTGCCATTCACCGCGTACAGAAGAAAGCCAAAGGCGGCGATAAAGACGCAAAAGCGGAGCTGGCGGCACTGGAAAAATGCCTGCCACAGCTGGAAAACGCCGGCATGCTGCGCGCGCTGAAAACCCTGACCGACGAAGATAAGGCGGCCATCAAATACCTGAGCTTCCTGACCCTGAAGCCAACCATGTATATCGCTAACGTTAACGAAGACGGTTTTGAAAATAACCCGTACCTCGACAAAGTGCGTGAAATCGCCGCTGCGGAAGGCTCCGTGGTAGTCGCCGTTTGCGCCGCTGTAGAAGCCGATATCGCCGAGCTCGATGATGCAGACCGTGACGAATTCATGGCTGAAATGGGTCTGGAAGAGCCAGGCCTGAACCGCGTGATCCGCGCCGGGTACGAACTGCTGAGCCTGCAAACTTACTTCACCGCTGGCGTGAAAGAAGTACGTGCATGGACCATCCCTGTTGGCGCCACCGCTCCGCAGGCGGCCGGTAAAATCCACACCGACTTCGAAAAAGGCTTTATCCGCGCGCAGACCATCGCGTTTGAAGACTTCATCACCTACAAAGGTGAGCAAGGCGCGAAAGAAGCCGGCAAGATGCGTGCAGAAGGCAAAGATTACATCGTTAAAGATGGCGATGTGATGAACTTCCTGTTTAACGTCTAAAACGGTCAGCCTTGTTTCGTAGAGACTCTCATTGTCTCACAGAACAAAAAACAAACTTAAAATCCACGCACTTGCGTGGATTTTTTATATCTGTAGCACTCTAATCGTCTCATAGCAGCGCACATGAAAGTGAGTACAGTGGTGAGTACAGCAATTTGATCGCCCTCCAGGGGGTGAGTACAATTGTACTCATCAACCAAATGGAGCTGTACTGACCTGCCCCCAGAATTAGATACAACCTTCAGTTAGTAATGTCGGTTGGTTTTTCTTCATATTTCCCGTTTCGCCAGCCCGCTGCAAATTCAGCCGGCGTCAGGTAATTCAGTGATAAATGTGGTCGACACTCGTTATAATCCTGCCGCCAGTCACTAATGATTTCCCGGGCATGTAGAATACCGCTGAACCAGTGCTCATTCAGGCATTCATCCCGAAAGCGACCATTGAAACTCTCAATAAATCCGTTCTGCGTTGGCTTGCCCGGCTGGATTAAGCGCAACTCAACACTATGTTCAAAGGCCCATTGATCCAGCGCGCGGCAGGTAAATTCCGGGCCCTGATCGGTTCTTATCGTCTCAGGATATCCACGAAACAGCGCAATGCTGTCCAGAATACGCGCGACCTGAATACCTGAAATCCCGAAAGCGGCGGTGATCGTCAGACACTCCTTCGTGAAATCATCCACACAGGTCAGGCACTTAATTCGGCGGCCGCTGGCAAGTGAATCCATGACAAAATCCATCGACCATGTCAGGTTCGGCGCATCCGGGCGAAGAAGCGGAAGCCGTTCAGTCGCCAGCCCCTTACGGCGCCGCCTGCGTTTTACACCCAGACCGTTAAGGTGATAGATGCGGTAAACCCGCTTGTGGTTGACGTGAAGGCCCTCCCGACGCAATAACTGCCAGATACGCCGGTAACCAAATCGACGGCGTTCAAGTGCCAGCTCTGTGATACGCAAAGACAGTTGCGCGTCAGCAGCCGGACGCTGAGCCGAATAACGGCAGGTTGAAAGTGACAGACCGGCCAGCCTGCAGGCACGGCGTTGCGACAGACCCGTTGTCTCACACATGGCTTCCACAGCTTCCCGCTTCTGGTCTGTCGTCAGAACTTTCGGCCCAGAGCCACCTGAAGCGCCTCCTTA
Source organism: Kluyvera cryocrescens NBRC 102467 (assembly GCF_001571285.1). Lineage (GTDB taxonomy): Bacteria > Pseudomonadota > Gammaproteobacteria > Enterobacterales > Enterobacteriaceae > Kluyvera > Kluyvera cryocrescens. Next base: position 86,541 of record NZ_BCTM01000008.1, on the reverse strand, counting down.
TCCAGCATGGCTTCAGCGAGCAGCTTCTTAAGGCGGGCGTTCTCCTCTTCAAGCGACTTGAGCCGTTTAACTTCGGGAACTTCCATGCCGCCATACTTCTTACGCCAGGTATAAAACGTGGCGTCGGAAATGGCGTGCTTACGGCAGAGTTCACGGGCAGAAACCCCGGCTTCCGCTTCGCAGAGAATACTGATGATCTGTTCGTCGGAAAAACGCTTCTTCATGGGGATGTCCTCATGTGGCTTATGAAGACATTACTAACATCGCGGTGTATTAATCAACGGGGAGCAGGTCACTCGATTTCGCACTCACCCTGATAGATAACAAATAATTAAGGGAAATCCCATGAGCTCTCTGTACTCTAAACTCATCAGCATCATTGAACAGAAAATCACACCGATGGCAGGTGCCGTAGGTCAACAAAAGTATGTGACCTCCATCCGCGATGGTTTCATTACCGCACTGCCCTTTATGATCGTTGGTTCGTTCATGCTGGTATTTATTTTCCCACCGTTTTCACCCGATACCACTTGGGGGTTTGCACAGGCGTGGCTGAAATTCTCGCTGGATCACCGAGATGCGCTGATGCTGCCGTTTAACTTCAGCATGGGAATTATGACGCTCTTTATCTCAGTTGGGATCGCCGCAAGCCTAGCGAAACACCATGAACTGGATCCGCTGACAGCAGGAATGCTGTCATTGATGGCCTTTTTACTGGTCGCCGCACCGCTGAAAGATGGCCAGATCTCGACGGCCTATTTTTCCGGCCAAGGGATTTTCACTGCCATTCTGGTTGCCATATATTCCACCGAACTATATGCATTCCTGAAACGGAAAAACATTACCATCCGCCTCCCACCGGAAGTACCGACCGGAGTTGCACGATCGTTTGAAATTTTGGTACCGGTTCTTGCCGTCGTCGTTACCCTGCATCCACTCAATCTTTTTATTGAATCACAGCTGGGCATGATTATCCCGGAAGCAATCATGTCATTGGTGAAACCACTGGTTGCCGCCTCCGATACCCTGCCTGCAGTACTGCTATCTGTGCTGGTATGCCAGGTTCTCTGGTTTGCTGGGATCCATGGTGCTCTCATCGTCACCGGCATTATGAACCCTTTCTGGATGGCAAACCTGTCTATCAACCAGGCTGCGATGGCGGCTGGCGAAGTCATCCCTCACATCTACGTTCAGGGCTTCTGGGATCATTATCTGTTGATCGGCGGCGTCGGATCCACATTACCGCTAGCCTTCCTTTTACTGCGCAGTAAAGCCATCCATTTACGCACCATTGGCCGCATGGGCGTAGTACCTGGGCTTTTTAACATTAATGAACCCATCCTGTTCGGCGCGCCGATCATCATGAACCCGCTGTTTTTCCTGCCATTCGTGCTGGTGCCAATGGTCAACGCCACGCTTGCCTGGTTTGCGCTTGATCTCGATTTAGTCAGCCGCGTGGTCTCAATGACGCCGTGGACTACACCGGCTCCTATCGGCGCTTCATGGGCTGCAAACTGGAGTTTCAGTCCAGTGATTTTATGTCTGATGTGCATGGTGACATCGGCAGCAATGTACCTCCCATTCCTGAAAGCCTACGAAAAACAGCTTTTAGAGCAAGAGAATGAAAACTCGGTTGAACACACGCAAGAAGCGACGCAGTCCGCCTGACAGACGTAATCAGAGGTAATACATGGAATTAGAAGAACAAGTTATGGGCATCATCATCAATGCAGGCCAATCACGTAGCCTGTGTTATGAGGCGCTGGGTTGTGCCAAACGCGGAGACTTTGCATCCGCAGATGAGCGAATGAAAGAGGCAACGCACTATGCCCGCGAGGCGCATCTGGTACAAACCCAGCTCATTGAAGCCGATGAAGGTGAAGGAAAAACAAAAATGACGCTGGTAATGGTTCACGCTCAGGACCACCTGATGACGTCCATTCTGGCCAAAGAGTTAGTGACTGAACTCATTGACTTGTACCGTACCCGCCCGCACCAGGCATAATGATAGCGGAGAGGCTTCGGCCTCTCTTTTTTGCAGAGGATTGTATGCACTATCTCGGATTGGACATTGGTGGTACAAAAATGGAAGCCGTACTGCTCTCACCTCAGGGGGACTACCTCTGGCGTCAGCGGCGGCCTACACAGAAAGACAGCTATGATGCTTTTATGCTGCATCTGACTCGGATTATTGACGAAGCGCGCGCGGTCAGCCCGGAGCCATTCAGCGTAGGGATCGGGCTACCTGGTGCAATCGACCCGCAAACCGAACTCATCAAAAACTGCAACTGTCTGGTACTTAACGGCCACGATCTCAAAACCGATTTGGCAACGCGCATCCAACAACCGGTGTGGATTGCCAATGATGCAGATTGCTTCACCCTCTCGGAAGCCGTGGACGGTGCAGGTGCGCAGGCGGATACCGTTTTTGGCGTTATTATCGGAACCGGCTGTGGTGGCGGTATTGCCGTTCATCAGCGTTTATTGCAAGGCCCGAACGCCATCACAGGTGAATGGGGACACAACCCACTTCCGGCTTACACGCCAGTGTTTGATGGGCCAGTGCAACCCTGTTATTGCGGAAACCTTAACTGTATTGAAACGTTTATTTCCGGCACTGGATTTGCCCGTCGCTTCCCGGGTGAACTCACCTCACAGGAGATTATTGACGCAGCTGAAAACGGAAACCCGCAGGCTTGTGCACACTGGCAGCATTTCATTGATGCGTTTGCCCGCAGCCTCGCGTCTGTTATCAATATTCTGGATCCACAGGTTATTGTACTCGGTGGCGGGCTGTCGAACGTCGACAGAATCTATCATGAGCTTCCAACCGCCGTTGTACCGTATCTCTTTTCAAACTCCTGTCATACACGCATTGTTCCGGCTCGCTTTGGCGACGCCAGCGGCGTACGTGGTGCAGCGTGGCTGCCCGGTTTGAATACACGGGAAACATGACATTGGCGTCAGGCGACGGGACGATTCTTCGGGAGGGTTATGTTAAGATGATGAAAACTCACCACGCAGAAAACGCTATGCCAACGATTGATGATGTATCACGATTAGCCAATGTTTCCAAAGCAACTGTTTCCCGCGTGCTGACAGGCACCCGGGGCGTACGTGAAGAGAGCCGTGAAGCGGTTTTACGGGCGGTTGAAGAACTAAATTACCGCCCGAGCTTTGCCGCGCAAAATCTGGCAAGCCAGTCATCAAGTCACATCGGCGTGGTGCTTTCCTCACGTGATGAGAGCAGTGGTGCACGTTTACTTCCCGCGCTGTCACGCGCCATGAAATTGCTCAACAAAACGCTGATCGTCCAGTATGTCGATAACGACATTGAACATGCCGCCTCTGTGGATGATTTGCAACGACAATGCGCGGCCGTTGTGGTGTTTGGCCCGGTTACACCGGAAAGTGCCGACAACGTTATCTCATTTGATCGACCAGCCATAGACACGAAAAGTCAAGGTTATGATTTCGCTTTTGCTGCTGAGAGCGCCTGCCGCTATATGATTGGGAAAGGCCATCGTAACATCGCACTGGTTATCGATAATGATATGGATGACGCCAGCAAACGAATGGTAGAAGGTTACCGAAATGTACTGCAAAACTACTCGTTTCCGTTTAATCGACAACTGGTGTTAACAGCCAATGAGGACGTTGAACGTGCACTGCTGACTCTGATAAACAGTTTAAGTAAGTTCACTGCAATTGTGGTGAAACGCGACGCTTACGCAGCAGAAGCGATGCGCTTGTTCCGTGAATTCAATATTTCCGTACCGCAGGAAGTGTCGTTGCTCAGCCTTGAAGACTCGCCGCTGGCCACGCAGTTATACCCGCAGCTGACATGTATTTCCTGGCCGATGGAACCATTGTTGAACCAATGCGTACAGCGAATCAAAAGTCTGGTTGAGGGACGTCCGATTCGTGAAACCGAACTACCACCAATTATTGGTAAGCTCACATCCCGCCAGTCAGTGATGGAAGTGAATTAACGCTTATTCTATATGGGAGTAATATAATGAATGCAGTTCGACCGTTAGGTATCCTTACGCTGCTCCTCGTTGTTTCCAACCCCGTTTTAGCCCAAGAGGCGAGCCTGCCTCTGAAAGAACAAATCCATACGGATGAGGGTACGATTTGCGTTTATGAACGTGCAGAACACCGCGAAAAGATTGTAATACCTAATGGGCGAGAGTGTCCGCGGACTATACAAAATGCCCACTGATTGCGGACAACAGCTTGTTCACTTTCTGAATTATATTGAATCACGCTTTGGTTAAATGCCAGCCCGATTGTTGGGCTGTCATATATAGCCGTTGGGCTTGTGTCGCTGAATAGTGGTCTTTGGGAATCATTTAAGTTTTTCCCGTCTCTGAGTTAGTAATTCCGTCCTTACCTACCTGTGGCAAATAACATAATGAAGAAGAGAAACTGATGAAAAAATCGTTGCTGGTAATAGTTCTGCTTGGGTTGAGTGCATCGGCAGCAGCCGGGGAAGCGCACTTTTGTGGCTCCCCTGAAGTTGGCGCGATTGAAACTGGGCGTCATGATGTTAATGACAGTACCGTTTTTACTTGCGGTGGAGGAATCAAAGGCACCCTGCCCGAACTGGCAAAACAGGGCTGGAAAGTAGTGCAAGTGAGCGATCAGATGGCATCATCTTCATCTGATCCGAGCAAATCCACTGTCTATTCACGGTTGATAATACAGAAAGACTGACAACGCGTGTTTTCTTAATGACCAACCGAACTCCATCAACTGGCGGAGTTTGGTTGTAACTATGAGTTTCTAACTTGTGGTTTTCACCAGCATCAGCACCGGTTTCGTTGTCTTGCTCATAGCCACCTTCTAGTTCAGTCAAAAAGCACCCCATCTTTTTGTTTTATCTTGAAGATACCTGAACTACAACCCCTCCCCTCACCCAAACACATTTAACAATCTGATTTTAATAGAAAAAATAGTTTTGCAGAACGATATTTTGCGCAGTCACGTCCGCTTTGTGCTGTGAGTTCAACGGGTAAGCAGGTCAGTGAGGATGCCCAAAAAGAATCCACCACAAGTAAAAATCAACAGGCTAATAACCAGCTCGCCATTTAACGTCGAAAACAAAAATCGTATTTCGTAGAAACTCTCGCGGTTTCGCAGAACAAAAATTAATTTAAAATCCGGATAATTGTGTGTTTATTAATTTATCGGATTCTATTCACCATATGCCCCTTCCACTGGGCTAAATAATCAGGCCAGAAAATCCCCCTCCCGGCCTGTAATACACTCAATTCGCTAACGCAAACGCAATCGCCGTGCGGACCACAACCACCTGCGCCTGAATGCACTCTTCCGCCGAGGTTTCTGCGCTATCGGGATAGACTTCGGTGGTGGTGGTAAACGGCGCATCGGTCATTGTCGAGCATAAATGATATGCATGATTGTCGTATTCAATCACACCCGGACTGACGACCGGGAAGCCAAGCATCTTGCCCTGAGGGTCCGCAGGCGCGATATGCGTAACTTTTGACACCGCCGAGATAATTGCGCCCTGGAAGTCGAGCCGGGAATTATTGATATCGCTCACCAGATAGAAACCATCGGGGATCGTGTCTGGCACATACTGCCCGCCATCTCTGGCGGCCAGCGCGGGGCTGAATTCGCTTTCGTCCGTGTCCGTTGTTTCGTGCAGGTCAACGTGCACCAAAAAACGCCCTTGCCACGGTTCGACAAAGGCCATCAGCGAACGTGACTCTTCCGCTTTGCCTTCGGTGAAGAATTGTCTGTTGGTGTCGATAGCCTCGTAGTTCCAGCGGGCAACGTGTTCGAAGGCCCACGGGCTCACGCAGGGCACCACCAGCAGATTTAATCGCCCTGCGTAAGCATTTTTATATTCGGTCAAAAAGCGCAGTGCCCCCAGCACACCGCTCGTTTCATAGCCGTGAACACCGCCGGTGACGAGGGCAATCGGCAGATTGTCATCCCACTCTTTTGATTTTGCTGCCATCAAGGGGTAAACATCATTGCCATAGCGCAGTTCACCATACTGAACGATGTCATACTCGTGATTGAGCTGATGGATAACATCGAGCACATCATTTTTATAGCGTCTAAAACGCGTCTGGCTCTGTTGCCACTGCTGTTTTTCGCGTTCAGTCCAGGGTTGCCCCGGCGTGCCAATCGGATAGAAACGTTCTGTTGTCATGTTTTACTCAGCGTGTGTGATTGCGGATCCAGGCCCGTCGATGCAGTCAGTCTGGCTTATGTTTTATCAGCCACCATACTGCCAGCAAGACCGCGGATTCTCCACTGATTACCACGGTGGCAAGCTTATCTAAACGCCGCTAGCCGCTGACGCTGCCGTCCGCACTCATCGAAATTATCCGGTGCTAACCAACGCTGTAATTGACCATCGCGCACTGGCCATTCATCGCTGATGATCGACAAAATATCGCTGTCGCGGGTACGCCCTTTACGGACCATTTTATTGCGTAAACGCCCCTCCCAGCTAAAGCCCAGGCGCTCGGCGGCACGGCGAGAAGCCAGGTTCATGGAATCACATTTCCACTCCAGGCGGCGGTAACCATGGGCAAAACCGTTTTTCAGCAGTAGCCAGATAGCCTCTGTTCCCAGTGGCGTATCCTTCATTTTTCGCGACCACGTGACGTGGCCAATTTCGACGCAGCCCATTTTCCGATCGATAGCCATATAGCTGACGATGCCAACCGCACGCGCCGTCTGCAAATCGATAACCGCGTAAGGGACCAGTGCGTCGTCCAGCACCTTGCCAGTGAGCCAATGCGCAGTGGCGGCGAGACTCTCCGGTCGCGTGCTAGCAAGCCACGTCCAGTCGCTATCATCCCCCAGTGCGTAGGCATCAAATAATGCCCCAGCGTGGCGGCTGGCATCCAGCGGCTCCAGTCGACAGAACCGGCCATTGAGCGCCACGCGACGAAGCGTAGCGGCCCCCTGCCAGTCCGCTATGCGGTCGTTAACCTGCTGACCAAACTCATTAATTTCCGGCACCTGTGTTCCCCTGTGAATGCGCGCTTGTCATGGAATAGGCGTAATAACAAAGCATAAAGCGACGGAAAAAGGCAACCTTCGCGTGCATCTCAGGTCATGGCGTTGTCGGTACGCGCCTGCGGAAACTCAAATACGCTTTTGGTATTCGCGATAATGACCATCATCGGTAATCACCCGGTAATTGACGATGCTAGCCGGCGACGCCGGCGTCACTAACGGCACCGTCAGTTCGTCAAACGGGGAAATCATCAGATTACCGATCGGCGGCTGCCCCGAAAGCGTTACGGACAGACTCATATGCCATGCAGTCGGGTTGATAATGTTAAGCCTGCCGCGGGCCAGGCTGAACTGCAGCGCTTCCTCGTCCTTCTGCTGCGGCGCCGATAAACCCGGAGGGCGAATAAAGACCTTTAAACGCAGACGCAGCGGCAGCGCGATCTTTTCCTGCCGCTGCGCGTCATCATTGCCGATTGGCGCTATCTGGAAAATATTCAACCAAAACACGCTTTCCCGATCATCGGCGAGGCCGTGGCGGGTGGTAAGCATCATGCGTAATGCGCGCAGTTCGCCGGGTAACATTTTAAATAACGGCGGCAACACCACCACAGGGGTGATGACCTGGTCTGGCGTCACCTGCGGATCGCCCTTATCGGTCCATACCTGCAGCAGCATGGGCGTGTTGCCATCATTGGATAAATTTAGCGTTTGCACTTGTTCATCGGCGGTAAAGATCACCCGCGTGCGATCCACATTGACGGCGGCAACACTCTGCGTCGCCACCGATAGGAGCACACCACCGATGACACTATTGAAAACTGACCACCACCTGTAGCTGCGCATTGACCGTTCCCGCCGTAATCGTTTGACCTGAAATTGCCTCAAGCGAGGCCGTAAAATCACCTCGGTAGCTATTTGTTGTTCCCGAGCTGGCCAAAGAGGTAAGATCTTTAAAAGCGTACCAGCCGCGTAAATTGCCGGTTCCCGAACTCCCTCTATCGGGCAACAGGTTTATCGCGCTGCCATTGCTGTTATAAATGCGAATGCCAACGCCTGATGCCACGCCGGGGCTGCCATAGCGGTTATCGAGGAGCCAGGTCAGCCCCCCGCCGCTGGTAACCAGACGCAGTGTCTGCGCGCTGCTGACCGCCGTCGGTTGGTTAACTAAAAAACCCATCGCAACATTGGCGGAGGTGGTGGTTGAGGCATTGGTCGATGACACCGCCCCTGCCTCGCATTCAATGCTGACGGAAAAAGGCGCCTGACTGCTCATCCCGGCATTCAGCTCACTGCGGCTGATGGCAGGCAAAAAGACCATCGAAGGGTAATCCTGCACCTGGCATAATGCACCGCGCACATAGGTCACTTTGCCGTAGGTGCTCCATGCACCCGGCCAATGGTGATGCCAGCCATAATAATAACTGGCGCTATCCATACCCGCCTTCAGGCTATTGGTATCTAAGCCTGGGCCTTTAAACGCCATATATCCCCGCGGTTGGGTATAAGCATCCTTGTACATATTACTAGCCGACACAAAATAGGTCGTGGCGCTAATTTTATACATTTCATACAGTACGTTGCTGAATGCGCTAGCCGGAATATAAATATACTGGCCATCGTCAAACCAACTTTCAGCGGTTAATTTGCGCTCTTTCCAGTAGCGGCTGTAATACTCACCAGTACTCAAGTTAGTCATACGTACCGCCACGTTTTTCGCCACGTCATAATAAGCGCCGTCAACTTCGGAGACGGCATACATGCCGGTATAGGCGTTATCGCCGTTGGTGGCGTACATTTCATACAGGCTACCCGCATCTGCGGACTGGCAGCGGAACAGGATCTGGTTGCTGGAGTACGCGACGTTGGTCGCTCCGGTCAAAAAATTGCCTACGGAGCTGGCCAGTAGCGTTCCTGCAGGCTGGAAATTATTGCCGCTATTAATGCTAATTACCGACGGCAGCCCGATATTGCCATTGCAGGTGTCACAGGCACCCGCCCAACTAGCCGCCGTGTATCCAGCCTGAATCGCAGCGGCCGATAAAGATGACGATGCGGTGACTTTAATACAGGTGGCCTGCAGCGGCAGGATGCAGAATAACGTTGCCAGCGTAATGAGTATTTTTAATAACAGCGTCATGGTATTACTCCCTTTCGCAGACCTGATTCAGGTGAATCAAATCTGCCTCGTTTTTCCCGGTCACCTGGTAACGAACCACGCAATGATGATGAGTGCCCTCGCCCCAAAGTACGCGTAACAGCCCGGAGGCATTCGGTACCCGGGCATAGATTTGCCCCCCCTGGCCAACCATGCCGATAAGTGTGCCTTCGGCGGTACGCACCTCGGCCCCCATCGGTGGAACCGCTCCTTGGGTGGATGACAAATTAATTAGCACCGCCTTTCCTTTCAGGGTCTGGAAATTCACCCGCGCGATAGCTCCGGCATAAGGCACGACGCGCTGGCTGCCGCCAACCAGCTCCGCGTCGCGGCTCATTTGACGCGTTTCAAGACTGACGTTATTGCTGCGATACGGGGATAACGCGGGGAAAATAGCGTAACCAAAACTGTCGATCACCGCCCCCTGTCCGTTTTGCACAATCGCCCCCTGCGCCCCTTCAGCATGGATCAGAGCAAACGTCTCACTCGTCCACGGCCCTAGGGTGACCCCGCCGGGATGAATCACCAGCGTTCCGGAAGCCCCCAACCCGGCCTGTCGATAGTTATCGCCCTGGTCGTAGCTGGCTCGTAAGGCCCCAATGCGGGTATTTTTTTGCACGTTGCCCCCCCAGGCGGTGGTATTGCCGCCCTGGCGATATTGCTCATACCCCCCGTAGGCCGACCAGGTTAGATCGCGGTATTCACCTGACGAGCCGGTCAGCGAAACCGTTGAAGACCGGCTCTGCTTTGACTGGCTGTAGTTATATGTCACGTTTGACATACTGCGTCCCCAGTCAAGAGGGATCGACACGTTCACCGACAGCGTGGTTTCGGTATATTTTTGCTGGCTGCTGGACGAAGGCACATCATCAATACTGCGAGTGAAGCGCCCGTAATCCCACGTGGTACGCTGACGCGCCACGTTAATGCCGTAGCTGATGCGTCGCCATTGGTTGCTGTAGCCCGCCTGGATTTGGGTAATGCGCGACTGATTATTATAATAATCCGCCGTGCTGGCATTCAGATTGAGCATTCCCCAATCGCCCATCGACTGGCTTACGGCCGCCGACAGTCGATTACGCTGCTGTAGCGTATCGGAGTAATAACTGATGCCGTTTTTGGCCTCGCGGCGTACGCCCAAAACGTCCTGTAAATCGCGAAAACCTTCGGTGGAATAACGATAGGCGGCCAACACCAGGTTCGTGCCCGATGAAAAGGTTTTGCTGTAGCTGGTTTCCGCCCGCCATCCCTGTTCGCGCTGGTTATTCAACACCCGCGCGCTCGACCAGGTTGCATTGACACCTACCGCACCAAGCCAGCTCGCCCAAACGCCCCCCGCCAGCCAGGCCTGATAATCCTTTGCCTGCCGCGTCCCCAGGTTTAAGGTCAGTTGGTTACTCACCCCTTGCTGAACAACGCCCTCAATAAAGTCGTTATCGACGCTGTAATAATCACGCACTTTTCCTGCCGCCACTGCGTAATGCCAATTCCCCGGACGAACCGAATCGGGAACGGAGGAATACGGCACCGTAAAGGTCGATATTTTGCCGTCTGCTTCAATCACATCGACATCGATATCGCCCTGGTTACGCGTGTTATAAAGATCGTCAATGAGGAAAGGTCCTGGCGCGACCTGCGTTTCATAGATAACGCGGCCTAGCTGTTTCACCACCACACGGGCCGAACTTGCGGCTACGCCACGGATCTCCGGTGCGTAGCCGCGTTTACCCTGCGGACGCATGCGCTCATCGGTGGCCAGCTTGACGCCGTTAAACGACAGGCTACCGAACAGACTGCTATCGGTATAGCCATCGCCCAGCGAGATCACGCTGTTAAGAGGCTCGATCGGCCGCTGGAGCCATGTGCGAACCGCGCTGTAGTGGTAGGCACGGTTGCCCATATTACTGTCGACGTAGCGTAAATTGCCCTGGTGACGGAGTTGCCACAGGCCAATATTTAGCCCGCTGTTAATGCCGCTCCATAAATACTGGTAACGAGAATGGCTACCGGTATTTTCCGTGGTGGTATAGCTAGTATTGTGGCGCAAAAATAGCGCCAGCATCCCCGCGTCCCATTCCGTAGGCGGGATGTATCCGCGCGTGCTGCGCACCAGCTCCGTGGAGGGAATAGACAACTGCAGACGTAATGTCGATTGGTCAAACTGCCAGCTTCCCGCCGCTGTCCATTCCCGCAATGAATGACACTCGCCCGCATCGGCCTGCTTTTCACCCGCCAGCGACTTGAGCTGGACTGCCGTCATCACCTCCCGCGAAAGGCAAGGTTCTGTCGTTCCACTCTGTGACGAATGACGAAATTCGACGTCGCTGCCGCTCGCCGCCAGCGTGTTATTCACATAGACATCAACGCGATAGTTGCCGGGCATGACGTCTCGCGCCCCAAACTGCGCCAGGTTGACGTCATAGGGCGTGCCCTGGAATAACGAGGGGTCAAATTGATATTCTTCGCCATGCGCCATTCCCGTCCAGCCGATGGCCACCAGCGATCCCAGCAGACTGACGCTAAATTCAGGGTAACGCGACATCATATTGTTCATTTATTCGGCTCCCCTGATCGTTGACCGCGGTGACCAACACCGTGCCACCGCTTTTAGGCCTGTTTTTTATCGCCGGGAACCAGAAAGTGCGCTGTGAAAATGGGCTCACCATATCCGCGTGCAGCGTGCTTTTTTGACCGACGAGCGTGACCGCGATGTCGCTGATAGAAGCAAACCAAGGATGCGGATTTGCTATTTCCACGCCCAGCCCTCGACTGCTGTTCCACAGCAGCCTGACCTTGAGATTTTTTAATTGTGCCGTGGGTGCCGATATGCCTGCCGGACGATAAAACAGTTTTACCCGAGTACGCAGCATAACCAGCATTCGGTTTTTATTTTCTGTTCCCTGCAAATTAGAAGGCGGAATTTGTAAAATATTAAACCAATAGACTGATTCACGATCTGGCGGTAGATTTTTATTTCCCGTCGCCGCAATGCGTATTATTTGGCCATTTTTCCCTTGAATCCGAAAAACAGGCGGGGTGGCAACGAATGGAATTCCGCTGGCCTGATTTGGCCCGGCATTTAGGTTACCGTCATCAAACCAGGTTTGAATAATGTAGGGAAAGTCGTCATTATTTTTAAGCTGAACGTCAACGGACCTCGCTGCTGCTGGATAAATGATACGATTGCCTAGCATCGTGACGCTGGAATATGCCGAAGGAATAATCATTAATCCGATAATAAACCCGATAACATACCGTACATGGCGACCATATAAAGCAGACTTCATCGATACCACCTTCACCGAATTAAAAGCATGGCGCCAAATGACGCCATGCCATTGATGATTACTGATAAGAAACAGCGTATTGTAACGTCGCTTCTACCGTACCCGCGGTGGCGGCAGCGGTGGCATAATATTGGGCGGTATAAGTCGCAGAGGCTTCAGACGCACCCGCAGCCAGTTTTAAGTCTCCGTTACCGGTGAAGCCGTTGGTCAAATTAATCACGGCATTTTTGGTGTCGAGCAACTGAATTTCAACATTACCTGCGCTGCCGGTATTTCCGAGGTTGCCATTGGTAGTGACCTGATTACCGACAAAGACGGTTGAAATATTGGTCTCGGTAGACGGATTACCCGTACAACCCGCTAACCCAATATCAAACGTAATATCCCCAGCGGTATCACCGCTTTTTGCCAGATCTTTGGTGCTGACGGTTGGTAATAAGATTACCGGCGTGGCGCCATTACCATTAATTGCCACAGAGCACGTTTCATCAGTCACCTCCCCCTGAAAAGTAATGGTGTTATCTGAAATAGCCATTGCACTGCTGGATGCCAGCATGACGCTTACAAACATGGCGATGGTGGTTTTTTTATTCATGGTGCTGTTTCCTGTAATTTATAAGACACGCTGTTTGTTTTTATGGTCAGGCCACCGTTTCCTGGCTATCAGAAACTTCAATAAGGTTGCCGCTACCACTGACACAAATCATATACATTTCGCCAAATCACACAACAATTAACCATCAGACGGTGATTCAATAGATTTTTATTCTATTTTTAATGTTAGAATAAGCTTTATTAAGTTCTTACCCCTGATAAAAGACCATTTGTTTTGTGGTGTTTTTGTTAATTATGTATCCTTTTGCAAAAATTAAATCGATGCCATCATTCAGCATTCATGCTTATTCATAAACCCCGTCTGGAATGCGTAGTGACTTAGCCAAAGTACGCGGGACGGTGCGTGTTGTTAAATAACGGGCGGGCGGTAGCATCAAGTTCTGACGTTAAAAAACGTATCGCGAGGAGAACAACACAATTGCACAGAAGAGTTGCGCAACGGGTCGGATAGGACCAAAAGATGGAGTAGAAGCAACAAAGTGACGGGAAAGTTAACTTAAAAAAGGCCGCTTTGATTTGGCAAAGCGGCCTTTTATAGCGGGATACCCTGAACGGAAACATTCGCGGTTAGCACCGCTCTCTCAACCAGCTGATGCAGCCGGTTCGGTAATACTCCAGCAGACTTCAGACTTACTATCACGCAGTGTGCCGCAGCGCATAAAATACAAGCGCGATAAATCTCGACTCCATGTGCGCAACGTGCGGCTTTTAATCACCAGCACATATTCATCGCTGGTACATTGTGGCTTAAGCCTTTGCGCATAACTCAACACGCCAGATTTTAGCGTCGTGCTATTATCATCCTGCAGCAAGGTTTCAGACATCAGGATTTTGCAGGTCCCGGCCTGGCCGACAAAGACTTCTCGCCGCTCCAGCGGTTTGGTTGCAAACCAAATACCCACCGCAGCGCCCAAGGCAATGATGGCGATCAGTAATATTAACAACGAGATATTAGAACGTATCAGCAAACCTGCCGTCCTCTCTTTCAACGTATGCTCAGCAGGAACATGCTCCGGTGAGTGCTCAAAATCAGATTCAACGCTGATATCACCCTCATGCGGCATTAATGTAACATCAGCACCGCGTTCAATTTCTATCTGCGGATGCAGCATAAAACCGATTTTAGGTATGGTCACAATGGCCTCATCATCGAGACCAAAATTTTTAATTAACCGGCGAAGTTTACTCACACACTGATTTAAGTTGTTGTTGCTGGAAATCATGCCAAAGTCATCCCAGACTTTTTTAAAGATAATATCTCTTTTAACCGCCTCTCCTTGATGTTGAATGAGCAGCAATAATAGTCGCTTGGTTGGATTGGATATTTGCACCCTCTCATCCAAAGAGTCAATCAGTCCAAGCATTCCTGTATCAGAATCAAAAACAATTTGTCCATTAATCGTAAATATCATATCCAAGGCTCTTTTCCACGGCATCAAAGCATCATTCACTTGCGCAACAAATTGAGGCCAATCAGAGAAACCGAATGCAGATCATTTTTAAGAAAAATCTTAATACTAATAATATTTACTAAGAGATAACTTTGAAACATTAAGTGCACAATCGATAAGATGTAATATTTTTATACCATAGAAATAGCAAAAGACGACATAATTTACTATAAAAATAGAAAAAATGACACTTCCATATTAAGTAATTAAGGAATGGATTAATGAATGACCAGATATTTATCGTAGGGGCTATGGATTATGTCTGATGATATATCCTGCACCAGCTCAATATTCACTCTGCCAATGCCAGATAATCCCTGAAAAGCACGACAAAAATGACTTGGCCACCACAAAAGCTGGGGTGATGATAGTTTACGTCGATGACAATCACGCATAACACCCAAGAACAGCCGCTTAATTTGGCGCCCGCAGATAATACTGTTATAATTTGGTTAATGATATATTAAAAGTGAGTAACGATAATTTCAACACCCTGCACATCTTGTTCTGTAAATAATCGCTTAAGTCGTTCTCACACACTCAAAACAGATTATAAGAACACGTCAAAAACGCCACCTTCAAACACGTTCACTTCCATTAAAATATTAAAACAGGCAATAAACAAGAATAAACATCTATTTAATTGAGCATTGGTGGTATATGTGGAAAGCCATCAGGGCAGCACCTTAATATTGGGCGAGATATCTGAGAAAGGCGAAGCAAAATGCGTATGGAGAAAATTCGGTTACAGCCTATTGTTGCGCTGGCTAACCCTCGCCCTACCGACTACTACGAAGTGCTGGCCGATGCGCACGCCACCATCCCACTCGAGCTGTTTTTTGCTCAGCACGACGCATCGGTTCTGCTCAAATTACGCGAGTGGCAACTCCAATCGCTGAAGCTTGCGGGACTCAAGAGCAAATGGTTCATCAACTTAACGATTGAGGTGCTGATCCGCGAAACGCATATCCGTAGCCTTTTGCTCTCTCCCTTTCGACAGGTCATAGAGCTACAGGATCCGCAAAACCTCGGGCAACTGACGCCGTTGCAGCACATTTTGCTGGCGAAAAATCTTGAAATGCTGCGTACCGCTGGGTTTGAAATTTGGTTGGATGACTATCACGCCAGCTATTTCTCCGCCTTAAGCCGACTGGGCTGGCAGTTTGATGGCATCAAAATCGATCGCGCTTACTTTCATCTCCATCGCCAGAACCCTGACGAACTGGCAGAGCAAATCGCACGCGTAAAGATTTATGGCGAGCAGACCATTGTTGAAGGTATCGAAACGGCGAACGATCTGCGGTTAGCACAGCAGCTCAATGTCCAATACGGGCAAGGTTTTTACTGGCAGGAAGCCGCGATTAAGCAGCCCGATGCCTTTATTTTTCCCTCGTGTCACCATTGGCCTGAGATTCTTCACACTGCCAACGGTCTCTGAAGCAGGTCCAGCCGTAAATGCCGTCGTCAGGAACCTCACCGAGTGGATCTCGGTGGCGAGGGCTCTTGCGGCCTGATGAAACCGACACAGAGCGCCTTCGTTCCCTGCCGCTCATCTTCCTGATACAGGGTCTCCTCGATTGCATCAAGCGAAAGCGTCGGCCACGGTTCCAGGACCCTGGTAAACGACGCCACGGTGCACCCATTATTTGGCAAACCAATCAATAGTGCACCGGATCGCTCGATTTCACCGCGGCTGATGTCGGTGTTATAGATATTCGGCTTCGTCTTGTTGTCCCACGGAGTAATGATTTTGGGCCTCGAGGGGGCATAAAAGGTGAGCCATTCAGCCAGTCGAATCCCTCCCACCAAGCGCAGCGGCGTCCCGTAGCGCTGTTGCCACAGGCGTTCCATCTGCTGGCTGAACGGAATCACGCCGCTCATTTTGCGCCCGGCATTCTCTACATTCATGACCATAACCGTGGTGTAACCAAGCAGAATCAGAGCCGCAGCGCCAATCAGCGCCAACAAAGCGCTTCTGGCCGGTTGCCGGTGGGGTGCGGCGGCGCAGGCCACAACCAACGCAGGCGCCAGACTAAAGAATGGCTGCAACCACTCGGTTAGGCGTCCGCCGTCATGAAACAAAAACCACAGCACAATCGGCGCCAGAGGGAGTACGGCCACCAGAATCAGGACGCGTTTACCGCCATCGCCGGGCCAGCGCAGCGGAATTTGGCTGTGGTGCAATATCCCCCCTAAAAACAACAGCGGATAATAGATAGACAGCAGCGTTATCAAAATCTCAGGATTAAACTGGCGTTTAATCTGCGAATCCACCCAGCTAAAGGCCGCGAAGTCATGCTGCCAAAGCCACACCAGATTAGGCGCAATCATGGCAATCCCGGTGAATAATGCGAGGTAGAATAGCGGCTGGCGATAGCAAACCCGGAGCCTGGGCACTATTAACGTGGCAACAAACACCCCGGCGACAAAAGCTAAGGTCGAATATTTGGCCATCGTCCCGAGTCCAGCCGCAATGGCGAATGCTATCCACCATGCGCAATGACGGCTCATCGCCAGGTAAAAGAACAGCAGCATCCACGGCCACAGCATCACCAGCAGATAGTTATCGTTATAGCTAATGATGTCGAAGTTAATCAGGCCGGACAGATTCAGCGTCAGGAGCGCCAGCCAGGCCAGACGCTCGCTGCCGCTTAACGTCTTCGCCAGAAACCAACTTCCGCCCATACCGACAGCAATCGCGACAAAATGCGTTATGTACCAGTAGGCGTTCAGCGGAATACCGCTAAACCACACCACGGGACGCCATACCATGCCCACCAGCCAGGGATTTTTCGGCGATCCCCATTGCGCGTTTTGCGCCCAGTTCAAAGCTTCGACGGCATCATAAGGAACGGCGGGATCCAATAAAAGGGTCGCCACACTCCACAGCAGTGCATAAAGGCTTACCCACCCCACCAGCAGCACACGGCTCATTCATTTTCCTGCACATTATTAGCGAACGGTGATGGGTTGAGTGTAGAAGACCCATACTATTTTTTAGCTAAACGATACGTCGCTTGTGGGGCACGTTTGTTCGCAGCAGCCAGTAGGAGACGAGGTGACGCTGGCTCAATCGGCACCTCGCATCACGACAAAGAGTGTGATGCGACAACCTGACACGACGCCACCGTGAAATTCATTCACTTACCCTATATTTTCGGTTCCAGCACCGACAGGCAAAAGTTATTATTAAGTAAATAAATAATAGGAAAACTTGATGTTAACAGACACAACGGCCTCACCGCGCAGTGAGGCCAAAACGGAGTTTCGCGCCGGAATCATGGCCTGTTTACCGACCATTCCCGGCTACTGGAGCATTGGTTTCGCGGCGGGTGCGATCGGTACCCTCGCCGGATTCACCACTTTCCAGACGGCGCTACTGGCAACACTGCTCTACGCCGGCTCGGCGCAATTCCTGTTCTACTCCCTTTGGGCTGCGGGCGCGGAGACCCTTTCCGTCGTGTTAAGCGTCCTGCTGGTCAACCTGCGTTACCTGTTGATGAGCTCAGCGATGAGCGTCTATTTTCGCGAACAATCCACCGTACAAAAAATTATCAGCGGCCTGCTGCTGACCGATGAAACCTTCGGGGTGGCGGTGCAGCACGGCAGCCCGCAAAGCAAAGTCTCTTTCGCCTGGATGTTTGGCTTAAACGTCGCCGCCTGGCTGAACTGGATTATTGCCTGCGTGATTGGCGCAGGTCTGGCATCTGCGCTGCCGCAGGCCTTAATGGAAGGATTAAGCTTTAGCCTGGTGTCGATGTTTATCGGGCTGGTGCTGATGCTGTGGTTTGCCAGCCGTCGTAAGCTGCTGGAGTCATTCAGTATTGCCGCGGCGGTCATCATTACTCTGCTGATGTCCGGACATGCGGATACCAGCGTCATCGTGATCGTCGCCGCCTCCGTGGCCGCCACGCTGGCCACGCTGGGTTTGCGATATTTCTTCAATAAGGAGCGCAAACATGGAGCGTAATATTCTGCTGGCCATTCTCGCCTCGGCGGCGGTGACGGCGCTGATGCGCGTAGTGCCGGTGCTTTTACTGTCGCGTTTTCGGATGCCGCCCGCCCTGCAGCAATGGCTGAGTTTTATTCCTGCTGCCATTATGGCGGCCATCATTACGGCCGAACTGCTGGGTAAACCGGCGCTGAACAGCAGCGGTATCAGCATCTCACTGCTGGCGGCCGCCGTTGCCACGCTGGTCGGGGTTTTAAGTCGTAGCCTATTTGCCACGGTGCTCGCGGGAATGGTGGCTTTTACCGGGTTAAGCTACCTGCTTGTTTGAGGTGGGAAGTCCTGTAGTGCTTATCACTATCGTGTGAAATTCCGTTCACCTTATGTTTTGTAGAATATGAAACATCGGCACCCGTGAACGGGCAAAGGGGAGCACCGCGCTCCCCTTTCCTATCCCCACAGCCCGCGGTGAAACCGGTACTTCGCACTGCGTTCACCTGTGAACTCCAGCCTGCGGCACGGCTCAACTCGACGCTACTCGTCCCATCCCTGGGACTCGCCCTTCGGGCCAACTCTTCCTTTCTCCGTCTCACCGATTTCAGGCGGGGGCACGTCGGTTTCAGCGACACTGATTTTGACTGTTAGTAGAAAGGGCATTGCCCTTTCACTCTTCAGCTGTTGCCGCTTTCACCTTTACACCGGCAAACACCATCACCATCGCTGCCACCAGCAGCACACCGCTGGCGGTGAATACGCCGTTCGCGCCATTCATATCAAATACCAGCCCGCCGCCTGCCGCGCCCGCGCTAATGGCCAATTGAATAGACGCTACCATTAGGCCGCCTGCGCTTTCTGCCTCGTCAGCTACCGTGGTCGCAAGCCAGGTTGACCAACCGACTGGCACCAGACCAAACGCAAATCCCCACAGAGTCACCAGCAGGCCATCCACCAACGCCAGATGACCATAGGCCACCATCGTCAACGCCAGGACGCCCATGGCGAACGGCACCAACGCCAGCGTCAGGCGCAGATTGCGCGCCAGCAAATATCCGGCAATCGACGTGCCGATAAAATTAGCGACGCCAAAGCCGAGCAGAATCAGCGAAATGGTTTCCACGTTCGCCCGGCCAACGGTCTCAAGGAATGGGCGCAGATAGGTGAAGAAAGCGAAGTGACCGCTGAAGATAAAGATCGTTGCCAGCAGCCCACCGACCATGCCCGGACGGCGCAGCACTTTGAACAACGTGCCGAGGCTACCGCTATTCTCTGGCCGCATTGACGGCAGTACCCACAGTTGCCAGAACAGCGCCAGCACGCCGGGAATAACGCACAGAATAAATACATTACGCCAACCAATCAGGCTGCCAAGATAGCTGCCAAGCGGCGCCGCCACCACGGTAGCAATCGACACTCCGGCGAAAATTATCGACAACGCTTTCGGCACGTCCTTCGCCGGCACTAAGCGCATCGCCGTTGCGGTCGACATGGCCCAGAAGCCACCAATCGCCACGCCCAGCAGCAGGCGTCCCAACAGCAATACCTGCAACGAAGGCGCAAACGCCACCAGCAGGCTGGAGACAATTTGCAGTAAGGTAAAGAACATCAGCACCCAGCGGCGGTCAATGCTTTTGGTGGCTGACGTGATCAGCAAGCCGGTGACCAAGGCCACCAGCGCAGTTGCCGTCACCGTCTGCCCGGCCACGCCCTCCGTGACCCCCAGGCTCGATGCCATCGGCGTAAGCAGGCTGGCGGGTAAAAACTCAGCGGTGATCAGGCCGAATACCCCCAGACCGAGCGACCAGACGGCTCGCCAGGCAGGTTTGGCCGGGGCCAGTGACGCACTGGTGGTAGCGCATGAATCCATTTGTAACTCTCCGGTTAAAAAAATGAGATAACGGTCACAAAGAATAGAAAACCTCCCCCGGACGATCTATGATGTAAAATCTTTTATTATTGATAATTCGTCCGGAGTTGAGGCCATGACCGTCCACACACCTGATTTGATAAGCGAACTGCTGAGTGGGATGCGCCTCTCCGGCGTTAACTATCGACGGATTGAGGCCAGCGCGCCGTTTGGTCTGGCGTTCGGCAATGTCGCCGGCAAAGCCCAGTTTCACTTTGTGAGTCGCGGGCCGGTGGTTTTACGTATGCACAGCGGTGCGCGCTTCACGCTCAATAGCGGTGATGCCGTCTTCATCCCAAACGGAGACGCACACGCCCTGCTCTCCGACGATCACGCCGTGGTGACGCCCATTGCCGACTTACCCAGCGAACCTATCTGCAACCAGGTGCAAGACATTCACTGCAAAACCTGCCCCGATGGCGATAACGCGGTGATTTTTACCGGCTGTATGGATTTTGAGCTGGGTGGAATGCAGCCGCTGATTAAAGCGATGCCGGAAGTAATGATGGTAAGCAGCCTGATGGCAACGCGACCAGAAATTCATCCATTGCTCGCCGCCATGGAGCGCGAATCGCTAGGCCGTCAGGTCGGTTTTGCGGGGATCCTCGCCCGGCTGGCCGACGTGGTGGCAGCGCTGATTGTGCGCGGCTGGGTGGAAAGCGGCTGCGGCAAGGCTACTGGCTGGATCCAGGTCTTGCGCGATCCGCGCCTGAGCCGCGCGATTTTTGCTATGCACCAACAGCCCGGAATCAACTGGAGCGTAGCGGCTCTGGCCAAAGAAGCGGGCACATCGCGCTCCGTCTTTGCCGAACGCTTCCTCGCGGCGACCGGCACGACGCCGGCCAAGTATCTTGGGGAACTCCGCATGCGGCTGGCGGTACAGTATATTGGCCAGGAACAACAGGCGATCGAAACCGTGGCCCTTCGCTTAGGCTACGGCTCCGTCGCGGCGTTTAGCCGGGCCTTTAAACGGGTGGTGGGACAACCACCGGGCGCGCTGCGAGAAACCCACCAGGCCGCGCAAAGTGTGGCGTAACGGCGCAACGTATTATTCCGTCCGGCAAGCCAGCGCCAGAAAAGCTGCGACCGTTTGATTCGGTTCAACCACCCGCCGTACCAGCATCAAATTCGCGTGCAACGCGGGTTCATCCAGGCGGCGATAAGCCAGACCGGGGATCGTCACCTGCTGAAGCGGTGATGGAATAAGCGCCAGCCCCAGCCCGGTAGCGGCAATCGCCAGTACGCTCAAGGTGCTGGCACCGCGGTGCGCAACGTGCAGTTTATCGCCCAGCTTTTGCTCAAGCCACTGGTAGAGGCGTTCATGCTCGTCATGCGCTTCATACAGAATGAGCGCTTCGCCCGACAGCATTTCAAGCGTGATGGACTCATGGCGTGCAAGCGCATGATCCTCCGCGAGCGCCACCAGAAAATCCCACTGCCCAAGCGGCTGTACCATAATATCCGGCGTGGCGGTTTTACTGTTATCCGGGGTATATCCAACGTCCAACTGCCCGGACTGAATGGCGGCAACCTGCTGTTGTGGAGCAATTTCCTGAATGACCAATTCAGCATCCGGATAGCAGCGATGAAACTGGCGCAAATCCGCAATCATCTTGCCGCTGAATATTGCATTGCCGGCAAAACCCACCCGCACCCGCCCGGTCTCTCCCCGCAGCGCGCGCGCAACGGCCAGCCGCGTATGCTCAACCTGCGCCAGCGTGCGCTGTGCTTCGGTTTGCAAAAGACGTCCGGCCTCGGTGAGCGCCACGTGGCGGCTGGTGCGAATAAACAGCGCGCCGCCCAGCTCTTCTTCTAGCGCTTTAATCTGCATACTCAGCGCAGGCTGCACAATATTGAGCCGCTTTGCCGCACGCCCGAAGTGGCCCTCTTCGGCGACGGCCAAAAAGTAGCGTAGATGACGAAGATCCATAGCCCCTCAATCAATCATTAAAAATGATTATTCGTTCAATTCAATATATTTGAGTTTAACTCGGTTGGCGACCAAACTGAATCTCAGCTAACCGACAGGAGAAAGATCATGCAAACAACCGACAGCGATCGCCAACAGCTTAATGACCTAATGAATGGTTGGATCCACCGCGATCTCGGCGAGTGGGAATCACTGCGCCAGCTATTCCATCCCGACGGTACGATTGAAATAACCTGGTTTGAGGGGCTGGCCAGCGATTTTGTTGACGGATCAATGCGGATGGGGGCGTCAGATTTACGTACCAAACATATGATTGCCTCACCGCGCGTCACCTTTAATGCCGCTGGCAATAAGGCGCTGCTGGAAACCAATGCCATGATTATGGCGGAAAACACCCGGCTGAATTTAGGCTGCGAATGCCACAATCGCTTTTACGATCTGGCAGAAAAAAGAGAGGGCTGCTGGAAGCTTTTTCACCGCCAGAGCATTTACGACATGGGCACCTTCACCTTCCCGCTGGGCGTTGTGGAAATAGACCCGCAAACCGTTGCCCGCTATCCGCGCGAATACGCCGCGCTGGCGTACCTGCTGGAAAAAAGCGGCTTCCCGCTGGGCCGGGTATTTGCCACCCGCGGCAGCCAACTTGAACAAGACATGAAGACGGCGGGACAGCGCTGGCTGGCACAATAGCCACAAAGGCCTACAGCCCGGGGATAACGCCATCAACCATGGTGTCTTATCCCACGACAGCAGTTTAATAGTAGGTGATCGTCATTTCCCGCAGTTCTGGATGACCCGGAATGGAACGCTGCGCGATCGTCCCCAGCTTCTGCATCGCAAGGGGATTGCCGCTGGCGTTTAAAGCAACATGCTGAACGTGATTGGCGCCATTGCGATAGCAGGAAATTTGCACCTGCGTCCGCTGTAGTTGGGTGCCACAGCCCTCTTCCACGATTTGACCGACAAAGTGGATAACGCCGGAGCTTGCATTATGAGTCGCCTGCACAGTAGTGGCCCACATCAGGCCAAGCGCAGCAAAACAAACGATACGGACTAATTTCATCTTCTTCCCCCACATCCTGTGAGACTGACTGGCATCGGCGGTGTCGCCGCGGCCTCCTCGTAACTTCAATCTTGTTTCAACTAAAACGAAACGATTTCACTATAGCGTGGAATGCGGATTTCAAATATCGGACGTTCGTCGTATTCACCGGCGTTATTTATGTTCCCCTCAGTCATGCGTATTTAAGAATAACCTGATCCTATGAAGAATGCCGATCCGGCCGCCAGGGTATATTTAGGATTGTCAGAGCCGCTCAGTATGTTAGGGTAAAGTATTATTACTGATACTTTGGAGGACTATTTTCACTACCATTTTCTTTCTATCTTTGGTTTCCGCAGAAATAACCTGCCCGCGCTGGCTTAACACACGAAAATAATAAGGTTACTCCTATGCAAACACCGACAATACTCGCCACTACGCTGGCAGCTGTACTCATCTCCCCCGCGCTTTTTGCCGCCGACCTGCCCGGTAAAGGCATTACCGTTCATCCCGTACAAAGTACCCTGCCGGAAGAGTCATTCCAGACGGAGATTATCAACCGCGCGCTAACCCAGCTCGGCTACGATGTCTCCGCCACCGAAGAGGTGGAATACAATGTCGCCTACACCGCGATTGCTGCCGGAGACGCCACCTACATGGCCGTCAACTGGGAGCCGCTGCAAAAGGACATGTACGCCGCCAGCGGTGGCGATAAAAAATTCTACCGCCAGGGCACTTACATTAGCGGTGCCGCTCAGGGTTATTTGATTGATAAAAAAACCGCCGAGAAATATCACATTACCGATATTTCGCAGCTTAAAGACCCCAAACTGGCGAAATTATTTGACGCCAATGGTGACGGTAAAGCCGATTTAGCCGGCTGTAATCCAGGCTGGGTTTGTGGATCGGTTATTGATACCCAAATAAAAGCCTACGGCCTGAGCAATACGGTCACGCAGAATCAGGGCAACTATTCGGCCATTATTGCCGATACTCTCACCCGTTTTAAAGCCGGTAAACCTGTGCTCTATTTCACCTGGACACCATACTGGGTCAGCGACGAATTAAAACCGGGTAAAGACGTGGTGTGGTTAACCGTGCCGTTCTCCGCCAACCCTGGATCGCTTAAAGATCTCAACACCGAATTGTCGAACGGCAAAAATTACGGCTTTGCGGTGAACAACGAATATATTGTGGCCAACAAAGCGTGGGCGGCGAAAAATCCGGCTGCGGCGAAGCTGTTCGCGGTGGCGAAATTACCGCTCGGTGACGTGAATGCGCAGAATCAACTGATGCATAAAGGCGAGTCTTCCGCCGAGGATATTCAGCGTCACGTTGACGGCTGGATAGCGGCTCACCAGGCGACCTTTGATGGCTGGATAAAACAGGCGCTGGCCGCGCAGTAAGATAATGCTCTGGGCGAACCGACGCCGCCCAGAGCGTTTGGATTACTCCATCACGCGGGCGCGTTTAATACGCGTCTCTTCGGCGGTTTCTGCCGAGTCCACCAGCGTGAAATCGAAGCTGACTTCGGTATGCGGCTGGTTAATTTTACGCGCCTGCGATAACTGCTCATCGGTGATTTTCACCGGATCGGCAATCAGCTCTTCGCGGGTGGCAAACGCAAAATCGTCCCACAGATAGGCATCGCCATTGAGGTTAATCTGCGTGGTCAGGTGCTTATAACCCGGCGCGGAGACGAAGAAATGCACGTGCGCCGGGCGGTTACCGTGACGACCTAACTGGGTCAGCAGCTTCTGGGTCGGGCCATCCGGCGGGCAACCGTAGCCGCATGGCACGATACTGCGCACCGCATAACGGCCATCGGCACCGGTTTCCACGCGGCGGCGCAGATGGTATTCACTCTGCGATTGGTCGAAGAAGGAATAGCCGCCCAGGGTGTTGGCGTGCCAGATATCGACAATCGCCCCGGCTACCGGGTTGCCTTCTAAATCACGCACCTGGCCGTGCAGCCACATTGGCTCGCCCGGCTCACTGCCGTCATCCATGCGCGCATACTGCTGGCTGAGCGGTGCACCCGCTACGTATAGCGGGCCTTCAATGGTGCGCGGTGTCCCAACGTCCTGTCCTGCTGCGGCCTCTTTTTCATCGGCACGCATATCCAGATAGTGCTCCAGCCCCAGCCCGGCGGCCAGCAGCGCGGCTTCTTTGCGCTCACCCAGCTCGTTTAAGTAGTTCACCGCCAGCCAGAACTCTTCATCGCTGATATCGAACTTCTTGATGGTCTGGCACAGGTCGCTCAACACCTGATGCATAATGGCCTTGAAGCGTTCGTTGCCCTGTTCGGAGTTTAAGCCGCTGCTGATCGCCAGCAACGATTCCAGTTCGGTCTGTTTTGCAGGATTCACTGACATTGCATATTCCTCTTTTTTGTAGGGTAAGGTTTATTGTTATGAGTTCACGGATGAGGGGTGTCGACACAGCGGTTGTACCGACATCGTCATAAAGGGATACAGCGGCAGCCCGGTGAGAATATCGTGCAGCTCCTGGTTGTCGGCGACGTCAAAAATGCTGACGTTGGCGTAAAGCCCGGCGACGCGCCAGATATGCAGCCACTTGCCTTCGCGCTGCAGGCGCTGCGAGTAGGCTTTCTCCTCGGCCTTGATGGCATCGGCCTGATCTTTAGGCAGCGACGCCGGAATATTGACGGTCATTTCAACTTTAAACAGCATGCGGATGTCCTCTATTTTCGAGCGTAGAAACGCAATTTATCGTCGTCGATCTCCACGCCCAGCCCCGGCCCCTGCGGCAGCGTGACCTGCCCCTGGCTGAAGGCGAGCGGCGTCACCACGATGTCGTCTTTGAGCAGCAGCGGCCCGAACATCTCGGTGCCCCACTGCAATTTCAGGGTCGACCAGGCATGCAGCGAGGCCACCGTGCCGAGCGTGCCTTCCAGCATGGTGCCGCCGTACAGCGCGACGCCTGCGGCCTGCGCCACGTGCGCCAGCTTCAGCGCCTGCGCCGGGCCACCGGCTTTGGCAATCTTCAGCGCATAGGCGCCGCTAAAACCGCCATTGGCCAGCGCATAGCCATCGTGGCTGGTCGCCACTGCTTCATCGGCGAGAATCGGCAGCGTAAAGCGCTGGCTCAGCGCGATAAGCCCCTGCCGGTCCCACAGTGGGATCGGCTGCTCGACCAGGCAAATACCGCCGGCCTGTAGCTGGCTCATTCCCTGCACCGCAGTGGTGAAATCCCACGCCTGGTTGACGTCAACGCGGATGCTGACGTCATCCCCCAGCGCGGCTTTAATCGCCAGCGCGTGACGGATATCGGTCGCCAAATCGCGGGCACCAATTTTCAGTTTGAAAGTGTCGTGTCGCCCTTCCACCAGTAGCCGTTTTCCCTCGTCGATATCTTTCGCAGTATCGCCGCTGGCCAGCGTCCACAGCACCGGCAGCCGATCGCTTAGCGCACCGCCAAGCAGCGCGCTGACCGGCACGCCCAGCGCTTTGCCTTGCGCGTCGAGGAAGGCGGTTTCCAGTGCCGATTTGGCAAAAGTGTTGCCCTTCACGCTGGCATTCATCGTTTCGGCGAGTGCCGCCACGCCGCTGAAGGTCTGCCCGCACAGCAGCGGCGAGAGATAGGTTTCAATCGCCAGCTTCATCGCTTCCGGGCTTTCTGCGCCGTAGCTCAGGCCGCCGATAGTGGTTCCCTCCCCCCAGCCCACCACGCCGTTAGCGCACTGCATGCGGACAATCATCAGGGTCTGGCAGCCCATCGTCGCCATCGACAGCTTGTGCGGGCGGACGGTCGGGATATCCACCAGCCAGCAGGCCAGTGATTCAATCGTTAACATCGGTTGCTCCTGCAAAGAAAAAGGGATCAGGGTGTTGTTTTGCCCGATGGCAGGCTACGCAGCGCAATCCACGCCAACAGCGCGTAGGCGATAAGCAGCAGCGAAACCGGCCACGAGGCGTCGAAGGCCATCAGCAGCGCCACCGCCAGCATTGGCCCAAGTCCACCGGAAAAAATCGAGCCGACCTCATGCCCCAGCGCAAGGCCGGAATAGCGCACGCGGACCGGGAACAGATCGCTCATGATGCACGGCTGGGTGCCAATCATCGCGCCGTGACACACCGGCAGGCCGAGGAACATCGCCAGCAAAATGTAGCCGTAGCTGCCGGTAGACAGCAGCCAGAAGAATGGGAACGCCATCACCAGCAGGCCAATCACGCCGATGTAGTACACCGGTTTTAAGCCAATGCGATCGGACAATGCTCCCCAGAACAGAATCGAGAAAAACTCAACCAGCATGGCGAGGGTGACGGCACTGATAATTTCCCCGGTGCCAATCCCAATATGTTTGGCGTACACCACCGAGAAGGTGAAGAAAATATAGGACGCGCCGTTTTCCGGCAGGCGCAGCGCAATCGCCTGCAGCAGCGCTTTCGGGTGTTCGCGCAACAGGATCAGCAGCGGGATCTTCTCGTGCTTTTCCTCGGGTTTCGCTTGGGTAAAGGCTTTGCTTTCGCGAATGTTTTTGCGAATGTAGACGCCCACCAGGAAGATGACGATGCTCAGCACGAACGGTACGCGCCAGCCCCAACTCATAAAGTCACTTTCCGGTAGCTGTTGCACCAGATAGAAGGCAAACGCCGACAGCACGAAGCCACCGGAGACCCCCATCTGACTCCACGCGGTGTAGAACCCGCGCTTTTGCTCAGGGGCATTTTCACTGAGCATGAGCACCCCGCCGCCCCACTCGCCGCCGGAGGCCACGCCCTGTAAAAAACGTAAAGAGATCATCGCCAGCGGCGCCCAGAGACCAATCTGCGCGTAGGTCGGCAGCAGGCCAATCACAAAGGTGGTCGCCCCCATCAACGTCAGGGTCATGATGAGCGTCATTTTACGGCTATAGCGATCGCCAAGATGACCGAAAACAATACCGCCGAGCGGCCGCGCCAGGAAGCCGACCGCAAAGCCGGAAAACGCCAGTAGCGTTCCCTGGAGCGGATCGCCGCCCACCGGGAAGAACAGCGGGCCAAACACCAGCGCCGCCGCGGTGCCGTAGAGGAAAAAGTCATACCACTCCAGCGCGTTGCCCAGCACCGAGGCCATCACCAGTTTGCGCATCTGCTGCGCATCATGGCGAGTCTCGGCGGGCGTGACTACGGTTTCAGAAACGACATTACTCATCCGGCATCCCTCTTTAAACGGTTATGCTTCGTGACCGACGGCGTGATAGCGACGGTTGAAATAGACCAGCCCGCGCGGCTGTTCGCTGCTGCGAATCGCCTGCACCCGGCAGTAGAAGACCGAATGGCTGCCCACTTCGTGGCAGTCATCAATCAAGCAGTCAAAGCTGGCCACCGCCGAGCTCAGTACCGGCGCGCCGCTGGCCATCACCTGCCAGCTATCGTGGCAAAACCGCTCTTCCGAACGCAGGCTGGCGTTCGCAAAGACGCCGGACAGCGCCTGGTGATCGCTGGAGAGCACGTTCACGCACAGCGTGCCGTTTTGCTTAAAGTGCGCGTGGGCGAATGAATTACGGTTCATACACACCAACAGCGTGGGCGGCTGGTCAGTCACGCTACAGACGGCGGAGGCGGTAAAGCCAAACTTACCCGCAGGGCCATCGGTGGTGATCACCGACACCGCGCTGCCCAACTGCGCCATGGCGTTACGAAATTCGGTTTGCAGAGTCATTAGAAGATCCTCAAAGATCGATAATCAGACGGGCGCTTTTCGCCCGGGAACAACACAGCAGGATCTGATCGCCATCGGCCTTCTCATCGTCGGTCAGATAGTGGTCACGGTGATCCGGTTCGCCTTCGAG
This sequence comes from Kluyvera cryocrescens NBRC 102467, assembly GCF_001571285.1. GTDB lineage: Bacteria > Pseudomonadota > Gammaproteobacteria > Enterobacterales > Enterobacteriaceae > Kluyvera > Kluyvera cryocrescens. Next base: position 57,404 of record NZ_BCTM01000008.1, on the reverse strand, counting down.
CACATCGGTCAGGCAACTGCCACAGATCCCCTGCTTACAGGAGACGCAGACCTTCAGCCCCGCCAGCGCCAGCGCTTCGACGATGGTTTGATTGGCAGCAACCTGCACGGTAATGCCGCTGGTTGCCGCCACCACTTCAAACGGCTGGCCGCCGGTTTCTACCTCGGCGCTAAAGCACTCCTGGTGAATCCGCTCCGGGTCATAGCCCTGCGCGAGCGCGCGTTCATGAACGGCATCCATTTACCGCGCCGGGCCGCAGACGTAGACATGCGTTCCTTCCGGTACGTCGCACAGCACCGCGTCGAGATTGATACGTTGTTCATCGCTGCAGTGCAGGTGCACCTGCGACGCATAGGCCGAGGCTTCCAGCTGCGGGAGAAACGCCGCCTGATCCCGCGTTTTTGCACAGTAATGCAGGCTAAACGTGCGTCCGGCGGCCAGCAGTTCCGCCGCCATCGCCAGCATCGGCGTAATGCCAATGCCCCCGCCAATCAGCAGGCTGTGACGCGCCTTCTCGTCAAGCGCGAACAGATTGCGCGGTTCGCTCACCGCAATGGCGTCACCTTCGCGCAGCGCATGCACCGCCAGTGAGCCGCCCTGCGATTGGCTGTCTTTGAGCACACCGAGCTGATAGAAATGCCGCTCCTGCGGGCTGCTGCACAGCGAATACGGGCGCAGCAGATCGTCGCTCAGGTGCAGGTCGATATGCGCCCCGGCGGTAAATTCGGGCAGCGCCCGCCCGTCGGCATGAGCCAGCGTCAGCAGCACCACCTCGCCGCGCAGTTCGCGGCGGACTACCTGTAATGTCAGCATCAACCTCTCCTTTAGCGCATGAACAGCCCGCCGTTGATGTCCCAGGTTGCCCCGGTAACAAACGACGCGTGTTGAGAGGCCAGCAGCGCCACGGCATGGGCGACAAACTCTGCTTCACCGAGCTCACCTACCGGGATCATCTGTAGCAGCCCGGCCATTTTCTCTTCCGGCACCAGTGCGTGAACGGTCGGCAGGTCCATCGGCCCCGGCGCGATGGCGTTAACGGTGACGCCGGATTTCGCCAACTCGCGGGCAAAGACTTTGGTCAGCGTCAGGATCCCGCCTTTAGACGCCGCATAGTGCGCCCCGGAAGCGGTGCCGCCGTTTTGCCCCGCCAGAGAGGCCAGGTTAATGATTCGGCCGTAGCCGCGGCTGGCAAAATAGCGCCCCATCGTCTGGCAGCCGACAAAAGTGCCGCGCAGATTGGTGGAAATCACCCGATCAAACTCATCAACGGTAATGTCCATCACCGGCGTCGCCAGAGTCAGCGCGGCGTTATTGACCAGCGCGTGCAGGCTGCCAAAACGGGCGACGGTGGCGGCAAGCGCCGCGTCAAAATCCTCGGGCTGGCGTATATCCAGCCCCAGCGCCAGCACGTTGCGGCTGTCCAGCTCAGCGGCGGCGGCTTCGGCGCGGGCAGCATCAACGTCGGTCAGCACCACCTGATACCCCTGCGTCAGCAGATGGCGGGCGATTACGTTGCCCAGCCCGCTGGCCGCGCCGGTGACTAATACGGTTTGCGTCATAAACGGCTCCTTACAGGATGTAACCGATGCTGTGCAGCACATCATCGCTGTTGACCAGGCGGATCACTTTCTGGCTTATCCGCCAGCCGTCAGCCTGCGGCTGCAGGTGCCAGGTGATATCGGCGGCATAGTGGCGGCTATGGCCTTTGCGGTGTTCCCACAATGACTGGGCGCCGCGCACCACCACTTCGCTGTCGCTGGCCTCCAGCAGGCGAAAACGCGACAGCGTACGCAGGGTTCTGGCGCGCGGAGTGGTCGAGATAGACTCGCCGCTGTACAGGCGTTTCACCCGTTTGGCGCGCATTTCGTGGTCGTCGCAGGCGTAGTTGAGGGTATTTTTAAAATCGGTCTCCTGCGGATCGATTGGCACCACGTATAGGCCGTCGTGCTGCCACAGATCCAGCCAGGCATTGAATTCGCCCTGATCGAGGAGATCGCCTTCGAGGTTAATCACCGCGATGGCCTTAAACAGTACAGATTCAGCGCTCGTCATTTATTCCATCTCCGTCATCAGTTTTTTCCACTGCTGATACGCGGCGCGCATCCCGGTCTCGGCGCTGACATCGCTGCGCAGGCCGTCATCGGTGCGGTATTCGCCCGCCAGACCGCGATTAAGCATGATCCACAGATCGTCACCGGCGGTGGCGCCGCGCTGGACGCGCTCCCATGCTTCCGAGTCATCTGGCGTGCCGAAGCCCATCGGCCCCTGGAAGTGCTCGTGCAGACGCAGACGGGCCTGGTTGGCGATTTCCGGGCCACCGTCCATGGTGATCACCGCGTGGTGAATTTCGGTTTCATTGACCGACAGCGGTTGCAGGACACGGAAGAACGCCATCGAACAGGCGATGTTAGGGAAGATATTCAGGTTGAAGCCGGAGCCGCCGACCGCGCGCACGATACGGCGCACCTGGTCTTCATCGTGGTCGGCGCGCAGGGCATCGGCCAACTCGGTAAAACGTTCCGGGATCGGCGCATCGAGGTTGGCTTCCAGATCCACCAGTTCCGGGATCATCACCATCACACTGTGGCCGTTACCGAGATCTTCGACATAGCCGCTGCCGTCAACAAAGTTGAGCATCTCTTCGGTCTGCTTATCGACCGAGCTTAAAAACGAGCGATGCACCACCGGGAAGTGGTAGCCGTCGGTGGTGTTCTCGAGCTGGATTTTCCAGTTGCCCGGGAAGCGGAAACGGTGCGCTGGGCCGGTTTTAATCGGGTAGCCCGCGCCCTGCTTCATAAACAGATCCATCCACTTTTTCGCCGCGCCGAGGAAATCTTCCAGCGGCTCAATGTGGTCGTTAAAGGTAGCGAAGATCATTCCCGCGTACTGTTCGGTGCGCAGTGATACCAGCCCCAGCTCGCCTTTTTCCAGCTGGTCGGCATAGCTTTCCGGGTGCGGCACGCCGCGCAGACTGCCGTCCAGCGCGTAGCCCCAGCCGTGGTAAGGGCAGACAAAGCTGTTGGTTTTGCCGCTGCGGTGTTCACACACGGTGGCCGCGCGGTGGCGGCAGCGATTCAGCAGCGTATGCACGGTGCCTTTACGATCGCGCACTACGATAACCGGCTGAGTGCCGATCTCGGTGGTTTTAAAGCTGCCGGTGTCGGGGATTTCGCTGGCATGCGCCACCCACACCCAGGTTTTGCCGAAAACTCTGTCCAGCTCCAGTGCGAACAGCTCTTCAGAGGTGTACAGCGAGGTATGCACACGGTCGTGCTGCACCAGCGATGCAATCTCTTCGCGGCTCGGCGCGGTGGGCATCGTGGTATCGATATTTTTCACATTAATGAGGTGGTCACACTGCATGTCCATTCTCCTGCACGTCTTCGACGGTCTGATGGTTTTCCGGCACCGGGAGCGTGTCCTCGGCGTGCCAGTGGCTTACGGGTCGGCTAAACAGGTTGCGGGTAGTGAAATGGTGCATCACCATCTCTCCCGCTTCGCGCCGAAAGCTAACGTTGATTTCAGCGGCGTTGAGGTGCGCGCCGCCGGCGCTAAACGCCGAGGTTTGCAGCATTAGCCAGCGGCCGTGCAGCTCACCGTTGGCCGCTGCGCTGAGCGCCTCGGAGCATAGAAAATGTGCGTTCATGGCGAAGTGGGCCGGTTTGCGCACATACCCGGCCATCATGCTGGTAATGGCTGCGCGCCCGACATGACGCCCCAGGCGGGTCGCATACGGTTCACCCACCCCTTCCCAGCAGGCGTCAACGGTGAACAGTGCGCCGATGGCGCGCACGGTTTCGCTATCGTCGAGCCGGTCGCACAGGTGCATGTACTGGCTTATGCACACGCGGGCGGCCTGCTGATCTTCGAGCTGCTGTAAGCGCTGCGCATCCTGAGAGGTCATCATCGACTCCGTTAGTTCTGAATAATCAGTTCACGGCCGACGCGGGCCTCGATTTTGCAGTACTTCCACAGTTTGCTGCCGCCGTCACCGACGGGCGTTGTGCGGAACAGGTTGCAGACGGCGGCCACATTTTCCAGCGCCTGAGCGTCGGCCAGCACGTAGGTGGTCCACGGGGCGGTGGTGGATGGGCCGACCATCAGTTGGTCATCGTCCATGTTGCCGATAACGGTGATCCCCGGCGTTTCGTCAATGCCTTTCATCATCACGCCGAAAGCGGCCCACACCTGCTTGGCTTCCGCCGCGCTGGCATCGAAAAAGTTCTGATTCACGCCGATGCAAAACAGCACGCGTAAGGTTGTGGTCTGGCTCATCTGATGCTCCTTAAGTTAAAAATCACAGGTAGCCGGGCTGCGGCTTGCCACCGAAGAAGACGGTGCCTGCATTGAGATATGAGAGATCGCCCATAAAGGCGTGTTGGGTAATGACCATGGTGTCGCGCACATAGCGCTGCAGCGGGCTGGTCATGGTGACGCCGCCCATGCCGTTTAACGCCAGCGCCTGACGCGCCACGTCGGCGGCCACGCGCGTCACGTGAGTCGACGAAAGACGCAGCGCGTTAATCTGCTCGCAGCTAGCATCATCGCCGGACAGCAGCTGTTGCCAGACATCATCAATAGCGTCATAGAACCAGGCGCGGGCGGAGCGCAGATCGGCCTCACAGCGGGCTATTTGCATCTGCGCCTGCGGGCGGTCGGCCAGACGCGGCGCGCCGGTCACCGATTGCTGGCGATGGGCAATGGCATAGATTTCATTGAGCGCCGCGCGTGTTACGCCGAGCGCCACCACCGACAGCACTTGGGTTGCCAGCGACAGCACCGGATAGCGATACAGCGGGCCGTCGAGATTCAGCGCACCGCCGCGAATAAAGGTCCACTCCTGCGGCACAAAGACATCGTCCACCAGCAGATCGTGGCTGCCGGTACCCGCCAGCCCGACGGTGTTCCACACCGGGTCAATCTGCACGCTGGCACGCGGTAACACCGCCATGCGCGGCAGCGGCTGTTCGCCGTCGGGCAGGATCCCGACGCCGAGAACTGAAGCCCCCATACTGCCGCTGGCAAAGCTCCAGCGCCCGCTGACCCGGTAGCCGCCATCGGCCTGCCGCGCTTTTTGCGTAGGGAAGATACCGCCAGCAAAGACCACATCCGGGCCCTCGCGATAGAGCTCTTCCAGGGTCTCAACCGGCAGCGCACCGAGATAAAACGGGCTCATGCCGAAGCTTGCCACCCAGCCTGCGGAGCCGTCGGCGGTGGCAATCTGCTCAATCAGTTCGCAAAACTGCGCCGGAGAACACTCGTCGCCGCCGTAGCGTTTCGGCACCAGCGCACGATAGACGCCCACCTGTTTAAAGCGGCTGATAATGTCGTCAGAAATATGACGTTGATGCTCAAAATCCTGGCTACGAGTCGCAACTTCGCTTAACAGCGGCTCTAGCGCTTCACGGGCGTGGACGGCAGACATAGCGTTCTCCGGTAGTTGTCACGGCCATGCGCAGAGCGCACGAGGCCGCAATGAGTCGAACTCACTGAGTCATCAGGAATAAAGAAAAAGAGAGTGCGCGGTTAGCGACGTCGTCGCGCGGTCAGCCACTCGGCGGCCTGAACCAATAATCCCTCAGCCCCTTTACGGGCCACCAACTGGAGGGCAATCGGCCTGCCGTGTAGCTCGCCGGCGGGTAGCGTCAACGCCGGGTGCCCGCTGAGGTTGAACGGGCGGACAAGGCGAGTCAGATTGACTACGCTCAGCGGATCGGCCGCTTCGGCAAGCGTCGGCGGTAGTTCCGGGAGCGTAGCCAGCGCCAGCAGCGGCGTTTTCGCCAGCAGTGCATCGACATCAGCGGTGAAGCGTTGGCGGATCTGTTCGGCCTCTTCCAGCGTCTGCTGGCTTACCGTCTCACCGGCGCGAATACGCGTGGCGACATCTGCTGAGACCGCCCCAGACGTCAGTAAAGAGTGAAAAGCCTGCCAGTTTTCATGGCTGATAATGGCAATACCAGCGCGGTGCGCATCGGCAAGCGTGGGCAGTTCTGCGCGATGCGGCTGCACACCCGCATGGGTGAGGAATTGCATCAGCAGCGTATCGATTTCCGGCAGCGCGGCGGCAATAAAGGCCACCTCGGGAAGATCGGTAAGGGGGGCAGCAACCGGCAGACTAAGGTGATTCAGCGCCAGGCGCAGAACATGCGTATCGCGGGCAAACAGGCCGACGCAGTCCAGTGAACTCTCGGCGGGCAATACGCCCTCGCGGCTGAGCACACCGTAGCCCGGCTTGAGCCCGAGAATACCGCAGCAGGCAGCAGGCATCCGCACCGAGCCACCGGTATCGGTGCCCAGTGAAAAGTCGACTTCGCCGGCAGCGACAACCGCCGCCGAACCGCTGGAGGAGCCGCCGGGGATCAACGTTGGATAAAGCGGATTGACCGGGGTGCCGCCCCAGGCATTAATCCCGGTAACGCCAAACGCCAGCTCATGCAGCGTGGTTTTCCCCGTCAGCCGACAGCCGCTAGCGAGAAGCGTTTCGACCACGCCGGCGTGCTGCGCTGCGGCGGTTGTTTCCGCCAGCGCTGGACAGCCCGCCTGAGTGCGGTATCCCGCCACGTTGAGGGTATCTTTGACGGCAAAACTGAGCTCACCCTCACCGAGGGTAAAGCGTTCGACAAACCCATTGCTCTCGTAAACTGGCTGCATGATTAACACCTTAACCAGAAATAATGAATCATATTCAGGCGAGCAGTCGATGCTGCTTTTTTGTCCTGAGTTGCGTTAAATCAATACTGGCAAATTTAGATGAATATTCAAGTAATATTTCACGTTAATTTTACGCATACGCAACAACCCATTAACCTTTAAAAGGATATGGTTAATCACGCAGTTTGATGAAATATAAAGCAAATTAATGCATATAGGCAGGCACAGCCTGCGAAGGGATTTTCGCAGACTGTGTTTAAAAATCGTTTATTTACAGGTGGTTATAAATATTTTCTACGCGAGTCACAATTTTGTCATTGTGGCGGTGGAGGGTCAAAGTTCGTTGAGATTATCGAGGACTTTAGCCAGCGACTGATTCATCTTTTCAACCTGGCTGGCGCTCATTCCCTTAAAACCTTTATCAAAAATCTTGCCTACCAGCGGCATGGCTTCCGCCACTTTCTGCTGCCCGGCTTCGGTTAGCATCACCACCGTTACGCGGGCATCGCGTTCGCTGCTGGCGGTGGTCACCAGGCCGTCATCGCGCAGGCGACCAACGATTTTGGTCACGGTAGGCATTTTCGCCAGCGCATATTCCGAGATTTGCGAAATGCTCGCTTCGCCATACTGGTGGGTGATCATCAGCACGCGAAAGCGCGATACGTCTAGCGCTATCTTTTTGAGGGCGATTTCTACGGTCTGGGTGTAGCGCGCATAGACGTTAACAATCCAGTAGAACGGAAACTCTTCCCGGTGAAACACGGTCTCATCTGACTGACCGGCAGCGCTCTTTTTAGTCGGACTCATGCGTTTCCTTACCCCAAAATGCAACAGATTTGCCGATTATACCCTGTGTCTTTGCGCCCGTCCTGACACCATTACGCCCGCTCCGCTTCCCTCTTGCATGTTTACGCGACTCAGATCGCATTATGATTCACAAATGCCACATACATAACAATTACGTATCATTTTTCACACATAAAATTGACACTCATCATGGCTATTTTCTATACGTTAGCAGCCTGTACGACCCTTATACTAATAAACACAATGTGGAGCTTTTCATGAACGATAGCCCTTCTACGGAACAGACACGCTCCGGGGCGCAAGCCCCAACGCAAATACCTCTGAATCCCCGCCAACAGGCGGTTATTAATAAACTTTTTCGCCGTCTGGTCGTTTTTTTGTTCGTACTGTTCGTTTTCTCCTATCTCGACCGCATCAACATCGGTTTTGCCGGTCTGACGATGGGCAAAGATCTCGGGTTAACCAGCACCATGTTTGGGCTGGCGACCACGCTGTTTTACGTGATGTACGTGGTCTGCGGGATCCCCAGCAACGTGATGTTGACTATCGTGGGCGCACGGCGCTGGATTGCTATCCTGATGATCGTCTGGGGAATTGCCTCTACCGCCACGCTGTTCGCTACCGGGCCGAATAGCCTGTACGCCCTGCGCATGCTGGTGGGGATTGCCGAAGCGGGCTTCCTGCCGGGCCTGCTCTATTACATGACCTACTGGTTCCCGGCGCACTACCGCGCGCGCGCCAATGCCCTGTTTATGATTGCCATGCCGGTCACTATGGCGCTGGGATCGCTGGCGTCCGGTTATATTCTCAATATGGACGGCATGCTGAATCTCAAAGGTTGGCAGTGGCTGTTCCTGCTGGAAGGCTTCCCGTCGGTGCTGTTGGGTCTGGTGGTCTGGTTCTGGCTGGACGATAGCCCGTCAACCGCGAAGTGGCTGACCGACGACGATAAAGCCTGTCTTAACGAGATGCTGGAAGCGGATAAGCAGCAGGCGCTGCAAACTCAAAGCGCCATTGCAGCGGCGTCGGTGGGGCAAAAAAGCGTGATGCGCGAGCTGTTCACGCCAATCATCATTCTCTACACCGTGGCCTATTTCTGCCTGACCAACACCCTGAGCGCCCTGAGCGTCTGGACACCGCTGATTTTGCGCAGCTTTAATGCCGAGAGCAGCAACGTCACCATCGGGCTGCTAAGCGCCATTCCGCAGGTGTGTACTATTATCGGCATGATTTGGTGGAGCAAACGTTCAGACCGCTACAACGAACGCAAACTGCATACCCTGCTGCCGTATCTGTTTGCTGCCGCCGGTTGGATCCTGACCGCCACCAGCCCGAATCCGCATCTGCAGTTTACCGGCATTGTGATGGCATCGATGGGGGCATTCGCGGCAATGGTGATTTTCTGGACCACGCCGGATCGCGCCTTGTCGCTGCGCGCTCGCGCGCTGGGGATTGCGGTGATAAACGGTACCGGGATGACCGGTGCGGCGCTGGGACCGTTGCTAATGGGCTGGATGAAAGATGTCACCGGCAGCTTTAACGCCGGGATCTTTATGGTCGCTGGATTCCTCGTGCTCGGTGCAATCGTAGTGGCGTTTATTCCGATGAAGACCGTGGCGAAACCGATGGTGAATGCCGGAACCGCGCCGGAATCAGCGTAACGGATTGTCCGGGCGATAACGATCGCCCGGACATTTCACTTAGAAGGTGTAACTCGCCCCTACCTGAACCGTACGATCGCGGCCAATCCAGCAGTTGGTGCTGTCATAGCAGGTAAACGTCTCTTTATTGGTCAGGTTCTGTGCGCTGGCCTTAAGCATCAAGCCGCTCAGGCTGCTGTCCAGAGCCGACATATCGTAAGACACCGACATATCGTACTGCGTGGTGCCACCCAGTTTGCCTTCATTATTCGCCGGTGCAATTTCCATCGGCCCGGTATAACGCACCCCGGCGCCGACCGTCAGCCCGCGCACCATGCTCTGGTCAAAGGTGTAATCGCCCCACAGATTAAACGCATTTTCCGGTACCTGAGTCGGGCGTTTGCCCTGATAGCTCTCGTCTTCGGTGTTGATGGCGTGGGTATAGGCGTAGTTGGCAATCAGGTTGATATTGTCCGTCGGGCGGCTAATGACCGACAGCTCGGCACCTTTCGATTCAATTTCGCCGGTCTGGTGATAGTTCCAGCTCGGATCTGCGCTGAGCACATTTTTCTGGCGAATATTAAATACCGAGGCGGTAAAGGTCGTGGCGTAATCCGCCAACAGATACTTCACGCCGCCTTCCACCTGTTTACTGGTGGTCGGTTTCACCTGATCCGCCGTCAGCCCACGGGCCGGTGAAATCGGTTTGAAGCCTTCCGAGTAGCTGATGAACGGCGAAATGCCGTTATCAAAGGCATACAGCACGCCCAGACGTTTGGTCACCCGATCCTGCGAAATCCACTCTTTCTGGTCGCTATTGAGATAGTCGGTGGTCGCCGACTGGTACTCGTCATAGCGCAGGCTGGCGAGGATGTTCAGGCCACCGTAGGCCATCTGATCCTGCAGGTAATAGCCTTTTTGGTTGTAGGAAAGACGATTTTTCTGCGCGGTATACAGCCCCAAGGCATCTTCACTCACCAGGCCAAAGTCTGGGTTACGCATATCCAGATTCGGCGGCGGGGTTAAATAGTTAGAATACCGGTAATGGTAATGCGAATTCAGTTTCTGATAATCAAACCCCGCCAGCAGATGGTGCTGCCAATCCCCCAGGCTCAGCGTGCGGGTGAGTTGGTTATCAATGTTAAAACTGTGCAGATTTTCATCGGTCGTATAGGCGGAACGACTAATGTCGTAGACCGCCGTTGGGCTATTGCCGGTGGAGTACACGCTTTGCTGATGGGTATCGATATCAAAGTAGCGCGCTTTCTGTGCGATGCCCCAACCGCTGTCAAACTCATGTTCAAAGCTGTAGCCAATCATCCACTGGCGCTGTTTAAAACCACTCCAGTCATCGCCGGCAAAGGCGCGTTTGTCGGCATACTGCGAGCGTAAGTAAGAGAGCGGCAGCGGGTTAGACGGCGTCAGGCTCGGGGTATTCTGCGCCAGCGCGTCGAGGGTCAGGCGCGTTTTGTCGCTCGGCTGCCAGGTGACGCTCGGCGCGACCAGATAGTCTTCGTAGCGGGTGGTGTGCGGCTGATCATCGCCCTCGGTGGCTTTCCCCAACAGACGATAGCTCCAGTCGCTGTCGGCAATCCGGCCGGTAGAGTCGATATACCCTTCTTTCAGATTGCGGGTGCCGGTGTTAAAACCGATTTCGGTGCGCGGCGTGGTCTGCGGTTTTTTACCCTGAATATTTACAAGCCCGCCCGGCGAACCGTTGCCGTAGAGCACGGATGAAGGCCCTTTCAGGATATCGACGCTATCAACAAGCAGCGGGTCGATACGCGCTTTGGTATTGCCGGTGACGTTATACGGTAGCTGTAGGCCGTTGTAATATTCGTTATCAACGGTAAAACCACGAATTTTGTATTCGCTCATATAGGTCGTGCTTCCGCGCGATTCAGTCGAAACGCCTGGCGCATAGCGCAGGATTTCATTAATCGACGTCGCATGACGCTCGCTGATTTCATGCTGGCTGATGGTGTTAATCACCTGCGGCGTTTTGCTTTCCGGCACCGCCGATTTGGTGGCGCTGTTGGTCCAGCCGGGCAGTTCACTCCCCTCACCGTTTGCCGAACCGGTGACCACCATGGTCGACTCCTGGGCAGCGTACCCCTGTGTTGATAGTGCTAGCGCAATCATCCCCGAAAGCGTGCAAACGCGAAAAGCGGTCTTATTCATTATATGTGGCTCAAATCAAACAAAGAACGATAATTATTATCATTCATGTTTGCAATTCAACGCCAAAATCAGCAAGGGATTAGAAATGTGACAGAGGTAGCAGTTTTGATGCAAAAGAAAACGGCCCCTTATGGGGCCGTCGATGAATATGCTTCGGGAAACATTATTCGCGGCGAATCAGGCGGAATACCGCCAGTACAACAATGGCGCCCACTACCGCTACCAGGAAGCTGTGCAGATTAAAGCCACTGACGCTGCCGCCAAGACCAAACGTGGTCGCTAACCAGCCACCGACAACGGCACCGACAATACCCAGGATACAGGTGAGGAAGAAACCACCCCCATCACGCCCCGGCATAATCAGTTTGGCAATAACACCGGCAATCAGACCAAAAATAATCCAGGCAATAATACCCATTTTTCCCACCTCTTCAGTTCCATTAACACCAATAAAAGCGCCGTCATTCTGCGCCGCTAATGTTTCAAGTATAGGTAATTGTTCTTAAAAAGCCTGGTTCGCCGATGATATTTTATGCAGATAAATACGAATATTGACGTAGGCACTGCCTTAAGTGCTTTACGCAGCCGAAACCGATAAAAATGTTAAAAAATTTTACGAGGAGGCTGAAGTTCTGTTTTTCAACGCCGATAGATAAATGAGAGTCTGCCATTCAGGAGCCATACCCGGTGAGTGAGCACAACACACAGTTTCTTAAACAAAATCCGCTCGCAGTATTAAACGTTCTGCGCGACCTTCAGCAGGCAAACGCCGCGCTGCGCGTGAGCTGGTCATCACGCCAGTTTATTAGCCGTATTCTTGACGTCAGCCAACAGCAGTTGGTGATCGATTTTGGTAGCCGTGAGGAAGATAACACGGCCGCCTTAGCGGCCAAAAATCTCTCGATGGTGGCCGAAACCAATGGCGCAAAAATCGAATTTTCGGTACCACAAATGCAGGTTGAGAATTATCAGGGGCTGCCCGCCTTCGTAATGCCCACGCCGCCTGCGGTATGGTTTATCCAGCGTCGTGAATATTTCCGCATCCCTGCCCCGCTGTATCCCCCTTATTACGGCTGTGCGACCTTGCCGGATAAGAAAACGCTGCGTTTCCGCCTGTTTGATTTGTCACTGGGTGGCATGGGGGCGCTGCTGGACGCGCCGCCGCCGGAGATGCTGGTTCCCGGCATGGAGCTGAAAGAAATTGAGCTGGATATGGGGCAATGGGGGCGTTTTCGTTTCGACGTTCAGCTACTGGCCATCAGCGAACGTAAAGTGGTCGACAGCAAGAATGAAACGATTGTCACGCCGCGCCTGAGCTTCCGTTTTCTGTATATGAATCCAGTGTTGGAGCGCTCGCTCCAGCGAATTATTTTCTCGCTGGAGCGTGAGGCGCGCGAACGGGCAAATAACGTTCGCTGATTACATGGCGTCCATGGCTTTCTGGATTTTCCAGATATAGCGTGGCGCCTGCGGTGACGGATGGTTTTTCACCACGTGGTCGAAGAATTCATCCGCATCCAGATCGTTTATTTTCGAAATGGCTTTTTTACGATCCGACGAGAAGGTCCTCAGCAGCGCACCTGCACCGTTGGCGTAGGACACCACCAGCGCATATTGCATCACCTGCGGGTCGGAAATCCCGGCCAGCGAACCATGTTCCAGAATGCTCAAATACGCCGCGCCCATCGAGATGTTGCGTTCCGGATTTTTCAGCTCACTGGTTGACGGCTGACCGCTCCAGCCCATATGACGATAGACATCCAGACCCGATGTCGATGCTTTAAGCTGCATCAGCCCGACCGCATTGGATTTACTCACCAGCGTCGGGTTACCGCCTGACTCGACGGCAATAATGGCGGTGATAAGGCGTGGGCTCACGCCCCAGGCCGCACCGGCTTTTTCAGTAATTGGCATCCACTGCATCGCGCGCTTCACTGGAACCTCGGGATTCCACGGCGGATTGCGGTAATCCGATTTAGAGCTACACCCGGCAAGTAATACAATTAAAAAAGCAAACCATCTTAATTTCACGCATCTATCCTTTTAGCTGAACTTTGCTGTCGCTAATGACAACCACTGGCTCAGGCGGCATGATACCCGTTTCATTCTCAGCAAGGAAATGCCATGTCTTCGTTTCATCTTATCGCTCCCTCTGGTTACTGCATCAACCAGGCCGCTGCACGGCGCGGCGTTTCACGGCTGGAGGCATCAGGGCATCAGGTGACGAACCAGCAGGTGATTTCTCGCCGCCATCAACGATTTGCCGGTACTGAGGCCGAACGGCTGGCGGATATCAATGGCCTTGCCCAACTGCCGGGAGAAAATCAGATTGTGATGGCGGTACGCGGCGGCTACGGCGCCAGCCGCCTGCTGACGAACATTGACTGGCCGTCGCTGGTCGCTCGCCAGCAGCGCTCCCCGCTGCTCATCTGCGGGCACAGCGATTTCACCGCGATTCAGTTCGGCCTGCTGGCCACCGGTAACGTCGTGACCTTTAGCGGCCCAATGCTGGCGGGTAACTTTGGCGCAGAAAGCCTTGATCCTTTTACCGAGGAGCATTTCTGGCGCGCGCTGCGTCATCCCACCTTTACCGTTGAGTGGAACGGTGACGGCCCGCAGTGCGCCACCGAAGGCACACTCTGGGGCGGGAATTTGGCGATGATCGTTTCGCTCATCGGTACGCCGTGGATGCCGGATATTCGCGACGGCATTCTGGTGCTTGAAGATATTAACGAGCATCCGTTCCGCGTTGAACGCATGCTGTTGCAGCTGCTGCACGCGGGTATTCTGCCGCGCCAGCGCGCTATCGTGCTGGGTAGCTTTAGCGGCTCCAGCCCGAACGATTATGACGACGGTTATAGCCTGGACGGCATGTATGATTATCTGCGTTCGCGGCTGTCGATTCCGCTGATTAGCGGACTGGATTTTGGCCATGAACCCCGTACCGTCACCCTGCCGCTGGGTGCCCGCGCGCAGCTTAGCCATAATCCCGGCCGTTCAGCGCTGACGCTAAGCGGTCATCCGGTATTAGCCGAATAAAAAACAATAATCACCGCTTATTTATCCAATGTTTGCGCCCTAATTATGGTAACGTTTTGTAACTAGCTTGTTCGTTATCGGGGAGTGCGTGAACATTGGACGCCGCGGCAGTCATTAGTCTTTTTATTTTGGGTTCGGTCTTAGTAACCTGCAGTATTCTCTTAAGCTCATTTTCTTCCCGTCTTGGTATCCCGATTCTGGTTATCTTTTTAGCCATCGGCATGCTGGCGGGCGTCGACGGCATCGGCGGCATTCCCTTCGATAATTATCCTTTCGCCTACATGGTCAGTAACCTGGCGCTGGCGGTTATCCTGCTGGACGGCGGGATGCGTACCCAGGCCAGCTCGTTTCGGGTGGCATTAGGGCCGGCATTATCGCTGGCCACCGTTGGCGTGCTTATCACTTCGGGTCTCACCGGGATGATGGCGGCCTGGCTTTTCAATCTGAATATCATGGAAGGAATGCTGATTGGGGCGATAGTCGGTTCGACCGATGCCGCGGCGGTGTTCTCACTGCTCGGCGGGAAAGGGCTCAACGAACGTGTTGGTTCAACGCTGGAGATCGAATCCGGCAGTAACGATCCCATGGCGGTGTTTCTCACCATTACGCTGATTGAAATGATCCAGCAGCACGAAACCGGCCTCAGTTGGATGTTCCTCGTGCACATCATTCAACAGTTTGGCCTCGGCATTGTGATTGGCCTGGGCGGCGGCTATCTGCTGCTACAGATGATTAACCGCATCGCCCTGCCCGCTGGGCTGTATCCGCTGCTGGCACTCAGCGGCGGGATCATGATTTTCGCCGTCACGACCACTCTCGATGGCAGCGGTATTCTGGCGGTGTATCTGTGCGGTTTCCTGCTGGGCAATCGGCCGATCCGCAACCGATTCGGTATTTTGCAGAACTTTGACGGTCTGGCATGGCTGGCGCAAATTGCCATGTTCCTGGTGTTGGGGCTGCTGGTTACGCCATCCGATCTGCTGCCTATCGCCATCCCGGCGCTGCTGCTCTCTATCTGGATGATCTTCATTGCCCGCCCGCTGTCGGTCTTTGCCGGCCTGCTGCCGTTCCGCGGTTTTAATCTACGCGAACGCACCTTTATCAGTTGGGTGGGTCTGCGCGGCGCAGTGCCGATTATTCTGGCCGTTTTCCCGATGATGGCGGGGCTTGAGAACGCTCGTCTGTTCTTTAACGTCGCCTTCTTCGTGGTACTGGTGTCACTGCTGCTGCAAGGGACTTCGCTATCGTGGGCGGCCAAAAAAGCCAAAGTGGTGGTGCCGCCGGTCGGCTGGCCTATCTCCCGCGTCGGGCTGGATATTCACCCGGATAACCCGTGGGAACAGTTTGTCTACCAGCTCAGCGCTGACAAATGGTGTGTGGGGGCCGCGCTACGTGACCTGCATATGCCGCAAGAGACCCGTATTGCTGCACTGTTCCGCGATAACGTCCTGCTGCATCCTACCGGCAGCACCCGTCTGCGGGAAGGCGATATTCTGTGCGTCATTGGCCGGGAGCGCGATTTACCGTCGCTGGGCAAAATGTTTAGCCAGTCGCCGCCGGTCGCGCTTGATCAAAGCTTCTTTGGCGACTTCATTCTCGAAGCCGGGGCCAAGTTTGCCGACGTGGCGCTAATTTACGGGCTGGACGGTGGCGAAGAGTTTCGCGATAACCAGCAGTCGCTGGGGGATCTCGTTGAACATCTGCTCGGTGCCGCGCCGGTAGTCGGTGACCAGGTAGAATTTGCCGGGATGGTATGGACAGTGGCCGAGAAAGAAGAGAACCAGGTGCTGAAGGTCGGCGTCCGGGTCGCGGAAGAAGAGAGCGAGTGATGGCTAACGGCCGGATAACCCAACGTTATCCGGCCAGCATAGCGCGTATTCACGCAGACGCCGCTGACTCGGCGTCATTTGCTGAGAAAGTTACACTGTCACGAATGGTACGCGCGGTGCAACCGCACACATCAGCTCATAGCCCACGGTGCCAGCGCTGGCGGCAACTTCATCAATCTTAATGTTCTCCCCCCACAGCTCCACCGAGGCGCCGATTCCCGCCTGCGGACACGGCGTTAAATCCACCGCCAGCATATCCATGGAAATCGCCCCTACCGTTCCGGTGCGAATGCCGTCGACCAGCACCGGCGTGCCGTTGGCGGCTATACGCGGATAGCCGTCGGCATAGCCGCAGGCAACAATACCAATGCGCTGTTCTTCCGTTGCGCGATAGCGGCTGCCGTAGCCCACTGCATCGCCCGGCTTCAGGTTCTGGATGCCAATGATTTCGCTGCTTAACGTCATCACCGGCTTCAGGCCGCTGTTGGCAATGTCCTGCCAGTGGCCAGAAGGTGACGCGCCGTAGAGCACAATACCCGGGCGCACCCAGTCGAAATGCGTTTCCGGGTGCCATAGCGTGGCCGCCGAGTTGGCCAGCGAACGTGGGCAATCCAGCCCTTCTGCCGCCTGCTCAATCCGCTGCATCGGTTCGACGATACCATCGGTATTTTCCGCCTGCGCGAAATGCGACATCAGGGTCATCGACCCTACGTTGCTCATGCCACGCAGCTGCTGCCAGACGCTATGCACCCGTTCAGGGGCAAATCCCAGCCGATTCATGCCGCTGTTCACCTTCAGATAGACATCGATCGGTGAATGCAGCCGCGCGTTTTGCAACGCCTTAAGCTGCCAGTTGCTGTGTACGCTGGTGGTCAGGCGGTATTTATCAAACAGCTCCAGCTCATCAACATGGAAGAAGCCCTCAAGCAGCAGAATCGGCCCTTTCCAGCCGCGTTCACGCAGCAGGATCGCCTCTTCAAGATTGAGCATCGCGAAGCCATCGGTTTCCCGCAGGGCGTTCCAGACACGCTCTAATCCATGTCCATAGGCATTGGCCTTCACCACCGACCAAATGCGAGCACCGCCCGCCGCCCGGCGGACAATGGCTAAGTTATTGCGTAACGCCTGCAGGTCGAGGCTGGCGAGCACGGGACGTGACATGCGTTCTCCTTATTGGTGTGCGCCATGCAGATGCTGCGCGCGAGCGGGCGTGAATCCCGGTGAGTAGCGAGCAACGCTCAGATCATCATAGGGAATAGCAGGTGTTCGGCCAGACATCAAATCACTTAGCAGTTGACCCGAACCACAGGACATGGTCCAGCCCAGCGTGCCGTGGCCGGTGTTGAGCCACAGATTTTTAAACGCCGTTTTACCCACCACCGGCGTACCGTCTGGCGTCATTGGGCGCAAACCGGTCCAGAAGGTCGCTTCGGTGATTTTCCCACCGCGTGGGAACAGATCGCCGACCACCATCTCGAGGGTTTCCCGCCGCGGCTGCAGCAGTTCGGTATTGAAGCCGACAATTTCTGCCATTCCGCCGACGCGAATACGGTTATCGAAACGGGTAATCGCAATTTTGTAGGTTTCATCAAGGATCGTAGAAACCGGTGCCCCGCTCTCTTCGACAATCGGAATGGTCAGCGAATAGCCTTTAAGCGGATAGACCGGGATGTCCACCAGCCCTTTGAGCATCGCCGTTGAATAGGAACCGAAGGCCATCACATAGGCATCAGCTTTCACCACTTCATCACCGCACTTGACGCCCATAATGCGGCCACCGTCTTCAAGCAGACTGTCGACCGGGGTGTTAAAGCGGAACTGAACGCCCGCCTGCTCGGCCATTTTCGCCAGTCGTTGGGTGAAGAGCTGACAGTCACCGGTTTCGTCATTCGGCAGACGCAGCCCGCCGGTCAGCTTGTGTGCTACATCGGCCAGCGCAGGTTCCACCTCGGCAAGCCATGAAGCCTCCAACAGCTGATAGGGGACGCCGGCGTCTTCCAGCACCGCGATGTCGCGGGTGGCGTTTTCGTATTGCTGAGCGGTACGGAACAACTGCAGCGTGCCGCCCTGACGTCCTTCATAGCTGATCCCGGTGGTGTCACGCAGGGTTTTCAGGCAGTCGCGGCTGTATTCCGCCAGACGCACCATCCGCCCTTTGTTTTCCATGTAATGGCGTGTGTCGCAGTTGCGTAGCATCTGCCACATCCATTTTAACTGGAAGCCGGTGCCATCGAGGCGTATCGCCAACGGCGCATGGCGCTGGAACATCCATTTAATCGCTTTTAACGGCACCCCCGGCGCGGCCCACGGGGCTGCGTAGCCCGGAGAGATCTGCCCGGCGTTGGCGGCGCTGGTTTCTAATGCTGGGCCCGCTTCACGGTCAATCACCGTGACCTGATGCCCTGCCTGACTTAAATACCAGGCGCTGGTGACGCCCACGACTCCACTTCCCAGTATGACAACGTGCATAGCCACTCCAGAATCAGTAAAAGAACAATCATCTAATTACAAATTGATAACCTAGATGAAAATATTATTCAACATAGGCTTTTTTTATGGTGACTTATCTCACAGAGCGCCCACTCTGCGTGGATAGCGGGAAATTGCGATCTCCTGCTGCCCGTTATTTTTTGTCAGCATAAAATCCTGTAAAGGCGCCAAATTTTCGGCCTTAGGATGAATTAATCATGAAGAAAAAAAATGCCGCTTGTTACAGATTTTCTGCGGTGTTCTATTCTTTATTTGAGGCTCTCCAGACAGAGAGGGTCGCCAACAATGAGGGCGCGCTAATGGCTACGATTGACTCGATGAATCAGGACACTACTCGTCTGAGCGATGGACCCGACTGGACGTTTTCGCTGCTCGAAACCTATCTGGCTGAGATTGACCGGGTAGCGAAGCTGTATCGACTGGACACCTACCCACATCAAATCGAAGTCATCACCTCCGAGCAGATGATGGATGCCTATTCCAGCGTGGGGATGCCGATTAACTACCCGCACTGGTCATTTGGTAAAAAGTTTATTGAGACCGAACGCCAGTACAAACACGGCCAGCAGGGCCTGGCGTATGAAATCGTCATTAACTCCAACCCGTGTATTGCGTATTTGATGGAAGAGAACACCATTACCATGCAGGCGCTGGTGATGGCGCACGCCTGCTACGGGCACAACTCTTTCTTTAAAAACAACTACCTGTTCCGTAGCTGGACGGACGCCAGCTCCATCGTTGACTATCTGCTGTTTGCGCGCAAATACATTACCGATTGCGAAGAGCGTTACGGCGTTGATGAGGTGGAACGGCTGCTTGACTCCTGCCATGCGCTGATGAACTACGGGGTGGATCGCTACAAACGCCCGCAAAAAATCTCCCTGCAGGAAGAGAAAGCGCGGCAGAAGAGCCGCGAGGAGTATCTGCAAAGCCAGGTGAATATGCTGTGGCGCACCCTGCCAAAACGCGATGAAGAAAAAGCGTCAGAGGCCGCCCGCCGCTACCCGTCCGAGCCGCAGGAAAACCTGCTGTACTTTATGGAAAAGAATGCACCGCTGCTTGAACCCTGGCAGCGTGAGATCCTGCGTATTGTGCGCAAGGTCAGCCAGTATTTTTATCCGCAGAAGCAAACTCAGGTGATGAACGAAGGCTGGGCCACTTTCTGGCACTACACCATTCTCAATCATCTTTACGATGAGGGAAAAGTGACCGAACGCTTTATGCTGGAATTTTTGCATAGCCACACCAACGTGGTCTTCCAGCCACCGTATAACAGCCCATGGTACAGCGGTATTAACCCTTACGCGCTGGGTTTTGCCATGTTCCAGGACATTAAGCGTATCTGTCAGAATCCGACCGAGGAAGACAAATATTGGTTCCCGGACATCGCAGGTTCCGACTGGCTGACGACGCTGCATTTTGCGATGCGGGATTTTAAAGACGAGAGTTTTATCAGCCAGTTCCTGTCGCCGAAAATCATGCGCGATTTCCGCCTGTTTACCGTGCTGGATGACGATCAGCATAACTATCTGGAAATTTCTGCCATTCACAACGAGGAGGGCTATCGCGAGATTCGCTCGCAGCTCTCTTCACAATATAACCTGAGTAACCTCGAGCCGAACATTCAGGTGTGGAACGTCGACCTGCGCGGCGATCGCTCGTTGACGCTGCGCTACGTACCGCATAACCGCGCGCCGCTGGATAAAGGCCGTCGTGAGGTGCTCAAGCATGTGCAGCGTCTGTGGGGCTTTGACGTTCATCTGGAACAGCAAAATGCCGATGGCAGCGTTGAGCTGCTCGACCGCTGCCCACCGCGCCCTAATGCGTTATAAGCGTTAAATGCAAAACACCCCGGCATAACCGGGGTGTTTTATTTTATAAAGCCGGAAATTAACGGCCGTGGATCGCCAGATCGCCGGGCAGATTTTTCTGCATCCGGTGCCAAATCTGACCACTCTCGTGACCGTAGCGGCGCACCGTCTCATACACCTTATCGTGATCGCCCTGCTCGCACAGTTCAGTCAGTCGATGGTAGAAACCCAGCGCCAGGCTGCGTGCTTCCGGGCTTGAGAAGTAGTGACGGCCGAGGCGGGTATACAGGCCCTTCATGCCGTTTAAGATCAGACCGTAGATCGGGTTGCCGGAGGCAAACGCCAGACCGCGGAAAATGCCGTAATCCAGCTCGGCAAATGCATCGGCGTAGTCTTCCACCTCACGCGCGCTCGCCAGTACTTCCAGCGCTTTTTCCGGATGTTGACGGAATGCGGTGCGAATATAGATGGTCGCGATATTGGTACGCACGGAGAGCAGATTGTCGATCAACTGCGGTACGCTGTCGTGATCGAGACGTGCCAGCGTTTCCAGGATATTCAGCCCCGATGTTTCCCAGAAATTATTGACCTTCGTTGGCTTACCGTGTTGGATGGTTAACCAGCCATCGCGTGCCAGACGTTGCAACACTTCACGTAAGGTGGTGCGAGTCACACCAATTAATTCAGAGAGTTCACGTTCAGCAGGAAGTATTGAGCCTGGAGGAAAACGGTTATTCCAGATACTTTCAACAATATACTCTTCCGCGAAACCCGCCGGGCTTTGCGCCTTAATGACCATAGTAAAAATTCCATTACACAGCGTTGCAATTGGACTCATCATACCAGAGCCAACATAGTGCAGATAGCGGGACGGGTGAATTAAAAAGGGATCGCTGTTTCATTTTTCACATTTCTTTTTTATCCCGGAAAGCCCGCTTGCTGGGGCATTTCTGGTAGTACGTCCGAATAAATGGTAAAAAATGTTATCTTTTCAGGAGGAAAACGGTTGTCATGGAAATTTCCTACGGTCGCGCCCTGTGGCGCAACTTTCTCGGCCAGTCACCGGACTGGTATAAACTGCTGCTGATTATCTTCTTAATCATCAATCCGTTAGTCTTTTTACTCAATCCGTTTGTCGCCGGATGGCTGCTGGTCGTCGAATTTATCTTCACCCTCGCCATGGCGCTGAAATGCTACCCGCTGATCCCCGGTGGTTTGCTGGCAATTGAAGCTGTCTTTATCGGCATGACCTCAGCCGAACACGTGCGCAATGAAATTGCCGCCAATCTGGAAGTTTTACTGCTGCTGATCTTTATGGTCGCCGGTATCTACTTTATGAAGCAGCTGCTGCTGTTTATCTTCACCCGCCTGCTGCTCACCATTCGCAGCAAACGGCTGCTGTCTATCGCCTTCTGCCTGGCCGCGGCCTTCCTGTCAGCGTTCCTTGATGCGCTGACGGTCGTGGCGGTGATCATCAGCGTCGCGGTGGGCTTCTACAGCATTTATCATCGGGTTGTCTCCTCGCGCCCTGATGACGACGATCTGCTTGATGATAGCCACATCGACAAGCATAACCGCGAAGTACTGGAGCAGTTCCGCGCCTTCTTGCGTAGCCTGATGATGCATGCGGGCGTCGGCACCGCGCTAGGCGGCGTAATGACTATGGTGGGTGAGCCGCAGAACCTGATTATCGCCAAAGTCGCCGGTTGGCACTTCGGTGAATTCTTCCTACGCATGTCGCCGGTGACCATTCCGGTATTTTTCTGCGGCATTCTCACCTGTTTCCTGCTGGAGAAATGCAAAGCCTTCGGCTACGGCGCCGAATTACCCGATACGGTGCGAAAAATTCTCCACGACTACGACGAACGCAGCCGCAAACAGCGCACGCAGCAGGAAACCATGCGGCTTATCGTTCAGGGGGTTATCGGCGTTTGGCTGGTGCTGGCGCTGGCGCTGCATCTGGCGGAAGTGGGGCTGATCGGGCTGACGGTGATTATCTTCGCCACCTCCTTTACGGGTATCACCGACGAGCACGCGATCGGTAAAGCCTTTACCGAAGCGCTGCCGTTCACCGCTCTGCTGACCGTTTTCTTCGCTGTGGTGGCGGTGATTATCGATCAGCATCTGTTCGCGCCGATTATCGACTTTGTCCTGCAGGCGTCGCCGCACGCGCAGCGCTCGCTGTTCTATCTATTTAACGGCGTGTTATCGTCAATATCGGATAACGTCTTTGTCGGCACGGTTTATATCAACGAGGCTAAAACCGCGCTGGATAACGGGGCGATTACCCTGCCGCAGTTTGAACTGCTGGCGGTGGCGATCAATACCGGGACCAACTTGCCGTCAGTGGCGACGCCAAACGGGCAGGCCGCGTTCTTGTTCCTGCTGACGTCTGCACTAGCGCCGCTGATTCGACTGTCTTACGGCAGAATGGTGTGGATGGCGCTGCCGTACACGCTCGTGCTGACGCTGGTGGGTCTGCTGTGCGTAGAATTTACCCTTCAGCCCGCCATTGACTGGATGATGAGCCAGGGGCTTGTCGCGCTCCCTTCAATAAGCCACTAAAATCGCGGCATTTCTCGCTGCCGGTGAATTTCTCACCGGCATTGCCCGACCATTTACGATTTATTGCGCATAGCCAGATGGCACGGCTATCGTTTTCGTTTACACTGCGTTTTCACAGCTCGTTCCAGGGAAATAATTATGTTGCGATATTTAAACCAGAGCTCACGTGGCCGCAGTGCCTGGTTATTAATGGCGTTGACCGCTTTTGCGCTTGAGTTAGTGGCATTATGGTTCCAACACGTGATGTTGTTGAAGCCATGTGTTCTGTGTATTTACGAGCGCTGCGCGCTGTTTGGCATTATGGGTGCCGGACTGGTGGGGGCGATCGCGCCAAAAAGTCCGCTGCGCTACGTGGCGATTTTTATCTGGATTTACAGCGCATTTCGCGGTTTGCAGTTGGCGTGGGAACACACGATGATCCAGCTTCATCCGTCGCCGTTTATGACCTGCGACTTTATGGCACGCTTCCCAAGCTGGTTGCCTTTAGACAAATGGTTGCCGCAGGTGTTTGTAGCATCAGGCGACTGCTCGGTGCGTCAGTGGGAGTTTTTATCGCTGGAGATGCCGCAGTGGCTGGTGGGTATTTTTGCCGCCTACCTGATTGTGGCGCTGCTGGTTCTGATTGCCCAGCCGTTTAAGCCAAAAAGACGCGACCTGTTCGGCCGTTAATCGCATTTATTGCCAGCTGCATCACCTTTGCGGCTGGCATGCCATCTGCCTATCCTATCAGCGCCCAGATACCGTATCCCGCCGCAAGCAGCAGTCCCCATCCCCCCAGGTTTATCACCACGGCCAGGACTAACAGTCTTATTGAATTATTCATCAGCAACCTCATACCGCAGCGAATAGATACACTATCGGCACGGGACGAGATTTACCCAGCAAATTTGTTACTAAAAAGTAAAAATCAAAAGATTGTCGCGGAAATTGCGAATTAGTCAGCCCATTCGGGTTTGTTCATGATGTGATCCTGCCAATCGATCACTTCGGACTCTTTCACCGCGATATGGCGCACGGAGATACGCTCGCCGTGCATAGCGGCCTTCGAGCCGGCAATCAGCGGATGCCACTGCGGCAGCGGCTGCCCTTCCGCCAGCAGGCGATAGGCGCAGGTATGCGGTAACCATTCGAAGGTTGGCAGGTTATCGCGCGTCAGCTTGATGCAGTCAGGCTCGTACTCGAAACGACGCTCATAGTTACGGCACTGGCTGGTTTTGATATTGAGCTGACGGCAGGCGACGTTGGTAAAATAGATTTCATCGGTGTCTTCATCCATCAGCTTGTGCAGGCAGCACTGCCCACAGCCGTCGCACAGCGATTCCCACTCGGCGTCGGTCATATCATCAAGGGTTTTGCTTTGCCAGAAAGGTAATTCGCTCATCAGGATGTCCACATCAAAAATCGGGTTGCATCTTATAACCAGTCTGGCACAGGGATGCAAGTTTTGCCGCCCGAATGGGGCGGCAAGAAGGGATTACAGTACGCGCGTTGTCAGAGATTGGCCGTTAAACTGAACGTCCAGCTCGTCGCCACTGTGCAGCGGGCCGACGCCTTCTGGCGTGCCGGTTAGCACCACATCACCCGGTTTCAGGGTAAAGAAGCGGCTCATATAGGCAATCAGCGGCACGATTTTATGGATCATATCTGCCGTCGTCCCCTGTTGACGTATTTCGCCGTTCACCGACAGCCCCAGCGTGATATTTTGCGGATCACCTGAAAAAGCCGAAACCGGAATAAAGCCGGAGATTGGGCAGGAATTATCAAAGCCCTTCGCTTTCTCCCACGGCTGTCCGGCTTTTTTCATTTTCCCCTGCACATCGCGCAGAGTGAGATCCAACGCAACACCGTATCCGGCAATGGCCTGCTGGACGTGATCCGGCGTTGCCTGACGCAGCGTCGCCCCAATCAGCACCGCCAGCTCAACTTCGTGATGCACTGAACCCAACCCCTGCGGCAGAATCAGCGGCTGGCGTAAATCGCACAGCGCCGTTTCCGGCTTAATAAACAAAACGGGTTCTTCCGGCGTTGCGCTGCCCATTTCCTGGATATGTTTTGCATAATTACTGCCAACACAAACAACTTTGCTTACCGGGTAATCCAGCAGAGCGCCCTGCCAGTTATGATGCTGATACATGCTTTTCCCTTAATCGTTGTTACCATGGACATACATCTGCCGGAAGCGAATGAATTATTCGCCCTTATTTTTGGCGTCGGCCAGATGCTGTTTTAACAGATTTTCAGGCGGTGGCGGGAGCTGCAAATAATACCCCTGCTCAACTAACGCCTGTTTTACCTTTTCCCAATCGGCATTGACCGGTTTCTTACGTCCGTCCAGCGGCAGCACCATCGCCAGCTTCGGCTGACCGAAGCCCTGCATTAATTCAGCGGGCACGCGCGAGAAGTCGTCTTTTTTTTCGACATACAAATAGGTTTGGTCGCGTTTAGTACTACGATAAATCACACAAAACATATTTTTACTCTGAATTAGGACTGTGGTTGCTTGCTTGAATATATTAGTGACTATAACATGCCTGATAGTCTTCGGAATATCATCGCGCATTATGCGATGGTAAATAGCAAATTGAGTAAGGCCAGGATGTCAAACACGCCAATCGAACTTAAAGGCAGTAGCTTCACCTTATCTGTGGTTCATTTGCACGATGCAAATGCCGAGGTTATTCGTCAGGCGTTAGAAGACAAGGTCGCCCAGGCTCCGGCTTTTTTCCGTCATGCACCTGTGGTGGTTAACGTCAGCCGCCTTGAAGAATTCACTCAATGGCGCGCAATTCAGCAGGCCATTATGTCTGTCGGCTTACGTATTGTAGGCGTTAGCGGCTGCAAGAACCCGCAGTTCAAAGCCGCTATCGACCAATCGGGCCTCCCTTTACTGACTGAAGGGAAAGAAAAAGTTGCCCGACCGCAGCCCGTTGAGCCCACGCCAGAGCCTGAACCGGCACCAATTGTTAATGCGATCACAAAAACGCGAATGATTGATACGCCGGTACGTTCCGGTCAGCGCATTTATGCACCAAACTGTGATCTGATTGTGACCAGCAACGTCAGCGCAGGCGCAGAACTTATCGCCGATGGCAATATTCATGTCTACGGTATGATGCGTGGCCGCGTTCTGGCTGGCGCCGGCGGAGACCGGGAAGCACAAGTATTTTGTACCCACCTTGCGGCGGAGCTGGTCTCTATTGCAGGGGAATATTGGCTGAGCGATAAAATCCCAGCCGAATTTTATGGCAAAGCGGCCCGTCTGCGTTTGGACGATAACGCTTTGACAATTCAACCGTTAAATTAATCCCTTTTTAACAAGGAATCTCTATGGCACGCATTATTGTTGTGACTTCAGGTAAAGGGGGCGTGGGTAAGACCACCTCCAGCGCGGCCATCGCGACTGGTTTGGCGCAGAAGGGAAAGAAAACGGTCGTTATCGATTTTGATATCGGTCTGCGTAACCTTGACCTGATCATGGGCTGCGAACGTCGCGTAGTTTATGATTTTGTTAACGTTATCCAGGGTGATGCCACGCTGAATCAGGCGTTAATCAAAGATAAGCGCACCGAAAATCTCTATATTCTCCCCGCCTCCCAGACGCGTGACAAAGATGCACTGACCCGTGAAGGCGTCGAAAAAGTGCTCGACGAACTGAAAAAGATGGAGTTCGACTTCGTCGTTTGCGATTCCCCAGCGGGTATCGAAACCGGCGCGCTGATGGCGCTGTACTTCGCCGACGAAGCGATTATCACCACCAACCCAGAAGTGTCGTCCGTGCGTGACTCTGACCGCATCCTGGGCATCCTGGCGTCCAAATCACGCCGCGCGGAAAATGGTGAAGACCCAATCAAAGAACATCTGCTGTTAACGCGCTATAACCCAGGCCGCGTGAACAAAGGTGACATGCTGAGCATGGAAGATGTGCTGGAAATCCTGCGCATTAAGCTGGTCGGTGTCATTCCAGAAGATCAGTCCGTACTGCGCGCCTCAAACCAAGGTGAGCCAGTTATTCTGGATGAAGTGTCTGATGCAGGCAAAGCCTACGCGGATACCGTAGATCGTCTGTTGGGAGAAGAACGTCCTTTCCGCTTCGTTGAAGAAGAGAAGAAAGGTTTCCTCAAACGCCTGTTCGGAGGATAAATCATGGCATTACTCGACTTTTTTCTCTCACGGAAAAAGCATACCGCTAACATCGCTAAAGAACGTCTGCAAATCATTGTCGCGGAACGCCGCCGCAGCGATGCAGAACCGCACTATCTGCCGCAGCTACGGAAAGATATTCTGGAAGTGATTTGCCGCTACGTGCAGATCGACCCGGAAATGGTCACGGTGCAACTGGAGCAAAAAGACGGGGATATTTCGATTCTGGAACTCAACGTCACGCTACCGGAAGCCGAAGAGTCAAAATCCTGACTTTGAGTCGTGTAAAAAAGGCGCTAATGATAGCGCCTTTTTTATGTTTCCTGCCTTCACGCAGTACGGTGATTCGGTTAACGCGGGTACTGCGCAAGCAGCGCGTCAAGACGCCCGGTCAGCAATTCACCACGCCAGCCGGAAATCATCTCCGGTGCGGTCGCGCGCGGTTTTAGCTGCCAGTGCCAGTTCAGCAGTTGGTTTATCTGGCGACGGGAAGCCAGCATTTCAGCGCTTACGCCATTTTCCTGCCCCACTTCCTGCACCAGCGCCTTAATCTCTTTAAACGCCTTACGGTAGCCCGGCATATCCATCAGATTGAGCAGCGGTTCTGGCAACGAAGACTCCGGCAGCGCCTGCGCTTTTTCCACCAGACTCAACAGCGTTTTACCGTGGAAGCGAATTTCGCTGCCCGACAGCCCCAGGCTATCCAGTTCACCGAGGCTGCCCGGCATATAGCGCGCCACGCTCCACAGATGCTCTTCGCGGACCACAAAGTTAACCGCCAGATCGCGCTCACGGGCTTTACGCAGGCGCCAATCCGCCAACAGCTGCAAACAGGCCAGTTGACGCGTCCGCAGCTGCCAGGCATTGGTGATGTCACGCCAGGCATCGCTCGGGTCGGTCACTTCCTGACGGCGCTGCTGCATCAGCTGGCATTCGTTCAGCGCCCAGTCCAGACGGCCTGCCTGTGCGGTTTCGGCCATCAGCGTGTGGGCAATCGGCAGCAAATACCAGACGTCGGCTGCCGCATATTCACACTGGCGTTCAGTCAACGGCCGTGCCAGCCAATCGGTACGCGATTCGCTCTTATCAAGCTCAACGCCGGAGTATTCGGCGACCATCGCCGCAAAGCCCCATGACATTGGGCGCCCGCAGAAGGCAGCCAGCACCTGAGTATCAATCAGCGGCTGCGGCATCGCGCCGAACGTATTCATGAAGACTTCCAGGTCTTCACTCCCCGCGTGCAGATATTTGGTAATGTTACGGTCCTGCAAAATCGCCTGTAGCGGCGACCAATCGGTAATACCCAGAGGATCAATGAGCGCCGTACGTTCGCCGTCAAAGAGCTGGATAAGCCCCAGCTGTGGGTAGTAGGTTCGGGTACGGACAAACTCGGTATCCAGCGCCACGGCGTTAGTCTGACGAACCGCGTCGCACAGCGTGCTGAGCGCGTCGTTGGTGGTGATCATCTGATAGTTCAAATCATACTCTCTTATTTTTTGCCAAAAAAAACGCCAGCAGAGCTGGCGTTAGGCATCATGACTCGTGGCTTATCCCTTATTGTCCACTTTGGCACGGGCTTCGTCACGTAATTCTCGTCGTAAAATTTTGCCGACGTTCGACTTCGGCAGTTCATCCCGGAATTCGACCAGTTTCGGCACTTTATAGCCGGTGAGCTGGCGGCGGCAGAAAGTGATCAGCGCCTCTTCGGTCAGACTGGCCTCTTTTTTGACCACGAAAATCTTCACGGCTTCGCCGCTGTTACCGGACGGTACGCCGACGGCCGCCACTTCCAGCACGCCAGAGTGCTGCATGACCACGTCTTCAATTTCGTTCGGATAAACGTTGAAGCCGGACACCAGAATCATATCCTTCTTACGGTCGACGATGCGCAGGAAACCTTCGTCATCCATCACCGCGATATCGCCGGTATGTAGCCAGCCGTCTTTGATAATTTCATCGGTGGCATCCGGACGCTGCCAGTAGCCTTCCATCACCTGCGGCCCTTTCACGCACAGCTCGCCCGGTTCGCCGGTAGCCACTTCATTATCATCATCGTCCACCAGCTTCACGTCGGTAGACGGCACCGGCAATCCAATGCTGCCGCTGTGATAATCGATATCGTGCGGGTTCACGCTGACCAGCGGCGCACATTCGGTCAGGCCGTAGCCTTCCAGCAGATATTGCCCGGTCAGCTTCACCCAGCGTTCGGCCACCGAGTGATTCACCGGCATCCCGCCGCCGGCGGACAGATGCAGAGTCGAGAAATCAAGCTGCTGGAAATCTTTATTGTTTAGCAGCGCGTTAAATAGCGTATTCACCCCGGTCATCGCGGTGAACGGGTATTTCGCCAGCTCTTTCACCAGCCCCGGAATATCACGCGGGTTGGTGATCAGAATATTTTTCCCGCCCAGTTCGATAAACAGCAGGCAATTCATGGTCAGAGCGAAGATGTGGTACAGCGGCAGTGCGGTGATCACCACCTCTTTACCTTCATGCAGCAGCGGCCCGTAGGTGGCTTTCACCTGCTCCAGGTTGGCAAGCATATTGCGATGGGTCAGCATCGCCCCTTTCGCTACGCCGGTCGTGCCGCCGGTGTACTGCAGGAAGGCAATGTCATCCGCTTTCACTACCGGTTTAACGTACTGTAGACGATAGCCAGAATGCAGCGCGCGGCGGAAAGAAATCGCGTCCGGCAGATGATATTTCGGCACCAGTCGTTTGATGTACTTCACCACAAAGTTGACCAGCGTCCCTTTCGCGGTCGACAGCTGATCGCCCATGCGGGTCAATATCACGTGTTTTACCGAAGTTTTGTCCACCACCTTTTCCAGGGTATGGGCAAAGTTAGAAACGATAACAATCGCCTGCGCGCCGCTATCGTTAAGCTGGTGCTCCAGCTCGCGCGGGGTGTACAACGGGTTGACGTTAACAACAATCATCCCGGCGCGCAGAATACCAAACAGCGCAACCGGATACTGCAACAAGTTAGGCATCATCAGCGCGACGCGATCGCCCTGCTTGAGCCCCAGCCCCTGCTGAAGATACGCGGCGAAAGCGCGGCTGCGCTCTTCCAGTTTTCGGAAGGTCATCACTTCGCCCATATTGACGAAGCCAGGCTGATCCGCGAAGCGGGTTGTCGCCTGTTCAAACAGTTCCACCAGGGATTGATAGCGGTCAGGGTTGATCTCTGCCGGAACATCAGCAGGATAACGGTTGAGCCAAACCTTATTCAAAGCATCACCTCTAAAATACGTATTTGTCGTCATCACAACCCCAAATGGTAAACTTTCGTTAACATAATATTAACTCAGCGTACCAGTTTAAGAATCACTCGAAATTAAGGTTGCGAAGCGCGTCACTCTTTATTTTTTTTATATCCATTACAACGAAGAAACAGCGGGCTAGCCGCTGTTTCTTTTTTGTCTCTCAGACTTCAGATCTTATTCCGTTACGACGTTCCGGACTTCTGCAGGGCCGGTGTTGTACCAGCCCCAACCACCGTAACCGTAATTCCAGGGACGAGGACCAAACCCCCACGGATCGATCATCGGCTGTGGTGGCATCACCACCTGCTGCGCAATACGCCAGCGCTTGTAGCCCGTCGCCTGTACGTGCAGGAAGGTGTATTTGGTGGTCCCGACTTTGCCTTCCAGCGTCCCAACGATCGGGCCGACAACCGTCACCAGTTGGCCGCGATAGTCTACAGGATCAAGAAAACCGTTCACGTCAGCATAGATTCGCCCGCGTGATGCTTCACCCAGCGTAGGCCGTGCGCCGCTGTCCAACGGAACCGTGGCGATCTCCAGCCGGGTATGACCCTGCTGGTTTTCAATACCGACCACCGTACCGCCAAAACGTGACTCCTGGCCAACGTATAGCTGCGGCGCGGACATCACCCGCACCAAATCCTGCTGCGGCGTAGGGCTACTGCCCTGAATGGCATCAGGCACGGTGACGCAACCGCTTAACGCTACGGCGATAAGACCTGCGATAACACCCCGAAAGACCGTCTGTTTACCTGCCATGATGCTGCTCCTATATTCTCAATATCTCTCTATTGAGATTCATTCGCGGCCAGGAAGTTTCTTCCAGGCAACCTCATTACGCAAATAAACTGGTTCAGCTTTGTCGACGGCGACCGTTTTACCCTGTTCCAGCAGTTGGCAGGCGATAGGCAGCATATCTTCCGCTTCTGGCAGCAACACATCGCCATCGCTCAGCGTCACGTTCGCTCCCTGGGTCATATCCGGCCAGGCGGCCCAGCCGGTCCCCACCGTTGCCCACTCGCCTTCCAGCTCGGCCAGACGCTGTTGAACGGCTTCCGGCTTCAATACGGCTTCGGTATTTTCACCGTGCCACACGCCCTGTGCATCGCGCTGATATTCAGCCCAATACACTTCGCCCATGCGCGCATCAATGGCGGCGAGCACGCGTGACGCGCCCTGCTTACGCCATGCGCCTTGCGCCATGGTCGCCAGCGTAGAAACGCCAATCATCGGCAGCTCGGCGCCCAGCGCCAACCCTTGGGCGATACCAATCCCGATACGCACGCCGGTAAAGCTGCCCGGCCCGCGGCCAAACGCCAGCGCGTCGAGGTCAGTGAGGCTTACGCCACCTTGAGTGAGAATATCCTGCACGATAGGCAGAATACGTTGGGTGTGTTCACGGGGACAAAGCTCGAAGTGGGCACAGGTATTACCATCATTCCACAGGGCAGCCGAGCAGGCTTCCGTGGCGGTATCGATAGCCAGAATTCGCATGGATTAGTCGCGCTCTCGCAGTTATATACGCCTTATCGCCCAGTTAACCTGATTGATTCAGCGTAGAGATCAACAAAATGGCGCGCATCTTATCACACTTTAGCGCGTATTACCGCGTCGATGCGAGCGCCAGGAAGCGCACCGCGCGGCGAATGTCGCGGGTACGAGGCGCCGGCGGTAGGCTGGCGAGGAACGTGGCGCCGTAGGGGCGCATCACCAGACGATTATCACAAATCACCAGCACGCCGCGATCGGTGACGTCACGAATCAATCGCCCTACGCCCTGTTTCAGAGTGATGACGGCATCGGGAAGCTGCACGTCGTCAAAAGGATCGCCGCCGCGCAGGCGACAATCTTCCATGCGGGCCTTAAGCAGCGGATCGTCCGGAGAGGTGAACGGTAGCTTATCGATAATCACCAACGACAGCGCATCACCGCGCACATCGACCCCTTCCCAGAAGCTGCTGGTTGCCACCAGCAGCGCGTTACCGGCGCTGACGAACTGTTGTAGCAGCTGTCCTTTACTGGTTTCGCCCTGCAGCAGCACCGGCAAGGTCATGGTGGCACGGAACTGTTCTGCCAGGTCGCGCATCATGGCGTGCGAGGTGCACAGCATAAAGCAGCGGCCGTTGTTGGCTTCAATCAGCGGGCGCAGCATAGCAGCCAGATGGCGCGCAGCACCCGGCTGATTTGGCAGCGGCAAATTACGCGGCACGCACAGTAACGCCTGGGTCGCGTAGTCAAATGGGCTAGGCAGCAACATTGACTCGGCGTTTTCTATTCCCAGTCGCTCAGTGAAGTGGTGCAGATCGTCATTAACCGACAGGGTAGCGGAGGTGAAGATCCAACTGCCCGGCTTGGCCGCCATGACTTCTTTAAATTTATCCGCCACCGTTAGCGGCGTCAGCGCCAGCGTGAAGTGGCGGGAATTGCATTCGTACCAGTAGCTAAAACCGGGGGTATTGATCTCTTTTAAACGCTTTAACCGCGCCCGATATAGGGTAGCTCGTTCAAATGCCACATCCAGCAGCGCCGAGCGGCCGAGCGACAGCTTGGCCACGTCGTAGCAAAGCTCCAGCGCGTCATCCAGCAGCAGTAACGCGCGCTGGACGTTGTTATCGGTGAGCAGTTCGCGCAGATTGCCGCGATAGCCCGGATCGCCGACCTGCAGACGGAAATCCTGCGTCGCCTGCGCCAGACGGTCGGCGCATTTTTGCAGCTGCTGGGTATCTTTGAGTTCGGTACGGTAGGCAATGGTGACATCTTTTGCCAGATCCAACAGCTGGCGGCTGGAAAGCGATTGGCCAAAATACTGGCTGGCAATATCCGGTAGCTGATGGGCTTCATCGAAGATCATCACTTCAGCCTCCGGGATCAGCTCACCAAAACCGCTCTCTTTCACCACCATGTCGGCGAGGAACAGGTGATGGTTAACCACCACCACGTCGGCGTCCATCGCTTTTTTACGCGCTTTCACCACAAAGCACTCCTGATACTGCGGGCAGTCGCTGCCCAGGCAGTTATCGTTAGTACTGGTGACCAGCGGCCACGCTTGTGAATCTTCCGCCACGCTAACGCAGGTACTGATATCGCCATCGACGGTTTGATTTGACCAACTGCGCAGTAAAATCACATCGCTGAGGATCTGTACCGGGAGATCGCCCCCCGCCAGCGCCTGCTGCTCAAGACGCTCGAGGCACAAATAGTTGGAACGGCCTTTGAGTAGCGCCAGTTTACCGCTGTAGCTAAGCGCTTTTGACACCGTGGGCAGATCGCGGCTGTAGAGCTGATCCTGCAACGCTTTTGAACCGGTAGAGATAATGACCTTTTTATTGGCACGCAATGCAGGCGCCAGGTAGGCGTAGGTTTTACCTGTACCCGTACCGGCTTCCACCACCAGCGGTTGACCCTCGTCAATCGCCTTCATGACGGCGTGCGCCATCTGGCGCTGCGGTTCACGCGGTTTAAAGCCGCTTATCGCCTGCGCAAGCTGGCCGTCTGCTGCAAAATCGTCCGTCACATTACCCCCTGGAAAAATTCCCAGTGATTATGTCAGGCCAACCCCGCTTATGCCAGTCGAAGTCGTGACGCGGCGTCGACAATGTGGCAGTCTTACCGCGTTTGTGCGCCTCATCTTTTAAGCCGCATCGGCATGGGCAACGCCGGAGCACCGGCCTGGATGCCGCTTAACAGATTGTGTACCCGTGATGTTAAAAGGAAATTGAAATGACAATTGTACGTATTGATGCCGAAGCGCGTTGGTCTGACGTCGTTATCCATAACCAGACGCTGTACTACACTGGCGTACCCGAAAACCTGGATGCCGACGCCTTTGAGCAAACGGCAAATACGCTGGCGCAAATTGACGCCGTACTGGAAAAACAGGGCAGTAACAAGTCGCGTATTCTCGACGCCACCATTTTCCTGCCTGACGCAGATGATTTCGCCGCGATGAATAAAGCGTGGGATGCGTGGGTGGTTGCGGGCCATGCGCCGGTGCGCTGCACGGTGCAGGCAAAACTGATGAACCCGCGTTATAAAGTCGAAATTAAAATTATCGCTGCCGTCTGATGCCGCAAGGCTTCCCCGGCCAAAGCCGAGGAAGCCGCTCATATCAGCCCGGGCACCACATTAGCTGCTCTTTGAGCTGTAGGGTTTCCTGCGGCAGACATTTCAACGCTTCGCGATAGTTTGCCGCCTGTTTGGCATAGCCGCGTACTGACTGCAACAGCACGCGCAGCGCGCTGTCCCAGACAATTCCCTGCAAATCGCTGTACGGCCAGAGGTCCGGTTCGCGGACGAACGGCACCAGGTAATCAATCCCCTGCTTCACCCCTCGCCCATCGCGGATCGTATTCCAGCGGTCAAATTCGACGTGCTCGGCGTAGCGGTTGAGCAGCAAATGTGCTTCGAGGTTAAACAGTGAGTAGTGGAACGGGATCGTGCGTTCCAGCTCCATGGTCTGCTTACCGTCCTGATCAATTTGCGCCGCCATACGCTGGGTGATCCCCTGCTCGATAATGCGCGCCGCCAGCCCTTTATCACCGTAAAACAGCGCGTTAACCGCGCGCTGTGCATCGTACCAGGTACCGTGGTTATTGTGCCAAACGTATTCCGAATGGCCAATCTCGCTGTAGTACATCCAGTGGTTAAAGTCGCGGAACCATTGATGCAGACCGATAATATCGTCGGTATCCAGTACGTTAGCCGTATTAATCAGGCCGATGGTATCCACCACCATCCACAGCAGGCGAGTATCGATGAGCCCGGTGCCGCGCCCGGAGACAATCCCGGGGATCGCCTGGCCATAATTGAGATGCGGGTTCATCCGCGTATCGGCATCAAGGAACCAGCAGCGAATTTGCTGCGCCGCCGCCAGCGCATAGTGCCGTTGCCCGGTAAAGTACCACGCCAGTCCCAGCGTCAGGCAGCGCTCGCACATGCGAATAATGCGCGAAGTATCGGTATCGTTATTTTCACACTGCGGGTTAATGTGCCCGTCGCGGCGAATATAGGGCAGCCCGTTGGGCCGCCGCGGGTTTGGCCACCAGTAGGTGCCCAGACTGTAGTAATCGTGGGCATCACCGCTCGCCGGACGCAGTTTTTTATGCACCACGCTTTCCGGCGCTTCACGTCTTAAGACATCCGCTTCGGCAACCAGCTTGCTCAACGCCAACTGCAGCGGGGAAAACGGCTGCTTCAATCCCGCGCGGGCATTTTCCAGACAGGTTTCATCAAGGGTGTACAGCTTCATCGCCACCTTAATTTTCCTCCCCACAGGCAATACGTACGCCGCTTTGCGCATCGAAAAGATGCACGCCGGAAAGCTTCGGCTGCAGCCAGATGTTGTCACCTTCTTTGACCGGTAAACGCTGCTTAAACACGGAAGTAAACGCCCCGCCGCCGGTATCGCAGAACAGCTGCATATCCGAACCGGTATTCTCTACCGCGGTGACCTTCGCGGCCAGCGCGTCATCGCGCGCTTCGTGCACCACGTTGACCTGTTCCGGGCGGATGGCGTACACCACCTGCTGACCATTTTTCACCTGCATGCCAGCCGGCAACGCCAGCAGCGAACCATCTTTCAGACGCAGGCTGGTCACGCTGCCGTTCAGCACCACTTCCCCCGGCAACTGGTTAATTTCCGGTGAGCCGATAAAGCCGGCAACAAACAGATTCGCGGGCTGGTCATACAGCTCCAGCGGAGTTCCCGCCTGCTCGATGCGTCCGTCACGCAGCACCACAATCATCTGCCCCATGGTCATCGCTTCAATCTGATCGTGGGTAACGTACACCGAGGTGGTTTTTAACCGGCGATGCAGTTCGCGAATTTCACCGCGCACCTGAGTACGCAGCTTGGCATCCAGGTTCGACAGTGGTTCATCAAACAGGAAGACCTGCGGCTTACGCACAATGGCGCGCCCCATCGCCACACGCTGACGCTGACCGCCGGAGAGATCTTTCGGCAGGCGCTCTAACAGCGGTTCCAGCCCCAGCAGCGCCGCGGCTTCGTTGACCTTCTGATTAATATCGCTTTTCGGCAAACGCGCCATCTTTAGCGCAAAGCCCATGTTTTCGCGCACCGTCATCTGCGGGTAGAGCGCATAGCTCTGGAACACCATGGCGATATCACGCAGCTTTGGTTCCACTTCGGTGACATTGCGTTCATTAATGTGCACTTCACCGCCGGAGATCTCCTCCAGCCCGGCAATCATGCGCAGCAGCGTGGATTTGCCGCAGCCGCTGGGGCCAACAAGGACGCAGAACTCACCGTCCGGGATAGTCAGCGACACATCTTTAATGACGTGCGCATCACCATAAGACTTACGCACGCTATTCAGTACAACAGATCCCATCGGTAACTCCTTATCCTTTGACCGCGCCGGACATAATCCCGCGATTGAAATGTTTTTGCAGACCCAGATAGACGATGATGCTTGGCAGCATCGCCAGTAGCGTAATGGCGATAAAAATGTTCGGGGTGATACTCTCATCGGTACGCAACGTGCCGAGGATCACCGGAATGGTATTCAGACTGTCCTGGTTCACCACAATCAGCGGCAACAGGTACTGGTCCCAAATCATAATGAAGCCGAACGTCACCACCGTACCGAGCGCCGGTTTCACCAGCGGCAGAATAACGTGGAAGAAAATCTGCCATTCGTTCGCGCCGTCAATGCGCGCCGCCTCTTCCAGCTCTTTCGGGATGGCCGACATAAATTCGGTCAATACGAAGATGGAGAACGCCCAGCCTACAACCGGCAGAATCATCCCGAGGTAGCTGTTATAAAGTGAGGCGTCGATAAACGGCAGCCGCCAGTTGATAATCATGTACAGCGGAATGGCGATAACTTCTTCCGGCAGCATCATGGTGGAGAGAATGATGAGGCTCACCAGCGCGACGCCGCGGAACTTTTTGCGTGCCAACGCATAGGCCGCCAGCGCGCTCACCGACACCTGCAGCACAGTGCCGAAGAACACCACCAGAATCGAGTTCAGCAGGTACTGCCAAACGCCGATATCCATCCAGGCGAAGATGAAGTTTTCAAACGAGAACTGATTTGGCCAAGCCAACAGTTCGCCCGGTTTAACCGGTGCACCGCTAAAGGCGGTGGCGACGATGCCCCAGAACGGTCCCACAAAGACAATCAGCAGCAGCGCGTAAATGCACCAGCGTCCTGCGGTATCCCAACGTTTACTTAACATCACGGCTCCTTAGTAACGTGCGATACGTTTTTTCAGCGTCAAATGGCAGATGGTTAAGATCACCGTGAAGGTGAATAGCAGGAACGACACCGCCGACGCGTAGCCATAATCAAACTGCTCAAAACCAAGTTTATAGATGTGGGTCATGACCATTTCGGTGGAGTTAGATGGCCCCCCGCCGGTGGTGGCGTACACTTCCGCAAACACGCGGAACCCACGAATAAAGGAGAGCATCAGTACCACCGACAGCGCCGGGATCATCCCTGGCAGCGTGACGTAGCGCAGACGGTTCCACCAGTTCGCCCCGTCCACGTTCGAAGCGTCGTACAAGTCGCGGCTGATCCCTGCCAGACCGGCGATGAAAATCACCATGTTGTACGGCACCGCCTTCCAGATATGCAGCAGCATGATGACCCATAGCGCCTGATCGGAGCTGGCAAGAAAGCCCTGATCGGCCACGCCAAACCAGCTCAGAATGTGGTTCATCACCCCGTTCGGCGTTGGGTTAAACAGAATGCGCCACATTTCCGCGACGATGGCCGCGCTGGTAACCGCCGGTAAAAAGATCGCGGTACGAATAAAGCGCAGATGGCGCGCCGGGCCTTCCAGCAGCATCGCGAGGAAAAATGCCAGAATCGCCGCGGCAAACATCGTGACCAGCACGTACAGCAAGGTGTTAACCACCGCCGCATGCAGTTCAACATCGGCAAATGCGCGGCTAAAGTTGGCGAAGCCGACCCACTCGTTGGGCTGATTAAAGTTGACCTTGTAGAAGCTCATCACCAACCCCTGAATCATCGGGATGAACTTAAACCAGCTAAAGATAATCAGCGCCGGGGCGAGAAACAGCCACGGAATTAGCGCTCGTTTACGTTTTGACGTCAGCCATCCGGTAGCGTCAGGCGAAGCGGCTTGCTTTAGCGGCGAGGACTTCGTCTCATGCAGCGTCATAACTCAATTCCTCACTTAGCCAGCACATTTTGTTTTTCCAGCTCGGCATTCACCTTGCCATCGATAACCTTCAGCTCAGCGCGAATATCGCTGTTACAGTCGGCGAAAATACGGTTGAAGCCATCGGCGGCTACCTGACGAACCGGCGTCCAATTAGGGATCTGCGGAACGTAGCGGCCCTCTTCGTTATACAGGCGCGCAAAAGTTTCCCAGCGAGCATCCTGATAAACGGCTTTCACATCGACATTTTTGTTGACCGGCAAACGCACGACGGGAATATGCTGGCTGCCTTTGCCCATGCCGATTTCCTGGCCTTCCTGAGAAATCATGAATTCGATGAATTTACGTGCTTCTTCTTTCTGTTTGCTGCTCTTCATCATAAAGACCGTGGTCCCTTCAGCGAGAGTGGCCTCCCCTTTTGGCCCGACAACCGGCACAACTTCAAAATTGTCTTTGCCTGGGTCTTTATCAAACAGGGCAATATGGTAGGGACCGCTGAAGAACATGCCGCTCTGACCGGAACGGAAGGATGGGATAACGTCGGCGGTGGTGGCGTTAATCGCGCCCGGCTGGGTCACTTTTTCGCACATCATGGTACGCATAAAGGTCATCGCCTGAGCGACTTCAGGCGTATCAAGGGAAGCGCTGAATTTACCGTTATTGTCTTTCACGAAATCACCGCCCGCCTGCCAGATAAAGCTACTCATAAACCAGCTGGCATAGCCGCGAGTGGTTGAGGCAGGAACGATAAAGCCGTAGGTGTCGTTTTTACCGTTACCGTCCGGATCCTGGGTAGTGAAGGCCTTCGCCAGGGTCTGAATATCGTCCCAGCTCTTTGGCAATGGCAGGCCCAGCTTTTCACGCCAGTCTTTACGGACAAACAGCGCAAAGGTCTGTGCCGAAGTTGGCACACCGTAGTATTTGCCATCAATATAACGGGTGCTGTTCCACGCAGTGGGATACAGGCTATCGCCGCCGTTTATTGTTTTCGGATCGATCTCCTCCGCAATACCTAGCTGGATAAACTGCCCCAGCGATGCCGCATCGTTAAAGATCAGGTCCGGCAGCGCGTTCCCGGCAGTGGCGCGCGCCAGACGCTGTTCAAAATCGGTGGTGGCGTTGAAATACTCAATTTTGATACCGGTTTTTTCTTCAAACTTCTCCGCCTCTTGCTTGTAGATATTCTTGGAGTCGTTGCTTGCGCGGATCCAGACGTTAAGGGTTGTGGCGGCGTAGCTTTGCCCAACGCCAAGTCCCAGAGCGGTAAGAAGTAATATTGAACGTAATTTATTCGCAGACATGATCGCATATCCTTTATTGTAGGGCACAAAGGTAATTAAATTCGCAACAAATGCATTTTAAAGTCAGAAAAAAAGCATTTGGGTATTAATACGAGATGCGTAAAAATCTATTTTCAAACATTAAATAGAATTATATTTTTCAATACAACCACACAAAAAAGAAATCCCATTTCAAAAACAAAAAAGTTGAATCAGATCACACACGAAAGTGACAAAATAAGTGACATAAAAATAATACTAATAAATATCAACAAGATATGATTTTAACCATTTCGTTGAAAAACTAAACAAAAATAGAAAAACGCTGATTTATGTGATTCAGACTGCATTAAAAACGTTATTTTTTAACCATCACCCTAAATATGATGAGCATCACAAAAAAAATCACTTTGTCTTTTACACTGCACGCCATCCTATTTAAAAACGCTTTATTTTTAATTAAACCGCCTGCCTTTCACGTATCTTAAATACGCGACAGGTATAATTCTGTTGTTATCTTTTCTCATATTTGCAGAAGGGTTATCACTATGAACTCAATACCTCGCCGGGGATTATTAGGCCTTGCGCTCCTGTGTTCTGGCTTAAGTACGTCGCTGTACGCTGCCGAGCCTTATACGCTGGATGGCAAGGATTTGGCGTTTAGCCGCCAGCAAATCGCGGCCAAAGAGCCGTTGTTCGTCCAGGCACAAAGTGCACTGCTAAAAAAAGCGGACCTGGCGTTGAATCACCCGCTGTTTTCCGTGATGGATAAAACGCTGGTCGCCGCCAGCGGTAATAAACATGATTATTACAGCTTCCCGCCATACTGGTGGCCAAACCCGGACACCAAAGATGGGCTGCCTTACATCCGCAAAGATGGGCAAACCAACCCGGATGCCAATAGCGATGCCACCGATAAAAATCGCCTGGTCAAGATGAGTAACGACGTCTCCACGCTGGCCCTTGCCTGGTATTTTTCGCAGGATAGCCGCTATGCGCAAAAGGCCGTTGAACAGCTAAAAAGCTGGTTCCTAAATCCGCAAACCCGTATGACGCCTAATCTGCAACACGCCCAGGCCATCCCCGGCATCAATACCGGCCGCGGCATCGGCATTATCGACAGCCGTGCGCTGGTCGAGGTGGTGGACGCTATCGCCCTGCTGCAAGATTCCGGAAAACTGAGTGATAACGAGGTGGCCGAGCTCAAACAGTGGTTCGGCGAGTTTTATCACTGGATGACCACCAGCCAGAACGGTTTTGAAGAGGAAAACTGGCACAACAACCACGGCACCTATTTCGATATGCAGGCCGCGACCTTTGCGCTGTTTAGCGGTAAAACCGAGGAAGCGAAAAAGCGCTTATACGTTACCCAACTGCGCCGCATCGCCGGGCAGTTTGATATCGAGGGGCGGCAAATAGCGGAACTTGAGCGTACCCGCCCGTGGCACTACAGCAATTTCAATCTTGAAGCCTACAACCGACTGGGCCGCCTCGGCGAAAAAGTCGGTGTCGATATCTGGAACTTCACGCTCGACGACCACAGTCTGCGCAAAGGCTATCACTATATCGCCGGATTCATTAACAGCGACACGCCGTGGCCGTGGAAAGATCTCGACAAAATGGATGATAAGAAAGCGCTGCGAAATATCGCCACCGCCGCGCACGCCTGGCCGGAGGATCCCCTGTTCCGTGAAAAGGCCCAGTGGCTGCGCGCAAAATATCCTGACGATATCACCACGCTCATCGCTCCACTTTCCGCATCAGCAGAGGTCAAGGATAACCACTGATGAAACAATTTTCTGGGCTATGGCCCGACATTGCCAGACGTGCAGCCGGCAATAACGGTCTGATTGCACAGCTCGTGAAGAATGCACAACCGATGCTGGATGCCGAGGTTTGCATCCCGCAGACCGGAATTGCCAGCTGGAATCTCTACTATTTTTGTCCGCATCATGGCGTGCGGCTAACCTGGGAGGCCAACTCGCCCCATCAGCACGCCTGCCCGGTAGACGGCGAAATATTTCGCGGCGAGCCGTGGGATGGCGCCTGGTGGCGCGAAATGAATGGTCGCAACGCCAGCACTTGCCAGCAGTTGGGGCTGCTATGGCAACTGACCGGTGAAACGGCGTATCGCGATAGGGTACGGACGTTGTTGCTGGGCTATGCCGACGTCTACCCGGGTTATGAAGTTCATGGCGATATTCCGCACAACGGGCCGGGGAAAATGAATGCGCAGACGCTGTGCGAAGCCAACTGTATTCTGGATATGGCGCTTGGCTATGACTTTATTCAAGATGGATTAACCCTGGCCGAGCAACAGCACATTTGCGACAACCTGTTGCGCTGCGCCGCCGACTTTTTGCGTCAGCATCGCAGCCCGCAGATCCACAACCATGAGGTAAAAATCAGCGCGGCACTTGGGATACTCGGTTTTGTACTGGAAGATGAGGCACTACTGGAATTTGCCGTCAATCAGCCGTACGGCCTGCGCTGGCAGTTGGAGAATGGTCTTCTGGCGGAAGGACTGTGGTTCGAAGGATCGGTGCACTACCACTATTACGCGCTGCAGGGCTTCTTTGCCTTTGAGAAGCTGGCGCGCGGCACCCGCTGGAGTCTGATTGACGGCCCATGGTATCGGCCGATGCTGAGCTTCCCGCTCTCCTTGCTGCTGCCGGACGGTACCTTCCCGCGTCTCAACGACTGCCTCGCCGGGCAGGAAAAACTGCATCACCGGGATCTGTACGAATTTGCCTGGTTTATCTGGCGCGACCCGCTGTACGCCGCCGTGTTGCAGTTTACCAAGACGCAGCCAGATGAACGCGAAACGCTGCTCTGGCGCGACCAGCCGCTGCCAGAAACCCCAGTGGAGCTGATCCCTCAGCAGTCGCTGTTTGCACCGGGCGCTGGGATCACGCTTTGGCGTAAACCGCAGCAACAGCAGGCGCTGCTGATTAAACACAGCCCCTGGGGCGGCGAGCACGATCACTACGATAGGCTGGGGCTGATGCTGTGGCAACGCGACGGCTGGCTACTTCCGGATCTGGGGACCACCGGCTATGGTGCCAAAATGCACTATGACTACTACAAAAACAGCGCCACCCATAACACGCTGACGGTCAACCAAAGCAATCAACCACCCGCCAATCCTGAAGTGCTAGGCTGGCATATGGGGGATGACTACCTATGGCTTGATACCGAGGTAGACTGGCGTAAACCGGCGCCGCAGTTGAATAGCCATACGCGGGTCGAATGGGATGAACAGTCCTGGCAGGAGATTCGTTTCCGCCGCAGGCTGCTGTGGCTCGATGATGTGCTTATCGATCTGTCGACGGTTGCCAACCCGCATCGTCAACAGCTTGACTGGACGCTGCACCTGGCGGCGCAGGCGCTGGATCAAAGCGGTAGCGCGCTACCCTTCTCACTTAGCGGCCCGCTGCGCCATATGGAAAACTCGACCATGACGCCGCTTCACGGCTGTCAGCCGCGCCATTTTACCCAGGGTGAAGAGACGGTCGCGCTATGGCTGGCGGGCGATGGTGAACTGTGGCAAGGGCTGGCACCAGATAACCCAGCGATAAGCAACCTCAGCTATCTGGTGTTGCGCAACCATCTGCCGCAGGCGCGTTTTGTCTGTCTATGGGATCTGGCGAAGTCGGCGCCCTTAACCGAAGTGAGCGTCCATCATACGCCGATTGGCACGCAAATTTCGTTCTGGCGCGGCGAAAACGTGTGCCATGTGACCTTATACGATGACCCTGAGCAACGACCGGATGTGATTAACTAACAGACCGCCTTCCGGAAACGGAAGGCGTTTTTAACGTTTTTCGACGGTGATCATCGACACAAAAGGATGGTACTGCCAGGGAATACTGCTCCCCTGCTGGTACATTTTCGAAATAGTGCCATCGAGATAGAGCATCTGGCGCACGTTGAGTCGCGTTTTGGCATAGCAGGCGAAATCATAAAAGTTGGTTTCGCGGTCGCTTAGCATGAACACCACTTTCCCCTGGGTTGTAATCCCCACGCCATTACGCAGCTTACGCGAGCTGGCGGATGGTTTAAGCCGCCAGTTAATGACGCCATTTTCAATCAGCATCGGGCCGGACTGTACCGCATAGTCCATCCCGTTGGTCGATTTCAGCTTATCAAGGCTGATGATCCCCGCCTTCTGGCCGCGCAGATAAAACACACCGCCGGGTTTAATAAAGAAATTACCGCCGCCTGACGATCGGTTCACGGCAACTTTTTGCTGCCCCTTCTCAATATACAGGCCGAGCGGTGCATAGGCTTTGTCGTAAATACCGCCATTCATCGCCATTCGTACGCGCCCGTCGCCGTTGATATCGGCGAGCAGCGCGCGCAATGAGCCATAGTCTTTACCATTAGACTGGCGCCAGTACATGGCGATACGTTCATGTTGAGGGTCGGCGCGATAGCTTTGCAGCGTCAGGCCGGGATCGGTAAGCTGACAGGAGGAACCGGCTGCCGCCAGTAGAGGCGTTGTCGCCAATACCAGCAGCAGGGGTTTTAGGAAGGACGCCATTGGCTTACTCGTCCTCGTCTTCGTCCTCAAAACGGGCAACGATTCGCTCGCCTTTATGGTTCGCGCGCAGCTCTTCAGCCACCAGCGCAATTGCCTGACCGCTCGCCATGCCCTGAGACATCAGCTCCTGAATACGTTCAACGGCTTTCTGCTGCTGTTCATGGCTTAATGAAGGTAATCCTGCAAACATCATTGACTCCTGCTACATTGTGGGCGCTTATTATCCCATGCTGCCCGATTATTCGCCATAGGCAGCGCAGAACAGGCTGGACAGAATAACAATGTTACCCCCTTCAACCATGACGCTTCCCTGGCGACAGGACGCTGCAGAATATTATTTTGCCCCGTTAAGCGCCTCGCCATGGGCCATGATGCTGCATTCAGGCTACGCCAATCATCCGCACAGCCGTTACGATATTGTGGTTGCCGAGCCGCGTATCACGTTAGTCACCCGCGGGGAGACCAGCGAGATCAGGAACGCCGACGGCACGGTCACCCCCTCAACTGAC
The DNA here is from genome assembly GCF_001571285.1 of Kluyvera cryocrescens NBRC 102467. GTDB lineage: Bacteria > Pseudomonadota > Gammaproteobacteria > Enterobacterales > Enterobacteriaceae > Kluyvera > Kluyvera cryocrescens. Next base: position 12,502 of record NZ_BCTM01000008.1, on the reverse strand, counting down.
GATCCGCTAACGCTATTGCACCAAGCGCTAGCCAACTGCGCATTCAGCAACGCTTCGCTGCCGGAGCTGCCGTTTATCGGCGGAGCCGTGGGGCTGTTCGGTTACGATCTTGGCCGTCGGTTTGAATCCTTACCCCAGCAGGCGCAAAACGATCTGACGGTGCCGGACATGGCCGTTGGCATTTATGACTGGGCGCTGATCGTCGACCATCACCGCCAGACCGTCACGCTGCTGAGCTACGGCGATATTCAGGCGCGTCTGGCCTGGCTTGAACAGCAACGCCCAGCCGACGGCGAGCCATTTGCGCTGTCATCACGCTGGCAATCCAATATGAGCCGTGAACAGTACGGAGAGAAATTCCGCCAGGTGCAGGCCTATCTGCAAAGCGGCGACTGTTACCAGGTCAATCTGGCCCAGCGTTTTCAGGCTCGCTATCGTGGCGATGAGTGGCAAGCGTTTGTTCGCCTAAACCGCAGCAACCGCGCGCCGTTTAGTGCCTTCTTACGGCTCGACGACAGCGCAATCCTGAGCCTGTCTCCCGAACGTTTTATTCAGCTTGAGCAAGGACACATCCAGACTCGCCCTATCAAGGGGACATTGCCGCGTCTGGACGATCCGCTGGCCGATGCCAAACAGGCCAAGCGACTGGCGAATTCTGCGAAGGATCGTGCAGAAAACCTGATGATTGTTGACCTGATGCGCAACGATATTGGCCGCGTAGCGGTACCGGGCAGCGTGCGGGTGCCGGAGCTTTTTGTTGTCGAGCCGTTCCCAGCGGTTCACCATCTGGTGAGTACCATAACCGCCACGTTGCCAGCCACGCTACACGCCACCGATCTGCTGCGCGCTGCGTTTCCCGGCGGCTCGATTACCGGCGCACCCAAAGTACGGGCCATGGAGATTATTGATGAGCTGGAACCGCATCGTCGTAATGCGTGGTGCGGCAGCATTGGCTATCTCAGCGCCTGCGGTAATATGGACACCAGCATTACTATCCGCACCGTTACCGCAACGCAAGGCACGCTGTACTGCTCGGCAGGCGGCGGGCTGGTTGCTGATAGCGAGGAAGGGGCGGAATATCAGGAAACATTTGATAAAGTTAATCGTATCTTATCGCAACTGGAGTCATAACCATGGATGTCAACGCGCTGAATCTGGATGATTTCCTCTCCCGCTTTCAGCTGCTGCGCCCGCAAACCAGCCGCGCGGCGTTAAATGCCCGCCAGGCGGCGGTGCTGGTGCCCATTGTGCGTCGTCCGCAGCCCGGCCTGCTACTGACGCAGCGCTCTGCGCGTTTGCGCAAACATCCCGGCCAGGTAGCCTTTCCCGGCGGCGCGGTGGACAGCAGCGATGCCTCGCTGATCGCCGCCGCGCTGCGTGAAGCACAGGAAGAAGTGGCCATACCGCCGGAGTGCGTGGATATTATTGGCGTCCTGCCTCCGGTGGACAGCGTGACCGGTTTTCAGGTGACCCCGGTGCTGGGCGTTATCCCGCCGGATCTGCACTATCACGCCAGTGAAGATGAAGTCGCCTCGGTGTTTGAGATGCCGCTGGCTGAAGCGCTGCGCTTAGGCCGCTATCACCCGCTGGATATCCATCGCCGCGGAGATTCTCACCGCGTCTGGCTATCGTGGTATCAGCACTATTTTGTCTGGGGCATGACCGCTGGCATCATTCGTGAACTGGCGCTACAAGTGGGCCTGAAACCCTGACTATACTTATCATTCAATCCGGCGCTCAGTATTAGTAAAATCGGGGCTATTCATTAGTTAAATTCATGTGAATAGTTAAGCTGAGTTCCGGGTTCCCTCATACACTATGCGCAGTTATTACATCGTTGCCGCAACAACGCGGCAACCCTGTCAGGAGTGTTAAAGTGATTAGTATATTCGACATGTTTAAGGTGGGGATTGGCCCCTCATCTTCCCATACTGTAGGGCCGATGAAGGCTGGCAAACAGTTCGTCGATGACCTGGTCGAAAAGGGACTGATTGATGACGTGACGCGCGTTGCCGTTGACGTCTACGGTTCACTGTCCCTCACCGGTAAAGGCCACCATACCGATATCGCGATCATCATGGGTCTGGCGGGTAACCAGCCGGATACCGTAGATATTGATGCTATTCCGGCGTTTATTCGCGATGTGGAAACCCGCGGACGCCTGCTGCTGGCGCAGGGCCGTGTGGAAGTCGATTTCCCAGCAAATGATGGGATGCGCTTCCGCAGCGAGAACCTCTCGCTGCACGAGAACGCCATGCAGATCCACGCCTGGGCTGGTGAAACGCTGGTCTATAGCAAAACCTACTACTCCATCGGCGGCGGTTTTATCGTTGATGAAGAGCATTTTGGCAAAGAAGCCAGCAATGCGGTGCAGGTGCCATATCCGTTCGCCTCCGCCACGGAGCTGCTGGGCTATTGCCAGCAGACCGGTCTGTCTGTCTCCGGCATGGTGATGCAAAATGAGCTGGCGCTGCACAGTAAACAAGAAATTGAAGACTATTTCGCCAACGTGTGGCAAACCATGCGCGCTTGTATCGATCGCGGAATGAACACCGAAGGGATTCTGCCGGGGCCTCTGCGCGTGCCTCGCCGCGCCTCCGCGCTGCGTCGTCTGCTGGTTGCCAGCGATAAGCTGTCTCACGATCCGATGAACGTGGTCGATTGGGTCAATATGTTCGCGCTGGCCGTTAACGAAGAAAACGCCGCCGGGGGCCGCGTCGTCACGGCGCCAACCAACGGCGCATGTGGGATCGTTCCAGCGGTACTCGCCTACTACGATCACTTTATCGAACCGGTGACCCCGGAAATTTATATTCGCTACTTCCTCGCCTCCGGCGCGATTGGCGCACTGTATAAAATGAACGCCTCGATTTCAGGTGCCGAAGTGGGCTGTCAGGGTGAAGTGGGCGTAGCCTGTTCAATGGCGGCGGCCGGTCTGGCCGAACTGCTGGGCGCAAGCCCTGAACAAGTATGCGTGGCGGCTGAAATTGGCATGGAGCATAACCTGGGGCTGACCTGTGACCCGGTCGCCGGACAGGTTCAGGTGCCTTGCATCGAACGTAACGCCATTGCCTCGGTCAAAGCGATTAACGCCTCGCGGATGGCAATGCGCCGTACCAGCGAGCCGCGCGTCTCTCTGGATAAAGTGATCGAGACCATGTACGAAACCGGTAAAGACATGAACGCCAAATACCGTGAGACATCACGCGGCGGTCTGGCGATTAAGGTTCAGTGCGACTAGTACGACGTTTCACCCACCCCTAATACGGGTGGGTGATTTATTTGCCTCTTTTTTCTCACATTTTTCGCTTCCCACTACACTTGCTCTGACGTCACTGGTATTTTCTTTATCAATATATCCGCACCGGGCATCGGACATGCAAACCGCACAATGGATTATCAGGAAGTATCTACGTAAGCGAATCGCCGTATGTGTGACCGTCGCGGTATGTGCTTTTGTGCTCACCCTCGGGACGCGATTTATTTCACAGCGTAGCGTAAATCACAAACAGATAGATACGCTCACCCGCCATTCGGTCGAGCGGTTAAATAAGATTCTGCAGCCGCTGCAAACCCAACGCCATGCGATGCTGGCACTGGTAGGTCAGCCCTGCGAGGCCATTCATCTGCAGTTGCGTAAGGTGGCCGTTGAGCTGCAAACCGTCCGCTCCATCGCGTTGATTAAATCAGGCCAGCTTTACTGCTCCAGTGCGCTGGGTGCCCGCAATGTGCCCATCCATTCGCTTCAGGCGCGATTGCCTAACCCCCAGGCGGTGCTGGAATTAACCATCGACCACTCGTTGATTAAAGGCACACCAATCCTTATCCAATGGTTTCCCGCCTCGGCGGACGGTCAGGACGGCGTTTTGGCCTCTATCAACATTGATTTAGTCAGCAATATTATTCTTGAGTCCTCTCCGCCGCTGATTAGCCACATGAGCCTGAACGTGGGCAACCATTATTTTCAGCATGAGACGGGCATTACCCCGCATTTGGTCAATTCCGACAGCAGTTCATATACCCTTAAATCTTCTCAATTCCCTTTCAGTATTAGCGCGTTAGGCCCGGGCTCCGAACGGCTGACCTTCAATAATCTCTATTCTGAGCTGCCGCTGGCGATCATCATGAGCGTCCTGTTTACCTGGATTGCCTGGCTGGCCACCGCGGGACGGCTGAGTTTCTCGCGTGAAATCAATATGGGTATTGCCGGGAAAGAGTTCAGCCTGTACTGCCAACCGCAAATGGATGCCCGCGTGCAGCGCTGCACCGGGGTTGAAATTCTGCTGAGATGGAACAATCCGCGCGTGGGCTGGGTAGATCCGGATGTGTTTATTCCCATTGCCGAAATGCAAAACCTGATTATCCCCCTCACCCGCTATGTCATTAGCGAAACGGCGAAAAAACTCCATCTCTTCCCGCAAGATCCTGAATTTCAGATAGGTATTAACATTGCCGCGCCGCACTTTAAGGATGGGCTGCTGCTGAAGGATTTAGAACAAAACTGGTTTAGCGTAAAGCCGATCCAGCAATTGACGGTTGAGCTCACCGAACGTGAAGCGCTGCACGACGTCAACTATGAGGTGCGTAGCGAACTGGGCAATCGCCAAATTAAGCTGGCGATAGACGATTTTGGCACCGGCAACAGTTCGCTTTCATGGCTGGAGATGCTGCACCCGGATGTCCTCAAAATCGACAAATCATTCACGGAAGCAATAGGTACGGATGCCGTGAACTCAACTGTCACCGATATGATCATCGCGCTGGGTCAGCGTCTGAACATTGAACTCATTGCGGAAGGGGTTGAGACGGACGAACAGGCCAGCTATCTCCAGCGTCAAGGCGTCTATTTACTGCAGGGGTATTTGTTTGCAGAACCGATACTGCTTGAGGATTTTCCGCGCTGGATGGCAGAGCAGGAAGCACAGGCACAGTAGAGTCCGTGCTTCCCTTAACAACCCGGAGTCAGCTATGCATGCCTCCTCCGGGTCGCTCACTGGCGTTACTCTTCTTCATCGTGCGGGGAGGTTAACTTCACCACCCGCACCTGATCCACACGATAGTTATTGGCTTCGGTAACGGTAATTTGTATCGATGGCAGTTCAACCATTTCACCCGCATGCGGGATTTGGCCGTTAACCGCAATCACCAGGCCGGCAACCGTCGCATAGTCATTGTCTTCATCGACCAGGTTTTCCAGCCCCAGCGTCTGCTGCAGCGCGTGCAGGTCGGTGGAACCTTTCACCAGCCAGCCGTCGCCGTCGGCTACAATTTCTGGCGTTTCGTCAGCATCCGGGAATTCACCGGCAATCGCTTCCAGTACGTCCAGCGGCGTCACCAGCCCCTGCACCATCCCGAATTCGTTGGTGACCATCACGAAGCTACCGCGCGCCCGGCGAAGTACGCCCAGCAAATTGATAGGATCCAACGTATCCGGCACGATGATCGCCGGCGAAGCCGAGGCGATTGCCAGTACATCTTCACCCGCTTCAAGCGCCACCAGCAGCTCTTTGGCCCGTACAATCCCGACAATCTCATCCAGCTCGCCCCGACACACCGGGAACAGGCTGTGCGGAGAAGACAACAGCTGTTCACGAATTTCTTCTGTGCTCAGACAGGCATCAACCCAGCTAATTTCATTACGCGGCGTCATAATGCTGCGCAACGAACGAGAGGCCAGCGTCAGTACGCCATTAATCATGTAGCGTTCTTCTTCAACGAACGCGCCTTCTGGCACCGGTACCGTCGGTTTATTGCCCTCTTCGCTCACCACGGTCGCCGGTTTGCGATTGCCCATCAGACGCAGAATGGCATCAGCGGTGCGGGCACGCAGCGGTTGCGTTGACTGGTGGCGAATAAAGTTTCGGCGCGCAATCTGGTTAAACAGTTCAATCAGAACCGAGAAGCCAATCGCAGCGTACAGGTAACCTTTTGGAATATGGAAACCAAAGCCTTCGGCCACCAGGCTCAGACCAATCATCAGCAGGAAGCTCAGACACAGCACCACCACGGTTGGGTGCTGGTTGACGAAGTTGGTCAACGGCTTAGAAGCCAACAGCATCACGCCCATGGCGATAACCACCGCCGCCATCATTACCCACAGATGCTCCACCATGCCGACAGCGGTAATCACCGCATCGAGCGAGAAGACCGCATCCAGCACCACGATTTGCGCAACGACAACCCAGAAGCTGGAATAGCCTTTGCCGTGACCGGAGTCGTGCTGACGGTTTTCTAATCGCTCATGGAGCTCGGTCGTCGCTTTAAACAGCAGGAACAGACCACCAACCAGCATGATCATGTCACGCCCGGAGAACGTCTGCCCCCACACGGTGAACAGCGGCGCGGTAAGCGTAACCATCCACGAAATCACGGAGAGCAAACCCAGTCGCATGATCAGCGCCAGCGAGAGACCGATGAGACGGGCTTTATCACGTTGTTTTGGCGGCAACTTATCGGCAAGGATGGCGATAAACACCAGGTTATCAATACCCAGAACAATTTCCAGCACCACAAGCGTCAATAATCCCGCCCAGATTGACGGATCCATTAACAGTTCCATAAACCACTCCAACGAGAGACAAGACGGGTCATCGCTATGTCATGTTTAAGCGAGACGATACCTGAGGATACAAAAAGTTGGCGCGTATGGCCGGAGAAAGTGCCGCATAAGCGAGCGGTTGCGAAAAGGCGTCGGTGACGATCCATACTACGGGCTGATGCCCTATACTCCTGTGTAATTAAACGAAACATTAACATAGCAAAATTAAAAGAGAATTTGGCAAAGATTTACCAGTCTTTGCAAAATGTGAGTCTATTTTTTACGCCGCAAAATAATTGCGACCCATTAACTAAATTACGGATCTTCATCACATTAATTATTCTTTCACTGTCTAAAATAATTCTCGGTAACTATTGGTTTATCTCTCTAACCCTTGTCTGAATCGATTCGGTAACGGCATCGGCTCAAATAGTATCAGCCCTACTGGTACTCACGATAATAAAAGGAGGTAGCAAGTGACGATTGCTATTGTAATAGGCACACATGGTTGGGCAGCAGAGCAACTGCTGAAGACGGCAGAGATGCTGTTAGGCGAGCAGGAAAATGTTGGCTGGATCGATTTCGTGCCTGGCGAGAATGCAGAAACGTTAATCGAAAAATACACCGCTGAGCTGGCTAAGCTTGATACCAGCAAAGGCGTGTTGTTCCTTGTAGACACCTGGGGCGGTAGCCCATTCAACGCGGCAAGCCGCATTGTGGTTGATAAAGAAAACTACGAAGTGATCGCTGGCGTCAACGTACCGATGCTGGTTGAGACCTTTATGGCTCGTGATGATAACCCAAGCTTTGATGAGCTGGTGGCGTTAGCTGTTGAAACCGGTAGCGAAGGCGTGAAAGCGCTGAAAGCCAAACCGGTTGAAAAAGCGGCTCCCGCACCGGTTAAGCCGAAAGCTGCAGCACCTGCGAAACCAATGGGCCCGAACGATTATATGCAAATCGGTCTGGCGCGTATTGATGACCGTTTAATCCACGGCCAGGTTGCTACCCGCTGGACCAAAGAGACCAACGTGTCGCGCATTATTGTTGTTAGCGATGAAGTCGCCGCTGATAACGTGCGTAAAACGTTGCTGACTCAGGTTGCACCTCCTGGCGTCACGGCACACGTTGTCGATGTCGCTAAAATGATCCGCGTCTACAACAACCCGAAATATGCGGGTGAACGTGTGATGCTTCTCTTCACTAACCCAACCGACGTTGAACGTATCGTGGAAGGCGGCGTGAAAGTGACCTCAGTCAACGTGGGCGGTATGGCGTTCCGCCAGGGTAAAACCCAGGTAAACAACGCGGTATCCGTTGACGAGAAAGATATTGAGGCCTTTAACAAACTGAACGCACGTGGCATCGAGCTGGAAGTCCGTAAGGTTTCCACCGACCAGAAACTGAAAATGATGGATCTGATTGCCAAAGTGCCGAAATAAACGCTTTGGCAACGTTTTAGCCTTCACACTTAAGTCTGAATAAGCAATAGGAGAAGTACAATGGAGATTACCACTCTTCAGATTGTGCTGGTGTTCATCGTCGCATGTATTGCAGGTATGGAATCAATACTCGATGAATTTCAGTTCCACCGTCCGCTGGTCGCCTGTACGCTGATCGGTATCGTTCTCGGGGATATGAAAACCGGTATTATCATCGGTGGTACCCTGGAAATGATCGCTCTGGGTTGGATGAACATCGGTGCAGCGGTTGCGCCTGATGCCGCACTCGCGTCCATTATTTCTACCATTCTGGTCATTGCCGGCCATCAGGGTATCGGTGCAGGTATCGCCCTGGCTATCCCTCTGGCAGCAGCAGGTCAGGTTCTGACCATCATCGTTCGTACCATCACCGTGGCATTCCAGCACGCAGCGGATAAAGCAGCGGAAAGCGGAAACCTGACGGCGCTGTCCTGGATTCACGTGTCCTCTCTGTTCCTGCAGGCGATGCGTATTGCAATCCCAGCCGTTATCGTTGCGGTTTCCGTGGGTACCAGCGAAGTTCAAAGCATGCTGAACGCCATTCCGGAAGTGGTAACCAGCGGTCTGAACATCGCCGGTGGCATGATCGTAGTCGTAGGTTACGCGATGGTCATCAACATGATGCGCGCAGGCTACCTGATGCCGTTCTTCTACCTCGGCTTCGTCACTGCGGCATTCACTAACTTCAACCTGGTTGCTCTGGGCGTGATTGGTGCCGTAATGGCCATCCTTTACATCCAGCTGAGCCCGAAATACAACCGTGCTGCAGGTGCACCTGCTCAAGCGGCTGGTTCTAACGATCTTGATAACGAATTGGACTAACAGGTGAGCGAAATGGTTGATGTGACTAAAACTACCACCGAGAAAAAACTCACTCCGGGCGATATCCGTGGCGTGTTCCTTCGTTCAAACCTGTTCCAGGGTTCATGGAACTTCGAACGTATGCAGGCGCTGGGCTTCTGCTTCTCTATGGTTCCGGCGATTCGTCGTCTGTATCCTGAGAACAACGATGCGCGTAAACAGGCTATCAAGCGTCACCTGGAATTCTTTAACACCCATCCTTACGTAGCGGCTCCAGTTCTGGGCGTTACGCTGGCGATGGAAGAACAGCGTGCAAACGGCGCAGAGATTGACGATGGTGCTATCAACGGTATCAAAGTTGGTCTGATGGGCCCGCTGGCAGGCGTGGGTGACCCAATCTTCTGGGGTACCGTACGTCCGGTCTTCGCGGCGCTGGGGGCCGGTATCGCGATGAGCGGCAGCCTGCTTGGGCCACTGCTGTTCTTCATCCTGTTTAACCTGGTTCGTCTGGCGACCCGTTACTACGGCGTTGCTTACGGCTACCGTAAAGGGATCGATATCGTTTCCGATATGGGCGGCGGCTTCCTGCAGAAACTGACTGAGGGGGCGTCTATCCTCGGCCTGTTTGTCATGGGGGCCCTGGTAAACAAATGGACGCACGTGAACATCCCACTGGTGGTTTCGACCATCACCGGCCAGGATGGCCAAACGCGTGTGACCACCGTGCAGACTATCCTTGACCAGCTGATGCCGGGTCTGGTGCCTCTGCTGCTGACCTTCGCCTGCATGTGGCTTCTGCGTAAGAAAGTGAACGCCCTGTGGATCATCGTTGGCTTCTTCGTCATCGGTATCGTGGGTTACGCAATCGGCCTGCTGGGTCTGTAATATCTGCTGTACGCCGGGGGCCCTGCCCCCGGTTTTTTTATTTGGAGGCTTAATGTCCATCACGGATCTGGTACTGGTCCTTTTCATCATCGCGCTGCTGGCTTTTGCCATTTACGATCAGTTCATCATGCCCCGCCGTCATGGCGCCACCCTGCTCGCCGTTCCTCTCTTACGCCCCGGCCGCGTAGACAGCGTTATCTTCGTCGTGCTGATTGTCATCCTGGTGTACAACAATGTGACCAGCCACGGCGCGCTCATTACCACATGGTTATTATGTGCACTGGCATTAATGGGCTTTTATCTGTTCTGGATCCGCAGCCCGAAAATTATCTTTAAAACCGAAGGCTTCTTCTTTGCAAATGCATGGATAAAATATATCCGCATTCAGAAAATGAATTTATCGGAAGATGGTGTACTGGTCATGCAATTAGAAAAGCGCCGCCTTCTTGTCCGCGTCAAAAATATTGACGACCTGGAGAAGATCTATAAACTTCTCGTTAATTCTCAATGAGTTAAAATATAGCCATCGCTATATCTGCGTTATTTAACAGCAGATCGAATATAGCGTTGGCTATGTTTACCCTGCCAAATCCATCGATATTTATTAACGTCTTGATTACGCAACAAATCTAAATGAAAATCGTTATCATCAAAAAATTAAATAAGCAATAGCAATTGTTGTTTTATATTCTAAAAATATGTTAAGGTTGCGCCCGTCGTTGGGGAGTAGCTGATTTCCATCCCTTGGAAATGTACGTGTCAACATACTCGTTGAAAAACGTGGTGCGTACGGATTACACACTGTAGTCAAGCGAGACCATAGACGCATTCACTGCTGATTACTGGGGGCAGTAATGTGTCATATGGAAACTTCCCGGTCTGGACATCTTCATGAATTTAACCGCTACGATCCTCCTTGCCTTTGGTATGTCGATGGATGCTTTCGCTGCATCAATCGGTAAAGGCGCGACGCTACACAAACCTAAATTCTCTGAAGCCCTGCGCACCGGCCTGATTTTTGGTGTCATCGAAATGCTCACACCGTTGATCGGTTGGGGTTTGGGCATGCTCGCCAGCCAGTTTGTGATGGCATGGAGCCACTGGGTTGCCTTCGCCCTGCTGGTATTCCTGGGTGGACGAATGGTTATTGAAGGTTTTCGCGGTGATGACGCGGAAGAAGATAAAGAGGCTCCGCGTCGCCACGGCTTCTGGCTACTGGTGACGACAGCCATTGCCACCAGCCTGGATGCGATGGCGGTTGGTGTAGGCCTGGCGTTCCTGCAGGTCAATATTCTGGCTACCGCTTTCGCGATTGGCTGTGCAACCTTCATTATGTCGACGCTGGGAATGATGGTTGGCCGCTTTATTGGCCCGCTGCTCGGGAAACGGGCTGAAATTCTCGGTGGGATCGTGTTGATTGCCATTGGCGCGCAGATCCTCTACGCGCACTATATGGGTTAATCGCTCTCTCTTTGCCAGGCGTGAATCGCGAAATCCGTCTGGCAATCAAACCGTTCACTCTGCTTCAATGTCTCCCACACCTCTGGCTTCGCTCGCCACGCAAATGGCGTCATCTGCAAAAGCGTCACCGCTTCTTCACCACTTAACTGCATCGGATAGGCTAGCTCGTCGTGGCTTTGTAGCGTAAAGCCGTCAATCACTTCGGAATGCGGCGCATGCAGCTGCACTTCGTGGTAGATGAGTCCCTTCATTTCGAGCAGATGGCGAGGCCCTGGCGTCACGGTAATCACCCAGCCGCCCGGTTTGACCACGCGCTTGAGTTCCGCTGGATTACAGGGGGCATAAATACGCACCACAGCGTCCATACTGGCATCGTCGAAAGGCAAACGCTGGCTGGACGCCACGCAAAAGTTTACCTGCGGATAGCGCTTTGCGCCGTAGCGCACGGCCGTTTTCGAGACGTCCAGCCCCCAGGTTTCTTTCGCGACAGCCGCAAAGGCGTGCGTGTAGTACCCTTCCCCGCAGCCAATGTCCAGTAAAGCGTTGGGTTTAATGGCGATTAACTTTGTGCTGACGGCGTCACGCAATGCCAGGTAGTGCCCGGCATCCAGAAATGCGCGACGAGCCTGCATCATTTCCGCGCTATCACCCGGATCGCGAGAACGTTTATGCTGTACCGGCAGGAGATTCACGTAGCCCTCTTTCGCCTGGTCAAACTGATGACGCTGTGGGCAAAGGTAACTATTGCCGCTGCGCGTTAGCGGCGCGTGGCAGAGCGGACAACTGTAGGACATAACAACTCCGGCATAATCGTAAAGGGCGAAAGTGTACCGCTATTCAGGCGAGGGAGAAAGGTGAAGCGGCAGGTATGAGAGGGCTGGAAATGATAAAGCCCCGCATTTGCGAGGCTTTATGTCTGATAATGATGCGCAGCAGCGCCGCAAGATCAGTGATTGTCGAATCAGATAGCGGTTACGTTAACAGCCGCTGGGCCTTTCTGGCCGTCCTGAATTTCGAACTCAACGTTCTGGCCTTCAGCCAGAGTTTTGAAGCCATTACCCTGGATTGCAGAGAAGTGTACGAATACATCTTTGCTGCCGTCAGCAGGAGTAATGAAGCCAAAACCTTTAGACTCGTTGAACCACTTAACTTGACCTTTAATCTTTGCCATTTGCAAAATTCCTTAGAGTGTTTTCTGCGCCCGCAGGCGTTTTCATATAGATAAAACTGAGACATGACTGCATGCGGCACTAATATAAGGTTCGGCAGAGAAGCGGTATTCAACGTCAACGTGTTTACTCAGAACTTCTTTACTGATAATGCCATACATAAACAGAAC